>NZ_JBBUTJ010000001.1:0-1163293 GCF_039592655.1 Carbonatibacter coralli | reverse complement strand
GAAGACTATCAGGAGGCCTATACAGCCTATCGGACCTGGACCTCGACCTATACCTATGGTCAGGATGACAAGAAGGGTACACGGACACACCGAGAGGCCTACACAGCCTATCGGACAGCAACGCGTGAGGTTCATGGTGATGGCGGCAGTGACGTTCTTGCCTTTGGTGCAGGTATTACGGCTGCGGATATTCTGGTTCGTCAGGATGGTGCTGATCTGGTTGTTGCGTTGAAGGATCCTTCCAATGCAGATGCGGCCTTTGAGGCTCTGAGTGATCGCATTCGTCTGAAGAACTGGACAGAGGAAAAGGATCGTATCGAGACCTTCCGCTTTGAGGATGGTTCCGAGCTGACAGTCAGTGGCATTGTCAGTGCTGTTGGCACAGCCGGTGCTGATGTTCTGACGTGGAGCGAGACGGCCGTTGATGCTGATCTTGGTGCGGGGAATGACACCGCGACCACGGGTTCAGAGGCGGATACGCTGTCCGGTGGAGCAGGCGATGATACCCTTGATGCCGGGGCGGGTGATGACCGTCTGATCGGCGGTACGGGGAACGACACGCTGATTGGTGGCTCGGGAACAGACACCTACGTCTATGCGCTTGGTGATGGTCAGGATGTGATCCGCAACACTGATGTGGCTGGCAGGGTTGAGCTGGGCGCCGGTATTGCAGCAGACGATGTGGTTTTTGTGCGGATTGGTGATGATCTGATTGCGCGTTTGCCACAGGATGGCCGGATTACGGTTGAGGGCTATTTCAGTTCTGATGCACAGAAGGTGAGCTTTGCGTTGTCAGACGGTTCTGATCTGTCAGTTGTTGCCTATACCTCGGGCACAGACTCTGCGGATACGATTACGGGAACAGATGTCAGTGATCGTATTGTTGCCCTTGGCGGCGCTGATACGGTTCATGCCGGTTCCGGTGCAGACATTGTCTTTGGCGATGGCGGTGAGGATGTTCTGCATGGTGGTGCGGGTGCTGACACGCTGTCTGGTGGAGCGGACAATGACCGTCTTTATGGCGAGGCTGACAATGACCGTCTGATCGGGAATGCCGGGTCTGACGAGCTTTACGGTGGTTCCGGTGATGATGTTTATGTCTTTGGCCGCGGTGATGGCAGTGATCTTGTGCACGACGAGCACCGTTACAGCGAAGACTATCAGGAGGCCTATACAGCCTATCGGACCTGGACCTCGACCTATACCTATGGTCAGGATGACAAGAAGGGTACACGGACACACCGAGAGGCCTACACAGCCTATCGGACAGCAACGCGTGAGGTTCATGGTGATGGCGGCAGTGATGTTCTTGCCTTTGGTGCGGGTATCACGGCTGCAGACATCCTGATCCGTCAGGATGGTTCTGATCTGGTTGTTGCGCTGAAGGACCCCATCAATGCAGATGCGGCCTTTGAGGCTCTGAGTGATCGCATTCGTCTGAAGAACTGGACAGAGGAAAAGGATCGTATCGAGACCTTCCGCTTCGAGGATGGCTCGGAATTCAATGTTTCGGTTGTGAATGTTTCCAGTGCAGGCGTCTCCGATGGTGCAGATATTGTCTTTGGTACGGCGGGAACTGATACATTGCAGGGCGGTTCCGGCGATGATCTTCTCATCGGTGGTGCAGGAAATGATCAACTTTCAGGTGACGCAGGAGAAGATACCTATATTTTCGACACTGCTTCCGGGCAGGATACGATTCAGAGGCAGGCAACATCGGGGAGTGATGAAGATACCATTCTCTTTGACAATGGTGTTCGTCATGATCAGCTCTGGTTCGAGAAAGCTGGCGATGATCTCCTGATCAAGGTTCTGGACAGTGATGCGACGGTCACGGTCGAAGACTGGTATGACAGCACCTATGACCGTGCTGTTGCGGATATCAGAACTTCTGACGGGGCGGTCCTGATGCAGAACAGCGTGGACCAGCTTGTTTCAGCGATGTCCAGTTTTGCATCTGATCAGGGACAGGAAGATGTTGGATCAAGTGCGGATGTCCCCGGGGTACAGACCATACTGACTCAGCACTGGGACACATCAAGGTAGTCTGACAGAAAAGAAAGAGCCGCTTCAAACATTGAAGCGGCTCTTTTGTCATGGTGTGTTTCTTTCAGGAAAAAGGACAGGGAAATGCGCTTTCGCTATACAATATTTTATGTTGATTCTGTTCCGGAAACCCTGGCGTTTTATGAAAGGGCCTTTGGGTTGAGCAGGGGATTTCTTCATGAATCAGAAGATTACGGAGAACTGGATACCGGGGCTGTCACGCTGTCCTTTTCATCACGGGAGCTGATGACATCACTTGGCAAGCCGACGCTTGAGCACAATCCGAAAAACCCGGTTTTTGAAATCTCCCTTGAAACAGATGATGTCAAAGCGGCTCTGGCGAGGGCTCTGAAGGCCGGTGCCAGGCTGGAACAGGACGTCAGGGATGAAGAATGGGGTCAGACAACATCCTATGTCAGTGACCCCAACGGTTTCCTCATTGCAATCTGTTCGCCTGTGCAGATGTCTGACTAGGGCAGGATGATTGTGGAGCCCGTTGTTTTGCGGGCTTCCAGATCCCTGTGTGCCCGGGCTGTATCCTTCAGTTCGTAGCGCTGGTTGATGTCAACCTTGACCGCACCGCTTTCCACAACGTTGAAGAGGCTTTTGGCAGACAGCAGCAGTTCCTGTCTGGTGCCTGTGTAATGCGCCAGAATGGGGCGGGTGAGGAACAAACCACCCTTGTTGCTGAGCAAAAGCGGCTCAATTGGTTCCACAGCGCCGGAAGCATTCCCGAAGGTCACCATGGTGCCACGGGTCTTCAAACAGTCCAGAGAAGGCAGGAAAACGTCCTTGCCGACGGCATCATAAACGACGTTAACCCCTTTGCCGTCAGTGATGTCCCTGACACGTTCTACAAAGTTCTCTGTTCTGTAGTTGATGACATGGTGACAACCAAGATCGCGCGCACGTTCACATTTTTCGTCCGATCCGGCGGTGCCGATTGTTGTCGCACCGAGTTCACGGAGCCACTGGGCTGCAATGGAGCCAACGCCGCCGGCTGCCGCGTGAAGCAGGACCACGTCGCCCGGTTCAACACAGTAGCAGCGTCTGATCAGATATTCTGTTGTCATCCCCTGGAGCATCATGGCTGCTGCGGTTTCATCACTGATGGAATCAGGGATTTTGACAACCTTTTCTGCGAGCATGACGCGTTCCTGGGAGTAGGATCCCATGGGCGCTGCTGCATAGGCCACACGGTCGCCTTCGCTGATGTCAGTGACTTCCGAACCAACCTCCAGGACAACGCCGGCGCCTTCCATGCCGAGTGTCTGCGGGAGTTGGGGGACCTTGTAAAGACCGGAGCGGAAATAGGTGTCGATGAAGTTCAGACCGATCGCTGTGTTTTTGATGCGGACTTCATTCGGGGCAGGTGTGGGAACATCGACGTCCTCGAAACGGAGAACTTCGGGGCCGCCTGTTTCATAAATGCGAATTGCTTTTGTCATCTTGAATTCCTGTTGGGGGTTATTGCTGGTTTTGCCGTTGCAAACCGGTCATGAGTTTGAGGCTGTTCCCAAGGGCAAGCGCCTGTGTCAGTGGTGCGGAACAGGTCTGGTTTCTGCAGAGATAGGCTGTGGTTTTTCCATCCTTCTGGGATCGCCCGTAGGCAGGGTGTGTTCCGGGGAGTTCTTTTTCCAGCATGTCGGGCTCTATGACCTGCAGGGTCTTGTTCGGAATGCTGTAGCTGCAGACCTGCCGGATCATTTCCTGGGTTTTGGGATCGGCCTTGTATCCGATAATCAGGATTTGAATGGGGTCGCGCCTGTATTCGATCTGACTCATAAATCCGCAAAGGGGATAGAAGTTTTCAAAGAGGTTTCCTGCGAAGGCTTCTTCCAGTCTGTCGGAGCGAACGGCAAAATCCTTGTTTCCGGTGAGGTAGTAGAGCCTTGTCAGCAGACCGAGCATGACCGCATTTCCACTTGGTACAGCGGCATCGTCTGCTGTTTTCACCCGATGGGGCAGGGATGTTTTCTGTGTGCTCTCCGCATCGAACCTTGGCGTTTGGAAGTATCCTCCGGAAACCTCATCAACAAAGAGCTCTTCAACCCGGTCGGCCAGTTTTTCAGCAATGAGCAGATAGGACTGTTCCCCGGTGACTTCGTAAAGGGTCAGGGCTGAACGGGCCAGCCAGGCAAAGTCGTCAAGCAGGGCCGGGGCGCTGAAGCGATCACGACGCCAGGAGTGGAAAAGATCACCATTTTTGAGGATGAGATCGTTGAGATCGGAAAAGGCCTCCTTGGCCATGATGAGCCAGCCGTCTTCGGCAAAGACCTGTGAGGCCTGGGCAAGACTGTGGATCATCATGCAATTCCAGTCGGCCAGAACCTTGTCATCCCAGCCGGGTTTGACCCTGTTCATGCGATGTGCCAGCAGAACTTCCCGCATTTCCGCCAGACTCTGTTCGTCTTCACCGGACCTTGGCTTGGGATTGTGGGAACGGTTCAGGATATTCTTTCCTTCCCAGTTTCCCCTGGTGCTGATGTTGTAAACTTCCTTGAAGAGATGACTCTGACGTCCGAGGATTTTGTCAATTTCGGCCTCGTCCCAGATATAGTATTTGCCTTCCTCGCCTTCGCTGTCGGCATCCTGACTGGCGGCAAAGAGATTTGAACGCATCAGAAAGTCTGCGTCACAGGACATTTGAACCTCTTCTGATGGCTGATATTTCAATGCCATCATCTCCCGCTGCAGCCAGTCGATCGTTTCACGGATGCGGGCCTCATAGACGGGATTTTTTGTATCCTGCCAGACTTCGGTCAGAAGCTCGATCATCAGGGCGTTGTCATAGAGCATCTTCTCGAAATGCGGAATGAGCCAGTGGCGGTCAACGGTGTAGCGGGCAAAACCGCCCCCGATGTGATCATAGATTCCGCCCTGACACATCCGCAGCAGGGAAAGGTCAACGGCGCGGAAGTAGCTCTGGTCTCCGGTCCGTTTCCAGCAGCGCCACAGAAACTGGAGCAGGGGGACATTGGGAAACTTCGGTGCTTCACCAATTCCACCGTAAAAGCCGTCCATGTGCTCGTTCAGGCGTGTTGCTGCCTCTGTCAGCACGTTGGGATGGATCAGCTGGCCTTTCCGGTTTTGATACTTTTTGTTCAGGATGGCGTTGAGGCCATCAATGTTGGTCTGGACACGCGTTTTATCCTGGTCGTAGGTTTCGGCTAGTGTTTTCAGAATGGATTTGAAGCCGGGACGCCCCATTCTGTCTTCTGGTGGAAAGTAGGTTCCGCCCCAGAAGGGATCACCATCCGGTGTGAGGAACATGGTTAGCGGCCAGCCCCCCTGTTGCCCAAGGCCGGAAAGAGCGGCCTGATAGAGTGAGTCCACATCGGGGCGTTCCTCACGGTCAACCTTGATGTTGATGAAAAGCTCGTTCATCAGTGTCGCGGTCTTTTTGTCCTCAAAGGACTCATGTGCCATGACATGGCACCAGTGACAGGCAGCATAGCCGACAGAAAGCAGAACGGGTTTTTTCTCCTTTCTGGCCTGTTCAAAAGCTTCCTCGCCCCAGGGATACCAATCCACAGGGTTGGTTTCATGCTGTTTCAGATAGGGGCTGCTTTCCTTGGAAAGTCTGTTTTGGGCTTGAACCATTTTTGATCTTTGTTCCCAGGCTTTGTCTGCTTTGAGATTTGCTTTTGCGTCAGGACTCTTTCAAGGATATTTTGCCTTGAAAAAGAGGCTTTTGCAGCTTTAATCGGCTATATCGTGTTTTTCATTCTCTTTTTGATAGACTGGATCAGGGAATGAAAAACAAGTTTTCTGTGTTGGAAACCCCATGATGAATCAAACGATCTTTGCTTTGGCGACAGCACCGGGACAGGCAGGTGTTGCTGTTGTTCGCATATCAGGCCCACAGTGTGCAGCTGTGATTGAAGGCATGGTGAGACGGCCTCTTGTTCCAAGAACTGCTTCGCTGGCATCGTTACGGGATCCTGAAAGCGACAGCCTTCTTGATCAGGCTCTTTGCCTTTTCTTTTCGGCTCCGGCCAGTTTTACCGGTGAGGATGTCCTCGAGTTGCATCTTCATGGCGGCCGCGCAGTTGTGGACGGTGTTCTGGCAGCTCTGTCAGGGTTTAAGGGTGTCAGGCCTGCAGAGCCGGGCGAGTTTACCAGACGGGCCTTTGACAATGACAAGCTTGATCTGGCTGAAGTCGAGGGACTGGCCGATTTGATCGCTGCGGAAACAGAGGCACAGCGCGAACAGGCACTCAGGCAGATGGACGGGGAACTGTCGCGTCTGGTCGAAGGCTGGAAGGACCGTCTTGTCCGGGCTTTGGCGCATCTGGAAGCCGATATCGATTTTCCTGACGAGGAACTCGAAGAGGGGATTTCGGATCAGGCCCGTGAAACACTGACAGAACTGTCCCGTGAAATGCTGGACCATTTGAACGACGGGCATCGTGGTGAACGCTTGAGAGACGGTTTCAATCTTGCCATTGTCGGACCACCCAATGCAGGGAAGTCTTCTCTGTTGAACCTGCTGGCCCGGCGTGATGTTGCCATTGTTTCGGATGTCGCGGGAACCACGCGGGATGTTATCGAGACGCACCTCAACATTGCAGGCTATCCGGTGACACTGGCGGACACTGCCGGTTTGCGTGATCTGGCAGGCAGGGAAGGCGACGGTATTGAGCTTGAAGGCATGAAACGCGCGCGTGCGCGTGCTGATTCCTCTGATCTCAAAGTTGCTGTTTTTGATGTTTCTTCCTGGACTCCTGATGCCGGTTCTCTGAACGCTTTTCTTGATCAGGAGACACTTGAGCTGGTGTCTGACAGCGCGGCTCTGATTGTTCTGAACAAGCTTGATGCGAGCAGTCATGCCGAAAAGCTGAAAGAGGCAGTCGAGGCCTTTTCCGAGCGGCGGGAAGGCGACCGGATCTTCGTTCTGTCTGTTTCAAACGGTCAAGGGGTGGACGGATTTCTTGAAAGGCTCGAAGGCTGGGTCACTGAGAAAATGGGTGTGTCCAGTGGAGGCGCGGCACTGACGCGTGAACGGCACAGGGTTGCACTCCGGGAAGCACAGGGATCGCTGAGCCGGGCTCTTGCGGCTGGGGATCTGCCTGAACTTGTGGCGGAGGATGTCCGACTGGCTGTTCGTTCCCTGGGAAGAATCACGGGGCGTGTTGATGTGGATGATCTGCTTGATGTGATCTTCAGGGACTTCTGTCTCGGAAAATAGCCTGTGAAAAATCTTTTAAAACAAAACCTTTGGGAAGTTTGTTTCACGTGAAACATGATTTTTTGAAAGAGATACCCGGAAGAAGCGGGTCCGGATGTCTGTAAAAAATTGAAAGATTCTTTTTTGAAGAAACTCTGCTACACTGTGAATCAGGCTTATTAAGGCTTGTCCCCCAAATCTGATCAGCAGACAGGATTCTTCAATGCGACTTCTTTTGGCTATTCTTATTCCCTGGCTTCAGTTTTTTACAATTGGACGCCCAATTGCAGGAATTATCTGCCTGCTCTTGCAGATTACCCTGATTGGCTGGATCCCGGCAGCAATCTGGTCTGTCTATGCTTTGTCCCAGTACAAGACGGACCAGAAAATCCGTGAGGCTTTTGACAAGGAATAGTCCTTTTCAACAGAACAGTCCGAAACCGGCTTTGATTGTTCAGAGCCGGTTTTTTGTTTCTGTCAGGAAAAGTCTGCGGGGCGATAGAGTCACGACAGAAAGCAGGGAAGACGGGGGCGGGAATCTTAGGTCTTTTCCGAAAATCAAAAATCGTATAAGAAACCCGTCAAGGCGTCGCCACCGTTCCCTCACGAGGAATTTGAGTTGATTGAAGCAACAGGATTTGGCGACAGACTTCCAGACGAACAGACTTTTTCTGCTATCCGTACCCTCTATCAGGCCAGAAAACATTGTTCGTTCAAATCATTGAGTCAGGATTGGAACTGCCTTTTCAGGCAGGAGGATGAGATGGAAGAACTGGAACAGTTCAACTTTATTCAGCCACTCTCAGCGCAAGAGGCTTCCCGTCAAAGCTGGGATGTTCTTGTTGTCGGCGGTGGCCATGCCGGAACAGAGGCCGCAGCTGCAGCAGCGCGAATGGGTGCCAGAACAGCACTTGTGACACACTCTGTTGATACGATCGGTGTTATGTCCTGTAATCCCGCGATTGGCGGGTTGGGCAAAGGGCATCTGGTCAAGGAGATTGATGCCCTGGACGGATTGATGGGGCGGGCTATTGACCGGGGCGGAATTCAGTTCCGGATGCTGAACAGAAGCAAGGGGCCTGCTGTCAGGGGGCCGCGGGCTCAGGCGGACAGAAAACTCTACAGGAAAGCGGTACAGGAACTGGTTGCCGAACAGGGCAATCTCTTTGTTGTTCCTGAAGCCGCAGAGGATTTGATTCTTTCTGCGCAAAATCGCTGTGAAGGTCTGGTGACCGGAAGCGGACACGCACTTCGTGCCGGTGCTGTGGTTTTGACCACGGGGACTTTCCTGAGGGGACTGATTCATATTGGGGAAACCAAAATCCCGGCGGGACGTGCAGGGGAGGCACCCTCATTGGGGCTTTCTGATACCTTGGAGCGCTTCGGATTTGAGCTGGGTCGTCTGAAAACAGGAACGCCGGCGCGCCTGGACAGGAACTCCATCGACTACAGCAAACTTGAGGAACAACCGGGTGACGAGATCCCTGAACCTTTCTCGACGCTGACTTCGAAAATTACCGTTCCCCAGATTTCCTGTCATATCACCTACACGAACCCGACGACGCACCAGATCATAGCTGACAACATTGCGCGTTCTCCCATGTATTCGGGGCAGATTGATGGGACGGGTCCCCGCTATTGTCCTTCAATTGAAGACAAGGTGGTGCGTTTTGCCGAGCGGGACCGTCACCAGATCTTCCTCGAGCCCGAGGGGCTGGATGACATCAATGTCTATCCCAACGGGATTTCGACGTCCTTGCCTCTGGATGTTCAGGAAGCCTTTTTGAAATCCATTGAGGGTCTTGAGAATTGCAGGATCCTTCAACATGGCTATGCCATTGAGTATGACTATATTGATCCACGTGAACTGCGCCCGACACTTGAGACACTGAAACTCCCGGGGCTTTATCTGGCAGGACAGATCAACGGGACCACGGGCTATGAAGAGGCCGGGGCGCAGGGCCTGATGGCAGGCGTCAATGCTGCCTTGAAGGCCTCCGGATCAGATCGTGATTTTGTTCTGGATCGCGCTGATGCCTACATCGGTGTCATGATGGATGATCTGACCTCTCTGGGGGTGACCGAGCCTTACCGGATGTTTACCAGCCGTGCTGAATATCGTCTGCGCTTGCGAGCAGACAATGCGGATCAGCGCCTGACAGAACAGGGGCTTGAGATCGGCTGTGTTGGCTCTGTAAGAGAAGAGAGCTTCAAGGCAAAGATAAACAGGCTGAAGCAGGGCAGGGCGCTGATGGCATCCTTCTCGGCAACACCGAACGAACTCTCGAAAAGCGGACTGTCTGTCAATCAGGACGGGCAACGTCGATCTGCCTTTGAACTGCTCCGTTATCCGAATATTTCCTTTGATAATCTGTCTTCCCTTTGGCCTGAATTGAGGGATATTGATTCAGAAACCAGAGAACAGATTGAAATTGATGGTCTCTACGCCGGTTATCTTGAAAGGCAGGAAGCTGACATCAAAGCTTTCAGGAAAGATGAAGGCCTGTTGCTTCCGATTGATCTTGATTATTCCACTGTTCCTTCTCTTTCCAATGAAGTTCAACAAAAGCTTCAGGCTGCACGTCCGGAAACCCTTGGAGCAGCCGGACGCATTTCGGGAGTAACACCAGCAGCGCTTGTTGCCCTACTTCGCTTTATTAAAAGAAAGAATACCGATGTTGCATGATCGTGATCTTTTTTTGAATCACTTTTCTGTTTCACGTGAAACACTGGACAAGTTGAATCACTATCATGATCTTCTTCTCAAATGGAATAGGGCCATCAATCTTGTCAGTCGTTCTACCCAGGATCAGATTTGGGAACGTCATTTTCTCGACTCTGCCCAGGTCCTGTTTCATATGAATCATTTTTCTGCGAAAAACTACAGACTGGATCTGACTGATTCTGTCGAGGAGAAAAAAACAGTTGTCGATTTCGGAAGCGGGGCTGGTTTCCCGTCACTGATCATGGCGATACTCGGAGTAGGGACTGTTCACGCGATTGAATCAGACACTCGAAAGGCCACATTCCTCAGAGAAGTTTCACGTGAAACAGAATGCAACCTGATTGTTCACAACAAACGAATTGAAAAGGTCGAACCTTTTGCTGTCGATTATGTAACGGCACGTGCCTTTGCTCCCTTGAACGTTATTCTGGAACTTGGAAAAGCCTTTTCCAATGTTTCACGTGAAACAGAATTTTTGCTTTTGAAGGGTCGAACAGCGGAAGAAGAATTGACCTTGGCGCAAAAGACATGGAATATAGTTGCAGAAAAAAATGCAAGCGTGACTGACCCCGAGGCCTCTGTCCTCTCCATTCGTCTCCAAGGATAACGCCAAGGATAACGACTGTGTCGCAGACAAACCGTTCTTCCAAATCTTCTTCCCACACCAAAAAAGCCAAAGTCTGGGCTGTCGCAAATCAGAAGGGCGGTGTTGGCAAAACAACAACGGCCGTCAATCTTGCAACGGCTCTGGCAGCCTGTAAAAAGAAGGTTCTGGTGATTGATCTTGATCCCCAGGGCAATGCCTCAACAGGTCTTGGTGTTGACAGCAATGATCGATCCCGCAGTATCTATCAGGTTCTGGTTGGGGGAATCGAGATCGAGGACACCATTCTCAAAACGGATGTCCCCAGAATGCGGGTGATCGGTTCCGGAGTTGAATTGTCCGGTGCCGAGCTCGAACTGGTTGATGCTCCTCAGAGGGAGTTCCGATTGTCTCGTGCTCTGGAACCGGTTCTGGGAGACTTTGACTATATCCTGATCGACTGCCCACCGGCCTTGGGACTTTTAACCTTGAATGCCTTTGTCGCAGCTGATTCCGTTCTGGTTCCCCTGCAGGCAGAGTTCTATGCGCTGGAAGGTTTGAGTCACTTGCTGAGAACCATTGATCGCGTGAAGAGGGGACTGAATTCCCGCCTGGATATTCAGGGAATTATTCTCACCATGTTTGATCGCAGAAACAATCTTTGCGAAATGGTGGCTTCCGACGTGAGGGAGTTCCTCGGGGACAAGGTATACAAAACCATGATTCCGCGAAACGTTAAGGTTTCCGAAGCGCCGTCTCACGGAAAGCCGGTTTTGCTTTACGATGTAAACTGCGCTGGCTCCAAGGCCTATATCAAGCTTGCCGGTGAAATCATTCGCCAGGAACAGGATCTGGCCAAAGAAACAGCTGCCTGAGCAGTGTTTTCATTAATAAATTGATTTAAAAGCTCTTTTCCAATTGTGTTACCAGGGAAGAGAGCCATAAAAGCGGAGAAACACCGTGGTGGAAAAGAAGAAGAATCTCGGCAAGGGCCTCGCTGCACTCTTTGGTGACGAGAACGAGGACTATGCATCCCTGGACAAGGTGAGAACGACCAAAAATGTTCCGCTGGACGAGATTTTCCCCAACGAGAAACAGCCACGCCGGATTTTTGAGGAAGAAGCCCTTGAGGCTTTGACAAGCTCCATCCGTGAATCCGGGCTTCTCCAGCCCCTGGTTGTTCGCCGTCATCCTGAACGCCCATCCGACTATGAAATTGTCGCAGGGGAACGCCGCTGGAGAGCTTCACAGCGTGCAGGACTGCGTGACGTTCCTGTTGTTATCCGGGAATTTTCGGACGAAGAAGTCCTGCAGGTTGCCATTGTTGAAAATGTTCAACGGCAGGATCTGACAGCCATTGAAGAAGCTGTCAGCTATCGGCGACTGATGGATGAGTTTGGTCATACGCAGGATGAAGTGGCCAAGGTTATCGGCAAGAGTCGAAGCCATATTGCAAACATGCTGCGTTTGCTGAATCTTCCGGAAGAGGTTCAGCATGAAGTGAACGAGGGCCGTTTGTCCATGGGGCACGCCCGGGCTCTGGTAACGGCAGAGGACCCAACTGAAATCATGTCCCAGGTCATCGGCAAGGGCCTTTCTGTGCGTGAAACGGAAAAGCTTGTAAAGGCCTGGGGAAAAGCGCAGAACGCGAACACAGACGCCGGAAACAAGATCAAAAAAGCGGCCCCGGGAATTACAGTTTCCGGAAACAAGGATCAGGACACTCTGTCTCTGGAAAAGGACCTTTCTTCAATGCTGGGATTGCAGGTGAACATTGATTTTGAAGGCAAGGGCGGTGTTCTAAGCATCAAGTATGATTCTCTTGAGCAGCTGGATGATCTCCTGCATCGTCTGAATCAGCAATAAGGCCGGACACGGAAGGTAAAAAGAGCGGGGAAAACCCCGCTCTTTTTGTGTCAGCGTTTCGCACCGCGCCTTAATGGAGACCTCGACGTAATTTCCATGAGTGTGCGCGCGCAGATGACGTCTGCCGGCGAACCTGTCTTCTTGCATTCCTCTTCAGCCTTGAGCAGATGGGACAAGGCAAAATCAAGCAGGCGGGGTGTCCAGACCTGGGCCTGCTGTTTGAAGTGGTTCGCCTCTTTCCAGAAGAGAGGAGGCCGCAGGGAGCCGACAGCCTGATCCATGGGTTTGCCATTGGAAACCAGACCGGATACGAAATGAAGTCGCTGAAAGTAACGGGCGACAGTCCTCAATACAGGGATGGGGTTCTGTCCGTCCTGCCAGGCTTTGTTCAGATTGGTTTCGAGAGACTTGAAATTTCCTTCAGCGACAGCTCTGGAAAGATTGTCCAGTGTCAGCAGGGAACTGTCCCCGATGCAGGCTGTGGCGTCTTCCAGTGTTATGGTTGGTTTCTCAGAGCCACCGGGTGAGCCTTTGTAGAGGCAAAGCTTCAGCAATTCTCGTCGCGTTTGCTGTCGATCACCACCAAGACTGCCAACGAGATAGGCGAGAGCGTCACGATCCAGAAAAAAACCTTCTGATTCAATGATTTGAGAAATGACATTTGGCAGCGATCGTTCATCATCCCGATAACAGGGAACTGCTGCAGCCTGTTTTTCGTTTTCCAGAAGTTTTCTCAGTTTCGAGCGTCCGGGGAGATCTCCTCCTTCAAGAACGACGAAAGCATCCTGATCTGATGATGTCCCGGTTTTCAGGAAATCCTGCATGACATCGTTTATCATATCGCCAGCGGAACGAATCCGGATGACACGACGTCCTCCCATCATGGAGACAGCCTGCACTTCGTCGGACAACAGGGCCGGATCCTTTTTGATGGCGTCTGCTTCCAGATCGGCAACAAGGAAGGGGTCCTTGAGATCATCCACAACAGAAGCCATGAGTGCCTGAACACGTTCCTGAACGAGTCCTTCGTCTGGACCATAGACGAGGACAGCTCTCATCCCCTTGTCCGGTGATCTGCAGAAGTTGTCAGCTTTTCCGGCGGGGATTTTCATAATCAGTTCTGCCGGGAGAAGAAGATACCCAGTTTCAGGCGAATGTCATCGGCAATGACAGACAGGTTTCTGCTTCTGGCTGTTTCTTCCGATACCAGGGTCGAGTATTCGTTTGTAAAGGAATCAAACGAGTTGGTTGAACGGGATTCATTTATGAAAACGCTCTTGCCTGCTGCCAGATCAATCAGATTGTAAGTGGCGACGATTTGCTGGTTGGATCGTGAGGATGTACCATCAGAACGCGTCGAGACTGAACTTTCGCTTTCGGTCACGTCAACCTGAAGGAGATAGCGGGGGGAGGAAGGCTGTCCGTAAGGATTGATCCTGTCCCTGAGGAAGTTGTGCAGAATTTGCCCTTCACGGCCGCTTAACGGGGCAATCTGAACTGTCTGGAAATCACCCACAACAGTTTGTTCCTGCCCGCTCTGCTTTTGATAGAGCGGCCTGAAGCCGCATCCGGACAGCATGAGGACAGTGACCAGAAGGGCATGGAACCTTTTGTTCCAAATCAGAGCGCAGGAGGCCTTCACGGACTTCAGAAGAATTTCTGTTCCTGTGAAAAATAAATTTGCTTTCATAAAAGGCCTCCAGCCTTGTTTGAGGTTTGTCTACTAGACCACAATATTCACAATTCTGTTTTTCACCAGAATGAATTTGCGAATGTCCTTGCCATCCATGGCCCGTTGCACATTTGGTTCAGCCAGAGCGGCAGTTTTAATTGCGTTTTCATCCGCATTGGCTGCAACAGTAATGTTTGCACGAAGCTTGCCGTTTACCTGGACCGGGAGGGTCAGGCTGTCGTCGACCAGCAGGGATTCGTCAGCTTCCGGCCAGGATGTATCGACCAGAAGTGTTGTGTTGCCGAGCTGTTGCCAGAGTTCTTCTGTGATATGAGGCATCATCGGGCCACAGAGCCTGACCAGGATTTCCAGGGACTCACGCAAGGCCCACTGATCGGCGTCCGACTGCGGCTTGAACTGGGAAACAGAATTCGTGAGCTCGTAGATTTTGGCCACTGCCGCATTGAAGCGGAAGCTTTCGACATTCTCTGTCATGCCGGCAATGGATTTGTGAAGGGTACGACGCAGCGCTGTAGCGGCCTCAGAGAACTCAGCAGGCGCAGAAGCCTCTTTTGCTGGCAAGGCCTCCAGAGAGGTCTGTACAAGCCTCCAGAGGCGCTGTGTGAAGCGCCAGGCCCCTTCGATACCGGACTCTGTCCATTCGAGGTCACGATCGGGTGGACTGTCAGAGAGCATGAAGAAGCGGGCTGTATCAGAACCATAGGCCTGAAGAATGTCGGCGGGATCGATTGTGTTCTTCTTTGACTTGGACATCTTGATGGATGGCCCGACCTTGACAGGTGAACCGCCATCAATGGTGATGTATCCGTCCTGACCGTCAATTTTTTCAATCTGGTCCGGGGAAAGCCATTTGCCTTGTGAATCCTGATAGGTTTCGTGGCAGATCATACCCTGTGTGAAGAGGCCCCTGAAGGGTTCATCCACACTCAGCAGGCCGATTTTTTTCATGGCACGCGTATAGAAGCGTGCATAGAGCAGGTGCAGAACGGCGTGTTCGATACCACCGATATATTGATCAACCGGAAGCCAGTAATCGACATCCTCGCGTTCGAACGGCTGATCGGAACGAGGAGAACAGTAGCGTGCAAAATACCAGGAGGATTCCATAAAGGTATCGAAGGTATCGGTTTCCCTGCGCGCCGGTTTGCCACAGGATGGGCACTCGACATTTTTCCATGTCGGATGATGATCCAGCGGGTTCCCGGGCTTGTCGAAGGTGACATCTTCGGGCAGTTCTACAGGAAGCTGTTCGTCCGGAACGGGAACCGCTCCGCAGGATTCACAGTGGATGACCGGAATAGGGCAACCCCAGTAACGCTGACGGGATACACCCCAGTCACGCAGGCGGAACTGGACTGTACCCTTGCCTTGTCCCAGTTCTTCCAGCTTTTCGATGGCCTTGCGTTTCCCCGCATCGACATCCAGTCCGTCAAGGAAGCGGGAATTGAACAGTGTACCATCGCCGGTAAAAGCTTCGTTTTCGATTGTGAAGCTTTCTGCTTCTTCACCGGCGGGAAGAACCACCGGAATGACGTTCAGATCATACTTGCGGGCAAAGTCCAGATCCCGCTGGTCCCCGGACGGGCAGCCAAAGATCGCGCCAGTGCCGTAATCCATCAGGACAAAGTTGGCGACATAGACGGGCAGCTCAATGGTTTCATCAAAGGGGTGTGTAACCTTGAGTCCTGTATTGAAGCCCAGTTTTTCAGCTTTCTCGATGGCCTCCTCACTGGTTCCCATCTTGTTGCATTCAGCAATAAAATCCTGAAGCTCCGGATTGCTTGCACTGAGTGCATCGGTCAGCGGGTGGTTGGCTGCAATCGCGCAGAAGGAGGCACCGAAAAGTGTATCCGGCCGTGTCGTATAAACCTCGAGGGTATCGTGACCGGCAGGGCGATGGTCTTCGTCCCTGATCTTGAAGAAAACCCGTGCACCTTCGGAACGACCAATCCAGTTGTTCTGCATGGTGCGGACCTTTTCAGGCCAGCGCTCAAGAGTTTTCAGGCCATCCAGAAGGTCATCGGCAAAGTCTGTGATCTTGAGGAACCATTGACTCAGCTTGCGTTTTTCCACATCAGCGCCGGAACGCCAGCCTTTTCCGTCAACAACCTGTTCATTGGCCAGGACGGTGTTGTCCACAGGGTCCCAGTTGACCCAGGATTCCTTGCGCTCAACCAGTCCGGCCTTCAGGAATTCCAGGAACATCTTCTGTTCATGACGGTAATACTGTGGGTGGCAGGTTGCGACTTCACGAGACCAGTCGATGGACAGGCCCATGGATTTCAGCTGGTCGCGCATGATGGCAATGTTTTCGTAAGTCCATTTGCCCGGATGAACGCCGCGCTCGATTGCTGCATTTTCTGCAGGCAGGCCAAAGGCATCCCAGCCCATCGGGTGAATGACATTGAAGCCTCTTGCCCTTTTGTAACGGGCAATCACATCACCAATCGTATAGTTGCGAACATGGCCCATATGGATACGCCCGGAAGGGTAGGGGAACATTTCCAGGACGTAGTATTTGGGTTTGCTTTTATCGGTTTGGGTGGCGAAAACATCACGCTCTGACCAGAGGGATTGCCATTTGACTTCGGTTTCTTTGGCGTTGTAGCGGCTCATGGGCACAAACAGACTTTCTTTTGCGTAAATGTCCTGCAGTTTCGGCTGGCAGAAAGGCAAAGGGAAACAAATGATTCAGACGTTTTTATAGAACACCCGCGCTCAGGGGAAAAGGCCTGACGCGGGTGTTTGTCGTCAAAAAATGGTCAGCAGGAAACCGGTTATTCGGTGGCACCGGCAATCCGGATTTCACGGGCGCGTGTCAGAATGGCATCTTCCAGCTCGGATGCTGTTTCATCAGACACGCGGGCGTCAACCCATCCGGCCTGCGTCAGACGTTGGCGGAAGACTGCAGCACGCACACCATCGGAACGCAGATCACGTCCCAGAATAAAGATATTGACCTTGAAGCGCTCACGGGGATTGTCCGGTTCGCTGTACCAGTCTGTGATGATAACGCCACCGAAAGGATCTGCAGAATTGAGGGGCATAAAGGAAAGTGTGTCGAGTGAAGCGCGCCACAGGAAGGCGTTGACACCAATACCTGCACCGCTGCCCTGGTTTTTCTCTTCCGGACCACCGAAAATGAAGTTGCCCTCTTCACCGGAACCGAGCAGAGAGCCGCCTGTGCGCTCCAGCCGTTCATCGGTATCGTCTTTCCAGGCGTCCGGAGTTCCTCTGTCCGGGGTGCAGGCTGTGACCATAAGGGTCAACAATGAAAGAAGAAAAAGAGGTTTCAAAGACATTTTTCGCTTCAGTTCCAGTTTGATGAAAAGCTTTGCCTACATGCCTAGTGCATTTTCATCAAAATCGCAAAAGAAAAACCGATGCCAGTTTCCCGGCATCGGTCTTTCAATCAGATGACAGTATCTGTCGTCAGCGAATTAGAAGCTAACTTGGATACCAGCAACAACAGTGTTGAACTCACGGTCGTCGGAGTTGTCAACTTCGTTCTCGCCGTATGTGCCGCCCAGGGAAGCAGTCAGGCCAGGTGCGATGTTGTAAGAAACACCAGCAGTAACAGCTGTCAGCTCTTCGTCGGAGTTCGCTGCATCAGCATCGAATTCAGAGTACAGAGCACCACCAGCAACAGTCCAAGCACCAGCAGAGTAAGAAACACCGAAGTTTACAGTGTCTGTTTCACCAGTGTTGTCGTTGTCGATGTGAGCACCAGCCAGACCAACAGTGAAACCAGCAACAGAAACTTCAACACCAGCTTGAACGCCAGTTTGGTCGTCGTCTTCGTTGATTTCTTCGTGGTTAGCAGTGATCGCAGCAGTCAGACCGAAACCGTCGAAGTCGCCAGAGTAGTTCAGGCCAACTTCGAAGTGATCTTCGCCACCAGCAGAATCAGCAACTGAGTTACCAGTGTTGGATTCTGGAGCGTAGGAGATACCAGCTGTGAAACCGGAGAAGGATGGTGTCAGGTAAGTGATTTTTGTGTCATCACTGGAGTCATCCAGGTTAGCAGCTGTACGTGTGCTACGGTTCGTGGAGACACCATCAGCGTTGAAAGTACCGCCAGTGGAGTTGTTCAGCATACCGTATGTGAAACCGGATGTACCAACAACGTCGAGCTGGTCAGCAGCACCGTCGTTGTCACCCAGTTCTACACGACCCCAGTCGCCGGACAGGAAGATGTAGTTTTCATCAACGTTGTCTGTAGCGTTCTGGTCAGCTTCCAGCTCGATTTTGAAACCGTAAGTCAGGCCGTTGTCAGCAGTGTCTTCGAATTTCAGGTGGATTTCAGAGTTTGTGTTGAAATCCTGGATGTCGGACTCAGCATCAGCGCCGGACTCTTCGTAGGAAGAAGAAGCGAAGAAGTGTGTGAAGGCATTCCATGTAACTTCACCAGCTGCTGCAGGTGCAGTGACTGCAACAGAAGCAACGAGAGCAGAGCTCGCGAGCAGAACTTTTTTCATTGTTTATCTCCAAAGAGGTCTTAGTTGGGCTTTGTGCCCGTAATCAACGTGAGGATTTGTACCATCACAGGATTTTGAGGTGCAAGGGCTGTGATATAAAAACTGTGCTTTTTGAGCCTCAGTGTGGTTTTTGTGTCACACTTTTGCCGGCAAACACCTGTTTTTTTAAGCTTTTGATAAGAAAGACTCGGTTTTTCAGCCTCTGACTGGAGGGTTAAAAGACATTTGGTTTGAAGCGCAAAGGGGCTGTTGCTACAAACCCTGTACGCAATCATCTTTCATGAATCCGTCTGGAGTAACCGCATGCCTGGTATCCTGTGGCTCGCATCCTATCCGAAATCCGGGAACACCTGGATGCGTATTTTTCTGGCCAATCTCATTTTGAACCCCGATGAGCCTCTGGATATCAACACGGTGGGTGAAGTCTGCACATCGGAAGCGAACCCGATCTGGTTCGAAGCTGTTCTGAAAAGGAATGGTGATGACCGGAAGACCGATGATCTGAGCAATGAAGAGATTCTGGATATTCGTCTGGAAGCCCAGGAGTATCTGGCCCGAAGCAACAAGGTTATTGTGCCGACAAAGACACACAACTACTTCGGTGAGGATGACGGCAAGCCCCTGTTCAATATGAATGTGACCAAGGCGGCCATTTATATTGTACGTGATCCGCGTGATGTTGCCGTTTCGGCACAGCACCATTTCGGTCTTGATCTGGATGGGTCCATCAACCTGATGGCTGACGAGAGTGCCAGAAGCAAACCGGAAAACGGAATGGCCTATGAGCTTTATTCGTCCTGGTCAAACCATGTTGAGTCCTGGACGCGTCACAAACATCCCGGAATTATTGTCCTGCGCTATGAGGACATGATTGCTGATCCCTTCAAGATTTTCATTCCCCTGGCGAAGAAGCTGGGTATCACACAGGACGAAAAACGCATCCGCAAAGCTGTCGAGTTTTCGTCCTTCAAGGTTTTGCAGGATCTGGAGAAGAAGAAGGGTTTTGTGGAGCAGTCCCAGCACAACAGTCAGTTCTTCAGGTCAGGCAAGAGCGGCGACTGGCGCGACAAGCTGAATGAAAAACAGCGCTATCGCATCGAAAAGGCGCACAAGGTTCAGATGAAGCGCTTCGGGTATCTGAAATAAAGTGTGGCAAAAATCATGAAAAGGCCTCCTGACTGTCAGGAGGCCTTTTCTTTGGGATAACGCCCTGTTCAGGCGTCATGGCCGAATTAGAAGCTGACCTGGACACCTGTTGTGACAGACAGAAGGTCTTCGTCAGGCTGGTTGCCATCTTCTTCAAGCGTACCGGCTGTACCGGCAACGAAAGCTTGCAGACCTGGAGCGATATTGTAGGTCAGGCCTGCAGTTGCTGCTGTGAACTCTTCATCAACCGCAATACCGTCGTCGAAGTCACTCTCGGAATAGAGACCGCCGACGTTTGCTGTGAAGGCACCAAAGCTGTAGGACACAGCCGCAGCATAGGTCAGAACATCACCAACATTGTCGACATCGTTGTTGGAAACGTTTGCAGAGAAGGTAAAGCCTGCCACACCGACTTCAGCACCGAGGCTCAGGCCAACATAGGTTTCGTCCTGAACTGTACCGTCATTGACAGTTGCTGTGACGGCAGAGAAACCAACAGCAAGATCAGCGCTGTCGAAGCTGTGGTCGTAACCCAGGCCAAGCGCAAAGAGATCCTCGAAATCGCCATCGTCAGAAAGATCCTGACCCTGGCTGTCGTTCGGCACGTAGGAAACACCTGCAGAGAAACCACCGAATGATGGAGTGAAGTAGGAGATCTTTGTGTCGTCAGAGCTGTCGATTGCCAGTTCTGTGCTGGTGCGAACACCGATGCTGGCAACAGTGTTGTCACCCAGCAGGGACAGGAAGTCTTCATCCGGTGCCGCGCCTGTTGCGTTGTTCAGCTGGCCGAATGTGAAGCCGGATGTGCCGTTGATGTCGAAGTCTTCGGATGCCGCATCATCGTCACCCAGTTCAATCTTGCCGAAATCACCAGAAACGAAAATGTAGTTTTCATCAACGTTGTTGTTGTTGCCCTGATCTGTTTCCAGTTCGATTTTGAAACCGTAAGTCAGGCCGTTGTCTGCAGTCGTTTGATAGTTCAGATGGATTTCAGAGTTGGTGGAAAAATCACCAAGGCTGTCATCGTTGCTGCCGCCATCGACATTCGCCTGGGTGGCGAAGAAGCGTGTGAATGCATTCCAGGTCAGGCCGTCTTCAGCAGCCATTGCCGGTGCGGTCATTGCAAATGTAGCTGCCAGAGCAGAGCTCGTGAGAAGAACTTTTTTCATTGTGTCCTCGGTATCTACTAATAGGTAGTTATGTTTGACGAGTTATCTCCACCAGAGCTGTTGAAATTCTATCGGTCGTAAACAGATATTAAGTCAACAATGCCAGGGAAGTGAAAGGCTTGCTTGGTTGAGACGAGCTTGATATGAGCATTGCTATATTCGTTCTTCAACCTTTTAATTGGTAGGTAGTGATATTTTGGCAATTGCCGTTGCAAAAATATCACATTTTCAATCACATACCTGTGATGAAGATACGACCTGCCTTTTCGGTTCAACAGAACAGTATGATCTGATCTTGCACCTTTCGTGACCCAATTTGTGGAGAAACGCCTATGCCCGGGATCCTTTGGTTGGCATCCTATCCGAAGTCGGGAAACACCTGGATGAGAGCTTTTCTGGCCAACCTGATCGCAGACCGTGACGAGCCTCTGGATCTCAATCGCATCGGTGAGCTTTGCACCAGTGAGGCGAATGGCATCTGGGGCAATGGCTATCTGAAAAAGGCAGGGGACAACCGCAAGGTCAGCGATCTGACGAACGATGAAATTCTGGAGCTGAGACTCCGGTTCCAGGCGCATATGGTGGCGAGCAACCGCATGATTGTTCCGGCCAAGACCCACAATTTCATGGGTGCCCACAACGGGAAACCCCTGTTCAACATGGATGTGACCCAGGCGGCAATCTACATTCTGCGCGATCCACGTGATGTGGCACTGTCCTTCCAGCATCATCTTGGCAAGTCTCTGGACTACACCATTGACTATATGGCGTCGGATAAGGCCAGGAGCGAAGCGGCTCCAGGCATGATCTACGAGTTCTATTCCTCCTGGTCCAATCATGTTGAATCCTGGACACGCAACAGGCATCCGAAGATTATTGTTCTGCGGTACGAGGACATGGTTGCCGATCCCTTTGGTGTCTTCGTTCCCCTTGCGAAAAAGCTGGGAATCACCAAAGATGAAGGCAGAATCAAAAAAGCCATTGAGTTTTCCTCTTTCAAGGTTTTACAAAAGCTCGAAAGAGAGACAGGTTTTGTTGAGCAGTCAGAACACAACACCCAGTTTTTCCGTTCTGGCAAGAAAGGGGACTGGGAAGGGAAACTGACTGAGACTCAACAACAGAAAATTGAACAGAATCATGGGAAAATCATGAAACAGTTCAAATACCTGGGCTAATTCATTCCTGCCGGACTGCTGAAAGGCTTTACAAGAAGATGATCGCGGAAAACTTGAAACAGATTCTTCAAACGATTGAAGAGGCCCGCTCTGATGCCCTGATGGCCAGAGATCAGGTAACCCTGATTGCCGTCAGCAAAACAAAGCCGGTTGAAGCGGTCGAGGAAGCATTGCAGGCCGGACAACGTGTTTTTGGCGAAAACAGGGTTCAGGAAGCACAATCGAAGTTTCCTGCTCTGAAAGAGGCCTTTCCAGATCTTGAATTGCATCTGATCGGCCCCCTGCAAAGCAACAAGACGAAAGAAGCGGTCGCTCTTTTTGATGTGATCCATTCTGTGGACCGGCCAAAACTGGTCAGTGCCCTGGCGGCCGAGATGGATAAACAGCAGCGGTTTCCGCGTTGCCTGATTCAGGTGAACACAGGCGAAGAGGAACAAAAGGCCGGAGTTCTGCCGAAGGATCTGCCTGCGTTGCTGGCTCTTTGTGCAGAGTCAGGACTCGGAATTGAAGGCCTGATGTGTATTCCTCCGGTTGACGAGGAGCCTTCGCTTCATTTCTCTTTCCTCTACAAGCTGGCGCAGGACAACGGTATCGAGAAGCTTTCCATGGGAATGAGCGGCGACTACGAACTGGCTGTCCGTTTTGGTGCAGACTATGTGCGTGTGGGGTCCAGCATCTTCGGCGCGCGGGATTACACCTGATTCAGACCGGGAATTACAGAGGCCTGACCCCATAGGTTTCATAACCTTCTGCACGGACTGTTTCCTCTTCCCTTTTCTCCGGGGAGAGGTGATAGCTTGGTGCCATGAGGGGCTTGATGGACGTTGGGTGAACCTCGATCACATCCCTGATTTGGAGATAGCCTGGTTCCAGCAGTTTTAACAGGGGCGGGACCAGCCTCTCATAGCCTTCGCTTCCCTTTTCATGGATTTTGGCTTCTCCGTAGATCTTGCAACCCTTCTGAACGAAAATGTCGATCATGGAGACACAGACCTTTCGATTTTGCCGGATGTTTGCCCTGGAATGAGGGGAGGCAATGTTGGCAATCAACAGGCTTTCCGTCCCGTTTGCACAGAAAATCTGTTTGGGTGAAACACTGGCCTGTCCCTTGGAATCCGCTGTTGCAAGCCAGCAGAGCACGGATGTTTCGATGGAGGAAAGGGCAAGATCATTTAGCATGGCTTTGTTCCGTTATCTACCTGTCTGAAAACAGGATTGTGCGCCAGGACGGATTGCTCCAGTGCCACTTCGGCTTTTGTGACAGAGCCAGTTGACCTGTTACTGCCCGGCTGAGACCGTTTTGGGCAACAGGAGGAAATAGCGCCCCTTCTGTTTCATACCGCCGGCCAGGGCGAGGGCGGCCTCACCGGAACCCCAGTAGAAATCACCACGCACAGCGCCTTTGATGGCACTGCCTGTATCCTGCGCGACCATCAGGCGCTGGAGTGGAGAGAAGGCCCGCTCACCGGCTCCGGCAGGGAAGGTTGTGTCCAGCCAGAGTGGTGCACCAAGCGGAATGAAGGAAGGATCGACAGCCAGGGAACGCTCGGCTGTCAGGGGAACAGAGTAAGCCCCAATGGGACCGTCGCCCTCGATCTCGCGGAAAAAGATAAAGCGTTTGTTGCGTTGCATCAGCATTTGGGCATCGTCCGGATTGGCGCGAAGCCAGTTCCGGATCGATTGCATGGAGGCTTCCTCGCGACTGACCCAGCCCTCGTCAATCAGGGCGCGTCCGATGGCATAGAAGGGAAGCCCGTTGCTGCCGGCAAAACCGACACGTGTCTTGCTGCCATCCGGCAATTCAACCTGACCGGAGCCCTGGATGTGAAGGAAGAAAACATCAACGGGATCGTTGGACCAGATAATCGGTTTCGCAGTCTTTTGAATGGCGCCTTCATCAATGGCCTTGCGGTCAAAGTAGGGTTTGAACCTGTTCTGGTCGAAGCGGCCGATAAAGGATTTGCCCTTCAGGTCGCTGTCAAAATCTTCCAGTTTGACACGGACCAGGTCATCGGGAACCGGATAGAGCGGATAGCGATAGGATGAATCCTTTTGATAGGAGCCTTTCAGGGAGGCTTCGAAATAGCCTGTGAAAAGTCCTTCTGTCTGACCGCCATAGGTGACCGAGTAGGGTGTGAAGTGCTCGACCATCCAGCTTCTGAGGGCTGTTTCATCGTTCTCCGGGAGTGTTTTGAAGCTTTCACAGGCCGGATGCCAGTCTGCAACCTGACCCCCGTAGGGACTTCTGCTGCTGAAAGCTGCGTCTGCCGGACGTTTCAGAATTCTCTCACAGCTTCTTGTCAGAGCCGGAGCAGCTGTAAGCAGGGAGTCATGGGCAAAGCCGGGCAGCGCGTTAAAGGCGATTTCTTCAAGAACCACCTTTTGTTCCGGTTCCGGAGCAGAAGGCTTGTCCGGTTGCGGCTCGGAGGGTGTTGAACAGGCTGAAAGCGCAAGTCCGCCAGCAACAAGGGAAGGGAGGGTGAATTTGCGGACAAGGTTGGAAAGAGTGGGAGTCATGGGGAGCCTGATCAGGAAAAAACGGGTAAGCAGATAGAACAATGCCCCTCGGATCAGGCAAAAATATGACCTGATCCGAAGGGCTCTGTCTGTTCAGGGAAGCTGGACCTAGTTCGGCGTGCGGGTTTCAACCAGCTCCCAGTTCGGGTTGTTGCTGCGAACGTCCCGGGCAAAGGTCCAGATATCGGCAATCCGGCTGACTGTGTTGGGGTCGCCGTCAACAACATTGTCTCCACTGTCCCGTGTCACATTCACCTGTTCGGAAACAAAGGACACGCTGACCAGTGCAGTGCTGCCCTGCAGTTCGGCTTCGACCAGTTCTGCATCAAGAATGCCGACCAGCACGGTCTCATGAGTCTGGTTTGCCTTTTCACGTGCATCAATCGCGACATTGAAATTGTTGAAAACCTCTGCGCTCAGAAGATTTTTCAATGTGGTTCTGTCCCCGGCTGCAAAGGCCATGAGTGTCATGTCAAAGGCAGTGGTTGCACCCTGCAGGAACTCCTCGCTGTTAAAGCTTCTGTCTTTTGTCTGGATGGAAGCCAGCCCCCGGGCCAGCGGGGACTCGACATCAAGAGGCTGTTTTCTGGGCTTTCCGTGGTGCAGGGAGGTGAGTTCCGGCTTGTAACTTTCCGGTCTGGCCGCAGGCTTTTCATCCCGTTGCTCGGCAAGGGAGATAACCTTGTTTTGATCACTCTCTGCCGGAGGCTGTTTGGGATCGTGGAAGGAAAAGTCTGTCTTGCCCTGTTTGGCTTTCAGTTTTTCCTCTTCCCGCTTTCGCCTTGCTGTCATGAAGTCATCCTGCTGGCTGTCGTCTTCATAGCCAGTCTTGCTGCCAAGTGTGGAGCGCAGGCGTATGACCAGAAAGACAGCAACGGCTGCCCAAAACAGGATCTCAATAAAAGCTAAATTACCCATGGTTTAGTCGATTCTGCTCGGTTTCAAGTCTGATCTGACAGGCATTGGGGGCCTGAACAATGATCGTTCCAACGGTTCAAGAAAGACACTGGCTGTTTTCGGGTTTAAGAGCAAGCCTTTCAAAATCGGCTTGAAAAGCCTTTATGATACCTCATCTCATAGACAAGCCTATCACGGGAAACTTTCTGAAACCTTTAAAAGACATGGTTTGTCTGTTTTGTCGCCGCTAGAATGGTTAAAAATCCTATCCGGATGATCTGCAGGATTTTTCCGGATATCCTATTCTACAGATAGGAACTTCAGCCTTAGAGAACAAGACTTAAAGCGAGTGAAAGCCTGATTCATGGGATTGATTCTCCTACTGCTTTTTATTGGCGTCCCCTTGATCGAGATTATGATCTTTATCGAGGTTGGTGAAATTATCGGGGGCTGGAACACGCTGGCCTTTGTGATTCTGACGGCGGTGATCGGAACAATCATGATCCGTTCCCAGGGCCTGATGACTCTTGCACGCATTCAGACAGAGCTTGATGCCGGGCAGTTGCCTGCGCGGGAAATCTTCAATGGTCTGTGTATTCTGGTTGCAGGTGTCTTGATGCTCACGCCGGGTTTTATGACCGACACGATCGGTTTCCTGCTTCTCCTGCCGCCCTTCAGATCCCTGATTCAGGGTGGGCTGCTCAATGTCATGAAAAAGCATGGACATGTCCGGTTTTCCACATCCGGTCCGGGTATGCGCGGTTTCGGTTCCGGACAGAATGCCGGGGACAGGGGGGACGAATTCCATCAGGGCAGAGCAGGTGATTCCGAAAATCCGTGGAAACAGAAACAAAGCTCCGGCGATGTGATTGATGGAGAATTCGAGGATTTGACGGATCGTCATGATCAAAGGAAGATCGACTGATCGCTTTGTCCTGTTTGTTTCGTATCAATAGCTGTTTCGACGACCAAACTTCCGAGGTTTCTCTCCCTTGATCCATCAATCCAGACGCCTTTTCCTGATGAGGCACGGTCAAACTGTCTTCAATCTCGAAATGAAGGAACGGGGCACTGATCCCGGTGTGCCTGACCCCGGTTTGACCGAACTGGGAAGACAGCAGGCGCTGGATGCAGCCAGAAAGATGGAACAGTCGGATGAACTGCCGGTTGCCATTCTGACCTCACCCTACAGACGCACGCTGGAAACAGCGGAGATTGTTGCCAGTGTCATTGACAGGCCGATAGTGATTGAACCCCTGATCCGCGAGCATGTCTATTTCAGCTGTGACCAGGGCACCCATCGATCCGAACTCCAGAAGTTCTGGCCACAGCATGATTTCAGTCTGTTGCCTGAAGTCTGGTGGTCGCATGATGATGAGAGCCATGACATTGTGACTGCTCGTGCGATGGCTTTTCACGACAAGGCCAGAAAGCTGGTCAAGGAGGATGAGCCCTGGCTGGTGGTCAGCCACTGGGCTTTTTTGCTCAGCCTGACGGGATACAAGTTCCTGAATGGGGAGTATGTCGCAATGGACCCGGATCATCTGGATCCGCAGAGCGTCATTCCCCCGGAATTGCCGGTCAAGCAGAAGCTTTCCTGAAAGACCCCGGAGCCAATCGTTGTTTCGGCCTTGCTGCTGTGTTAAGGCTTTTTCCAGCAAAGAAGCCCGCGTTGAAATCCGGGCTTGTGGATACAGAAAAACCGGGAGCCCCCAATGGCTGAAGAAGACAAGAAACAACAGCAACCGCTTGTGATCAACTTGCAGTATATCAAGGATCTTTCCTTCGAAAATCCGAATGCTCCGCTGATCTTCCCGACCATGCAGGGCAAGTCTCCCCAGCTGAATGTTGAAGTCGATGTTGCTGTAACTGCGCTTGCAGAACAGTCCTTTGAGGTTTCAACAAAGTTTCAGGCTTCCACCAAGGTTGAAGACAAAACCGCTTTTATGATGGAACTGGACTATGCAGGTGTTGTCACGCTTGCAGAAGGCCTTGAAGACCAGCTGAAAGAACTGCTGCTCTTTGTGGAAGCACCGCGTTATCTCTTCCCGGCTGCCCGCAATATTCTTTCTGACATCTCCCGCGACGGCGGTTTCCCTCCACTGATCCTGAATCCGGTTGATTTCCACCAGATTTATGTACAGCGCAAGCAGCAACAGGCGGCTGCAGCTGCCGAGGAATCCATGGCTTCCGAGGAAAAGTCCGAAGAAGCTGCAAACTGATTTCCTGAACAGTTTTCCGGAAATGAAAAGGGAAGGGCTGTTCAGGCCTTTCCCTTTTTTCTTTGAACAGGAAACAGGATTGTCCTGATTAACCAGAGGAAAACCATGTATCTGATCGCATCTGCACAAGGCCCCGTATCGCAGCGTTTGACAGAAGCCCTCCTGTCGGAAGGGCAACCTCTCCGCCTGTTGAGCTTCTCGAGCGAAACCACATCGCGCTGGTCCGCGCTGAGGGCGGATGTGCAATCCGGCGATCTGGAGGATTCAACTGTCTGGGAACAGGCGCTGGAGGCTGTACAGGCCGTTGTTCTGGTTTCCTCGCCCTTTGACCACGAGCAGGGTTTTGCCGGTCGCGATGACGCTTTCTTTCCCGCCTTTACAGAGGGCTATGATCGTCAGTTCGGGCACCTTCCGGCAGATGAGCAGCCGTCGGTTATCCTGCTTTCATCTCTCTGGGCCGGTGTTCAGGGGCAGGAGGGCGAACCGGAAGACTGGTCCGATCAACTCTGTCAGGCTGAGATCCTGCTTCGGAACAGTTGCCCGAACCTGGTTGTGTTACGCTCTGCATTGCTGGTTGAGAGCTGGAAGACCGCCCTGCCCATGGCCAAGGATCACTCGATACTGCCCGGTTTCCTTCCTCTGGAGCTTGCTGCTCCCTGGGTCAGTATCCGGGATGTTGCCGAACTGCTGGGTGAGGCGCTGCTTCAAAGGGAAAAGGGGCAGCATGTGGTTCATCTCCACGGGGGAGAATCAAAGAACGCAGAAGATCTCTGTGCTGCTTTGGGGGATGTGATGACCAAGCGGATGATGCCGATTGTCGTTCCGCAAAGTGATCACAGTTCCGTTTTGCAGCAGCAGGGGCATGATTCGCGGAGTGCTGCGCTCTGGACAGGGTTTTACAGGAAGGTTATGGCCTGCCCCGAACCCCTGCCTGAAGAGGGTGTTTTGCCGGTGGAAGCGAAAACGGCCCTTCCGGATGCCCTTTTTGAACTCTTCAAGGCCTATCGTTCCGAACAGAACCGCAAAAAGGATCCGGGACGCGAACTCTATGACCCGGACATGGTCTAGTCGCTGGCTTTTCCGTTTGCGTCAAAGCTGTAAACAGCCGGGTTAAGCGATGTGATCAGTTCAAAGGTTCCGGCCCAGTTTTCAGGGCAGCTGCGGTCTGTTTTCTCCTGACAGATCCAGCCCTGTCTGATGATACCGAAAGCTTCCTTGAGACGCTGTGCAGAAACAGGGTCCGGTTTCTGTCCCAGTTCGAACCCGGGAACCCTGAAGGCGCGCTGGATGATGTAGGTCGCGTTTCGGCCGATTGTTACCCTGAAGAGAGAGATCTCGCCCGTTGATCCGGACAGGTCCTGTGCACAGTAAATCAGGCGAAAACCGGTCCAGTAGCCGTTGACCTGATCGTTCAGGGCATCGGTTGCAGCCATGGCAGAGCAGTTTTTCTTATAGGCGGCGGCAATGCGATCCAGTGCTTTTTCGGGTCGTTTGCTGTCCTGGAGGGACTCATCTCCCTGTCCGGGGAAAATCTGCAGAATGATCATGTCCTGCCAGTTTTCAGCCTGCTGATTTTTCGGGATCCATTCGCCGTAGTAGCGTTCTGACTGCTTTTGCCGGGGCAGAATGTGCCAGTCCCCGGGGATGAACGCCATGTAGAATTCGCGCTCGCCTCCATGGGCAACGGCTCCGCTTTCCTGTGCCTGGACAAATCCGGAGGAAACAAGGAGCAGCCCTGTTGAGAGCACAAGGGATTTCAGCTTTACGGCGAGATGTTTGATCATGGGATTGGGCAGGACCTGTCCGGTTTGTCTTGTCAGGAGAAGACAAGCGCATTTCTGTCTGCAAGGCAAGCTCTGCGTTATCATCAGAGCCTTGCTGTCTATCGATAAAATCTATGACCGGGCGGCTTCAGTGAATGAATTGTTTGTCACTCTTCATTTTCGTTAAATCCCGTGACAACAAAGATGCGCTATAAACGTCTTCTGATACGAACGGAACAGAACAGGGAAATCCCATGAAAATCATCAGAACCAATTGTGAACTGCAGATGCCTCTGGTGGATCAGACCCTGCGTGATGCAGGTCATGAGCTGGTTTTGCTGCCTGATGATGTGAGCGAGGACGAACTGGTTGATCAGTGCCGGGACGCGGGGTTGCTGCTCATGTGCTACACCGCAATTACCGGCAGGGTTCTTGCCGAAGCAAAACAGTTGCAGGGTATTGTGAAGTACGGCGTTGGTATTGATGCCATTGACATTGAAGCTGCAAAAAGACATGGCGTTCCTGTCGTCAACATTCCCGAATATGCCGAGGAAACGGTCGCGGAGGGCGCCTTTGCCCTGACCATTGCGCTGGCCAAGAAGCTCCAGCCGCTGGGGCGGGCGATGAATCAGGATGGCTGGGTCTGGCCTGAAGCCGGCTGGATGGGGCACGATCTTGCCGGGAAAACCTTTGGACTTGTTGGTGTTGGCAAGATTGGCCGGAGCATGGCGCGTATGGCTGGTGCAGGATTCAGGGCAAAGGTTCTGGGTTACAGCCCCAGCCTGACAGAGGAGGAAGCCTGCGCTCTGGGGATGGAAAGATGTGATGATCTGCATGCAATGCTGTCCAGAAGCGATTTTGTCTCTGTTCATTGCGTCCTGAATGATTCAACAAGGGGGCTGATTGGAAAGGCCGAGTTTGAGGTCATGAAGGACGGAGCCTTTCTGACAAATGTATCGCGTGGAGCCATTGTGGATGAAGAGGCCATGCTCCAGGCTCTCAAAAGTGGCAAGCTGGGGGGAGCAGCCCTTGACGTTTTTTCACAGGAGCCCTTGAGGAAAGAGGGGCATTTCCTGTCCGAACTCTTTGAAATGCCGAATGTTATCCTGTCTCCCCATTTGACCTTCTATACCCGCGAGGCTATGGAACGGCTGGAGAAGGAAACCCTTGAACGCTGCTTCGAGCTGATCGAGGGCAGGGATGTTGTTGTTAAATCGAAAGATCCCCGGCTGACGTCCCAGACAAGGGGGGTGAGATTTGAGCACCCCTGAAGCCGAACGGAGCAGATTGTCAGATTTTATGGCAGAAGCGATTTTGCAATTCCTTTTATATACCAGAAGAGCTATTCAGGTTTGTGAAATCCATCAGGCCCTGTGTTGTCGTTCATCTGCCTTCCTTTTCGGAAAATTAGTAAAAGCTTGATGAAAACAGCATAGTCTGGACAAAACGGGTCCCTGATGCGGGCCCGTTCCAGAGACACTCTGCCGGAGACAGGTTAAAGGACATGCTGTTTGCTGATCATATCATCAGGGCCCTGATCAGGCGTGCGCTCATTGTGGCTGTTATCGCCGGTACAGCGCTGACCATCATCAACCAGTGGGAAGCGCTGACAGGTGCAGCTGCCTTTTCCTGGTGGAAGCTGGTGCTAACCTATTGCGTGCCTTTTACGGTTTCGTCTGTTTCCAGCTACATGACAGCGCGTCCCGGGCAGTCTGGTTCGCAAGAAGCCTCCAGCCGTTCCGGGCTGATTGTCAAAAGGGCCCTGATTGTTGCGGTGGTTGCCGGGACCATCCTGACCTTCATCAATCAGTGGGATGCCCTTTTCGGGAACGCTAACCTTTCTGTTACGAAGTTTCTGCTAACCTACTGCGTACCATTTACGGTGTCTTCTGTTTCCAGTTTTCTCACGGGCAGGTCCGAAAAGCAGAACCAAAAAGGCGTTTAAAAGAATCAGGCAAGTCACTTGGCGGGGGTTTTGATGACAGCTACACCATCCATGAAACCGCAAAGCGGGGTCCAGTCGGCCGGAGGTATTTCTTCTGCGACGAAAAGGGCGCTGTTTGTTGCGTTGATAGCGGGCAGCCTTCTGAGTCTGATCAATCAGTGGGATGTTGTTACCGGTTCGGCAGATCTGTCCTGGTGGAAGCTGGGTTTGACCTTTTTCGTGCCCTTTTCTGTTTCCCTTTTGTCGAGTTACCGGACTGGAAAAGGCCCGGTTGGGCAGGAGGTGCCACCTGTTTCAACGCGGTCGGAGCCTGTCGTGGCATCAGGGGGTTCGCAAGGGAGCAGAGAAAGCGGGGAAGCTGCTGTTTCTGACAGCCTAGAACTGTCGCGCGACAATGCGGGCAGGCTTGAAAAGGCGCTGGATTTTGCCCGGGGTGTTGCCAGCCAGATTCATACCAATGCGAGCAATGTCAATGCGGCCTCGCGGGAGAGGACAGTTTTTATTGGTGGTCTGATCGATCAGACCGACAGCTATGTCAGCACCAGTGAGGACTGTTTGAACAATCTGCGTCAGGAAGTCGAAGGCATGTCCTCGGCACAGCAGGCCGTTCACAACTTTTCCCGGTCTTTTCAGGCGATTGCGAATGACATGAGCGACAGTCGGGAGAAGACGGAGACCATTGGCGGGGAGCTTGAGCGTTTCAGTGAACACTTTGGCTCAATCAAGGGTATTGCGGATGATATCGTTTCGATTTCAAAACAGACCAACCTGCTGGCCCTGAACGCAACCATTGAAGCGCAGCGTGCCGGTGAGGCCGGGCGCGGTTTTGCTGTTGTTGCCGGGGAAGTGAAGGATCTGGCTCTGAAAGCCTCGACAGCAGCGGGAGGCATCACAGAGCTTCTTGATCAGCTGTCTTCCATCCTTGTTGCTCTCAAACGGGAAATCGAGGAGCAGAGTTCAGGTCTCTCCGAGGTTCAAAGTCGCACGAGCGGAGAGAAAACCCGCACAGAGGATTGTGTGCGCGAAGTTGAAAACAGGGTGTCATCCCTGCACGCGACCCTCCAGCAGTTTGAGACCAACATGGACATTCTGACCGGCCTGCGTTCCGGGATTGTCGAGATTCAGCAAAACACGGAACAGGCCGTGGTGGGATCCCAGAAGAATATCGATGCATCCCGGTCGATTGTGGACTCTCTGGAAGAAGGTCGGGTTCTGCTTGGCTCGTAACAGAGAGGAAGCCCCCTAGAGGGCTTCGCCTTTCATCAGGCGTGGCAGATCGCCGACAATGCCCATGGCATGTTTCATGAAGAACTTCTTCAGAGGCGGGATTCTGTTCACTGTGGCCAGGCCAAGATCCCTCGCAATGCGAACGGGGGGAATATCGTTCGAGAACAGCTTCACCAGACCATCCATGGCGGACAGCAGGACAACATTGTCAAAGCGGCGCCAGCGGGCATAGCCTTCCAGCACATGCGGGGCGCCGACGTCCTGCCCTGCTCTTTTGGCATCAACGATGACTTCGGCCAGAGCAGCCACATCGCGAAGGCCCAGATTCAAACCCTGACCGGCAATAGGGTGCATGCCGTGGGCTGAATCGCCAACCAGAGCCAGACGCTGGTCGGTGTAGCGGTCGGCATGCAGGGAGGAAAGCGGGTAGTTCCAGCGCAAGTCCCCGATGGAGAAATCCCCGAGGCTGTGACCAAAGCGGCGATGGAGTTCCTGAACGAAGTCTTCCTTGCTCATGGCCATGTAGTGGGAAACCAGCGCACGTTTTTCTGACCAGACAAGGGACGAACGGTGTGTTCCGTCTTCAGCATCCGGCAGGGGGAGGAGTGCAAAGGGTCCGGATGGCAGGAAATGCTCAAAGGCGACCCCGTTGTGAGGACGGCTGTGCATGACCGTTGTGACAATGCCATCCTGCTGGTAGTCACGTCCTGTGACGCGGATACCGGCCTGCTTGCGAACAAAGGAGTTCCGTCCGTCCGCTCCGACAACGAGCTTTGCCCTGACCACCTTGCCGCTTTCAAGTCTGGCTGTGACGCTATCCTCGTTCCGGTCCAGTGTTGCAACGCTGTCCGGGGCGAGATGGAAGAGGCCTTCCAGTTCGGCGGCACGGGCGTGTGTTGAAAGGCGAATGGCCCTGTTTTCAACAATCCATCCCATCGGATCTCCACCGACTTCCTTGTGATCGTAGGACATGGAAAGCGGCGAAGCGCCATGGTCAATCTGTCCATCCGTGATTTCAATGTGGAGGATGGGCTGAGCGGCCCATTCCATGCCTTTCCAGAGTCCCACTTGGTCAAAAACGCGCTGTGAACCCAGTGCGATGGCGGAAGAGCGTCCGTCAAAGGGTGCTGCCTTTTGTGTCTCGGGCTGCTCGCGATCCACCACAGCAGCGCTGACACCGGCCGAGGCCAGTGCTGTGGCAAGGGAGAGCCCGACGAGACCGCCACCCACAACGAGAACATCGCAGGACAGGGGCTGATCGGATGGGGAGTTTGTTTTCGCAGGCATGGTTTGATCGTTTCTTATCTGTCGGCAGAGCCAGTTAAACCCTGATGTCAACGTCTGCAGGAGAAGGCGTTGCAGTCCTGTTTGTCTACTGTCTTAAAGCGGCTGTGGATCAACAGCAAGAGGCCAGATTGCCGCGTAAATAATCAGGTGGGGAGCATATCAGGCTGTTCCGGTCATGAATAGGTGGCAGAGACCTTGCAGCCTCGCATTTTTTGGGGCAAAGTCCGCCAACATGATATTCAAAATACGCCCGATCCGGTGTTGCCCTGCCCATTCACTGGCAGTGGTCAGATTGAGGGATACAGATCTCGATGGACAAACTCAATTCCTATCGCAATGGACCTGACGAGAACGGCATGTTCGGTATTTTTGGCGGACGCTATGTCGCTGAAACCCTGATGCCTTTGATTCTGGATGTGGAAAAGGCCTATGACGAGGCCAAAAACGACCCGGAATATCAGCGTCTGTTCGATTACTATGCCACCCACTATGTCGGTCGCCCCAGCCCGCTGTATTTTGCCGAGCGGCTGAGCGAAGAGCTGGGCGGCGCAAAGGTTTACTTCAAGCGCGATGAGTTGAATCACACCGGTTCGCACAAGGCAAATAATGTTCTGGGACAGATCCTGCTCGCCAAGCGTATGGGCAAGACCCGGATTATTGCCGAAACAGGCGCGGGTCAGCATGGTGTGGCAACCGCGACGTTCTGTGCCCTGTTTAACCTTCCCTGTGTGATCTACATGGGGGCAACCGACATTGCCCGCCAGGCACCGAACGTGTTCCGGATGAAGTTGCTGGGTGCAGAGGTCAAGGGTGTCGAGACAGGGACAGGAACCCTGAAGGACGCCATGAACGACGCACTGCGCGACTGGGTCGCCAATGTCGAGGAGACCTTCTATATCATTGGCACGGCCGCCGGACCGCATCCCTATCCCATGATGGTGCGTGATTTCCAGTCGATCATTGGGCGCGAAGCGCGTCAGCAGATGCTGGACATGACCGGGAATCTGCCGGATCACGTGGTGGCCTGTATCGGCGGCGGCTCCAATGCGATTGGGTTGTTCCACCCCTTCCTGGATGATGAAAGCGTCACCATCACGGGTGTTGAGGCGGCTGGTCACGGTGTTGATACGGAAGCCCATGCCGCTTCTCTGACAGGCGGGAAGCCGGGTGTTCTGCATGGAAACAGGACCTATCTCCTGCAGAACGAGGACGGTCAGATTCAGGATGCGCATTCCATCTCTGCGGGTCTCGACTATCCGGGGATCGGGCCGGAACATGCATGGCTGCGGGATGTCGGCCGCGTGAACTATGTTTCTTCCAGGGATGATGAAGCACTGGAGGCATTCCAGTATCTGTCCCGTGTCGAAGGGATCATTCCGGCGCTGGAGCCTGCACACGCGCTGGCCTATGTGCGCAAGCTTGCTCCGACACTGTCCGGTGACCAGACCGTTTTGATGAATCTCTGTGGCCGTGGTGACAAAGATATCTTCACCGTAGCCGAAGCACTGGGAGTGGAGATCTGATCATGGCACAGACACGACTTGAAAAACGTTTTGCAGACCTGAAAGCCGAAGGTCGCGGTGGTCTGGTGACCTTTACAACTGCTGGCGATCCTGACCCGCAGACTGCACAGGCCATTCTGGATGGCCTGCCTGCAGCAGGTGCCGATGTGATTGAACTGGGGATGCCCTTTTCCGATCCCATGGCAGACGGTCCCGCCATCCAGCTGGCCTCTCGCCGGGCTCTGAACAGCGGGATGACCCTGCGCAAGACGCTGGAAATGGTCCGGACTTTCCGTTTGAAAGACCAGGACACGCCGATCATCCTCATGGGCTATTTCAATCCGATCTACATTTACGGTGTCGGGGCTTTCCTGAAGGATGCGAAGGAAGCGGGTGTCGATGGCTTTATCGTTGTCGATCTGCCGCCCGAACACGATGATGAATTCTGTATTCCGGCTCTGGATGCCGGGCTGCACTTTATCCGTCTGACGACACCGACAACTGATTCAGCGCGTATTGGCAAGGTTCTGGAGAATACATCCGGTTTTGTGTACTACGTTTCCATTCTGGGGATCACGGGCACAGGTGCTGCCAGTGAAGCGGAGTTGCAGAAGGCCATTGATCACCTGAAATCCCACACCGATCTGCCTGTTGCTGTTGGCTTTGGTATCCGTACGCCTGACCATGCTGCGCGGGTCTCCCGGGCGGCAGATGCTGCGGTTGTCGGTTCTGCGATCATTGACCGTCTGGCTGCACAGCTTGATGACAATGGCAAGGCGAAGCCGGGTCTGGCGCAGGATGTTCTCGAATTTGTCGGAACACTTGCACAAGCTGTCCGTACGCAATAAATTCAGAAAATCTTTGCCGCAGGGTGTACTATCGGTTACAGGTACAGCCAGCGAATATTCGACAGATTGTGATCAAGACCTATACAAGGCAAATAACGGTATGAACTGGATTACCAACTTCGTCCGCCCGAAAATCCGCGCACTGGTTCAGGCTGACACTCCTGATGATCTGTGGGTGAAGTCACCTGCGACCGGGCAGATGATCTTCAAAAAGGACCTCGAAAAGAACATGTGGGTTTGCCCTTACAGTGGCCACCACATGCGCATTTCTGCCAGAAAACGTCTGGAAACCCTTTTTGATGATGGTGAATTTGCAACGGTTGAATTGCCAAAGACACCTGTCGATCCCCTGAAGTTCAAGGACCTGAAGCGCTACGTTGATCGCGTGAAGGATGCAGATGCGAAGAACGAGGACAAGGAAGCCATTATTGTTGCCCACGGCAGCATGGGTGGCAGCCCTGTTGTCATTGCGGCTTTCAACTTCAGCTACATGGGTGGTTCCATGGGAACTGCTGTGGGTGAGGGACTTCTGACGGCTGCAAAGCTGGCTGTTGTTCAACAGGCTCCGTTGCTGGTGATCCCTGCATCCGGTGGCGCGCGGATGCAACAGGGGATCCTGTCCCTCATGCAGATGCCGCGGTCCATCATCGCTGTTGATATGGTCAAGGAAGCGGGTCTGCCCTATGTCGTTCTGCTGACAGATCCGACAACAGGTGGTGTTTCTGCTTCCTTTGCAATGCTGGGTGACCTGCAGATTGCCGAGCCGGGTGCCATGATCGGTTTTGCCGGCAAGCGCGTGATTGAGGAAACCATTCGCGAACAGCTGCCCGAAGGCTTCCAGACTGCGGAATACTTGCTGGAGCACGGTATGCTGGATATGGTGGTTCACCGCCATGAAATGCGTGACACCCTGATTCGCGTCTTTGGTTTGCTGATGCACAAGGACCCTGCGGCTCCTGTTGTTCCCCTTGTCGAGAAGAAGGCCGAAGCTCCGGCTGTGGAAGAGCCGGTCAAGTCCGAGGCTCCTGAAGGTTTGCCAATCGACTGAGGTCTGTAAAATCCTCTTCCAAGAGCACCGGCTTTCTGGCAAAGGAAGTCGGTGTTTTTATGTTGTTCCCCCTTTTGCATGGTGATGTGTCATGTCTACAGAGAGCCCTTCTGCTGTTTCCAGTGAAACGCTTCGTAAAGAACGTCGCAGTGATGTCGTTCTGGATCGCCTGAGTCTGTTGCATCCCAAGATCATTGATCTCTCTCTGGGCAGAACCCTGAACCTGCTTGAGAAGCTGGGACGTCCGCAGGACAGGCTGCCACCGGTGATCCACGTTGCGGGGACAAACGGCAAGGGATCTCTGCTGGCCTATCTGCGTGCCATGCTGGAGGCCTCGGGCCGCAAGCTCCATGTTTATACCTCGCCTCATCTTGTGAAGTTCCACGAGCGGATCTGTCTGGCCGGGGAACTGATCACCGAAGACGCCCTTGTCGAGCTGCTGGAAGAGTGTGAAGAGGTCAACGGCAACGAAGGGATCACCTTCTTTGAGATCACGACAGTTGCAGGCATTTATGCCTTTGCAGGGACCCCTGCAGATGCCCTGCTGCTGGAGACAGGTCTGGGGGGAGAGCTGGATTCAACCAATGTGGTTGATCAGCCTGCCCTGACAGCCATTACACCGATTTCCATCGATCACACGCAATATCTTGGCGAGACCATGGAAGAGATCGCCAAAGCCAAGGCAGGGATCATCAAGCAGGGTGTGCCCTGTGTGGTGGGCAAACAGCCGGAAGCCGCCCTCAGAGTGATCAGGGCCCGTGCCGCCGAGCTTGATGCACCGCTCTATATTGCCGGTGAAGACTGGTCTTCCGAAGTTCTGCCAGACGGGTCGGGTTTTGTGTTCAGGGGCCGCAACGGGGAAATGGACTGTCCGGCCCCGAATCTGCTGGGAGAACACCAGTTCGACAATGCGGCGCTGGCCTTTGCCTGTGCAGAGATTCTGGCTTCGGAGCAGACGCACCAGCCTCTGGTGATGTCTGTGGAAGAACGTCACAAGGGCATTACAACAGCGCGCTGGCCCGGGCGCATGCAGCAGTTGAGCGGTGGAGAGCTTCCGGACCGTCTGAAAGCAACGGGTGATGCGCAGTGGGAACTCTGGCTTGACGGTGGGCACAATGCATCAGCAGGAGAAGCCCTGGGGCGCATTCTGGATGGCTGGTCCGATCGTCCTGTTCACATCGTTTACGGGATGCTGAACACCAAGGCTGCAACAGACTACCTGCGTCCCCTGACGGCAAAGGCTTCCAGCCTGCGCGCGCTGCGTATCCCCGGTGAGGCCGCATCACTTTCTGCGGAAGAAGCAGCTGATCATGCACGAGAGGCGGGTTTTGAAGCGAAAGCTGTTGAAAGTGCGGAAGCGGCCATTGAGGATATTCTGGCCAATGAGAAACCGGGGCGGATTATTATCTGCGGTTCGCTCTATCTGGCCGGGCACATTCTCAGCCGGAGCCATTGATACAGCCCAGCGAGGCAGCTGTTACTCCTGAAAACAGCCTTTTCCGCTGTTTTCAGGGTCAAGAGTGGCATCCAGCGACCGTTTGTTTGCTCTGTCCAGCGGGGGAGCATTGCTCTGTCGGATTTCTTGCAGTCGTCCGTTTTTCCTGATGTCGTCCAGTGCTTTTTGAAGACTGCTTACCAGTGAATCAGGAGTATCCCTGTTCAGGGCGAGATAGAGGAAGCAGGTGCGATAGTCGTGAAGCCTTTCCAGGCTGTCCAAAGGCTCGTTTTTCTGTCTCAGGTGATTGAGAGTTGTCACTTCCGAGGAAGCAATAAGTCTGATTCTGCCTTTTATGAGAAGGGTGTGCAGCTGTTCATGATTGTAGGCCGGGACCAGATTTTTGAAATTCAGCTGTTTGAGATAGGCTTCGCGTGCCGATCCCAGAACGACACCGATCGGTCCGCCTGATCTGGCCTCTTCCAGGCTGTTGATATCAAGTGGATCATTGTTTTTTCTGAAAAAGCTCCAGTAGGAAACCCCGATCGGGCCGACCCATTTGAAAAGCTTTTCGCGTTGCGCTGTGCGTGCTGTCGGAAACAGGGCTGTGTCGCTGTTTTCAAGCGTTTTTGCATAGGCCCGCTTCCAGGGGATGGCCCTGATCTCGGCGTCGAGCTGCGCCCTGGCGAGTATCTCTGCAACATAGTCGTGGAAATAGCCTCTGATCTTTCCCTCTTTCGTCTGGTAGATTGAGGGAGGGTTGATTTCTGCAAGGATTTCAAGGGCAAAGGATGGTTTGAAAAAGGCGCACAGAAAGATTGGCAGGATCGGAAGCCTGCAAAAAATCATTCTTTTTGAACGGTGCGCGTGAGCTGGAAACATATGTCCAGCTTAGGTTTTTTAAGTCCGTCTTTCAATTTGAATAGCGCTGTGTCCCTGTCACAGGATCAGGATTCACAGCCAAGACCGTTGCTGGAGAGGTCTGAAAGATACCTGAAGGCAACGTTCTTTTCCCTGTTGAACGAGGGGCTGTAGAGCGCCCTTGTTCTTTCCATCTCTCCTGATGTCTTGAAGCGATCCAGTGCATCTTGCCATTGCCTGATGACAGCGTTGTCCGTGTTTTTGTTAAAGGCAATATAGAGATAACAGGCCCTGAAATTATAAACGGGGACAAGGGTGTCTTCGGGCAGGACGGCACGCGTCAGCAGGTTGTCGATGACTTCCTGGGAAGAGGCCATAAGGCTGATTCTGTCTTTCAGAACCATCCTGAGAATAAGGTCCCGGCTGTGTGTGGGAGAGATATTCTGAAAGTCTCTTTTCCTCAGGTGGTTTTCTATGGCAGAGCCCAGAATCACGCCAATGCCACTGGAACCCTTTGCATCTTCCAGCGTTTCAATTGTCAGGGGCAGGTCCTTTTTCTTGAAGAAGGACCAGAAGGAAACACCAATGGGACCGACCCATTTGAACTGGTCTTCGCGTTCCTTGGTGCGTGCTGTCGGGAAAAGAGCTGTTTCGGGTTTGATCAGGGTTGTTTCAAAAGCCCGGTTCCAGGGCAATGCCCTGAACTGTGCATCCGTACCGGTTTTGAGGGCTATTTGCTCGACATAGGCCTGAAGATAGCCTTGAAGCTCACCACTTTTCAGGCGATAGACCGAAGGAGGGTTGACCTCTGCATAGATTTCCAGTGCAGAAACTTTCTGTACGAAAAGACACAGAAAGAGGTAGGCAAAGACTGATACCGACTTCATGTACAGCTCAATTGGTTAAAACAACAAAAGGCCTGTCCTGACTGAAAAAACGGCTTCAATACCTTGAAGCCGAAAGCCTGAAAATCATACCTTTTTATTGTAATAAGAAAAGAGCTTCCTTCAGAAATTCAAAAGATTGCCGGATGATATGATCAATCTTCTTCCCAAGGTTGAAAGAAGCAAGACTTTGTCCGGGAAAAAGCTTTTGAATCAGGAGTGTTCTGTTCAAATCCCGGAAGAGAAGTCTGCGGTTTCTTCCAGAAGTTTTTCGATCAGTTCGCTGCGCAGTGAATAAAAGATGTTGCGTCCCTTGCGGTTTGAAACGAGAACACCGGCTTCGCGCAGCTGCTTGAGATTGTGGCTTGTCAAAGACTGGGACATGCCTGTTTCTTCCGACAGCTCATTGACTGTGCGGGGACCCTTGAAACAGCTTTGGCACAAACGCAGGCGTCCTTCATCCCCCAGAGATCTGAACAGGGCCGCAAGTTTCCTGTTCGCAGCTTCGGAAAGCTGACCCTGGGAAAAGTCGTTTTGAGTCTTGAAGGAAACCACATCAACCGATTGGTCGGTAGGGATTTGGCTCAGGCTGTTCATCTGTGTTGCAGCAGTTTTTCCTGTACTCATGGCAGTACTCAGTCCTCTGGGCTATACCACTTCAAGAAATGGTTAACTCTTGGTAAATCACTGTCTTGAGATATGAAGACTATTTGAAAAAGGAGCAACCAACATCCGGTAACATTTTTATGATGTGCTGTGATAGGCAGCTGTGTTGTGAAGCTGACCAGATGGAGCAGTTTCAGGCACGATCCGGTTCGCTTGCTGGGTGCATTTCATGATTCAGGTTCTGGACAGGGTTTCGGCTCTGATCTGGTTGGCTGACAGGGGGTGTGGACCGGAATCGGATTCTTCTGGCTCCCCCGATCCCGACAGATCTGTTGATGAAAGACTGCTGTATCCACTGCTTTTCCTTGTACCTGCCAAAGTTGCTATCTTTTTTTGCAAGGTCAGTCGGGCTTTATCCTGTTTTCGAACAGGTCTTTTCTCTGTCCTTTTGATTGAAAATTTTATAAAAAACAGAAGCATTTGGTGTGGAAACCTTTCTGGTGGATATTCCTTTGACGGTTCAAATCAATACGGTTGCCTTTCAGGGTGTTGAGGTTCGGACAATTGATGTACAGGTCCAGCTTTCCAACGGCCTTCCCGCCTTCACGATTGTCGGCTTGCCGGACAAGGCTGTTGCAGAATCAAGAGAGCGTGTCCGCTCTGCCCTGACAGCGCTCGGGCTTTCCCTGCCTCCAAAACGTATCACGGTGAATCTGGCACCTGCGGATCTCCTGAAGGAAGGAAGCCATTTTGATTTGCCGATCGCTCTGGGGATTCTTTGTGCCATGGAGGTTCTGCCGGCAGAGGAACTGAGTCAGTTCCATGCCCTCGGGGAGCTGGCTCTGGATGGAGCCCTGCGGCAGGTCAGTGGCGTTTTGCCAGCAGCGATGCATGCGATGAACAGGGATCAGGGACTGATCTGCCCGGCCATCCAGGGATCGGAAGCCGCGTGGATCAGGGGACTTGCGATTGTTGCCCCGCACAATCTTTTGCAGTTGATCAACCATTTCAAAAATGGCGCCCTGATTGACGAGCCGGTGGCCAATGTGGTCAGACCGGAGGAGGGCGCATTCGATCTGCCGGATCTCCGTGATATCAAGGGGCAGGAGACAGCCAAACGCGTTCTGGAAATTGCGGCTGCCGGTGGTCATCACCTTCTTTTCAATGGCCCTCCGGGAGCCGGAAAATCCATGCTGGCCAGTCGTATCCCTTCAATCCTGCCGAGGCTGGAGCCTGAGGAAATCCTTGAAGTCTCGATGATTCATTCCCTGGCGGGCCTTTTACAGGATGGAAAGTTGCAACACCACCGCCCTTTCAGGGATCCCCATCACTCTGCTTCACCGCCCGCTCTGGCCGGAGGAGGACAGCGTGCAAAGCCCGGAGAGATTTCCCTGGCTCACAGAGGTGTTCTGTTTCTGGATGAGCTGCCGGAATTCAACCGGACTGTTCTGGAGGTCCTCCGGCAACCTCTGGAAACCGGGCATATCACCATTGCCCGTGCAGGGGCGCATGTGACCTATCCGGCAAGAGTCCAGATGATTGCTGCAATGAATCCCTGTCGTTGCGGGGAGGTGGATGCCGTCACAGGCATTTGTGCCCGTGGCCCTCACTGCGCCCGACAGTATCAGGCCCGGATTTCAGCACCGCTCTATGACCGGATCGACCTCTATCTGGATGTCCCGCCGGTAAGCGCCCGCGATCTGGCTTTGCCGCCGGCTTCAGAAGGATCCGCCGAGGTTGCGGGGCGTGTGCAGGATGCCCGCAATCGCCAGCGGGCGCGCTTTGTCAGTCTCGGGATGGAAAAGCCGCTGACCTGCAATGCGGAAGCGGAAGGCCGGGTTCTGGAAGCCATTGTCCAGCTGGATGAAAGCGGTCAGGGCCTGCTGGAAAGGGCCGCTGAAAAATTCCGACTCTCGGCGCGTGGCTATCACAGGGTGCTCAAGGTTGCCCGGACCATTGCAGATCTGGAACACTCTGAGAGGGTCGCGGGCCATCATATCTCCGAAGCTCTGAGCTACAGACGACAAAGCATGACCTCGGCTTGATCTTCCCTGATTTGGAATTTACAGGAAAGCTGGTATCTCTCCGCATATTCTGATTGTCCAGTTGGGAGCATGTCACTTTGCAGACAAAAAGAATGGAAGCTGTTCTCGATTTCCTTCGGGCTGCCGAGCAGCTGAAAAATACCCTGCGCTCTTCAAAAACATCCAGTGGGAGGCAGGAAAGCACTGCTGAACACACCTGGCGTTTGTGTCTGATGGTTTTGCTGCTGGAAGCGGACTATCCCGAAATGGATATGCTCCGCTTGCTGAAGATCTGTATCGTGCACGACCTTGGCGAAGCTGTAGGCGGTGACATTGCTGCGGTTGATCAGGTTGAAGGTGTGAACAAGGCTGTGCAGGAACGCCGGGATTTTATGAGTCTGCTCAAGCCCTTGCCCGGGGAACTGCAGAAGGAGCTTCTGGAGTTGTGGGATGAATATGAAGCTGCGGTTTCTCCCGAGGCACGACTGGCAAAAGCCCTGGACAAGATGGAAACACTGCTGCAGCACACACAGGGGCAGAATGCGGAAGATTTCGATTACGGCTTCAATCTTTCCTACGGCAGAAACTACACAGACCTTGATCATGTGACGGCCGGTTTCAGGACTTTGCTCGACAGGGAAACACGAAGACTTGCACAGGAAAATGGTTCTCTGCCTGACGAGGCCTGATGCAAAAACGAAAAGCCTCTGCAATCAGGGCAGAGGCTTTTGGGGGAACTGCGAAATGACACTCAGTTCTTGAAGGGCGATCCGAGGTTTTCACCGCCGAGCAGGTGCACGTGGTAGTGTGGCACTTCCTGACATCCGTCCTCACGGATGTTCGCAATCAGACGGTAACCTGTTTCATCCAGTTTGTGCCGGGTTGCAATCTCGCCAACCGCGCGGTTGAAGGCAACGATTTCGGCATCGCTGGCACGGGCGGAGAAATCGGCAAAGTCGGTGTAGGCGCCCTTGGGGATAATCAGCAGGTGAACCGGGGCCTTGGGAGCAATGTCCCTGAAAGCCAGAACGTGATCATTCTCGAAAACGGTCCCGGCCGGAATCTCGCTTCTCAGAATTTTCGCAAAGATGTTGTCTGAATCATAAGCCATTGGACTGCCTCGTTTGTTTTTTTGAAACTGCGCTATTCTTGGAAGATTCGTTCAAAAGCGCAAGAGGCAGTTGTCTGATGGCGGTCTATTCGGTCCCGGGGTCGTCCATTGCGGACATCATGACATCTTCCAGATCACAGGAGGCCTGAATGATCCGGGTGTAGATGGCGCGGATCAGTTCGGGATCGATATTTTTCTGTTCTGCGTGTTTGGCATTGCGTTCACGCACCTGCATGACACGTTCCGGAATGACAGAAGGCACACCGCGTTCATGCTTGGCATGGGCGACTTCACGGATCACGTCAAAGCGCTGGGCAAGCAGCTCGATAATCTGGTCATCCAGATCATCAATGCGTTTTCTGAACGGGATCATGAATTCCATGGCTGGTCTTGTCGTCCTCAAAATTGCGGCGGTGAAACCCTGGGGCAAGGGATGCCGCTAAATGTCCTAGAAGTCAACACAGATTCCCTTGCGTTCCCAATCGCCATAGCGCGTTGGCTCCGGTCCTTCCGGCCCGCCGATTTCCTTTGGGCGTTCGGCTTGATCCAGGTTTTTCATCAGCGCCTCTTCCCGATCAAGGATCTGCTTCTGGGCCTTTTCCAGATCCTGCGGTGTGATGCGTTTCGGGTCCGGGCGGCTGATATGTGTTTCAAAGGCAGGGCCGCTTCTGGCCGCCTTGCCCAGAGGTCTGTGTGCCTTGAAATCCCTGCTCATCATTGCCTCCGAAAAAGGGTTTGTTCTGATTTCATTATGCTGCAGTGTCCGGATCGGATCAAAACATGTTCGTTTCAGGCCGCATGTGCCCCGCTGGTCAGCTGCAGGAAGATGTCCTCCAGATCGCCCTGTTCGGTGGTGATATCCGCAATCTGGAGCCGGGTTGCCTGCAGGGCCTGAAGAATTTCGTTGATCTGGCCATCATTGGTCTTGGTGGTGAAGACCAGACGATCTGCCGCAGTCTGTTCCACGGAAAAGCGCTCAAGGTTTGCCGGGATTTCTGCAAGAGGCTCCTGAAGAAGAATGGTGACCGTTTTGCCTTCGATCCGGGCAAGCAGGGCATCCTTGCTGTCACAGGCGATAATCTGTCCGTGATTGATAATGGCGATATCGTCACAGAGCTCCTCGGCCTCTTCCAGATAGTGTGTGGTCAGGACGATGGTCGTGCCCTGATCGTTCAGTTTGCGGACATAGGACCAGAGCTGTTGTCTCAGTTCGATATCGACACCGGCTGTTGGTTCGTCGAGAACCAGAATGGGCGGATTGTGAACCATGGCCTTGCCGACCATCAGGCGCCGTTTCATCCCGCCGGAAAGTGATCGGGTGTGAGAACGGGCCTTGTCCGCCAGTCCCATGATCTGCAGAATCTCGTCTGTGCGGCGTTCCCCTTTCGGAACACCGAAGAAACCGGCTTGCTGTTCCAGCAGATCGTAAGGGGTAAAGAAGGGATCGAAATTGAGTTCCTGGGGAACGATGCCGATCGACAGCCGTGCCTGTCTCATATGACTTTCAATATCGTAACCCCAGATCCTTGCCGTGCCCGAGCTTTTGTTCACCAGACCTGCGAGAATGTTGATCAGGGTGGATTTTCCGGCTCCATTGGGGCCGAGCAAGCCAAAGATTCTGCCTTTGGGAATTCCGAGAATGACAGATTTCAGAGCTTCCTTGCCGGGTTCTTTCCCCGTGGGAGCATAGGTTTTGCAGAGGTTCAGAAGCTCGATGGCATTTTCGGAAGTGACCGGTCGGGAACTGTCGGAAGGGGTCATGAATCAGGCTTTGCTTGGATCGGTTATCGGAACATGTTCGTCCTTTATTTAGTTCGTCAGGGGCAGAATGAAAAGGAGGGGCTGTTCCGAAATAGCAAAAGGGCTGGAAAGAAGGGGAGGAGACAGGTAAAAGGAAAACAAAGAGATCTGGTGGTGCTTCCGGGAGGATTGTGTCATCCAGACCAAGGATTAAAGAGTCGGGATAGAGAATATCATGAGCGTGACTGAAATCGTTGAAGTTGAGACAACGACCATCCCCTGTGACGGCGGCGACGGACCTCTGGGCCACCCTCGCGTTTTTCTGCACATGAAAGACGACGAACGGCAGATCGATTGTCCCTATTGCAGTCGTCGTTTCGTCCTGAAGGAAGGTGTGACGCCTGGCGGTGCTCACTGATGTCCTGATTCTGCCTGAATCAGTGTGTTTGAATGTGGAAACGGGATTGTTATCGGCAGTCCCGTTTTTTGTTGCCTGAAAGCCGGAGAAGATCATGACCGAAACTGTTGAGCTGTCCTGTCAGTGCGGAACCCTGAAAGGAACGGTGACAAGGGAGAACGGTAAAAACCTGCCGCACTATTTTTGTTACTGCGATGATTGCAGGGCTTTTGCGCGACATCTCGGGCAGGAGGAACAGGCGCTTGACTGCTGTGGCGGGGTGGAGGTTTTTCACACGGTTCCGGCCAATCTTGTCTGGACCGCGGGACAGGAGCAGCTGCGCTGCCTGAAACTGAAGGAAAAGGGGGCCTTGCGCTGGTACAGCAACTGTTGTCAGACACCTCTTTGTACCGTTCCCCCCTCGGAGGGCTTTCCCTTTGTGTCGCTGAATCACACGGCTCTGGCGGATCAGGATCGAAAGAGTGAACTGGGGCCTGTTCTGGGGCGGGTCCAGCTGAAGTTTGCACTCTGTGCAGAGGACAGCGAGGCTTTTGCCCGGATCAAGAGCGAGGAAATGTCTCTTCTCAGGCTGGTTGGGCGGATCATCGGACTGATGCTGGGGCAGCGTTTCAGGGGCAGGAAACAGACACCCTTCTTCAGCAAGGGTCAGCCGGTTTCCGAACCCCGGTTGCTTTCCGAGGAAGAACGCAAGGCGGTTTACTAGAAACCGGATAAAAACCGGGCTCGTGTGTTTTGAAAAAATCTGCTCTGCCCCGCTTTCCCTCTCGACTTGAAGGGGGCTGTGGGGCAGTGTTGGGGCATGACTGATACTGCACCTTACAAACACCTCTATCTCGTTGATGGCTCCGGCTATATTTTCCGCGCTTTCTTTGGTATTCCGCCGATGAGCCGTCCTGACGGGACGCCTGTGAATGCTGTTTTCGGCTTCACCAACATGCTGCACAAGCTCAAGACGGACAGCGCATGTGACGGGCTGGCGGTGATTTTTGATGCGGGACGTGAATCATTCCGCATGGACATCTATCCGGATTACAAGGGGCACCGCCCGGAAGCGCCGGAAGAGCTGGTGCCACAGTTCCCCCTGATCCGCGAGGCCACAGAGGCCATGAACCTGCCCTGTATCGAGATGGCAGGATACGAGGCCGATGATCTGATTGCGACCTATGCCCGTCAGGCCAGGGAGCAGGGTATCGAGGTGACGATTGTGTCCTCGGACAAGGACCTCATGCAGTTGCTGGATGATGGCATTGCGATGCTTGATCCCATGAAGAACATTCCGATCGGCCTGCCGGAGGTCGAGAAGAAATTCGGTGTGACACCGGACAAGGTTGTCGATGTTCAGGCTCTTGCCGGGGATTCATCGGACAACGTGCCGGGGGTTCCAGGCATTGGTGTCAAAACGGCGGCCCAGCTGATTCTGGAATATGGTTCTCTGGAAGCCCTGCTGGAGCGCGCTGGGGAGATCAAGCAGCCGAAGCGTCGCCAGAATCTGATTGAACATGCCGAGCTGGCGCGCATTTCCAAACAGCTTGTGACGCTGGAGCAGAATGTTCCTGTGGAGGTTTCCCTCAATACCTTTGCCAAGCGCGGAGAAGACCCCGCAAAGCTGAGGCCTTTCCTGGAGGAGAACGGCTTCCGTTCCATTCTGGCGCGCCTTGCAGGAGCGCTGGGTGATGCCCCCATGGAAGTCAAAGACGAGGCCGCGGCAGCGGAAGGCCCTGCCAGTTATGAGCTGGTCCAGAAGGAAGCCGATCTGGTGCGCTGGATCGAAAAGGCACATGCAAAGGGCATGGTGGCTGTTGATACCGAGACGACGTCTCTGGATGCGATTCAGGCTGAACTGGTCGGAATTTCGCTTTCCTGCGGAGACAATACAGCCTGCTATATCCCGCTTGCTCACAAGGATGCAGAGGCGTCCCCTGCCGAGCTGGACCTGCTGGGGGGCGGGGCTCAAAATACAGGGCCGGAGCAGATCCCGCTGGATCGTGCGCTTGAACTTCTGAAGCCCCTGCTGGAAGATCCCGCGGTTCTCAAGATTGGCCAGAACATCAAATATGATGCAATCATTCTGGCCCGCCGCGGCATTCAGGTTGCTCCCTTTGATGACACCATGCTGCTGTCCTATGTGCTGGAAGGCGGTCTGGGAGGTCATGGCATGGATGACATGGCCGAGCGTCACCTCGGGCACAGCTGCATTGCCTTCAAGGATGTTTGTGGTACGGGCAAGAACCAGATCACCTTTGACTATGTTCCATTGGAAAAGGCGCGGGATTACGCAGCCGAGGATGCTCTCGTCACCTGGCGCTTGCATGCGGCTCTGAAGCCCGGGCTTGTTCGTGATCATCTGACAACGGTTTATGAAACGCTTGAACGGCCGCTGGTGCCCATACTTTCGGAGATGGAGCAAAAGGGCATCAGGGTTGATCGCAGTTTCCTGCATCGTCTGTCCAATGACTTTGCGGGCCGTCTGGCGAAGCTGGAAGAGGAAATTCATGCGCTTGCAGGGGAGAGCTTTACGATCGGTTCGCCAAAGCAGCTGGGGGAGATTCTCTTTGGCAAGATGGCACTGCCCGGTGGCAAGAAAAGCAAGAGCGGTGCCTGGTCGACAGGGGCGGATATTCTGGAAAAGCTTGCTGCAGAAGGTCATAGCCTGCCGGCCCGCGTTCTGGACTGGCGCCAGCTGGCAAAGCTGAAAAGCACCTACACCGATGCCCTGCAGGAGCAGATCAATCCGGAAACGGGGCGGGTTCACACCTCCTATTCGCAGGCGGTCACAACGACAGGACGCCTGTCCTCGTCTGATCCGAACCTGCAGAACATTCCAATTCGTACAGAAGAAGGCCGCAAGATTCGTGATGCCTTTATTGCAGAGGAAGGTTTCACCCTGATTTCTGCAGACTATTCGCAGGTTGAACTGCGTCTGGTGGCTCACATCGCCCAGGAAGAGGCTCTGTGTCAGGCCTTTGCCGAGGGGCAGGATATTCACGCGATTACGGCGCATCAGGTCTTCGGTGCGCCTCTGGAAGCCATGGATCCCATGGTCCGTCGTCAGGCCAAAGCCATCAACTTTGGTATCATCTACGGCCAGTCAGCCTTTGGTTTGGCGCAGACACTGGGAATCTCGAACACAGAGGCGAAGAATTACATCACCGCCTATTTCGAGCGTTTCCCTGGTATTCGTCGCTATATGGATGAAATCAAGGAAACGGCACGTGCCAACGGCTATGTCGAGACTCTCTTCGGGCGCAGGATTCATATTCCGGCAATCACGGAGAAGAACCCGATGCGTCGCAATTTCGGCGAGCGGGCTGCCATCAATGCTCCAATTCAGGGGACGGCAGCAGATATCATCAAGAGAGCCATGGTTCGCATGCCCGAAGCCCTTTGCACGGCGGGGCTTGATGCCAGCATGCTTTTGCAGGTGCATGACGAACTGATTTTCGAGGCGCCAAAGGAACAGGTAGAAAAAACCATTGAGGTCGTCCGGGCTGTCATGGAAAACGCAACAGATCCTGTTTTGAAGCTTTCTGTTCCACTTGTTGCAGATGCTGGTACCGGAAATAGTTGGGGAGATGCACATTAATATAAGTATTAATGTATGAATTATTGTATAAAAAATTGTAAATGATTTAATTTTACTGTTTTTTATTTAGTTGTTATTTTGGGGCATCTGGTTTTTTTATCTGATGTCAGGAAGTTTGCCGTGCCCCAGATACCCCGCTTTTTCAAGGATGGACTGTTTAAACGCCCCCAGCTGGTTGTGGGGCTCTATGTGATTCTGGTTGCTGCCTTTTTTATGGTTGGAACAAGCTATTACATTGAACGGGTGCGCAAGAACACGGCCCTGAACGCTGTCGAGGTTTACTCTCTGACGCTGATTGAACTGCACAAGTACTACAGCGAGCATATCGCCTTAAAGGCCGAGGCATCCGGCTTTCCCCTGACAGATCGCCCCGAACTTGAACCCAACAAGCTGCCTCTGCCGGCAACGATGACGATACAGTTCGGCTCCGCTCTGGCGCGAAAGGAGATGGGATTGTCTGTCGCGCTTTACAGCCAGCACCCCTTTGCCATGAGGCAGGACAGGGCGCTGGATCCTTACCAGCAGGAGGCTATTGCCTTTTTTGATGAGGGCAATCGTGACCCCTTTATCCGGTTTGAGGAGAGGGATGGTCTGGAAATTGTCCGCTATGCCCTTCCTGTCTTTATGGAATCCGGTTGTGTTGGCTGTCACAATGCAGCGGGCCTGGGTCTGAACTGGGATGTGGGTGATCTTCGGGGCGTGAGGGAAGCGAGTATCCCGGTGGCCCAGATTGATGATCTGGAAAACCAGATCATGGTGACGGGAATTTTCTTTGCCCTGGTCACGGCACTTCTGGGCAGTGTTCTGATGTTGCCGACAGTCAGGATTCTGCAGGGCAGTCTGAACAAGAGAAAGGAGATTGCTTCCCTGCTGATTTCACAGAACGGTGAAATGCAGGAGGCTGCGCAGATCAAGAACCGAATTCTGCAGGGGGTCAGCCACGATCTCAAGAATCCTCTCAATTCGATTATCGGATTTTCGGATATCCTCCTGAAAGAATCCTTTGGTCCGCTGGGGAACGAAAAATACAGAACCTATGTGGAGACGATCCATGAAAGCGGGCGGCATATGAACACCCTGCTTTCCCACCTGACAGATCTCGAAAAGGTCAAATCGGGCGAGTGGCCCGTCAAAAAGGAATACCTTGATCCGGAACGTTTTCTGGACGAGCTTTCCCCGGTGCTCCGGAACTGGGTTGAATCATCCGACATTGATTTTTGCTCCACTGTCGAAACGTCTTCGGACAGAATTGAGGCGGACAGGCTGGCGCTTCGTCGCATCATTGTGAATCTGGTCGACAATGCGATCAAGTACAGCAAGGCGTCCCGTATCCAGGTCAGGATCTTTGACACGGCCGGAAGCAGGGACAGCGAGGGTTCTGCGAACAAGAGAGTTGCCCTGGAAGTGCGTGACAACGGAACGGGGCTTCCCTGTCGCAATGGTCACGTTGAAGAGCTTCTCAGGCAGGGGAACCGCGGAGATGAAGAGGACAATGCTTCCGAAAAACCGGATGGAACCGGGTTGGGGCTCTGGCTTGTAAAGCACTTTGTGAAGCTTCATCAGGCCGAGCTTCAGATTGATAACAATCCCGGTCAGGGCTGTTGTTTCCGGATTGTGTTCTGACGGATCGGGCCGGATTGACGGTTCTCTTTTCTTGTATAGTCAATATGGGTTTGATCAGCGTTCCCTCGCGTATTATGCTAATCTTATTGTATGCGAGTGATCAGATTAGCATTTTGTCCGGGGAGTTTGGTGCGGTGATAAAGTCCTCGTCAAAAATCCCATTTGGGTCAGCCCTTTGGAAAAGACCACAGCTCGTCATTGCTCTTTACGTTGTGATTGTGGCCATGACCTTCATGCTGGGTATGGCCTACTACGTTCAGCAGACCCGCAAGCTTTCCGCCCTTGATGCTGTTGAGAACTATTCCCTGACCCTTCTGGAACTGCATCGGTATTTTTCCGAAATTTCGACACGTGCAGAACGGTCCGGACTGACGCTTACCGACAAGCCGGCAGTTGAAGCAGACAGCGTTCCCTTTCCTGCAACCATGACCATGGATTTCGGGCAGAGGCTGGAGCAGATGGAAGCGGGGCTGTCTTCTTCGATGTTCAGTTTCTACCCCTTTCCGAAGCGCTCCGAGCGGGAACTGGACAGCTTTCAGCGTGCTGCCCTTGAGCACTTCGCAACGGGTCAGAGAGAGCCCTTTGTGCGCTTTGAGGACGGAGAGGAGGGGCTTCAGCAGGTTCGCTATGCCCTGCCGATTGTGATGGAACCTCAGTGCGTTGACTGCCATAACTCTGCCGGTCTGGGCGTCGAGTGGGCTGTGGGGGATCTCAGAGGTGCCAGAGAGGTGAGCGTTCCGGTTGCGGAGCTCGACTGGATCCATGACGAGATACTTGTTTATGGTCTTTTCTTCACGCTTTTTACGGCTGGTCTCGGCAGTGCCCTGATGCTTCCAACCTTCGGACTGTTGCGACGAACACTGACAAAACGTCAGGAGATGGCAGAGCTTCTGATGAATCAGAATACCGAACTTCAGGAAACGGCTCTGATACGTGATCGTGTGCTGGATGGCGTGAAACACGATCTGAAAAACCCGCTGAATGCCATCGTCGGCTTTTCGGATCTGATGAACAGCGAAAGCTTTGGTCCGATCGAAAACAAGCGCTATCAGGACTATATCAAGGCTATTCACGACAGTGGTCTGCACATGCAAAAACTGATCGAGGCCATGTCTGTTGTTCCCGATCCGGACAAGGGCCAGTGGCCGTTTCAGGAACAGGCAATTGATCTCAACGTCTTTTTCAGGGAACTGACTCCGGTTTTGAAAAGCTGGGTAGAAGCCTCTGAAATCGAGCTGGTTGTCTCGGTACCTCATCAGACTGCAAAGCTTAACGGGGATTTTCTTTTGCTCAGGCGCATTGTTGTGAATCTGGTCGACAATGCGATCAAGTACAGCGGTGCCAGAACAATTACCATTGGTCTGGAAAAGAGAACAGACCTTCAGGGACAACCGGACGGTCTGGCCTTTTACGTTGCGGATAACGGAAGAGGCATCCCCCGGGCCTGTTTGGAGGAACTTTCTTCCAAAGGCGTCCGACATTCCTGTCAGGATGGACAGGGGCCTGAAGGAACAGGTTTGGGGCTTTGGCTGGTTGACCAGTTTGCCAGACTTCACAACGCCAGGCTTGAAATAGAGAGCACTCTTGGCAGGGGAAGCTGTTTCTGCGTTGTCTTTCCGGCTTCAGGTCTGGTCGGGGCGGAAGGGAAAACGGACTGACAGAAAGGCAGAAAGCCTGTCAGGGCAGGTTTCTCTTTTTCTGTGTTTGTTGAATGGTCAGCCCGCCACACAGGATCAGGATGATTCCCAGACAGGCCCAGAGGGTCGGGATTTCATCAAAGGCTACAAAACCCAGAAGGCTTGCAAAGACAATCCAGGAATAGTGAATCGGGGCCAGAACGGAAGCTGCTGCATTCTGATAGGACAGGATATTGAAGTACTGTCCGGTTATGGCCAGAACACCAAGCATTCCAAAGATCAGATAGTCCGGTGACAGCAGTGTTGCGGGATCGAGCATCCACAAAGCGGCACAAAGCAGAAGAACGGTTCCGAACCCGTTGACGAAAAGCAGCATTCCAAGAGGCTTTTCCCGCTCGGCAAGAAACTTGATGTAAAGAGATTCAAGGGCAATGAACACGGCCCCTGCAAGGGCTGCGAATGCACCTGATCCTGCCAGAGAGAGGGACAGGGTGCTGCTGTCCAGGGATTGCAGGGTCACGATCAGTGCGCCCGCTCCGGCAAGAGCGCAGGCGATCCAGTGGTGTCTGGTGATCTCTTCCCCGAGAATCAGGCCTGCGAGGATGATGACAAGAAGGCCTTCCGTCAGACCGATTGAGGTCGCATAGGCAACCGGAATGCTGGTGGCGGCATGAATGGCGCAGATGCCGCCTCCTGCGCCCAGCAAGGCCCTGAAGAAGTGATGTTGCGGTTTTGCAGAGCGCAGGCTTGCCAGAGGCATTCCGGTGATGGCAATGACACCCAGCACGGTGAGGAGCCCACCTGCGTAGCGGGCGAGCATGAGCGCGATTGCCGGGTAGAGGCCATCGGCAATCTTTCCTGCTGCAAAGACTGGCGTGAAAAAGGCTGTTCCCAACAGACTGAAGAGAATCCCTTTGGTTGTGCTGGACATTTCCAAACTCCTCCTGATCGGAAGAATGATCATTTGCACCATGCCCGACTAGACGGAATTCTGAATAAGGGTTATGCATAAATACATAATAAACGCCCGGGTGATAAAAAAATGAATTGGGAAGACCTGAAGCTTTTTGATGCTGCTGTCTCTGCCAGGGGGATCGCTGCTGCTGCGCGAACACTCGGCTTGAGCCAGCCTCAGCTCAGTCGCCGCCTCAGGCGCTTTGAGGATGAAATGGGCGCACGGCTTTTTGACAGGACACCCAATGGCCTGATGCTGACACCTGCCGGGGAGCGCCTTGTCCCGATTGCGGCCGAGATGAAAAAGATCGCCAGCGGGCTTGATCGCATTCAGCCGGAAATTGCCAATTCGGCCGAGCGTGTGATCAGGATTTCACTGGACGAGGTGAGGGAACGGTTTTTGCTCCGCCATGCCAAATGGCTTCACGAGCAGCTGCCCGGAATCAGGATCGAAATCCATTCGGCGCATTTGCATCTGGATCATGCAACACGGGAAACGGATATCCAGATCAGATCCTGTCTACCGGAAAGTGAAACACTGGTCGCCAGAAAGCTGGGAGAGATCAACTACCGGGTCTATGCGTCCCGCCAGTATCTCGCAACAACAACAGAGCAGCCCCTGCAGGACCCCAACTGGGTGTCCTTTGCTGCGGAACGCTGCTGGTATCCTGTGATCGCTCAGTGGTATCGGGATCATGTTGATGAAGCCTTTTCGGTTTTGAAGGTCAACACCGAAAACGGGATGCTCTATGCGCTTCAGGAAAACATGGGCTATGGCGTCCTGCCTGAATTCATGGGGGATGCTGCCGTGGAGCTGGTTCGGATTGACAGTCTGGGGCTGGTTGACGTTTCATCGGAGCACCTGATCATCCATCGTGATCTTCTGCGTGATGCGCAGGTCAAGAAAACGGTTCGGGCCATTGCGATGCTCTTCAAGAGAAACCTGGCCGCGCTGGATCAGGAAACCGGGGCTGTTGCCTGATCGGGCAAAGCGGTCCTTTTGACAGGGATAAGGGTAACAGGAGGACAAGATGGCCTATTGGCTGATGAAATCGGAGCCGGCATCCTGGTCGTGGCAGGATCAGCTTTCCGTGCCGGAAGAGCCGTGGAACGGGGTGCGCAACTATCAGGCCGCCAACAACATGAAAGCCATGGAGCTGGGGGATCGCGCGTTCTTCTATCACTCCGTCAAGGAAAAGGCTGTTGTTGGAATTGTCAAGATTTCAAAGCTTTACCATCCTGATCCCAGTGATCAGAGCGGGCGTTTCGGCATGGTCAGTGTCAAGGCTGTTGAATCCCTGCCGCAACCGGTAACGCTGGAGATGATCAAACAGCACGAAAGCCTTTCCGGAATGGCATTGCTCAGGCAATCCAGGCTTTCTGTCAGCCCGGTCACGGAAGAGGAATGGTCAGTTATCTGTAAGATGGGTGGACTTTAGGGACCGCTTGTCAGGCCGTTTCTGTCACCTTTTCGACGGCTTTTCTCAGACCGCCGGTCAGTTCCTCACCCATTGATCCTCCGGTGCCCTTGATATTTTGTTCAACAACGACGAGCAGGGCGTTGATGTGGGCACGCACAACGTCCGTGCGCTGGCAGGCAATGTTCTCGTGCTTCTGGATCATGACAGACAGTGAGCCTGCGATGTCAGAAAGCAGATTGAAGTTGAAGGTTGCGGCCTGTCCCTTGATGTCGTGACAGATTTCCTGGATGCGCTGGATTTTTGCACTGTCGGCAGGATCGGAAGTCGTGGCTTCGTTCAGGAGGGAAACAAGGGTTTTGATCTCTCCGTGGACTGTGTCCTTGTAACCGTCCTCAAGCTCTGAAAGGGCGGTTTCGGCCTTGTCGATAATCTTGTCGAGAGATGGTCCCCCCTGTGCCGGGACCTTGGGCTTCAAATCATTGCTGGGCATGTGCATCTTCAGTGTTGTTGCTTCGGTCATGGGCGAGTTTCGTTTTTCTTGTACTTCAAGAAGGCTGAATTGCCTTGTTGAAAGCAGTCTAGTTCAAAAAAATTAACAATATTTCAATGCGTGTTTTCTGATGATTTGCTGTATCAACTTGCCTGATCTGAAATAAAGCAAACAATTACTAATGTAATCTTTGTTGTCGGCGCTCAAGACCAACATAGTTTTCGGATTTTTTTCTCCTTTCGGGGCCAACATAGCCTTTGCTTTGAATGGGCTGATCCTTTTCTATGGCCTTGAGCTTGTTGTAGACGGACGTCATGTTCAGCGGTTTTGACAGGAAACCGTTCACACCATGACTCCTGGCTTCCTCGCTTTCCGAGAAGGCGCCGGTTTCGCTCATGATAAAGATCGAAAGATCCTTGCAGTCACCGAATTCGGGTGAACGCAGCTTGCGAATCAGATTCATGGCACCGTGTGGTTCAAGTGCTGAATCCACCAGAATCACATCAGGGCAGCTGTGCTGGTCAGCTTCCGGGGAAGAAGGCATTGCGCTGCGCCTGATCATTTCAAGCGTTTCAGCTTCATCCATGCAGATCGACAGTTGAGCGACTTCCAGATTGGACAGAATGGAACGCGTCAAACGTTGTGAGAACCAGTCGCTGTCAGCGACAATGACGGATTGGTTCTCCAGTTTTTTGGCTGGCATAATGAACAGCTACTCCAACACCCCGTAAAGCAATGGGTTTTATTTCTTTCCCAATAAGATAAGGGCTTTGTCAGCCTCTCACAACCCCGTGAGGTCCGGACTCGGGAAAGGACACTAGCCTGTTTGTCGAATCAGGGCTTCCCTGGGGAGGGGTTTGTCGGCAATCGGCCAGTGCAGGAGGGCTGCGATCAGCCCGAGAATGGCGCAAACCCACCAGACAATCTCATAGGATCTGGTGGCATCAAAAAGGGCGCCACCCAGCCAGACACCGGCAAAGCTGCCCAGCTGGTGAGACAGAAAGACAATACCGTAGAGAGTCCCCATGTAGCGGGCACCAAAGATCTGGGCGACCAGGCCGGCTGTCAGGGGAACTGTTGAAAGCCAGAGCACGCCCATGACAAGGCCGAACATCATGAAGCTTTCAACGGAAGGGGGGAGCATCAGGAAAAGGACGATGAGAAGGGTTCTGGCAATGTAGATCCAGGCGAGAAGGTATTTTTTGCGATACCGCCCACCCAGTGCACCGGACAGGTAGGACCCGAAGATATTGGCGATGCCGACAAGAGCAAGCGTCCAGGCACCAACCCATGGTGCCATACCCATATCGACGGCATAGGAGGGCAGGTGGACTGTGACAAAGGCGAGCTGAAAGCCGCAGACGAAAAATCCGGTGGTCAGGAGCCAGAAGCCTGTGTGGTGGCAGGCTGCGAGAATCGTGTCACTCATTTTCTCGTCGATCTGATCTTCAGGGGAAGACCGGGTATCGGCTTCTGATTTTCCCTTGAGAAACCAGCTGGCAGGTGAGACGACAATCAGCAACAGAGCCAGAATCAGCAGGGCCTCCTGCCAGCCTTGTGTTTCGATCAGCAGTGAGCCAGTCGGAATGATCAGAAATTGCCCAAGGGATGCCGAGGCGGTTGCGATACCCAGCGAAACAGACCGTTTTTCTTCGGGAACAGCCCGGCCGATCACGGCCAGAATGACGCTGAAACTTGCGCCGCCCAGACCGACGCCGACAAAAAATCCTGCCCCCATGTGTGATGTCAGGGGAGAATAGCCATAGGCTCCCAGAATGATTCCTGCGGCATAGAGTACAAGCGAGGCGACCAGAACACGCCCGGCGCCATAGCGTTCTGCAATCATGCTGGAGAAGGGCTGTGCCATACCCCAGATCAGATTCTGGATCGCAAGGGAGAAGGCAAGAACCTCTCTGCCCCAGCCGAGTTCCTCGGAGATGGGGCCGACAAAGAGTCCATAGCTGGAACGGACACCAAAAGCCACACAGAGAATAAGGCACCCCGCGAGCAGGATGATTCTGGTGTTGGGGTTCGTCGATGGGCGAGTTGAGGAGGAAACAGACATGATGATCCTGTTTTGGGGTCGGGTCAGTTTTTTATTGTTTTTGAAAATTCAGGAAAAGCAGCCCGCAACCCACACAGCAGCATCCCAGAATTTCCCGGCATAGGCATCCATTGCACCGGGCACGACAGTGAGAACTGTCACACAGAGCGCGAGAAGAAGAGACAGACAAAGTGCGTGGTGTTTCGGAATTCCCAACATAGCGACATTTTGCGCCAAAAAAGGCGGGGTGACGACTTTTATTTTTCATGACGGAGGTTTGAGAGGCAAAAAAGCCGCGATGGAGTGTTGTTCCGGCCTGAAGCAACAACCTTTTTTTCTCTGGGGTCTTGTTCTTGATCCCCGCTTGGGCCAGACTTCGGGCACAAGGCTCTGTTCTCTGTTCCTGTCGTTCAGGTTTGATTTTCGGGTGGTTTTGCCCATCTGCTGGTGGTTTTGATCAAGGGATAAGAGGCCTGAGTCGTCAAAAGAGATGCTGATCTGATGCCTGCTGCACAGAAAAACAAAGCATCCTTAATGAACATGGAGGCCCTAATCGATGACTACAGTACCCGTTTTTCCGGTTCCCGAAAGCATGGCTGAAAATGCCTGGATCAACGAGAGCCGCTATCTGCAAATGTACGAAGAGTCTGTCTCGGATCCCGAAAAGTTCTGGGGTGAGCACGGCAAGCGCTTGCACTGGTTCGAACCCTACACAAAGGTTCGCAATGTCAGCTTCGGTGATGGAACACCCCAGGGGGATGTTCATATCCGCTGGTACGAGGATGGCGTCACCAATGCCTGTTACAACTGTGTGGATCGCCATCTGGCGACCAAGAAGGATGACACGGCCATTATCTGGGAAGGGGATGATCCTTCCGACTGTCTGCACATCACCTTTACCCAGCTGCACGAGCACGTTTGCCGTCTGGCCAACGCGCTCAAGGCGCGCGGAGTGAAGAAGGGGGATCGTGTAACCATCTACATGCCGATGATCCCCGAGGCGACCTATGCGATGCTGGCCTGTGCCCGTATTGGGGCCATCCACTCTGTCGTGTTCGGCGGATTTTCGCCGGATGCGCTGGCGGGCCGTATCGAGGACTGCGGGTCTGTTTGTGTGATCACCGCTGATGAAGGCCTGCGTGGTGGCAAGAGTATTCCCCTGAAGGAAAATGTGGATCAGGCTCTGACCAAGACTGATTCCGTGGATTCCGTGATTGTCGTAAAGCGGACCGGCGGCGATATCCTGATGAAGGATGGCCGTGATGTCTGGTATCACAATGTCTGTGCCGAAGCGGAAAGTGACTGCCCCTGCGAACCCATGAATGCAGAGGATCCCCTTTATATTCTCTACACCTCCGGTTCCACGGGCAAGCCGAAGGGTGTTCTGCACACCACTGGCGGCTACATGGTCTATGCGACCATGACCTTCAAGTATGTCTTTGACTACCACGACGGGGATGTCTACTGGAGTTCAGCCGATGTGGGCTGGGTTGCCGGGCATACCATGGTTGTTTACGGTCCGCTGTCCAGTGGTGCGACAACGCTGATGTATGAAGGTGTTCCGAACTACCCGACAGCTTCGCGTTTCTGGGAAATCATTGACCGCCACAAGGTCAATATCTTCTACACGGCGCCAACAGCGATCCGGGCGCTGATGCGCGAAGGGCTGGAGCCTGTGCGCCGGACATCCCGGGCCTCCCTGCGCCTGCTCGGTACAGTGGGCGAGCCAATCAACCCCGAGGCCTGGAACTGGTACCATGAAGTTGTTGGCGAGGGCCGCTGCGTCATCGTTGACACCTGGTGGCAGACGGAAACGGGTTCTGTCATGATCACACCTCTGCCGGGTGCGACACCATTGAAGCCGGGTTCTGCAACGCGTCCGTTCTTTGGTGTTCGCCCTGTTCTGGTTGACAGCGAGGGCAACGAGCTGGAAGGGGCAACAGATGGCAACCTCTGCATTGCCGATTCCTGGCCCGGGCAGATGAGGACGGTTTTTGGCGATCACGAACGCTTTGTCCAGACCTACTTCTCGACCTACAAGGGCATGTATTTCACCGGTGACGGCTGTCGTCGTGACGAGGATGGCTATTACTGGATCACAGGCCGTGTGGATGATGTGATCAATGTCTCCGGCCACCGTATGGGTACGGCAGAGATCGAGTCCGCCCTGGTGGCGCACGAGAAGGTCGCAGAAGCAGCTGTTGTTGGCTATCCCCACCAGATCAAGGGACAGGGGATCTATGTCTATGTGACGCTGGTTGCAACGGAAACGCCAAGCGATGCCCTGCGGACCGAACTGGTCAACTGGGTGCGTCAGGAAATCGGACCGATTGCAACACCGGATCTCCTGCAATGGGCTCCCGGACTCCCCAAAACGCGGTCTGGTAAAATCATGCGCAGAATCCTGCGCAAGATTGCCGAGAATGACTATTCGACCCTGGGGGATACCTCCACGCTTGCAGAGCCGGCGGTGGTCGATGAACTGATCGACAATCGCCTGAACCGCTAGGCTTTTATTTCAGCTGTTCGGCAAGGTATCCTGCCAGCAGCTGAACATGAGGCTTTTTCAGCCTGGAATAGCGGGCGATCAGGGAGACGGGAATATCCCTGATCGTCCATTCCGGCAGGATTGAAACAATACGTCCGGTTTCCAGATCCTCCCGAACAACCTGTTCCGTCAGAATCGCTGCGCCATATCCCTTGCGCACGGCCTCGAGACAGAGTTCGTAGGAGTTCACTTTCAGGCGTGGCCGGGGCAAAGTGATTTCTGCTGTTTCCCTTCCCTTTTCAAAGGACCAGACGTCTTTTTCCTGTTCCCTGAGGACAAGGGGAAGCCCGCTTATTTCCTGTGGGTGCGAGAGGCTTTCGCTCTCGGCTTCAAAGTAGGAGCTGATGCACAGCAGCCTTTTGAGAGGAGCAAGGGGAAAGACCCTGAAACCGGGGGACTGGAAAGGCCCGACCCTGATTCTGAGATCAATGTCGTTTTCCTGAAGATCGGCTGGTGTGTCGTTACCGATCAGGTTCACCCGGATTGCCGGATGGCTGTCGAGAAATGATTCGAGGGCCGGCAGAACAAAGCGGGTCAGATAAATATTCGATCCCGAGATATTGACGGTTCCGGCGGGAATATCAATGCGGTCCCCGGGCAGATTCAGATCGTGGGAGGCCTCGTGAACGGCATCCACAGCCCTGGCGCAAAGGGCGTAGATGGACTTTCCGGCTGTTGTCAGCTTCAGGCTTCTTGTGGTCCGCTTCAGCAGGATGACATCCAGATCCCTTTCCATCTCTGTCAGTTTGTGACTGACGCCTGATTTTGACAGCGCAAGCTCCTGTGCTGCCGCGGTGATTGAACCGCAGCGGACAACGCTCACGAAAACCTCTGCCTGGGCAAAAAATCTATTGTTCATGTTTTTGAACAATAGATGACAACTGTTCACTAATAAAGTGACGAAAGACTCTCTATTGCTGAAGCGTGATGTTTGTTTCACTGAAAAAGGAGATAGAGGAACATGACAAACCAGCAGATTGTGGAACTGGTCAAATGGAGAGGCAGGGAAGGAGTTTCCGGACAGGATATGAGAGAGGCTGTGGATGCGATTCTGCCTGATCTGGAAAGCCTGCCGGGTTTTGTCAGCCAGACGCTCTACAGGGATGACGAGGGGCTCTGGGTTGATCTCTATGTCTGGACAAACAGGGAGGATGCCATTGCCTCGAATGATCGGATGGCACCAAAGGAGTCTTTCATCCGGTTGATGGAACTGATTGAGCCCGGGACGGTCTCGATCGGGTTTCTGAATCCGGTCCTGTGATATCCGAATATATCTGGCTTTTTACATATGCCCCCGTTGAAACAAGGGTTGTTTTCAGCGGGGGTTTTTACAAGTGGGCAAAATTCAGGAATGTTTAGAGGGACTTACACCTTGACCCTTTTTGCGCACTCTGGCATTGTTTTACTCAGAACTATCAAATGTAGCCGCATTTATTCTGCTTGCTTCGATAATAAAACGGACTCTTTGAGCAAAAAGAGAAACTGTGTTTTCTGGCTTTGAGCAACAAAGACCATGAAAACCACATGGCAGATCTTGCGGTGTCGTGGCAGGAATTTTGTTTTGGTTTCGAAACAGATTGGCTGTCTGGAATGAAGCAGTTGCTTTCGGGAGGTTTCTCCGAAGCAAAAAACGAAGGTTGTTAGCATATCCGTGACGGGAGACCCGTCCGGACATACTACCTCAGGGAGAGCAAGCATGACCAAGTCAGAACTCATCCAGCGTATTGCAGACCAGAATCCACATCTTTTCCATCGTGATGTTGAACGCATTGTCACGACAATCTTTGATGAGATGACCAGTGCTCTGGCCAAGGGTGATCGCGTTGAACTCCGGGGGTTTGGTGCCTTTTCTGTCAAGCACCGTGACGCCCGTGTCGGCAGAAACCCGCGTACAGGTGAGTCTGTTCAGGTTGATTCCAAGCACATTCCCTTTTTCAAGACCGGCAAGCTCCTGCGGGAGCGTTTGAACAATGGTGTTGATCACGGCGAATAGGGCTGACACCGGACAGCCGATGGGCTATCGTCCGGACAGTTAAGCGTTGTTGTCAATTCCTGCCACAGGTTGGGTTCACCATGTCCGTTCAGCAAACGGGTTCCCGTTTCATTCGTCTTGCCATTACAGCACCTCTTACGCTGCTTGTTGTTCTTTTTGCCATCAGCAACAGGCAGGACGTGCCACTGGACATATGGCCGTTTGATCTGGATGTGACCTTCCCGCTCTATGCGATCGTTCTTGTTTCCATGGGGGTTGGTGTCATTTTCGGAGCTGTGATGGCCTGGTTCTCCGGAGGGCGGGCGCGGCGTCGGGCCAGACATGCGGAACGCAAGGTCAGGGGACTTGAGCGGGAGATGGAGAAGGTTTCTTCCACAGACACAGACAAAAAAGACGGACAGCAGGGTGATGCTGCACAAAGCCAGGGGCAGGGACTGGTCATGCGCACCTGAAAGTTCTTTGCATGAGGCTTTCACAAAGTTGTCTTATAAGAGTCTTTTTCCTTAAACACCAAACTTCTATAAAGAAAACGGTTTCCCTGATCGGGATCCCTCACACCGAAATCGAGACACTGAAACCCTGATCCACAGATCAGGGTTTTTTTTGTCTGTTTCTAGCCGAGAAGATCGCGAACGACGGCCAGAAAAACACCGGCACCCAGTGGAATCAGATCGTCTGGAAAATCAAAGTCCGGATTGTGAAGCTGTGGCTGATCAGCCCCGGAACCCGGAAAGAATATGGCGGAACGGGTCTGTTTGCCCTTTTCCGGATCAGTTTTGCCAAACAGGCCATAGTCCTCTGACCAGCGCATGGGGCGTTCCTGCGTTTCAAGCTGCAATCCCTGTGAGCGAATGGCTTTTTCCAGCAGCACGACAGCATCCCCGTCATTTTCACAGCTCTGGAAGATATCGTGCTCCTCTGTCCGCACAGAGAGGCTGTAGCGGTCTGCAGCGTCTTCAACAAGCCCCGTGACCTGATTTTTGAGAGCGTTCATCTGCTGATCTGTTGCTGTTCTGAGTGTGGCACGGATCTCGCCATACCCCGGCGCAATGCCAAAGGTCGGTTCGCCCAGACGGGCATGAGTGACCGTCACCAGCCGGAAGTGATCGGGGTCGTCCAGATCTCCCCGTGACAGGGAGGAAAGCCGGGGCATCAGTTCCGACATGGCTTCCATGGGTGAAAGGCCGTCTTCGGGGTTGGAGGCGTGCGAGGTTTTCCCCTCCAGAACAATTCTGAAGCCCCGAGACGCACAGTTTGTTGCACCGGATTTCAGAAGAGCTGTGCCAACCGGGATACCGGGAACGTTGTGCAGGGAAAAGGCGTAGTCCGGTTGCGGAAGTGTTCTGTAGGCCGGATCAGCGAGCACTGCAGCGGCACCGGCGCCGGTTTCCTCGGCAGGTTGATACAGCAGGACCACACAGCCCCTGACAGGGCGCTGACGGCCCAGAGCGAGCCCGACAGCGCTGATCATGGTCATATGGCCATCGTGCCCGCACAGATGCCCCCTGCCCTCTACAGTGGAGCGATAGGGCTTTGTCGACAGCTCCTGAATGGGGAGGGCATCAAGTTCACAGCGCAGCAGAACGGTCGGGCCTTCTTCCTGTCCCCTGTAGAGAGCGGCAATCCCCTGTCCGCCGAGTCCGGTGACGATCTCGTCCGGATTGCTCTGCTCCAGAAAGGTTTGGACCCTTCGGGCTGTCTCCCGTTCCTCGCCGGAAATTTCGGGGAAACGGTGCAGCTCGTGCCGGAAGTCGTAGAGCTTCTTCAGATCGCTGTTGCTCAGTTCCATGGCCTGTTATCCCTGAGGCGAACCGGGAAGGGGAATGGCCTGTCCGTAGCGTCTTTCCCGGAAGAGGAAGTAGAGAGCCAGGGCAACAGCCGGAAGTCCCATGATTGCGGAGTAGGTGAAGAAAAGCTCATAGCCCCAATTGTCAACAATGATGCCGGAGAACCCCGAGAGGGCTTTGCCGGGCAAGGTCATGAAAGAACTGAACAGGGCATACTGTGTTGCTGTAAAACTCCGGTTGGTCAGGCTGGAGAGATAGGCGATGAAGACAGAACCGGCCAGCCCTCCGGTCAGGCTGTCGCTGGCAATAACGACGGACAGGGCCTCCAGACTGTTTCCCTGTGTCGAAAGCCAGCCAAAGGCCAGATTTGTAACCACAACCATGATGGCACCGAGCAGGAGAATGCGGAGAATGCCAAAACGGGTGATCAGCAGGCCGCCCAGATAGGCTCCAAAAATGGTAGCGGCAAAGCCGAGTCCCTTTGCGATATTGGCAATATCAGTCTTTTCAAAGCCCAGATCGATGTAAAGCGGCCCAGCCATGTTGCCCATGACAATATCGCCAATTTTGTACAGGCCGATGAGGGCAAGAATAATGTAGGCGAACAGACCGTTCCGTTTGAAGAATTCTGCAAAGGGGGTGACAACGGCCTTTTGCCCCCACTGTGCAAAGGAACGCTTTTCCTTTTTCTCGACGGGGTGTTCCGGTTCCCGAATGACAACAACTGTCAGCACGCCAACGCCCATGAGCAGTGCCATGATCTGATAGGTCATCACCCAGTCTATGGCATCTGCCAGATAGAGCGCGCCTGCACCTGCGACCAGAGCACCCAGTCGCCAGCCCAGCTGGTAATTGGCAGCCATGGCCCCCTGGTACTCGTCCTTGACGGCTTCAATCCGGTAGGCATCAATACCGATGTCCTGCGTTGCGGAGGAAAAGGCGACCAGAACAGCAAAGGCTGCCATGAGTGCCAGATCCTCCCCGGGACTGACGGATGCCATGCCCAGAAGACCAGTGATGACACCGGCCTGTCCAAGAATGATCCAGCTTCTGCGTTTTCCGAGTTTTCCAAGGACTGGCAGAGTCAGATGATCTGCAAGAGGTGCCCAGAGGACCTTGATGGAAAAAGCGAGTCCAACCCAGGCAAAAAAACCGATTTCGGTCCGGGAAACCTCGGCTTCGGCAAGCCATATATTGAGCGTGGAGAAAATCAGCAGAAAGGGCAATCCTGCCGAGAAACCCAGAAACAGCATGCCGACAACGCGGGGTTTCAGATAAACAGTGGCCGATTCAAGCCAGCTTTTTGTTTCAGGGCCTGTGGTGTTTTCACTCATTGGTCTGTTCCAGTCGCGCCGGTTTCAGGAAAAGAAAACTACGGCAGGGGTATGAGGCAGTCTGACGGGCAATTGTGTCTTTTCCCAGAGTAAAAATCGACAGCAGCTGAAATTTCATTAACTATTTAAGTCGTTGATACATTTTTCCGTGTGTTTGATGAGTTCATCACGCAGGGTAAAACCGACCTTGTGGTCCAGCCTTGTAACCTCCCTGTCAAAAACGTCACCTTTCAAGGCAGACAGCAGGTTGTTCAGAAGCCCGGAGACCAACTGGTCAATGGCATCTTCTGTCAGATTGATTGCTGCGGCGAGTTTGTGCCACTGGCGACGGTTGATTCGCCCGATTTTGATCTTGTTGCCAATGTGCAGGGACAGCCGGCGTTTTTCGATATCCTTGTAGGGGGCAATGGAAATGAGATCATAAAGCGGGGCCAGCAGAGTCTGGTGCCCGTGTGCGAGCAGCAGGGCGTGGTTGCGGGCGTGATTGTCTATCCCGCCAATGGCCCAGTTAAAGGCCAGTGCTTTCAGAAAGTTGTCCGGGTCTGCAGGATTGTCTGAAACGTCCTTGATAAAGCTGTAGAGGGCAACGGCGCTGGGGCCGCCATCAAGCTCGTATTTGTGCTCCGGTCCGTAGCCCATGGCCTGGCAAAGGTCTTCCTGATGCAGTCTCAAAAGGCCGGCTGTTGATTCAAGCCGGTCGAAGCGTTCAACAGCCAGAACAGACTGGCCGGATGATGTTTTGAGGATTTCGGATGATGCAGCTTCCAGACCGCTGAGCCGGGCGAGCAGGAGGCAGAGATGTTCGTTTTCGGCGAGCCCGTCATAGGGCAGTGCCGGGGGTTTGAGGATGTGTGTTGTCGGGACAGGACCCTGTGGCAGGGCCCAGCCCCTTTTGTCTCTGTAGAGTGCCGTTTTGGGCTGTGCACCCGAGAGGCAGAAAAAATCCTTGTCTTCTGTCAGACGTGCTGTTCCCGGCTTGTCAGCAAGAGCATCGAGACGGCTGGAAAGCGCTTTTTTATCAAACCGTTTCAGAAAGGCTTCGCGGCTTTCTGCTGGAACAGGACCTTTGATCTGTCTGGCCCGGCGCAAGGGAATGAAGGACAGTGCTCCCGCCAGATCCGTTCCGGTCTTTGAGAGAAAATCAAACAGTACTGGTGGAGAGCTGTGCAGTGCCTTTGCATCAAGCTTCAGCCGGGTGCACCAGTCATCCAGTTGTGCTCTGTTTTCGCTGATGAGCCCGCGGAGCCAGGGCAGAAGCTGTTCCTGAAGATGGAGCGCCCTGGTGACGGGCATCCGGCAACTGACAGGGAAGCTGCCTTCCATAAGGCGCCATTGTTCGTCATAGGTGAATTGCAAAAGTCCGTTGCGACGGCGTTCCAGACGGCCGACCGGACCCAGATCGGAAAGGACGAGGAGCGTGCTCATTGGCGGAGGCCTCCTTCTCGGACAACAAAGCGCAGTGCGGCCGCCTGTGTCATACCCAGATTGGTGCCCGGGGTTTCATCCGGTTCCGGGGCTGGGTTCCGGAGAGCTGTTTCGGGGACACCCTGATGCAACTGTGTGACAGCCTGTTCCGTTTCTGAAACGGCCAGTGCAATGTGCACGCCGAGAATTTGCAGGGTTCTGAGCACCAGCCCCAGTTCCGCTCCGGCCTTGCCCTGTTCGACGGCAATGATCCACTGTCGTCCGACACCGACTGTATCAGCCAGAGCCTGCTGGGTCATTTTAAGCTTGCGCCGGTTTTCCCGAATCACCAGCCCGTAGTCCTGCGGGGTTTTAAGCCTCATTGCGTCCTGCCTCTATTGTCGTTTATAGCAGACATTAACCGGGGCAAGTCTGTCACATCCCGCGCTCTTTGACAAATGGCAGGGAAAAGGGCTCCTGATGCAAAAAAGGCTGCCTGTTCAAGGCAGCCTTTCGGAATGCTGTGAGGTTCGAATCCTGACGGCTTAGCCCAGAGCTTCCTGTGCACGGGCATGGCGTTTGCGCTCATGCGGGCAGAGGTGCAGTTTGCGCAGGCGAACGGATTGCGGGGTCACCTCAACCAGTTCGTCGTCCTGAATGTAGGACAGAGCCTGTTCCAGGGACATCCTGCGTGGCGGTGTCAGCTTGATGCCTTCGTCCTTGCCGGAGGCGCGAACGTTGGTCAGCTGCTTTGCCTTCAGCGGGTTGACTTCCAGATCGTTGCTGCGGCTGTGTTCGCCAATCAGCATGCCCTCGTAAAGGGCTTCACCGGTTGTGATGAACATTTCGCCGCGGTCTTCAAGGTTGAAGAGGGCGTAGGCAACCGCATTGCCGTTACCGTTGGAGATCAGAACACCCTGACGGCGGCCCTGAACAGCACCGCGGTAAGCGCCATAGCTGTGGAACAGGCGGTTCATAATACCGGTACCGCGTGTGTCGGTCAGGAATTCACCATAGTAGCCGATCAGGCCACGGGACGGAGCGAGGAAGGTCACACGTGTCTTGCCACCGCCGGACGGACGCATGTCGGTCATTTCGGCTTTGCGCTCGGCCATTTTCTCGACCACAACGCCGGAGTATTCCTCGTCAACGTCAACAACAACCTCTTCCAGAGGCTCCATCAGCTGGCCGCTTTCGTCCTTGTGCATCAGAACGCGTGGACGGCTGATGGACAGTTCATAGCCTTCGCGGCGCATGTTCTCGATCAGGACTCCCAGTTGCAGTTCACCGCGACCGGCCACTTCGAAAGAGTCCTTGTTTTCACTTTCGGTGATGCGGATGGCAACGTTACCCTCTGCTTCACGGAACAGGCGATCACGGATCATTCGGCTGGTGACCTTGTCACCTTCACGACCGGCCAGCGGAGAGTCGTTGACGGAGAAAGACATCGCCAGAGTTGGCGGATCAATTGGCTGGGCCTGAATGCCCTCATTGACGGCAGGGTCACAGATGGTGTCTGCAACTGTTGCCTGATCACCGATTCCGGCAATTGCAACAATGTCGCCGGCTTTGGCTTCATCAACAGGAACGCGCTTCAGGCCATCAAAAGCAAGCAGTTTGCTGAGGCGCTGATTGACGATTTCCTTGCCGTCACGGGTGATGACTTTCACCGGCATGTTGACTTTGGCAACACCGGTGTGAATACGGCCGGTGAGGATACGACCCAGGAACGGATCGGCTTCCAGGGTTGTCGCCAGCATGGAGAATGGCTTGGAGGTGTCCCCTTCGGCCTGCGGGAAGGTATCGACAACCAGCTGGAACAGCTTTTCCATGTTCTCGCGCGGCTCTTCCAGATCATCGACAGCCCAGCCCTGTTTTGCAGAGGCGTAGAGAACAGGGAAGTCCAGCTGCTCGTCTGTGGCTTCCAGATTCACGAAGAGATCAAAAACCTGGTCCACAACCCAGTCGGGGCGTGCGTCGGGTTTGTCGGCCTTGTTGATGACAACAATCGGCTTCAGGCCGACACCCAGTGCCTTTGAGGTCACGAACTTGGTCTGCGGCATCGGGCCTTCTGCTGCGTCAACCAGCAGGACAACACCGTCGACCATGGACAGGATGCGCTCAACCTCGCCACCGAAATCGGCGTGACCCGGGGTATCAACGATGTTGATGCGTGTGTCTTTCCAGGTCACGGAAGTACACTTCGCCAGAATGGTGATGCCACGTTCCTTTTCAAGATCGTTGCTGTCCATCGCGCGTTCAGACACCTGCTGGTGGGCGCTGAAGGTACCAGACTGTTTCAGGAGCTCGTCAACCAGGGTTGTTTTGCCGTGGTCTACGTGAGCGATAATCGCGATATTGCGCAGGGCTGTGCTGCTCATCTTCCGGGTCTCTCTTCAAGAATGAACGCGCCTGCTTTTTTCAGCGGGCGCGTTCAATGCTGTTTCCTGTGCAGATGGTCTCTGCCTTGCGGGGTGCTTACACGCTTTTTGTCAGGCTGTCACCCTCAATCGGAACATGGCAGACCCGCATAGAGGTCTGTTCATAGACTGAAGCTGTGACAGTTCGATGACTCTAGACGTCAGCAATCAGGTTTTTCAGCGACGTCAGCGGGCGTGGACCGATGTGGGAAATGACTTCACCGGCGGCGATGGAGGCAATTTTTCCGCAGCGTTCAAGGGAATAGCCCTGGGTGTAGCCGAAAAGGAAGCCGGCGGCGTAGAGATCACCGGCTCCGGTTGTGTCCCTGACCTCTTCAACAGGCTCAGCCTTGATTTCGACGAGCTGATCGCCGGAGAGAATCACGGAACCCTGCGCGCCACGGGTGATGGCTGCAAGCTCGCACTTGCCCTTGAGGGCCTCCATGGCTGCATCAAAGCTGTCGACTTCATAGAGAGACAGAATCTCGTCTTCGTTTCCAAAGAGGATATCAATGTGATTCTCGACCAGATGGCGGAAGCTTGCGCGGTGGCGGTCGACACAGAAGGAGTCTGACAGGGTGATGGAAACCTTGCGTCCGGCAGCGTGGGCGACTTCTGCAGCATGGACAAAAGCACGCTTGGCTTCCTCGCTGTCAAAGAGATAGCCTTCCATGTAGGTGACATGGGCATCCTTGATCATGTCGTCCTTGATGTCGTCCTGTGTCAGGTGCACACAGGCCCCCAGGTAGGTGTTCATCGAGCGCTCGGCATCCGGTGTGATGAAAATCAGGCAGCGCCCTGTGGACGGACCATCCGTGACAGGTTCGTTTTCAAAGCGAATGCCTGTGGCGCGGATGTCGTGCTGGAACACCTCACCGAACTGATCGTTGCGAATACGGCCGATATAACCGCCTTTGCCACCAAGCGATGCAACACCTGCCATTGTGTTTCCTGCTGAACCGCCGGAGGCTTCCTGTGCCGGTCCCATGGCGGAATAGAGCAAGGTGGCGCGCTCTTCGTCGATCAGGTTCATGGCACCCTTGATGATACCAAGCTCTTCCAGCTGTTTGTCTTCCGACTGGCTCAGGATATCGACAATGGCGTTACCAATGCCGACAACATCCAGGGATGCCGATTTTGAAAAGCGGGAAGCGGTGTAGTTTTCAGTCATGTGAAAATTCCAGCAACGGGCGCTGTTTGGCAGGGAAAAGACCCCGACGGACAGGCAAAGAATGAAGGGATTGGGCCGCAGTATAGTGAGCAGCACTGAAGGAACAAGCCAGAATAATACCGTGACTTCAGAAAGTTTTTGTTTTGAAAGCTGAAATCTAAAATTTTATCTGTTCATGAAATGTAAAGGGCTTGTGAGTCGTTATAACAAAAAAGATTGTAAGAATATCATTGGTTGTGCCTGCTCACCTGGGTGTTTTCGGAGTCGGGCCGAGGGATTCGGTAAGACCCATGACAAGGGGTTTAAAGAGAGTATTTCTGCAGATTTGGCGGAAATCCTGTGACTTTTCGACAACTGGTCGAAGGGCAGGCATCCCTGTGCTCTTTTTGTCTGTTTGTCTTCTGGCTTTTTCCCTTAACAGTCCTGTCGGCGCTGTCGGTGCAAAGTATCTTCGTTCCGGCATGTCCTTTGAACTGCATCTGGAACCGGGATTTGAGCCGTCACATGCTGCAGAGATTGTGATATTGGACCTCTTTAACAGCAATCCGACCATTGTCCGCTTTTTGAAAGCCAAGGGAATTGTGCCGATCTGTTTTATTCCGGCCGGTGCGGTTTCTGTTCAGGATCCGGATGCCCGCAGTTTCGGTGCCGATCTTCTGGGGCAGCCTCTCCGGTGGAAACCGGAATCACGATGGCTGGACATTCGTCGCCGTGTCATGACTGTGCCGCTGCTGGCCCGGCGAATGGATCTGTGCAAGGCGAAGGGATTTCGCGGGGCCCTGTTGAGCGAGATTGATCATCACAGTGCCAATATCGGCTTTCCCGTGAAACCGGAAGACACCAAGAGCTATCTGCGGTTTCTGTCCTATGAAGCCAAGCGCAGGAACCTGTTTATCGGGATTGACGGGGCCTCTGATCTTGCAGGTCCCCTGCAGAGTTTCTTTGATTTTGCCCTGGTCAGCGATTGTCTGGCGGATGAGACCTGTGCCCGCTATGATTCCTATGTTGAACACGGAAAGCCGGTTGTGGCAGTGAGCCGAATGACAGACGGGAAGAACCAGGCGGAGTTCTGTCGGACTGTTGAAAGACACGGTTTCTTCGGACTGATCAGACCCGAGGGTGCTGTCCATCCCGAAACCGATTGCGATGCGATAAAGCTGCAGGAAAAATCCGAAGGGGTGCAAGTCGTGTCCAGCAAGGAAAGTGGCTAGACAGCTCAATCCCCTGATTCTAACGTTTCCCGCAGGACAGGGAATGCGATCCTTGCATCCCGGCACAGCAAGGAAAAGGGAAAGCCGATGAAAACGATTGGTCTGATTGGCGGCATGTCGTGGGAAAGTACTGTTGTGTACTACCAGCATCTCAATCGGCTGGCCCGTTCAAGACTGGGAGGTCTGCATTCAGCCAGCCTGTTGCTCCGGTCCTTTGATTTTGCCGGGATCGAGGCCCTGCAGGCAAAGGGGGATTGGGAAAGCGCAACCCGGGCCATGATTGAAGCGGCCCGGTCCCTCGAAAGAGGAGGGGCTGAATGCCTTCTGATCTGTACTAACACCATGCATTTGATGGCTGATGCCGTTCAGAATGCCGTTGATATTCCCCTGATACACATTGCTGATGTGACAGCGGATGCCATCAAGGCTTCGGCCTGCAAAACACCGCTTCTTCTGGCCACGCGCTATACAATGGAACAGGGCTTCTACCGGGGCCGATTGCGGGATCATCATGGTATTGCATCGCTGGTGCCTGAGGAGGCAGGGCGCCAGACTGTTCATGACATTATCTATCAGGAGCTCTGTCAGGGTATCTTCCGGCCTGAGTCAAAACAGAGAATGCTGGATGTTGTGCGCACCGGTTTGGCGCAGGGTGCTGATTCCGTGATTCTCGGCTGTACAGAGGTCGGATTGCTGCTCTCCCAGCAGGATATGACCGGTTCGCTGGATGCGGTTGTTCTGGATACAACCCTGCTTCACGCGGAAGCAGCGCTGGACTTTGCACTCAAGCCGTAATTCATGTCTTTGCAGTCGTCGTATCCAGGCCTTTGAAGAACATCTCGATCTGCCCCTTAACGGCATCCCTGTCCTGCGTGCTGCGCAGATAGCTGCGCAAACCGAAAAGCTGGATCTGTAACAGGCTGCCGAGAGCCTGCGGATTGTGGTGATCCGGTATTTCCCCGTCCGAGAGAGCTTTCTGAAAGCAGCGGGTGAAGTTTTCTTCCGATTTCTTCAGCAACGTCTGTGCTTCACTCAGGAGCGGGGAGTCCTGTTCGTAGATTTCAAGAACGGTTTTGACCAGAAAGCAGTGTGCTTCCTCGGGAAAGTCGCTTTCAAGAATGTTGCAATGAACAAAGCGCTTGATGCCCCCGAGTGTGGAGTCTTCCTCGTCAATATAGTTCTGCAGGCGTTCAGCCATCAGTCCGGCGTAGTAGGTCAGGGCTTCCTTGTAGAGGCCTTCCTTGCTGCCAAAGGCCGCATAGAGGCTGCCGGGCCGCATGTCCAGACTGTCCTGCAAGTCACGTGTGGATGTTCCTTTCAGGCCCTTGAGCCAAAAAAGGTTCATCGCGTTTCGAATTACTTTTTCCCTGTCGAACTTTGCTGTGTTGGCCATAACGGAAACTTGAACAGAATTATTGAACATCTGCTCAAAAAATAAATTGACATTGCCCCTTCCGTCAACAAAATAAGCATTATTGAGCGGTTGCTCAAAAAATAAATCTGTCCCCTTGAAAGATATTCTTCCTGAAAAAGGTTTTGGAAAATGACGTATCAAATTCACACAGCTGACTCGGCTCCTGAAGACAGCAAGCCACTGCTGGAAAAATCGGTTGCAAGCTTTGGCATGATCCCGAATCTCCACGGTGTCATGGCTGAATCCCCACAGGCTCTTGAAGGCTACCAGACCCTTCATACCCTGGCACAGCAAACGGCCTTTAACGCAGACGAACTGACTGTCGTCTGGCAGACCATCAATGTCGAACACGCCTGTCACTATTGTGTGCCGGCGCACAGTGCGATTGCCAAAAAGATGGGTGTTGATGATTCTCTGGTTGCAGCCCTGCGCAATCGTGAAGCCATGCCGACAGCCAGATTGCAGGCTTTGCATGACACTGTTCTGCTGATCGTTCGTGAACGTGGTGTTGTTGCGAAGGATAAACTGAATGCTTTCTATGAAGCAGGTTACAGCCATCGCAATGTTCTGGATATTATCCTGATTCTGGCGCAGAAAGTGATGAGCAACTACACCAACCATGTTGGTGAAACCGAGCTGGACAAGGCCTTTGCAGCCTTTAAGTAACAAACTGTTCTGCGAACAGTAAAAAGCCCGGAGGGAACAGACCCTCCGGGCTTTTTGTACTGTCGATTCTTGTAAAGCTTCGGACGGGTCAGAGAATAAATTTGGACAGATCGGTATCCTGGGCCAGTTCGCCAACGCGTTCCGTGACCAGATCGGGTGTAATGGTAACTGTCTCGCCACTGCGATCCGGAGCTGTGAACGAGATTTCCTCGAGCAGCTTTTCCAGAACGGTGTGAAGGCGACGTGCGCCGATATTTTCGACGGACTGGTTGATATCCGCAGCAAGTGTTGCAAGGGCATCAATGGCGTCATCCGCGAACTCCAGCGTGAGTTCCTCGGTTGCCATCAGGGCAATATACTGGCGAATCAGGCTGTTTTCCGGTTCGGTCAGAATGCGTTTGAAGTCGTCCCGGCTCAAGGGAGAAAGCTCTACGCGGATTGGCAGACGCCCCTGAAGCTCCGGCAGCATGTCGGACGGTTTGGTGAGATGGAAGGCTCCTGATCCGATAAAGAGGATATGATCCGTCTTGATTGCCCCGTGCTTGGTGTTGACGGTGGTCCCCTCGATCAGGGGCAACAGATCCCGCTGGACACCTTCGCGGCTGACATCGCCGCCACGGTTGTCGGAACGGGCGGTAATCTTGTCGATCTCGTCAATAAAGACGATTCCGTTCTGTTCGACATTGGCAATGGCGTCAGACACAACAGACTCCTCGTCCAGAAGCTTGTCACTCTCTTCTGCCATCAGGATGTCGTAGGATTCCGTGACTGTCATGCGGCGTTTCTTCGTGCGGGTGCCCAGACCCTTGCCAAAGATGTCCCCCAGATTGAGCATGCCCATGGATCCGCCCGGCATGCCGGGGATGTCCATCATGGGCATCTGCATGGAACTGTTGTCCTGCACATCGACTTCGACTTCCTTGTCGGCCAGTTGGCCTTCGCGGAGCATTTTGCGGAACTTCTGGCGGGTTTCCTCGCTGGCGGTATCGCCAACCAGAGCATCCAGAACGCGGTTCTCGGCGTGGATTTCGGCCTGGGCGCGAACGGATTTGCGCTGTTGCTCCCGCGTTTGGTGGATGGCGATTTCGATCAGGTCGCGGATGATCTGCTCGACATCGCGGCCAACGTATCCGACCTCTGTGAACTTGGTGGCCTCAACCTTCAGGAAGGGGGCGTTCGCCAGCTTGGCAAGGCGTCTTGCAATCTCTGTCTTGCCGACACCGGTCGGGCCGATCATGAGAATGTTTTTGGGCAGCACTTCCTCGCGCATGTCGTCGGAAAGCTGCTGGCGGCGCCAGCGGTTGCGCAGCGCAATGGCGACAGCGCGTTTGGCTTCGTTCTGGCCAACGATGTATCGATCCAGCTCTGTCACGATCTCGCGGGGGCTGAAGGTTGTCGGGGATGGAAGTTCGTTTGTCATGATTTTCGCAGACTTTTCAGGAGCAGGGTGAGCGGGAGCTGGCAACGGTTCAGGCGTCACCCAGCGTTTCGACCACCAGATTCTCGTTGGTGTAGACACAGACCTCGGCAGCAATCTTCATGGCCTTGCGGGCAATGGTTTCCGGATCAAGGCCGTCGATATCGTGCAGGGCCTTTGCGGCTGACAGGGCGAAGTGTCCGCCCGAGCCAATACCTGCAAGGCCGTCTTCCGGTTCCAGAACATCACCATTGCCGGTCAGGATCAGGGTTGTGGTGGCGTCTGCAACAATCATCATGGCTTCCAGCCGGCGGAGATAACGATCTGTCCGCCAGTCCTTTGCCAGTTCCACACAGGCGCGGGTCAATTGTCCCGGATGGGTTTCCAGCTTGGCTTCAAGGCGTTCGAAGAGCGTAAAGGCATCGGCTGTTGCGCCTGCAAAACCTGCGATGACATCACCGCGTCCGAGGCGACGCACCTTGCGCGCAGAGGTCTTGATGACCGTTGGCCCGAGGCTGACCTGGCCGTCACCGGCCACAACAACCTGATTTCCTTTGCGGACAGAGATAATAGTGGTGCCGCGCCACTTGATAGGATCGTTTTCTGACATGGTGTTGAAATGGTCCAAAGATCTGAAATCGTCAAGGGGCAGATTAAGGCAAGATCAGGGTCTTTTGCCATGGAAAAGGAATTGTGTGCCTGAAAATGGGCCTATGAGTTTTTGTACTGAGACAGCAAAACAAAAATGCAGCATAGTTTGCCCAGGAGCAGGGTTTTGCGTTCGGGAGCGCAAAATCAGAGGTACATCAGGATTTTAAGGGCGGGACAGAATGGAAAACATTCGGAGCACCTACGCGCCGCTCAGCGCGATTTTCATCACAAACCTTCTGGCTTACATGGCCAGTTTTATTCTTTTGACCAACGTGTCCATCAAGGCCAGTGCAGCAGGTTTTTCCACCTTTGTGATCGGTCTGACCGGTGCGGCCTATTTTGTGGGTTACGGGGTGGGGTGCCTGATTTCACCGGTTCTGATCGCCAGGGTTGGGCACACCCGTTGCTTTGCAGCACTTTCCGGTATTCTGGCGTCCATTGCGCTCCTGATGCCTCTTTTCATTGATCCTGTTGTCTGGGGGATCGAACGATTCTTCCTTGGCCTTTGCACTGCCGGGATGCTGATGGTGGTTGAAAGCTGGCTGAATGAAAAGGCTCCTGCCGACAAGCGGGGACAGGTTCTGTCCATCTATATCATCATTGCGGTTGTCGGAAATCTGGCCAGCCAGGAAATCATTATTGCCGGCAAGGCTGCGCCGGGCGATCTCCTTTTTGTCCTCGCGGCTATTGCAGCCTGTCTCTCACTGGTTCCCCTGTCGCTTTCTGTTGCGGCTTCGCCCATGCCTCTGGCGCGTTTCAGGTTCCGTCCGCTCTATCTCTTTGCCCTGTCGCCAGTGGCCTGTGCCGCAATTTTCATTCAGGGGATGGCCAATGCGGGATTCTGGTCGATGTCACCCCGCTTTATCGAACTGAACGGGTTTGGTGTGGATGATGCCGCGCGCTTTATTCAGGCTGCCATTATCGGGCAGGCCCTGCTGCAGCTTGTACTGGGGCGATGGTCTGATCGCACAGACCGCCGTGTTGTTCTGGCTGCTTCCTTTGCCATGGCGATGATTGCGGCTGTTGTTCTGGCTTTTCTGAGTGGTGGAAATCTGGAACTGACCCTGATCGGTGTCTTCTTTTATGGCGGTCTGGCTCTGCCTCCCTATGCCATTGCCCTTGCGCACGCCGGTGACCATGCCAAGCCTGAAGAGTTTGTCGAGGTTAGCAGTGGTCTGACGCTTCTCTATTCCATCGGGGCGTCCATCGGACCTATCCCGGGGTCCTATCTGATGGAGCTTTACGGCCCTGCGGCCCTTTTCATCTGGCACGCGTCTCTCTTTGCCCTGTTGACGCTTTTTATCCTCTACAGGATTTCCGTGCGTGAGGCTGTTCCGGATGAGGATCGCGGCGACTTTATCCCGATTTCTGTCCCCACAGCCACAACGCCGGAAATGGCTGCACTTGATCCGCGTACGCCGGAAGACTGGTACGAGGAATATGCGGATGACGAGAACTATCTGGGGGACGTCGTCCAGCCTGTGATCTATGGCGATGATGAGGAATCGCAGGAGGAAAGTGAAAGCGAGAGAAAGACCCCTGACGGGTCCTAGCCTGCCTTCCTGACGCGGGAGGCAGGCAGGATGAGATGTGCTGTCGTGCCTTCTCCCTCGACAGAGGTCAGGAAGAGTTCACCGCCGTGAAGTTCAGCAAGGCCACGCGCAAGTGGCAGGCCCAGACCAGTTCCCTCGAACTGGCGGCTCAGAGTGCTGTCGATCTGGGAGAAGGGCTCGAAACACAGGGCCAGCTTGTCTTCCGGAATGCCGATTCCCGTGTCCTTGACTGTCAGGACCAGATCGCCTTTTTCAGAGCGTTTGCATTCAACCAGAATGGAACCGCCTTCGGGTGTGAACTTGAGGGCGTTGCTCAGGAGATTCAAAAGGATCTGCTTGATCTTGCGGGTATCTGCAACGCAAATTGGAGAGGGTTTTTCAACGTTGATCTCGACAGTCTGGTTGCGGTTTTTGGCGCGGTCCTGAATCAGGCGGACAACGTTTGTAATCAGTTCATGTGGACAGACAGTCTCCTCGATAAGCTCCAGCTTGCCTGATTCAATTTTCGAGACATCCAGGATGTCATTGATCACATCGAGAAGATGGCTGGCGGAGGACTGGATATCCTTGGCGTAGTCCTGATACTGGCTGTTGCCGAGCTTGCCCAGAAGCTCCGAGGACATGATTTCCGAAAACCCGATAATGGCGTTCAGCGGAGTCCTCAGTTCGTGACTCATGTTGGCCAGAAACTCCGATTTGGCCTTGTTGGCAACTTCGGCAGAGTTCTTGGCGGACTGAAGGGCAATTTCCTGTTTGCGGTCTTCCGTGATGTCCCGCGTGGAACCGCGATAGCCGCAAAATTCTCCGGTTGCCCGGTCATAGTGGGGCAGGCCGCTGAACAGCAGGATGCGGGTGCTGCCATCCCTGTGGAAGAGGTTGACCTGGATGTCACGGAACGGTTTGGGAACCTTTGTGTTTTCCATGTGAACGGTCAGACTGTTGGGGGCGGCAAAGGGCAGATCAAGGAAGGAGCGCCCCAGAATTTCGCCGGGATGGTAACCCAGAATCCGATAGAGGTTCTGGGAGGCAAAAATCATGTTCAGATCGCGGTCGGTTTCCCAGGTCCAGTCGGCCACTAGCCTTGCCAGATCGCTCATTCTCTCGCTTGTTTTCAGGAGGGCTTCGCGTGCTGTGATCACCTTGTCGTTGGGCGTGAGGGAAATGGAGACAAGGCCCTGGGTGATGTTGTGGTGGAATCGGGCGATGAAGTATCTTTTCTGGCCGTTGATGTCGACAGCGTACTCAAAGGGATTGGGACCGCCAGCCTGGACAATGGCTTCCACTTCGTCCGGTGAATAGCTGGGTTCAATGGCATTGCTGATCAGATCAACAGCCAGAATGCTGTCCGAGATCTCTTCAAAGGCGGGATTGGCATAGACGATGCGGCCATCGAGTTCGACAATGCAGACAGGATCACCATTGTGAAGCAGATCGTTCTGGGCAGCCGTGATCTTCTCGACAACCTTGCCAAGGTTGTGAGGGAGTTTCGGACTGGAATCGCTCTTTGAGGCTCTGGGGGCTGTTCCAGTCCCAGAGCCTGACATAGAGAAGAGACGCACCGTTTTCTTGCTCTTACTCACTGCGGTTCTCCAGCATTACCTCACTCATCATAACGCCCTGCTTTTGCCGGAATCCTTGATGGAGGCCTCGATCATGTGAATGGCGTCCTGATAGGCCGGATCCATTCGCCAGGTGTTCGCGATGCGCTTTGCATCTTCCTTGTTGATCTTGTCGTAAAGGGTCATGGCCCGGGACAGCTCTCTCGGGTCTGTGACGTGATTTCCCGAGAGCCCCTTGCGACTCAGCAGATAAATCGAGGCAAAAACCTGTTTGGGGATACCCATTGACAGACAAACAATGGCAATGCCTTCGCTGCGTGTTTCATAAAGAACCTTTGCAACGCCCTTGCGATCAAAACCGCTCAGTTCTGCAAAGATGGATTCGAACAGTTCGATTTCGCCGTCCTTCAGCGCATCCAGCAGCATCGCATTCGTCAGAAGCTTTTCGTTCTTCATTCTCTCAACGAGCGTTTCCGCCGCGGGCGGTTCGACTGTTTCGGCTCTGGCCTTGTGAATCAGGCCGTGGACACCCGCCTGAATCTTGCTGTCGAGGACATCGATATCCAGATCGAAATTTTCGATAATGTTCTGGCGTAGTGCTGCAGAAACCCACCAGTACATGCGTTCGGCAAGACCTTTGGGGAGGTCCTTTCTGTTGATCAGAGGTTCCTGGAACTCGTCGATACGTCTGGATTGTTCGGCCAGATAGTTCAGTGTTTTGTCAGCAATCTCGGCATTGTCGTTGTTGAGAAGTGTCGAGATCACCTTGCGATCGCCGGTGTTGACCAGGGCATCGGAGATGGTTGTCGAGAGGTTGCTGCGCAACGCGACAGAGAGCTGGTGCTGCTGGCTTCTGTGGGAAATGATGTCAATCAGCTCCCCGTCCTTGAGGACAGGACTGTTGAGCAGGATGGGACGGGCCACCTCGATCTCGTCATTGGCGAGTTTGGTGGCAATTTCTGCCGGAATCGTCTCGGCTGTGGCAAGCTCCCTTGCGAGGGCCTGCCGCACTTCCCGTTCAACATCGTTGACCAGTTTTCCAAGGATATCAATGATCAGGGCCTGTTCGTGCTCGGTGAGCACGCGTTCCTGATTGGCGAAGAGCTTGCCAATCGTTTCCGCCAGTTTTTCTCGCCCTTCCCTGGATCGATCCATTGCAAGAGCAAGAAGATTATCCAGAGGTTTATCCAAAGCAGTCATTACCTAGTCTTTGCCTTGTGTCGTTCGCGCTTCCGGTTCCTGGAGTTCACTTTCCTGATACCAGTCAGAAGAGTAACAGTTTCCGTTATATCGCATCAATGCTATTACTCTTCAGACAGTTGGCCTTATGAAGCCTTTGTAAAGGGGTAACAGAAATATCCTTAATAAACCTTTACGATTCCAGCAAACGGCGGAGATCGGAAAAGAAAAAGCGCATAAAATATGATTTTGAAGCTATTTTGAGCCAAATTCTGTGTTCCGGGCAAGTCCGGACAGCGTTTTTCTCGATTCTCAACAATAATTAGTATATATATAACAACAATATAAACATCAGGAATCCGGGTTCAACTGCTCCGGATTTTCATCGGGATTGGGCTGTGTGACTTCAATCCCCGGGAATGATTACTATTGCATGATGACGCGTCCCCCCTGTCTTCACTGGAGTGCTCTTTTGGGCTGAATTTTCCTGACAGAAGACAATTGTGGCACCTTTTTCCCTTTCTCCATGCCATAATCCGTTTTTGGACAAATTCTCTCCTTATTGCGGGGGCATCTCTTTTTGATATCTTCCTGAAAAACCGGATCAGGTCACGTCAGTGAAGAGGTTTCAGTATTGAAAGGATCATTCCTGTGAATCAAATCGATCAGCAAAGCAGCATTGTTCTTGTCGACGATGATCGTAATATCTTGACGTCTGTATCCATTGCCCTTGAGGCAGAGGGGTTCAAGGTTCGAACCTACACAGACGGGTCTGAAGCTCTTCGCACACTGGCAACCCATCCTGCGGATCTTGCCGTTCTGGACATCAAGATGCCGAGAATGGATGGAATGGAGGTCCTGCGGCGCATTCGCGAAAATTCGTCCATGCCTGTGATTTTCCTGACCTCCAAGGATGACGAGGTTGATGAACTGCTGGGCCTGCGCATGGGAGCAGACGATTACATCACCAAGCCTTTCTCCCAGCGGCTTCTGGTTGAGCGCATCAATGCCCTTCTGCGCCGGGAAAAGCTGATGCGTGAGCAGAACGACACCAGCAACGGCGTTGAAAAGCCGATCGTTCGCGGAGAACTGACGCTGGATGTTTCCCGTCATCTCTGCGTCTGGAAAGGCAAGCCGGTCAATCTGACCGTCACGGAGTTCCTGATCCTGAAGGCCCTTGCCCAACGGCTGGGGCATGTCAAGAACCGCGACCAGCTCATGGATGCGGCCTATGGGGATTCGGTCTATGTTGATGACCGGACAATTGATAGCCATATCAAACGTTTGCGCAAGAAGTTCCGGGATGTGGATACCGAGTTTTCCCAGATTGAAACACTTTACGGTGTTGGTTATCGTTACAAGGAATAAGACGCGGCGGGGACGTCAAACTGGGAGTTGCCATCCGGCGGAGGCTCTGGTTTGATGAACCTTCTTTCGGGGCTTTGGGGCTCCGGTGGGTGTTTGATCAGGTAGCTTGGTGAAAATTCTTGTCGATCAGAAGTCATTCCTTCAGGATTCTGGGACTCTTGGCAGTCTGTGCAGCTGTGGTGTTGCTGACAGAGTTTGTCGCCCATTCCGATCTGCGCCAGAAGCATCAGAACATTTTCAGGCCGCTTTCCCTTTTGCTGGGGGAAGAGGGATCTGAAACGGGACCGCGGGAAAAACTTCGCGCAATGCCGCGCTATGACAGCATGTGGTTGTCCGGAGAAAACGGTGAGGAACGCTCCCTGAGCGGGATTCAGCAAAGAACCCTGATCCTGGCACTGGAGTATGATGCCGTGGAACGGGAGTGCAGTCTGACCGGTTTGCAGCCATCCCGTTTTCTCTGGGCCCAGCAATCCGGAGCCAGTGTGACTGACAGCTACGCCTTTTACGCAGACAGGGGCCTTCTCTATCGCGGAATGCATCTGGATGCATGGAAGGCTGAGGCGCAGGGACAGGATGTTGTCTGTTTTGAACTGCCGGAAGAGATCATTTCTCTCCTGTCGGGGGCCTGATGGTTCAGTTTTCCCGGGAACAGAAGGAACAGTCCGACAAAACGAAGGACATCAGGGTTGAGCCCAGACCCCGAAAGGTCAGGAGGGTTCGGCGCTGGCGTTCCTCGCTCTCGCGCAAGATCCTGATGATCAATGTGCTGGTTCTGCTGATCCCTGTCTTCGGTTTGCTCCATCTGGAACAGTATCGCCTGAGTCTGATCGTTTCCGAGCTTGAGGCGATGGGGACACAGGGGCGCGCTTTCTCGCTTTCCATCGGATCAACTGCTGTGGTTGCCGGGCGGGTCGGGGATGAACGGCTTGTGCCCGAGCTGACCCGAAGCCTGATGCGCGGCATGCTCCGCGATGTCGGGGTGCGGGCCAGGATATTTTCCCCGAACGGACAGTTGCTGGGGGACAGTCTCCATCTGACCGGAGCAGGGCAGCCTGTGACCATGACCCCCCTGCCGGAGGCGGGTTTCTGGTCGGGCTTTGACCATTTTGTTGCGCTGGTCGGTGACTTCCTGAACTGGTTGCCGGGTGGAGAGGAAGACTGGGAGCTTTATCAGGAGGCCCGTGTTCAGGACGCTCGCCACTATTCGGAAGTTGTTTCCGCACTCAGGGGCAGGCCGACAGGGATTGTCCGTCAGGATGCCGCTGGTCGACTGGTTCTCTCCGCCGCAGTTCCCATTCGTCGGTACAGGCAGGTTCTCGGTGCCCTGATGCTTTCCAAGGATGGTCAGGAGATCACACGGCAGGTGCAGGATCGCAGACGCGACATTCTGATCGTTTGCGGACTGGCTCTTGCCGTGACCATTTTCCTGTCCCTCTATCTGGCCTGGACCATCGGGCAACCCCTCCGTCGTCTTGCAGATGCCGCGGACCGGGTCCGCTTTTCAAAGGGCAAGGCAGGGGAGATTCCGGATTTCTCCGGCAGGAGTGATGAAATTGGAGATCTGTCCGGCGCCTTGCGGGACATGACAGAGGCCCTGTGGGCGCGCGTTCATGCCATTGAAGGCTTTGCGGCCGATGTATCCCACGAGCTGAAAAACCCCCTGACATCGCTCCGTTCTGCTGTCGAGACCGTCACAAGGGTCAGCAATCCGGACCAGCAAAAGCGGCTGATGAACATTATCCTTGATGATGTCGAGCGGCTGGATCGCCTGATCAGTGACATTTCCGATGCGTCCCGGCTGGATGCAGAGCTTTCCAGAACGCTCATGGAGCCTCTTGATCTGAACAGCCTTCTGAAAACCTTTATCGAGCTTCAGCAGATCACGGCCGAGCGTCGCAATGTTTCCTGCAGGATGGAAATCAATGAAGAACAGGACCTTTGTGTTTCCGGTATGGAGAGTCGTCTGGGCCAGGTTCTCGGCAACCTTCTGAGCAATGCCGAAAGCTTTGCTCCCGAAGGCAGCACGATCCTGCTGAAGGCCTATGAGGAAGAGGGAAGTGCAGTCATCACCGTTGAGGATGAAGGGCCGGGTATTCCCGAAAAGAATCTCGGTGACATTTTCAATCGCTTCTATACCGAACGACCCGAGGCCGAGAAATTCGGAACACATTCCGGTCTGGGGCTGAGCATCTCGAAGCAGATTGTCGAGGTTCACGGGGGCACAATCCACGCCGAGAACCGAAAGGACGAAAAGGGTGAGATTCTGGGGGCGCGTTTTGTGATACGCCTGCCTGTCTATCAGCCTCCGCTCTAGGGGAAAGAGACAAGAATGGAACATGCCAGTCTGATCCATGCCACTGTCATTGCCTTTGCTGTTCCTGTTGCAGCAGAGACACCGCAAAACCCTGACACCGGGTTTGTGGACTGGACTTTTACGGGCAGCCCGGAGATGCAAAAAAGATGGGTCGGAGTGCTCTTGAGAGGTGAGTCCGGCTCCGGAAAGTCCGATCTGGCCCTGCGGTGTCTGGAACGGGGTGCGGTTCTGGTTGCAGATGACCAGGTTGGGCTCGCCCTCCGGAACGAGACAGTGATTGCCTCGGCCCCGACAAATCTTCAGGGCCTTCTGGAAGTCAGAGGACTGGGTATTATCAGGCTGGAGCAGAGCCTTGAAAGGGTCGAACTGGTTGGCGTTGCTGATTTGCAGGACCCGAACGAGCAAAGAGACGTCGAGCGGATGCCTGATTTCAGCAAGGCGGGTCAGAGGGTGAGCTTTCTTGGCTGCTCCTTGCCAAAACTTGAAATCAGGGCCTTTGAAGCTTCTGCGGCTTTGAAGCTCGAGATCTATGCCGGCTTTTGTGCAGCCTTATCTGCTGGTCGCAGATTTTAGGCCGAGCAGAACTGCAGCCAGTATCATGAAGCTGCCGCCTGTGCGTTCAATCCAGACTTTTGCCTTTCCCCTGAAGCGTCTTGAAATCCAGCTTGCGCCAAGGCCGTAAGCGGACAGAAAGAAGCCGTCCAGAACAAGATAGGTTGCTGAAAGGATCAGGAACTGGGGCCAAAATGCACTGGTGCTCTGGATAAACTGTGGAAAGAGCGCTGCAAAGAAGACAACAGCTTTCGGATTGGCCGCTGAAGTCAGAAAGCCCTGTAACCACAAGCCGTGCAGGGAAGCCTGGCTTTCCTTGCTGTGGAGGGCCGGATCATTTGCTCCCGCGTTTTTGATCATGCGAATGCCCAGATAAAGCAGATAGATGACACCGGCCCATTTGGTGAAGGTCAGAGCCGAGCCGGACGCTGTGACAAGGGCTGCAAGGCCGAGACCGGCAGCGAGCATTTGCAGGGCATTTGCACTCAGGTCGCCTGTTGCCGTTGCCAGTGAGCGATGAAAGCCGTGCGTTGCACTGTTGGAAAGCATCAGAAGCTGACTTGGGCCCGGCGTGCTCATCAGGGCAAGCACAGTTGTCACGTACAGCAGCCAGATCTCGAGGCTCATTTGCTTTTTCCCTTCCATTCCCCGGACAATTCATCCGAAAGCCTATGGAGGAATGCAAGGCGAGTCCAGCTGAGTCGTCCGTAATCGGGAAACTCTAGTCGTCGACGCGATTGCGGCCCGGGCGGGGCAGGTTGAGATCCTTTGTGCTGAAATGTTCCGGAGCGATCGGATTGTCGTAGACAGGATCAATCAGCGAGACCTGGGTTGTGATTCCCTGTTCATCAACAACAGACCACTTGACCAGCGACAGCGGATTGTTGGCGAAGATCAGAGTCATCTGGGAGCCGAGATCATCGTCATCAATCTTGAGTGTCAGGACGATGGAACCCTTGGTTTCCACGGCTGATGTAATCGAAATGCCGTCATAGAGCTCAACCTTTTCTCGGATCAGAAACCACAGGGGTGTGCTGGAAAGCGGAATATAGGTTGCTTCCCGCAGTTCACGGTCAAAATAGAGCAGGCTGAATCGTGTTGTGACCAGTGTGATCGGAACCGGATCGTCGTAATCGAAGCGGAACTTCCCGGGTCGCTGGAGGTAGAACTGGCCCTCGGCCGGGCCGCCACCATCAGAAACCTGGATAAAGCGCGAGGAGACAGTCCTGAGGCTGTTGAGATAGTTCTCGACCTTGCGGACAACGGCAACTTCATCGGGAGACAGTCCCTGGAGGGCCTCGCGGGTCTGGCTTTCCTGTGCCTGAAGGGATGTCATGGCAAGAAAGAAGCTCAGGATGAAAGCAACCGGTGCAGTGAGTTTTTTGATTGAAAACATTAAGGGGTCCGCTGGAACAATAGCCTGTTGGTTAGCCTTGAGACCCTGCCGTGGAAATGCGACAGGATCAAGGCTGAATCGTGCTGTTTTTTTCGTTCGTTCTACTCTTCGCGGTTGGGAACGAGCACCTCGCGTTTGCCCACGTGGTTGGCTGCAGAAATCAGACCTTCGTCTTCCATGCGGTCGATAATGGTGGCGGCGCGGTTGTAGCCAATGGACAGCTGGCGCTGGACAAAGCTGGTCGAGGCCTTCTGGTTCCGGATGACAACCTCCACGGCCTTGTCATAAAGCTCATCGCCCTTGCCTGTATTGCCCCCTCCGGAGCCGCCGGCAGAGGCATCAAAACCGGGTATGCTGCTGGTGTCGACTTCGTTTTCGTCTGTGACACCATCAACGTAGGACGGACTGCCCTGACGCTTGATCCAGGTGACGACAGATTCAACTTCCTCATCAGAGGCAAAGGGGCCGTGAACACGCTGTGTTCGCCCGCCGGAACCCAGGAAGAGCATGTCACCCATGCCCAGCAGCTGTTCGGCACCCTGCTCGCCCAGGATGGTCCGGCTGTCAATCTTCGAGGTCACCCGGAAGGAAATGCGGGTCGGGAAATTGGCCTTGATTGTTCCTGTGATGACATCGACAGATGGGCGCTGCGTGGACATGATCAGGTGAATCCCGGCTGCACGTGCCATCTGGGCCAGCCGCTGGATCGCCGCTTCAACGTCCTTGCCTGCAACGAGCATCAGGTCTGCCATTTCATCGACAATGACGACGATGTAGGGCAGAGGCTCCATGTCAAAGGGCTGTTCCTCGTGGATGGGCTGCCCGGTGTCGGGGTCAAAACCTGTCTGTACAGTTCGGGTCAGGACTTCCCCGGACTTGCGGGCCTCTTCCATGCGGCTGTTGTAGCCGTCAATATTACGGACGCCCAGACGGGACATTGCACGATAGCGGTCCTCCATCTCGCGGACAGTCCATTTCAGGGCAACCACGGCTTTTTTCGGGTCGGTGACGACCGGGGCCAGCAGGTGGGGAATACCTTCGTAAACGGAAAGCTCCAGCATCTTCGGATCGATCATGATGAACTTGCATTCATCCGGATTGAAACGATAGAGCAGCGAGAGAATCATGGCGTTGACGCCAACGGATTTACCGGAACCGGTTGTCCCCGCGACAAGCAGGTGTGGCATGCGCGCCAGATCGGCTATGGTTGGAACACCGCCAATATCCTTGCCGAGAACCAGCGGCAACTTGCCTTTGTCGCGCTCGAAGGTATCCGAGGCCAGCAGTTCGTGGATGTAGACCGTCTCCCGGCTCTGATTCGGAAGCTCAATGCCGATGACATTCGAGCCGGGGACGACAGCAACCCGCACGGAAATGGCGGACATGGAACGGGCAATATCATCGGCAAGGCCGACAACACGGCTTGTTTTCGTTCCCGGTGCCGGTTCCAGATCATAGCGAGTGACAACCGGTCCCGGCTTGATCGAAACAATCTCTCCGCGAACACCGAAGTCTTCCAGAACGGTTTCCAGCAGGTGGGCGTTTTTCTCAAGGGCATCCTGTGACAGGCTGGCATCCCGTTCACTCTCCGGGGCTTCGCTCAGGAGATGAAGGGGGGGCAATTCGTATTCGCCGTCTACAGCCGGAAGGTCCAGACGTCCCTGTTCCTCGGATTTCGCGCGTTTCCCGGGTTTGGGCTCCTCAACAGGGTTTTCAACCCGGCTTTCCCTGGAGGCATTCTCCGGGCTGGCTGTCTGTTTTCTGGCATCGGAGCGGGCCTTGAGAAGAGGTTCCTTGCGCTTGCGGCGCTCTTCCTTGCGTTCAGCCGTTCTCTTGCGAAGTTCCGGATTGACCTCCTCCTCGTCAAAATGAGGCGTGTGAATCAAACCTTCGCTCAGGGCGGGGTCCCTGCGCGGGAAGAGGGAGATTTCTCCGCGGATCAGCCCGCGCACTCCCCTGGCGCTTCCTGTGCCCAGATCAACCAGTCCGCCTGAAAGCCTGCGCAGCATACTGGCCCACTCGCTTCTGGAAACGGCGGAACTGTACCCGAAGATCAGGCAGGCCAGAAGCAGGGCTGCGAGGGAGGTCACCCAGACAGGAATGGCAAGGGTGTGTTCCAGATTTCTGACGATCAGAAGGCCGAGGGTTCCTCCGGGATTTCCGGTTACTCCGGGTCCAATCCAGCCTTGCCAGTCCGGAAGTGCTGCAAAGGCAGGAGCGCCCAGAACAACGGGCAGGGGCATGGTCAGCAGATAGCTCCACCAGCCGCGGAAGCTGTGATCCCTGATACTGCGCCAGCCCCATCCCAGTGGCATCAGCACAAGGAAGAGGCTGCCCAGTCCGAAGGTTTGCAACATGAAGCTGCTGAACAGGGCGCCTTCGGTCCCGAGCATGTTGACCGCAGGGGTATCAACAGCCCGGTTGACCCCCGGATCTTCCGGGTTGAAGCTCAGGAGACTCAGAGCCATGACGATGCCGAGGGCGACAAAGAACAGGCCGACCAGTTCCATGGCGCGTTTCCTGAGAAACTCGCTGGCGCCTACAGGCAGGATCTGGAGTTTTTGGCTGTCTTTGCGTGTGGCCATCGGGATCTACTTCTGAAATTGAATGCGAATTTGAAAAGGTATCAGCCTGAATTATAGAAAAGATATTGGATTTGTGCAGGTTTTCTTTGTGGTAACAGCAGAGATAAGTCAAAACAAATCCGTTCTGCCGCTTGCAGGGCAAAAGGGATTTGTTTTGAAAAGGTAACGTTTTTTGCCGTCTTTTGTCAGGCTTTCAGTACATCCCGCAGGCGTTCAAGTGCCAGGCGTGTGAAGTCCGTGTCATAGACAAGCGCAAGACGGATATAGGCTGCTCCGGGATTGAAGCCGGTCTTGTCATCAAGGCTCATATAGGCACCGGGCATGACACGGATACCCGCTTCCTGCCAGAGCTTCAGTGTCGCCTCAACGCCGTTGCCGACATCCAGCCATAGGCAAAATCCGCCAGCCGGCAGTTCAACATTGAAGTCCTCACCCAGAATGTCCCCGGCGATGCGGAAGTTCTCTTCATAGAGTTTGCGGTTGCGAACGACATGGTCCTCGTCGCGCCAGAGTGCAGCACCTGCTGCCTGGGCGGGTTGGGGAACGCCTGCGCCACCGACCTGAAGCGTTGTGCTGATCCGCGTGATCCAGTTCTGGTCACCAGCGATGAAACCGCAACGCAGCCCGGCGGCTCCGGACCGCTTGGACAGGGAATGGAAGGCAAGGATGTTCTTCAGGCGGTCTTCGCCCTGCGCATTGATTTTTGCTGCTGTTTCCAGAGAGGAATGCGGTGGTGTTCCGAAATAGATTTCCGCATAGCACTCGTCAAAGCAGACAACGAAGTCATAGCGACGGGCCAGTTCGATCAGCTTGTGGACCTCTTCCGGTCTGGCAACCGCGCCTTCGGGGTTGGAAGGCGTGCAGAGAACGCAAAGCTTTGTCCGTTTGAGGATCTCTTCCGGAACCGCGCTGTAATCCGGCAGATAGCCGCTTTCACGTGTTGCGGGAACGGCATAGACCTCACAGTCTGTGGCTGCGGCTGCTCCGATGTAGACATGATAGCTCGGGTTCGGAACCAGAAAGACCGGTCTGTCCTCGCCTTCCCTTGGGGCGGGCAGAACACTCAGGGCCGTGAAGAACAGACCTTCGCGGGTGCCCGGAACAGCAATGATGTGCTGGTCTGGGTTGATAAAACCTTCCGGCAGGGCGTAACGGCGCGTCAGCCATTCTGCACTGGCATTCAGATAATCGGGAATGCCCTTGGAAAGCGGATATTTGGCCCAGCCGGCGGGATTGCCTTGCATGGCCTTTTCGATGAGATCGACGGGAGGCGGTGTCTGCGGTTCGCCAATGGACAGATTGACAACACTCCCGTCTTCTTTCGGAGAAACGCCGGGCTGGAGCGGGTCCAGAAGAGCGCGGAGGCGCGTGAAGGGGTGATACTGGTTGAGTTTCTGGCGGTCGAAATGGTGGAGTTCTGTCATGGGAATATCAATCTGTCCTCTGCAGGAAAGGAAATGCAACCGGCATTAAAGTCCTTTGGCTGCCTGAATGAAAGTTTTCATTTTTTCAGGATCTTTCAGGCCCGGCTTGCTTTCCACGCCCGAGGCCACGTCAACGCAGGGACAGCCGGTCAGGCGAATGGCTTCCACGACATTGTCCGGGTGCAGGCCTCCGGCCAGCATCCAGGGCTTTTTCCATTGTGTCCCGGCCAGAAGTGTCCAGTCAAAGGACAGGGCATTCCCGCCCGGCAAGGCGTTCTTCATGCCTTTGGGTGCCTTTGCGTCGAAGAGCAGGTAATCGGCAACGTCCTCAAAGCTGCGCATGGCTTCCAGATCTGCTGCCTCTGCGACCTTGCCCACTTTCATGACAGGGCGCTGGAAGCGTTCGCGGATTTCAGCAACGCGCCGCGGGTCTTCCGATCCGTGAAGCTGAATCAGGTCGATTTCAGCCTTGCTGACAATTTCTCCGAGGAGATCATCTCCGGCATCGACCACCAGCGCGACGTTCTTTACATCCGGAGAGGTGATGCGAGAGAGAATTCCGGCCTGATCAGGCGTGACAGAGCGGGGGGAAGGGGCATAGAAATTCAGTCCGATATAATCCGCTCCGGCCGACAGGGTGTCCTGCATGTTTTCCGGTGTTGTGATTCCGCAAATCTTGACCTGTGCCACGGTTGTTCTTCCCTTACTCTTCTCTGTGATCCGGGTTGTTTTCTGCTTGTGATGCAGATTGCTCCTGCGTGATTTCCGGAACCCATCCGGTTGTCTGTCTGAAGATCAGGGACAGCAGTGAAAAGTTGGCTGCAACCGGCAGATAGGACAGGGCCGAAATGACGATACTCACACCGATAAAGGCCGGAATGTTGTCGTGGATTGATTCTGCAATGGCAACCATGTCGAAAGGCGAAAGGGCTGCATCCTGATCCGGGGAGCCTGTTGAGACGACAAAGGTCATCAGCAGAGCCTGATTGAGGAAAACAAGCAGAAGGGACGGGATGTTGACCAGAATATAGGCAAAAAAGATCCGGCTGCTCTGTCCGGCAGTGTGCTGCCATGATGTCTTGAGATCATACTCGATTTCCTCGACAGCAGCAGCGGGCCAGATAAAACAAAGCCGGATCGCGATATAAAGGGCACCAAGCACGCAGAGGGTCAGAACAAGAGGTAGCGGCAGGAAAGCGGCCGTCAGAATCGAGATCAGAAAGACTGTGATGAAGGACAGGAAGATGATCATCATGGTGCTGCTGAAAAAACGCCAGTGGCGCCTTTTCCAGGCAGTCAGTGATGTCGAATCAGCAATGGCCTTGTCGTGCAGGGTCCGGCGATGCCAGGCAACAGCAAAGAGGACCATCGGGATATAGGCCGCAATGGAGATCAGCAGATTCAACAGGGGCTGGTCCAGTGTTGAAACCGACGCCAGTGTCAGGGCAATGGACAGCACAAAGGGATAGGCGGCCATCCTGATCAGCATGGGAAGGTCGGACAGCATTGTTGTCCAGGAAGCCACACAGGTTTGGATGACCGGAAAGGAGGCGATTGCTCTGGAGGGAGGCTGTTGGGAAGCCATGACATCAAGCCTTTTGGAACAGGGTGTTTTTCAGAAGGTAAGGTCGCTTTGCTGAGGGATCAAGCCTTTGAGGCAGCAGTCTCAGAGGTCTTTCAGTTCCGCGCCAATGCGTCTTGCGGCATCGGCAGGATTGTCAGCCCCGGTGATGGGGCGTCCGATGACAAGATAGTCTGCGCCGTCTCGAACAGCCTGGGCTGGTGTTTTGATGCGTTTCTGGTCTCCTGCTGCGGCCCATTCCGGACGAATGCCGGGGACAACAAGTTTGAAGTCGGGACCACAGGCCTCACGCAGCATGGTGATCTCGTGCGCGGAACAGACAACACCGTCCATGCCGCTGTCCTGCGCCAACAGAGCCAGCCGACGGACCTGTTCTTCGGCTGTAATCTCGCGGCCCATGATTTCGGAAAGATCTTTGTTGTCCATGCTTGTCAGCACGGTCACGGCAATAACCAGAGGGCGCGCAATTCCGAGTTTCCCGGCTTCTTCCGTCGCTGCTTGGGCTGCGCCTTCCATCATGGCCCGACCGCCTGTTGCATGAACGTTGACGATCATGGGGCTCATTTGAACAGCAGAACGCACAGCCCCTGCAACAGTGTTGGGAATATCGTGGAACTTGAGATCTGCAAAGAGAGGAATGGAGCCAACAGCCTTCTGAACGCCCTGTGGTCCGACGGCCGTAAAGAATTCCTTGCCAACCTTCAAACCGCCAACCAGACCGTCCAGTTCCTGCGCAAGCGTCCGGGCGTGTGCAACGTCCCGGGTATCAAGAGCGACAAGAATGCGATCCTTTGCTTCGTTGATAACAGGCAGATTCGGGGATGCGGTCATGACAGGGCTCCGGCAGATCGTAAAACAGGACAGATTTTGCATCTGCCCGGAAAGAGGGTATAGCAAAGAGCGATCTTGCGGTCACGTGCTATCCCTGTCAGGTGAAAAGAATGTCAGAGCTTCTGGAGAAACCCAACCGTATCTTTGTCGATGCCGATGCCTGTCCTGTAAAGGACGAGGTGATCCGGGTTGCCGAGCGTCATAAGTGGCCTGTTTTCATGGTCAGTAACGTCTGGCTGCGTCAGGGACGCCATCCGCTGGTGGAGTCCATCGCTGTGCCCGAAGGCGCGGATGTCGCCGATGACTGGATTGCCGAGCGTTGCGGTGCGGGTGACATCGTTGTCACACAGGATATTCCGCTGGCCGACCGGGCCATAAAGGCCGGTGCCCTGGTGACGAACAACAAGGGAAAGGCCTTCACAGACCAGTCGATCGGAATGGCTGTTGCCGTTCGCGATCTGAAGACCGGTCTGCGGGAGGCCGGAGAGATCAGGGATCATCACCCGGCTTTCTCCAAGCGTGACCGGTCTGATTTCCTGAACGGGCTGGAGCGACTGATTCAGCAGGTCAGGAAGCTTCAGCGCAGCGCTCCACCACCAGCTTCGCCGCGGTAAGATCCTCCAGTGCGTGACCGACAGATTTGAACAGTGTGATATCTGTTGAACTTTCCCGCCCCCTGATCTCGCCACGACAGAGGCTGAAAAGATCTCCGAGAATGTGACCTTCGCCGATGACACCTTCCTTCAGGGGGATGGCCACATCCCCGCCTTCGTGCGTCGCACCTTCGCGCGTGTCGACAAAGACGCGGCTTGTCAGGATGGCCTGGTTGTCAGCCTCGCGCATGTCGGGCCTGTAAGCCCCGACCAGATCGAGGTGTTGTCCTGGTTTGAGCCAGTCTCCGTGAACCAGCGGGACTTCGCTGAGCGTCGCACAGGAAATGATGTCGGCTTCGCTGACAGCATCTTCCAGCTCTTCTGCCACGGTAAAGTGCAGGGCGGGGAACTGTTGTTCCAGTTCGGTGATCAGGTTGCGGGCCTTGTCGGGTGAGCGGCCCCAGATGGCAACGGTCTTGATCGGGCGGACCGCTGCGTGGGCCTGAATCAGTTCGGGAGCAAGAGCGCCTGTCCCGACCATCAGCAGTTTTTTTGAATCTTCCCTGGCCAGATAGCTGGCGGCAAGCGCAGAGGCTGCGGCCGTTCGCTTTGTCGTCAGGGTCTTTGCTTCAACCAGGGCCCGGGGGATGCCTGTCTTTCCGTCAAACAGGATGTAAATGCCCTGGATGGCAGGCAAATCCAGTTCTCCGTTGTGGGGCGAAATGGTGACAAGCTTTACGCCGGTGGCTTCTCCGGCTTCCCATGCGGGCATGAGAAGCAGGGTTGAATCCCGACGCTCTTCACCCTTTTCGCCGGCGGGTTGGGGCATGTCGTGGTGATGGCGCTTGGGCACGGTGATTTCGGATTGGAAGGCCTGTTTGAGCGCTTCAATCAGGGAAGGGTAATCCAGTGCCTTTTCGACCTGTTCGGCGGAGAGATTCTGCATGGCGTCTTTCTTTTGCTGCTGATCTCTCTGCTCCACAAAAAACCGCAGTCTCGAGATCGTTACGAAATTCACTCAAGACTGCGGCAGATAATGTCGAAAGACAATTGTTCTTTTTAATCAGGAGGCAAGCGATGGCAGACCTTTGACAAAGCCTTCCTGCATAACGTCAGGATCATAGGCCTTGCGGCTGAAAACCTCGCGCACCATCGGTTCGAAGAATTCGAGAGACTCTGTCTGATAGTCCGGGTCGAAGGAGCTTTGATCCCAGCGTTCGCAGAAATCGGCGCAGGATTGATAGCAGGGGTGATCCTTGAACTCTTCGCGGGCATTCTTGTCCCAGTTGTAGTGGTGCCCGTAATAGAACATCTGGAAAATGCCGTGGTGCTCGACAACCCAGGACACCTCGTCGCGCACAAAAGGTCGAATCACTTCTGCTGCAAAGCGGTCATGGTTTTGCGGGGCGAGGCCATCGCCAATATCGTGCAGGAGTGCACCGACAACCCAGTCGATATCCGCTCCCTCGCGGTGTGCACGGGTCGCAGACTGCAGACCGTGTTGCAGGCGCGTGATTTGGTAGCCTGTCATGGTGTCTTCGCCCTGCTTGTGCAGCTCGGCAAGAATGCGGTCTGCCGTCAGTGCGTGATAGGGCTTTTCGAGTTCGGCAAGGAATTCATACTCTTCCTTTGTGCCGTCTTTCATCTGGGTAAAATCAACTGTTTTCATTTTTGTGGTTCCCTGTTCCTGTCAGGTTGTTGTGTGTTGAACGTCATAGAGATTGACGGTTTCTTCTGCTCCGGCACTCAGGGTGCCTGCCTGGGCCGCCAGAATTTCGTTATAGAGGCGCATTTCGTTTTCCCCGAAGAGGTGACGGGCCGGCGCAAAGTTGATCCAGTTTCTGTTCCGGTTGGCTCCGCGGACCAGCATGGCGTAGTCGTTGTGGTCTGCCGAGTGCTCGACGTTCGGTGAAATATAGCGGATGGCCATCCCAATGCGTCTGTCGCCGGAATGATTCGGACCCGAAGCGTGGAAAAGCCGGCCGTGGTGAAGGGACATCTCCCCGGGCTTGAGGACATCAAAGACAGCTTCGTCCTCGTTCACCTCGACGGCAATCTCCTGCCCGCGGGACAGCAGGTTGCCTTCATCAAAGGTGTCCCTGTGCGGCAGGATACGCTGCTTGTGGGAACCGGGAATAAAGCGCATGCAGCCCGCTTCCCTCGAAACATCGGAAAAGGCAATCCAGGCGGTGACTTCATCATCGGTTTCGCCCAATCCCCAGTAGGTCAGATCCTGATGCCAGGAGACAATTTTTTCCGTTCCGGCTTCCTTGATGAAAAGCTCGCAGGACCAGACCATCAAATCGGGCCCGATCAGGTCCTCGACAGCATCCAGAAGCTCCGGAGTCTGCGCAATTTGAGCCAGAAGCGGTATGGCGACCTGTCCGTTGATGCGGAACAACCGGTTGAGATCATGAGTGCCGGACCCCGCGCTGTGATTGCGTTCCAGATCTTCGATTTCCTGACGGACTTTCAGGGCTTCCTCGCCGGAAAAGAGGCGAAGAGGCATAACGTAACCCTTGTCTCTGTAGCTTTGCTTCTGTTCTTCCGTAAGCCGCATGGCAGCGCTCTCCTGTCCAATCCTGTTTTCTCTATTTGAGCAGGATTTGTCATTTGGAAAAGTTAATAATGTTGCGTACAAGGAAAAGTATAACTTATGCTCTGGTATGGCTTTCCGACGTATCCCATCCCTGAACTGGCTTCGTGTCTTTGAAACGGCTGCCCTGACCGAGAGCTTCGCGCAGGCAGCGCGTTTGCTGAACATGAGTCCACCTGCTGTCAGCCAGCAGATCAAGGCTCTTGAACAGTCGCTGGGCAAGGATCTCTTTATCCGCAAGGCCCAGCGTGTCCTCCTGACAGATGAAGGGCGGGCCTTTCTGCCTGTTGTCAGACAGTCTCTCTCTTCGATCGAGGCGACGGCCTCGGCACTTTTCGGACCGGAGGAAAGGGAAGTCCTTGTGATCAAGGTTCTCTTTCTGATGGGATGCAGCTGGATGGCTGAAAAGGCAGCCCGGTTTGAAGAAGAGTATCCCCGGATCAAACTGCAGCTGCTGACAGGCAATATACCGGAGGATTTTGCCAGAAGCGGTCCGGATCTGCAGATTGCCTTCGGCTCGGCCACAGACTTTCCCGAACAGGCGGAGCAGCTCTTCCGTGAAAGACTGATTCCTGTCGCCCTTCCCGAAATTGCCCGGAATATCAAATCTGTTGAGGATTTTTTCTCTTACCGGCTGATCGAGGTGTCGGAGCATCACAGCAGCTGGATGCAGCTGCTCTCGGACCGTCTGGAAAGTGATTTTTACGGAACTCTCAGCTTTACCGACAACACTGTCACCGCTCTTTCGCTTGCCGGAGCCGGTTTTGGTGTCGCGCTGGCCCGCGCACCGATCAGTGATCGCCTTGTTGCGCTGAACGGTCTTGTGCCCTGTTTGCCCGGACTCGATGTCCTGGGGCGTCAGCATTACTACCTTTTTGCGCCACAGGGACCCGTGATCAAGTCTGCTGCCCTGGTTTTCAGGGACTGGTTCCTGCGCGAAATCCAGAAGGAAGGTCTTTAGTGTTTTCTGGGCTTGAAAGGTTTGAGGAGCAGCCCGGTGATATCCTTTTCCTCCACGCCTTCCACACCGATCCGCATTGTGGGCGTGCGGATTGTGCGGTTGTGTGAGCCGAAAATCCTGTCCCAGCAACTCAGGACAGTGCCGTAGTTGCTGTCCGTGTCCTTCCTGACGGCATGGTGGTGAATCCAGTGCATGGCCGGTGTGATGACAAGCGGGGAAAGAAAGCGTTCGAGTGCGCGCGGAAGTTTCAGGTTCGAATGGTGGAAGATTGTGGAGATCAGGACGCAGATTTCGAAAATCACAATGGTTTCAAAGGGAATGTCCAGTGTGATGACAATTGCGGCCCGAACAAGCGCGGAGATGAAAACCTCGCCAAAGTGAAAGCGAAGAGCGGACGTGCTGTCGAGAAAGGCGTCGAGATGGTGAATCTCGTGGAAGCGCCACAGGAAAGGAATCTGGTGATTGAAGCGATGCCACCAGTAGATCAGCATGTCGAGGATCAGCAGATCGATCAGCAGAACAGCCAGATTGCCGTCCATGAAGTCTGCGCGCCAGTCCAGCGCATGTGTTGAGGCCCAGGCTGTAATGGGCAGCACGATGAAAGGCGACATCAGCGTGTTGCAGAACCAGAGCAGGGCATTTCGGATAACCCGTCCCCTGGCTTCAGGGCGTTTTGTCAGGTCCGGATGCACGGCCATGGGGCGAAGGCGTTCCAGCGCAAAGAACAGAATCAGCCACAACCCGATAATAATGGCCTTGTTTTGCAGAAGCTCTTCCATTGTATTCCCGCTGTTGGAGAAGACTGATCCGGTGATCAGGCCTTTGAATTCCGTGATTTTGCCCTGATAGTATCCTACAGTGCCCAGGAGTTGAATCACGTTTTGGAGAAGTGACATCATGACATCGGCTCGTTTGCCTCTTGTCGCCATGCCGGGCTGTTCGAATGGCGCGGAACATCCCGACAAGCGCAGATCCTCTGTCGGGCATAAATATGCAAGTGCGCTGACAGATGTTGCGGGTGTTCTGCCGGTCATGATTCCGGCCATGTCTGAATCCTATGACCTGTCTGCTCTGGTGGAGAGGATTGACGGGCTTTTCCTGACCGGAGGTGTCAGCAACATCGAGCCGTTGCGATACGGGCGTGAACAGGATGATGCCTTTGCCCCCTTTGATTCATACCGTGATGCGTTGTCCCTGGCTCTTGTTCGCGAGTGTTTGCAGCAGGGAAAACCTGTTCTTGGTGTTTGCCGCGGACTGCAGGAACTGAACGTTGCACTGGGGGGGACATTGCGCAACGACATTCAGGAGGAAGAAGGCTGTATGGATCACCGGGATCCGACGACGGGTGATCCTTCTGTCGATTATGCAGCAGCACACAGCATTTCGGTTGTTGAAGGCGGTGTTTTTTCCGATTTTCTGAAGCAGGCAGAAGAGGAGTTGCCTGATTTAGGAGAGCTCAGGGTCAACAGTCTTCACCGTCAGGCCATTGCTGATCTTGCTCCTTCCCTGAAGATCGAGGCGACTGCCGCCGATGGTGTTATTGAGGCCGTCAGTGGAACCGGTGAGAGTTTCTGCTTTGCTGTTCAATGGCATCCTGAATACGGGGCTGTAAAAAACGAACTGTCGAAAATAATCTTTGAGGCCTTTGGAAAAGCCTGTAAAACCGCCCTTTTCCGCTAGGGGATTGTGTTTTTTGCAATGCTGTTCACGAATAATTGCGCAGCTTTTTACTGTTGAAATCGTAAAAATTGCACTTACCTATTAAGAGCACCGGTTACCCTCCAAAACAATCGGTGTAGCTGGAACCGTGTCCCCCCCTTACGGTTCCTGTTTCTCTGCGAAGAAGCGGGAGCATCCGGTTTAGTCCCCCCTGACCGGGTGCTCCTTTTTTCTTGTCTGCGATTCTGCTTTTTGCTAGAGTATTTTCTATGGAAATCAGTCTCTTACGGATGGATTTCAAGAGAAGTGGCAATGCCGCTCCTGTTGCGGGAATTGAATAATTCCGAACTGTTAATAATAAACGTTCCGCAACGTTAATAAATTTATTTCCATATCAGAATGAATTCATTTCGAAATTGCAACAAGATGTTTCGCTTGTGCAACAATGATATTCCTTTTTCGAAACGATATTTCTGTCATGAAGCAATTGTCTGTTTTAAAAGGCGTTTCAATGCTCCTGTGCTCCGGGCGCTCTTTTTGAGTTGCTTTTTCATGTTCTGATCAAAGAGCGATGTCTTGTGAAAGGAAGGGCTGGTCCCGGGTTTTTGAAGACGCTGCTCCGGGATAGGGCTTTTGGTTTACAGGGATTTGTGACACTCTCCCCCGGACCTGATACCTGAAACTGATGACCGGGACTCGATAGTGGCAGGATTTCCTGACAGTTCCGGTTTTTTGTGGAGACTGCCTGTGGCCTTTCGTGTTGCAACCTGGAATGTAAACTCAATCCGTCAACGCCTTGATCATCTCAAAAGCTTTGTGGACACACATCAGCCCGATGTTCTGTGCCTGCAGGAAACAAAGGTCAGGGATGAGGAATTTCCGAAGGATGACATGCACGCCATGGGGTTTGAAACAGTCCTGTTCCATGGCCAGAAGAGTTACAACGGCGTGGCGGTGCTGGTCAGAAAATCGGTGCAGGCCGAAGAACGCCTTGTCTGGTGTGACAAGGATGACAGGCGCCACCTTGCCGTCACGCTGGAAAACGGGCTGACGGTTCACAATTTCTATGTTCCCTCCGGCGGTGGCGTTCCTGATGCCGAAGCCAATGACAAATTTGCCCACAAACTCCAGTTTCTGGATGAAATGGCACAATGGGTTGCACAGCCGGAGCAAAAGGCAGGGAAGCTGTTGCTTGTTGGCGACATGAACGTTGCTCCCTTTGAAAATGATGTCTGGAATCACAAAAGACTGCAAAAGCAGATCGGTCACACCCCCGGTGAGTGTGAAAGACTGGTCAGGCTCCATACAGAAGGTGATCTGATTGATGTCGGGCGCCATTTTGTCCCGGAAGATCAGACACTTTTCAGCTGGTGGGGCTATCGTTACAAGCTGTCTGTTGAAAAGGATTATGGCTGGCGTTTGGACCACATTCTGGCCAGCCAGTCACTTGAAGGAAATCTCAGGTCCTTTAAGGCTGTCAAGGACACGCGCCTCTGGGAAAAGCCGTCAGATCATATTCCGCTTGTTGTCGAGCTGGACCTCTGATGCACAAAGGCCATCGTTTGATGGCCTTTTTCACTTGTCCCGTGAAACCATGAAATCAATCAGGGTCCGGATCCGCATGGGGAGCAGTCTTCGTGATGGATAAACGGCGAACATGTCCCGTGAAGCCGGGCGCGTCCCGGTTACGCCGATTTTGAAATGCCGGTCGCTCAGCATCACATCAGGAAGCAGTGCCACCCCCAGATTGCGATCGACAGCTTCCCTGATGAGCTCCAGATCATCAAACACATGCAGTCTGTTCCCTGTTTTCAGGATGTCGCCGTTTTCCAGCAGCCAGCCATGATTCAGAGTCAGGGCCGGGAGTTTGAGCAATCTGTCTCTGTGGATTGTTTCTTGAAGATTGTGTCGGGTTGCAAATTCAGGACTGCAGCAAAAGCTGTAGGTCAGAGACCACAGTTTTCTGGCAATCATTGAAGATTCCGAGAGAGGACCGAGACGGAAGGCGAGATCAATATTGTCACGCAGAAAGTCCAGTTTTGTGTTGGTGGTGATTAAATCAATTCTGATGCCGGGATTTTCTTCGGCGAAGTCCAGCAGCAGGGGGCCAATGCGATCCCTGGCTGCGAGGGGAGGAGCTGTAATCCTGATCAGTTGCTGTTGAGGTGCACTGGAAAACCCTGCAATGGTCTGGAGTTCCTCGAGCGGGGCCTGACAGCGATCAAGCAGGCGTTTCCCTTCTTCTGTCAATCGCACCTTGCGCGTGGTGCGCTCGAACAGCTTGACGCCGAGATTCTCCTCAAGCTCTGCAATCCGCCGACTGATTTTGCTCAGGGGAATGTCAGCTTCCCTGGCAGCTCCGGAAAAGCTCAGGTGACGTGCGACAGAAGAGAAAAGAACAAGATCGTTGTAAATCATTATCTCATATTAGCAATAATATATCCTGATTGGTGATATTATCATCGTTCGTGGAAAGGTCTACTTTTGTGGAAACTTTTGAGGAGACTTTCCATGACCAGCGCAATGATTGTTCCCGAAACGGGATCACCCGATGTTTTGAAGCAGCAGACGATTGAGCGTCCCGAGCCCGCTTCCGGTGAAATTCTGGTCCGCAATCATGCGGCAGCAGTCAACTTTATTGATACCATCATTCGCAGGGGAGAAATGCCGGAAGGCATGATGCCGGCTCTGCCACACATCCCCGGCGTCGAGGGGGCAGGTGTTATCGAGGCGCTTGGCCCTGATGTGAGAGGGTTCTCGGTGGGCGACCGGGTTGCCTGGATGGGACCGGTTGGTGCAGGAGGCTACGGGACGCACTCGGTGGTCGCAACGCCTTGTGTGACAGCCCTTGATGAAGGGATATCGTTCGAACAGGCTGCTGCCCTGCCGGTCAATGCCCTGACGGCCTGGCACATGCTGGTTAATCTGGGGCATCTGAAAAGCGGTGACACAATTCTGGTTCATGCAGCCGCAGGTGGCGTTGGAACAATGATCCTGCAGATTGCGAAACATCTGGGGGCAACAGTGATCGCTTCTGTGAGTACCGGCAAGGAAGACTACGCACGCCAACAGGGCGCAGATTATGTGATTGACTATAAAAAAGAAAATCTTGTGGAGAGCGTTCGGGAGCTAACGGGTGGAAAGGGTGTTGACCTGACTTTGAATCCGATCGCCGGAGAAACACTGAAGACGGATCTCGAACTGCTGGCTCCTCTGGGAACGGCTGTCATTTTCGGTTTTCTGGGAGGAATGCCATCCGGGTCCTTTGCTGAGGACCTTGCCAGACACTTCGGGAAATCTGTCGCTGTCCGGGTCAGCGATATCTACAGCCACTTCACCAGTCGTCCCGAAGTCTTCAATGCTGATCTGGGCAAGGTCTTCGGGCTTCTGTCTTCCGGTGTGCTGTCGCCGAACATCCGGGTCCTGCCGATCGAATCAGCCTCCGAGGCGCACCGTCAGCTTGAGTCCGGGCAGACAACGGGCAAGCTGGTTCTGACGATGGCCTGAGCGTTCGAGCGTTCGCGGAGAGGAAGGGGCCTTCCGATCAGAGAGGCTCCTTTTCCGAAAACTCGTCTTCATCAGGAATGTGATAGCGGCGAATGACCGGATACTGGGCAAAGATGAAGATGATCATCATGGCCATTGGTCCAAAGACCTTGAAGTTAACCCAGAAATCCGTGCTCTGGGTTCTCCAGACCAGCTCGTTCAGGGCAGCCATGGCAAAGAAGTAGATGGCAAAGCGGATGGTCAGAACACGCCAGCCCTCGTTTGTCATCTTCCAGGCCTTTTCCATCAGTGGTTTGATCAGCGGCTTGTTGAACACAAGCCCGCCAAGGAGAACCAGGCCAAAGGCGGACTGAATAATGGTCGGTTTCATTTTGATGAAGGTTTCATCATTCAGCCAGAGGGTCAGACCACCGAAGAAGATAACCACGGCCGCTGTAATCGACGGCACAACCGGAATCTTGCGATCATAGAAATAGGCAACGCCAATGCCGATTGGCGCAGCAGCCATCAGAACAACAGTCGCTGCGATAAGCCCCTGCATGTAATAGACAGCAAAGAAGAGAACAAGCGGTCCGTATTCTGTTGCCGGAGTGATCCAGCCTGGTTTTGTTCGGTTCATTGAGGGTCTGTCCCGGTATTTCTGTGGCAAAATTTGGCTCTGACTATAAGGTTCCTGCCCGTTTCAGCAAGGGAAATCGGGCTTCGGACCTGTTCAGCCTTTTGCTTCGGCTGTTTTGCTGTCCCTTATCTGTGAACGCCCCTTGAGCGTTACAAGGGCAACGCCCAAAGCGGTCAGAACCATTCCGACCATGGCCATGGGGCCAAAGGTTTCATCAAACCAGAGCCATGCAAAGAGCGCGGCTGTTGGCGGAACCATAAAGAAGAGTGAGGAAACCCGGGAAGCCTCACCCTGGCGGATCAGCACAAAGAGGATTGTAATGGCCCCGACGGAGAGAGCCAGGACAAGCCAGGCCATGCCCAGAATAAAGTCTGAACTCCACACTATGACCATGGTCTCTGTGGCGTAGGCGATAGGTGCGCAGACGAGGACCGATGCGGCATACTGGATGACGGAACCGCTCCGCAGATCCATCGTCCCGCAGTATTTCTTCTGATAGAGCGTTCCGGCTGAAATTGTGACCAGGGCAATCAGGGCGAGAATGATGCCTTCCGTGGTTCCGAGACCTGACATCAGCTTGGTCCAGACGACAAGGATGACGCCGGTTACACCGACAAAAAGGCCGGTCCATTGACGGAACGACACTGTTTCATTGAGGAAAAACCGGGCAAAAAAAGCCACCAGCAGAGGCTGTGTTCCGACAATCAGAGCTGTCGCTCCGGCCTGGAGCCCCTGTTCGATAGCGGCAAAGACCCCGCCCAGATATCCTGCCTGCAGGAGCATGCCTGCAACAGCAATGTGAAAGGTTTCCTTCCAGCTTCCGGGCCATTTTGCACGGGTCAGCAGGGCAACGGGAAGCATAATGGCGACGACCAGTGCAAAGCGCGTTGCCAGCAGAGTGAAGGTTTCTGCATAGGGCAGGGCAAACTTGGCAAATACAAAACCGGAACTCCAGATCAATACGAAAATGATCGGAGACAAGGTCGCCAATGAAAGCACTGAAGAACTCTGACTGTTTTGCATCTGCACTGTCCGGAAAGAAGAATGTCAGAAAGCCTTAGCATTCAACTTTCCGGAATACCAGTACACAACTGTTTTTATCCTGCATCAGGGCAGAAAGGACTGCTCCAGTGCCTTGCAGAGCTCATCCATTTCCGAAGCCGGTCTTTCGCCAAGCTGTTCGCCCTGCAACCTGTCGTGGACGGCAAGTCCGACGACCTGGCGGACAGGAAGGACGCCTGCCCAGACGGGAAGCTCCATGTCTTCCTCGTCGTCGACAGGATCTCCGGTCCGGATCTTTGCCGAGACCTCTTCAAGATCCAGAGCGATCAGCTTTGTTGCCTTGAGTTCCTGTGCGTTGGGCTTGCGCGCTTCGTGCCAGCGGCCCGGGGCGATCCTTTCCATCAGGGCTTCCAGCGCGGAATCGGTTTCCTCCGGATCGGTCACCAGTCTGGCATCACCGAAAGCCATGACAGAGCGAAAGTTCATGGAATGGTGGAAGGCCGAGCGCGCCATCACAATCCCGTCGATGGCCATAACGGAGAGACAGACCGGAATGGACCGGGCCTGATTCTTCAGCATGCGTGAAGCGGATGAACCATGCCAGTACACACGCTGTCCCATGCGCCAGTGCATGGTCGGCGTTGCATAGGGGAGGCCGTCAATGGAATAGGCAATGGTGCAGGTCAGGGTCGCATCAAGAATGCCGTGAACCGTTTCATGATCGTAGTGACCTCTTTTGTAGGTCCGTTTCAGTCGGGACCGTTCTGTAACCGGATAGCTGAGTTCGTCGTCCTGGGGTTTGTGCAGTGTACTCATTCTTCTGTCTTTGCTGATTTGTGGTGTCGTTAATTTCCTTGGCAGTCTTGACGGGAAAGTGGCACTATTAAAGTCCAACTTCTGAAGATTCTATGGTGCCACTTATGTCTGTGCGTCGTTTGTCTGCCCCTCTTCTGCAGGTTTCCCTGGACAGAGACGGGGCTGTTTCCCTGCAACAGCAGCTCTATGACCAGATCAGGGACCTGATTCTGGGTGGACGCCTTGCGCCCGGTGAACGGCTGTCATCCAGCCGGGAACTTTCCAGAGAGCTGGACTGTTCGCGCAACACGGTACAGGGAGCTTTTGACCAGCTTCTGGCAGAGGGGTATCTGGAAGGGATTCACGGTTCGGGGACCTATGTGTCCTCGACTTTGCCGGAGGATCTGGGGCAGATGGGCGGACTTTCCGGGACGTCCGGGTTTGTGTCCCGCCATGCAGGCCCCCTTTCGTCGGCGCAGGAACAGCCGGTGACAGGGCGAAAGCCGGGGGAAGGTCTTTCAGACCGGGGACGGCTTTTCACATCGTTCGAGAAGAGTCTGGAGCCTTATTTCCCGGCCTTTACAATGGGACCTGACAGTGAGGCCTTTCCCTTTGATCTCTGGGCCAGGGTGATGGCGAAATCCTGGCGGGTTCCGGACCGGGATCTGCTCTACAACCCCGATCCTTGTGGGTATATTCCCCTTCGCAAGGCCATTGCGGATCATCTGCGCATTGCGCGGGGACTGGTCTGCAACTGGCGACAGGTCATGATCACATCCGGTTCGCAGCAGGCTGTGACACTGATGGCGCAGTTCCTCCTCGATCCGGGGGATGAGGTCTGGTTCGAGGACCCCGGTTATCCGGGAATACGCGGACCGCTCCTTGCTTCCGGTGTGACGCCGGTCCACGTGCCGGTGGATGAGGAAGGACTTTCGGTGAAAATCGGGCGAGAGAAGGCCCTGAATGCGCGCATGGCTGTTGTGGCGCCCTCTCATCAGTATCCCCTGGGAACGGTGATGTCCCTGACGCGTCGTCTCGAACTGCTGGACTGGGCGGAGGAACAGGGCAGCTGGATTTTCGAGGATGATTATGACAGCGAGTTCCGCTACACCGGAAAGCCCCTGTCGTCCCTGCAGGGACTGGAGGCGGAAAGGCGGGCGCAAAGCCTTGGCGCAAAACGCTTCAGGGACAGCGAGGACCTTGCCAATCAGCTCAAGGCAGGGGGGCGTGTGATTTATCTGGGAAGCTTTACCAAGGCGCTTTTTCCGGCCATTCGCCTGGGATATGTTGTCGTACCGGATGATCTGGTCGATATGGTTGCAAAGGCCCGGGTCTCTGTCGAGGACAGAACATCCCTGGTGGCGCAGCCTGCGCTGGCCCGCTTTATGGCGGAGGGACATTTTGCGGCCCACATCCGTCGCATGCGCAGAATCTACGGACAAAAGCAGAAAACCCTGATTGAATCGCTGCAACGCCACTGTCGCGATTATCTGGAAATCCGTCCTGACGAGGTTGGCCTGCATCTGGTCTGTGATTTCAAGCCCTCGCTGAAAAAGTCGGGTTTGCGGGATACGGAGCTTGCAGCCAGAGCAAATTCCTTTGATCTGTCTTTGCGGCCGCTGTCCGTTTTCTACGAGGAAATCAAGCCGGTCCGGCAGGGTTTGTTGCTGGGCTATGGCAGCTGCCCGGAAAAGATTATTGATCAGTCTGTTCAGAGGCTCAAAAGTCTTATTGAAACAGTCGGGCAATAATATTTCGAATCTTGATTTAGTTTCGGTTTATTATTTTTAATGTGCTCGCATTTTGTTAAAAAAACTGTGAATTAATAAGCATGTAATTTTGTTGTTTTTAGTATTATTCATTTAAAAAGTCTCTTTTTATTTATGTCTTTGTGTTCTTTTTGTGAAAAATTTTCATTTTAAGATGCGATAACGTAATTTTGTACTTTTGGTGTGCGTATAAAAAATCATAAATTATTTTGTATTTATTTAAATTGATTTCATTCGCTTAAACATCCTTTCATCTCGCTGCAGGAAAAAAACACGCAATTCAAGTCCTGCATTGCAATAAAAACAGACGAGGCGAAAGAGATGAAGTCCCGGTTTCTTCAAAACACAGTATCAGTGATGGCACTGACGTCCCTTTTGGGCGTTGGCGCAACAACAGCGGCCCATGCTGCAACAGATCAGGAAGTCAATGCGCTCAAGGAACAACTGCGCGTGCTGTCCGAACGCTTGCAGGATCTGGAGTCAAAACAGGCCAAGACAGAAGAAAAGGTTGAGGACACGCGTGAGCGCGCTGTCCTTGCCAGTGGTAAAAGTCCGGGAAGCTTTATTATTCCCGGTACAAATACGGAGTTCACAATCGGTGGCTATGTGAAGGCTGATTTCATCTACGATCTGGATCAGCCCCAGGGTGATATCATTCTGCCGGAATTTCTGGATGTGAATCCGGATGATGAAGATGGTGAATTCCGCGCGCATGCCCGCCAGACCCGCATCAATATCGGAACCTCAACCCCGACAGAGCTGGGGGATCTGAAGACCTTTGTGGAAGGTGACTTCTTTGGCGGCAATGGCACATCAAGCCAGCCAGAGTCCTTTTCCAACAGTTTTGAGTTCCGTCTGCGTCACGCCTATGCAGAGATTGGCAATCTCCTGGTGGGTCAGACCTGGACGAACTTCATGCCGCTGACGTCCTATCCTGCGACTGTGGATTTTGAAGGTCCTGCGGGGATTCCGTTCATTCGTCAGGCCCAGGTGCGATATTCGCATGATGTGGATGACAATCTCCGGCTTTCTGCCTCCCTTGAAAACTCGGAGCTAAGTGGCAGGAATGCAGCCGGAAACGCGATCGGAAATGACAATGATGCCTCCGGCATTCAGGCCAGTATTGACCGTATTCCCGACATTACAGGTGCTGTCGAGTACAACGATGACTGGGGGCAGGTGAGGCTCGCAGGTGTCGGGCGCCTGCTGACGAGCCCGAACGACAGTGATGACGAGTTCGCCTATGGCGTGAACATCAGCGGTATCTATTCTGCGTGGGAAGGCGGCAATATCCTTGGCTCCTTCACATACGGTGACGGCGTTGGCCGTTATATTATCAACGGCTTTGGTCAGGATGCTTTCCTTGATGCCAATGGCAATCTTGAAACCATTGAGTCCTATGGCGTCGTGGCGGGTGTCAATCACCAGTTCACGGATGAAATCCTTGGCCAGGTTGTCTATGGCCGTTCGGAGTTCCTTGATACCTTTGCCGATACAGATGTCGAGAGCGTCAACACGGTTCACACTTCTGTTTTCTGGACACCCCTTGATCGGGTGACCTTCGGTGGCGAAGTGATCTACTTTGACCGGGAAAACCAGAACGGTGCAGATGTGGATGCTGTTCGTCTGCAGACCTCTGTGCAAGTGAACTTCTAGATCTGTTACAGGCAGATCATATGGTTTCTTTTTTGAAACCAATCCAGAGAGTCCTTACCTTGCAGCCCGGTGTTCCGGGCTGCTTTTCTTTGAATGGTTGCAAATAATTTCACTTCTGTTTCAGTGTTAAACAATCCTCAATCCTCTGGCGTTAAGGTCTTGTCCGAACAAGACAACAAGGCAGCAAGAGAGGTTTCAATGAGTGGGTTTAACAGTCTGAGATTCCGTCTAATCGGCCTGAACTCGATTATCGTGATCCTGGGTTTTGTCGTTATTATCGCATTTTCCTACATCAACCAGAGGCAGCATGATGAGGCAGAAACAGAAAAGCTGTTTCGCTCACTCGCTGATCACTATGCGCAGTCTGTAAAGGTGGACATTCAGGAAGCCCTTGTTACGGCACGGGGCATGGCTTTTGCCATCGAGGGTCTGGTCCACAGCGGTGAAACGGACCGCCAGCCCTTCGGGCAAATTCTGGAAAACACAGTCCGGCGCAATCCTGTTTATGTTGGTGCCGGTGCGGGGCTCCTCCCGAATGCAGTGGGCAGCGACAGTGATTCTGTCGGCCGGAAGTATCACGATGACAAGGGCGGTTTTGTCCCTTACGCCTATATGGATGGTTCTTCCGTGACATGGGAGCCTCTGGTTGTCGGACCTGAAGCCGGTTCGGAACAGTGGTTCGAACAACCGATTGCCAACAATCGGGAGGTGATCACCGATCCCTATCTGTATCCGGTCAATGGCGTCGATGTGCTCATGACCACAGCTTCTGTTCCCTTCACCAATGCCTCCGGCAAGGCCATCGGTGTGGCAACAGTCGATATGGCCCTGAAGGATCTGCAAACAAAGCTGTCTGAAATCCGCTTTGTTGAACAGGGGTCCATTTCCCTGATCACGGATGGGGGAATGTGGGTGTCCCACCCGGATGACAGCAAGCTGGGTGTTGTTGATGCGGGGGAAGATGTCGGGAAAATTGTTGGTTCGATCAAAAGCGGCGAAAGCTTTGTCGATGTCGTCGAGATTGAGGGCCAGGAGCCTCTTCTGCGTTCGATCGTTCCGGTTTCCTTTGGTCAGGCCGAGGCCCGCTGGGGCATTGTCGTGTCCGCACCTCTTTCTGTGGTCACGGCCAACGCAAATGAAGCCCGCACCAACATGATTCTGGTATCCGCGCTGGTGATTGCCGTTCTGATGCTTTTCAATGCCTATCTGGGGATTGGCACCACACGCGCCATCAATCAGATTTCCTCTGCCGTGCGCGGTCTTGCCAGTGGCGAGGTCAATGTTGAGGTGGCTGGCAAGGATCGCAAGGATGAACTGGGTGTTATGGCCCACGATGTGGAGGTTCTGCGTGAACATGCTATCGAAAAGCAGCAGCTCGAGCAGCAACAGGAACAGGAGCGCGAGCAGGCTGCACGGGATCGCAAGGAGATACTGGATCGCATTGCGGACAATTTCCAGCAGGGTGTCAGTGGTCTGATCACGGATGTGGAGGCCTCGGTCGAGAGCATCAAGCACTTTGCTGAAAATCTCCAGCACACAGCGGGGCAGACCCAGAATACAGCCAGTCAGGCGACATCTGCGTCGAACTCTGTCAATGATTCAGCACAGGCTGTGGCCTCGGCTGCGGAACAGCTCGCGTCCTCTGTCAGCGAGATTTCCCAGCAGGTGGGGCAGGGAGCCCAGATTGCGTCCAGCGCGGTTGGCGAGGCTGAACGTTCTTCAACCAATGTCAATGCACTGGCCCAGTCGGCTGAACGCATCAGCGAGGTGGTCAAGCTGATCTCCGATATTGCCGAGCAGACAAACCTGCTGGCGCTCAATGCAACGATTGAGGCCGCAAGGGCCGGTGAGGCCGGTCGCGGCTTTGCCGTTGTTGCAAACGAGGTGAAATCCCTTGCAACCCAGACTTCCAATGCCACGGAGGAAATCGGGCAGCAGGTGGTCGAGATTCAGGAGGAAACCAGGAATGCGGTTGATTCCATTCAGGAAATCTCGACTGTGATCTCCAGAATGGACGAGATCTCGACCGTGATTGCCGGAGCTGTGGAAGAGCAGGGGGCTGCAACGCAGGATATCTCCAGCAAGATCCAGATTGTTGCGGCAGGTCTGGGTGATATCCAGACCAATATCTCCGATGTTGACAATGCTTCGGTCGAGAGCACATCGGCAGCGCAGTCCGTCGCCGATACGCTCAACGAGCTGGATCAGAAGGTTCGTGCCTTGAGTGACGAGGCCACGCGGATGGTCGGTGATATCCGGAGCGCCTGACAGGGGCGCTCCACTCCGGAAACCGGAACAGGAAAAGGGCGTCCCTGATCATATCGGGACGTCCTTTGTTTTGTTCTGCAGAATCTCTTGTGCCTGTTGTTCTGTTTCTAGAGGAACAGTGAAACCAGCAGGGAGAGCGCAACGCCGGGAATGCAGAGAATGATCCCGGTCAGAAGATAGGCCAGGCTGGTGGCCATCTGGCCTTCATCCTCAAGACGCTCCAGAGTGCGGCGCTCGCGGCCGATCAGAAAGATCAGATAGAAGCGCCTGCGTGCGAAAAAAGGCAGGGAGCGGCGGATTTCAACAATGTGGGATGCCATGCCACGATCACCGAACATGGTGCGTATGGCGGCACGCTGTTCCTTGTTGAAGCTCTGCGCGACGTCTGGTGAAATGCGTCTGAAGTAGTGTTTCAGAAAGCCTTCGGCTGCCTTCTGTTTTGTGGTCTCTCCCCGACAGGAAGGATGGTGATCCGCGACTGTCATTGTTTTTCCCCAAGCATTCAGCCCTGCGTTGAGGCGCAGAGCCTGTAATTTTCATTCACTCCGTTTCTGTCGCTTTTTTCCGGCGTTTCAAAAAACGACTCTGCGACTTGAATGAAAAATTATCCACAAGGAAGCTTGAAGAAGTGTTAATTCCGAATCAGATCAGTCCTTTACAGGCAGATCGGCCAGATAGACAAAGGCATCCCTGTCGGAATCATAGCGGCAGAGCTGTCCATTGGTGAAATCAAAATGCCAGCCGTGCACCTGCAGGGTTCCGTCTTTCTCCCGTTTTTGGACACAGGGGAAGCTGCGCAGGTTTTTCATGGAGTTGACCACGGAGAGCTGTTCCACACGCTCCTGCAGGACGGCACCTTCATGTCCCTCTTCAAGCGCCTGCTGGCATGGCCCCTTTGCCATGGAAATCCATTTGTGGATAAAGGCACTGTCCTTCTTCTCGTCCATCGCACCCGCAATCAGGGCCTGAATGCCGCCGCAGTGTGAGTGCCCCATGACAATCACATGGGGAACGTTAAGCGCTTCGACGGCATATTCGACAGCAGCAGATGTGCCGTGATACTGACTGTCAACCTCATAGGGAGGCACCAGATTGGCCACATTGCGGACCATGAAAAGGTCGCCCGGACCTGTGGAGAGAAAGGCGGAAGGTTCAACCCTTGAATCGCAACAGGAGATCACGAGGGCCTTGGGGCTCTGGCCTTCCCTCGCCAGATTGTCCAGCAGGGGCTTGTCTTCCGGGTAGCGGAAATCCTTGTAGTCGCGGTAGCCTTTGAGCAGATCTTGAAGTGACATCTGCAGGTCAACAGTCTTTGGCATGTTCTTGCTGCATCCTCTTTGCGGGATAGTTTGTTTTTCTTTTCTCTTGCGCTTTGCTTGCGCAGGGCACAGCTATACTGCAAATTGCCGACTCTGGCGAGAAAACAGTTTGAAGGATCAAGCCATGCAGAAGACGATTGTCCCGTCTCCCCTCTCTTTTGTCAAAGCAGCAACCCTCGTTGTGCTGACAGCTTTTCTGGGGATTTTCAGTGCAAGGGCCGAGGTTATTGGCGAAGTCAGTACTGTTTTCAAGTTTCTCGGACCTGACCACAAGATCGTCATTGAGGCCTTTGATGATCCAAAGGTCAAGGGCGTGACCTGTCATCTGTCCCGTGCGCAGACAGGTGGTATTTCCGGTGCTCTGGGGCTTGCGGAAGACACTGCGGATGCCTCGATTGCCTGCCGTCAGGTCGGACCGATCGAGATTCTCGAGGAGTTTGATGAAGGCGAGGAGGTCTTTACCAAACGGACCTCCCTGATTTTCAAATCGATGCAGGTTGTCCGCTTTCTGGATGAAGAGCGCAATGTCCTGATCTATCTGGTCTACAGCGACAAGCTGATTGAGGGCAGCCCCAAGAACTCGATCTCCAGTGTTCCGATCCGCCCCTGGTAGAAGCCATCAGTCTCCGTCGCTGATCAGAAAGTCGGGAACCTCGGGCGCGCCGACCTGTTTGCCGATGGCGATTTGCTGGGGCGGAAGGCTGGCAACGTGGAGCGTGGATGTCGGGAAGGCAAAGCCGGTTCCTGCGCCCTCGACGATTTCCTTCAGCTTGAGTGCCAGATCCTGCTTGATTTCCATCCAGCGGCCCCAGTTGGTTGTCTTGGTGAAGCAATAGACCATGATATCGATGGATGAGCTGTTGAAGCTGTCTATGTTGATCAGGGTGGTTGTCACAGCGGGATCGGTTTCGTAGTCGCTGGAGCCTTCGATGTAATCGCGAATCTCGTGAACGATCTGCTGCAGCTGTGCGGATGTTGTTCCGTATTCGACCCCGATCATCCAGTAGATCCGGCGGTTGGTCATCTTGGAGAAGTTGATGACAGCACTGTCTGAAAGCTTGGCGTTGGGGACATAGACGGGGGCCTTGTCAAAACGCCGGATGCGGGTCGAGCGAAAGCCGATGTCCTCGACTGTTCCCTCGACAAGTCCGTCGATCATGATCCAGTCTCCGAGGCTGTAACGCTTTTCGGCAATGATCAGGATACCGGCAATCAGGTTTTTGAAAAGGTCCTGTGCTCCCAGTGCGACGGCGACACCGAACAGACCGAAACCGGCGATAATGGCGCCGACATTGATTCCCCAGATTTCCAGAATGGCAGCGCTTCCCAGCATGAAAATCAGCAGTTTTGCGGCCTTGACCAGCCACTCGATCATGATGGAGGACAGCAGTTCCTCCAGTCTGTTCAGCAGGGTTGCCATGGGCGAGACAAGCTTGAACAGGGCAAAGAAAAGGGTATAGGCCAGCAGGGAGCGCAGCAGATTTTCGCCAAAGGTTTCTGCATCCCCGCTCAGTTTCAGGTACTCCAGCAGGAAAAAGACACCCAGCGTGATGGGAACCATGCGCAAGGGGCCATCCAGTGCATTGAGGGCTTCGTCATCCAGTGTTGTTCTGGTGCGTTTGGTGATGGAATGCAGTCTGCGAATAACGATGCGGGCAAAGGCACGGCGGATCATCAGGATAACCATGAAGACAAGCAGCGCGATACCGAGGCGGCCAATGTCGATGCCAAAGGCTCCCGTGTTCCAGACATCAAGCACGAGATTCCAGTATTGCTGCAGACTTTCCATGATCTTTCCTGATGAGTGTTGGACTAATCTTCGGACGGGAAACAGTAAGAAAAGGTTTTATTCTTTTTACACAAAGAAAAAGGGCCTGCAAATGCAGGCCCTTCGAAAACTGAAAAAGATCAGTTGATTAGTTTTTCGCGTTGCGCAGAGCTTCACCCAGGATGTCACCGAGGCTCGCACCGGCATCAGCAGAACCGAATTCAGCCATTGCCTGCTTCTCTTCTGCCGCTTCAAACTGCTTGATGGACAGGGAGATGCGACGTGTGCGGCTGTCGATGGAAGTGATGCGGGCATCGATCTTCTCGCCAACAGCAAAGCGGTCAGTGCGCTGGTCAGCACGGTCACGCGCCAGTTCGTTGCGACGGATGGAGCCAACAGCGCCTTCGTCACCGATCTGAACGTCGATACCGCCTTCGTTGATCGCTGTTACAGTACAGGTCACAACGTCACCTTTCTTCAGGCCTTCGGAAGCACCGGCGAACGGATCTTCGCTCAGTTGCTTGATGCCCAGGGAAATGCGCTCTTTGTCAACGTCAACGTCGAGAACCTTCACCTTCACGCTGTCGCCCTTGTTGTAGGACTTGACAGCTTCCTCACCGGATTGCTCCCAATCCAGATCGGACAGGTGAACCATGCCGTCGATGTCGCCAGGCAGGCCAACGAACAGACCGAATTCGGTGATGTTCTTGATTTCGCCTTCCAGCTCGGCACCGGCAGGGTGGTTCGCCTGGAATGCATCCCAAGGGTTGGAAGAACACTGCTTCAGACCCAGAGAGATACGGCGCTTGGACTCATCAACGTCCAGAACCATAACTTCAACTTCCTGGCTGGTGGAAACGATCTTGCCAGGGTGGATGTTTTTCTTGGTCCAGGACATTTCGGACACGTGAACCAGACCTTCGATGCCTGGCTCCAGCTCAACAAACGCACCGTAGTCGGTGATGTTGGTAACGCGACCAACCAGTTTGCCGTTCATTGGGTACTTGGCAGAAACGCCTTCCCACGGATCGGTTTCGAGCTGCTTCATGCCCAGGGAGATACGCTGGGTTTCGTTGTTGAAGCGGATCACCTGAACGTCGACCTGCTGACCGATGGTCAGGGCTTCGCTTGGGTGGTTGATACGCTTCCAGGAGATGTCGGTGACGTGCAGCAGGCCGTCAACGCCGCCGAGGTCAACGAACGCACCGTAGTCGGTGATGTTCTTGACAACACCCTGCAGAACCTGACCTTCGGTGAGGTTTGCAACCAGTTCGGAACGCTGTTCAGCGCGTGTTTCTTCCAGAACGGCACGGCGGGATACAACGATGTTGCCGCGTGCACGGTCCATTTTCAGGATCTGGAATGGCTGTGCATTGCCCATCAGGGGTGCAACGTCACGAACCGGACGGATGTCAACCTGGGAGCCTGGCAGGAACGCAACAGCGCCGGACAGATCAACAGTGAAGCCACCCTTGACGCGGCCGAAGATAACGCCGTTAACGCGTTCGCCGTCGTTGAAGGATTTCTCCAGTTGGGTCCAGGCTTCTTCGCGCTTCGCTTTTTCACGGGACAGAACGACTTCGCCGTTCTTGTTTTCCATGCGCTCGAGGTAAACCTCAACTTCGTCGCCCACTTTCAGTTCAGGAGCTTCACCGGAAACAGTGAACTCTTTCAGTGGAACGCGACCTTCGGATTTCAGACCAACGTCGATGGTTGCAGCATCGCTGTCCAGAGCAACGATTGTACCACGCAGTACGTTGCCTTCCAGGCGGTCTGTTTGTCCGAGGGATTCAGCGAGGAGATCAGCAAAATTCTCAGTCATGAGAAAAGAATTCCAATATTGTAAAGACAGGCCAACCGATGATCGACACGATACGATCGGTGGACTTCCTGCCGGATGTTCAGTGAGGTGATTTCCGACAGGCCGGGGTTTATATTCAGATGTGGCAGGAGATCCTGATCAGGTCTCAGATCCTCTGTTCCAGACCAGTCCGGTCCGAAATGATCTGCGCGGCCTGGCCGAAGACAGTTTCGATATCCAGCGCACTGGTGTCCAGTGTGACGGCATCTTCTGCTGCTTTCAAAGGTGCGGTTGCCCGTGAAGAATCACGTTTGTCCCGCGCCTGAAGGTCCTCAAGCACACGCGCGTATATAGCCTCTTCTCCTTTTGCGAGCAACTCTTTATAGCGCCGTTCTGCGCGGACTTCATCGCTTGCAGTGATAAAAAGCTTCACGTCGGCATCGGGGCAGATCACGGTTCCGATGTCGCGGCCATCCAGAACGGCACCCACCTTTTCTGCAGGTGCTTGATTCGCAAAGCTTCTTTGGAATTCAAGCAGGGCTGCGCGAACATCCTGGTTTGCAGCAACGATGGATGTGGCCTGTGAAACGGCCTCTGTGCGCAAATCCGTGCGCTCGAGATCTTCCGGGGAAAGACTCCGGGCAGAAGCCAGAGCCGCTGCGGAGTCGTTCGGGTCGCCACCTTCTGCGAGCAGGCGCGCAGCGGTTGCCCGGTAGATGGCTCCCGTGTCCAGATAGGCCAGCCCGAAGCTGTCAGCCAGACGGCGTGCGAGTGTGCCCTTGCCCGCAGCAGCAGGGCCGTCAATTGCAATGACCACAGACATGGTTTCTGTCTCCTCAGACGATCTCTGTACCCAGATTGTTCATCAGCGTTGCAAAGCCGGGGAAGCTGGTGTTGATGGCGGCGGCATCCTTTACGGTCACCGGCGTTTCAGCCGCGGTTCCCATGACGAGGAAACTCATGGCAATGCGGTGGTCCAGGTGGGTTTCGACAACACCGCCACCGGCGGGTTTGTTGTTGTCGCCGACGCCGTGGACGATCAGGAAATCGTCACCCTCTTCAATTTCAACACCGTTGGCTTTCAGGCCTGCTGCCACAGCGGCAAGGCGGTCACTTTCCTTGACACGCAGCTCGCCGACGCCCTGCATGACGGTCTTGCCGCTGGCGAAGGCTGCAGCAATGGCAAGGATCGGATATTCGTCAATCATGGACGGCGCGCGTTCTGCAGGAACGTCGATACCCTTGAGATTGGAGCCGCGGACAATGAGGTCGGCGACGGGTTCGCCCGCTTCAATACGCTCGTTTTCCAGTGTGATATCGGCACCCATTTCCTTCAGCGTGATGTAGAGGCCGTTGCGGTGCGGGTTCATGCCGATGGCCGGCAGACGCAGTTCGGAACCCGGGTTGATCAGCGCAGCGACCGTCGGGAAGGCCGCCGAGGAGGGGTCGGCGGGAACAATAACGTCGGCAGCCTTGAGTTCCGGCTGGCCGACAACTGTGATTTCCCGGCCCTCGTCGGTGTCTTTTACGCGCACTTCGGCGCCGAAGTGGGTCAGCATCTTTTCGGTGTGATCGCGGGTGTGTTCCGTTTCGATCACGGTTGTCTCGCCGGGTGTGTTCAGGCCTGCAAGGAGGATACAGGATTTCACCTGTGCAGAGGCAACCGGCAGTTTGTAGCGAACGGGCAGGGGCTTGTCCGTGCCCTGAACCATCAGCGGCAGGCGCTGTCCGGAGCGGCAGTGAACGGTGACACCCATTTCCGCCAGCGGATTGGCGACACGGCCCATCGGGCGCTTGCGCAAGGAGGCATCACCGGTCATGACAGAAGTGATCGGGTGGCTGCCAAGGATCCCCATCAGCAGGCGTGCCGAAGTGCCGGAGTTGCCCATGTCGAGCACATCTTCCGGCTCCTGCAGGGCACCGAGACCGCGGCCTGTCACATGCCAGACACCGTCGTCGTCCCGCGTGATGTCTGCACCCAGCTGGTGCATGGCACCGGCTGTGCTCAGAACATCTTCGCCTTCCAGCATTCCGTGAACCTTCGTCGTTCCCAGTGCCAGGGCTCCGAACATCAGGGAGCGGTGAGAGATGGACTTGTCACCGGGAACCTTGACCTCTCCCTTGAGAGGGCGGCCGGATGGTGTGGAACGCAGTGTGGACGGAGCCGAGGAATCGTGGCTGTGAGACATTCTGGTGAGCCTTTGTAACAAAGGGAAAGGGAATTGAACCTGTTTTAGAGCAAAAGCGTGAATGTGAAAAGTGTACAGTCCACATGAAAGTGAACTTGGGGTTTTTCTGCCCTTTTCCGGGTATTCCTTGAAGATAAGCGATTGCTTTGTCAGCAAAATTCAATTTGTCCTTTGACAGTGCGGATCTGAAAAGGAAGGGGCTGGAATCTTTTGCAATGATTTTCTGATTGCATTGAAAAGGTAAAATGCTGAATGATTCAGCTGTGGCCACCTGGATGTAAAAGATTTGACGTAGCAACAGACACCATTTTCAGCCTTGGGAGAGGGAGAAAACGCGTCATGTCAAAACCTGAATGGGGAAGCAAGCATCACTGCGAGCAATGCGGTGCCAAGTTCTATGATTTTCTGAAATTTCCTGTCGTCTGTCCGAAGTGTGATACCGAGGCTGATGTTTCGGTTGCCCATCTTGAGGAACTGGTTGTTCAGGATATGCTCAAAAACGGGGAAATCAGGCTGGAGGACCCTGTTGAAACGCCTGAGACCGAAGCGGCTGAGGGCGAGCAGAAGCTGGACGATTTTCCGAATGATGAAGAGCTGGATCATATTGATGACGGACCGGAGCTGGAGATTTCCGAGGACGAGTTCGGTGAGGCTCTGGAATCCGCGCATGAACATGAAGAGGCCTATTGAGGGCTGTACTGTAACCGGATGTTATCGTGATTGATTTTTCTGTAATCCGGCAATCCCGCTCGACTCTTTTCAACAGAATTTACATTCAGCACCCCAGCTTCTTTTTGATTCAAAAGGGCGAAAAGTCTGTCGGACTGGACCGAAAGGCGCTGGTTCAGGCCCGAACAGGTGATATTTTCTGGGTGGCTCCCGGACATTTCTACACGATCCGCAACACCGTCAGTGAGGAGGAGGGCTATCAGGCATTGGCCTGCAGCCTTTCGCATGATTTTGTCGGGCGTTTCCTGAATCAGTATCAGGGTGATTCTTCCGGTGATGCCACGCATCAGGGGCGAGAAAAAATTGGCGTCTGCAGAGCTTCTTCGGGTTTTCTGGAGGCACTTGACCGCACCCGGCATAAGGATTTTTCCCACCTGCCTGATAAACTGAGATTTCATCAATCCGCTGAATTGCTGTTGTGGCTCAAAGAAGCAGGACTCGATGTCGAGCTGCTGGCACAGGAGAGCCTCACACGCCGGATTTACAGGCATGTTGCGCGAGAGCCGGAAAAACCCTGGAGGACAGCCGATTTTGTCGAGCTGCTTGGAATGAGTGAGGCGACCCTGCGGCGCAGGCTGAGACAGGAAGGAACATCCCTGAAGCGCGTGGTGACCGATGTGCGGCTGGATCGTGCATTGCTGCTTTTGCAGAGCACTGCAGAGACCGTTGCGGGGATTGCCTATGCCTGCGGTTTTTCCAGTGCCTCCCACCTGACGACAGCATTTAAAACACGTTTCGATCTTTTGCCGCGGGAAATACGTTGATGTTGGAGCAAAATGATCGTTTTTTGATTCTTTTTGATTGATCGCTGATATCCGCTCTCCTGTCGTCATGGCATTGATTGCACTCCAGAAAAGGAGTTTGCCATGAGTCTTTTGAAATCTGTTGTTTCCCTTCCCCTCCTGCTGTCAGTTTCCTCTGCCCTTGCCGGGCCCTTTACGCTCAGCAGTCCTGACATTGCCGAAGGCGAGATCATGCCGCTTGAGATGGAATTCAGCGGTTTTGGCTGTGAGGGTGGTAATCTCTCCCCCGCTCTCAGCTGGAGCGGAGCGCCAAAGGGAACAAAAAGCTATGCCCTGACGGTTTATGATCCCGATGCGCCGACCGGTTCCGGCTGGTGGCACTGGTTTGTGGCCGGTATTCCTGCCGATGTTCACGCCCTTGAGAAGGGCACGCGCGCCGAAACGCTGCCATCCGGTGCCTTTCAGCTTCAGAATGATTATGGAGGCCGCGATTTCGGCGGAGCCTGTCCGCCAGAGGGAGAAATGCATCGTTATCAGTTCACGGTTCATGCACTGGATGTCGAGGCACTTCCTATCAATGAAAACGTCAGTTCGGCCCTGGCGGGTTTCATGGTTGGAGCCCATACACTGGACAGTGCTGCGATCACGGCAGTCTATGTCAGGAAATAGGTGCAGGGGCAGGGGGTTGACCGGAACTCCTGCCCGAATCAAACCGGGATCGGACCCGGATGAAAGTTGTTGTTGTGGCGCACTATTTTTTGCTTGCCAAAAGAAAATGAACTGCCTATCTTCCGGCTGTCGCGGATCAAAGCGATCCACAGCGAATGGGGCCGTAGCTCAGTTGGGAGAGCGCTACAATGGCATTGTAGAGGTCAGGGGTTCGATTCCCCTCGGCTCCACCATTCCAAAAAGCCTTTGCTCTGCAAGGGCTTTTGTCGTTTCTGGACTATTTTTCCTTCTTGTGTCCCAGAGCGGCCAGTTTATCCGGAATGATAAAACAGATGTCTGGAAACGATCTCTACCTTCGAGGTTACCGTTGCCTTTCTGTCAGAGATTTGACAGTTAAATGCGCCGCCGGGAGCTTCCACGGTGAGACTCCTTCCCCTTTCTGTCAGGCCGCGTCTTTCGCAGACAAGCTGTGCGGCAAGAGCTCCTGTTCCTCCTGCGGAATTTGCGACCTCTCCCTTGTCTGAAACCCACAGAACCCGAATGCTTTCGGGCGTGATGTTTCTTATGATCATGACAAGGTAGCGCTCGAAATCACTCTGCACTCCGAATTCTGTGACGGGATAGCGTGCGCAGGCCTGGGCGCTTAACTCTGTTATGGCCTGGCTGAATTGCTCAGAAGACGGTGACAGGCCCAGTTCTGATTCGGCGATGACCAGATAGGGAAGGCCCGAATGAACCAGTGCCGGAGTCACAGTTTGACCATCCGGTAGAACCAGCTCGACGCCGGGAGCAAGCATCTCGGGTTGCTGTGTTGCCCAGCTTGCCGAAGCAACCAGGCCATTTTCCAGAACCAGATCAACCTGTTCAAGGCCCCGGGCTGTTTCCAGAATCACAGTGTTACAACTGTTTTCCGGGTTACAACTGTTTTCCGATGCTGTTTTGTCTCCTGTCCTTGCCAGCTTTCCCTCATCAGCCAGAACAGTGGCTGCTGCCATCAGGGCTGTTCCGGCCAGGGGAGCATAGGCAAACTGTGAGGCCAGAAACAGGGTGCCATCCGTACCGTCCCCTGATGGAGGGTAAAGCAGGCAGGAATTGATCATTGCATTGCCATTGGGTGCTGTGTTCAGGAATGTACGAAAAGCCTCGTGTTCTGCTCTGAGTTCGAACAGGGCCTCTTCTGCATTCTGTGCTTTCAGTTCGGGCAGGCCGGAGTGCACGACACGGAGGACGTCACCGGCGAGCATGACATCGGCCGCAAGAACTTCTTTTTTAGGCGAAGGGGTTGGCATTTTCAGGGCTGTGTCCTGTTTTTCGGGAGGCGAGAGCAGCGGGAAAGAAGCTTTTCGCGTTTTGAAAACTTCTCCTCGCAAAGAGCGATCCGGATCTTCAGGACCCATGGCAGATCACTCAGACTGTTTTTGCTTTTGAGTTTCAGGGTTATACAATACCCGGAAATTCACTTGAATGGCAGGCAAGCTTGTGACCAACCCCCTCTATGACAGCCTTTTTGCGATCCATGCTGACAGGACAACGCCGTTTTTGCATTTGCAGGATGGCCGGATTCTGACACATCGGGATTTTCTCGCCCTGTCTGCGCGGATGGCTCGGGTCATGGTTCAAATAGGTCTCCGGCCCGGGGATCGCGTTGCTGTGCAGGTCGACAAATCCCCGGAAGCGCTCGCTCTCTATGCGGCCTGTGTACAGGCCGGTCTGGTGTTTCTGCCCTTGAACACGGCCTACACCGTTGAGGAGCTGAGCTATTTTATCGAAAACAGCGGGGCCAGCCTGGTTGTCTGTTCCCCGACCCGTGAAGACGCTCTGTTGTCCGTTGCAAAAAGACTGGAGGCACGGCTGGAAACCCTGGATGGGGAGGGCGGGGGAAGCCTGATGGCGCTGGCGCAGGAAATGCCGGCTTTCTTTGAGACGGTTTCGCGCGACGGAGAGGATCTGGCTGCACTGCTTTATACATCCGGGACGACGGGCCGGTCCAAGGGGGCCATGCTGACCCAGAACAATCTGCTGTCAAATGCCCAAACCCTTGTCGAAGAATGGCGCTTTACCGATCGGGACGTCCTGCTTCATGCCTTGCCGATTTTCCACACGCACGGTCTTTTTGTGGCAACCAATGTTGCACTGGCTGCCGGGGGCAGCATGATTTTCATGACAGGGTTTGATCAGGACGGGATTATTGCCAGCCTGCCGCAGGCAACAGCCATGATGGGGGTTCCGACCTTTTACACGCGTCTGCTGGATGATGAACGCTTCACACGGGAACTGACGGCGCACATGCGGCTGTTCGTGTCCGGTTCGGCTCCGCTGCTGGCAGAGACCCATGTCCGCTTTGAAGAACGCACCGGGCACAGAATTCTCGAACGCTACGGGATGACGGAAACCAACATGAACAGCTCCAATCCCTATGACGGAGACAGGCGCGCCGGGTCTGTAGGCTTTCCGCTCCCCGGTGTGGAGATCAGGATCACGGACCCGGACAGAGGTGAAGAGCTGGACGCGGGAGATGTCGGCCAGATTGAAGTTCGCGGCCCCAATGTTTTCAAAGGCTACTGGCAGATGCCGGACAAGACGGCTGCTGAATTGAGAGAGAACGGCTTTTTCATCACAGGGGATCTGGGCCGGATGGATGAGGAGGGATATCTCTATATCGTCGGGCGCAACAAGGACCTGATCATTTCCGGGGGCTACAATATCTATCCCAAGGAGATTGAACTGATTCTGGATGAGCAACCCGGTGTTCTGGAAAGTGCGGTGATCGGTGTGCCCCATCCCGATTTCGGGGAAACGGTTCTGGGGATTATCATTCCCGAAAACGGCCAGACCCCTGATCTGGAAAGAATCAGGGAGGCTGTTAGGCTTTCCCTGGCGCGCTTCAAGCATCCGCGTGATTTGATCCTTCTGGAGGAGTTGCCGCGCAACACAATGGGCAAGGTCCAGAAGAATGTTCTGAGAGAACAGTACAAAGACCTGTTCCTGGCGACCTGATCCCTGCTGTTCGGCAAACCGTTCAGAGACGTTTCTGACACGATGAGGCTGCAGTTTCTGTAGCCTCTTTTTTGTTGTGCTGTCTGCTCGGTGACTGGAGGCATGCGGAGGCGGGTCTCCTCTCACTCTCTTCTCACCACGCTGAGAGGAGCTCTGTGTTTTACAGGAGGCTCCAATCATGAACGAGGATGTTAAAACCATGAAGAGAACTGCTGTAAACCCCTGGCCGTGGTCCCTGAATTACGGCTACAACCAGGCTGAAATCATCGACAGGTCCGCTCGCTGTCTGGTGTGTTCCGGGCAAACGTCTGTGGATGGGGAGGGAAATCCGCAGCATGCAGGTGACATGCGCAATCAGATTGCACTGTCGCTCGACAATCTTGAAACTGTCCTGAATGCTGCGGAGATGACCTTTTCAAATGTTATCCGCCTGAGCCTTTACACCACGGATGTTGATGATGCCATGAAGCACCTTGATCTTCTGGGATCGCGCTTCGGGAGATTCGGGGTGACGCCGCCGATGACCCTTCTGGGGGTTACGCGGCTTGCGTTGCCACCGCTGATGTTTGAAATCGAAGCCACTGCAGCGGATTAGAATATCCTTTGAAGGGCTTTGCAGAAACTCCGGGTTCCTGTGCCGGAAGGTCAATCCGGAGTTGCCTTCGCTCCTGATATCACTGTGAACAGCAGATGCGGTGATGTAGGCTTTTGATGTGGAAACCGGATTGAGTGGACGGGCGATGAGACGGGCAGAAAGATTGTTCAGACTGGTCAATGAAATGCGAACCCGGGGTGTCAGCCGCGCCAGTGAGCTCGCCGGTCATTTCGAGGTCAGCGTCAGCACAATCTATCGCGACATTGCGCATCTTCAGGCCTCGGGCCTCCCGATAGAGGGGGAGGCCGGTATCGGCTATCTGCTGAGACCGGGGTTTGATCTGCCCAATGTTGCCTTTACACATGACCAGATTGATGCTCTGGCAATTGGTCTTTCCTTTGTCGAAAGGACGGGGGATCCTGTTCTGGTGTCAGCCGCGCGCGAGGCCCGTGCGAAGATTCAGGCCGGTATGCCGGAACCGGAAGAACGCAGGCTTGCAGATGCACCGTTTTTCAGTCTTCAGAACAAGCACAATGCCTCTGCCCATGTTGCCCTGATCCGCAGTGCCATTCGCCGGAAAAGAATTGTCGGATTTGACTATCGGGACAGCGCTGATAACCCGACGGAGCGCCGGGTGTGTCCTCTGGTTGTCTGGGACCTGACGGATGGCTGGATGTTTTCAGCCTGGTGTGAACTGCGACAGGATTTTCGCACTTTCCGTTTTGATCGCATGGAGAACCTTGTGCTGACTGAAGAGGTTTTCACGGAAGACGAGACAAGGGGGCTGCGTGCCTTTATGGAGCGGGAGAGCTGTGAGGGACACCGAAGCTGACACTGGAGCCGGCTTTTTGAGGTTGTTTGTCATGTAGCAGTTGAGCTTTCCGGAGTGATCTGTTCTTCTTTGTGTCCTGTCCCTGCTCAAGGGCAGGATGAACAACAAAAAGCAACAAAGGCTCAACAGGGAAAAGTCATGACAGACAAGCTGTTTCTTGAAGATGCCTTCTGTCAGGAGACAGAGGCCAGGGTTCTCTCAGTGACACCGGAGGGTGGTCTGATTCTGGATCAGACCATCTTTTACGCTGCCAGTGGCGGGCAGCCCGGAGACCGGGGATCGATCCGACGTGCATCCGGAGAGGTGGTGGCGGTGCAGGACACACGCTTTGATTCTGCGCAAAAGGAAACGGTTGTTCACGACGTTGCGGAGGCTCAAACAGCCTTTGAGGTGGGCGAAACCCTTGTTCTTTCGCTTGAGTGGGAGCGGCGTGAAAAACTGATGCGCATGCACACGGCACTGCATCTGCTGTGTTCGCTGATTCCCCATCCGGTGACAGGTGGCTCCATCGGGGAAGAGGAAAGCCGGCTTGATTTCGACATGCCTGAGAACCCTGACAAAAAAGAGCTGTCAGACAGTCTGATGGCTCTGGTTGAAGGGGATTATCCTGTTTCCTCCCGCTGGGTTGAGGAACGTGAGCTGGATGCCAATCCCGATCTGGTCAGGACCATGTCTGTCAGTCCGCCTCGCGGGCAGGGACGGGTGCGTCTGGTGGAGATCGGAGAGGACGGCGCCGTTGATCGTCAGCCTTGCGGCGGCACCCATGTTGCTTCAACCGGCAGTATCGGGGCCATTCATGTGGGCAAGATCGAGAAAAAGGGCAAACAGAACCGCCGTATTCGTGTTCGTTTTGGCAGTTTCCCGATCGGTTAGGCTGATTCAGGAAAGCTGCGCCCCATACCCATCAAAAAAGCCCCGGAGAGTGTTTCCCCGGGGCTTTTTTCATTCAGTGTGTTTTGCAGAAAATGCCGATCAGGTTTCTTCCGCCATGCTGTCGGAGCCGGACTGGTTGTGTTTCCGGATCTCTCCTGACTTGATGCGGGCGAGATAGTCGTTCATCTCGCGCTTGACCACTGGTGCCAGGAAATAGAGTGCCAGAATGTTCGGTACACAGATCAGGAAGACAAGGGCGTCCGAAATGTCGAGGATTGGTCCCAGCTGTACCATGCAGCCCAGGGCAACAAAGGCACAGAAGATAACCTTGTAAAGTGTCTGGGAGCCTTCCCCGAAAAGATAGGTCCAGCCCTTCAGGCCATAGTAGGACCATGAAATCATGGTCGAGAAGGCAAAAAGCAGGGCCGCAATCGCCAGGGGAAGCGGGAACCAGCTGAACTGGCGTTCAAAGGCTGCGGATGTCATGGCAACACCTGTTGCGCCCCCTGCGAAGTTCGGATCGGCAACCTGTGATGTGCCGATCACAAGTGCTGTGATGGTACAGATGACAATCGTGTCGATGAACGGTTCCAGCAGGGAAACATAGCCCTCGGTGACCGGCTCGTTGGTTTTCACGGCCGAGTGGGCAATGGAGGCGGAACCGATCCCGGCCTCGTTGGAGAAAACAGCGCGCTGAAAACCGATGATCAGGGCCCCGAGAGCACCCCCAGTGACACCCTCTGCAGAGAAGGCACCAACAAAGATGTTGCTGATGGCTTCAGGGATGTAGGAGGCATTGAGCAGAATCACGATAATGGCAAAGGTGCAGTAGAGCACCGCCATGAAGGGGACGATTTTCTCTGTGACAGAAGCGATGGACTTGATGCCGCCGACGATCACCAGAAAGACCAGGCCGGCAAGGGCCAGACCCACGAGCCATCCCAGACCATCCAGTGCGCCACCTGCAACAGTGTTGAGCTGAACGTAGGCCTGATTGGACTGGAACATGTTCCCGATACCCAGTGCGCCGATGAAGATGCCGACGGCATAGAAAGTCCCCATGAACTTGCCGAGGCCTTCGCGGCCCTGTGCTGCAAGACCGTTGCGCATGTAGTACATCGGGCCACCGGAGACCGAGCCATCAGGATTTTCCTGACGGTATTTGACCCCGAGGGCACACTCGACAAACTTGGTCGACATGCCCAGGAACCCGGCCAGAATCATCCAGAAGGTTGCACCTGCGCCGCCAACGGTAACCGCAACAGCAACACCGCCGATGTTACCGATGCCGACTGTACCGGAAACCGCAGTTGCGAGGGCCTGGAAATGGGATACTTCACCGGAATCCTTGGGGTTTGCATAGTCACCGCGAACCAGTTCGATGGCGTGCTTGAAGCCACGCAGGTTCACAAAGCCCATATAGAGGGTGAAGAAAACGGCACCGACGACCAGCCAGAGAACGACCAGGGGCAGTTGTGCGCCGAAAAGCGGGATCTTGAAGAAGACAACCTGTCCGATAAAGGAGGCGATGGGGGCTGTCAGTTCGTTGATTGTTTCATCAATCCCGGCTGCATGTGCAGACGAGCTTGAAAGCCATGCTCCAAGCATAGCCAGCATAGAAGCGATCGTTTTCACGGAGAATCTCCCTGTCAGGATATCTTTTGATTTATTATTCGATTATGGAACGATCAGAACCGGAACAGAGCTGATCTGTACAAGCTTTGATGATGTACTGCCAAACATGAGCGTCTTGAGATTGGTTTCTCCGCTACGCCCGGCAATGATCTGTGCAACATTGTGCTGTTCTGCCAGTTGAGCGAGAGTTTCTGCTCCGCGACCGTGCTGGATTTCAATCTCGACTTCCAGGCCGGCCTGTCTGACTTCCTCTGCCAGGGGGACAAGCACGATGTCTCTGGCACGGATGATTTCCTCTTCCCTGCGTTTTGTCCGTTCCGCCAGTTCATCCGGCGTGTGGAAACTGTAGGGGGACCAGTCAATCACGTGTGTCAGAATCAGTTTTGCACTTGAGGCTTTGGCACGCTCAACAGCATGTTGCAATGCTCTTTTGCTGCCGTCACTGTTGTCTACAGCAACGAGATACGAGTTGTTCATTGTTTTTCCTCTGCTTCCCTATTTTATTCAGTGGTCTTCAGGATAAATAACAGTCGGAAACCACATTTTTCTTCACCTTTACTGGTGATTTTTTATTCTGTAACGGAATCGCAACATATTCTTCAGTGGAATACAAACATTTTCTTGAATAATTCAGGGGTGGAGCCTTGGTTCGGAAAAACTGGCTCTTTGCCTGTTTGATCCAAAGGCCATAAAAAAGACTATAAGAAACAGAAGATTGAAAGGAATAAACGGTGAAGTATCTCTGGTCTCTTCTCTGCTCTGTTTCCCTCTTTGGCTCTGCTCTGGCAAACGGGCAGAACCAGACAGACAAAAAAACAGCCCATGATTTTGTTTTTGAATCCATAGACGGAGGGGAGCTTCCTCTTTCCAGCTTCAGGGGGCAGACCGTTCTTGTGGTCAACACGGCATCCTTTTGCGGTTTCACCGGTCAGTATGAAGCGCTGCAAAGTCTGTGGGATCAGTACAGGGAGGCCGGCCTTGTGGTCCTGGGGGTTCCCTCGAATGACTTTGGAAAACAGGAACCGGGCAGCAATGAGGAAATTCGCCAGTTTTGCACCTACAATTACAACATCAATTTCCCGATGACCCAAAAGGTCAGTGTCAGGGGCGAACAGGCTCATCCCTTTTATCAATGGGTGTCGTCCCAGGTTGGCGTTCAGGGACAGGTTCGCTGGAACTTCTACAAGTATCTCATTGCACCGGATGGGCAACTGGTGGACTGGTTTTCCTCCATGACACCGCCGCTGTCCCCAAAAATTGTCCGTGCTCTTGAAGCGCAGCTGCCTCATACAGCCCCTGCCCATTGATACAGCGCATTGTTTCCCCGGTTCAAAGCTGTCAGTCTTCAACAGGCGCAACGGAGGCGACAGGACAGCTTGATGGCGAAGAAGGATGATGGGAACAGGACCCTGTCCGCAAAGATGGACCGGGACAGCTATGAAAGACAGCTGGCCATTCTGCAGGGTGAACTTGTCAAGCTGCAGATGCATGTCCGCGAAACGGGACTGCGCGTCATTGTTCTTTTCGAAGGGCGGGATTCAGCCGGAAAGGGAGGGGTGATCAAACGGATTACGGATCGTGTCAGCCCCCGTGTTTTCCGAGTTGAGGCTCTCTCTGCACCGAGCGAGCTCGAACGCAGTCAGATGTATCTTCAGCGTTATCTCAGCCGTTTCCCCTCAGCTGGTGAAGTCGTGCTTTTTGATCGCAGCTGGTACAACCGGGCCGGGGTGGAGAAGGTGATGGGCTTCTGCACAGACGAAGAGTACGAACACTTTCTGGAAACCACGCCCTTCTTTGAAAAGATGATCACCCAGTCGGGCATCCGGTTGATCAAGTACTGGCTCGAGATTGATGCGGAAGAGCAGACAAAACGCTTTCATCAGCGGATCCGGGACCCGCGAAAGATCTGGAAGCTGAGCTCCATGGATATCGAGGCACACAAGCGCTGGTATGACTATTCGAGAGCCAGGGATGCCATGTTCAGGGCCACACACACAGGTTGGGCTCCCTGGCATGTGGTGGAGGCCAATGACAAGCGCCGGGCCCGCCTGAACTGCATCTCCCATCTGCTCCGGCAATTCGACTATCCGGATCTTCAGACGGAAAAGGTTGTGCTTCCTGAACGGCAGGAGCCTGAAGGATACAGGGAACCCGATCTGGGATCGTTCCGGATTGAGGAGCTGTTCTAGAAGACGACCTGTTAATGGGACAAACGCAAGTTGAACAAGGGTTCGCCAACGGGGCGTTACCCGAAAAGCTGTCAGTCGAAAGGTTGTCAGTCGAACAGGGCGTCGATGGAGTCCTGATTCATGGATGGGCTGTCATCCTGTTCTTCCATCTCCGGCTCAACCATATCCACAGGGGCCATACTCTTGTTGGCAAGAACATCTTTCCAGCTGTTGCGAAGCTCCATGGCCTTCTGGCGATCAAGAGCATTGGGCTTGCCGTTGATCGCGCCGGAGGCAATATCGATCAGATGGCGGACGTGGCTTGAGGTGCGTTCAACCAGAAAGGCAATGCGGGCTTCGTCACCGGACTTGATCGCTGCGCGGGTGGCCTGGGCGGAATCCATGATGGCGTTTCCGGCCATGGTGATGCACATGTCAAAGGGTTGCCGGAAGGGAGCCGGGGCAATTTCGTAGGCTTCGATGGCAATGTCCTTGGCAGCAAAGAGGCTGTCCCGGAAATGCTGCTGGTAACTCTTGGGCTGCCAGCTTTCCACCTCCTCAAGCATGTCGGGCATGTCAGGAACCATCTCGAGCATCATGATCGGCTCGTTGAGGTGATTCAGGTAGTCGGTGGCAAGAAACGAAACCTCATTCACGTTACTGCCCGGCAGACAGCTCTGCAGATTTCTCTGCTCGCTGTTGTATTCAATGCTTTCTGCAGTGGCTGTCATTGTGAAACCCTGTCCCTGTCCTGCGTCTTTGTCCGGGGCTGTCGCCTCAGTACTCTCGAATTGAAGTCACTTCTTTTGCTCAGGCTAACCAAACAAGGTTAACAGCTGTTAAAGAAAGGCAAAAAATCTCTCATCCTTCAAGGGAGAAAGGGCCTTTCCGAATGCTTTTGTATGTTTGCTTGGTTAAGATTTCAAACAAAAAACCTCTGCAATCAATCAGACTGCAGAGGTTTTATAGTTAAACGACCATGTTCACTTCTTCACGGGGGCGCAGATGCCTGTTCAGGCGTTTTTCGACAACGCGGAACACCCAGAGAATAAAGAAGGTCAGAACAAAGTAGAAAGCCCCTGCCGTGACAAAGGCTTCAAAGGGCGCATAGTAGTCGGACTGAACCAGTCGGGCCGCGCCGGTCAGATCGATGATCGTGATCACGGAAGCAATGGCAGAGCCGTGCAGCATGAAGACAATCTCGTTGGAATAGGCCGGGATGGCGCGACGCAGGGCCGAGGGCAGAATGATGCGGCGCAGCATCAGGCCTCGCGACATGCCGCAGGCCTTCGCAGCCTCGATTTCCCCGAAAGGCGTCTGCTCAATGGAACCGCGGAAGATCTCGGTCGTATAGGCTGCCGTGTTCAGGGTAAAGGCGACGAGCGCATAGAGGCTCGCCTGTTTCAGGATCGGTGCCACATCATAGAGGGATTGCAGGGTTTCCGATTGCCCGAGACCGTAATAGATCATGAACATCTGAACCAGCAGGGGTGTGCCTCTGAAGAAATAGGTGAAGGCCCAGACAGGTTTGTTGATGAACTGATTCTTTGAGGTGCGCATGATTGACAGCGGCAGCGCAAGGGCAAAGCCGATCAGGACAGACAGACCAACGAGCCAGAGTGTGACAACGAGACCCTCGAGATAGAGCGGGATGCTGTCGAAGATGATTTCAAAATCCATGATCAGGCCTTCCTCACGCCGACAGAGTAATGGTCTTCCAGCCACTTGAGGCCCCAGATTGACAGGCTTGTGAAGGCGAGGAAGACGAAGGCAACAACGGTGTAGAAGGTCAGCGGATCACGGGTCGCACCGGCAGCCAGGTTGGCTTTGCGCACCATGTCATCCAGGCCGATAATGGACACAATGGCTGTGGTTTTCATCAGAACGAGCCAGTTGTTCCCCAGTCCGGGCAGGGCGTGACGCATCATTTGCGGAATCAGAATGCGGCGGATGACCTGCAGACGTGTCATGCCATAGGCCTCTCCGGCCTCCAGCATTCCGCGATCCACGGCCAGAATGGCCCCGCGGAAGGTCTCTGCCATGTAGGCTCCGAAGATGAAGCCGATGGTGAGGGTGCCGGCAATGAAAGGATTGATATCAATGTAACCCCAGTCCAGCCAGGGCTCTGCAGCGGCCCTGGCCTCTTCCCCGAACCAGCTTTCAATCAGATTCAGGAGATCGTAGGGCAGATTGTTGATAAAGAGCTGACCCCCGAAGAAGATCAGAAGCATAAGGACCAGATCGGGAACACCGCGGATGACAGTGGTGTAAACCGTTGCGACAGAACGCAAAACAATTCCGTCGGAGAGTTTTGCCAGGGCTGTCAGCAAACCGAGACACAATGCAATAAGCAGAGAGACGAGGGCCACAGACAGAGTGACCGAGCCACCGGTCAGAATGACCGAGCTCCCGTAACCTTGTAAATCTAGCACGATGCACCTTCTGGATTAAAAGGCATGAAAGAACTGAAAAAGCGGAGAGTTTTCTCTCCGCTTTCTCTTATTCGTCAGACGGGGCGATTATTCAGCGCCGTAGATGTCGTATGGGAAGTATTTCTCGTTGATCTTCTGGTAAACACCGTTTGCACGGATTGCCTTGATCGCTGCAGAGAAATTGTCACGCAGATCATTGTCCTGCTTGCGGATCGCGATGCCTGCGCCTTCACCGAAGTACTTCGGATCAGAGTAGGAAGGACCAACGAATTCGAAATCCTTGCCGGAATCTGTTTTCAGGAAGCCGTCGTCCATGGCAACAGAGTCAGCGAACAGCAGGTCGATACGGCCAGCCGCCATGTCGAGGTAGGCTTCGTCCTGGGTGCCGTAGTACTTGATGTCCAGTTTGCCGTCGAACTCGCCGGAAATGAAGTTGTCGTGGATGGTGCCGCGCTGAACGCCAACAGTCTTGCCGCTCAGGCTTGCGTCGTCGATCTCGATGCCGGAGCCTTTCTTGCGCACGAAGCGTGCAGGTGTGTTGTAGTACTTCGCAGAGAAGTCGACCTTTTTCTTGCGCTCTTCTGTGATGGACATGGATGCGATGATCGCATCGTATTTGCGGGCCAGCAGGCCGGGAATGATGCCGTCCCAGTCCTGGGCAACCAGCTCACACTCGACTTTCATTTCCTCGCAGAGTGCGTGCGCGATCTCGATGTCAAAACCAACCAGTTTGCCGTCTGCATCAACAGAGCTGAATGGAGGGTAAGCACCCTCGACGCCGATGCGAACCTTGTCAGCAGCCTGAACGCCTGCAGCCAGAGCCAGTGGCAGAGCAGCAGCGACAGCCAGTGTTGTCAGTTTTTGCAGAATTTTTTTCATTTTTTACCTTCCCTTGAGCGTCCCCGTCAGAGGTGACTGCCCGTTAGTTGATCGGCTTGAGAGTGCCGATTTATAATCCGGCGATTTTAGTTTAATTTCTGGCGGGCTTTCAAGCCCAAGTGATCACAAGTCAGGCTTTGCGCCCTGAAACCCGATTATTTCAGGCTTCCGGTGACAAACTGTTCAAAGCGTTTTGACTTGGGATTTGCAAAGATTTCCTGCGACGGTCCCTGTTCTTCAACACGGCCCTGATGCAGGAAAATCGTCTGGTTGGAAACTTCGCGGGCAAAGCCCATTTCGTGGGTAACGACGACCATGGTTCGGCCTTCCTCGGCCAGATTGCGCATGACCTTGAGCACCTCGCCCACCAGTTCCGGATCCAGTGCCGAGGTTGGTTCGTCAAAAAGCATGACAGTCGGGTTCATGGCCAGTGCACGTGCAATGGCAACGCGTTGCTGCTGTCCTCCTGACATGTGGGCCGGATAGTAATCCTTGCGATCAAAGATGCCGACCTTGTTCATGGCCGCCTCGGCCTTTTCACGGGCTTCGGCTCTGGAGAGACCCAGAACGTGAACAGGTGCTTCCATGATGTTTTCAATGGCGGTCATGTGAGACCAGAGATTGAAGCTCTGAAAGACCATGGAGAGGCTGGTGCGGATGCGTTCCACCTGCTTCCTGTCTGTCGGCAGGTACGCGCCCTTTTTGTTCAGGGCCATGCCGATGGTCTCGCCATTGACAGTCACAGTTCCTGAATCAGGGGTTTCCAGAAGATTGATACAGCGCAGAAAAGTCGATTTGCCGGACCCGCTGGAGCCGAGAATGGAGATGACATCGCCTTCGTTTGCAGTCATGGAAATGCCTTTGAGGACTTCCAGAGAACCAAAGGATTTATGGATATCTTCGCAAACCAGTGCCGGAGTTGTGGTGGCCTTCTGTGAATCAATGACGGCAGACGTCATGAAAAGTTCCCTGTTCAAACGGTACAACGCAAATAGCAATTCGGCACGAAATTACTGTTCTTTGTCCGAAGAGGAAAGAAGAAATGCGCAATAATCTTTCGCCTTTTCGCAAAAGCCCGGTAAATCAGTGGCTTGGTATATGATGTTGGAAAGACAAGAGAGGCAATTAGTTCACCAGACCCCACTGACGGCCAAGCGCTTCGATATCCTGAACCTGATCGGGCTGACCCTGTTCCTGCACAATCTGGCGAACCCGTTCGAAGCTCTCCTGCGCTTTTTCCTGCTCTTCCAGAATCAGGTAGGACTGTGTCAGGCGCAGCCAGCCTTCGAGGTCATCGGGCGCTGTTTCCAGTCGCTCGGCAAGCCTTTCGACCATACCGCGGATCATGTCCTGCTGTTCTTCTGCCGAGAGGCTTTGTGCCGCCTCGATATCGGCCCGGGACGGACCGGAGGGCTGCTGTGCAGGATTGGCTGCCAGCAGTTCAACGGCGTTCAGCTCAAGGGCCTGTGCTGTTGTCCGGATCCGTTCATCGGTGGGCTCCAGCCAGGGATTGTCGATTGTCAGGATTGTGCGAAGCTTGAGCCAGAGATTGAGGGCTTCCTGCTGGAGGCCTCCCTGTTGAAGGGCGAGGCCGGAGTAGAAGAGCGCACGCGGGTCATTGGGGTCCCGTTCAAGGGCTGTGCGGAAGGCTTCAATGGCTTCCCCGGTGACCTGTCCCTGTTCGGCGGCGACGAGCATTTCACCATAGGAACCGTGCGTTGCTGCATCATCTGCACCGTTGTCCAGAGCGCCCCGGAAAGCCTCGGCAGATCCGCGGATGTTTCCTGTTTCCAGTCTCAGACGCGCAAGCAACAGCCAGTTCCGTATGTTTGCAGGATCATCTGTCAGTTGCTGCTGCAGGTTCTGTTCCATCTCTGCAAGAGCCTCGGCCTGCTGCTGTTGAGCCTGTTGCTCGAGAGCCAGCCGTTCGGCATGGGGCAGCCCCGGTGTGCCGGGAGAACCGAAGTGGAAATACAGCACCATGGCCGCAACGGGAAAGGCAACAGCCAGCGAGCCCATGATCAGTTTCAGTGTTGAACCGGAGAGCGGATTGTTGATTCTGGGCAGGTCTGCTTCGTTTTTTCTGTTCAGGCGCTGGTCGCGCAGGAAACGTCGCTGGAGCTCTACCTTTGCAGCCGCGTGTTGCTCGGCATTGAGGCGATTCTGAGTCAGGTCGCGATCAAGCTCGGCCAGCTGGTCTTCAAAGAGGCGCTGGGCGCGTACGCTGGCTTTTTCGCCACTGACGGCAAGGGGACGGGTGAGAGGTCGCAGGACGAGAATCAGGGCCAGGGCTGTTACAATGCCGGAGAAAATCCAGAAGATCATGATCGGGACCCTTTCTCCTGATCGGATGCAAGCAACCGGTCAAGCTCGGCCTGTTCCTCTGCACTGAGCGCGCTGGAGCCGGAAGATTGTGCAGAAGCTGTACCGGAGGCCTTCCTGCCGGAACGGAAATAGAAGAACAGGCCGGTTCCGCCCAGAAGCAGAACGGCGAAAGGACCGAGCCACAGAAAAAGCGTGTAGGAATTGAACGGTGGCCTGAAGAGCACGTAATCCCCATAACGGGCCACAAGAAAGGCTTCGATTTCCCGGTCACTGTCGCCGGCGACCAGACGCTCGCGGATAATCAGGCGCAGCTCCTTGGCAATGTCGGCATTGGAGGAATCAATGGGTTCGTTCTGGCAGACGACGCAACGAACGTTCTTTGAAATTTCCCGGGCGCGGGCTTCCAGAGCGGGGTCGGGCAGAATTTCGTCAGGCTCGACGGCAAGGACGGCCTTGCCAGCGAATGACAGAGCACCCTTTTGCGGCTGATGAGCGAAGAGAGCCAGAGTGAAAACAAGGCAGCAGAGCAGACGGGAGATCATGAGGTTTTCTCCGCCTTGAGTGTTTCGATTACCGGAATGATCAGGGATTCAAGCTGACCCGGATTGATCGGACCGGTGTGCTTGTAGCGGATGGTGCCACTCTGATCGAGGATGAAGGTTTCAGGAACACCGTAGACACCCCAGTTGATGCTGGCACGACTGTTTGTATCTGCGCCGATGCTGTCATAGGGATTGCCGTGTTTTTCAAGCCAGTTCAGGGCATCGAGAGGCTTGTCGCGGTAGTTGATTCCGTAAAGAACAATATCGTCACGCTGCCCCAGCTTCATCATGTTGGGATGTTCTGCAAGGCAGGGGATACACCAGGAGGCGAAGACATTGACGACTGAAATCTTTCCGCTGTTTCGAAGGTCGGCTGTGCTGAAGCCGGGCATGCTTGTGCCTTCCAGGGCCGGAAGATCAAAGTCGGGTGCCGGCTTGTCGATCAGCACGGAGGGGATTTTGTTCGGATCGCGCCCCTCGGTGGTGAGCCCCCAGAGGAAGTAGCCGAACAGGATCGAGACCAGCAGCAGTGGCAGCAGGAAGAGCAGGCGTGTGCGCGTTGGGCTTTTCGGAGTGCTTTCAGTCATCAGACGGCTTCCTGTTGTCCTGTTCGGGCAGGAGATTTTTCTGCCCCGGCTGTCTTTCCGGCTGGTGATCCCAGTCTGATCCGACGGTCCATCAGGGAAAAGCTGCCGCCGATCATCAGCATGAAACAGCCCAGCCAGATCCACTGGATCATGGGTTCGCGATAGACGCGGACAACCCAGGAACCATCTGTGCCCTGATCGCCCAGGGCAAGATAGTCATCTCCCAGAAAACGGGAGCGGATGGCCGCTTCGGTTGTTGGCATGGCCTGGACATTGTAAACCCGTTTTTCCGGTGTCAGTTCCGCGATGACCTCGCCGTTGTGGAGCAGATCAAACCGGGCCTGTGCGGCCTGATAGTTTGGTCCGTCAACAGTTACCACATCCCTGAAGACGTAGGTTTTTTCACCCAGTGTCAGGCTTTCTCCGGGGCGCATGTTGGCGACGGCTTCCTCTTTCCACGCGGTGGCGCCGATCATGCCTGCGACACAGACAGCCAGTCCCAGATGGGCCAGGGTCATGCCCCAGGCACTGCCGGGAAGCTTGATCATGCGTTGCCAGGAAGTTGCCAGCGGTGCAGAGAAAAGCTTGATGCGCTCAGCCCATTCGGCAAGTGTTCCGAAGAAAAGCCAGGCAACCAGCAACAGGCCGAGGACAGCATAGATTTCCGACACTCCGGAGAGATAGAGAGCCACCAGCGTTGCCAGCAGTGTCAGAAGACCTGCAACTTTCAAACGTCCCAGAACGGCGAGGATGTCCCCGCGTTTCCAGGGCATCATGGCACCCACACAGACCAGGGCCAGCAGAGGCAGCATCAGGGGAACAAAGGTCGCATCGTAGAAGGGCGGACCCACAGACACACGGCCTCCGCCAAAGGCTTCAAGAAACAGCGGATAGAGAGTGCCCAGAAAGACAGTTGCCGTTGCCGTGCTCAGAATCAGGTTGTTGACCAGAAGACCGCCCTCGCGCGAAATCGGCGCAAAGAGGCCGCCTGCTTTCAGATCCGGAGCGCGCCAGGCAAAGAGAGCCAGCGAACCGCCCACTGTGATGGCCAGCAGGATGAGAATAAACAGTCCGCGTCCCGGATTGACGGCAAAGGCGTGGACCGAGGACAGAAGTCCCGAACGCACGATAAAGGTACCGATCAGAGAGAGCGAAAAGGCGAGGATGGCCAGCAGAATGGTCCAGACTTTCAGGCTGTCGCGTTTTTCGACGACAATGGCAGAGTGCAGCAGGGCTGTTGCCATCAGCCAGGGCATGAAGGAGACGTTTTCAACCGGATCCCAGAACCACCAGCCGCCCCAGCCCAGCTCGTAATAGGCCCACCAGCTTCCCAGAGCGATGCCGCCGGTCAGGAAAATCCAGGCCATCAGGGTCCAGGGACGCACCCAGCGCGCCCAGGCTGAATCAACCCTGCCTTCGATCAGGGCCGCAATGGCAAAGGAAAAGGCGACGGAAAGACCGACATAGCCGAGATAGAGCATGGGCGGGTGGAACGCCAGACCCGGGTCCTGAAGCAGCGGATTGAGATCGTTCCCGTCCAGAGGTGGAACATCCACGCGGGTGAAGGGGTTGGATGTGATGATGATAAAGGACAGAAAGCCGAGCGCGACAATGCCCTGAACGGAGAGAACGCGGGCGTGGAGGGTGCGTGGCAGGTTGTGCCCGTAATGTGCAACAGCCGATCCGAACAGGGCCAGAATCAGAACCCACAGAAGCATGGAGCCCTCGTGGTTCCCCCAGACCCCGGAAATCTTGTAGAGAAGGGGTTTGGTGGAGTGCGAGTTCTCGATCACATTGAGAACGGTGAAGTCCGAAAGAATGTAGGCCGCCGTCAGGGCACCGAAAGAGGCTGTCAGGGCAAGAAACTGCAGGTGTGCGGCAACCGGAGCGGTTGCCATGAGGCGTGTGTCACCCCTGGCCGCGCCCCAGAGCGGCAGTGTGCTTTGCAACAGGGCAAGAAGCAGGGCCAGTACAAGGGTGAACTGTCCGATTTCTGCGATCATAACGTGGTCTTTCTTGGGAAAGAAAGCGACGGCGCTTGTCTTTCGCTACAGGTTTGTACTCTTCTGACGGGTGGCCTTTTTCAGTAGGCTTTGGCTTCACCATCACCGGACGCGGCGTTGTGGCCCTTGCCTTCCTCGTATTTGTATCCGGCTTTCTCTAGGGCTTCCATGACTTCCGGCGGCATGTAGGTTTCATCGTGCTTGGCCAGAACTTCCGTGGCCTGGAAGACGCCGGTCTGATGGTTGAGAATGCCTTCTGTGACAACGCCCTGACCTTCGCGGAAGAGATCGGGCAGAATGCCGTCATAGGACACTGTGAAGCTTTCGCTGCCATCCGTAACCCTGAAGATGGTACGTGTGGTCCCGTCTTCCTTGATCACACTGTCGTCCTCGACAAGGCCGCCGAGGCGAAGGGCGCGTCCTTCGGGCAGTTCGCCGGAAACCTGTTTTTCCTTCAGATCACTGGGACCATAGAAATAGATGATGTCCTGCTGAAAGGCGGTGAGCACCAGCACAGTTGCAATGGCCAGAAGAACACCGGCAGCAGAGACAATCATGATGCGTCTTTTCTTGCGGGTCATGCCTGGTCCTCCGTGCTGTGTTCAAGCTGTCTCAGCTCTGTCTCGTTGCGTTTGAGACGGGCGCGGGTGGAGAGCCACAACCCGGACATGATGAGAGTTGCGAGCAGGTAGGAGGGCCAGACGTAGGCGCCGTAGCGATCCATGGCAAGGAATTCTGTGAGGCTTTCCATTTCAGATCTCCGGATAACACAAATCAGGCGGCATCAACCATCAGGCGACGGTGCTTGCGAATGCGGGCTTCCAGCAGTTCACTCTTGATACGCAGCAGAAGCAGGGTCAGGTAGAAAAACTTGAAGGCTGCTCCCATGATCAAAAGCGGCCAGAGCATGGAAGGATCAATCGTCGGACCGTCCAGGCGCATCACGCTGGCAGGCTGGTGAAGTGTGTTCCACCAGTCGACAGAGAACTTGATGATCGGAACATTCACAAAGCCGACAAGCGCCAGAATCGCAGCCGCGCGGTTGCCGCGTTCGCGATCCTCGAAGGCGTTCATCAGGGCCATGTGTCCCAGATAGAGGAAAAAGAGAATCAGCACAGAGGTCAGGCGTGCATCCCAGACCCACCAGGCGCCCCACATGGGCTTGCCCCAAAGAGCGCCAGTTGCCAGGGCGAGGAATGTAAAGGCTGCGCCAATCGGTGCGGAAGCCTTGGCGGCGAGATCGGCAAGCGGGTGACGCCAGATGATGGAAAAAAGACTGGCCACAGCCATGCCTGTGTAGATGAACATGGCCATCCACGCAGAGGGGACATGCACATACATGATGCGCACGGACTCGCCCTGCTGATAGTCAGGGGGGGACACAAAGAGGGCCAGATAAAGCCCGATTGCCAGTCCCGAGATTGTCAATCCGGCGCTCCACGGCAGGATGGCTGTAGCCAGCCGCATGAAGCGATTGGGATTTGCGAAGCGGTGTAAAACACTCATCGTCCTGATCCGTCCAGTAACAGGTGCTTGTTAAGCTTATCCCGAAAACCTGCTTGTCGGCTTCCGTTTTATTATGATGCAACCTGCCATCCATTCCGTCCTTGTGCTTTGATCTAGGGCAATCCGGCGTATCTTTCCAGTCCTGAATGCTTCAGAAGGGTGTGACATTCCGCATCACTCTGCTCGGGTATTCGGTTATTTGCGGCTTGTGCCGTGGTTTTTAAAGACACGACCGGCCTGTTTTATTCAACGGCCTGCTTCAGGGCTGCTGCTCCTGCCAGCGGGGCAACCAGCAGGGAAACTGTCATGATGGCTGCCAGCAGAAAAAGGTGGGCCTTGTAGGGCAGATCAAAAAGCGCTGCGTCAATGGCTCCGACTCCGAAGATCAGTGTCGGGATGTAAAGCGGCAGGACCAGCAGGGGGATCAGAATCCCGCCCCGTCTGGCCCCCAGTGTCAGGGCTGCGGCCGTCCCGCCGATCAGGCTGAGACTTGGTGTGCCGAGCAACATGGCGAGGAGCATGACACCCAGACCTTCAAAATCCATGTTGAAGAAAACGGCAAGCAGAGGTGCAGCCAGAATGAGTGGCAGGCCGGTGGTCAGCCAGTGGGCAACGATCTTGGCCAGGACGACGAGCTCCAGGGGAGCCGGAGAGAGGATCAGCTGTTCCAGTGCGCCGTCTTCGTAGTCGGCGAGGAAAATCCGCTCCACAGACAGCAGAACGGCCAGAAGGGCGGTGACCCAGATGATGCCGGGGGCGATCCGTGCCAGCAGGTTGGGCTCGGGACCAAGGCCAAAGGGGAAGAGACTGGCGGTCAGGATGAAGAAAAGCACTGCTGTTGCCAGATCACTCTTCTGCCGCAGGGCGAGGCGGAGGTCACGTTTGAGAACCGAGAGGAAGCTGCTCAGAACCATGGGTCTTCATCCTTCCACTCGGTCTTTCCGGACCTGCTGTCTTCACCCGGGCCTGTCGATGCCTTGCGCTGCAGATCTGTTTTTGAATAGGGCGCCAGATCAAGAATGCGGGACTGTTCCAGTTCAACAGGCGTGTGGGTGGTCAGAATCACGCCACCGCCATTTTGCCTGTGTGTTTCAACAGCCTGTTCAAGCAGTTTGACCGAGGCAACATCCAGACCGACAGAAGGCTCGTCCAGCAGCCACAGGGGGCGGTGAACGGCCAGCAGCCGGGCCAGAGCCAATCGGCGTCCCTGACCGGACGACAGGAGGTGTGCAGGCGTGTCGGCAAGCTTTTCAAGCTGAAAGGTGGCCAGAGCCAGTTCCTCGCGTTCCGGATTTCTTTCGGCCCCCGCCCAGCTCGCAAGATTTTCGCGAACCGTGAAGACGGATTTGAAAGCGTTCTGGTGACCCAGATAATGCAGGTGCAGCGCTGCGGTTTCCTCTTCGGGGGCCGCAGGCCAGCCAAGCGTTCCTCCTGCGGGGCGCAGCAAACCGCTCAGGACGCGCAGCAGACTGGATTTGCCGCAGCCATTGGGTCCCCTGACGAGCAGGGCTTCCCCATCGGCAAGATCAAGGTCAAGACCGGTGAAGATTGTCCGCCCGCCACGCTGACAGGCGAGATTGCGGGCAACGATCAGGAGGGGCTGATCCTTACCGGATTCAGGCTGCGAATTTTGAGTGTCTTGAAGCATTCAGGGCATTCGATCTGTTTGAATTCAGCTTTCTTGTACTGTTTAACAGATTGCAGGAAAATGATTCAGAGCAAAAAAAGACACTGCCCGGGGGGACAGTGTCTTCAAGTTTGACTTAAGGGCAACATTTGTCTGCGCCAAACAGCCCGATAGGAGAGCTTGCCAGGGGGGATAATCCGGCAAAAAGGCTGATCGCTTCAGGCGCAGAGCAACACGACAGGATATGGCAACTTCAAAAAAATCCTGTCATCTTTCATAGTTGTTGAGGAATGCGTGGTAAGTTGGACTCAATTGTGTCGAAAACAAGAAGTTCGGATTTGATCAAGATAAAGTGGTCGCTCCTCTGGCAAGCGACGTAAAATGCGTTATATCTTAAAAGTGAAATTAATAGACTCTCTTGAAGACGGAGTATCTCGTGCGGCAGTTGCTTAAAGGCCTTCAGGCCATTGCAGAAACAACCCGTTTAAGGATTCTGAGCCTTTGTGCTCACTCTGATTTGACGGTTTCGGAACTTGTGACGATTCTGGAGCAGAGCCAGCCGCGTGTGTCCCGTCACCTGAAACTTCTGATGGAAGCCGGTGTTCTGGAGAGATCCCAGGAAGGAAACTGGGCCTATTACAGGGTTTCCGAAAGTGGCCGCGGTGCCGAACTGGCGCGGCAGGTGATCGATCTTCTCAATGACGACGATCCCGAAACAGCGAAGGATCTTCTGCGTCTTGAAGAGGTCAAGGAAGCACGTGCCTCGCGCGCCATGGAATATTTCCGCCGCAATGCCGATCAGTGGGATCGCATCCGCAGCCTGCATGTTGATGCGCTGCGAATCGAGGATACACTCGTTACAGGCCTGATGCGTGAATCTGTGGAACGTCTTCTGGATCTTGGCACCGGCACCGGGCGTCTGCTGGAACTGCTGGCTCCCCATGTCAAGGAGGCTGTTGGCCTGGATACATCCCGGGAGATGCTGGCGGTTGCCGAAAAGAATCTGGAAGACAAGGAAGAGCTTTCCTCTGTGACGCAGCTTCGCCACGGAGACATCCACCATCTGCCCTTTGTCGACCACCGCTTCGATGCCGCGACGCTTCACATGGTGCTGCACTATCTGCACGATCCCAGGACCTGCATGATCGAGACGGGCCGGGTTCTGGCGCCCAACGGGCGTCTGGTGATTATCGATTTTGCTCCGCACTCGATGGAAAGCCTGCGGGAGGATCACGCTCATGTCTGGCTGGGTTTTGACGATGACCAGATCGAACAGCTGGCTGCTGCAGGCGGGATGACCTGTGAGGATGTAACCAGCCTCAGTGGTGGTGAACTGACCGTCAGGGTCTGGTGGCTGCGCAAAAAATAAGGGGCCGGAGTCTCCTCCGGCCCGCTGCTCAACAACCTGCTGTACAGCAGTCAGTCCCATTCCAGAATAACCTTGCCCGACTGGCCGGATCGCATGGCGTCAAAGCCTTTCTGGAATTCACCAATGGCAAAGCGGTGGGTGATGATCGGAGTCAAATCCAGACCTCCCTGAATCAGAGCGGCCATCTTGTACCAGGTCTCGTACATCTCGCGGCCATAGATTCCCTTGATGGTCAGGGCCTTGAAAATCACCTGGTTCCAGTCAATGCCCATCTTCCCCGGCGGAATGCCCAGCAGTGCAATCGAGCCCCCGTTGTTCATGCCGTCAATCATGTCGTTGAAGGCCTGTTCGTTGCCTGACATTTCCAGCCCGACGTCGAAGCCTTCCGTCATACCCAGATCGGACATGACATCGCGCAGACCTGTTTCCAGCGGATTGATGGCATTCCGGATGCCCATCTTCCTCGCCAGCTCAAGCCTGTAGGGGTTCACGTCGGTGATGACCACGTGGCGCGCGCCGACGTGTTGGCAGATGGCTGCTCCCATAATGCCGATGGGTCCTGCCCCGGTCACCAGGACGTCCTCGCCAACCGTGTTGAAAGCGAGGGCCGTGTGGGTGGCATTGCCAAAGGGATCCATGATGGCAGCAATGTCATCGGAAATATCATCGGGCAGCGGGAAGACGTTGCTGGCGGGCAGGGCCAGATACTCGGCAAAACTGCCGGAGATGTTGACACCAATGCCCCTGGTGTTGCGACAAAGATGCTGGCGCCCGGCGCGGCAGTTCCGGCAATGACCACAGACAACGTGTCCTTCGCCCGTGACGCGCTGTCCGATTTTCAGGTGTTTGACCTGGCTGCCGACAGCGACAACCTCGCCGGAGTATTCGTGACCGACTGTCATGGGGACCGGAATGGTGGCTTCTGCCCACTGATCCCAGTTGTAGATATGGACATCCGTCCCGCAGATGGAGGACTTCCTGATTTTGATCAGAACGTCATCCGGTCCGTGTTCCGGGACGGTTGTCTCGTGCATCCATATGCCCTCGCGTGCTTCAAGCTTGGCGAGAGCCTTCATTGATGAGTTCGTTGTTACCATTCTTGAACTTTCTTTTTGTGCCTCCCGAAGTGGGGACAGGGAGGTCTGGTACACACTGATCTGACAGTATTGTTTTTATCTGTCAGAGGATTTGCAGCTCTTTGGCTGCTTCTGTGAAGGCTGCCACAGCCTGATCAATCTGTTCAGGACTGTGAGCCGCCGACATCTGTGTTCTGATGCGTGCTTCGCCCCTGGGGACGACCGGATAGGAGAAGCCGATGACGTAAACGCCTTTTTTCAACAGGGAATCTGCCAGTTTTCCGGCCAGTGCCGCATCGCCGAGCATGACAGGAATGATCGGGTGTTCGCCTTCCAGCAGGGTGAAGCCGGCCTGGCTCATCCCCTCCCTGAAGCGTGCTGCATTGGCAAAGAGCCTGTCGCGCAGATTGCTGGAGCTTTCCAGCTTGTCGAGAACGGCCAGGGATGTGGCTGTGATGGCCGGCGCAAGCGTGTTGGAAAAGAGATAGGGGCGGGACCGCTGACGCAGCCATTCCACAACGGCCTTGCTGGCTGCAGTGTAGCCACCGGATGCACCACCCAGGGCCTTGCCGAGGGTCCCTGTGATGATGTCGATACGATCGCGCACACCGAAGTGATCCGGAGTGCCTGCTCCGTTCGGGCCCATAAAGCCGACAGCATGACTGTCGTCGACCATGACCATGGCGTCGTATTTGTCAGCCAGATCACAGATCTCGGGAAGGGGAGCCAGATAACCGTCCATTGAAAAGACGCCGTCTGTGACAATCATGCGGAACCGCTTGTCGGATGCCTCCTGAAGGCAGCGCTCCAGATCCTGCATGTCCCGGTTTGCATAGCGGAAGCGCGCCGCCTTGCAGAGGCGAACCCCGTCAATAATGCTGGCGTGATTCAGGGCATCGCTGATGATGGCATCTTCCGGCCCCAGCAGGGTTTCAAACAGACCGGCATTGGCATCAAAGCAGGAGGAATAGAGGATGGTGTCTTCCTGCCCCAGAAAACGGGCCAGCCGCTGTTCCAGTTCCTTGTGGATATCAAGGGTGCCACAGATAAAGCGGACCGAGGCCATCCCGAAGCCATAGCGGTCCAGTGCCGACTGGGCGGCTGTAATCAGGTCGGGATCATTGGCCAGACCCAGATAGTTGTTGGCACAGAAATTCAGGACGTCACCGGACCGGGTGACCGAGATCGAAGAGGACTGGCTGGAGGTGATAAGCCTTTCAGCCTTGAACAGTCCCTGTTCTTTCAGGGACAGAAGCTCCTGTTCAAGGTGCTGATCCATTCTGGACATCAAGAGTGCTCCCTTAGCGTTTGTTATGTTGTTTTTTATGGACCTTGCCACAGTTTGACGATCTTCGCCCGGAAAGAAAAGAGATTGCCGTTATCTGGAAAAGGCATTTCCTTTCACGCCGGAGGACAGGGGTTGTTCATTTTTGTCATGATTCTTTGCTAAACATCTGAAACTGTTTTGTGTCATGGTAGGGTTCGCAATCCCCGAACGGGGTGACCAAGGATTGAATACAGGGAGCAGATCATGCAAATCGTTACAACAGACTCTGTCGAGGGTACCCGGATTGTTGCCTACAAGGGGATCGTAAGCGGAGATGCCATTGTCGGGGCAAACTTCATCCGGGATTTCTTTGCGCGCATCACGGATGTTCTGGGTGGCCGCGCCGGGGGGTACGAGAAGGCCCTGCGCGGTGCCAAGGAGCACGCGATCGAGGACATGATGCAGCAGGCCCGCGACCTGGGAGCCAATGCTGTTATCGGTGTCGATCTCGACTACGAGGCTGTCGGGGATTCCATGCTGATGGTCAGTGCTAATGGCACGGCTGTTGTGATCGAACAGGAATAGTTTTTTGTGACAGCTGTTAATCTTTGGGGCTTTGAAAGCCTTGAAGCCGGACAGGGGGAATGGAGTGGCAATGCTCCTTCCCCTTTGTTTTTATTCATTTATTCCATCAATTTCTGACTTTGTTCAGAATTGTGCTTTGTAAAGAAAATGTAATTTTAGAGTCACATTAGTATCTCGCATTCGGCGTAGTGTCTGCCCCAGTTGCTCGGTTGGGGAGCTATACCGGGCGGCTTCTGATAATTGATGTGATGCCCCGGCGTATAAATCTGAAAGAAAGCAAACTTTCTTCGGATTGGGGTGTCAGAGGCACAGACAAAGACACAACCTTTCACAAGGATTATTGATCGTGATCAAAAAGATTCTTACTGCGACAGTATTCGCCGGTGCCGTTGTAGCGGCCGCAGGCGCTGCGCAAGCACGTGACCAGATTCGTATCGTTGGTTCTTCCACTGTTTTCCCGTTCTCCACCGCGGTAGCAGAGCAGTTCGGTAAAGACACAGACTTCAAGACGCCTGTTGTTGAATCCACAGGTTCTGGTGGCGGCATGAAGCTGTTCTGTGCCGGTGTTGGCGTTGAGCACCCGGACATCACGAACGCATCCCGCCGTATCAAGTCTTCCGAGTTTGAAAAGTGTTCCAAGAACGGCGTCACCATCACCGAAGTCAAGGTTGGCTTTGATGGTATTGTTCTGGCAAATGCGAAATCCGGTGAGCGTTTCAACCTGACCAAAAAGCAGATCTTCCAGGCGCTGGCCAAGCAGGTTCCTGTTGACGGCAAGCTGGTTGACAACCCCTACAAGAAATGGTCCGACATCGACTCATCCCTGCCGGATCTGAAGATCGAGGTTCTGGGTCCTCCTCCAACCTCCGGTACACGTGATGCTTTCGTTGAGCTGGCTCTTGAAGGTGGTGCGAAGAAATTCGACTCCCTGGCTGCTCTGCGCAAGGAAGACAAGAAAGCGTTCAAGGCTGTTGCCCACGCTGTTCGTGAAGACGGTGCCTATGTTGAAGCAGGTGAGAACGACAACCTGATCGTTCAGAAGCTGGAAGCAAACCCTGCTGCTCTGGGTATCTTCGGTTTCTCTTTCCTCGACCAGAACTCCGACAAGGTTCAGGGTTCCATCGTTGATGGTGCCGAGCCAACATTCGAGAACATTGCCGATGGCGAATACGGTGTATCCCGTTCCCTGTTCTTCTATGTGAAGAAAGAACATGTCGGTTCAGTGCCCGGTATTCAGGAATTCGTAAATGCCTTTACGGATGAAGATGCCTGGGGTGATGTTGGTTACCTGACTGACAAGGGCCTGATTCCTCTGCCATCAGGGGATCGCGATAGCGTTGGCTCTGCGGCTCGCAACCTGTCAGAGCTGAAACTCTGATTGCTTCAAGAGTGCAGATTTTCTGTCAATGAAAAGGGACTGGCGGTTCTTGATTTTTCGAGGCCGTCAGTTCTTTCGTTTCGGAGATTTGCTCTTTCAAGGCCCTGTCGCAGAGCTGAACAGCTTTCAGTTCCGGCCCGGGTCCCAACTCCCCGAAAGCCATTCCGGCTTTCACGTCATGACTTCCAATAGGTCACAAAATGGAACAGATCACCCTCTTTCTGCTTCTGATTTTCATGTCCGTTCTGGCTTTCAGCCTGGGACGGAACAAAGCAGTTTCCCTGTCCGGTCAGGAAAACAACGCCCTGCATTCTCGTTTTCCGTACTACGGTCTTTATGCTGCGCTCTGGTGTGGTCTGCCGGCGATCATTCTGATGGCCGTCTGGATGCTGGGTGAGGCGGAGATTTCGGCCTGGATTGTTGAAGCCCAGCTTCAGGCCCTGAAACCCGATTTGACTGCCGATGAGTTGAAGCTGCGTCTGACGGATGTCATGGCCCTGTCTTCGGGGGGTATTCTGAGCGGTGAAATCGATCCGGTTCTGGTTCAGATTTCCAACGATCTTGTTTCTTTCCGCAACAACAGCTTCTATGCAATGGCTGTTGTTGCCGTGTCTGTTGCGGTTGCCGCGCTGGCGTTTGCTCTCAAGAAGATCAAACCTGAAATGCGCGCCCGCACAAAGGTCGAGAGTGTGATCAATGTTATCATGATCCTCAGCTCGACCATCGCCATTCTGACGACAATCGGTATTGTGCTCTCGCTCTTTTTCGAGAGCCTTCTGTTTTTCAACAAGGTGCCTTTCTGGGAGTTCCTGTTCGGAACACACTGGAGCCCGCAGACAGCCTTGCGGGCGGATCAGGTCGGGGCTTCCGGTAGTTTCGGTGCCATTCCGCTCTTTGCAGGAACCCTGCTGATCACCTTTATTGCGATGCTGGTTGCGGTTCCGGTCGGTCTCTTTGCTGCAATCTACATGTCGGAATATGCCGGCAAGCGGTTCCGTGGTCTGGCAAAGCCGATGCTTGAGGTTCTCGCGGGGATCCCGACGGTTGTTTACGGCTTCTTTGCAGCCTTGACTGTTGCGCCCTTCTTCCGTGAGAACGGGACGATGCTGGGGCTGGATGTGTCCTCTGAATCTGCGCTGGCAGCTGGTGTCGTGATGGGCATCATGATCATCCCGTTCGTGTCCTCCCTGTCCGATGATGTGATGAACTCTGTGCCGCAGTCCCTGCGTGACGGGTCCTATGGCATGGGCGCAACCAAATCCGAGACAATCCGTCTTGTGATCCTTCCGGCGGCCCTGCCGGGGATTGTCGGTGCGATCCTGCTGGCGATGTCCCGCGCAATCGGCGAGACAATGATCGTTGTGATGGCGGCCGGCCTGGCGGCGAACCTGACGGCGAACCCTCTGGAAGCGGTGACAACCGTGACGGTGCAGATTGTTACGCTGCTTGTCGGTGACCAGGAGTTCGACAGTGCGAAGACGCTGGCTGCCTTTGCACTGGGTCTCGTGCTCTTCTTCGTCACCCTGACCCTGAACATTATTGCCCTGCGCGTTGTGCGCAAATATCGCGAACAATACGATTAAGGCGCCGGAGCAAGGATTTAACTGATGAGCAATCAACTCTCTGTCATTCAAAAACGCCTTGTTCAGCGCAGAGCTGCCGAGAAGCGTTTCCGTCTCTACGGGCTGATGGCCATTGCCCTGGCCGGCCTGATTCTCCTGACGCTGGGCACCTCCATTGTTTCCAAGGGATACAGTGCCTTCTACCAGACTTATATGGTTCTGGATGTGACGCTGGAAGAAAGCCGGATTGACCCGGATGGTCAGCGGGACGTGGCCAAGCTGGAGGCGGTTTCCTCCTCGAAGTACCGTGCTCTGGTCCGCTCTGCCCTTCAGGACGCTTTCCCGGAAGTTGAGGGGCGTCGTGAGCTGCGCAAGCTTTTCGGTATTGCCGGTGCCGGCTCTGACAGAAACGTCAAGGAGTATGTTCTGGACAATCCGGGTGAAATCGGAACAACAGTCCGGATCGCGATGAAGGTTTCCGATGATGTGGACAGCTACTTCAAGGGCTACATTGACCGGACCCTTCCCGAAGATGATCGCCGCGTCAAGGATCAGGAACTGGCCTGGCTGGACACGCTGGAGGCCGAAGGCCGCATTGAAACCCATTTCAACACGGATTTCTTCGTCAATGCCGACTCCCGCGAACCTGAAGATGCCGGGATCCGCGGTGCTCTGGTCGGATCCTTCCTGACCCTGCTGGTGACCCTGACCCTCTCTTTCCCGATTGGCGTTCTGACGGCGATCTATCTGGAAGAGTTTGCCCCAAAGAACCGCTGGACGGACGTTATCGAGGTGAACATCAACAACCTTGCTGCCGTTCCCTCCATCGTCTTTGGTCTGCTGGGTCTGGCTGTTTTCCTCGGCGTGTTCGGATTGCCGCGCTCTGCCCCCTTTGTCGGTGGTATGGTTCTGGCTCTGATGACGCTTCCGACCATCATCATTGCGGCGCGTGCGGCGCTGAAGGCGGTTCCGCCGTCAATCCGCGAAGCCGCACTGGGTATGGGGGCCTCCCGCGTCCAGGTGGTGTTCCACCATGTTCTGCCTCTGGCGATGCCGGGTATCCTGACAGGAACCATTCTGGGTATGGCGCAGGCTCTGGGTGAAACGGCTCCGCTTCTGATGATTGGCATGGTTGCCTTTATCGCGGATATCCCGGGATCCTTTACCGATGCTGCAACAGTTCTTCCTGTTCAGATTTTCCTCTGGGCCGATGCGCCGGAACGCGCCTTTGTCGAGAAAACCTCTGCTGCTATTATCATCATTCTGCTTTTCCTCTTTGCAATGAATGCTCTGGCCGTCCTTCTGCGGAAGCGGTTCGAGCGTCGCTGGTAAAAATCCGGTATTCGCAGTAAAGATCAAGGAGACACTTAAAATGGACAGTTCAACGATGTCACAAACACTCGATAGCACTACAGCTGCAACCATCAACGCTGCACTGGAAGGGACTGAAGCCAAGCGCAACGCCATTACAGCGCGCAATGTCGATGTCTATTACGGTGAAAAGCAGGCCCTGAACAAAATCAACCTGGACATTCCTGAACGCGAGGTGACTGCGCTGATCGGCCCTTCGGGCTGTGGAAAGTCCACTTTCCTGCGCTGTCTGAACCGCATGAACGACGTTATTGAAAGCTGTCGCGTCGAAGGCGAGATCCTGTTTGATGGCGAGGATATCTACAACACGGATCTGGATCCGGTTCTGCTGCGTGCGCGTGTCGGGATGGTTTTCCAGAAGCCGAACCCTTTCCCGAAGTCCATCTATGAAAACGTCGCCTATGGCCCGAAACTTCACGGCATTGCCGAGAACAAGGCGGAGCTGGACGAGATTGTTGAAAAGTCCCTGCGCCGTGCTTCCATCTGGAACGAGGTGAAGGATCGTCTGGATACACCGGGAACCGGGCTTTCCGGTGGTCAGCAGCAGCGTCTGTGTATTGCCCGCGCAATTGCGATCAATCCGGAAGTGATTCTGATGGATGAGCCCTGTTCAGCGCTTGATCCGATCGCGACGGCAAAGATTGAGGAACTGATTGACGAACTGCGCGAGCGCTACACGATCGCGATTGTGACGCACTCCATGCAACAGGCCGCACGTGTCTCGCAGAAGACAGCCTTCTTCCACCTGGGTGAACTGGTTGAGGTCGGTGACACGGACCAGGTCTTTACCAATCCTGTCGATGGCCGCACGCAGGGTTATATCACTGGTCGATTTGGCTAGTCAGAACAAGAGTTTTCCGGTCATTATGACTTGATCAGCAGGGGCGAGTGGCCCTGCAAGCTAAAGGATTAACCTGAATGAACACAGGTCACATTGTAACGTCCTTCGACAAGGAACTTGATGATATCCACACCCTGATCATGCGCATGGCAGGGCTCACGGAGAGTCAGTTTGCCGAAGCCCTTGATGCCTTGTGCCGGATGGATGCCGAGCTGGCGCAGAAGGTCCGGGCCAATGATGCGCAGATTGACGATCTGGAGCGGGAGCTGGAGCAGGAAGTTGTCCGGTTGATTGCCCTGAGACAGCCCATGGCAGATGACCTGCGTTCGGCCATTTCCGCCCTGAAGATCGCATCTGATCTGGAGCGGATTGGCGACTATGCCAAGAACATTGCCAAGCGCTCGATTGCGATTGGCCAGGTTGACAGAAAACCATCCTTTTCCCCGATTGCACGCCTTGGTCGCCTGGTGCAGGCGATCTTCAAGGACACAATGGATGCCTTTTCAAACAGGGACATCAACCGCGCGATCGACATCTGGCACCGCGACGAGGAAGTGGACGAGATGTACACCTCCCTGTTCCGCGAGCTGCTGACCTACATGATGGAAGATCCCGGCAACATCACAGCCTGTACGCATATGATGTTTATCGCGAAGAACATCGAACGCATTGGCGATCACGCGACCAACATTGCCGAGACGGTCTATTATCTGGAAACAGGGGAACAGATCGAAGGAAAGCGACCCAAGGGCGATACGACCGCTTTTGAAGTCTGAGTTGACAGGCCAGGTGTCTTTTGTCGGTTTTCAAGGAAGTCATGAAACTGAAACAAAAGTGTGACAAGGCTTATGTGTTTTGGGAAACTGTGTCTGGTACAAGGTGCGGTTTCCCACAGAATTGATGTTTTCTAGCAGAGAGATGGATGATGAAACCCCTGGCCCTGGTGGTGGAAGACGAAGCAGCACTGACAACCCTTTTGCGTTACAATCTTGAAAAGGAAGGCTTTCGTGTAAACGAAGCTGCCGACGGTGAGGAAGCCCTGTTGAAGGCGAAGGAGGAGACTCCCGATCTGATTCTTCTGGACTGGATGCTTCCGCTGATCTCCGGCATAGAAGTCTGTCGCCAGCTGCGACGCCTGCCGGAAACAAAGGACACGCCCATCATTATGCTGACGGCGCGTGGTGAGGAAAGTGACAAGGTTCGCGGACTGGACTCCGGTGCTGATGACTACGTGACCAAGCCCTTTTCTCCGGCAGAACTGGTGGCGCGTATCCGTGCCGTGCTGCGCCGCAGCAAGCCGGAAACCTTTACCGAAATGCTTGCCTTTGAAGACATCAACATGGATCTGTCTGCCTACAAGGTCTATCGTTCCGGCCGCGAGGTGCATCTGGGGCCGACCGAGTTCAAGCTTCTGCGCCATCTGATGCAGAACCCCGGCCGTGTGTTCAGCCGTGAACAGTTGCTGGACTCTGTCTGGGGCCACGATGTTTATGTCGAGCCGAGAACTGTTGATGTCCATATCCGTCGTCTGAGGAAAGTTCTGAACGAGAAAGGGGAAAAGGACCTGATCCGCACAGTCCGCTCTGCAGGTTATTCCCTGGACCGTTCATCGCCTGAATAGAGAGTTCAGGATGTAGCAGGAATTGAAAAGGCAGCCTTTGGGCTGCCTTTTTTAGTGAATGATCTGCTTTTTCTGGGCTTCCTTTTGTGCAGGGTCTCTGTCCGGCAGAGCCTGCCTGTGATGCCCGCAGTATTCCGGAACGAGTTCCATCAGGATGGCAATTGCATCATCCGTATTTTGCTGATCAATTGCCTTTTTGATCTGATCCAGCTTTTGTGCAACCAGCTTTGCGTCGATAACCCGGGGGGACGCAAGCTGCAGGCTGTCGTGATGCGTTGGCTCAAGGGGTTCTTCGTCGTGGAAAAGCTCTTCGTAAAGCTTTTCACCGGGGCGAAGGCCGGTAAATTCGATCTGGATTTCCTCGTCGGGGACAAAACCGCCCAGACGAATAACCTCCCGGGCAAGATCAACGATCCTGACGGGTTCCCCCATATTCAGGACGTAGATCCGTCCCAGACTCTCCGTGAGGTCGGTAAGACCCATGGTGGCGGACTGGAGGACAAGCTCGACAGCTTCCCTGATGCTCATGAAATAGCGGGTGATGTCGGGGTGGGTCACTGTCAGGGGGCCACCCTCTTCAAGCTGCTTTTTGAAGAGGGGAACAACCGAACCGGTTGAGCCGAGCACATTGCCGAAGCGCACGGTGACAAAGCGGGTTCCCTGTTCGTTGTTGCGGCTTTCAATATCCCGGGACTGACAATAGATTTCTGCCAGTCGCTTGCTGGCGCCCATGATGTTGGGTGGATTGATGGCCTTGTCGGTCGAGATCAGAACCATTGCCTTGACCTTGTGGTCCCGGCAGGCATCAGCAACATTCCTTGTGCCGACAACATTGGTGTTCAGGCCTTCCAGCGGGTTGGCTTCTACCATCGGGACGTGCTTGAAGGCTGCGGCATGAAACACAACGTCGGGTCTTTGCCGGGTAAAGATATCCTGAATCTTTGCCCTGTCCCTGACATCACAGAGCAGGCTTTCCCTCGGAACCTCGTTTCGGGCCTGATGGAGCTCCATGTCAATGGCGTAGAGGTTGTACTCGCCGTTGTCGACCAGAACGAGTTTTCGGGGCAACATGCTGGCAATTTGCCGCACAAGTTCGGAACCGATTGATCCCCCCGCTCCTGTAATCAGAACGGTTTTGTCCTGGATCATCTCGCGGATGGCGGCACGATCAAGCTGAACCTGCTGACGCCCCAGCAGGTCTTCAATGGCGATTGGCTGAACCTTCAGATTGCTTTCATTGCCTGAATCAAGCGTTGATTCCTTGGGCAGTCGTTCCAGCTTGATTCCCAGTTTGCTGGTTTGCTCCCGCAGGTGTTGCATGGTTTCGCGGTCTTCCAGACGTGAAAGAACGAGCTTCCGGGGTGCCGGAAAGTAATCTGAAAGGGCTGTTCCAATGGCTTCGGGTTCAATGTGCTGGACGGTCAGACCGTGGAGTTTTCTGCCGGCACGTCGCGGATTGAAATCGATAAGGGCCAGCACGTTGTAGGGGGCCTTTGCGTTCCGGCTCATCGCGCGGATGAAGGCCTCGCTTTGATCCGTTGCGCCGACCAGAACAATGGGGTGCCCGGGATTGCTGACAGAAGACAGGGAAAAGCTGCGTTTGAGCAGGCCGTCCTTGTACAGGCGGAACAGCAGTCTGGGGCCACCAAGCAGGAAAATCAGCACAAACCAGTTGATCAGAACGGTTGAGCGCGGAATGTCTTCCAGACGATTGACGAGGAAGAGAGCCGGAACATAGAGCACGAGCAGCAGCGAAACGGATTTCAGGATCGTTGCAAGATCGGCCATGGAGGCATAACGCCAGATTCCCCTGTAGAGGCCGGCCAGCCAGAAAATCAGGATGCCCATCGCTGTGAAGAGAGAAAGGGCGACGTCCAGTTTGCCGGAAAAGTAGAGCGTTGCGGCATCTTCAATTCCCAGTCGAAGGCTCAATGCAAGGGCAAAGGACACCGCCAGCATGATGATGTCGTGTGCAAAAGCGATCAGTGCTTTGCCTTTGGGGAGGAGGGGAAGATGCTGCAAGATGTGACCCTGACAGAAAAAATTGGGAGCAGTTAAATGTTCTACTCCCAATTGATTGTGATGAAAAGATCGCGAAGGGCTGCTTTTATGCAGCACCTTTCAGTTTTTGGATGTTGGCAGCGTAATGATCGGGGCCGCCCTTGAAGGTTGCTGTACCGGCAACAAGAAGATCTGCTCCGGCCTCAATGGCTTTGGGCGCTGTCTCGAAATTGATCCCGCCATCCACTTCCAGATCAATATCAAGGCCCAGCTGGTCAATGCGCTTTCGCAGGCTTTCGATTTTGCGCAGGCTGCTTTCGATAAAGCTTTGACCGCCAAAGCCCGGATTGACAGACATGACGAGTACGAGATCCAGTTCTTCCAGAACAGCGTCAAGGGTTTCAACCGGTGTCGCCGGGTTGAGGGACACTCCGGCCTTGATTCCATGGGCCTTGATGCGTTGAATGGTCCGGTGGAGATGGGGGCCTGCCTCCTGATGCACGGTGATGATGTCTGCACCGGCATCGACGAAGTCATCAATGTAGGGATCAACCGGCGCAATCATAAGGTGGACATCAAAGGGTTTGTCTGTGCAGTGCCTGATGGACTTGGTGATGGCCGGGCCAAAGGAAATGTTGGGCACAAAATGGCCGTCCATGATGTCGACGTGAATCATGTCACATCCGGCTTGATCCAGTCTGCGGACCTCCTCTCCGAGAGAAGAAAAATCTGCAGCCAGAATGGATGGCGCAATGCGGACAGGTTTTGGCATGACAGGTTCCTTACCGATCTTTGGATTTGGAGACTTTATAAGCACTATTTGTTCAGGCGTCCATGGCTGATAGGGGACGGTGCTTTCCGGTATCTGACTGTGGAAATTATAAGCACGTGCGTTTTTGATTGGACTATATCAACCTTAGGGAGTTGAGTGTGATTTTGAATAAACCATTTGGTGTTTTTTATTCATATAAAATTAAGTTTTCTCAATAATCATATATAAAAAGATAAAAAAGCAGGCGTCGAAAAAGAATTCAAGAATGCGAAAGTGTGTTTTTGGGAGACCGCTATGGCTTTTAAGGATATGAGACTCAGTAAAAAATTGCCGATTCTCTTTGTATTAGTTTCCATTATCAGCATTGTATCCGTTGGCTTACTTATCAATTTTACGATGGGGAAGGCTCTGGAAGAACTTGCCATTGAGCGCCTGGAAGCCCTTGGAGAGACGCGATACGGCAATGTGAGACGCGAGCTGGATAATATTTCCTTCCAGGTTTCAAGCTCTTCTGTGAGTGCCCATGTCGCGGAAGCGCTGGTGGCCTTTTCCGACAGCTTTGATGCGGTGGAAAATGCCAGGGGAAATGCCCTGGAACACCTTCAGAAAGCCTATATAACCGACAATCCGAACCCGACCGGGCAAAAGCATCTTCTGGATGCGGCTTCGGGAGTGGACAGTTACAACTCTGTTCACGGGATCTATCATCCGTTTTTCAGGACTATGCTGGAACAGACCCAGTATTATGACATCTTCCTGATCGATCCCCAGGGCAACGTTGTCTATTCGGTTTTCAAGGAGCTGGATTACGCCACCAATCTGGTCACTGGGGAATGGTCAGACAGTGGTCTTGCAACGGTTGCCAGGACGGTTGCTGCCAATCCTGCCAAGGGAACCATGGTCTTCGATGATTTCAAACCCTATGGACCGAGTGCGGATGCTCCGGCGAGTTTCCTTGCGGCACCGGTCTTTGTCAGTGGCCGCTTTGCCGGTTCCTTTATCATTCAGATTCCTGTCGATCGTCTCAACCTTATTGTGAACGATGCAACGGGGCTGGGCGCTGTCGGGGATTCTGTTCTCGTTGGTTCCGACAGAATGATGCGCACGGACTCCCGTTTTGTTGCCGAGGGGGAGACATCCATCCTTGCGACAGAACAGAAAAGCGGTTTCGTTGAAGCGGCCCTGGATGGGCAAAGCGGTGTGGGCCGCGAGGTTCTGGAAGGGCGTGGAGAGTTCTTTACCTTTTACAAGCCTGTTGATTTCGAGGGTGAGAGATGGGCCATTATGCTGGATATCGGGGTGGATGAAGCCCTGCATGCCGTGCATGAAATCGGCATGATGATTTTTGTGGTTGGCGGTGTTGTTCTGCTCTTTGTTGTGGGAATGGGCTGGTACTTTGCACGTGGTATTGTTTCGCCTCTGTCGCGCTCGACCGGCGAGATGCTGGCACTGGCTGATGGTGATCGCGGTTTTGATATCTCCGGAGAGGATCGCGGTGATGAAATCGGCGACATTGCCCGCGCACTTTCTGTCTTCAAGGAAAATGCCATCAAACAGGACGAGATGGCAGAAAAGGAAGCTGAAATGGTTCAGTTCCGCGAGGAGAGAACCAGAAAGATTGAGAGCCTGATTCAGAACTTCGAAGAGGCAAGTGAGCAAATCCTGCAGGATGTCGCCAGTTCGGCGACCCAGATGACAACGACATCCGATGAGCTTCTGAAAAGTGCCGAGGATGCAAACCTGAGATCCAATGCTGTTGCAGCGGCGGCTGAGGAAGCCTCTGCAAATGTGCAGACCGTGGCTTCGGCTGCGGAAGAACTCAGTTCCTCGATTGATGAGATCAACCGTCAGGTCAAGGAATCAAACAGCATTGCCGATGAGGCTGTCAGCGAGGTGACGGCAAATGTCAAAACCATCCGCCAGCTGGAAGAGGCTTCGAACCGGATTGGAGAGGTTGTCCAGCTGATTTCCGAGATTGCCGAGCAAACCAATCTGCTGGCTCTCAACGCGACAATCGAGGCCGCACGTGCAGGTGAAGCCGGCAAGGGCTTTGCGGTTGTGGCAAGCGAAGTCAAGAATCTCGCCAATCAGACGGCCAAGGCGACCGAGGACATTTCGGGGCAGGTGCAGGAAATCCAGCAGGTGACCAAAGGCGCTGTCGGAGCTATTGAGGGTGTGGGTGATACGGTTCACCGGATGAGCGAGATTTCGGCTTCCGTTGCTGTGTCCATTGATCAGCAGGGTGCGGCGACCTCCGAGATTTCCCGTTCTGTTCAGGAGGCTTCTGCCGGGACGGCCGAGGTGACAACGAACATTCACGCTGTCAGTGCTGCTTCGGGGCAAACAGACGGTGCGGCGCGCTCTGTCAGTCAGGTTGCGAAGGAGGTTTCAGATCGGGCCACGATGATGCGCGAGCTTGTCGGAACCTTTTCCAGGGACATCAAGGCTGTCTGAGACTATCGGGACGGAAAGGGGAAAGGCCGCCATTGGCGGCCTTTCCTATCCCAGACTGTCAATAAAGTTATGGCAGGTTCTGTGAACAGTGTCATTCAGACGGCGCAGGCGTTTTCTGAAATACAGAGAGAGGTTTTTCTTCCCTTTCAGCGCTTTTCGCTGTTCTCCGCACTGGTCGATGTCGGAAGGGACGTCGTTTTGGCACTGGTCAATTACATAGGGCTGGATGGCGAGAATACGCAAACCGGTTTTCCAGTAGCGGTCCAGAATGATGTCGACAGGCCAGATGATTTCCCGGCAGATCGGAAGAAGCCGTGAGGCTCCCTTCTTATTGATCCAGTAACCTGCAGCACCGCAGGCCACATGGTTGAGACGAACGAGTCTGTAGTGGTTGTCGAGCTGTTCCAGCGTTTTGTACTTTCGCTTGCGAATGCCACAAAGGCGAAGGACTTCCCACTTCAGGTCCGTCTTTGAGAGGCTGTCCAGAACCTGCGGCAGGTCATCGCTGATGACAACATCATCTTCCAGAATGATGGCTCCCTTTGCCAGATCTTCGCGCACGATGCGTTCCCAGAGGCGATAGTGGCTGAGATAACAGCCGATTTCACCGATGGTCAGATCCTTGCCAAACATCTTCTGGCGTTTGTCTCTGCGATAGAGCGCCCAGTCCTCGTCTGTCAGCTTGTGGCCGTTGACGGCTTCGGTGATCTCGTATTCGAGCCCCAGTCTGTCAAGCTGAGCGGAGATTCTCTCCCGTCGTTCTGTCGAGGAGGGGAGATTGATCACGAAAATTTTCGGGCGAGAGGGTTCTTTCCCCTGCAGAAGCGAGTCTGCCTGAATGTCCAACATTGCAACCGTCGTATTGAGGAGTATTGTTATTTTTTAATACGCAGGAGTTTCTGTTCTCTGTCTGTCTCTGTCCAGACAAATTATCAATTCTTTGTATGAATTCGTGATTGTTCTTTGTGAGAGTCTCAGTTTGCTGCGGGCTTCTTCTTGATCAGACGGCTTGCAAAGAAACCGTCCATGCCGCCAAGATCGCGCCAGTGACAGGGCAGACAACGCAGGTCTCCATCAGCTGTGACCAGTGGCACAAAGGCTTCCTCTTCAGACGGGCTTTGTGTCAGCGCGGCAAGCTCTTCCGGTGAGAGGGGATTGCGCGCAGCATCCCCGCTGTGGGCTGCAAGGAAGAGATCAACCTGATCCTGTCCTTCCTCGGGTTCAAGCGAGCAGGTTGAAAAAACAAGGGTTCCGCCAGGTTTCAGGCGTTTCCAGGCGGCTTCCAGCAGTGTCGTCTGAACGGAGGACAGGGACTCAATGGCGTTGGCCTTGCGGATACGGATCAGTTCCGGATGGCGCCGCAGGGTGCCGGTCGCGGAGCAGGGAGCATCCAGCAGTATGGCGTCGTAAAGCTCATTGCTGCTTTCAGCCCAGTCCCTGATGTCTGCCGCCTGAACTGTCACATTGTGATAGCCGAGACGCTCCATGTTTTCTTCGAGGCGCTCCAGCCTTTTCGCCGAGATGTCGAGCGCGAGGACCTCTGCTCCGGAACTGGCAAGCTCTGCTGTTTTACCGCCGGGAGCTGCGCAGAGGTCGGCCACTTTCAGATTCTCCGTCCTGCCCAGCATCTTTGCAGGAAGGCTCGCTGCGGCGTCCTGAATCCACCATTCGCCCTCTGTATAACCCTCCAGAAGCGAGGGATCTCCGGATCCGGCCGGGAGACGCACAGAGCCGTTTGGCAAAAGCTGTCCGCCGAGCTTTTCAGCCCAGGCAGCCGGGTTCGACTTGACCGACAGGTCCAGGGGAGGCTCCTGCAGCTGTGACTGAATGATGGCCCGGGCTCTGTCCTCGCCATAATTGGAGGACAGACGGTTCCAGAACCAGGGAGGGACGCTGCAGATTTCAGGGTCTTCCTGTTCCCGCAGGGCCTTTCCTTCCTCAGCGATCCTGCGAAGAAGCGCGTTGATCAGCCCCTTGAAGGGCTTGTTCCTAGGGTGTGTGGCCAGATCAAGAGCCGTGCTGACGGCTGCGTGGGGCGGCGTGTCGAGATAGAGCAGCTGTGCAGTGGCGAGCCGCAGGATGTTTTTGACTTCGATCTGTTTGTCAGAGATCGGATGATCCAGACAGGCCTTGATGACGCGGTCAATAAGGCCGAGGTGTCGCAGGGTTGTGGTGGTCAGCAGCCTGACAAAGGCGCGATCACGGCTTTCGAGCTTTTCAAGCTGTGAGGAGAAGGGCTTGAGAGCTTCGTCGAGCTGTTGTTTTTTCTGGAGAACGTTGCCCAGTGCGGCCAGAGCCAGGGCGCGGGGAGACATTTGCCCGCGCGGACCTGATTTCCTTTGTCCGGACTTTTTCTGATCCGGTTTTCTTTTGCGGCGTGGAGTGTCCGTGTTGCCGGGAGAGGTCATTGATGTTGCCCAAGCTTTTCATTGTTTTGCGCCGTACGGGTTTTGCTTTTTTCCTGCATCTTGTGCTGTTTGCGATGCATCCATTTCGTCGCGACTCTCAGGGCAATCCAGTAACCCAGAGTGCCGAGAATAATCATGTAGGGGATGCAGCCGATAAAGATGGAAACGCCGACTTTTTCCCAGAGCAGCAGAATACCGTGATAGAGGGATTCCCAGAAGGACTGGTCAGGATTTTGCAGACCGCCCAGGGCGTGTTCGAAATGATCAAAGCTCTGGCTGTGGTCAAAGTCGAACAGCAGCACGGACCCTGTCATGTAGAACAGATAGTACAGTGGAATCATGGTGAAGGGATTGGAGTGCCAGGACCAGGCCATGGCAAGAATCAGACTGAACTTCCACTTGAGAATGTAGTTTGAAACCCACCACACCCCCAGAATCATGAAAAGCTGCACACCAACAGTCGGAGTTGATCCGAGAATCAGGCCCATCATGACGCCACGCGCGACCAGATGGGGTTGATCAATGGAGCGCAGAATCGGGATGATCAAACGGTAGTACAGGAGTCTCAGAAAGCCTGAAATCCAGTTTTTCTTGTTGCGGGCGTGGAGCTTATGTCTGAACCAGCTTTTCATGCGTCCGTATCATTCATTCAAGTCGGTATCTCCGGGCAGGGCCTTGAAAGAAACACTAACCCCATGAAAGACAAGGACCGGTTAATGGTTGTTGTCTCGGGTGTGTTTTTCTTCGTCGTTCGGAGCCTTGTTCAGGGATATAAGCATTGTTATAAAGCATTTCCTGTCTCTGTCACCTTTTTGTGCCCAGTTGCTGTTGCCAGTTGCACGCGAAGGTGAGGAAACCCTGTTTCGATCATCTGCAGAGTCCTGCAGCCATTGGGAAAGAAATGTGATGTCCCTGCCAAATATCCTCAGTCTTTTCCGCAGTGTTATCGGTTTTGTTGTGATCTATCTGCTCCTGCAAAACGACAAGGATCTGCTGATCGTTGCGACCGGCATTATGCTGCTGGCCGAGTTTTCCGATGCAGCGGACGGGTTTCTGGCACGTCGCTACAATCTCGTCAGTCGTTTCGGGATGATCATTGATCCCATGAGCGACAGCCTTTACCGGGCCATGGTTTTCCTGGGGCTTATGGCTGTGGGCTGGCTGCCGGTCTGGTTTGCCGCGATCATTATCAGCCGTGACATTATTGTTGCCTATCTTCGTGTTTTTGCACAGCAGGAGGGTATCACGATGGCCGCGCGGTCCAGTGGCAAGATCAAGGCGATTGTCCAGGCAACGGCACAGGTCTGGACTGTCGGCATGTTCGGACTGGAGGATTTCTTCAGCCAGTACTGGTCCGTCCCGGAGGTTTCCTTCTGGCTTCTGACCATTGCCACGGTTGTGACGGCCTGGACTGCTGTTGACTACACAATGGGCTACATTGAAGGCGTGCGCAGGGTGCGCTCTTCCTGAGCGCTGTGACAGCACGGAATGTTCAGCAATAAAAAAAGCAGAATACCCTTGCGGGGTATTCTGCTGAAAGTTGATCCCTAAAGTCCAAGTCCTTAAGGATCCAGACATGAACGGTATGATCCTGAGGCAGGATCAAATGAGGTCAGTCGAAACAGCACGATTCTGCAAACAAGTTTCACCTGAACGGGCTTTTCAGAACTGAATATCAAACCAGAAAACAGCGGGCATCTGAAACACCACACCATTCTCTGCATGGAAGAGACCACTCTTCGTCGAATGACATGATGTCGCCTTGCTTCCTAATAGACAACATTAGTTTTATTAATAGTATGCAGGATCACCTTCCTGCCCGATTTTGAAGTGCTTCAGAGCCCAGGGGGCAAAGCTTTCAATTTCTGGCAGGTAGTGCTCTTTCAGGATGGAGTTCGATTCCTGAACGATCTTGCGTTGCAGGCTTTCAAGCTCGTGCCGGCGGGTGACCAGCATCAGGCTGCGTGTAAAGGAAGGCCCGGGCAGCGGGGCAACGCGGATGCTGTCCAGCCTGCCTTTTGCCTGCAGGAGGCACAGGGGGGTTGTGATGGCCCAGCCAATGCCGACAGAAACCATGGCAAGTGTTGTGTCCCCGGTGTCAAACTCGAAACGTCTGGAGGCCCGGATACCCAGTCTGCGCAGGTGGGATTCGATATTGAGGCCTGTCAGGGAGCGTGAACTGTGACGGATCAGGGGATAGTCCTCCATGAGGTCATGGAGAGTCTCTATGGGTTTGTCATAACCGGCCGGAACAGCAAGAACAAAGGGCTCCTGCAGCAAGCGGTGACTGAGAATCTGTTCTTCTGTATCGACCTGGCCCTCTGTGATGACAATGTCGACTTCCCGGGTAAAGAGCCTTTTGAAATGGAGCTTTGTCAGACCGGACCAGATCGACCATTCCAGTGCTTCATCTGTCAGGGACTGGACCAGATAGGGGCCGACCGTGGTTCCGTAGGAATCAACCATGCCGACGTTCAGGCGGGGCAGGGACTGTTGCTGTTGTGCCCTGACCAGAAAGGAGGTCTCTCTGGCGGTGTCCAGCAGATTGCGGGCACGATCAAACAGCATCTTGCCGGCCGGTGTCAGGGCCGGAGGGCGGACACCCCGGTCCATCAGACTGACATTCATCCGTTTTTCGAGGCCCGAAACAGCCTGCGAGACAGCAGACTGTGTGACGCCCTTGCGCTGGGCTGCAGCTGTCATTCCGCCTGATTCAACCACGGCAACGAAGATGTCGAGTGCACGAAGATCAAGATCGAGATGTGACATTGCAGCTGTCCTTTTCAGGAGATGATCATTTTTGCTTATGCTTGTCCGGTGCAAACATCAACAGAAAAGATCAGTCAGGCTTGCGGGCTTTGATCAGCAGTCGCGCCATTTCCACGAATCCGGTTCCGCTGTGCCCCTCTGTGATCCAGCCCGGTTTTGCGGCAAGCTGGTCCTCGAAATCCCGGACATTTGCCACGCCGACAGAATGCGGGAAAAAGCCGAACATGGGGGCGTCATTCGGAGAATCGCCGCTGAAGGCCACCTCTTCCCTGACAGTCTCCAGCTCCTCGCCAAAGACCTCCCGGAAAAGAAGGCGGGTCATGGACAGTTTATCATAGTTTCCGAACCAGCCGTTGACGTGGATTGAACTGACCTTTGCAACAGCACCGGCCTCTTCAAACAGGGAGACGATCCTGCTGATATCCTCTCTGGGGAGCGGGGGAACATCCTCGCAAAAATCAATGGCGAGATCCGCATCCCGGTAGTTCTGGTCGGAGGCCAGGGCACAGCCGGGAACTTCGTCCAGAATTCTGTCCCGGAGCTGATCCAGTTTGAGGCGGTCTGCCTTTCTGGTCTCTTCGTCTTTCCAGTAGCGCTGAACCATCTTCCGGTTTTCATGATCATACCGGAAATAGAAGGCGCCGTTTTCACCAACGATGGCATCCACCGGCCACATTCTGCAGAAGTGATCGCACCAGCCTGCTGGCCGGCCTGTAATCGGAACCACAACAAAACCTGCAGCCTTGAGGTCCTCCAGTGCCTGGTAAGCCTCTGCCGTGAGGCGCCCCTCACTGGTGATGGTGTCATCTATGTCGCTGAGCAGATAGCGGACTTTCTGACGGTCTTCTTTTGAAAAGTCTTTGATTGGTCGCATTAACCGGCCTGAATGTTGTCGTTGAAGTCTTCCAGAAGTGTGGCAATCCGGATGGGATCATTCTGGGCCATGATCTTTTCTGTCCGGCGTTTGGCTTCCTCGACGGAAAGGGCCAGGGCACGTTTCTTGACCCGCGGCAGGGAATGCGCGCTCATGGACAGATCGCGAATGCCAAGACCGACAAGCAGTGGAAGATACCGGATGTCTCCGGCAACCTCTCCGCAGACGGAGACGGGAATCCCTGCAAAGTTGGCAGAACGAACTGTCATCTCAATCAGGCGCAGAACCGCCGGATGAAGGGGATTGTACAGATAGGCGACCTGATCATCCGCGCGGTCGATTGCCAGAGTGTACATGGTCAGATCATTGGTCCCGATCGCGAAGAAATCCGCAACACGGGCAAGGCCGTCGGCGGCCAGAGCTGCAGCAGGAACCTCGATCATCGCACCGACAGGCGGGAGCTGTTCCGGAATTTTGTATCCCTTTGCCCTGAGTTCATCTGCAACCTCCTTCAGGAGGCGTCGCGTCTGGCGAATCTCCCCGGCTGTTGTCACCAGTGGCAGGAGAATGCGTAGGGGACCGCGCAGTGAAGCGCGCAGTATGGCAGCCAGTTGCTGCTTGAAAAGATCGCTGTGTTTCAGGCTCAGTCTGACAGCGCGAAGGCCGAGGGCAGGGTTTATGGCCTTGGGGTCCAGCCCGTCCAGAGCCTGAACCAGTTTTTCCCCGCCTGCATCCAGTGTCCGGATGGTGACGGGACGACCGTCCATTGCCTCGAGAATGGTCGAGAGTGTCTGATACTGCTCTTCTTCATCGGGGAGCTGCTCGCGGTTCATGAACATGAACTCGGTCCGCAGAAGGCCAATCCCCTCTGCACCCTGATGCAGGGCGATTTCTGTCTCGCGGGGCAGTTCGATATTGGCGTGGAGATTCAGTTCGATCTCGTCAAGCGTGAGAGCCCTGGTAAAACGCAAGCCTGCCAGGGCGTGGTTTTCATCGGCTTCTGCCTTGGCGCGCTTGCGGTAGTCCTTCAGCCGTTCATCTGTCGGGTTGAGAATCACAAGGCCGCGCGAACCATCGACAATAATGGTCTGCGATGTCTCTGCGACGGATATCAGATCCGGTATCCCCAGAACGGCCGGAAGCCCAAGGGAGCGGGCCATGATCGCGGTGTGCCCTTCCGGTCCGCCCAGAGCGGCAACAAAGCCGCCCACAGTGCCGGGGTCCATCTGGGCCGTGTCAGCCGGGGTAATGTCCTCGGCAAGGATAATGGAACCCTTTTTCAAACCGGTGTAGCTGTCACTGGTCGCCTTGATCAGGTTGCGGATCAGGCGGAGGGCCACTTCCCTGACTTCCTGCGCCTTGCCCTGCAGGTAGGGATCATCCATTTTGGCAAAGCGGGCCATAATCTGTTTGGCTTCGGCCATGACCGCAGCTTCTGCATTCTTTCGCCCCGTCTGGATACGGGCGCGAATCCCCCCGATCATGCTCTTGCTGGCCAGCATCTGGAGGTGGGCATCCAGCAGCAGGGACAGCTCTTCAGCCGATTCGCCGTGGTTGTCCTCGCCCTTTCGCTTGAGCTTCAGGACCTGCTCCTGTGCTTCCTCGATGGCGCAGTCCAGACGGTTGAGTTCCCGGTCCAGATCGCGCGTGGCGAGGGAGTAGTCGGGAACGCTGATCTCGCTGGCAGCACTGACATATACGGGGCCGATCACGATCCCCGGGGAAACGCCAAGACCCTGAAACAGCTTCTCGTCTTCCTGTCTTTGCAGGATGGAAGCGTAGTTTTCCTCGGGCCTTTCCATGTCCGTTTTCCTGTCTGTCATGACACTGCTCTATTCCTCGTCGAACTTGTCATCAACGAGCTGGCAAAGGGCTTCAACAGCTTCCCTGGCATCCGCTCCGCTTGCCGAAATCCTGAGTGTGGTGCCCGGAGAGGCTGCCAGCATCATCAACCCCATAATGGAAACGCCCGGAACACAGGTGTCCTTGCGGCATACGGTGATCTGTGCCGAGAAGTTTCCGGCAAGCTTGACGAAACGAGCCGAAGCACGGGCGTGAAGGCCGCGTTTGTTCCGGATAACGGCTTCACTGCTGAAATCCGCTTCAGGGACTGTGGTCTGAAGATGATCCTGGGTCATTGTGAAAACGTGTTGCCTCAGCCGTTGTCATTCAGAAGTTCTGAAGCGACATGGATGTATTTGCGCCCGGCTTCCTGAGCTTCCAGAACGGCAGCTTTCATGTCCCGGCTTTCACGAATGGCTGCCAGTTTGATCAGCATCGGCAGGTTCACTCCGGCAATCACTTCGACGTTTGCCTTGTCCATGATCGAAATGGCGAGGTTCGAGGGCGTGCCGCCAAACATGTCGGTCAGGATGATAACGCCTTTGGAATGATCGACATTCTGAACGGATTCTATGATATCCGCCCGTCTTTGTTCCATGTCGTCATCCGGCTCGATACAGATCGAGGCAACAGCGTCCTGGGGTCCGACAACATGTTCAAGTGCTGCGATCATTTCCAGGGCGAGGTTGCCATGTGTGACGAGGACCATTCCAATCATGTTTCTGTCTTTCCTCTTGCCCGTGTCGCCGGGCATAAATCGTTGTCATCGTGGGGAAGAAGCTACCGTGTCAGGCAGGTGCTTACAAGCGGCCTGATTTGGGGGTCGGGCTTCAGGCCTGATAGCGTTCCTTGTCCCGGTGGATATCCCTGTGGGAGAGCACAATGGCGTCGTGCTGTTCCTTCAGTCTGGCGTGCAGCCAGTTGGCAACTGTTACGGAGCGGTGTCGTCCTCCGGTACAGCCGACTGCAATGGTCAGATGTTTTTTGCCCTCGGCTTCGTAGCGGGGCAGAAGGGGAGAAACCAGAGCCAGCAGTCTGTCCGAAAAACCGCCGAATTCCGGATCGCTTTTAACATGGTCGGAAACGGCCTTGTCCTGTCCGGTCAGGGGGCGAAGGTCCGGGTCATAATGCGGGTTTCTGAGAAACCTGACATCAAAGACAAGATCGGCTTCTGTCGGAATTCCGAAGCGGAAGGAGAAGGACAGAACCTGAACTGTCATATGGTTTTGCTGATTCAGTCCCAGCTGGGCGGCCAGTGTCAGTTTGAATTCGGCGGGTGTCTGGGCAGAGGAATCAATGACGAGGTCGGCATTTTCCTGAAGCGGAACCAGCAAACGGCGCTCTGCTGCAATCCCGTCCCGCAAGGGGCGCCCGTCAGCCATGGGGTGCTGGCGTCTGGTTTCCTTGAAGCGTCTTTCCAGAACCTGGTCAGAGCAGGTCATGAACAAAAAGGACAGGTTCAAATCCTTGCGGGCTTTCAACTCGAGAACGTGCTGGGTCAGATTCTGGGTCGTGAAGTGACGGGAGCGGGCGTCAATTCCAAGTGCCAGAGGTGTGGCGTCATCCATGCCCTCGACGACGCGGTCGATCAGGGACAGGGGCAGGTTGTCGATCGCTTCAAAGCCGACATCCTCAAGCGCTTTCAACGCTGTTGAGCGTCCAGCGCCGGAAAGACCGCTGACAAGAATCACGCGGCGGGCCTGTGGATTGGGCGGGGCTGTCTCTTCAGACATTCTGGTCTCTTGATTCCTGTTGTATCCAGTGGACCGGTTTGCCAACCGATTGAAACGGAACTATAGGGCAAAGGCGTTTTGAATGTGACTCCTAATTGTCTGTTTCGTGACGGGGATTTTGCTGTTTTGAAACAGGAAAGAGAGAAAAATGCGTTCTGAAGCCATTTTCTTCATTCCTTTTTCACTCCTTATGGTTTTAAGCTTCAGGAAACGGCACGGGTTATCTGGACAATGACGACCACTTCGATCTCGCAACCACACTCTTCGCCCTATGCGTCCCTGGCTGCCATTATTTCAGGGGTTGTGCTGCTGCAGGCCGGTATGAGCCTCATGTCGGCGCTTCTGCCCCTGCGGATGGCCGAAGCCGGATTTTCCTCGGCAGAAATCGGGTACATGACCGCCGCTTTTGCCGGCGGTTTTTTACTGGGATGCCTCTATGCGCCCAGACTGATTGCCAAGGTCGGTCATATCCGTGCCTTTGCCTGTTTTGCAACGGTGCTGTCGGTGCTGACCCTGGCACTTGCCATTGACACCTCGATTGGTCTCTGGAGTATTGCGCGTCTGATGTCCGGCATCTGCTTTGCGGGGATGCTGACGGTTTCGGACAGCTGGATCACGGTCGAGGCTGATTCGAGTCGGCGCGGACGCGTCCTTGCGGTCTATACCCTCTGTTACAAGGTGGCCCAGGGTCTTGGTCCACTGGCTCTGACACTGGCAACGATCTTTGGCAACTGGCATTTCATGCTGGTCAGCGCGCTGATTTCCATGTCCCTCTTGCCCGTTGCCATGCGCAAGGGCGGCAATCCGAAAGCCCAGAGCACCAATCCGGACAATGCAAGACAGGACAGGATGTCGATCCGGCAGGTGTTTGATCGTTCCCCCCTTGCCTTCATTGCCTGTCTTTTTGTGGGCATCATGAACAGCCCGCTCGCAAACCTGCTGTCGCTTTATGGCGCTTCGATCGGGTTTTCCACGGAGCAGGCTGTTTTGCTGGTGGCCGGTTTCCAGTTTGGAGCGGTTCTGTTCCAGATTCCGATGGGCATCGCCTCGGATCGGGGAGATCGGCGGACTGTGCTTGTCTTTGCCGTGAGCTGTGTTGCTGCGATCAGTCTGCTCTTTATCCTGATGGAAACCATGCTGGGACTTTGGGCCCAGATCGGTCTGATCTTTGTCATGGGCGGGGTCACCATGTCTGTTTATCCGATCGCGCTCTCCCATGCCGGAGACTACTGTAAGGAAAACGAAATGGTGCCGCTTTGTGCGACGCTCATGCTGGCCTACGGGGTCGGAATGACCCTTGGTCCGATCACTGCGACCAAGCTGATGCATTTTGTCGGACCGGGCGGACTTTTCCTGCACACGGTCATTCTGGCTGTCACCTTTATCGCGATTGCGCTCTACCGGATGTCCCGCCGTACATCCCTGCCGCGGGAGGAGAGGAACGAGTACATCCCTGTTCCGCCGTCCTCACCTGTGATCTCGCGTCTTGATCCGAGAAGCGATGTGACCAGATCCGTGCGTGATGCGGATGATGTTTACTGAGCCTCGCCGGAGGAGCCGGATGCACCTCTCGCACGGGATTCCTCAACGACCCTGATCAGGCCCGGATCCGCTTTCAGAGCCTCTTCTGTCAGGCGGTCAGAGGCTGTGTTGATGGTCTCTTCCAGCAAGGGCATGTACTCCTTGCGTCTCAGGCCGTCAGGCAGCGCCGGGAGGAACTCGACCACCATTGTTCCGGGACGCTTTACAAAGGCATTCTTTCCCCAGAAAAGCCCGGAATTCAATGCGGTCGGGATTGTGGTCAGGCCTGTGCCGGTCGCCAGGGCTGCGACACCGGGCTGAAAGTCCTGGCGTTGCCCGACAGCTGTCCGCGTGCCTTCGGGAAAGATAATGATCGGGCGCCCGGTCTGCATTCTGTCCTTTGCGTCCTCAACCATCATTTTCAGGGCCTTTGCCCCGGCTGAACGGTCAATGGCGATAACCTTGCCACACTGGAGGAACCAGCCAAAAAGCGGAAGCTTCAGCAGCTCCTTTTTCAGGACGAAACAGGGGGTTTCCAGAATCATGAGCAGATTGATGGTTTCTGCGGCTGATTCATGCTTGCTGGCCACCAGATAGCTTTTGCCGTCTTTGGGCAGGTTCTCGCGTCCCCTGACCTCGAGTTTGATTCCGCAAATGATCCGGAGCAGGAAAAAGGTTCCGCGGGCCCAGAGGCTTCCTGCCTTCATCATGGTTTTCCATGACGCGAGAACGAGGGGCAGGATGGCGAGGAAGTAGATCAGGCACCAGAGGAGAAAAAAGATATTGAAAACTGTGGAGCGCAGAAGGATCAGCGGAGAAACCATGGTTGAAAGATCACTGTTGGTCAGACGAGAAAAGAGGGTCTAGCATGTCTGTGATCCAAATGCGAATCTGTGCGAGCAAATATTTGTTGTACTCCGACAGAATCAGCCAGCTGCTGCCGGGCCAGAGCCACCAGTCCTGCTGCTTGACATGCGGGGGAAAGACAGGATGGGGGATCAGGGTGACATCCGGCATGCTGTGCCTGAATTCCAGCAGGCTCCGCGGCATGTGATAGGCCGCGGTGACCAGACGAATGGATGTGATGCTGTTGTCCCGGGCCCACTGCCGGGTTTCCGCAGCATTGCCCCGGGTATCATCGGCCTGATAGCCGAGGACAATGCAGCATTCGAGCCTTTCAGGGGTGTGCTGATCCGATTCAAGCAGTTCGCGAACCTCCACGCCCTTGTAGACGCCGGATATGAAAAGCTTGTCGGCCTTGCCTTCCGAGAGCAGGTCCAGCCCTGTACTGATGCGACTTGTCCCGCCGGTGAGAACGACGATGGCATCGCTGGAACTGTCTGCATCGTCAATGACAGCCGGCAGGTCGTCGGCATAGGACAGAAAGCCCAGCCCCCAGGCAAGAACCAGTGCCACGAGGGCCAGCCAGATCAGGCGACCTGTCAGGCCGGAGTGCCGTTCCCTTCTGAAAACATGTCTCATGGCATTTCTTCCAGAGAACGCAGAACTGTGGCTCTGGCGGTGATCATGGCAATGAGACCGGCGGAGATGGGAAAGAGTGCGAGAACTGCCCACTCCCATGACGTCAGTGTCAGCTGCGGAAGAAGTGCGGTGTTGGCCTGCCCCATAAAATAGCTCATCACCGCCACGGTGACACCTGTCAGGAAAAGACCCATCAGTCCTCCCAGCAGGCTCAGGCGCAAGGCATGTCGCTGGAATCTCAGGGCGATAAAGCTGTCATAGGCGCCCATCTGGTGAAAGAGCTCAACCAGCTTGAAGTGAATGGCCAGACTCATGCGCGTGACCAGAACCACCATGACAACAGCCGCACCTGTGACCAGAAAAACCGTCAGGAAAGCCACAAGCTTGATGGTTTCAGCCAGATTAAGCAGGCTGCGCATCCAGCGCTGGTGATCATCGATTGCCGCGGAGGGAATAATGGCGGAGACCGCCTTGCGAATCTCGTCGACAAGACGTCCTTCCAGACTGTCGAGCTCGACGGAGATCAGAAAGGGGATGGGCAGGTCCTGAATCAGGATTTCCGTACCCAGCCAGGGTGCGAGCATGCGTTCAAGTTCCGCATCGCCCAGAATTGCGACGGCAGACACACCCTCTATGCCTTCAAGGCGCTGTGCGAGCTTGTCCATCTGCTCGCGTGTGAAGTTGCGCTCAGCCTCGGTCGAACCGGATGGAACCTGAATGGTCAGTCCCCTGGAGAGGGAACTGTCCCAGCGATCTGCAAGCTTTGTCATGGAAAAGGCCACGACCATCGCAAGGGATGCCAGAAAGACCATCAGGGCAATCAGCCAGGGCAGAAGCCTGCTTGAAGCATCATTGTCGAGGGGAACAGAGTGGCTGCGCGAGAGGAAGGAAGAGATCATGGCGTCTGGCTCTCCTTCGGTTTCCGGGCTCTGTCAACACTCGGGTAATCCAGGTGAACCTCACCGTGTGCCAGACGGAAAATCGGGCGGTTGAACCGGCGAATCAGGGAATCACTGTGCGTTGCCACAACAATTGTCGTGCCGCGTTTGTTCAGCTCTTCAAACAGGAACAGCAGACGCTCCGCAATGGCGTTGTCGACATTCCCGGTCGGCTCGTCGGCGATCAGAAGATTGGGGCGTGCGATGACGGCGCGGGCAATGGCAACCCTTTGCTGCTGGCCGCCAGAGAGCGTCGGTGGTTTTGCATCCAGAAAGTCGGCCAGCCCCACCCAGGTCAAAAGCTCTGTCACATTCTTGCGAACCTTTTCCAGCGGCTGCCCTGTGATGGTCAGGGGCAGGGCGACGTTCTCAAGTGCGCTGAGGTGATCAAGCAGGCGAAAATCCTGAAAGACAATACCAATTCTGCGGCGGATGTTGGCCATGTCCTGACGGGACATCTCCCGGGTATCACGTCCGAAGAGTGTCACGCGCCCCTTGCTGGGGTGGTGGGCGAGATACATGAGCTTCATCAGGGATGACTTCCCGGCGCCACTGGGACCAACAATGAAGTGGAACGATCCCGGCTCCAGAGACAGGTTCACTGATTTCAGAATTTCAGGTCCATTCCCGTAGCGGAGGGAGACATCTTCAAATCGAACCACTTTAGAGCCTGCTGGTAGGAGGTTGGGGGGATGCGATCAAACCGGATTGCGAAAGGCGTAGCCTTTTTTATGGGCGAAACAATGGCATAGTTTCAATGCGTCGCAAAGTGGCATCCCTGTTTTGTCATTTAATTTGCCGACTAATCAATGGACGAAAAAGGGCTGGATCAGTATTCTGTTGCCCCGAATGCAATAAAGATCGAATTTTGTGACTTTCTGAAAAGGATTCCGCAATCTTTGGTCCGGCATAATTCGTCCGTTGCTGTCCTTAAATAACGAGTAGACACAGGATCTTTTGCGATCATGGTTATTGATTGTCCCGATTGTGGTTCACAGTTTCGCCTGGACCCGAAGCTGCTGGAGCCCAAAGGTCGTAAGTTACGCTGCAGCGAATGTCAGGCTGTCTGGTTTCAGGACCCCGTTCAGGACCCGGTTGAGGATCAGCCTGTTGAGGAAGAAGCGCCTGACTGGGCAGAAGACATGGGGATGCCTGCCGGGGACTATGATGCGCAAGACGGGGATGCTGAAGGGGAACAGTCCGGGGCTGAAACCGAACACGAACCCGGCAGGGATCGCCCTCCGCTGGATTCTGCTCCGCCACTGGATGACTTTGTCGAGCCTGAAGAGCTCGAAACCCGTAAAAGAAAGAAGCCAAAGCCCGCTGCAAAGGGCAAGGCAGCAAAGCAGACCGGGAAACGGGGCGGTGCTGCTCTGGCCTGGGTGCTGTTGCTGTTGATCATCGGAGGAACCGGGGCAGGTTTGTGGTACGGCCGCAAGGAAATTGTGACCTTCTATCCCAAGGCCATGAAGCTTTATGATCTGGCGGGAATCCCTGTTTTCCCGGTGGGTGAAGGCCTTGATCTGGTCAATATGAAGACGGAGCGGGGTCGTGGTGACAATGGCGAAAGCCTGATTGTGATTTCCGGTCAGATCCAGAACATCACCGAACTGGATGTGATTATTCCCAAACTGCAGGCTTCCCTTCTGGATCGCGAGGGTGTCGCACTGACACGCAAAACCCTGCAAATGGAACCGGCCCATCTGGAGCCGGGGCAGTTCCAGAACTTCACAATCTCGCTGACATCGACTGAAGGCGCTTCAAATGTCGTTACAATTTTTGTCAGTGACGAGCAGTCCCTGAAGGAACCGGATTTTGAGCCAACATCCTGATCAGGAATGATAAAATTTGTGATTTGAACGCAGATACAGCCCCGGAGGACAGGACAGATCCACCGGGGCTTTTGCTTTTTGCTTCCGTCGTCCCCATATGTGGTTAATAATATCTTAACTATTGGGATGGGTCGGGAGTCGCTTGAATGGCGCGTATTCTGATTGCTGAAGACGATGAAGTTCAAAGAACACTGCTGCACAAGGTGCTTCATGCCAGGGGGCATGAGGTCGTAGCCGTTGTGGACGGGACCGAGGCTCTTGGAGCCCTGCAGGGCTGTGGATATGACCTTCTGATCACGGACATTGTCATGCCCGGGCTTGATGGTATCGGTCTTGCCTTGAGAGTGGCCCGGGACTGTCCTGCCGTTCCGATTATCCTGATGACGGGCTATCCGGATGAGCGTGATCGCGCCAGAAACCTTGATGATCTGGTCCACTCCGTCATTTGCAAGCCCTTTGAACTTGATGAAATGCTCGAAGCGGTTGATCAGGCTGTGCAGACCGGCAGTGTTTTTTCCTGAAACGGGTTGTCTTCAAGACAGTCAGTAGGTTGTTGTCTTTGTATTGCTGTTTCTGCCGTGAATGAGAATTCCGCTGGAAACGTCAGGAGTGGTTTGCTGAACGGGTTCACTGCTCCTGTTTGTGGGAACCTGTGATTGTGGCGCAGGGTATTCCCTTGGATAGGGCGCATCCCCTTCCGGTCTCTTAAGGTTGCCGACCTTTCCGCAGGCTGTCACACCGAAAAGAGCGATCAGGGACAGGATGAAGAGGCTCCGTGACGACAGTCCGGTGTGTTTCTGTCCTTTGTTCATTCCAAAAAGCCTCTTCTGTCTGTTCTGCCTGAATTCTGCTGTTACAGCAGACGTTTGCGTGCTGCTTCTGCTGCTGCTTTTACCATTGTTGGCGCTGTACCGCCATAGCTTGTGCGGCTCTGTGCAGAGGCTTCAACAGTCAGCACAGAGAAGATATCATCTGTGATCCGTGATTCAACCGATTGCATTTCTTCCAGTGAGAGATCTGCGATATCCAGTCCCTTGTCTTCGGCCATTTTGACCAGGGTGCCTGTGACATGGTGGGCATCGCGGAAGGGCAAGCCCAGAACGCGAACAAGCCAGTCAGCCAGGTCTGTTGCGGTCAGGAAGCCGGCGGAGGTTGCCGCCATCATGCGCTCGCGGTTGGACTTCATGTCCCGAACCATGCCGGCCATGGCGGTCACACAGAGAATCAGGGTGTCTGCGGCATCAAAGACCGGTTCCTTGTCTTCCTGCATGTCCTTGCCATAGGTCATGGGCAAGCCCTTCATGACGACCAGCAAGGTGTTGAGGGAGCCCATGACGCGCCCGACTTTGCCGCGGATCAGTTCGGCGGCGTCCGGGTTTTTCTTTTGCGGCATGATGGAGCTGCCGGTTGTGAAGGCATCGGACAGCTCGACAAAACGGAAACCCTCGGAGCACCAGATCACAAACTCTTCCGCCATGCGGGAGAGGTGCATGCCGAGAATGGAACCCAGAGACAGGAATTCCAGGGCAAAATCGCGATCGGAAACAGAATCCATCGAGTTTGCTGTCGGGCGGTCGAAGCCAAGGGCTTCTGCAGTGGCAAAACGGTCAATCGGGAAAGAGGTCCCCGCCAGGGCGGCAGCACCAAGCGGACATTCGTTCATGCGTGCACGGCAGTCACGCAGACGGCTGCGATCGCGGCCCAGCATTTCGGCATAGGCCAGCAGATGGTGGCCAAAGGTGACGGGCTGTGCGGCCTGAAGGTGTGTGTAGCCGGGCATGATGGCGTCATGGTTTTCTTCGGCCTGATCAATCAGGGCTTCGAGCAGCAGGCCCAGCTGCTTGTCGAGCTCGTCTGCTGCTCCGCGAACCCAGAGGCGGAAATCAACGGCAACCTGATCGTTTCTGGAACGCGCTGTGTGCAACCGGCCTGCTGCGTCACCGATAAGATCGCGCAGGCGGGACTCCACGTTCATGTGGATATCTTCCAGCGCAGCCGAGAACTCAAAGTGGCCTTCAGCAATTTCTCGCAGAATTGTGTCTAGACCTTTTTGAATGGATTCCCCATCTTCAGCAGAGATAATGCCCTGTTTTACAAGCATTGCGCAGTGAGCTTTCGAACCAGCAATGTCTTCGCGATAGAGGCGTTTGTCAAAATCGATGGAGGCATTGATCTTCTCCATCACTTCTGACGGACCTACTGCAAAGCGTCCACCCCACATGGCATTGGAGGATTTTTTCGTCATGTCGCTCATCGCTTTTTCCACTTGTTCCCTGGCCCCGCGAAGGGCTGTTTCTTCTGTTGTATCCCGTCTTGCCGCAAAAGCCGTTGTGACTGCAGGGCTTGTTCTGTCCGCCTTTTCAGTGCAGGGCGCATCGGCCCAGTCTGTGCCTCTGGAAGGTCAACTGGTGCAGAACTATACGGTGATCGATCAGCTGGTTCCAGCTCCTCAGGCGTCCTTTCTAGACGAAAATGGACAGCCAGTTCAACTCAAGGATTTTGAAGGGCAGGTGACGCTCCTCAATTTCTGGGCAACCTGGTGTGCACCCTGTGTCAAGGAAATGCCGTCACTCGATCGCCTGCAGGAAAAAGCGGGCAAGGACAAGCTGCGTGTTGTGACTGTTTCCGTGGACCGGGGGGATCTGAGTGTCCCGAGGGAATTCTTTCAGAAACTGAGCCTGAATCACCTGGATGTCTACAAGGATGACAACAACCAGCTGGCAGGGGCCTTCAAGCTTCAGGTTATGCCCTCGACTTTCCTGATCAACAAGGCCGGCAATGTTGTTGGCGCTCTGTTCGGCCCCTTTGAATGGGACCGTCCGGAGGTTCTCAAACTGGTTGAATACTACGATTCGCTCTAGAGGTCAGTCAGCAGGGCGGGCTGTGGCGTCTGCCTATCGCGTTGGAACGGGTGGATCCTCGCGATAATCGTAGAAGCCACGCTCGCTCTTCTTGCCGAGCCATCCTGCTTCGACATACTTCACCAGAAGCGGGCAGGGGCGGTATTTGCTGTCTGCCAGACCGTCATAGAGCACTGTCATGATGGACAGGCAGGTGTCCAGACCGATGAAATCGGCCAGTTCAAGTGGCCCCATCGGATGGTTTGCGCCCAGCTTCATGGCTGTATCAATGGACTGAACGGTTCCCACACCTTCATAGAGTGTATAGATCGCTTCATTGATCATGGGCATAAGAACACGGTTGACGATAAAGGCCGGAAAGTCCTCGGAAGAGGCATGGGTTTTGCCCAGCTTTTCTGTCAGCGCCTGAACCAGACTATAGGTCTCCGGCGAAGTGGCGATACCGCGGATGAGTTCGACCAGTTGCATGACAGGAACGGGATTCATGAAGTGCATGCCCATGAAGCGTTCGGGGCGATCCGTTACCGCTGCCAGACGTGTGATGGAAATCGACGAGGTGTTCGTCGCCAGCAGGGTATCCGGCTTGAGAATCGGACAGATGCTCTTGAGGATCTCCTTCTTGATGGCTTCGTCCTCGGTTGCTGCCTCGATCACGAGGTCTGTCGGTGCAAGAGCCTGATTGTCACTGGAGGTCTTGAGACGTTCCAGGGCGCTTTCCATCTCGTCCTTGGTGATCCGGTCCTTGCTGACCTGCCGGGTCATGTTGTTCCGGATGCTGTCGCGAGCCCTGTCCAGCTGCTCCTGATTGATATCAACCAGCACCACATCATAGCCGGCCAGGGCAAAGACATGGGCAATGCCGTTGCCCATCTGTCCTGCACCAATAACGCCAATGGTCGAAATCTGCTCAATTGATGTGATCGTCATGTCGGGACCCTCTGTTTTCAAACTGCTATCCTTGCAGATGAACTTCCTGTTTGGCTGTAGTTTAAACAGAGGCTTTGTATGAGCGCAAAAAAAAACGGAGCTGAAACAAGTCAGCCCCGTTTTTCCTGGTGCCTTGTACAGGCGTAACTTAGCCCAGCTCGGCTTCCAGAGCAGGTACAGCGTCGAAGAGGTCTGCGACCAGACCGTAGTCTGCAACCTGGAAGATCGGAGCATCTTCGTCCTTGTTGATTGCAACGATGTACTTGGAGTCTTTCATGCCTGCAAGGTGCTGGATCGCGCCGGAGATACCAACGGCGATGTAAAGATCCGGAGCAACAACCTTGCCGGTCTGACCGACCTGGTAGTCGTTTGGAACGTAACCGGCATCAACAGCAGCACGGGATGCGCCAACAGCTGCACCCAGCTTGTCAGCAACCTTCTCGAGCATGGCAAAGTTGTCACCGCTCTGCATGCCGCGACCACCGGAAATCACGATGCCGGCAGAAGTCAGTTCAGGACGATCGGACTTTGTCAGTTCGGCAGAAACGAAGCTGGACAGGCCTGCATCACCCGTTGCGTCAGCGGCTTCAACAGCAGCGGAACCACCTTCGGCAGCAACAGCTTCGAAAGCTGTGGAGCGCACTGTGATCAGCTTGATGGAGTCAGAGGACTGAACGGTTGCCAGAGCGTTGCCGGCATAGATCGGACGCACAAAGGTGTCCGCAGATTCGACACCGGCAATGTCGGAGATTTGCTGAACATCCAGCAGTGCAGCGGCACGTGGCAGGATGTTCTTGCCGTTTGTTGTCGCAGAAGCCAGAACGTGGCTGTAACCGGAAGCGAGCTTCGCGATCAGCGGAGCAACGTTTTCAGCCAGCTGGTTTTCGTATTCGGCAGAATCAGCGTTCAGGACCTTGGAAACACCGGCAACCTTGGCAGCCTGTTCGGCAACAGCACCACAGCCGGCACCAGCAACCAGGATGTGTACGTCGCCGCCAATGGCGTTTGCAGCAGCAACAGTGTTCAGTGTTGAACCTTTCAGTTCAGCATTGTCGTGTTCGGCAATCACAAGAATGGACATGATCAGATCACCTTTGCTTCGTTTTTCAGTTTGTCGACGAGTTCAGCGACGTTTGCAACCTTGACACCGGCAGCACGTGCAGCAGGCTCTTCAACCTTCAGAACCTTCAGGCGGGGAGCAACATCGACACCCAGATCAGCTGCGCTCATGGCATCAATCGGCTTTTTCTTGGCTTTCATGATGTTTGGCAGGGACGCAAAGCGCGGCTCGTTCAGGCGCAGGTCAACGGTCAGGATGGCAGGCATCTTGATGTCAACCTTCTGCAGGCCGCCGTCAACTTCACGGGTTACCTTGACTGTGTCGCCAGCCAGTTCCATTTCGGAAATGAATGTACCCTGGGACCAGCCGAGCAGTGCGGACAGCATCTGACCGGTCTGGTTGTTGTCGCCGTCGATTGCCTGTTTACCCAGAACAACCAGACCGGCTTCTTCTTTCTCGACAACAGCTTTCAGCAGCTTGGCAACTGCCAGTGGCTCCAGATCGTCATCAGTCTGAACGTGAACGCCACGATCAGCACCCATTGCCAGACCTGCGCGCAGTGTTTCCTGTGCAGACTGGTTGCCAACGGAAACCAGAACAACTTCTGTTGCTGTTCCTGCTTCCTTCATGCGCACGGCCTGTTCCACGGCGATTTCGCAGAACGGGTTCATGGCCATTTTGACGTTTGTCAGTTCAACGCCGCTCTGGTCAGCTTTAACGCGGACCTGAACGTTTGCGTCGATGACTCGTTTAATCGGGACGAGAACTTTCATCGAGAGGGATCCTTGCTATTTTTTCGTTCGCAGAACACCTGGCTAAAAAGTGCCCTGCAAGCCTCCAATTCGCGGAAACCATAGGCGGCGTAAAAGAGGCTGTCAATCATCTCGGATCACAGCATGGAAAATGATCTCATTCGTGCTTTTTTGCGACTTCCTGAAGGAGAAGATTGACCGATTACGACCAATCCTCGTTTCGTGATCGGATTAGCTCTCGCATTAGCGGTTCTTGCCCGGAACCCACAGCACGTCCTTGCGGCCGTTTTCATTGGCGGCGCGCGACAGAACGAAGAGCAGATCGGAGAGCCTGTTCAGATAGCGCAGGGCCTGCTGGTTGATCTCGTCGCGGTCGGACAGGGCCGAAACAAGGCGCTCTGCACGGCGGGTGACAGTGCGGGCCTGGTGGAGGTAGGCCGCTGCAGGGCTGCCGCCCGGAAGAATGAAGGAATTCAGGGGTTCCAGCTTTTCATTGTAGACGTCAATGAAGCCTTCAAGAGCGTCGACCTGGGGGGCTGTAACCCGCAGGGGCGGGTATTCCGGATTCTCGATTTCAGGCGTGCAGAGATCAGCCCCGAGATCAAAGAGATCATTCTGGACCCGGCTCAGAACAGCATCCATTTCCCGGAGGCTGGAATCACCGGAGTCTCCTGTATGAAGGCGCACGATTCCGAGGATCGCGTTGGCTTCATCGACAGAGCCATAGGCGTCCACACGCAGGTCGTGTTTGGCAACGCGCTGGCCGCTTCCCAGAGAGGTCTTTCCCTTGTCTCCGCCGCGCGTATAGATTCTGGTCAGCTGAACCATGCTGTTCTCCACGTTATGAAGGGGTGTTGTGCCTAGTCTGCGCCAGCCTGCTTGAGCCAGAGGCTGATCGCGATCACGGCAAGGGCTCCGGCCTGCGCAATCACCCGATAGCGCATCATGATGTTTGATTTTTCATGATTGCCGCGGGCCATGGAAATCAGACCACCGAAGAGCACGAACACAACAACGCCCAGAGAGAGGAAAATCAAGATATTCAGAATAATATCCATGAAATCTGTCCTTTTGTATCAGGTTGTTACTGGTGGCTTGCTTCGTGATCCTTGCACTTTACGCCTCTGCTTCCAACCGGATTAGTGGCCGTGACAAAAAAAACTGGCGCACCACTTTTGTTAAACTGGCTCGGCCGGAATGCGTGACAGACCCTGAACCAGCTCGGTGTAGCCTGTCTCATCCGGGGAGAGGACGCCATGTCTGATCATGAAGTGCAGAAGCACCAGGGCGACATTGTATTTGAAGTCTTCTGTTTCGCGAAGGTTTTCAAGAACATCTTCAGCAGACCAAAGCTCGAAACCTGCAACCTCGCCGTCTATATTGCGGGGAACAAAGCTCTCGGGAAGCTCCAGATCAAAGCAGAAGATGTGATCATCCCTCAGTCCGTCCTCGCGCTCGCAGCGATAGCTGAGCATGCCGCAGGGAATCGCCTTCCCTGCCAGTTCCCGCGAAATGTCGGCCTCTTCTTCCGCTTCCTTGATGAGGTTTTCCTGCAGACTCAGTCCATAGGGCTGTCCGCCTGCAACGATGTGATCCAGCTTGCCCGGAGCGGAGAGCTTGTCCTCCGCGCGTCTGCCGACCCAGAGCAGCAATTCGTTCCCCCTGCGCACAAAGCCGTTCATGTGGACGCCATAGCCCCGGATGCCGAAAATTCCTGCGGCTCCGCGATCAAGGGTCATGAGTGCAGGGGCATCCCACTGTTGCCGCACGGCAAAGGGTTCGTTGCGCAGAGCGGGAATTTTCTCCTGCCGGGCCAGTTCTGTCAGAAGGCCCTGAACGGTGCTCGTCCGGCTTTCGAATGTGTCGAGCGCCGGTGCGAGCTGCAGGCCCTCGCCGTGGCTCACAAAGAGCTCGGGGTACTGGAGCAGGGTTTCGGAAAAATCGTGTTTGAGCCAGCCCTGTCGCGTGTTCCCGATATACCAGGGGGAATAGTCGCCGGGGACCCAGTGGTTACAAATGTCTATGTGCTTAAGGAGTGTCATGGCAGGACGCTACAACAACGGCAAGCCGGATGCCAAGGATGCTTTTTCTCCGGAACAAAGAAAAACCTGCCTGTGGTGAAACAGGCAGGCTGATCATCAAACTCACATGAAAGACAAGCTCTGGCCGAGCTTGCGACAGTTACTGGTTCCCGATGATGTCGAAGTTGATTTCAACAGTATTGGAAACAACAGCCGTGGAGGCCCATTCGCCAATCCCGACGCCATAGTCGAGACGTTCAAGGGTTGTTGAACCGCTGGCTTTCAGAACGCCGTTTTCAACCGAGGCGGTAAAGGGCAGCTCCAGCGGGTTGCTTGTGCCGCGCAGGTTCAGCGTGCCTTTGGCAACAAACTGGTCGTCGCCGGTTTTTTCAAAGCTGCTGGCTTCAAAGGTCGCTTCCGGGTGGCTGTCGCTGTCAAAGAAGGAGCCGGAACGGATCGTGCCATCGCGGGAGTTGTCCTCGGTGTTGACAGAGCCTGTCTGGATCACAACGCGAATGCTGCTGCTGTCCAGCTGGTCCGGGTGGAACTTGATCTCGCTTGAGAACTCTTCAAATTTTCCTGGCACCGGTGCACCGCTTTGCTCGGCTGTAAAGCCGACAGAGCTGTCATCTGTCAGGGTCCAGAGGGGGGCAGCCTGTGCATGTGAACGGCCGATAAAGGCAATGGCCAGAATGATAAAGAGAACTGAGGCCAGAAGTCTCAACGTCATTTTCATAGAGCTTGTTTCCATCTTGTGGTGCTCCTTTCTGTTTGCGTGTTGTCCAACGATTTGGCGAAGGATTACTCGTCACGCCCGTTTTGGGGGGCGCGGTGAGGCAACATTCTGAGGAGCACATCATCTTTGTCGATAAAATGGTGCTTGAGGGCCGCAGCAGCATGAGCCGCAATAACGAACACTAAAGCCCAACCAACATAGAAGTGGGTTGCTCCCAGAATTTCTGCAAGCCCTTTGTCCGGGGCCATCAGTGCAGGAAGGGGGGAAATGTTGAAAAATACGATGGGATAGCCTGTCGCCCAGGAATGCACGATGCCGACTGCAGGTTGCACAATGAACATCAGATAGAGCGCCAGATGGGCCGTGTGGGCTGCAAGCTTTTCATGGGCAGGCTGATCGGCCGGAAGCGGAGGAGGCGGGGAAACAAAACGCCAGACAATGCGCAGAATTCCGAGGAAAAGTGCGATAATGCCAAGTGATTTGTGCAGGTTGACGTAATAGATAATCTCACTGATTTCGCTCAGTGTTCCCATCCAGAAACCCATGGCAATCAGGGTGATGATGAGAAGCGCCATGGACCAGTGCAGCGCGCGAGCGACGCTTCCGTAGCGTGTGGCTGTGTTCTTCAGTGACATAACTTCACTCCCGCTTCAACAGTTCGTGATGGCCCTTTTCAAGATGGGATCGGGCATTCGTTTTTCGAGTCTGATGCTAAACTAAGATGGAATTTCTGTCGGGTGTAGGGGGCGAATAAAAGAAAAACTGTTTCTGTTCGGGAAACAATTTGTCTGCCGGACGACGCTTTGGGACATCAGAGTAAACGTTCCAGAGGAAAGCCTTCAAAGCTTTTGCTCTGGTTCAGGACAACATGACTGCTGACTTTCAGGACGCCGACATCGGAATCAAGCAGTCGGTCATTGATGTGGTTGTAGCTGTTCATGTCTGCGGCAACGATCCGCAGGAAAAAGTCAAAGGACCCGCTGACCATGTAGCACTCGAGGACCTCCGGGATGGAATTGGCGTGCTTCTGAAAGGCGATGAAGGCTTCCTTGGTGTGGTCTTTGAGTACGACGGTTGCGAGTACAGTGACGCTTCGGCAGAGAGAATCAAGGTTGATGGACGCGAGATAGGGGCCAAGCAGGCCGGCATCTTCCAGCCGTCGCGTTCTTTTCAGGCAGGAGCTGGGTGACAGGCCGACCTCTTCGGACAGTTGCTGATTGCTGATTCGTGCATTGCTCTGAAGGATTGACAGAATCTTTCTGTCAATGCGGTCCAGCTTCTGTTCATCGTTCATGTGCATGTCCTTGGTGCGAAGATATTATTTATTTTTATCAATTATTTATCTTGATTTTTCTTTTGAAGAGGCGCTGTTTTCAATGTTTTCCTGTGATGCAGAATATTTCATGGTGCTTTAATTCTAGGCAGATTATGCGCTTTTTCATAGTGAATAAGAAAGCTCATTTCGAAGAATCTTCTGTATCCTTTTTCAGGAGAAATGACACAGGGCCGCTCGCGGGTGCGGGCTGGCCAAGACAGGAGTCTGTATATTATGTCCACCCCGACACCACCCTCTGTATTGCTTGGTCGCGAAGCCATGATGGCGACCTACAGCCCGCCAAATCTTGCCTTTGAAAGTGGCAGGGGTGTCTGGTTGCACGGCAATGACGGCAAGGACTATCTGGACTTCTATTCCGGGATTGCGGTGTCTGCTTTCGGGCACAACCATCCCTATCTTGTGAAGGCGCTGCAGGAGGCCTCTGAAAAGGTCTGGCACCTTTCGAACATGTTCCGCATTCCCCAGGCCGAACGTCTGGCAACCCGCCTGTGTGAGCAGTCCTTTGCGACCAAGGTTTTCTTTACCAACTCCGGCGCGGAATCAAACGAGTGCGGCCTGAAGGCCATTCGCAAGTACCAGGCTGTCAAAGCTGAAGCTGCCGGACACAACTGTGTCAAAAACCGGATCATCGGCTTCAGCAGTGCATTCCACGGCCGGACAATCGCGACGGTCGGAGCGGGCGGCAATCCGGCGCACATGAAGGGCTTCCTGATGGAAGACGAGGGCTTTGATCAGGTGCCTTACGGTGATCTGGCTGCTCTGGAAGCCGCGATTACGGAGCAGACTGCAGGTGTGATTCTGGAACCTGTCCAGGGTGAAGGCGGTATCCGTCCGGCTGATGAAGCCTTCTTCAGGGGTGTGCGCCGTCTTTGCGATGAGCACGATATCCTGATGATGGTGGATGAAGTTCAGTGCGGGATGGGTCGCACAGGCAAGCTCTTTGCCCATCAGTGGTATGGTGTGGAACCTGATATCATGTCCCTGGCAAAGGGTATCGGCGGTGGTTTCCCCCTGGGAGCCTGTCTTGCCAACGACAAGGCTGCTGCGGCCATGGTTTTTGGAACACACGGAAGCACCTATGGTGGAAACCCGCTGGCAACTGCGATCGGCAATGCCGTTCTGGACCTGCTGAGCGAAGAGGGCTTCCTCGAATCCGTTCAGTCCCGGGCGGCCTATCTGCAGGAGAAACTGGCTGGTCTGATTGCCCGCTATCCGAATGTTTATGATTCCGTTTCCGGCAAGGGGCTGATGCTTGGTTTCAAGTGTGTTGTTCCGAACGGGGATGTGCTGGTCAGTCTGCGCGATGATCACCAGATGCTGGTTGCAAAATCGGGTGACAACCAGGTGCGCATGCTGCCGCCACTGAATGTCACAGAAGCTGAAATCGATACGGCGATCGATCGTCTTGCGGCTGCGGCTGAAACGCTGCTGGCCCGCGCGGAGGGCTGAGGTCCATGGTTTTGTCTCTTTCAGACAGGGAGCAGGCACTGATTGCATCGGTGCAGGCTGTTCAGGACCGGATGGAGCAGGAGTTGATAGATCTCTGTGATCTCAACTCCGGCAGCACGCATCTGGAGGGGATCAGGAGCGTGCAGCAAAGACTTGTTGCGCTTGCAGCTCCCCTGGGGGCCGAGGTCGAGTTTGTGCCCCTGCCTGAGCGTGAAGATGTTGCTGCGGACGGGTCTGTCCGGCGTTCGCAGGTGGCTCCCCTGCTGAAACTGACAAAACACCGTGAAGCCAATCGCAAGATTCTGTTCAGTGGTCATTGTGACACGGTCTTTCCAAAGGATCACCATTTCCAGAGCTGCTGTCGTGACGGAGAGCTGATCCGTGGTCCCGGGACTGCGGATATGAAGGGAGGCCTGCTGGTGATGCTCCATGCGCTGATGGCCTTCGAGAAAAGCGATCAGGCGGGTGCTCTTGGGTGGGAAATCCTGATCAATCCGGATGAGGAAGTCGGTTCGCTGTCTTCTGCTGCGGAACTGGCTGCTGCCGCTCGGCGGGCTGATCTGGGAATGGTTTTTGAACCGGCCCTTGAAGACGGGACAATGGCCGGTGCGCGCAAGGGCAGCGGCAATTTTACCCTGATCGTGCGCGGACGCTCTGCCCATGCCGGACGCGAGTTCCAGGCGGGGCGCAATGCTGTGACGGCTCTGGCCCGTGTCATGAGCCGTCTGGATCAGTTGAACGGACAACGCGACGGGGTGACCATCAACGTTGCAGGCCTGTCCGGTGGTGCGCCGAACAATGTCGTTCCGGATTTTGCGCTCTGTCGCTTTAACATTCGCGTTCCCTCTCCGGATGATCAGCTCTGGACGGAAGCGTCGCTGCAAAGGCTTCTGGAGGAAGCCGGCCAGCAGGAGAAGGATGGCATTTCCCTTGAGCTGCATGGGGGCTTCGGGCGTCAGGCCAAGCCCATGACACCGGAACTCGAGAGCTTTTTTGAAAGCCTGAGATCCTGTGGTGAAAGTCTGGAACAGTCCGTGAGCTGGCGCGCCACAGGGGGCTGCTGTGACGGAAACAATCTTGCGGCTGCCGGACTTGTGAACATCGACACCCTGGGAGTGCGCGGGGCTAACCTGCATTCCGATCAGGAGTATATGATTGCGTCGTCCCTGAGCGAACGGGCTGCCCTGAGTGCCCTGCTGTTGCACAGATTGGCCTCTGGCCGGGTTCCCTTTCCCGGGCGCAATGATCAATAAAGTATTCAATCGACAACATTTTGTGAAAGTGAGGCTTTGATATGCTGGTACTGAGACCCGCCCGCTTGAGCGATCTGGGCGATTTGATGGAGATTTCCCGCGCTGTGGGTACCGGCATGACCTCCATGCCGGCCAATGAAGGCGCATGGGTTGAAAAGCTGACCCGTTCTGTTGAGTCTTTCGGCAAGGATGCTGTCGAGGGACCGGGGGGCGAAGTCTACTTTCTGGTGCTGGAAGACACAGAGAAACAGAAAGCCATCGGGACGACGGCAATCTATGCCGGTGTCGGGCTGCAAACCCCCTTTTACTCCTACAAGCTGTCCACGCTGACAACGGCTTCCACCGTTTTGCAGAAAACCAAGCACACCCGTATTCTGTCTCTGGTCAACGACTACACCGGGACGACGGAAATCGGATCGCTCTATCTTTCGCCGGACTATCGCAAGCCTGGCGTTGGACAGTTTCTCTCCAGAAGCCGCTATCTGATGATGCGCGATTTTCCGGAGCGTTTCGGTGATCTGGTGATCGCGGAAATGCGCGGTTACCAGACGGATGAGGGGCGTTCTCCCTTCTGGGACAATCTGGGTGAAAAGTTTTTTGGCATTGCCTTTGAAAATGCGGACAAGATTTCCGCCGTTGAGGGCACCCAGTTTATTTCAGATCTCATGCCGAAGTATCCGATCTATATGGATCTGCTGCCGCAGGAGGCACAGGAGGTGATCGGCAAGCCCCACAAGTCTTCCAGCCCGGCCCTGAAGCTACTGGAAAAGGAAGGCTTTGCATGGCGGGGCTATGTGGATGTCTTCGATGGAGGCCCCTCTGTTGAATGCCACCGTTCTTCGATCCGGACAATCCAGCATTCCAGGGATGGTCTGGTGCGTGATTTCAGGGAGCTGGAACCGGCCGAAGATGCTTCCAACCTCTATATCGTGACCAACCGGAAGCGCGAGGGCTACCGCCTTGCGCTGATTCCGATGGAGCTGAGCCGCGAGGATGACGGAAGCTGTTCTGTTCACATGAGCGCAGACTCTGCAAGGGGTCTCAAACTGGCAGAGGGTGATGCCGTCGCATTCTGTCCCTTCAAAATTCGATAAGCCGGTCTGCGAGAGACCCAAAGGAGTGAATGACATGTCTGGACGTCTTTATATCAACGGAGTCTGGCAAAAGGGACAGGGCGCCACCATGGACTCTGTCAGCCCCCTGACAAACGATCCGGTCTGGTCAGGCTGCACAGCCTCTGCCGATGATGTCGATCAGGCCATGAAGGCCGCGCGTGCCGCTTTCAAACCCTGGGCTCGCCGTACATTGCAGGAGCGCATCGCCATTGTGCAGCGCTATCGCGATATTCTGGAAGCCTGCAAGGAAGACATGGCGCGTACCATTGCGCTGGAGACCGGAAAGACCCTTTGGGAATCACGCACGGAAGTTGCTGCCATGATCGGCAAGGTTGCCCTGTCGATTGATTCCCACGACAAGCGCACAGGCGTAACTTCAAAGGACATGCCGGGCGGTGTCACGGCTGTTGTTTCCCACCGGCCCCATGGTGTTGTCGCTGTTTTTGGTCCCTACAACTTCCCGGGTCATTTGCCGAATGGCCATATCATTCCTGCCTTTCTGGCGGGCAACACAGTGGTTTACAAGCCAAGCGATCTGACTCCGCTGGTGGCCGAACGCATGACAAAGTTCTGGGAAGAGGCCGGTTTGCCCGAAGGCGTGCTGAATCTGGTGCCGGGTGGCCGCGAGACGGGGGTTGCCCTTGCCGGACACGAAGAACTAGACGGGTTGTTCTTTACCGGTTCTTCTGCAACGGGTGAGCTTTTGCACAAGCAGTTTGCAGGTCAGACCGGCAAGATTCTGGCGCTGGAAATGGGGGGGAACAATCCCCTGATCGTTCACGGTGTCAGGGATCTTCGTGCGGCGGCCTACAACACCATCCAGTCCGCGTTTGTGACAACCGGGCAGCGCTGCACCTGTGCGCGCCGCCTGATTCTGGTCGACGGGCCGGAAGCCGGGGCCTTTCTCAAAGAGCTGCAGGCCCAGATGGACGGTATTTCTGTTGGTCCTGATCCCGAAATGCTGCCTGGCGGGCTGGGTGAACCGCCTTTCATCGGACCGCTGGTTTCCAATTCTGCTGCCGATGCCATTTTGAAGGCGCAGTCCGATCTGGTGGAGAAGGGGGCTGTTGTGCTGCGTGAAGCGCGCCGTCTGGACAAGGACAAGCCATATCTGACACCGGGCCTGATTGATGTGTCCGCGGTGGAAAACCTGCCGGATGAAGAGCATTTCGGCCCCTTGTTGAAGGTGATCCGTGTTGCCGATCTTGATGCGGCAATTCGCGAGGCGAACAACACGCGCTATGGTCTGTCTGCGGGGCTGTTCAGTGATGACAGGGCCCTGTGGGATGATTTCCTGCTGGAGAGCACGGCCGGTATCGTCAACTGGAACCGCCCTCTGACCGGAGCATCCGGAGCAGCACCCTTCGGTGGAACAGGAGCAAGCGGCAATCACCGCCCGAGTGCCTTCTATGCGGCAGACTATGCGGCCTATCCCGTGGCAACCATGCAGGCGGATGCTCTTGTGGTGCCGGATGCGCTCGCACCGGGCCTGACTCTCCCTGACAACAAGGCCTGAGGAGACAGCAGATGCGTGTTTCAGAAACTGTGGAAGTCAATTTTGACGGACTTGTCGGACCAACGCACAATCATGCAGGTCTGTCACACGGCAATATTGCATCGGATCAGCACGGAGGCCAGCTTTCCAGTCCGCGGGCGGCAGCCCTGCAGGGGCTGGCCAAAATGAAGGCCCTGCATGATGCCGGGATGATTCAGGCTGTTCTGCCCCCGCAGGAACGCCCCTTTGTCCCCTTTCTGAGACAGCTTGGCTACAGCGGCATTGACCGCAGCATTGTTGAGAAGGTTGGCAGGGAAGCGCCAACCCTGCTGGCTGCGTCCGCTTCGGCTTCCCCGATGTGGACTGCCAATGCGGGGACAGTTTCGCCCTTTGCCGATACGGCTGATGGTCGCACGCACTTTTCTCCGGCAAACCTGACCTCCATGCTGCATCGTTCCCTGGAACATCCGGTTACCGGGCGCATTCTGCGTCGAATCTTTGCAGACGAGGAACGGTTCGCCCATCACGATGCGCTGCCTGCACAGGCTGCACTGGGTGATGAGGGAGCGGCCAATCACACGCGGTTCTGCGCCGATTATGATTCGGCCGGGGTCGAGCATTTCGTCTATGGTGTTGAAGCGCAGCGCAAAGGGGCTCCCGCTCCGCAGAACTTTCCTGCCAGACAGACGCTGGAGGCCAGTCGCGCCATTGCCCGCCGACACGGCCTGAGCGAGGAAAATACTGTTTTTACACAGCAAAATCCGGCGGTGATTGATCAGGGTGTCTTCCACAATGACGTGATTGCTGTCGGGAACCGGACCCTGTTGTTCTATCATCAGGATGCCTTTCTGGAGACTGCAACCATGAAAGCCGAGCTGGGGGCGAAGCTGGCCTGGCAGTGCGGTGCTGAAATGGTCTTTCTGGAGGTGCCACGCGATGCGGTTCCGGTTGCAGATGCGGTCAGGAGCTATCTTTTCAACAGCCAGCTGATTTCCCTGCCGGATTCTGCCGGACGCCATACACTGATTGCGCCACAGGACTGTGCGGAAAACCCTGCGGTAAAGGCCTATCTGGACGGATTGCTTCAGCAAAATGACTCTCCCTTGCAGGAGGTGCGCTATTTCGATCTGAGGCAATCAATGAACAATGGTGGTGGCCCGGCCTGTCTGCGTTTGCGTGTGGTATTGTCCGGTGCTGATCGGGAAGCCCTCGGGGCGCGGGTTCTTCTGGATGAAGATCTCTATACAACCCTGCAGGACTGGGTGATGCGCCACTACCGCGAGGACTTGAGTCCGGCAGATCTGGCTGATCCGGAACTGCTGGATGAAAGCCGCACGGCACTGGATGAACTGACCGGAATACTGGGGCTGGGATCGGTCTACGATTTCCAGAGAGAGGGCCTGCCCTCTTGAGTTGACGGGCAAGACTTCCTAAATCCGGGATAGAGCCGGACAAGGCTTTCGCGGAATTGGCTTTTCCGTTAGTCTTGGGTCGGATTGCTTTCAACAACTTCTGAGTGCTTGATCATCATGGACGTTCTTATTGGCCCGCTTTTCGCTGTTCTTCAGGTTGCCCTCAAGCTTTACAGCTGGGTGGTTATTATCGCGATCATTCTGAGCTGGCTCTATGCCTTCAATGTCGTGAACAGCTACAACAAGTTTGTCAGCATGATCGGCAACTTTGTCTTTGGCCTGACCGAGCCGGTTCTGGGGCGCATTCGCCGCGTTGTTCCGGCTGTTGGCGGCATTGATCTGTCTGCCATTGTGCTGTTGCTGGGGATCTTCTTCCTGCAGAATATTCTGGCACAGCTGCAGTTCAAGCTTCTGGGCGGGTTCTAGGACATGCCAGCTGCTCTCCTTGAAAGCGATGCGCTGCTGATTGTTGATGTCCAGAACGACTTTTGCGAGGGCGGTGCCCTGGCGGTGCCGGATGGCTCTGCTGTTGTCCCGGTCATCAACAGTCTTGTGGACCGTTTTTCGGCGGTTGTTCTGACCCAGGACTGGCATCCGGGCGGTCATTCTTCCTTTGCGTCCAGCCACAGTGGCAAGGCCCCGTTTGAAACTGTCGAACTGGATTATGGCACCCAGGTTCTCTGGCCGGATCATTGCGTGCAGGGGACGGCGGGCGCAGCCTTTCACGCGGATTTGCAAACGGATCCGGCGCAATTGACGGTCCGCAAGGGTTTCCGCAAGGGGATCGATTCCTACTCGGCCTTTTACGAAAATGACCAGAAGACCCCGACAGGGCTGTCCGGGGCCTTGAGGGAGCGCGGAATCAAACGGGTTTTCCTGACGGGACTGGCAACGGATTTCTGTGTTTTCTATTCCGCACTGGATGCGCGCAAGGAAGGTTTCGAGGTGGTGTTGCTGGAAGATGCCTGCCGGGCGATTGATCTGGACGGGTCGCTGGCTCGTGCGCTGGAGGCAATGAAGGAAGCGGGTGTCATCCTTTTGAAGAGTTCCGATCTGGCTTGATCAGAAAGGGAAATCATCTCTTCTAAAATTTGGATCAGGATTGGCTCTGTTGAGGGGCAATCTGCAGCCTTTCGTGTTGCATCCTTTCCACCATCCCCTATAGATAGCCAAAGACTGGTTTAGGGCCGTTTGACTGCTGTGGTCAGGCGGCGACTCCAAAGTAATGAGATTGATACGGGAGTTCACGACAGATGAGCGCGCAAATCATTGACGGCAAGGCTTTTGCTGCAAAACTTCGTGGCCGCATTTCAGAAGAAGTGGCAAAACTGAAAAACGATCACGGTATGACGCCTGGTCTGGCCGTGGTTCTGGTGGGCGAAGATCCTGCTTCCAAGGTCTATGTCAGCTCCAAGGGCAAGATGACCAAGGAAGTCGGCATGAACTCCTATGAGTACAAAATGCCTGCTGAAACAACCCAGGAAGAGCTGCTGGCCAAGGTTGAAGAGCTGAACAATGACGAGAACGTTCACGGCATCCTCGTTCAGCTGCCTGTACCGAAGCACATTGATGACCACGCGATCATCAACGCGATCTCTCCTGAAAAGGATGTTGACGGTTTCCACGTGATCAACTCCGGCCGTCTGGCGACCGGTGCAACCGGCGCCCAGGCTCCACTGGTTCCCTGTACGCCGCTGGGCAGCCTGATGCTGCTGAAGGATCACCTTGGTGACCTGTCCGGCCTGAACGCTGTTGTTGTGGGTCGTTCCAACATTGTCGGCAAGCCGATGTCCCAGCTTCTGCTGGGTGAGAGCTGTACTGTAACAACAGCGCACAGTCGTACAAAGGACCTTCCTGAGGTGGTTGGTCGTGCGGACATCGTTGTTGCTGCTGTTGGCCGTCCTGAAATGGTTAAGGGCGAGTGGATCAAGGAAGGCGCAACTGTTATCGACGTGGGCATCAACCGCATCGAACGCGATGGCAAGAACATCCTGGTGGGTGACGTTGACACAGCTTCTGCAATGGAGCGTGCCGGTGCAATCACACCTGTTCCGGGCGGTGTTGGTCCGATGACCATTGCCTGCCTGCTGGTGAACACACTGACAGCTGCGACACGCAAGCTCGGCCTGCCACAGCCGGATCTGCTGGGCAAGTAATCGCTCTGCGATATCCAGAAAAACAAAAAGCCCGGCTGGAATTCAGCCGGGCTTTTTGTTTGCCTATTTCGGCAGGGCCAGTTTGATCAGACCCTTGACCGGTTTGTTCGGATCAATCGGTTCGCCGTGGCGGAGAATGTGAACCCGTTCCGTACGCGCCAGAAACAGCGCCTGCTGTTTGACGGCGGGCAGGTACTTGCGCCATGCATCGCGGGGGTCGCCCTTTTTGGCCTTGGTGGCATAAAGGGCGCGGGCAATGTCATCCGGGCTTGGTGTGCCCGGGTTCTGTTTCAGGTGACTGAGGATGAAGAGGGCGACCGGATCGTCCTTCTTTTCCTTTTTGTCTTCGCTGTCGGTCATGTCATTTTCCTCTGAGCTTTGTCTTGGCTTAGACCACAAAGCTCGGGAGGTGACAAGCCCAAGGACCTATTCGGCAGCGACCCGTGTTGTTTGTGCTGGTGCCCGGTAAAGGAAATAGCGTCCTTCCTGAACGCCGCCGGGCAGCGGAAGAACCTCATAACCGGGCAGATCAAGGGCCAGTCCTGAAGCAATGAGAGCGCCCGGTGCCGAGTGCAGGGCAATCAAAGGGGAAATCCAGCTCTGTGTTGCCAGATCCGTGGTTGGATCTCCCGAGCCGAGATCGCAGTGAATGAAAGCGGCCTTTTCCCTGATTCGGGGACCGCAAAACTCGAGAGTGTCGCGAATTTCGCCCAGTATCATGTGCTCGCCATCCGGAACGCAACGCGGGTTTGCACGAATGGCGCGGTCGAAGACGAAGATTTCCCGATCCGGCAGGGCTTCGCGAATGTGATCAAAGGTCCTGCCGTTGCCCAATCCCAGTTCCAGGACTGTTCCCGGCACAGATTGCACCTGTTCAATCATGAAGTTGAGAATTTCACGTTGTGCAGTAACGCGGCGTATAAAGCTGTCCAGACGACTCATGAGCCTACCTTCCGAAATCCGTTCCCCATCTTCCTGAGAAATAAGGATACCATAAGGATTTTCAAGTTTTTAGCCCTACAAGTTGTTGTGAAGTTCTGTGACTTTGGCAGACAATAAAAAAGCCCGCGCTGCTGCACGGGCTTTTTCGGGAGAGGCCGGGAGACTAGCGTTGCTTGTTCAGCAGGCGCAGGCGCAGGGCGTTGAGCTTGATGAAGCCCTCTGCATCGCGCTGGTCGTAAACGCTGTCTTCCTCGAAGGTGACATGCTCCAGGGAATAGAGTGATTTGCCGGACTCACGTCCTGTCACGATCACGTTGCCCTTGTAGAGTTGCAGGCGGACAGTGCCTTCAACGTTTTCCTGGGACTTGTCGATCAGGGCCTGAAGCATCTCACGCTCCGGGCTGAACCAGAAGCCGTTGTAGATCAGCTCTGCATAGCGCGGCATCAGGTCGTCCTTGAGGTGCATTGCACCGCGGTCAAGGGTAATGGACTCAATGGCACGGTGGGCTGCCAGAAGAACAGTTCCGCCCGGTGTTTCATAGATGCCGCGGGACTTCATGCCCACGAAGCGGTTCTCCACCAGGTCGAGGCGACCAATGCCGTTTGCTCCACCCAGCTCGTTCAGGCGGGTCAGGATTTCAGCAGGGCTCATGCGGACACCGTTGATGCCAACAGCATCGCCACGTTCGAATTCAACAGTGATTTCTGTTGCTTCATCCGGGGCGTCCATCGGGGAAACGGAACGGGAGTAAACGTGCTCACCCGGTGCAACCCACGGATCTTCCATTTCCTTGCCTTCTGCAGAAGTGTGCAGGAGGTTGGCATCGACGGAGAAGGGCGCTTCGCCGCGCTTGTCCTTTGCGATCGGAATCTGGTGCTTCTCGGCAAAGTCGATCAGGCGTGTCCGGGATGTCAGATCCCACTCGCGCCATGGCGCAATAACCTTGATGTTCGGGTTCAGGGCGTAGCAGCTCAGTTCGAAACGAACCTGGTCGTTGCCCTTGCCTGTTGCACCGTGGGCGACAGCGTCCGCACCGGTTTCCTCTGCAATCTCGATCAGACGCTTGGAGATCAGCGGGCGGGCAATGGATGTGCCCAGCAGGTAAACCCCTTCGTACAGTGCGTTGGCGCGGAACATCGGGAAGACGAAGTCGCGAACGAACTCTTCGCGGACATCTTCGATACGGATGTCCTTGACGCCCAGCATTTCCGCTTTTTTGCGTGCTGGTTCAAGCTCTTCACCCTGACCAAGATCGGCTGTGAAGGTCACGACTTCACACTGATAGGTTTCTTCCAGCCATTTGAGAATGACAGAGGTGTCCAGGCCACCGGAATAGGCCAGAACGACTTTTTTGATATCGCTCATTGCTTCGCCCTTTGCTGAGGTTGTCCGTGAGACCGCAGAGCTTTGTTCTCGACCCTTTTGAAACGTCTGGTCGGGCAGCGGTCAATTTTCTGCGGCAGAGTATAGCGCAAGTCTTCCCAAGACAAGGGGAGATAAGGGCTTGGTGGCAAAAAGGCCTAACTCTGAAAGGACGAGTGAACCAGACCGAAGGCAATGGACCACATGATGGCGGCAATGATCAGATCCAGGATGCGCCATGCTGCCGGTTTCGCAAAGAGCGGGGAGAGAAAGCGCGCACCCAGAGCCAGAGAGAAAAACCAGACGAAGGATGCGATCACCGCACCGGTGCCGAAAGCCAGAGAGGCATCCCCCTCGTGGCGTCCGCCGATCGAGCCCAGAAGAATAACAGTGTCCAGATAGACATGTGGATTGAGCAGGGAGAGGGCCAGAACAGTGACAAGGGCCTTGCCCAGTGTCAGTCCGCTTTTCTGCTGTTCTTCAATCGTCAGCTTCTCGGAGCGGAAAGCGGCACGAAAGGCCAGTGCGCCGTAAACGGTCAGAAAGCAGGCACCGCCCCAGCGGGCCAGATCCAGAAAAACCGGGTGGGAGGCAATCAGGGCTCCCATTCCGGCGATCCCCAGTGTGATGAGGATGGCGTCAATCAGGCTGCAGGTGAGGGCCAGTGGGATGTGGTGCTGGCGGAGCAGGCCCTGCTTGAGAATATAGGCATTCTGCGCACCGATGGCGATGATCAGTCCGGCACCGATTGCGAAGCCTTCGGCAAGGTTTGGCAGGAGTTGAAGGGACATTTTTGATACAGACATCCGGAAGAAGGGGGAAGAACTGAGCTCAGACTAGCCTTCCCAATTCCAAAAGTAATGCTTATAATTTTTATGTTTCATAAGAAAAACTGAATGGGGCTTTCCTGCCTTTCCTGCCTTGAACCCTGTTGAAAGGGACTGCCATGACACACCGCCCGATTGTTCTCGTTACAGGTGCCAGCAAGGGAATTGGTGCTGCTGTTGCCAAACACTTTGCGCTGGAGGGCTATGACGTCTGTGTCAACTACCACTCTGATGCCGAGGGGGCGGAAAGGGTGGTCGCAAGCTGTCGGCTTCTGGGTGCGGAAGCGGTTGCTGTTCAGGGGGATGTTGCCAGCAGGGCGGATGTCGAGCGGCTGTTCCGTTCCTGCGATGAGCAGCTGGGCACCCTGTCCTGTCTGATCAACAATGCGGGGATCATCGGCGGGAGAAGCACACTTGAGGCTCTGGATGATGAAACGCTGCATGCCGTTTTTGAAACCAATGTCTTCGGGGCCTTCTACTGTGTTCGTGAAGCCATTGCGCGCATGTCCCGCAGCAGGGGAGGCAAGGGAGGGAGCATCATCAACATTTCCTCTCTCGCATCCCTGATCGGAAGCCCCAACGAGTATGTGCACTACGCAGCCACAAAGGGAGCACTTGATACCCTGACATCGGGCGCAGGCAAGGAGCTGGCTCCCGATGGCATTCGCGTGAACGGAATCCGGGTTGGTACAACCAACACCACAATGCACGAAACCAGTGGCAATCCCGATCGCCCGGCGCAGGTGGCGCAGATGACTCCGATGGGGCGCATTGCCGATCCGTCCGATATCGCAAAGGCTGCGCTCTGGCTGGCATCCGAACAGTCCGGCTTTGTGGCCGGAACCTTTCTGACTGTGGCGGGCGGGTTGGCGCCGTGAGGTCTGTTGTTTCCTTTTTGTGGTGTAACGGGAAAGTCTGAACAATGCTGGATTACAGGAAGCTTGAAGCGCTGGTTGCGGTCATAGAGGAAGGCAGTTTTGAAGCAGCGGCATCGCGCCTTTGCGTGACACAGTCTGCGGTTTCCCAGCGAATCAGGCAGCTTGAGGAGCAGGAGCGCCAGCTGCTGGTGATCCGTGAACAGCCCTGCAGGCCGACCGGGCGGGGGCAGGTTCTTTTCCGTCACGCCCTGCAGGTCCGGCATCTCGAGCAGGCTCTTGAAAGCGATGATGCAGGGGCCGGGCTTTCGGAATGGATGACCATTCCGCTGGCTGTGAATGCTGATTCCCTGGCTTTCTGGTTTCTGAAAGGCCTTGCACCTTTCCTTCAGGACAACAGGATTTTGCTGGATCTCAAGGTTGCTGATCAGGACAGAACCGAAGAACTGATGACCTCCGGGCATGTCCTAGCCTGTCTGTCATCGCGGTCCAGATCCATTCAGGGCTGCGATATGGTTCCGCTGGGGCGCATGGTTTATCGCTGTGTCATGTCGTCTGCCTTTTCGAACAGATACGGTTTCGGGAAAGGTGAACCGGGGGAGTTTCTGAAAGAGGCTCCGGCGGTGATTTACAACAGGGATGATGACCTGCACCGCAAAGCCATGAAACAGGCAGGGCTTGAGGCTTTCTTTGCCTCTGTTCCCAAACACTGGGTGCCTGATTCCATTCAGTTCGGGGAAATGGTGCGCCGTGGGCTGGCTTACGGCATGGTCCCAGACCTTCAGCGTCACAGCTGGCCGGAAGGGGCGGAGGCCTTTGTGGAAATTGCCCCGGACACAGCCGTGGAGGTGGAGCTTTACTGGCATGTCTGGTCTCTGGCCTCTCCAAAGCTGAAGCGCCTGACGCAGGAGGTCAGGCGCTTCACGGGAGAGCTGCTGGAGCCCTGAGAACTTTCCGGGTTCAGAGATCCTTGCAGATGCGCAGCGCATCGTAGATCGCGGCGTGGGTGTTGCGTCCCGAGACAGCATCACCGATCCGGAACAGTTTGAAGGCTCCATCCGGGTTGCTGCTGACCTTCTGGGGCTGCCCCTCGATGAGGGCTTCGTAATCGACTTCCCCGAGGTTGCTCGAAAGCGGTTTCAGATCGTAGTAGAGATCTTCCAGCGGGATGATGCCGTGATTGACCACGATCTGGTCATAGCTGCGTTCCTTGCGCAGATCACTGTAGTCGGTGCCGATTGAGGCAAGCAGGCGGTTGCCGTCGCGTTTTACATCTTTCAGGCGATAGGTCACCGTGAAGGTCGTATCCAGCTCCTGAAGTGTGCGCATGTAGGGAACAAGGTTCATGGCCATGACATCCGGGGAGAAGCTGCGATCCGGGGTCATGATTTCAACTTTTGCACCGCTTTTGGCAATGACAGAGGCTGCCTGCAGGGCAGAGTGGTCACCGGCATCGTCATAGACCAGAACGTCCTGGCCGGGCTTTACATCGCCGGAAATGATATCCCAGCTGGAGACCACAAGATCATTCCCCGAGTGGAGAACCTCAGTGTCAGGCAGGCCACCGGTTGCAACAATCACGATGTCCGGATTGAAGGCTGTGACATCGGAAGCCTCGGCCCAGGTGTTGAACTGGAATTCGACATCGCGTGCTGCGCACTGTGCCATGCGCCAGTCGATGATGGAAATCATCTCGGCGCGGCGCTTGTCGGTTGCGGTCAGACGAACCTGTCCGCCGGGATCGGCTGCGGCTTCCAGCACGGTCACCTTGTGGCCGCGTTCTGCACAGACTCGTGCGGCTTCCAGTCCGCCGGGGCCTGCGCCAATGATGACGACAGACTTTTTCTCTGCTGCCGCTTCAATGGTGTGGGGCATGGTAAGTTCGCGCCCGGTGGCCGCATTGTGAATGCAAAGCGCGTCGCCGGCCTGATAGATACGGTCCAGACAGTAGGTTGCGCCAACACAGGGGCGAATATCGTCCTCGCGGCCTTCCATGATTTTTTTGACAATGTGCGGATCGGCCATGTGGGCCCGGGTCATGCCGATCATGTCGATCAGACCTTCCGCGATTGCGTGGCGGGCGGTGGCGACATCGGGGATACGTGCGGCGTGGAAGGTCGGGAAGTCGGTCTGGCGACGAATTTCGCCTGCGATGTCCAGATGTGCAGCCGAGGCCATGCCCTGAACCGGAATCACATCTGTTAGAGCGGGGTCTGTATCAATGGAACCGCGGATGACGTTCAGGAAGTCGACCATGCCTGAATTTTTCAGGCGCTTCGAGATTTCCACGCCGTCCTCGAAACTGATGCCGTTGTTTTCCAGATCGCACTCGTCGACAGTGTAGCGGACACCGACGATAAAATCGTCGCCGACGCGTTCGCGAATGGCTTCGAGAACATCGAAGGAAAAACGCAGACGGTTGTCCAGTTCATCTCCGCCATAGGGGGCGTCAAGACTGTTGGTGCGCAGGGACCAGAACTGGTCCATCAGATGACCGTAGGCCTGAAGCTCGATACCATCCAGACCTGCGGCCTTCATGCGTTCGGCCGCGTCGGCATAGTCCCGGATGATGCGCCTGATGTCCCAGTCCTCCATCTTTTTCGGGAAGGCCTTGTGGGAAGCCTCGCGACTGTGGGAGGGAGAGACAACAGGCAGCCAGTTGCCCTTGTTCCAGCCTGTGCGGCGGCCAAGGTGTGTCAGCTGGATCATCACGGCGCAATCGTGTTCGTGGCATTCATCCGCCAGTTTTTTCATCCAGGGAACAACATCGTCCTTCCAGGCGAGGATGTTGTTGAAGACGGGCGGGCTGTCTTTGGAAACCGCGGCAGAGCCGGCGGTCATGGTCATGGCAATGCCTGATTTCGCACGCTCGACATGGTAGGCGCGATAGCGGTCCTTGGGCAGGCCGTCCTCCGGGTAGGCGGGTTCATGACTGGTGGTCATGATACGGTTTTTTAGAGTCAGGTTCTTCAGTTTGAACGGCTGCAACAGAGGGTCGCGGCTGGACATTGGGCTCTCTCCTCAGGGCAGACAGGCTTGTTCCCGTCTGCCTCTTGTTTTTCCCGAACCTGTTTTGCAAGGGTCCGGGTTTGTTTCAGGCGGTATGTAACACCCTGTATTTCAGGGACCTGTGCTGTCCCCGTTGTCTTGAAATCTGGAGGATGGCTCCAGCCGGAGCCATCCAGAACGCGAACAAGGATGTCCTTGCTGCGCAAGTGGTTTTCCCGGTGAAAGGCTCAGTACCAGGAATCGGCCATGCTGTTTTTCTTGCGGTCGACAAAGTCGATCAGGGCCTCGTCAATGGAAGGATCCAGTGCAGGGGCCTCATAATTGGCCAGAATCTTCCGGAAGGCCTTGTGGGCGCGCTCCTCGCTTTGCACACTGCCGTCTTCCGACCACTGCTCGAAGGAGTTGTTGTCGCTCAGTGCGGAATCCCAGAAGGCTGTCTTGTAATGCTGCATGGTATGGGCACAGCCGATGAAGTGCTGACCGGGCTGGACTTCGTCATAGGCGTGAACGGCCAGACTGTCATCGTTGATATCGACATTGGCCAGATAGACATGCAGCGCACCGAGGAAGTCTGAATCGATCATGAATTTTTCATAGGAAACCGCCAGCGCGCTTTCAGACCAGCCCGCAGAGTGCAGGATGAAGTTCGCCCCGCAGTGGACGGCGGCCAGCATGGACATGACAGATTCCTGCATGGCCTGGGCATCGGCAACCTTGGAGGTTGTGAAGCCGCCGGAACAGCGCAGGGGCAGCTTGTTGCGACGGGCCAGCTGTCCGACGATCAGGGAACCCAGGGCAGGCTCCGGCGTGCCGAAGGTCGGGGCACCTGTGCGCAGGGACATGGAAGACAGGAAGTTTCCGTAGATGACAGGCGCGCCGGGTCGAACGAGCTGTGTGAGAGCGCAGCCCACCAGTGTTTCGGCATGGGCCTGAACGATGGCGCCGGGCAGGGTCACGGGGCCTGTTGCACCGCTGAGGATAAAGGGCACGACAACAGCGGCCTGATTGGCTGCTGCGTAGGTGCGCAGCGCGCCGGACATTGTCCCGTCAAAAACCAGAGGCGAGTTGACGTTGATGTTGCCGAGGATCACGCAGTTCTGTTCAACGGTTTCCCGACCGAAGACCAGGCGGGCCATTTCAATGGAATCCTCTGCACGTTCCGGCGCTGTGACCGAACCCATCATGGCCTTGTCGCTGTATTTGAAGTGAGCATAGACCATGTCGAGGTGACGTTTGTTCACTGGAATGTCGACGGGTTCGCAGACCGTTCCGCCGGAGTGGTGAAGCGTCGGGATGGAGTAGGCCATTTTCACGAGGTTCTGGAAATCCTCAAGCGTGCCATAGCGGCGACCCTTTTCCATGTCGCGGACAAACGGCGCGCCATAAAAGGGGGCAAAGACGATGTTGTCTTCACCGATCTCGACCGAGCGCGCCGGATTGCGGGCCAGTTGCGTGAAGCAGGATGGTGCTGTTTTGAGGATCTGGCGGATCAGGCCTTTCGGGAAGCGGACTCGGTTGCCCTTTACATCGGCACCGGCATCCTTCCAGAGCTGAAGTGCGATTTCATCATCGAAGAAATCGACTCCTGTTTCTTCCAGCAGCTTGTCGGTTGCGGCTTCAATCTTGTCGATTGCTGCGGAATCAACGGCCTCAAAGGGGGCCAGTTTGCGTTTGATATAGGGGACGGAGTTGGCTTGTGCGGTTGATTCTGCCGAATTGTCCTGGCGCTTGCTGCGGCCTCTGCGTGCGCGGGGCGCAGCAGCGTTTTCCTGACTTGTACTCATAAGTGCAATCCCTTGTGTGACCTCTGTTTGTTCTTGTGGGACAGGGATTGCTCTGTTCTTCAGAGTGGCTTGAATTTTGTTTGTGTCTTCTTGAAGCCTTTAATCCCTCAAAAACCAAGTCTAAGGCTGAAAAGACGGGCTGTAATCAGGGAAAAAATTTGCTCATGAGTTAGATGAAATAACTCATGAGCCTCAATGTCGCTATTGGTCAATCTTCCGGTTCTATCAGGAAACTCGGAGCCTGAAAAAGAGCTCAGGACAGTTCGGCCAGTTTTCTTTCTGCCGCTGTGAGTTGAGCTGTTGTTGTTTCAAGGCGTCCGGCGAGAACGCGCATGACCTCGATGCTCATATCGGGGAAATCCTTGAGCATGTTGATAAAGAGGTCCTTGGTGATTTTCAGCGTGGTCAGATCGGATGTCGCCTGAACGGAAGCCGTGCGGGGAACATCGCAAAGGATTGCAATTTCACCGACAAAATCGGAGTTGCCGACAGAAGCAACCCTGAGCGGTCCGGAGGGGGTGTCGACAATGACATCAGCCGAGCCATCAATCAGAATATAGGCCGCGTCACCTGAATCCCCCTGTTTGAACAGCATCTGTTCCGGCTTGAAGGTCAGGCGTTCACTGGTGAAGGCCAGAAGTTTCAGACGGGGGGGCTCGATATTGGAAAAGAGCGGGATATTCCTGAGGATATCGACTTCCTGTTCGATTGACATTTGCAGCTCCAGTTTCGGGTTTTTGTTGTGTCCTGTTCCTGATTTTATTCAGCGGCCAGCATGGTTGGGAGGTGGCGCCCCCTGTCCGCGAGCTCGGGATAGGGTCCGCTTTCAGCCAGACGTCCGTTTTGAATCACCAGCACATCATCGAAGTGCTTCGCCATGACCGGGCGCTGGAGTGTCCAGAAAACACCGCGCCCTTCCTGGGCTTTCAGGACGGAAACGAGAAGTTTTTCCTGTGCAATGGAATCAAGGACTGCTGCGGCTTCGTTCAGCACCAGCAGATCGGGTTTCTTGATCAGGCTGCGGCCAATTGCCAGACGCTGGCGCTGCGCGGCACTCAGCTTGCTGCCTGCGGTTCCCACATGATAGTCCAGTCCGACTTCCAGAACGGTTTTGCGCAGGCCCAGATTTTCAATGGCAGAGGAGAGTTTCTCTCCGACGATTTCCATCGCATCGGCGCGACCGTACATGATGCGGCCAAACAGGATGTTATCCTGCAGGCTGGCTGCTGCGTTGTAGCGGTCAGGGTCATAGAATTCGACAGCACCCGGGTCCTTGGCCTGTATCTTTTCTGCAAAGATCTTGCGGGCATTGATGACACGCATTTCCGCTTCGGGCGTAACAAGCCCCAGACGATGCCTCGCCTCAATGTAGTCCATGGGCAGGCACAGCAGTTTTTCGCGTTCGTCCTCGTTCAGGTCATCGAGGGACAGGCGCTCTGCCTTCTTGACGATCTGACTGAACTCGGGGAGGTCGTCGGCTTCAATGAAGCTGAACTGGGAGAAGAAAGGATGATCGGGCGGCAGATCGGTAAAGATTTCAACCATCGTCTTGGCGATCACCAGACCCCGGTCAATCATGCCATCCAGCATGCCCGCTTCCTCGAGCGTTTCCCTCATGATGGGGGCGTGGATCAGCATCTTGCCCTTGTAACGCTTGGAACGGGGCGTTCCAAACATCAGGTTTTCTGCAAGCGTCGCGCTTTTGTTGTATTGCTCGGGATCAAAGGGAACAACGAGATCGTTGGCGCCCTCGTTTGCAAGCTCTTCAGCCAGAGCGGCACGGACCTGCAGGATCGAATTGGCCTTTTCCGGTTCCGCATCGGGATCCAGACTGCCGGTCAGGCCGAACCTGTAGATGTCGTTTTCCAGATCGACAATCCGGAGGACGTCAATCAGGCGGTTGATCTCCTCTCGCTTGGAACCCATTCCAACGGCCTCGTAGTCGATCCATTCGGCGCGCGGATCATCTGTCGAGTTGCCGGTTCGCTGTGCTTCCTCCTGCTCGAAGGCATGGAGCTCCTTCTCCTCCTCGAGCGGTTCGAAAGAGGTCACGGGGTAGTTTCGCAGCCCGTAGAGCAGGTTTTCCCGGATGCTGGCCGAAAAGAGAAAGGCGTCGCTGCCAACATAGGCAATGCGCTGCCCTGTCACAGAGGTTGGCAGTCGCTCCACATTCTCGTTGGCAATTTTCAGTGTCCCGCTGCTGGCCTTGATCAGATTGGGCAGGAACATGGCGAGGAATTCCTTGCCGCTCCCCGGCGCACCGACAACGGCGACGCGCCTTGAAAGATCGAATTCGAAGGAGGTGCCGTCCAGCAGCTTGCTGCCGTTTTCGTCGACGAGGGAAAGGCTGGAGGCCTGCACACTTCCGCTCAGCGGGGTCCTGCCCTTTTCCGGATCATAGGACTGAAGCTCGGAGGCAATCAGGTCGTTGGGCTGGAACTGGTCAATAACCTGTTCGTACTTGATCTGGACATCCTGACGCTGCTGATCCCAGTTGATGAGATCCTTGATGGGCGGAGGCAGGTCCTTGTAGGCGGCAATGACGGCCACAAGGGAGCCGATATCCAGAGATCCCTGAATCACGAGGTAACCGCCCCCGGCGTAGAAAATGAAAGGCGTCACCTGTGCCAGAAAGTTGTTCAGGAACTTGACGAAGAACTTGCGCTGGTAGATTTCGTAGCGGATTTTGAAAATCACACCGAGACGGCTGCTGATTTCCGCACGTTCGAAATTCGAGGTGTTGTTGGCCTGGATAACGGTCGAACCGTCAACGATTTCGGCAATCCGTCCGGCGAGGGCACGGGCCGTCAGCTGGCGCTCGCGTCCCAGTGTCAGCAGGCGCTTGCGCAGCTTCGGGATCAGGAAGGCCTGAACCAGAACAATGGACATGGCAACCAGACCGAGCCAGAAGCTCTGGATCATGATGAAAATCATGGCCGTCAGAGCCTGGCTTCCGAGGAAAGCCGGTGTGATGAAAGCCTCGCCGATAAAACCGCCCAGAGGCTCGACCTCGTCCTTGATCATGGTTGCGATCTCGGCCTGCTTGACCTTGCGCATGTGCAGGATGGGGAAGCGGAGAACCCTGTCTGTCAGCTGAAAGCGCAGGCGTCTCAGCATGCGTTCGCCCAGCTGTCCCTTGAGCGTGTTGATCACAAACTTGAAGAGCCCGTTGACAACCACAAGGCCCAGAAAGGCGAAGCTCAGGGCAAAGAGCAAACCGAGCTGATCAAGAAGAAAACCTTCAAAAAGCAGGACTTCCTGCCCAAAGAGCGTTTCACCAAAGGGAACGCTGAACTGCATGAAGGATTGCAGGGCGCCTTCTTCCTCAAAGCCCTGACCGGATATGCCCGAGTTGACGATGCGCTTGGGAAGGTCCAGTGCCAGAAAGTAGAAAGGCAGTGATAACAAGACCAGTAACAGTGTCTTGATTTGATCAGCTTTGCTGTAACGCCAGATATATCGAAAGAGGTTCTCTTCCATACCAGAGTGATGTCCTGTCAGTTCGGCCGGAGGCAGGGAGATGATCGCCCAAATTGTTTTTCAAGGCAATCGTATTGAAGATAGTTTGCAGATCAAAAAGTTAAAGATTCCATAGAGAACCGACTATACGTTCCTGAATTGAAAAAAGCGAAATCTATTCGCTGTTCAGGTCGGAAAAGAGGCTTTTTTTGAAAGAAAAGCTTGCATGAACAGCCGCTTTTCAGCAACAAAAGGGTTCGCCTGAATTTGTCGCAAGGGGCGGGCTGATGAAGTGTGAAAGGCACCGGACAGAACAGCGGTGCAGTCAGAATTGCTTCAGTGAAGCGTTTCGTCGGGCGAGAGTTCAGAGCCGCAGGGGCGGGGAGAAGCCAGTTGGGTGATGTCAAAAAAGAGCGCGGTACGCGCGTCCTGATTTACAGCCATGATTCCTTCGGGTTGGGACATCTGCGCCGCTGCCGTGAAATCGCTCACACACTTGTAGAAGCTGATCCGGATCTTTCCGTCATCATTCTGTCAGGCTCTCCCATTATCGGGTCTTTCGGCTTTCGTTCCCGTGTGGATTTTGTCCGGATCCCCGGTGTGATCAAGCTGCGCAATGGCGATTACACCTCCCTGAATCTGCACATTGATATTGAGGAAACCCTTGCGATTCGATCCTCAATCATCCTGCACACCGCAGAATTCTATGATCCTGACCTCTTCATCGTGGACAAGGAACCCCTCGGTCTGCGCGGTGAGGTCGAGGATACTCTCAAGTTCCTCAAGAAACGCGGCACACCCTGCATTCTGGGTCTGCGCGATGTCATGGATGATCCGGAGCTTCTGGCCCAGGAATGGGAGCGCAAGCACACGGCGCCGGCGCTGGAGGAATACTACGACGATATCTGGGTCTATGGCCTGCCGGAGGTCTGCAATCCGCTTGACGGGATCACCCTTTCGGAGCGCGTGACGGAAAAGATGTCCTACACGGGGTATCTGCGCCGCACCAGCGAGGGCGCCGGCGACATGAAGCCCGTGCTTGAGAAGATTGCCGAGGATGAACCCTATCTTCTTGTGACCGTTGGCGGTGGTGGAGATGGCGAAAACATCATCGACTGGGTTTTGCGGGCCTACGAGGAAGACAAGACGCTGCCCTATCCGGCGCTGATTGTACTCGGTCCTTTCATGGGCAGTGAACTTCAGTACGATTTCCTGCGACGGGTCAGCAATCTGGACAATGTCGAGGCGCTGACCTTTGATGCGCAGATGGAAAGTCTGGTCAAGGGCGCTGTCGGCGTTGTCGGAATGGGGGGATACAATACCTTCTGCGAGGTTCTTTCTTTTGACAAGCGCGCGCTGATCGTGCCGCGGACGGTTCCGCGGATGGAACAGTTTATCCGCGCCAGCCGGGCGCAGGATATGGGCCTGCTGACCATGCTTGAATACCACGAGGATGCCCCGGCGCAGGAGATGGCGTCAGCCCTTCATCATCTTTCAAAACAGCCAAAGCCCTCGGAGGCCTTTGTGGAAGGGCTTCTGGACGGCCAGAGCAATGTCATCCGCCTTGCACAAAAATGGTTTCGCCATCGCAGGGAAGTCAGAACAGAGTGCTCCAGCGTGACTGAAGCAAAGATCACACCGCTGCGTCAGCACAGAATGTCCTGAATTCAAGAAGTTTCCGGTTTTATGTCCCAGACAATCTCTGTTGTTCTCAAAGGCTATCCCCGCCTGTCCGAAACCTTTATCGCGCAGGAACTGCTGGCGCTGGAACGGCAGGGCTTTGACTTGCGGCTGGTCTCCCTGAGACATCCAACCGACAAGAGCACCCATCCGATCCACCAGGAAATCCGTGCACCGGTCAGCTATCTGCCGGAGTATCTCTATCAGGAACCCCTGCGCGTGCTGAAAAGCTGGTGGAAAGCCCGTCGTCTGCCCGGCTATTCAAAGGCCCTGAAGACCTTTTTCAAGGACCTTCGGCGGGATATCACGCCCAATCGTGTTCGGCGCTTCGGGCAGGCCTGTGTGATGGCTGCAGAACTTCCTTCCGGGGTTGACTGGATCTATTCCCATTTCCTGCACACGCCCTCTTCGGTGGCGCGGTACTGTTCTCTCATGACAGGGCATCGCTGGTCGGCCTCGGCCCACGCCAAGGATATCTGGACCTCCCCCGAGTGGGAACTGCGCGAAAAGCTGGATGACATTCAGTGGCTGGCCACCTGCACCTCTTTCAACGTCCATCATCTGCGGGGACTGGCCGCGGAGCCGGACAAGGTTGATCTCGTCTATCACGGTCTGGATTTCAACCGTTTCGACAGGGAACAGGCCGCTGTTGTGGCAGACGGAGCGGAACAGCCGGACAAGGGGCCCGTTGTCATTCTGTCGGTCGGCCGCGCCGTTCCGAAGAAGGGTTATGATCTGATCCTCAAGGCCCTTGCGCAACTGCCGGCAGAGCTCGACTGGCGCTTTGTTCACATCGGCGGGGGAAGCCTGAGCAAAAGCCTGATGGCGCAGGCAGAAGAACTGGGTTTGCAGGACAGGATTGACTGGATGGGCGCACAGTCCCAACAGACAGTTTTGGCGCAATACCGATCTTCTGATATATTTGTTTTGGCGAGCAGAATCACGGAAGATGGTGATCGTGACGGATTGCCGAATGTTCTGATGGAAGCACAAAGTCAAGGACTGGCCTGTCTCGCGACTGAAATCTCCGCCATCCCGGAGCTTCTGGTCGAAGGGGAAACAGGTCTGATGGTTCCGCCGGAGGATCCCGAGCGTCTTGCCGGGGCGCTGGAACGGCTGGTGCGATCCCGGGAACTGAGAAACCGACTGGGTTCTGCAGGGCAGAAACGGGTGCGTGCCGAGTTCACGATGGACAGGGGTATTGCCCGACTGGTGGAACGTTTTAATGGATAAGGGATGGTATGCGGATTGCTTTCTATGCACCTCTGAAACCCCCGCATCACGCCAATCCTTCTGGTGACCGCTACCTTGCCCGCCTGCTGATTCGTGCCATGGAAGAGGCCGGTCACGAGGTTGAGCTGGCGGCCTCCCTGCGCAGCCGTGATTCCGGTGGTGATGTCCTTCGTCAGAAACGGCTGGACAGGATCGGCCGGAAACTGGCGGAACGTTACGTGCGCAGACTGGAAAACCGCCCGGACAGCGAGCGTCCTGACCTCTGGTTTACCTATCATCTCTATTACAAGGCGGTGGACTGGATTGGGCCGCATGTCTGCCGGGCTCTCGAGATTCCCTATGTCGTGGCAGAAGCGTCTGTTGCCCACAAACGCGTGGGCGGCCCCTGGGACTACAGCCACTGGGCCCTTCTGGATGCCCTGAACCTTGTCGAGGGTGTTGTGACGCTGAACCCTCATGATGCAGGCTGCATTCCCGATCACGTCCCCTCGTGGCATCTGCCGCCCTTTATTCCCTCCGGTCTTTTTTCCGGAGCTGCCGATCAGGTTATGGAAAACCGGAAAACCATAACCGGACGTTATAATCTCAGAAGTGATCGCCCTATTATGGCCTGCGTTGCGATGATGCGCCCCGGTGACAAGCTTGAATCCTACCGGGCGCTCTCGGCTGCCTTGCGGGGAATGCCGGACTTGCAATGGCAGCTGCTGGTTATCGGCGACGGACAGGCCCGCTCCGATGTCGAGGAGGCTTTTCGCTGGGCCGGACAGGACAAGGTTGTCTTTACCGGGCGCCTTGAACAGGCAGAGCTGGCCCAGACCCTTTCGGCCTGTGACCTCTATGTCTGGCCTGCAATCCGCGAGGCCTTTGGCATGGCCTTTCTGGAGGCCCAGGCCGCCGGTCTGCCTGTTGTTGCCGGAAATGCAGGCGGGGTTTCCTCTGTGGTTGCGGACAATGCAACCGGGATCCTGACGACAGAGGGGGATGTTGCCGGATTTGCCTCTGCTGTCCGGCTGCTGCTGACGACACCGGCAAAGCGTCGCGGCTATGCAGAAGCGGCACGGCAGCGCATTGCGTCGCATCACGATCTGACCGTCGGAGCACAGCGTCTGGATGCGATTTTAACGGCTGCACGGCGGAATTATGTTGCACCGGGGCTCCCCCTGTTTGATTTTGCGCACAGTCCAACCCGAAACAGGCCTGATGAATGACCGAGAGCAATTCTCCCCGCAAGATTGACGTCTTTTTCTATGTTCAGCATCTGCTGGGCATCGGCCATCAGAAACGGGCTGCGACGCTGACGCGTGCCATGGAGCGCGCGGGGTTGAAGGTGGCCTTCGTCTCGGGGGGACAGGAGGTGCCCGGACTGGACTGGGGAACGGCCGATTTCTTCCAGCTTCCTCCGCTCAAGGCGGACGGGATTCACTTCACCGCGCTGCTGACAGAGGAGGGGCTTGAAGCCGATGAGGTTTTCAAACAGGCCAGAACAGCCCGGTTGCTTGCGCTTTACGAACAGCTTCAGCCGCGTCTGGTCCTGCTGGAGATGTACCCCTTTGGTCGCCGGCAGATGCGCTTTGAGCTTCTTCCCCTGCTGGAGGCCGCAAAGGCGTCTGCGGTCAGGCCGCTGATTGTCTCGTCTGTCCGTGATATTCTGGTCAAGGTTCCCAAGCCCTCACGGCTGGAGGAAATGCTGTCTCTTGTCCGGGAGTCCTTTGATTCCGTTCTGATTCACGGCGATCCGGAGCTGATCCCCTTCGATCGCACCTTCGAGCCTGCCCGGGAAATTGAAAGCTGGCTGTCCTACACAGGCTATGTGGTGGACGAAAAGGTTGATGAAGCGGCAACCACCTCTGATGGCAGGGATGAAGTCCTTGTTTCAACAGGCGGCGGGGCTGTGAGTGAACGCCTTGTCAGTGCAGCGCTGGAGGCCTGCCGGCTGGCGAGGCAGAAGGGGTCGGTTCTGGCACGCAAAAACTGGCGGCTCCTTGTCGGGCACAGCCTTCCCGAAGCGCGTTTTCGGGCCTTTGTTGAAACTGCAGAACAGCTGGGGGCTTCTGTCGTTGTGGAGCGATCCCGTGCGGACTTTACCTCTCTCCTGAAGCACTGTGCTGTGTCCCTGTCACAGGGCGGGTACAACACCATCATGGAAACCCTGCGTGCCGGATGCCCGCGGGTTGTTGTTCCCTACTCCGGAGGGCTTGAAACGGAACAGACCCTGCGCGCGGCCCTGCTGGCAGAAAGCGGAGCCCTGATCAATCTGGACGAGGAAACCCTGAGCGGAAAGATCGTTCTGGACGCGCTGGAACAGGCGCTTGCTGTCCCGCAGACACCTCCGGAAGAGCTGAACACCTCCGGCGCGGAAACAACGGCTCGCCTGCTGCAGGAGCTTCTGGACAGGGCCGGGGCGAGATGACGGTGAGACTTCTGGTTCTGCGCCATGGCCCCACGGTCTGGAATGCAGAAAAGCGTTTGCAGGGACAGAGTGATATTCCCCTGTCCGAGGCGGGTCGTGTTCGTGTGGCCCAGTGGGATCTTTCAACAGTCGGGCACGCGCTTGAAAGCTGGAGCTGGTTCGCAAGTCCGCTTTCCCGGGCCAGCGAGACAGCCATGATCCTGAGTGCGAAGCTGCCTGAAGTTCCCGTTGTCTGCAGTGAACCCCTTGCAAGGGAGATGTCATGGGGCAGCTGGGAGGGCGAGCGTTTGCCGGATCTCAGGGAAAGGCTGGGCGAGGAGATGCGCCGGATGGAACGTCTGGGGCTTGATTTCTGTCCTCCGCAAGGTGAAAGCCCCCGCGATGTGCAAAGGCGGATCATGCCGTTTCTGGAAAGGGTGGCCCGTGTCGGAACCCCGGGTGTCCTGGTGGCTCACAAGGGTATTCTCCGGGCGCTCTATGCCCTTGCGACAGGCTGGGACATGGTCGGAAAACCGCCCGAGAAGCTTCACAATGACACGGCGCATCTTTTCAGGCTGTCGCGCTATGATGGTCAGGGCGTCAGGCTGGAGCCGGACAGGTTGAACATTCCCCTGATGGAAAGGGAAAGCCGTGAGTAATCCGCAGCAGAACAGTGATGTTCTCATCTATGTGCAGCACTTGCTGGGAATTGGGCATCTGAGACGGGCTGTTGCCCTGAGCAACGCCCTTGTCGCCAGTGGCTTGAAGGTTACCTTTGTCAGCGGTGGCTTCCCTGTACCGGGGCTTGAGCCGGAAGGAGCGGATTTCATCCAGCTTCCGCCGGTGCGTGTGGAGGGTGAAAATTTCCGCGTCCTGATCGGGGAAGACGGGCAGGAGGTGGACGAGGCCTTTCGTGCCGGGCGCCGGGCGCAGCTGCTGAAGCTTCTGGAGCACTGCAGACCGGCCGCCCTTCTGACCGAGATGTTTCCCTTTGGTCGCCGGCAGATGCGGTTCGAGCTCGATCCTCTGGTTGCCGCAGCCAGGGATGCAGGAGTGCTTGTGATTTCATCCATCCGGGATGTCCTGACCACACACAAGACACCTGGAAAGGGAGAATGGATTCTGGAGAAGGTGCAAGGGGAATACGATGCTGTTCTGGTGCATGGCGATCCTGCCTTTATCCGGCTGGAAGAGTCCTTTCCCCTTGCCGTTCACATTCCGGAGAAGCTCCACTACACAGGGTATGTTTTGTCAGAAACCGAGGCCGTTTCGGGTCCGGTGGAGCAGGACAGACGCGAGGGTGTTCTGGTGTCTGCCGGAGGAGGTGCGGTTGCAGAGCCTCTGATCGCGGCGGTTCTGGAGCTGAGCTGTCACCCGGATTTGCCCGATGACTTCAAACCGGACAACTGCCCCTGGCGCATTTTGCTCGGGCCAAACCTTTCTGAAGAAAGCTTCGCCGCTTTCGCGAAGGCTGCTTCGGCAGGGGTCGAGATCGAACGGAACCGCTCCGATTTTACAACACTTCTGGGCAGGGCAAGGCTCTCCATTTCCCAGGCAGGCTACAACACCATCATGGAGACACTCCAGGCGCAGACAGAGGCTATTGTCGTCCCGTTCCATGCCGATACACAGAGTGAGCAGACCACCCGGGCTGAAAAGCTTGCAGAGCGCGGACTCCTGTCTGTTGTTTCAGAGAAGGAACTCTCTGCAAACAGTCTGCTGGAAGCTCTGAAGAGACGAAAAAGAGTGCCCGGACTTTCATTAAAGGTGGATGGCGCCAGGGAGTCGGCCCATATTATAGGGCAATTGCTGGACAGGGGCTGAACAGGGACAGGGACGGAATCATGCAGGAAAGCGAATTGAAGGACGAAGGGCTGGAACAGCAGCCTGTGGCAGAGGCTTCGGAACAGGTGACGCTAAGGGAACAGCTTCTGAAAGCCTTCCCGGAACTTGAGGGAGAACCCGCCGTTGTACGCTATCCGGCTTCCGAGGCTGTCTGGGACTATGCCAAGGCGTCCTTCGGGCTGGTGTTCTCTGCCGTTCTGCTGTCCCTGACTGCGGCGCACTGGTTGGGGTTGCTTGTTTTTGGCGGCCTTCTTCTGCTTTTTGCGATCTACGGGCTCAATGCTTTCAAGCGTCACAAGTCTTCCTTTGCCATTTCCGCTGATGGAGTGGCATCCCGCAGCATGCCTGCCGTGATGCTGCGCTGGGACGATGTTGGCCGCGTGGCCTTGCGCTATTACGGCAAGCCCTTGAAGCAGAAAAGCGAACCTGTCGATCGGGCCAAGGGAGTTATGGTGCTGACGCTGGAAGGGCGACGTGACGGACAGGGAAAACCGCTGAAAATGGCGTTTGAGTCATCCATTGAAAATTTTGAGGGCCTGCTTCGTCTTGCCCTGCTGGTGGCCAGAGCTGCTCAACTGGAACTGGATGCAACCACTCTGGCCAACGTGAGCGATCTCGGGCTGGATGAGGAGCAGAGCTGAAGGCCGCAGGCTCCCGAAGCTGTTTTAACTGTCTTGTGCCCCGGATCAGGCTGCAACGTTCTGTTTCAGAGCGCTGCTTCCATAATATTGTTCTATATCAAAAGTTTATTATATTTTTCCCTATTTTTTGCCTCATGCTTTGTAACCAAAAGGGACGATTCTGTAACTCTATAGTCGTGGACAAAATCTGATGGATGCGTTTGCCTGAGCGGAGTTGAGAGGCACTCACTCTGATTGAGGTGGCGCATATGAATTGTCGTGACAAATTGGAGGTTGAGGCAGAAATCGGATGCTCTTTGGTGATGCGGGACAGGATGGAAGCACTTCATGACAGACGCCTGAATGAAGGCAGGCAGGACAGTGGTGATTCCTGCATGGGCGGGGATCCCGCAGGCCGGAGTGTCGCCGGAGACCCGAGGTTTTTCGCTGGCTTTATGGAGGCATTCCTGCAGTCCATTGTGGTGACAGCGGTGGTTTTTACTCTGGTTTTGCTGGTGCTCTGGGCGGTTGTGGCGCTGACCTCGGTCCCTGCCTCGGCCGGGGAAATGGTTTTCCGCCGCGGGAACGGGGCCGAGCCGGGCAGTCTTGATCCGCAAATCAGCGAGGGAGTGCCCTCGGCCAATATTCTCAGGGATCTCTTTGAAGGACTGACGGCCTCCGACGCAAAGGGCGAGATCGTTCCGGGGCAGGCAGAAGCCTGGACCGTCAATGAAGACGGAACCAGATATATCTTCAAAATCAGAAATGATGCTTTCTGGAGCAATGGCGATCCGGTTACTGCCGGGGATTTCGTCTATGCCTGGCAGCGGGCGCTGGCGCCTGCGACCGGGTCCGAGTATTCCTTCCTGCTGTTCCCGATTAAAAATGCCCGTGCCATTGCCAGTGGCGAGATCACGGACCTTTCCCGCCTCGGGGCAAAGGCTCTCGGGAACAAGACGCTGGAGGTCCATCTGGAAGGTGCGGTGCCCTATTTGCTGGGAATGCTCAACCACTCCGTCGCCTATCCTGTTCACCGGAAAACGGTTGAAAGTCATGGCGAGCAGTGGACCCGACCCGAAAACATGGTTTCGAACGGGGCCTTCGAACTGGTGGAATGGACACCGCAATCCCGCATTGTTCTGAAGAAGTCGGACCATTACTGGGATCGTGAAGAGGTGAAGCTGGACAAGGTTCTGTATTATCCGATTGAAAATGCCGCGTCCGAACTCAAGCGCTACCGGGCAGGGGAACTGGATGTGACCGGCGGGGTGCCGCTGGACCAGATCCGGTGGGTTCGGGAAAATCTGGGGGATGAATTCAGGGTCTCGAATTCTCTCAGTGTTTTTTATCTGGGCTTCAATATGACCAGGCCGCCCTTTGACAATGCAAAGCTGCGCGAGGCTTTCTCCCGCGCTCTCAACAGGGACATCCTGACAGAGAAAATTATTCTGGAATCAGCACCGGCCTACAGCTTTGTTGTTCCCGGAGTGAACGACTACGACCCGGTTTTCCTCGAATTCAGAGAGCAGGAACAGGCGCAACGGGATCTGGAAGCCTACGGGCTTTATCAGGAGGCGGGCTATTCCAGGGACAATCCGCTGGAAGTGGAGCTGCGCTACACCACCAGTGAAAACGGAAAGAAGCTGGCCGTTGCCATTGCGAGCATGTGGAAGAAGGCGCTGGGCGTAAAGGTCAATCTGGTGAACGAGGAATGGAAGGTCTTTCTGGAAACCATCAAGCGCAAGAGGGAAACCGAGGTTTTCATGATGGGCTGGGTTGGGGATTACAATGATGCCAACACCTTTCTTGAACTCTGGGCTTCGTCTTCCGGGCTGAACAACACCGGCTTTTCGGATCGGCGCTTTGACAAGTTGCTGGAAAGGGCGGGGCAGGAGCTTGACCGGAACAGACGCAAGGCCCTGCTGGCTGATGCAGAGCGTGTCTTTCTGGAAAGCCATGCCGTCGCACCGATGACACACGGGAAATCGCGCCATTTGATCAAGCCCTACGTCAGGGGCTGGCATGGAAATGTGATGGACCACGTGCGATCCCAGTACATCTCTGTCGAGAAATGAACAAGGAAGAGACCTGCTTGGAGACAAAAGCTGTCCCCGGAGTTTTTGCTGTGTCTAAGTCATTGCTTTTACCTCAATAAATCAAAAATAAAACCTTGGAGTGTGACAGGCGATGATGTGAAAAAAGTGATCAGAAGATCAAAAGACGGCCCTTTTGTATCGAAAGAACAGGGGGTCTCCGGAGGCTGGATCAGACAGCCAAAAAGTGTCGCGGGTAATTTTATTGCTCTGGACAAAAGCCTGTTATTGGGTTTTGCTTGAAATGTTAAGAAGCAAGAAAAACTGCTGGCCTCGGTTGCAGGACCGGCAGAATTGAACAGGAACAAATTGTAATACAATCAATTCGAATAGACGGGAGGTTCTGGCTATGACTGGAATACTGCGTAATGATTCGGTGTGTTTTTCTCGTAAGGGTTTTCTTCGGGGCGTCAGGCGCTCGCTGATCGGGATGGGAGCTTTGGCTCTTGCTTCCGTTTCTGTCGTGTCGTCTGCTTCGGCAGAAATGGTTTTCCACCGCGGAAATGGTGCGGAGCCTGGCAGCCTTGATCCGCAGATCAGCGAAGGGGTTCCCTCGGCTCATATCCTGCGAGATCTTTTTGAGGGGCTGACGGCCGAGCATGCTGACGGAACGATCATTCCGGGGCAGGCTGAAAGCTGGACCGTCAGTGAGGACGGAACAAAATACACCTTCAAAATCAGGGATGATGCGCGCTGGAGCAACGGTGATCCGGTAACCGCAGGGGATTTTGTCTTTGCCTGGCAGCGCGGGTTGGCGCCGGCAACAGGATCCGAATACTCCTTCCTGCTGTTCCCGATCAAGAATGCCCAGGCTATTGCCAGTGGCGGTATCAAGGATCTGGACCAGCTTGGTGCAAAGGCTCTGGATGACAAGACTCTGGAAGTCCAGCTTGAAGGCCCTGCGCCCTACCTGCTGGGCATGCTCACGCACTCTGTGGCCTATCCGGTTCACAAGGGGACCGTTGAAGGCAACGGCGAACAGTGGACCCGCCCTGAAAACATGATTTCGAACGGAGCTTTCAAACTGGTTGAGTGGACACCGCAATCCCGCATTGTCGCCGAAAAGTCCGACAGCTACTGGGACAGCGGCAGTGTGAAGCTGGACAAGGTGGTTTTCTATCCGACTGAAAGTGCCGTGTCCGAACTGAAGCGCTATCGTGCCGGTGAACTGGACTGGACCTACGAGGTTCCAAACGACCAGATCAGGTGGATCCGTGAAAATCTGGGGGATGAGTTCGAGGTTTCCAACTACCTCGGCACCTACTACTACGGCTTCAACATGACAAAGCCGCCCTTCAACGACCCCAAGCTGCGCAAGGCTTTCTCCCTGGCGATCAACCGTGACATTCTGGCCTCGAAAATCCTGACTGCGGGTGAGGTTCCCGCCTATGCTTTCGTGGTTCCCGGCGTGAACGGCTATGACTCTGTCTATGCTGATTTCAAGGATATGGATCAGGCGGCACGCGACGCTGAAGCCTACAAAATCTATCAGGAGGCAGGCTTTTCAAAAGACAATCCGCTGGAAGTGGAGCTGCGCTACAACACCAATGACAACCACAAGAAAATTGCGATTGCGATCGCCAGCATGTGGAAGAAAGCACTGGGTGCAAAGGTCAACCTCGTGAACGAGGAGTGGAAAGTCTATCTGGAAACCCGCAAGCAGAAAGAGGTCACACAGGCCTTCCGCGCAGGCTGGATTGGCGATTACAACGACCCCAATACCTTCCTGGAACTCTGGCTGTCTGATTCCGGTTTGAATGACACCGGTTTCGACGATCCCAAATTTGACAGCCTGATGAAGCAGGCGAGTCTCGAGCAGGACTTTGACAAGCGCAAGCTGCTGCTGGCAGAGGCAGAACAGATTTTCCTGGATGCCAATGCAGTCGCACCAATCTACCACTATGTGACAAAACGCATGGTAAAGCCCTACGTCAAGGGTTGGCATGGCAACGTGATGGATCACGTCAGATCCCAATACATCACCATTGAAAAATAACCTTTGAACCGCATGAAGACTGCTCCGGGGCTTTGGCTCCGGGGCAGTTTTCATACGTCAGGACAATGCGATGCCAACCTACATTCTCAAGCGTTTGGCAGGGGCGATTCCGACTCTTTTTGTGATCGTTACCCTGGCCTTTTTTCTGATTCGTTCAGCACCCGGAGGCCCCTTTGACAAGGAGCGGTCCGTTCCACCCGAAGTCGAGGCCAACCTGAACGCCGTTTACCATCTGGACAAGCCCCTGTGGGAGCAATACCTCCTCTATCTCGGGAAAGTTCTCCAGGGGGATTTCGGGCCTTCCTTCCAGTACCGGGATTTCAGCGTGACAGAGCTGATTACCAATGGCTTCCCGGTTTCCCTGACCCTCGGAGTGAGCGCCATCGTTCTTGCGCTTGTTCTGGGCACCCTGTTCGGAGCCATTGCCGCGCTCAGGCAGAACACTGTGACAGACTACAGCGTTATGGCTGGTGCCATGACCGGCATCACGATCCCCAATTTTGTCATGGCTCCGCTTCTCACCCTTGTTTTTGGTGTCTATCTCAACTGGCTTCCTGCCGGAGGCTGGGGTGACGGATACCGGCAGGCCATCTTGCCGATCATTGCACTTGCCCTTCCCCAGATCGCTATTGTGGCGCGCTTGACGCGGGGATCAATGATCGAGGTCCTGCGCTCCAACTTTGTCCGGACTGCCCGGGCCAAGGGACTTCCCGAGCAGTTGATGATTGCCCGGCACGCGCTCAAGGCGGCGCTCTTGCCGGTGGTGTCCTATCTGGGCCCGGCTTCGGCTGCCGTTCTGACAGGTTCTGTCGTGGTCGAGCAGATTTTCGGTATCCCCGGAATTGGTCGTTACTTTGTCCAGGGGGCACTCAACCGTGACTACACGCTCGTGATGGGTGTGGTGATCTTCTACGGTTCGCTGATCATCCTCTTTAATCTGCTGGTCGATATCCTCTATGGCCTGCTTGATCCGAAAGTGAGGATGAGCTGATGAGTCTGGACCAACTTTCCAAAGAGACTGCTGTGCAACAGCGCGAAGGCGAAGAGATTCAGGGACGGAGCCTCTGGGATGATGCCAGGCGCCGCCTGCTGACCAACAAGGCCGCTGTTGCCAGTATGGTGATCCTCACGGTGATGGTTGTTGTCGCTGTTGTGGGCCCCTGGCTGCATCCGCACCTTTTTGACGAGGTTTACTGGGACTATATCCAGGCCCCGCCCGACTGGGAGGCGGGGTTCTATTTCGGCACGGACACCAATGGTCGCGATCTTTTTGTGCGGACGCTTTACGGAATCCGCATCTCCATGATGGTTGGCCTGATTGCGACGGCTGTTTCCCTCGTGATCGGGGTGACCTATGGCGCCATTGCCGGGTACATCGGCGGGCGCACCGACCATATCATGATGCGCATCGTGGACATCCTTTACTCCATGCCCTTCATGTTTTTTGTCATTCTGCTGATGGTGATCTTCGGGCGGAATATCTTCCTGATTTTCGCTGCGCTCGGGGCTGTCGAATGGCTGACAATGGCCCGTATCGTGCGTGGTCAGACCCTCTCCATCAAGAACCGCGAGTTTGTCGAGGCAGCCAGGGCAACAGGTGTCAGCAGTTTCAGTATTATCCGGCGACACATCATTCCCAATGTCATGGGACCGGTGATTGTCTACGTCACCCTGACAATTCCGGGTGTCATTCTGGTTGAATCCTTCCTGTCCTTCCTCGGACTGGGGGTGCAGGAGCCCATGACTTCGCTGGGTGTCCTGATTTCCGAAGGGGCACAACAGATGGAATCAGCCCCCTGGACCCTGCTGTTCCCGGCAACAGCGCTGGCGCTCATTCTCTTTTGTTTCAACTTCATTGGCGATGGTCTGCGCGATGCGCTCGACCCGCATGATCGCTAAAGGAGGTTCACTATGGCAGATCAGATTATTCTTGAGGTCGAGGGGCTCTCTGTCGACTTTGAAACACCCGAAGGCCCTGTGACCGCTGTGCGCGATCTTCATTTCAGGGTTCATGCCGGTGAAGCGCTCGGGGTGGTCGGGGAGTCAGGTTCGGGCAAGAGCCAGACCTTTCTGTCCATCATGGGGTTGCTGGCCTCGAACGGAACGGTTCGCGGCAGCGCAAGGCTGCTGGGACAGGAACTGGTGGGGCTGGATGTCAAAAGCCTGAACAGGATCAGGGGCGAGAGCATGTCCATGATCTTTCAGGACCCCATGACGTCGCTCAATCCCTATCTCAAGGTTTCGAGGCAACTCACAGAAGTGCTGGAACTCCACAAGGGCTTTTCGAAGGAACAGGCCCGAAGGACAGCACTGGAAATGCTGGAGCGAGTGGGAATTCCCGAGGCATCAAAGCGCTTTGACATGTATCCGCACGAGTTTTCGGGCGGGATGCGCCAGCGCGTGATGATTGCCATGGCCCTGCTGTGTGAACCGGCCCTGCTGATTGCGGATGAGCCGACAACGGCGCTGGATGTGACGGTCCAGGCACAGATTCTGGATCTGATTCGCCAGATCAAGGATGATTTCGGCACGGCTGTGGTGATGATCACGCACGATCTGGGTGTCATCGCCAATATCTGCGACCGGGTGAATGTCATGTACGGTGGTCGCGTGGTGGAGCAGGCCCCCATTCTTTCCCTCTTTGACGATCCGCGCCATCCGTACAGTCAGGGGCTTCTGGCTTCTTCGCCCTCGATGGAGAACTCTGTGGAGGAGGGATACGAGCTTGTCACCATTCCCGGTCAGCCCCCCAATCTCCAGCGGTTGCCAAAGGGCTGTTCCTTTGCACCGCGCTGTAACCATGTGAAGCAGCGCTGCCTGCTGGATCAGCCCCCCGACTTCATGCTGGAGGGGAACCGGATGTCAGCCTGTTTCAGGGAGAGTGCGTCATGAGCGAAGTTTTAATGGATGTCCAAAATCTCTCGGTCTATTTCAAGGTGCCGAAGGGAGGCCTCTTTGGGGGGACAGCCGACCTGAAGGCCGTGAATGATGTTTCCTTTCAGGTTCGCAAGGGGGAAACCCTGGGTATCGTTGGTGAATCAGGATGTGGCAAGTCGACTTTGGGGCGTGCAATCCTGCATCTGATCGAGCCGACAGATGGCTCTGTCCTCTGGATGGGGGAGGCTCTGGATGAGCTGTCTTCAAGAGAGTTGCGGGCGGTTCGCTCCGATTTGCAGATCATCTTTCAGGACCCTCTGGCGTCGCTCAATCCGCGCATGACAATCGGGGAGATCATCGCAGAGCCCCTGATCACGCAGAAACCCGAACTGTCAAAGGACGATGTTCGCGAGCGCGTGCGGAGCATGATGGGCAAGGTCGGGCTCCTGCCGGAGCAGATCAACCGCTATCCGCATGAATTCTCGGGCGGACAGTGTCAGCGGATCGGGATTGCCAGAGCCATGATTCTGGAACCGAAGCTGGTTGTGTGTGACGAGGCTGTCTCGGCGCTGGATGTTTCGATTCAGGCCCAGATCATCAACCTGCTGATGAAGCTTCAGAAAGAGTTCGGGCTGAGTCTGATCTTCATTTCCCACAATCTGAGTGTGGTGCGCCATATTTCCCAGCGCATCATGGTTCTTTATCTGGGCAAGATCATGGAGCTGGGCGCGCGTGACCTGATTTGCAGTGAACCTCAGCATCCCTACACCCAGGCGCTGATTGCATCGGTGCCGTCTCCTGATCCGCGAAAGGAAAGAAACCGGGAACGCATCACCCTTGGCGGAGATTTGCCAAGTCCGCTAGCACCGCCTTCCGGCTGTGTGTTCCGGACACGTTGTCCCTACGCGGAAGAACGCTGTGCCCGCAAGATTCCGCTTCTTGAAGAGAGGGGAGAACGGACAATCGCCTGTCACCGCGGAGGATAAAACAGACTGGAAAGTGAAATTCATGACCTTTTGGAAGGTGCAAGGCTGCTGATGGGCCTTGCACCTTCTTTTTTTTATGCATTAAAGTTTAACAGACATTTTGTATGCAGGTCGGATCAAACCGATTGCGGGTAGACGCGTTAAAGCGAAAAGGGATAGCAGGGTGGACGATCTGCTGAGAATTGAAGACCTTCGGGTCTCTTTCCGGTTGCCGGAGGGGGATCTGCAAGCGGTTAAGGGCGTGTCGTTTCGCATTCCTGAAGGCAAAACAGTTGCTCTGGTCGGCGAATCAGGGTCGGGCAAGACCGTTGTTTCCCAGGCCATCATGCGGTTGCTGCCCCGTGCAGCCTATATTTCCGGCGGGCGCATCCTGTTCAGGGACAGGCATTGCGCCGGTGGGGAAACGAAGATCGTCGATCTGGCCTCTCTCGCGGCCGATGGCAGGGAGATGCGGTCCATCCGCGGAGGCAGTATCTCCATGGTCTTCCAGGAGCCCATGACGTCGCTGTCTCCGGTCCATACGGTCGGTGACCAGATTTGCGAAGCCCTGATGATCCACCGCAACGTTTCCGGAGAAGAGGCGCGCAAGATCGTTCTGGACATGCTGACGCTGGTCGGCTTTCCCGATCCGCTCAAAACCCTTGATACCTATCCTTTCGAGCTTTCAGGGGGCCTGCGCCAGCGCGCTGTGATCGCCATGGGACTGGTCTGCCGCCCCTCGCTGCTGATCGCGGATGAGCCGACAACGGCACTGGATGTGACAATCCAGGCCCAGATTCTCAAGCTGATGAAGGATCTCCAGAAAGAACTGGGGATGTCAATCCTGATGATCACGCACGATCTGGGTGTGGTCGCCAACATGGCCGATGAAGTTGTGGTCATGTATCACGGGGAGATTATGGAAAGCGGCGATGTGCAGGACATCTTTCAAAATCCCGGGCATCCCTATCTGAAGGCTCTGCTGGCCGCTGTTCCGCGCTTTGACATGGAGCCGGGCGAGCGTCTGGTTCCCATCCGGGAGATCAAACCGGATGGGAACAATCCAATCCTGCGGACCAAACGGGACCGCTCGGTTCACCATTCGGCCCAGACCTCTGCGATTCTCGAGATCAAAAATCTCACCAAGACCTACAAGACGCGCAAGGGCGGGATGTTCAAAAAGGAAGAGGACGCGCCGCGTGTTCTCGCCGTCGATGACATTTCCTTTGAGGTGCGCCGGGGGGAATGCCTTGGTCTGGTTGGCGAAAGTGGCTGTGGCAAGACCACCCTGTCCAAGATCATTATGCGGGCGCTGACCCCGGACAACGGGTCGATCAAGTTCTATGAACCGGACGGCACCGAACGCGATGTGCTGTCCATGGACGGTGATGAGCTTTTCGGTTTCCGCGAGCGCATGCAGTTCATGTTCCAGGACCCTTTCAGTTCCCTCAATCCGCGCATGACCGTGCAGGATCTGATCGGCGAACCCCTTCTGATCCACGGAATGAAAGACCGCACGGAGCGCCGGGAAATCGTGGCGGCCCTGATGGATGTCGTCGGGCTGTCACCGCTGCACATGAACCGTTATCCGCACTCCTTCTCGGGCGGTCAGCGCCAGCGTATCGGCATTGCCCGCGCACTGGCGCTTCAGCCTGATCTGCTGATCTGTGACGAGCCGGTTTCCGCGCTGGATGTGTCCGTGCAGGCGCAGGTTCTGAACCTGCTGACCGATCTGAAGGAAGCTCTGGGGCTGACCTATATCTTTATCAGCCACAATCTGGCTGTTGTGGATTACATCGCCGATCGTATTGCGGTCATGTGCCGGGGCCGTCTGGTGGAGCTGGCGCCAAAGGCCCAGCTGTTCCGCAATCCGGTTCACCCCTACACCAGGGCTCTTCTGCGTGCCGTCCCCGAGCCCGACCTGCACAATCTGCTCAACCTCAATGATTTGATGGAAGGCAAGGCCTCGATCCCCGAACTCTGGCCTGCACCCTTTACTGTTGATGGAGAGCACAGGGCGGTCATGATCGATCTGGGCGAAGGGCACTATGTCCGTGCACATGAAGGGCATGGACCGGATCTGATGGAATATTGCGAAACAGGTGATTGTGTTGATGAAGGCGCGGCCCTGAAACAGGAAATCGAGAACAGGCAGGGACCTGGTCCGGGAGAGAGCGTGCGCTGATGCTGAATTATATTATCAACCGCATCCTGACGATGATCCCGACGCTGCTGGCGATTTCGATCATCATCTTCACCATTATCCAGCTGCCGCCGGGCGACTTTCTGGAAACCCAGATCGCCGAGATGCAGGCCCAGGGGGAAAACGTTGATCTGGAAAAGATCGAATACCTTCGCAAGGAGTACGGTCTTGATCAGCCACCCTATCTGCAATACCTCGGCTGGATTGCCGGCTTTGTGCAGGGTGATCTCGGCTATTCCTTCGAGCACGAGCTGCCGGTCACAGAGGTGATCGGGGACCGGATGCTTCTGACACTGGTGGTGGCGTTCGCCTCGACGATTTTCACCTATGTTGTGGCCTTCCCGATCGGCATCTATTCCGCGGTCAAGCAGTACTCGGTCGGGGATTATATTGTCTCTGTCGTGGGCTTTATCGGTCTGGCGACGCCGAACTTCATGCTGGCGCTGATTCTGCTCTATTCCGCAAATGTCTGGTTCGGAACCTCCATCGGCGGGTTGATGGACCCGCAGTATGTCGGCGAGCCCTGGAGCTGGAGCAAGGTCGGTTCTGTGCTCGAGCATCTCTGGATTCCGGTTGTTGTGATCGGGACTTCCGGAACGGCGGGCATGATCCGTCGCCTGAGAGCGAACCTGCTCGACGAACTGAGCAAGCAGTATGTGGTGACGGCACGGGCAAAGGGTCTCAGTCCGATCCGCATTCTGATCAAGTATCCCCTGCGTCTGGCCATCAACCCCTTTATCGCTGATCTGGGCTCCATCCTGCCGTCGCTGTTCTCGGGCGCGGTGCTGGTCTCCTTTGTCATGGGGCTGGAAACAAACGGGCCGATGCTGGTCAAGGCCCTGCAGTCGCAGGATATGTTCCTGGCAGGTTCCTTCCTGATGTTCGAGGCCGGCCTTGTTGTGCTGGGGGTGTTTTTGTCTGACCTGATGCTGGCGGCTGTTGATCCGCGGATCCGTCTGGGTGGAGGAGCTTCGAAATGAGCCAGTCTGAACAAGGCAAGCAGGACAAGCTGCCCCATTACGTCAACACAGCGGTTTTTGATCCCCATTCGGTCACTGCCCTGACCCCTGCACAGGAACGCTACTACACCGCATCCCAGTGGCAGATCATCTGGTGGAAGTTCAAGCGGCACAAGCTGGCGCTCTATTCCGGGATCATTCTGCTGTGCATGTACCTGATTGCCGCGCTGGCAGAGGCTGTCTCACCTTATGCCCTGCACAGCCGTCACATCGAACACATCTATGCGCCGCCCCAGGCCATCCACTTCTTCCATGAGGGGGAGCTCAGAACACCCTTTGTCTATGGCTTTGACTACGAGCTGAACATGGAGAATCTGGAGCGGGTCTACACACCCGATACCAGCGATATCCAGCCTTTGCGCTTCTTCTGCAGCAATCCCGGGGAAGCCTATGAGTTCTGGGGACTGTTCAAGGCTGATTTCCACTTTGTCTGCCCGGCGGAGGGAGGAACCTTCTTCGTCTGGGGCACAGACCGTCTGGGGCGTGATATCTTCAGCCGGATTATCTATGGCTCACGCATTTCCCTGACCATCGGTCTGATCGGTGTGGCGATTTCCTTCGTTCTGGGAACGGTGCTGGGTGGCCTGGCCGGCTACTACGGCGGCTGGATCGACAACTCCGTCCAGCGCGCCATCGAGGTGCTGAAATCCTTCCCCGAGCTGCCGCTGTTCATGACGCTTTCCGCCCTGCTGCCTGTGTCCTGGAGCCCGCTGGGGGTCTTCTTCGGAATTTCGGTGATCCTCGGTCTGCTGGACTGGCCCGGACTGGCGCGGGCGGTGCGCTCCAAGCTGCTCAGTCTGCGCGAGGAGGATTTCTGTACCGCCGCCCAGTTGATGGGGGCCTCGAATGCCCGCGTGATCGGGCGCCATCTTCTGCCATCCTTCAGCAGTCATCTGATTGCCTCGATCACCCTCGCGATCCCGACCATGATTCTGGGCGAGACAGCGCTCTCCTTCCTCGGACTGGGGCTGAGACCGCCTGTGACCTCGTGGGGCGTTCTGCTCAACGAGGCCCAGAACATCAACGCTGTGGTGCTCTACCCCTGGCTTCTGCTGCCTGTCCAGCCCGTCGTGCTGGTGGTGCTCTGCTTCAACTTCCTCGGCGACGGCCTGCGCGATGCTGCCGATCCGTACAAGTCGTAATCCCTGCTGAAGACCGGGTGTTGTCACCGAAGACTCTTTGAGCCTTCTGCCTCTGAAGTCCTGTCCTTACCCCAGCATGTGCTGCAGGTAGGTCAGGGCATCGGGGATGTCGAAGACGAAGGAAAAGAGGATCACGGCGGTGATCCAGCCGCTCCAGAGGCTGTAGAAGCCTGGTTTGGCGAGGAAGGGCCTGCGGGTAAGCAGGATGTAGAGCGCTGGTGACCAGGTGACGATGTGAACCAGTGCCAGCAGGCCCCCCAGAGGCAGAAGTCCGAAGGCCTTGACCAGGATCTGAACGGCGACAAAGGTGGCGACGATCCCGCCAACAACCCAGCGGGCTTCGATTTTTTTCCAGACAAAAACCAGTCCCAGGGCAAAAGACCCCAGCATGACCATGAGCCAGTGCTGCACCCATTCCGGCGTGTTGGCGCGGCCTTCCTCGTCAAAGATCTGAAGGGCGCCGGGGCCGTGTTCATAGGCAATCAGGGCACCGTTTGAGGTGTCCTGTGCCGGAGCTGTTGTGGCGATGCCTGCCAGAAGCAATGTGCAGAGCAGGACAGAAAGGAAAGACTTGATCATGACAGCACCCGGAGCTTTGTGTTGAATGGGGGGCTCTGGAGCAGATGCCCCCTGTGAAAAGGTCGTATGCGTATGCGTATGCGTATGCGTGAAAGTGGATTCTATTCGACGCCACCGCAGACCGGGCAGGCCGGATCGCGTCTGGTGTTCATGCTGTGGAACTGTGCATCCAGTGCGGAATAGAGCATCAGGCGACCGGACAGGCTCGTGCCGATGCCCAGCAATTCCTTGATCACCTCGACGGCCTGCAGGCTGCCCATGGTGCCAGCCAGCGCACCGAAAACACCGACATCCGCGCAGGAATCACGGCCGTCCGGCTGGTCGTTGCCAAAGAGGCAGCGATAGCAGGGATTGTTGCCCGGCTCGTGGGCCTTGATGGTGGTGATCTGTCCGTCAAATCGCAGGATGGCGGCAGAGACGAGGGTTTTCTTCCGGGCAAAGCAGGCGTCGTTGAGCACATAGCGCGTGGCAATGGTGTCACAACCATCTGCAACCAGATCGTAGTCCGCAATGATCTCTTGAGCATTGTCCGCAGTGATCCGGGTTTCGTGGATGACTATCCGGAGATCGGGATTGAGAGCCTGCAGACGTTTCTGCGCCGAAGCCACCTTGGTGGTGCCGAGAGACTCTTCGGAGTGAACAATCTGGCGCTGAAGATTGGAGCGCTCGACACTGTCGTCATCGACAATGCCGATGGTGCCGACACCTGCGGCTGCAAGATAGAGCAGCAGGGGGGAGCCAAGCCCTCCTGCGCCAATGACCAGAACGGAAGAGTTCAGGAGCCTGAGCTGACCGTCTTCCTCGACTTCCGGAAGGACCAGATGACGGGCGTAGCGTTCCATCTGTTCATCGGTCAGGTCTTCAAGCTGTGTCATGGGTCTTCCGTCGTGCTGGGCGACCTTTCGCGCCGGTTACTCGGCAAAAAGATCGGTGCTGAGATAACGTTCTGCAAAGGAGGGCAGGATGGTCACGATGGTCTTGCCTTCCATTTCCGGACGCGCGCCGATTTCCAGAGCGGCTGCAATGGCAGCACCGGAGGAAATTCCGACGGGCAGGCCTTCACTGGAAGCTGCCTCGCGCGCGGTGCGGAAGGCGGTATCGTTGCCGATACGGATCACTTCGTCAATGAGGTCGGTATTCAGGATCGGAGGCACGAAACCCGGGCCAATGCCCTGGATCTTGTGCGGACCGGGCTGTCCACCGGAAAGAACAGGGCTGTCTTCCGGCTCGATTGCGACCATTTGTACCGACGGTTTGCGGGCCTTGAGAACCGCGCCGATTCCGGTCAGGGTTCCACCTGTACCGATACCGCTGATTACAACGTCCACCTTGCCGTCTGTGTCCTGCCAGATTTCCTCGGCCGTTGTCAGCTCGTGAATGCGCGGGTTGGCTTCGTTCTGGAACTGCATCGGCATCACGGCACCGGGAATTTCCTCCAGCAGTTCCTGGGCGCGTCGAACCGCACCGCCGATGCCCAGCGGTCCTTCGGTCAGAACAAGCTCGGCCCCCAGATAACGGAGCATCTTGCGGCGTTCCTCGGACATGGTTTCCGGCATGGTGAGAATCAGGCGATAACCCTTGGCCGCACAGACGAAGGCGAGCGCAATTCCGGTGTTGCCACTGGTTGGCTCAATCAGCGTGCTGCCCTCCCTGATCAGGCCCTTTTGCTCCATATCCTCGATCATCGCGTAACCGATACGATCCTTGACAGAGGCCAGCGGGTTGAAGAACTCGCACTTGCCGAGGATGTCGGCTTTGACACCCTCCTTTTCAGTCATTTTCCTGATGCGAACCAGAGGTGTGGCGCCAATGGTGTCCAGAATGGAATCGTATACGCGACCACGTGGCGGGGTCGGGAGAGACATGGAGCTCATGGTGATCCTTTACGGGCTATTCGGTCTTTGGAATTTTATAACTCCATATTTAACAATGATTTCCGGGAAAACCAGATGTTTTTGCCTTCAATGACAAAAGGTCACTGTTAAATGCTGAAGTCCGGCATAATGGGTTGCGCCTCGCTTGTGATATTCTTGCGGCGGGCATCATCACAGAGCTGCTCGACCGTGATCCTGTCAAAGCGCTCCATGATTTCCTGCTGCACATCCAGCCAGAGCGGTCGCACAACCTTGATGCCGATTTCGGAACCTTCCATTTCACTGGCCGGATCAGCAGAGCTTTCCAGATCGCGGACAATACGGATGATTTCCCCCACGGAAATGCGGCGGCGTTCGCGCGCCAGACGGTAACCGCCCTTGGGACCACGCTGCCCGGCCAGAATCTCGTGATGGACAAGCTGCTGGAGAACCTGTTCCAGATAGCGCCGGGGAATGCCCTGGCGGCGGGAAATGTCTGAGGATCGCACAGGACCTGTTCCTGCGTGGTAGGCAATATCAACCACAGCTTCGATGGCAAAGAGCAGCTTTTTTGATAAACGCAACATTGACCTCGGTTCCTTGTTATTTTGACTCACTTTTTCAGGAGGCTATTTTTTCGGGATCATTGGATTTGATAGCGGGGTGGATGATGGTGTGTTCCGGTCTGCGTTCTGAGGGGCAGCAACAGGAGCCTGTTTGAATCCTGTCGAACCAAAACCACCAGTTCCGCGTTCAGTTTCATCCAGTTCCTGAACGGGTATGATCCGGGCCTGATGAACCGGAGCAATCACAAGCTGGGCGATGCGGTCACCCGGCTGAATGGTGTAGGGATCCTGACCGTGATTGATCAGGATGATTTTGACCTCGCCCCTGTAATCGGCATCGATTGTGCCGGGGCTGTTGAGCAGTGTTATGCCGTGCTTGATCGCCAGACCGGAGCGCGGACGGGCCTGGGCTTCGAACCCGGGCGGCAAAGCCATCGCAAAGCCGGTCGGAACAAGAACGCGGGCGCCGACTTCCAGTGTCAGGGGAGCATCCAGCGCGGCATGGACGTCCATACCGGCCGCCTGTTCCGAGGCATAGGCGGGAAGCGGGAGGCCTTCGCCGTGAGGCAGGACTTTGATCTGCAAGGACGGAGAAGCCTCTGCAAAAGGCATGACGGTTTCCTGCTGCTGGCTCATGGCTTTGCGCCTGTCGTGTCTGTGTTGCGGAAGTGCCAGGCGATCAGTTCTGCCAGTTTTCGTGCAATCTTTTCCTTGCTTTCGGAAGGCCACAGCGTGACATCCTGATCGGTCAGGACGTGGACCTGATTGACGTCACCTCCAAAGGTTCCGGTTCCGGTGCCGACATCGTTCAGCAGGATCCAGTCGCAGCCCTTGCGGATTTTCTTCTGCTTTGCATTGTCCAGATGATTTTCTGTCTCGGCAGCAAAGCCGACGACCAGAGCCGGTCGTGAAATTCCGGGTTTGGCAATGTCCGCAAGGATGTCCGGGTTTTCGGCAAGCTCCAGTGTGGGGGCGGTCTCGCCCGGCTTCTTCTTGCGCTTCTGGTTGCTCTGTTCCTTGACACTCCAGTCGGAAACAGCGGCGGCACAAACCGCAATATCAAGAATGCCGGGACCTTCGCCCATGGTTTCGCGGCAGGCTGCGAGCATCTCCCGCGCGGTTTCAACGCAAACAAGTTTCACCCCGGCAGGCGCCGGAAGATCGGTCGGACCTGACACCAGTGTTGTCTCTGCGCCAAGGGCTCTCAGTGCCGCTGCGATGGCATGGCCCTGCTTGCCGCTGGAGCGGTTGGCGATGTAGCGGACCGGGTCAATCGGCTCGTGTGTCGGGCCGGAGGTCACCAGGGCGCGCAGTCCCTTCAGCGATCCGGAGGAAAGCTTCACGGGCTCCGGATGCTCGTCCCCTTGCAGGGAGGCCAGTCTGTCAAGAACAGCGCTGCAGATGGTGTCCGGCTCAATCATTCTGCCTGGGCCGAATTCTCCGCAGGCCATCGGCCCTTCATCCGGCTCAAGGATTTCCACACCACGCGTTTTCAGGAGCCCGACATTCTGCTGTGTGGCCGGATGCAGCCACATCTGCACATTCATGGCCGGTGCCATCATGACCGGTGCTGTTGTCGCCAGCAGCGCCGTTGTTGCCAGATCGTTGGCCATTCCCTGTGCGTGGCGCGCCATCAGGTCGGCTGTGGCCGGAGCAACAACGACCAGATCAGCCTGGCGGGACAGCTGGATGTGGCCCATTTCCGCTTCATCGGTGAGTGAGAAAAGGTCGCGGTAAACCCTGTTGCCGGACAGGGCGCTGACGGACAGGGGCGTTACAAATTCCTCGGCGGCTTTGGTCAGGATGCAGGTGACCTCTACAGATGCATCGCGCAACCTGCGGATCAGTTCCAATGACTTGTACGCTGCAATGCCTCCGGAGAGGATGAGCAGCACAGAGGGAGTTGTCACGTGTCGTTTCGCTTTCGCGCTGAAATTCTTTTTACTCAAAATGTGAGTGAAATGATTATCATTTCAACAGTTCATGCGCAAGAAAAGGAAGTGTTATGACATAACTTAGTGTTATAAATATCTATCAACTTAAAAATAATGTTGTTTGGCTTTTCCCTCAAAGGATTGAAAATAAAATCCTTTTTCCGGTAAAAAGGTATGTGGCTCCGGACGGGAAATCTACAGTGCGATTCCGGCTGCGAAGCCAAGGGCGACCAGAGAGACAAAGAGAGCCCATTTTGCTGTCGTGCTGCTTCCCTGTGAAAAGTCTGCAATCGACTTCTCGTCGAGCTTGAGTCCTCCCTGGCGCAGCTTGTCGCTGAGATCCTCGAGATTGTTCATGAACTGGGGAAGGCGCTCCAGACTTTGGGCCAGATCGCTCAGACCATCCCTGACGCGGGCCTGTGGTCCCCTGTTTTCCCGCATCCACTGTTCGATCAGGGGGCGGGACAGCGTCCAGATGTTGAGATCCTGATCCAGATGACGGCTGACGCCTTCGGCCATGACCATGTTTTTCTGCAGCAGGAGCAGCTGGGGCTGGACTTTCATCTCGAAGGTTTCGGTCAGATGCAGCATCTGCCCGAGCAGGCTGGCAAAGGAAAAGCCGTCGAGGGATTTGCCCATGATGGGCTGGCAGACCGAGCGCAGGGCCTGCGCAAAGGTATCGAGAGGAATGCTGTCGTCGATCAGTCCGCCTGTTTTGTGGGCGAGGGCGAGTTTGTAATAGTCCTCTTCCAGAAGGGCCAGCAGCATGTCGGCCAGAAAATAGCGGGTCTGGCGATCCATGCGGCCCATGATACCGAAATCAACGGCAACAATCTGGCCATCGGCTCCGACAAACATGTTGCCGGGATGCTGGTCACCGTGGAAAAAACCGTCGCGGAAAACCTGATTGAAGAAGATCCGCGCGGCAACGGTCAGGACTTCTTCCAGATCGTGTCCTGCATCCAGCAGGGCCTGCCTGTCATCCATCGGGATTCCGGAAACACGGCTCATGGTCATGACGCGGCGGCTTGTTCGCTCCCAGTCGATGGAAGGCGTGTCGTAGCTGTCGTCACCGGCGAAGTTGTCGGACAGTTCGCAGGCTGCAGCGGCTTCCATGCGCAGGTCCATCTCCAGTTTCACGGTATCGTGGAAGGTCTGGACGACATCCTGAAGCCGGAAGCGTTTCAGGGACGGACGCGTCCGGGTCAACAGCTCTGCCAGATGATGGAACAGGGCCAGATCGCGACGGAACTGTTCGTCCGCTCCGGGGCGAAGAACCTTGACGGCAACCTTCTCACCCGATGTGGTGACGGCAAAGTGAACCTGGGCAATTGAGGCCGCCGAGACGGGCTCCGGATCGAAGCTTTCGAACAGCTCGTCCAGGGAGGCTCCCAGCTCGCTTTCGACAAGCTTCCGGGCTTCGCTGCCACTGAAGGGGGGGAGCTGGTCCTGAAGCCGGGCCAGATCGGCGGCGAGCTGATCACCCAGCAGGTCGGACCGGGTTGAGAGAAACTGACCGAGCTTGATAAAGGTCGGGCCCAGATCTGTCAGGGCGCGCGCCAGCTTTTCCCCGGGCCGATCTCCGGATTTGCGCAGGGAAAAGAGCCGTGCAAACCAGACGGCAAAGGCTGCGGCCCTGCCCGGGATCAGGCGGCGTTCTTCCAGAACAGCAAGGGCGTCATGCCGTGCAAAGGCAAAGGCAATCTGGAAAAGACGGCGAAGGGTTTTCAGGCTGCGAATCATCAGGGCTGTCCAACTGCAGAGGAGATCGTTTTAAATGCGCCAGCCACAGTGGATGGCTGCGATGCCGCCGCTGTAATTGCGATAGGAACACTGCCGGAAACCTGCAGCCTGCATCTTTGCTATCAGTTCGTCCTGTGGAGGGAAGCGGCGAATGGATTCTGCCAGATACTGATAGGATTCGCGGTCATTGGCGATCACCTCGCCCATTTTTGGCAGAAGGCTGAAGGAATAGTTTTCATAGGTTTCTGCCAGAACAGGAATCACAACGCGGGAGAATTCCAGACAGAAAAAGCGTCCGCCGGGCTTGAGCACGCGTCGTGCTTCGCTGAGGGCCCGGTCAATATGGGTGACGTTCCTCAGGCCAAAGGCGATGGTGTAGGAATCCATGCTGCGATCAGGGAAGGGCAGTGATTCGGCATTGCCGCAGGACCAGTTGATCTGGCGCAGCAGGCCCTTGTCGATCATGCGATCACGGCCAACCAGCATCATGTCCGGTGTCAGATCGCAAACGGTAATGGGGCCAACCTCGTTGCGTCCCACGCGTTCAACAATGCGCAGGGCGATATCACCTGTTCCGCCGGCAACATCCAGATGGCGTTCTCCCGCGCGCGGGTTGAGCCAGTCAATAAGCGAGGATTTCCAGAGACGGTGAACACCGGCCGACATGACATCGTTCATCAGATCGTATTTCTGGGCCACGGACTCAAACACGCCGCGCACGCGATGGCGCTTCTCGTTCACGTCCACTTCTTCATAGCCGAAGTGAGTGGTCTGACCTTGATCTTTGTTGTCTTCGGAAGGCTGCATTTTGATAGGACCCGGTTTCTGTCATGATATGGGACAAGCGGATTATCGAATGATATAGAGTGCAAGGGGATTGAAGGCAAAAGAAAAGACAGTACATAGCGTCACAGGCGCCGTTTGATGCAGGAGAAAGAAGATGCCCGAATTGCCAGAGGTCGAGACTGTGATGCGGGGATTGCGCCCTGTGATGGAGGGCAGACGTTTTGAACGAGTCGCTGTGCGTCGGCCCAATCTGCGCTTTGCGCTCAAACCCGATCTGGCGCAGCGGCTGGAAGGCCGGCAGGTCTCCACTCTGGAAAGGCGTGCAAAGTATATCTGGATCACTCTGGATGATGGCCAGATTCTTTTCTTCCATCTGGGAATGTCGGGGCGGATGACCATTCACGGGAAAGACGAGCTCCCCGAGCCGGGCAAGCACGATCATATCCTGTTTGACATGTCCGGAGAGAACGGCTTTGAGAATCAGGTCCGTTTCTGCGATCCGCGCCGTTTCGGCATGATGGATATCGCGGATGACCGCGCAGCCCTGCTCCGGGACAGGGCCTTTGCCCGGCTGGGGCCGGAACCGCTGGGCAATGCCTTTAACGGCCCGGCACTTATTGAAATCTTCAGGGGCCGGAAAGCCCCGCTGAAAGCGGCTCTGCTGGATCAGCGCAATATTGCCGGTCTTGGCAATATCTATGTCTGCGAGGCTCTGAACCTGTCCGGTTTGTCGCCCCTTCGTCCTGCAGGCACCCTGTCTGCCGATGAGGCCGACCGCCTGGCCTCTGCCGTTCGCCAGACCCTTGAGCAGGCCATTGAAGCCGGAGGATCATCCTTGCGGGACTATGTGCAGGCCTCCGGTGAACTGGGGTATTTCCAGCACCAGTGGCGGGTCTATGGCAAGGAAGGCGAAGCCTGTCCGGCCTGTGGCGAGCGTGCCGGAGACAAGGCTCTGATCCAGCGCATTCAACAGTCCGGGCGCTCCACATTCTGGTGTGAAAACTGTCAGCATTGAGAGAGCTGTCATGATAGACTGTCTGAAAGTGCGGTTGACAGCACAACAGGGAGATTATTTTGATGAGTTATGAGTTTATAAGGACAGAAACCAGAGGACGGGTTGCTGTCATCACACTTGATCGTCCTGAGGCCCTCAACGCCCTGAACACACCTCTGATGGGGGAACTGGCCTGTGCGCTTTCCGGCTATGAAAGTGATCCTGCCATCGGCGCTGTCCTGTTGAGCGGTTCTGAAAAGGCCTTTGCCGCCGGTGCCGATATCAGGGAAATGGCGGATCAGGACTATCAGTCGATCACGGAAGCCAATCATTTCGCAGAAACGCACACTGTTGTGGAACGCTTTCGAAAGCCGATCATTGCAGCCGTTTCCGGCTATGCTCTCGGAGGCGGCTGCGAACTGGCCCTGATGTGTGATTCCATTGTTGCTTCTGAAACCGCGCGTTTCGGACAGCCGGAGATTTCCATCGGCACGGTTCCCGCCATGGGGGGGACACAGCGACTGATGCGTTCTATTGGCAAGGCAAAAACGATGGACCTGTGTCTGACGGGCCGAATGATGAAGGCCGATGAAGCCGAGCGCTGCGGACTGGTTGCTCGTGTGGTCCCGGCAGACAGACTGATGGAAGAAGCCCTTGAGATGGCTGAAGCCATGGCTTCCTTTTCCATTCCGGTTTCCCGTCTGGTCAAGGCTGCGGTTCTCACGGCGGCTGAAACAACGCAAAAAGAGGGGCTGCTTCAGGAGCGCAATCATTTCTATGCTTCATTCGCCCTTGAGGATCGAAGGGAAGGGATGAAGGCCTTTTCCGAGAAGAGAAAGCCCGTCTGGAAGCACCGTTAATGCGTTTTTGTGGAAGACTCTTCTTGCCCGAAAGCCGGGCAGTGCGTATAACCGCCCTCGAAATCGGGTCCGAACAGACTCGACCCGAGGCTTTTGAAGGGATTCAGTCCTTGACGCCCGGGAGACGGGCGGCTATAAGCCGTCCCAATTGAACTCTTTTAATACGAGATGGATCGTCTACAGATGGCTAATCATCACTCTGCAAAAGTTCGGATCCGCCGCAATGCGCGTCGTAACGATCTGAACACATCCCGCGTCAGCGCCATCCGCACCTTCATCAAAGGTGTTGAGAAGGCTGTTGCAAGCGGTGACAAGGAAGCAGCTGCTTCCGCACTGAAAGCTGTACAGCCTCACCTCGCACGTGGTGTTCGCGCTGGTGTTCTGCACAAAAACACAGCTTCCCGCAAAATGTCCCGCTTGAGTGCCAGCGTTAAAGCAATGGCATAAGAATTCGACTTTTCCTCTTGGGAAAGTTACGAAAAGCTGCATCCTTCCGGTGCAGCTTTTTTTGTGCCTGCAAGGCTGTGGATTCTTTGCCCGAATGTGGATAACTTTAAAAAACAAAAAAAGCTAATACTACATCTGGTGTGCCGAATCTTTTCGTGACCCCAAGGGATGAGAGTCAAGACAAGGCCTGTGGAAAAAACACAAAAAAAAGCCTGTTGCGGTGATTGCTTCAAACCGAGTTGTTCGGTACATTGAATAACCTTGAGAGTAGGTTCAGTAAAGCAAGCGCGGGGAAATAAAAAGGGCTGCTTCTGAAGTTAACTCACTGTCTTTTTATTTAAAATTTTGCTCACTTGTGCCCATTTTGTTTGGCGCAGGGCGGGATTTTATTTGTGTTCGTTTGGGACTTCTTCGGTTTGGTCTTGTGAGCCTGCAAAAGAACTGGCAGCCATTGAGAGACGTCCTGGTGTGAGATTTTTGATCGGTCTGGTGAACCGAGGGGTTTGGCGAGTAGGCAATGGCTTCTGATGCTGGATTGCATCCTGTTGATTCGGATGTGCTGCATGCTTTGAACGAGCAATGGCTTTCTGTTGCTGCGCGACTGCGTGGCGAGGTTGGTGAGGCTGCCTATCGCAGCTGGCTGAAACCGCTGGCCGTTGTCGGGGAAAGTGATGCCGGGCTGTGCCTTTCGGTGCCAACCCGTTTCATGCGCGACTGGATTGTCGCGAACTATCTGGAACGTGTGAAGGAAATCTGGGCAGAGCAGGCCGGTTTCCCTGTGCAGGTCGAGATTGTTGTGCAGCCGGCCTCCCGTCCCCAGCAGAAACCCGCTCAACCTGTTGCCATCGTTCCGGAAGTATCGGAGTCCCCGTCTGAATCCCTGATCGCGGATGAGGCAGAGGAAACGCCTGCCGTAGCCAATGACTCGGTTGAAAGAACGCCGTCAGCCTCTTCTGAAAGCCCGACCGTTATTGAATTTGCTGCTGAAGCCGATATCCCGGATGCCGTGTCGTCCCTGCAGGCTTCGCTTGATCCCCGTTTTACCTTCGACAACTTTGTTGTGGGCAAGCCGAACGAACTGGCCTATGCCGCAGCAAGGCGTGTGGCCGAGGCTGAGGCCGTGCCTTTCAATCCACTGTTCCTCTATGGTGGGGTCGGCCTTGGTAAAACACACCTGATGCATGCGATTGCCTGGCAGATTCAGGCCGTGCACCCGCAAAAGAAGGTGATCTACCTTTCCGCGGAAAAGTTCATGTATCAGTTTGTCCGTGCCTTGCGGACAAAGGACACCATGTCCTTCAAGGAGCAGTTCCGTTCGGTTGATGTTCTCATGATCGATGACGTTCAGTTCATTGGTGGTCGGGAGGCAACCCAGGAAGAGTTTTTCCATACCTTCAATGCGCTGGTTGACCAGAACCGCCAGGTGATCATCTCGGCTGACAAGAGCCCGAGTGACCTGGAAGGCATGGAAGAGCGGATGAAGTCCCGGATGGGATGGGGGCTGGTTGCTGATATTCATCCCACAACCTACGAGTTGCGTCTGGGCATTCTGGAATCCAAGGCCGAGCAGATGGATGTGCGGATTCCCCAGAAGGTTATCGAGTTTCTGGCGCACAAGATCACATCCAACATTCGTGAGCTCGAAGGTGCCCTGAACAGAATTGTGGCCCATGCGACACTCGTGGGCCGTCCGGTGACGATCGAGACAACACAGGAGGTCCTGCAGGATCTCCTTAGAGCGAACGACCGCCGTGTCACGATCGAGGAAATCCAGAAACGGGTTGCGGAGCATTTCAACATCAAGGTGGCGGACATGCATTCCTCCCGCCGTGCCCGTGCCGTTGCGCGGCCACGCCAGATTGCCATGTTCCTGTCCAAGCAGCTGACATCGCGCTCCCTGCCGGATATCGGCCGCAAGTTTGGTGGCCGGGACCATACGACCGTGATGCATGCCGTGCGCAAGATCGAAGAGCTTGTCGAGACGGATCTGGAGTTCTCCGAAGACGTTGAACTGCTTCGTCGCATGCTGGAAAGCTAGGGCCTTTGCCCCGCCCCGGCCTCTCCCGGGGACTGGTGCCTGAAAATGGTTAATCTTTTCTGATAACAACTCTTTTCCATATGGTTTTGAGAGGCTATACTGCTGACCCCATTGGAAGGCTTCATGCCGGATGGGGCAACAGAACGGGGAAAAGGGACAAAAGTCCTTGATTCGAGTGGCAAAACGCTTGCTCTGACCTTGGTTCCCTGTAAAGCTGTTGATCATTATACGCGATACACCAAACACGGACTCAGTCAGGTCTATGAAGCTTACTATTGAACGCTCCGCACTCTTGAAAACACTGGCCCACGTTCAGTCTGTTGTTGAACGTCGGAATACCATTCCCATTCTGTCCAACGTGCTGATGGAAGCCGGGGATGGTCGTCTGTCCCTGACCGCGACGGACATGGATCTGACCATTGTTGATTCTGTTGAGGCCGTTGTTTCCTCTGCCGCTGCGGTAACCGCGCCGGCCCACACGCTCTATGACATTGTGCGCAAGCTGCCCGATGGTTCCGACGTCGAAATTGATGCGCAGGATGCCGGACAGATGACCATCAAGGCCGGACGCTCCACCTTCAAGCTCCAGACGCTGCCGCAGGAAGACTTCCCCGCGGCCGGCATTCAGGATTTACCTCAGGTCTTCGGTGTGCAGGTCGATGATTTCAAGAGCATCATTGATCGCACGCGTTTTGCGATTTCGACCGAGGAAACCCGCTATTATCTGAACGGAATCTATCTGCATGCCACAGAGGTGGACAGCAAGAAGGTCCTTCGCGCTGTTGCGACAGACGGCCACCGTCTGGCGCGCTTTGAAATGGCTCTTCCCGATGGTGCGGAAGACATGCCGGGTGTCATTATTCCCCGCAAGACTGTCAATGAACTGCGCAAGCTGATTGATGAACACGATGCCATTGTCGAGGTGTCGCTCTCGGATACGAAAATCCGCTTTGCCTTTGGCAACACGGTTCTGAGTTCCAAGCTGATCGACGGGACCTTCCCGGATTATCAGCGTGTGATCCCGTCCGGTAATGACAAGCGTCTGGTTCTGCACTGCAAGGTCTTCTCCTCTGCGGTGGATCGTGTGTCCACGATTTCCTCTGAAAAGAGCCGGGCTGTGAAGCTGTCTGTGGATGGCAACCAGCTGACACTGTCTGCCACCTCGGCGGAGAACGGTTCCGCGGTTGAGGAGCTGGAAGTCGATTACGACGGCACGGCAATGGATATCGGCTTCAACTCCCGCTATCTGCTGGATATTGCACAGCAGATTGAAGGGGACGAAGCGATCTTCACAATGGCTGATGCGGCTTCGCCCACCATTGTCCAGGACTCTGCCGAAGAGGCAGCGCTCTATGTTCTGATGCCGATGCGCGTGTAGGCTGTCGGCCGCCCTGGTTTGAAAAGAGAAGAGCCTGCTGCTTGCCCTTCTGCGAGCAGCAGGTTTTTTGATCCGGAAAGGTTTGAAGGTCTGAAAGCAGGATGACTATGGAGATCAATGATCGTCTCTGGGTTTCCCGTCTGACCTTGACGGCTTTCCGGAACCATCGTTCCACGGTACTGGAACTTGACGGGCGCCCGCTGGTGCTGGTTGGCAACAACGGGGCGGGCAAGACAAACCTGCTGGAGGCCGTTTCCCTGCTCACACCCGGCCGCGGGCTGCGCAACGCACCTCTTTCTGATCTGGTCTATCAGGATTTCGCCGGGGAGATGGTGGAAGCATCGGCGGCGTCCCCGCCAAATATCTGGGGCATTGCGGCCGAGGTCGAGACGCCGCTGGGCGTGCGGGAGGTTGGAACAGCGCGCGATGCCGCGAAAATTGGTGCAGCGCGAGAGCGTCGCCTGATCAAGATTGACGGAGATCTGAGACGATCCCAGCAGAGTTTGTCGGAAGTCGTGTCTGCTGTCTGGCTAACCCCGCAGATGGACGGCCTTTTCCGCGATGCAGCGTCCGGACGGCGGCGGTTTCTTGATCGCCTGGTGATCAGCTTTGATCCGGAACACACCGGGCATGCCCAGGCCTATGAGCAGTCCATGAGGGAGCGCACACGCCTGTTGAAGAGCGGTTCGCGTGATGCGACATGGCTGACTGTTCTGGAGGATTCCATGGCGCGGCACGGTGTGGCCATTACAGCAGCACGCCAGCAGATGGTGGAAAGGCTGGATGAAATCCAGCGGGAACAGCCTGAGGGACCTTTTCCGAGTGCTGCAGCCCGTCTTGAGGGGGCTGTAGAGGGCTGGCTGTCCGAGGCACCTGCCGTCGTGGCTGAAGACCGGCTGCGTGCAGCGCTGGAGCAATCAAGGGAAAGGGACAGGCAAAGCGGTGGTGCCTCTGTCGGTCCGCATCGCAGTGATCTGCTGGTGCAGCACCGGGAAAAGTCCACCCCGGCCCAGTTCTGTTCGACCGGAGAACAAAAGGCGCTTCTGGTTTCCCTCATTCTCGCCCATGCCAGAATGGTTGCTTTTGATCTGGGGGCGGCGCCCCTTTTGCTGCTGGACGAGATTGTCGCGCATCTGGATGTCAAACGCCGGGAAGCTCTTTTTGCGATCCTGCTGGAGTTGAAGTGTCAGGCCTGGATGACAGGCACGGACCGCAACGATTTCGAGGCTCTGGGAAGTCGTGCCCAATGGGCTGAAGTCACGGCAGGATCCGTGCAGATATCCTTCTGACAGCAAGGGAAGATTTTTTCTGTTCGCTGGTGGTCCGGCCCATACCAAAAAAACATCATGAAAATCGGTTTTTTATGCAGGAAAACATTGTGATTTCGGTGCGAAAGCTTCAAAATGATCCGATGGATTTCCGAATGCTTTGCCTTTTTGATGTGACATTGGTTAAGTCTCTGAAAAAGCAGTGTGATTGCCTGTTTGTCGCGACAGGGATTTCCGGGTGATCTTCCGGTGTTCAGAAAAGACCCGTAAAGAATAAAGAAAGTGAAGATGCATGACAGATACAGGTGAGCTGCCAACAGCAGAGGGCGGTGCTGACTATGGCGCTGAATCCATTAAGGTTCTGCGTGGTTTGGAAGCTGTTCGCAAGCGTCCGGGCATGTACATTGGCGACACGGATGACGGCACTGGTCTTCACCACATGGTTTATGAGGTCGTGGACAATGCGATCGACGAAGCCCTGGCGGGTCACTGTGATACCGTTGCCGTTGTGCTCAACGGGGATGGCTCTGTCACTGTGACCGACAATGGTCGCGGCATTCCTGTCGACATTCACGCCGAGGAAGGCGTGTCTGCTGCCGAGGTGATCATGACCCAGCTTCACGCCGGCGGCAAGTTCGACCAGAACTCCTACAAGGTTTCCGGTGGTCTGCACGGTGTTGGTGTTTCTGTTGTGAATGCCCTGTCCATCCGTCTTGATCTGCGCATTTTCCGCGATGATCAGGAACACTTCATGCGTTTTGAGCACGGTGAGGCTGTTGCTCCGCTCAAGGTGGCGGGCCCTGCAAACGGACAGAAGGGAACACATGTCACCTTCCTGCCGTCCCCCGAGACCTTTACGATGGTCGAGTTTGACTTCGACACACTGGAACACCGGCTGCGTGAGCTGGCCTTCCTGAATTCCGGTGTTCGCCTGACCCTGACAGACAATCGCAGCGCCGAACCCCGTGTTGTCGAGATGTTCTACGAAGGCGGCTTGCAGGCGTTTGTCGAGTATCTGGACCGCAACAAGACCTCCATTCTGGACAACGTTATCACCATGGGATCGGAAAAGGACGGTATCACCGTCGAGCTTTCGCTCCAGTGGACAGACAGCTATCACGAAAACACACTCTGTTTTACCAACAACATTCCCCAGCGTGACGGCGGGACACACCTTGCCGGTTTCCGGGCTGCGCTGACCCGTCAGGTGAACGGTTATGCGACCTCTTCCGGTCTGCTCAAGAAAGAGAAGGTTTCCCTTTCCGGTGACGATGCCCGTGAAGGTCTGACCTGTGTGCTCTCTGTGAAGGTTCCGGATCCGAAGTTCTCCAGCCAGACCAAGGACAAGCTTGTTTCCTCCGAGGTCCGCCCGGTTGTCGAGAACATTGTGAATGACCGTCTCGGACAGTTTTTCGAGGAAAATCCGAACGTTGCCAAACGCATTGTGAGCAAGGTTGTCGAGGCTGCTGCTGCCCGTGAGGCGGCCCGCAAGGCCCGGGAACTGACACGCCGGAAATCAACACTGGACATCTCCTCCCTGCCGGGCAAGCTGGCAGACTGTCAGGAGCGTGATCCCGCCCTGTCCGAACTCTTTATTGTCGAGGGTGATTCCGCGGGTGGTTCTGCCAAGCAGGGACGTGATCGTGGAACCCAGGCGATTCTGCCCCTTCGTGGTAAAATCCTGAACGTTGAACGCGCGCGTTTTGACAAGATGCTGTCCTCTGCCGAGATCGGCACGCTGATCACAGCACTTGGCACCGGGATTGGACGTGACGAGTTCAATATCGACAAGCTGCGCTATCACAAGATCATCATCATGACCGATGCGGACGTCGACGGCAGTCACATCCGTACGCTGCTGCTGACCTTCTTCTATCGCCAGATGCCCGAGCTGATTGAACGGGGTCATCTCTATATTGCGCAACCGCCGCTCTACCGTGCCAAACGGGGTGAATCCATTCGCTATCTGAAAGGTGATGCGGAGATGGAGACACACCTGATTGAAAACGGCTGCAAGGGCGCTGTCCTCAACGCTTCTGACGGCCCGCATGCCAGCGGGGATCTCGAACAGCTTGTTCGTGACTGTGTTGCCGCGCGCAACCTGACAGAGGTCATGGTGCGCAGGGTTGGCAGTGCAGAGGTTGTCGAGCAGGCCGCGATGGCCGGTGCTCTCAACGAGGAAGCCCTGCAATCCGATCAGGCGCAGGCTCTGGCAGATCGCATTGCCCAGCGCATGGATGAGCGTCTTCCCGAACTCCAGCGTGGCTGGTCGGCAGAGGCAAATTCCCTGGACGGGGTCATGGTCTTCACACGGACGCTTCGTGGTCTGACAGAGCGCCGGATGCTGGATTTGCAGCTGGTGCGAACCGGTGAGGCGCGTCGCCTCAATGCAATGTCAGCCCAGCTGTCGGGTGTTTTTGATGCGATTGCAACCCTGCAGGTCAAGGAGCAGGAAATCGCGATCAATGGCCCGAACGCACTGGCCAATGCCGTTTTCGAGATTGGCCGGAAAGGGATTTCCGTTTCCCGCTACAAGGGGCTGGGCGAGATGAACCCTGACCAGCTGTGGGAGACGACACTGGACCCGAATGCCCGTGCCCTGCTGCAGGTGAAGGTTTCCGATGTGAATGATGCTTCTGACCTCTTCTCGACCCTGATGGGCGATGTGGTCGAACCGCGCCGTGACTTCATTCAGTCCCGTGCGCTGGAAGTCACCAACCTGGACATCTGAGTCTGACCGTTTGAAACCGGACAATTCAAAAAAAACCGCACCCGGAAGGATGCGGTTTTTCTCTTTCAGTTTTCCTTTGCCAGCTTGCTGTCATTCAGCATGGCGCGGCTGTGTATCCGGCCGATCTCCCGGGCCTTGTCGTCATCAATATTGGGATTGAGACAGTTGACGCCCAAAAAGCAGGCATAGCGCAGGAATGCATAAAGCCTGGCTTCCTCGCTGGAAAGTCCGGAGGACTTCTCGAAGAGCTTGGCGAGCAATTCAATGCGCAGATTATCGATACGGTGCAGGTGGTCCTTCGCGACCTTGTCTGTCATGGCCCAGGTGCGGACAGCGTGATCAATGGCCTTGTCTTTTTGCATGAAGAAGAGAGTAATATCGTAATGACTCTGGTCCGGATCCTCGTTCTGCGATGCCGCATTGAATACGTCCAGTGTGAACTCTTCTTCCCAGGCCTTGACCAGGGCGAGCTTGTAATCACTCAGACCGTTGAAATGATGATAGAAACTCCCCTTGGTCAGTCCCATCGTTTCGCACAGCAGGGGAAGCTTTAATCCTGCAGCACCACGCTCTACCAGCAGCTTGTAGCCTGTTTCCAGCCAGGCGCGTCGAACACGCGCTCCTCCAGATTGACCCATTGTTTTTAAACCTTATTGCATAATCAAGTTACTAGTTAAGCAGATGCGGGCAAACTGACTAACAACAAATCATGAATTCATCGTTAACTTATAGGTGAGATTTGATGATTCCAATTGTTGCCTTCAATCGCCGAGTGTCTTGTTTCCTTGTTCGATAAGCCAGTTGTGGAAGGTCTTCGCGGCAGGGCGCAGGCGAAGCTTTGCGTCCTTGTGAAGGTAATAACCTACCTTACTATGCAGTTTGACGGGGAAGGGTTCAATTAAAAGACCGCGCTCAATGTAACGTTGAGCAAGGATGCGCTGGGTGACAATGAGGCCTGCACCTGTTGTTGCATATTCCAGGGCGATTGTGGTTGAATCGGTTTTCAGGCCGCCTTCCTGATGCAGTTCCCCGATATTCAGGGTGCGGGCAACGAGGGACCAGTGATCGGCGTATCCCAGAACGTGAATCAGCGTATGATTGTGGATGTCTTCCGGCTTCCCGAGAGGTTTGTCCCCTTCAAGAAGGGAAGGAGCGCACACCAGAGCAAGCTCGTCACTGACGATCATGCTGTTCTTGTCAATCTCGACGTCTTTGCGGCCCAGAAGGATGTGAAGATCGGACATTTCCGGTCCGCTGCCTCCCCAGACGGTTCCGTGGACTGTGACTTCGATGTCCGGGTGAAGCTGGTTGAATTCATGCAGAAGCGGAGTAAGCCACAAGGCAGCCAGCGTAACCGGGCAGGAGACGATAACCCGCTGTTTTCCCGGTTGGGCAAGAATCGCTTCTGTGGCCAGATCAATGCGGGTCAGGGCATCCCTGACGGCAGGCAGATAGGATTCACCCACTTCGGTCAGGGTCAGGCTTCTGGGAGTCCGTTCAAAGAGGGGGCGTCCAATGGAGGTTTCGAGAGATCGAATGTGCTGGCTGATGGCCGCCTGCGTACAGTTCAGTTCTCTGGCCGCGTCTGTGAAGCTGAGATGTCGGGCAGAGGCTTCGAAGGAACGGAGGAAATTAAGAGGCGGACGGTTTTTCATGGCAACAGGGTAACTTCAACTTTCTGTTTTATATCAGCAGACAAATCCTTTGAGAGCCAGCCTTATTTTCAAATTCCATAAAGAAAGCACAGGTCTCATCAGCAAAAATCTTATGAGGCAACGGAAAGAATATGTCCTAGGCTTCCTGCAACAAACGAACAGGAGACCTCTTCAATGTCCGGTCAAGCTGCAGTGAAAACCCTGCACCAATCTGAAAAATTTCACCGTTTTGTTCTGGACAGGGATACCCCCGTTCCGGATCACGTTTTGCACCAGGCCAAACGCCTGATGCTGGATACGCTGGGGGTGGCTGCCGGGGCGATTGACCTGCGGGCCGGCGTCATTGGCCGGGACACCGCCGTCGAGCTCTACGCCGCACCTGATGATCAGGCCGTTCCCATCCTGTTTGATCACCGCAGGGCCAGTCTGCCCGGCGCCCTCTTTGCCGCGGCAACCCAGATTGACAATCTGGATGCGCACGATGGCTACAACCTGACAAAGGGGCACATTGGCGTTGTGATTGTCCCGACTGTTCTGGCGCTTGCCCACCGTTATCCGGAGATGACAGGGCGCGATCTTCTGAGTGCGATGGTGATGGGCTATGAAATTGCCGGTCGGGCTGGCAGAGTCCTTCATGCAACGGTCAGTGACTATCACACTTCCGGGGCCTGGAATGCCCTTGGCGTGGCGGCTGTCGCTGCGCGTTTTATGGGTTTTGATGCCGAAAAGTTGCGTCAGGCCCTGGGCATTGCGGAATATCATGGTCCGCGCAGTCAGATGATGCGTGAAATCGATCACCCCACCATGCTTCACGACGGGTCTTCGTGGGGCGCCCTTGCGGGAATGACGGCAGCCCTGATGGCAGACAAGGGATTCCGAGGGGCACCGGCCATCACGGTCGAGGCTCCCGATGTACAGAACACCTGGGACGATCTGGGGGAACACTGGCTGATCATGGACCAGTATGTAAAACCCTATCCGATCTGTCGCTGGGCGCACGCTGCCATTGAAGCGGCTTCTTCCCTGCGACAGGAACTGGGGGAGATCAGACCGGAAGAGCTGGAGACCATCGAGATTGTGTCGTTCCACGAGGGGATTCGACTCTTTAACGAGATCCCTGCTTCCCCGGAACAATCGCAGTATTCCCTGGCCTATCCTGTTGCTGTCATGCTGCTCGAGGGGAAGGTCGGGCCGGAGGCCATTGCGGAATCGCGCTTGTCGGAACTGGCTGCCGGACAAAGTGACTGGGCGCGGGCCTGCCGCTCTGTGATCGGGAAAATGGTCTTTCTGGATGAAGACCGTTTCAACGAACGCTTCCCTCAGCAGCGCTGGGCTGAAGTTGCTCTGAACTTCAGGGACGGCAGTCGGGTGGCGTCCGGCGAGAAGCGGACGCGCGGGGACGGGGATGCTCCCTTCTCTGATGAGGAAATGCTGGCAAAGTACAGGCACTATTCTGCTCCGAATCTGGGCACAGAACGCAGTGAGGCCATTGCCGATGCTGTGATGAACCTTGATCAGGGCCATGTTGCAGAGCTGTTGAGGCTTCTGGAAGGCTAGCGCTTTATTTATGGGCCCATAAGAAAAACGATGGAGGTTTGCGCGTTTTCCTTTCGTGCTTCCTCCTCCCGTCGTGGGTAGCCTTGAGGCAATGAAAACTTCACAATCCGGGACAGCAAGATGTCTGAAGAAACAACCGCAAATCCTGAAAGCGAAGGTCGCACATCCCGCTCTTCCGGGCGTGGCGGACGCCGCGGTGGACGTCGGGGCAGTGCGTCAGGGGCGGCAAGCTCCATTCCACAACTGAAATGGCAGGATGTCCGCAATCCTTACCAGCCCTTCAAGGTTTTCCGGGATGAGCACATAGAGGCCATCCACAGAACCTCCATGCGCGTTCTCTCGGAGCTGGGCGTCAAGGTGATGTCTGAAACCGTGATGGACATTTTCGAAAAGGCGGGGGCCATTGTTGATCGCTCCACCGGTTTTATCCGCATTGATGAAAGCCTTGTCGAAGAAGCACTCAAAACGGTTCCCGGGCAGTTCACACTGACCCCGCGCAATCCGGAAAAACGGATTGTCATGGGCGGGAATCACATGACCTTTGGTCTGGTTGCCGGGCCTCCGAATGTTCATGACTGCATCAATGGCCGCCGCTCGGGCAACTACACCGACTACTGCAACTTCATCAAGCTGGCACACCACTTCAATGCGATCCATCTGATCGGCAATCAGGTGGTCGCGCCGATCGAGCTGCCAGCCAACACCCGTCATATGGACACCTATATGGCGAACCTGCGTTACAGCGATATTGCCTTTCACTGTACAGCCATTGGCGAGGGGCGGGTGATGGATGCCATCAACATGCTGGCGATCACCAGAGGCAAGAAACCGGAAGAGCTGAAAGAGGAACCGGGGCTGATCACGATTATCTCCGTGAACTCTCCGCGCCTGCTGGACGAGGCCATGAGCGACGGTCTGATCGCGATGGCCCGGAACGGACAGGCTGTTTCCGTCACGCCCTTCACTCTGATGGGAGCCATGACGGCCGTGTCACTGCCTGCGGCTCTGGCGCAGCAGAATGCCGAGGCGCTCTTTGGTGTTGTCCTGACACAGCTGGTCAATCCGGGTGCGCCGGTCATGTACGGCTCCTTTACCTCCAATGTGGACATGCGCTCCGGTGCTCCGGCCTTTGGCACACCGGAAAATGCCAAGGCGAACATCGCTGGCGGGCAGCTGGCACGGCGCTACGGTATCCCTTACCGGACCTCCAATGCCAATGCGTCGAATGCTGTGGATCTGCAGGCAGCCTATGAAACGGGCATGTCAACCTGGGGAGCTGTTCTGGGGGGAGCCAACATCATCTATCACTCTGCCGGATGGCTGGAAGGAGGGCTGACGGCCTCTTACGAAAAGCTGATTCTCGATGTGGAAATCCTTCAGCAGATGATGGCGTTCATGACACCGGTGGACTTTGCCGAGGACGAGCTGGGCTTCGATGCCATTGCCTCTGTTCAGCCGGGTGGTCATTTCTTTGGTACGGATCACACCATGGCCCGCTATCAGGATGCCTTTTATCAGCCCATTCTCTCGGACTGGCAGAACTACGAGAACTGGGAAGCAAATGGTGCGAAGGATGCCCTGAGCCGGGCAACCGAAGTCTGGCAGCAGGCGCTGAATGAATATGAGGAGCCGGAACTGGATCCGGCTGTCGTCGAGGAACTGGAAGCCTACAAGGCCAAACGGGTCGAGGAAATCGGACTGGGTGAGCCCTGACCCTGCCCGGGCTGGTTGTCTCTGCACCGTCTAGCGAATGAAAGACTGAAATCATGGATGAAAAGAATAACGCTGCAACACCTTTGAAGCCCACGGCTCAGGCTGTTGTGATCGGTGGTGGTCTGGTGGGCTGCTCCATCCTCTATCACCTGGCCAAACTGGGCTGGACCGATGTGATGCTGCTGGAACGCTCCGAGCTGACATCAGGCTCGACATGGCATGCTGCGGCTTCTGTTCACGGCCTGCATGACAACAGCAATATCTCGAAGCTTCAGTATTACACCATGAAGCTTTATGAGGAGCTGGAAGAGGAAACCGGGCAGTCCGTTGGTTTCCAGAAGAACGGGTACATCTATGTTGCCCAGACAGAGGATCGTGAACACCAGTTGAGGATTCAGGCTGCGAAGGCAAAGGCTTTCGGTGTGGTGTTCAACGAGCTGTCCATGGAAGAGCTCAAGGAAATGAATCCCCTGATCAACACGGAAGGCCTGCGTTGCGCCTTCTTCGAACCTGATTCAGGCTATGTTGATCCATCGGGTGTGACCTATGCCTATGCACTGGGCGCCCGCAAGCGTGGTGCGCAGGTTCACCGCTTCACACCGGTGACAGAGACAGTCCAGCGCGAGGATGGCAGCTGGGATGTTGTCACGCCGCGCGGAACGGTTCATGCGCAGGTGGTGATCAATGTAGCTGGTCTCTGGGGGCGCGAGGTTGCCGGGCTTGGCGGGTATGAACTGCCGCTCATGACCATGGAGCACCAGTACATGGTCACGGAGACCATGCCTGAAATCGAAGCCCTTGGTGACAAGCGCATCCCTGCTGTCAGTGACTGGGATGGCGAGTACTACATGCGCCAGGAAGGCAAGGGGCTGCTGGTTGGAGCCTACGAGAAGGACGGACGATACTGGGCGGAAAAGGGCACGCCACTGGATTTTGGCCACGAGTTGCTGCCGGATGATCTGGACCGGATCATGCCCAACATCATGAACGCCATGACCCGTATCCCCGATCTGGAGCACACGGGCATCAAGAAGATGATCAACGGCCCCATGATCTGGACACCGGATGCTGCAGCGCTTTACGGGCCGGTGCCGGAGCTGGAAAACTACTATTGCTGCAACGGTATTATTCCCGGTTTCTCCCAGTCGGGTGGTCTGGGACTTATGCTGGCGCAATGGGTCATTCACGGCGAACCCGAACTGGACATGTTTGTCTGGGATGTTGCGCGTTTCGGCAGCTGGGCAGACAGGGAGTTCACCAAGGCCCGGACGCTGGATCGCTATGCACACCGCTTCAAGATCCACTATCCCTACGAGGAACGTGCGGCAGGGCGTCCCGCCCGCGTGCGCCCGCTTTATGAGCGTCAGAAGGCATTGGGCGCGGCCTTCGGTCTGAACTATGGCTGGGAACATCCCCTGTGGTTTGCGGATGAGAGCTGGCCGCGGGACGAGCAGGGGAATGTTGTGGAGACCTACGGCTTCCGCCGCCAGCCCTGGCATGAAAAGGTGGGAGAGGAGTGTAAGGCCCTGCGTGCCTCTGCGGGTCTGATCGATATCTCCAACTTTGCCAAATACGAGATCAAGGGTGCAGGGGCTGCAGACTGGCTGAATGCGATGATGGCCAACCGGGTGCCCACAGTGGATGGGCGTTCCTGCCTGACACCGTTGCTGTCCAAGCGGGGCGGGGTTGCCGGTGACTTTACCATCACCAAACTGGGCGATGATCACTTCATGATGTTCGGTTCCGGTATGGCAGAGCGCTATCATCAGCGTTATTTCAAGGCTGTTCCACGCCCTGACACCGTTTCCTTTGAAAGCAGGACGGATGCCCTGTGCGGCTTTAACCTCGCCGGACCGAATGCGCGGGAGATCATGTCCCGACTGGCTCCGCAGGAGGATTTCAGCAACGAGGCTTTCCGCTTCATGCGGTCGCGCAGGATGACCATTGCGGGCTGTGATGTTCTGGTCCTGCGGGTGTCCTTCACAGGGGATCTGGGTTACGAGATCTACATGAAGGAAGAGGATCAGGTGAAGCTCTATGATCTGATTCTGGAAAGCGGTGGTGATCTGGGTGTCCGTCCCGTCGGAAGCCGGGCGCTTTTGTCTCTGCGAATGGAGAAGGGCTATGGTTCCTGGGGACGGGAGTATTCTACAGAATACTGGCCGCATGAATCCGGTCTGGATGGTCTGATCAAAATGGACAAGGAGTTCCTGAACAGAGACTCCTTTGCCGAGCTTCAGGGCAGGGAAGCCCGTTACCGTCTTGTTCTGATGTCTGTCGAGACACCGCATGATGCGGATGCGGTTGGCGGTGAGCCGATCTTTGACAGCAAGGGTAATCATGTCGGACGTGTCACATCCGGTGGCTACGGGCACTCTGTCGGGATGTCGCTGGCGCTGGGGTATGTGAACCTTGACCAGTCCAAGCCCGGAACCGAACTGGATGTGGCGGTTCTTGGCCTGCCTCACAAGGCGACGGTTCTGGAGAAACCGCCCTTTGATGCTGAAGGCAAGCGCCTGAGAAGCTGAGGCAAAGGCGCAGATTGAGAGGAAAGGGACGCTGTGAAAACACAGTGTCCCTTTTTCGTTGTGTGGTTTGAATCAGGGCTTGCGAGTCACCACCCGGAGGTGTAAAAATCGCCGCCGTACTGGTGCTCCAGGGGTGAAGCAGCCCTGAGCTTAAAAGGGAACTCGGTTGGATTTGCCCATCAGGGAATCCGAAGCCGGGGCTGTCCCCGCAACTGTGAAGGTGAGCCAACTGTTCACAAGGCCACTTGCAAGGCTGTCTTGCAGGGAAGGCGAACAGCCAGCGATGATCCTGAGCCAGGAAACCTGCCCGTACAGCGTCACTGATTTTTCCGGACGGGGTATCCAGAAAAGCGGTTTCCGTTGTGTGACGTGCCTCAACCTGTTTTTTGAGGCCGTTGGATTTCTGCTTTGCAGGCGGGTGTGTTTGTTTGTGCCTGCCAGACTCTCTGACTGATCCCGGTTTCAGAAGACAAGCGTCAACTTTGAAACGCTTGTGCTGATTTTTGTCTGATGCACAGGCAAAACCACATCGGGATCCGAACCATGAAAAAGACTTTCCTTGCTTCCCTTTTTGCTTTTACAGCGCTCTCAACTGTGCCGGCTTCTGCACACTTCCTGCTGGTCTATACCCCTGAGACAGCGCTTGAAAAAGGTGGCGAGATCACACTGAAAATGCCTTTCACGCACCCGGCTGAGTCCGGCCATGTTATGGAAATGGTTGAGCCGGAAGAATTCTTCGTGATCAAAAAAGGCAAGAAAACCGATCTGAAGGACAAACTGTCTGTGATCGACTGGACGTCTGCCGAAAACACGAACACAGCCTATGAAGCGACTGTTCGTCTTAAAGGTCTGGGCGACAACGTTTTCGTTGTTCAGCCTGCTCCCTACTTTGAAGGCAGCGAAGACATCTATATCCAGCAGATCACCAAGTCCTACGTCAACGTTGGTGAACTGCCGACAGACTGGGATCAGCCACAGGGCCTGAAAACAGAGATCGTTCCACTGATTGCACCTTATGCAGCTGTTGCGGGCAGCACCTTCAGCGGTGTTGTTCTTTCTGAAGGCGAGCCTGTCCCTTATGCCGAGATCGAGGTCGAGTACATGAACTTCGAGCCGAACCTGGAAACAAACTCTTTCGCCAAGGACGGTGCCTGGGAAAGCACACCGGCTTTCTCTATCCGTGCTGATGCCGCCGGCGCCTTTACATTTGGTCTGCCAAAAGCGGGTCACTGGGGTTTTGCTGCTCTGGGAACAGGTCCTGATACAGAATTCGAGGGCAAGGAACTGTCCCAGGATGCTGTAATCTGGATCCAGGCAAACGAACTGAAGTAATGCGGACAGAACGGGTGTCGGGTCAGGGCCCGACACCCGGTTCTTACAAGAGGTCGAAGTCTTATGCATATTGTTGATGGCGCACTATCCAACCCGGTTCTGATTGGCGGAGCTGTTCTGGCCGCCGGTGGTCTGGCCGTCGGTCTCCGACAGGTCACGCCTGAAAATCTGCCGCGGGTGGGGGTTCTGTCCGCTGTCTTCTTTGTGGCTTCGCTAATCCATGTTCCTCTCGGATTTTCCTCTGTTCACCTGATCCTGAACGGGCTTCTGGGGGTCGTGCTTGGGTGGGCAGCCTTCCCTGCGCTCTTTGTCGCGCTGGTCCTTCAGGCTGTCTTCTTCGGTTTCGGTGGTCTGACAGTTCTGGGCGTCAATGCGCTGAACATTGCTGCGCCTGCTGTGGCAGTCTTCTATCTCTGTCGCTGGGGCATGCTGCCTGAAAACCGTGACTGGGCGCGCCGTGGTGCTGTTCTTCTTCTGCTGGGCTTTGCTGCAGCCTGTGTCTTTGCCGGGGAAGAGCTTTTTGCTCGCTATCAGACCGGGGAAACTGGCTGGTCCTTCTGGGTGAATGTTGTTGCGCTCCTGTCCTTTGCCCTGGTGATGCTGTTCGGTGCTTTCCTGTTCTATCGCGGAACCCTGAGCGAAGCGGGGATGTGGGGGTTCTTTGGCGGATCGCTGTCCATTCTGCTGACAGCACTGATGGTGGCCGGCTCGCTGGCGCTGTCGGGTGATGAATTTCTGAAGGCTGCAGAGTTTGTCGTCGTTGCGCATTTCCCTGTCATGGCGCTGGAAGGTGTGCTGACCGCTTCGACCATTCAATTGATTTACAAGGTAAAACCGGAGCTCTTCCATGTTGCGCGCTCTTGAAAACAAAATTGTGAAAATCGCTTGTGCGCTTTTGGGCAGTCTTTTGCTGTCCGTCTTTGCTATCAATGGAGCCATGGCGCACAAGGTCATTACCTCTGTTTATGCCGTTGATGATATCGTTGAGGGTGAAATCGGCTTCTCGAACGGCAAGATGGCTGAAAACGTCCTGGTAGAGATCTTTGGCGAGAACGGTGAAAAGCTGGGTGAGGCCACGACGGATGAAGAAGGCTTCTTTACTTTCAGGCCAACATCGCGTCAGGCTTTGTCTTTCCGCGCTGATCTGTCCGCAGGGCACATTGCGCAGGCGACACTTGAGGCGGATGAACTGCCCGAGGGGCTGGCCGCAGTGGATGGCGGTGCCGCGTCTTCCGTATCCGGCAGTCAGGAGCCTGCGAGCACGGCACCGGTAGCAGCGGGTGCGGCAGGGGCAAATTTGAAAGGCCTTGAGCGGGAAATTCGCAACCTGCGCAAGGATCTTGCCGCCTTCAAGGAAGAAAAGCGCATGCAGGATATTCTGGGCGGAATTGGATTTATCCTTGGAATTTTCGGTATTGTGGCCTTTTTTATGAGTCGCAGGAAAGCATAGGCTTCGAATGAGAGAGAGCAGGAACTGAGATGGGTGGTGTTCAGGCAAATATTCTGGCTGAAAAGGAAGGCGTGGACAGCTTCCGCTTTCTGCCGCAGCTGCGATCCTTTGATCCGCGCATGCGCGTGGCCAGTGCCTTTGCCTTCGCGGCTGTTGTTGCTGCTCTCCACAGTCTGCCGATGCTGATCGCAGCCTTCATTGTTTCGCTGGTCTGTGCCGCGATGGCGCGTCTGCCCCTGATGAAGACGCTCCTGCACATTGCGGTTGTTGAATCCTTCATTCTGGTTCTGATTCTCACGCTGCCGTTTACCATGGCAGGCGAGACGCTTTTTACGGTTGCAGGCCTCCCCGTTTCGAAAGAGGGGCTTTTGCGCGCTGCTGAAGTCGGGCTGAAGGCCAATGGCATCCTTTTCATGCTGATTGCCATGGTCGGCTCCATGGAACCTTCAACGCTCGGGCATGCCCTGCACCATTTGAAAATGCCCGAGAAACTGGTGCATATCTTCCTCTTTACCGTGCGCTACATTGATGTGCTCTATCAGGAGTACAGGGCCCTGAGGACGGCGATGAAGTGCCGCGGTTTCAGGGCGCGAACAGATCTGCACACCCTGCGCACCATCGGCTATCTGGTCGGGATGCTGCTGGCGCGTTCCCTTGAGCGCTCGGACCGGATTATGGAAGCCATGAAATGTCGCGGGTTCGACGGACGTTTTCACGTTCTTGTCGCCTTTGAATCCAGGCCACGCGATTTTGTGCTGGCTGCCTTTCTGGGGCTGGTTTCCCTCGGACTTCTTTGGGGAGAGTATCTGGCATGACTGCACTGATCTCCCTGAAGGATCTGAGCTTTTCCTACCCGAACGGTGTGGAGGTTCTCAAAGGTGTGTCCCTGGACATTCATCCCGGAGAACGCATAGCCCTTGTTGGCAGCAACGGTGCAGGCAAGAGCACTCTTCTGCGCCTGATCACCGGGCTGGAGCGCCCGACATCCGGCGAAGTTCATGCCTTTGGCGCACTTCGGGAGAAGGAAAGGGATTTTTATGATGTTCGCCTCAAAGCGGGCTTTGTCTTTCAGGACCCGGACGATCAGCTCTTTTCCCCGACCGTTTCCGAGGACATTGCCTTTGGTCCGCTGAATCAGGGCAAGAGTCGCGAGGAGGTGGAGGCGATTGTCGATGAGACGCTTTCCATGCTTCGTCTGCATCATCTCAAGGACCGGATCACGCACAAGTTGTCAGGCGGGCAGAAACGACTGGTTGCCATCGCATCCGTGCTGGCACTCAAGCCGGATGTTCTGCTGCTGGACGAACCGACGAATGATCTGGACCGGGAAACCAAGCAGCACCTGATTGATATCCTGACATCCCTGCCACAGGCCATTCTGATCATTTCCCACAACCATCATTTCCTCAAGCGGGTTGCGACTCGCCATGTTGTGCTGGAAGACGGGGTGCTTGCGCCCAGGGAAGAGCAGTCCAGAGTGCTGGAAGAAAGCGCTGAAGGCGCATAAAGACAGAAAAAACTGTTTTATTTCGGATTTTGCCTCTTTTTCGCCAGAAAAAAACTTTTTCTGAACCTTTATAGGCGTATCATGAAGGCCCTTTGAAAAAGGCGTTTGTGAATTCGAAACACGGTGTTGGAAACAGGGTTTGTGAGCGTCATTCTCTTTTGATTGATTTGGCTGATTAACCGGTGTTCGTCTTGCAACATTTTTTGCGTTCCCTTTTTGCTCCCGGAGCCTTCCTGGCTTTGGGGTTCTCGCTGCTTTTGCCTGAAGCTTCCCCTGCACAGGAGCAGGAAGAGAGGCCGCTGGTGGAAAAGGGGGAAGAGCGTTTCCTTGAAGAAGAGCTTGAAGTGGCAATGGCCATGCAGCCCGTTGTCGAGGGAGGCAGCGCCTTTTTCCGGATGGGAACAGGCAGCACTGTTTCCAGTTCCTTCCAGCTGGGACGCATTATCGCCAGTGCAATCAGCAAGCCCTATGGTTCCCGTCCCTGCAACAGGGGGGGAGGCTGTGGTGTTCTGGGACTGATCGCGACCTCGCAATCAACAGAAGGCTCCCTGCAGACCTTTGAGCGCATGAAGGAAGGGCGGCTGGAAGCCGGGGTGATGCGGTCCGATGTGGCCTATGATGCGGTACGCCGGAAAAAGAATGACCTGACACCGGTCTACGGAACCTCCATGCGCTCCATTGCCAATCTCTATCCGCAATATTTGCAGATCCTTGCGAGAGTGGGGAGTGACGTCCGCAAGCTGGAAGACATCAGGGGCAAGCGGGTGGCGATCGGTTTGCCCGGTGACGGCATGCGTCCGATGGTTGATGTGATGCTCGGGGAGCTGGAGCTGAAGGAGAAGGATCTCGAGCTGGTCTTCATGACAGCAGAAGAAGCCTATTTCAGCATCAATGAGGGATCACTGGATGCTGTTGTGATGTTCGATTCAGCACCGTCCAGGCTCGCAGAGCTGCTTCTGACCAGCAACCGGGTGATCATGCTGCAAATTCCCGAAGCGGTCAGGATGGCTCTGATCGACAGCAACCGCGCGTTCTCCGATCACCGCCTGCCTGTCGGGACCTACAGCAGTGTTCCGCCGATCGAAACGATCAGGACGCCAGGGCAGCTGATTGTCCGTTCCGATCTTGATGCCAGACTGGTGTACGAGATCACCCGGGCGCTCTGGCACCAGACCACTGTCGAGAAGATCGGGGACGAACGGGTTCTGGACGAGACCATCGATGTGGAAATGGCCATTGATGACATGATTGTCCCGTTGCACCCCGGCGCATTGCGTTTCTACAGTGAAATCGGTTTGCTCAGCGGTAAAAAACTGCATTCCCGCGACTGATCCTGCGGAGCATTCTGCCCTTTCCCGAACGACAGAATACTTTCATTTCAGCCTGTTGGCTGATACCGTATAGTCCTTGCGAACAACAAAGCACGGTCTGCAGACTGTGCTGTTTTGAATCAGGACACCTGACATGCACAGCCTGCCTTTTTGTGAATCCAGTGATGACAATGTGATTTCCCTCGTTCTGATCGGGAAGGAGGAACTGGAAAGCTGGCTGGAGCTGCAAACCGCTTCTGTTGCGGCCTGGGTCAGATCCTGTGGCTTTACTGCTGCTGAAGGCTCTGTTTGCCTCCTGCCTGCAGCCCTGATGGATGTTGCCTCTGGCCCGGAGGCTGGCGAGGGACTTTCCGCGGTTCTCGCTGGAACGGGCGATGATGCCGGTTTCTGGAGCTGTGCAGGCCTGACCACCCAGCTGCCGGAGGGAGACTATGTTCTGGACAGTGATCTCTCCGTGGAAGAAGCAGAAAGCTTTGCGTTGGCCTGGGCCCTGGGGAGCTATCGCTTCAGTCGCTACAAGGCGGGTGATCCGGACGGGAACAAAAAGACTGTCAGACTGGTTTGGCCGGAGGACATCGATCAGCCGAGAGTCGAGGCTTTGGCCCGTGCTGTTTTCCTGACACGTGACCTTGTGAACACCCCCGCCAATGACATGGGACCGGAAGAGCTGGCCGCCGCGGCCAGAACACTGGCTGACAGTCATGGTGCGGATTACAGCGAAATCGTCGGTGACGATCTGGTCGCTCAAAACTTCCCGGCGATCTACGAGGTGGGCAAGGCGTCGACCCGTGCTCCGCGTCTGGTCGATCTGAAATGGGGGAGCAGCGGTCCTGCGATCACACTGGTTGGCAAGGGGGTCTGTTTCGACACCGGTGGTCTGGACCTCAAACCGGCGTCAAACATGTTGCTGATGAAGAAGGATATGGGCGGAGCCGCCCATGTTCTGGGGCTTGCGTCCGCAATTATGGAAACAGGTCTGTCCTGTCGCTTGCGGGTTTTGATCCCGGCTGTTGAAAACGCTGTAGCCGGCAATGCCTTTCGTCCGGGTGATGTGATCAACACGCGAAAGGGCATGACAGTCGAAGTGGGCAACACCGATGCAGAGGGGCGTCTGGTTCTTTGCGATGTCCTTGATCTGGCGGCTTCCGAAAATCCGGATGTCATTCTGGACTTTGCAACCCTGACAGGGGCGGCCCGGGTGGCTTTGGGGGCTGATCTTCCTGCTCTTTTCTCCAACAGTGAGGATCTGGCACATCGCCTTCGCGAACTTTCCGTACAGGAGGAGGATGAGGTCTGGCAGCTTCCGCTGCACAGGCCTTATCGCAAGCTGCTGAAAAGCGCTGTTGCCGATATCAACAACATCTCGGGCGGTGGTTTTGGCGGAGCCATTACCGCAGCACTCTATCTGGCCGAGTTTGTGCCGGATGAAATTCCCTGGGCCCATCTGGATATTATGGCCTGGAATGCCTCTTCCCGTCCCGGACGCCCGGAAGGAGGAGAGGCCCTTGGCCTTCGTGCAGCTTTTGCACTTGTTGAGGAAATGGTTGGGGAAAGTTGAAAAAAGAGGAAGAATAACAGCGGGAAATTGAGCTTTGTCAATGTTCTGTAAAGTGATGTCCTCTAGGGTCGTCATCATGAAATCTTGAAAACGGGAGACGGATCAATGTTTACCAATGTTCTTTGTGCAGTCGATGGTTCCGAACACAGCAAGCGCGCTGTGAAGATTGCAGCTGAAATTGCCCTGAAATTTGAAACTGCACTGACCATTCTGACTGTTGCCAAGGCTGTCAAGATGAACGATGGCCTGCGGCGTTTCATGGAAGTCGAGCATCTTTCCGGCCACGATGCCCAGTACGTTCTGGACACCTACAGCCAGGAAATCCTCGAGGAAGCCTCTGACATTGCAAAGGGTGTCGGGCTGGAAAACGTCAAGACCGAGGTCAAGGTTGGCCCGCCTGCACGATCTATCGTGGATTATGCAGAAGGCCACAAGATGGACTGTGTTGTCATGGGCAGCCGTGGTCATGGCGATTTTGAATCCCTGTTGCTGGGCTCTGTGTCCCACAAGGTTTCAAGCCTTTCCAAGGTGACCTGCGTGACCGTTCGCTGATTGGCTCAGGCCTGAACAGTGAATTGAAAAAGCCCGTTTCTGACGGGCTTTTCTTTTTGCTTGTCTTGGAGTCGTTTTTTGCGCAGAATCATTCCGTAAGCGAAACAGAGAGGCCTCGACAAAACCGAGGAATGAAGCTGTCATGGACATTACCGCAAAACAGGCGCTGGATCTCTGGCGCGGGGTTATGGTGGAAGCGCTCAAGGCAGACTTTCCCGATCTGACGTCTCGCCAGTTTGCCCTGTTGATGCATGTTTATCTGACGCCGGCGCCCCATACCGTGCGCGGCCTTGCTGAAGAACTGAACATGTCCAAGCCCGCTGTGACCCGTGCACTGGATCGCCTGACCAGATACGATTACATCCGCCGGAAGACAGATGAAAGCGACCGCCGCTCTGTTCTGGTTCAGCGAACGATTGCAGGTTCGGTGTTCCTGCGAACCTACGGGGACATGATCGAAAGCTATGCCAGCGAGAAGCTTCAGGACTGAGGGGGCGATTCCTGTACAGCAAAAAAGCGAGGCAGGAAGCCTCGCTTTTGTTGTTCGGGGAATATGGTGTCTTTTGATGACTTTTGTCAGGAATTGACAAACTCGACCACAGCAGCATGCCGCTTGGCATCGCCAGTTGCGAGAACCTGACCGTCAGAGTTCATGTTCAGGCGGTTGCCCTGCCAGTCTGTCACGCGGCCACCTGCACCCTCGATAACCGGGATGTGGGCCATGTAGTCATAAAGTCCCAGACCGCTTTCCAGAACAATATCGATTGTGCCGTTGGCAATCAGGCCATAGTTGTAGCAATCACCACCCATCAGGGGGAGTTTGGAAGCTGCAGCAAGACGATCGTAGTGCGCCAGTTCCTCGGCATCTCTGAAGAGGATGGGCGTGGTCGTCGCAACTGTGGAAAGCTTCAGGTCGGGGCAGGCGCGGGTCTGGACCGGGCGGGTTCCGCGATAGTCTGTAAAGGTTGTCTGCTGACCGGCCGCGCCAACCCAGCGTTCGTTCAGGATTGGCATGGAGATCATGCCTATGATCGGGGAACCGTTTTGCAGCAGGGCAACGAGTGTGCCGAAAATGGCATGACCTGAAATAAAACTGCGCGTGCCGTCAATCGGGTCCAGAACCCAGACAAATTCGGCATCCGTGTTTTCCGAACCGAACTCCTCGCCGTAAATGCCGTGATCGGGGAAGGTCTCGTTGATCCGTTTGCGCATCACGGATTCAGCGCCGCGGTCTGCAACAGTGACGGGGGAGGCATCTGACTTGTCCTCGATATCCGGGTTCTGGCGGAAGTATTCCTTGATAACAACTGCTGCCTCGTCACACAGACGGTGGCCCAGATCAATGAAGTGCTGCGGGCAAGTGGCTTCGGCCATGGGAAATACCTGTCCTTGTAGAGCTTTGCAAAGCTTCAGAAGTGTTGCTGCAGAAGGGCGTGGAACCCGGAATCTTTTTGGTTTCTCGCCTTCCCGGAAAGGCTTTGATGTCCTCAAAGAAATACAAAAAAGGCAGCGATTTGTCGCTGCCTTTTTTCAAACGCTGTAATTTAATTCGCTTGTCATTGCGGCAGAGCGACCGGAGCAGAGGCCTGGGCGCGCAGGTAGGCGATCAGGTCTGCACGCTGGTCGGCTTTTTTCATGCCGGCGAAGCTCATTTTTGTGCCTGGAGCGTATTCCTTCGGCTTGTACAGGAATTCGTTCAGGGCCTCGTAGTCCCACAACTGGGCGCTCATGCCGTTGAGGACATCTGAATAGCTGTAGCCCGGGTGGGAAGCTTTCGCACGATCCACGATGCTCCAGAGGTTGGGGCCAACCTTGTTCGGGCCGCCTTCGTCAACAGAGTGACAGGCCGCACATTTCTTGAAGAGCTTGGCGCCCTTGTCAACAGATGCGGAAGCCAGCAGAGGAGAGACAGGCTCGGCACCCTGTGGTTCTTCAGCGGCAGGCGCAGCAGTTGCTGTACCGTCACCCAGATCAACAACGTAAACGTTTTTCTCAAGGTCTTCGGGCTTGTAGAGCAGGTCTGCAATGAAACCGGACCCCATGTAGATGATACCGGCGCTGAGAACGGCTGCTGCAATCTTGTTCAATTCAAGAGACATATCTTTCCTGACCCTTTGGGCATGTTTTTGATCTTTGCAGGCGACAATACAGTCCCCTTGCTTTCTGTTCAAGTCCGAGGCTGTTTTTTGTGTTTGGAACCCAGTAAAACAATAGAAAAGATAAAAAGGCCTTAAACATTGCCATTTTTTCTTCGGTTTGATGCGTTTCTACTCAATCACATCGGAAAAGTCAGGTTTGACGAATCGTCGCACCTTCGCGTCTTCCGGTTCCATTCGCATCTTGCGCAACTGCAGGATCGCATTAAAGTCCTGTAAAAATAATCAGGCTCCTTTGCGGTCTCTTTTGTCTTACGTTCTTTTTCAGGTTTGGTTTTCATGACGCAGGAAACAGTTGCAGCAGCGCCCCTCAAACCGGTGGTGTTGATTCCCTCCCGCCTTGGTTCGACACGCTTGCCGAACAAGCCCCTGGCAGAGATTGCCGGTGCACCGATGATTGTCCAGTGCTATCGCCGTGCTGTAGAGGCCGCACTGGGACCTGTCGTGGTGGCCTGTGCAGAGCAGGGCATTGCTGAAGCTGTTGAACGCGAAGGGGGAACAGCCATCCTGACGGACCCTGACCTGCCATCCGGTTCCGACCGGATTCATGCAGCTCTTCAGGCCTTTGATCCCGAGGGCAGGTACAATGCCGTCATCAATGTCCAGGGCGATCTGCCAACACTTGAACCGGAACTGATCAGGCGCTGTGCTGCCCTGCTTGGGGAGCCGGGGGTTGATATCGGAACCCTCGCCGCCCGGATCACTGTCCCGGAAGAGCGGACGAACCCGAATGTTGTCAAGGCTGTTGCGGGGTTTGATGCTGGGCAGACTGTTGCGACGGCTCTCTATTTTACCCGGGCACAGGCGCCCTGGTGTGAAGAGGGGCGTGATGAGAGCGAAGCGCCGCTGTATCATCACATCGGGCTCTATGCCTATCGCCGCTCTGCGCTGGAGACTTTTGTATCCCTCCCTGCCTCTGTTCTGGAGAAGCGGGAGCGTCTGGAGCAGCTTCGTGCCCTGGAAGCGGGGATGCGTATTGATGTAGCGCTGGTGGACACTGTCCCGCTCGGCGTGGATACACCGCACGATCTGGAACGTGCTCGTGCCCTGCTGGCGCAGCAGGGCTGATGTGACGGGCTGTTGAAAAGAAGACTGACTGAATGGGAAGCAGACTGATGAGTGAAGAGACGGGGAAAAACGGCAAGGGCATTATTGCTTTTCAGGGCGCGCGCGGAGCGAACTCCGACATGGCCTGCCATCTGGTGTATCCGGAGATGGAGGTGCTTCCCTGTCATTCCTTTGAAGACACCTTTGCGGCTGTCCGAAACGGGCATGCCGAGCTGGCCATGATCCCGATTGACAACTCCCGTGCTGGCCGGGTGGCTGACAATCATCACCTTCTGCCTGATTCAGGTCTGCATATCGTCGGGGAACATTATCAGCGCATTCGTCATCACCTGCTCGCTCCGAAGGGAGCAACAATGGAGACGATCAAACGGGTGCACAGCCATGTTCATGCAATCGGTCAGAGCCGGAACCTGATTCGCGAACACGGATTTGAGGCACTGGTCGCCGCGGATACTGCGGGTGCTGCAGCCGAGGTGGCTGAAAAGAACTCCATCGAGGATGCTGCCATTGCTCCGCCGCTGGCCGCTGAGCTTTACAATCTGGAGACTCTGGCAACGGATGTTCAGGACACGGATGACAACACCACGCGTTTTGTGATCATGGCGCGGGAGCCGATTGACCCTGATCCTGCAGAATCAACCGTTGTCACGACCTTTGTCTTTCGTGTGCGTTCGGTCCCGGCAGCTCTGTACAAGGCGCTCGGAGGCTTTGCGACCAACGGGGTCAATATCACGAAGCTGGAAAGCTATATCACGGACGGCAGTTTCGCCGTGGCGCAGTTCTATGCCGATATCGAAGGCCACCCGGATGACCGGATGGTGCGTCTGGCACTTGAGGAACTCAGCTTCTTTTCCAAGGAAGTGAAGATTCTGGGCGTTTACCCGGCCAGCCCGTTCCGCAAGCAGGTGGCTGCGCAGTAAATCCGGTATCAGGATTGGCTGAAAAGCCAGTCGTTGATCAGTTCACGGGAAATGGAATCCTGTGAGGAAAGGCGAAGGGGATGAGTCTCGACTTCGCCTTTTTGCTCTTTGTGATGGGCTTCCAGCAGTTCATTGCGATGGAACCAGCGGGCGTCCTCGATCTCGTGAGGATCAATGCTCAGGGGCTGGTGGCGGTCTGCCGTGGCGCAGAAGCCGACCATCAGGGAAGAGGGGAAGGGCCAGGGCTGGGAGGCAAAGTAGCTGACGCTTTGCAGGGCAATGCCGACCTCTTCGCGGGTCTCCCTGACAACAGCCTGTTCCAGGGATTCCCCGATTTCCACAAAACCGGCGAGAACGGAATACATCCCGTTGCGCCACCTGGCATTGCGGGCCAGCAAACACCAGTCACCGTCGGTAATTCTCATGATGACAGCCGGGTCTGTCCGCGGAAAGTGCGCCGCGCTGCAATCCGGATTGTTGCACAGGCGTTCCTGCCCGTTCCTGACCGAGGCTGTTGTGGAGCCGCAGCGCCCGCAGTGACGGTGGGTCCGGTGCCAGTGATAGAGGCCGCGGGCATAGGCTGCCAGAGAGGCTTCCTCCCGCGGGAGCAGGCGCCAGACGTTGCGCAGGTTGTGGAGTGTTCCGACAAAGCGCTCAGGAGCTGATTGGGAATCCGCAAAACAGAGAGCCAGACACAGCGAGCCGGAGACTTCACCGAGGCAAAGCACTTCATCCGCCATGTTGGCAAGGCCCTGTCTTTCCTGATCCGGCAGCGTGAAAAGGCAACTTTGCTCTGTCGGCATGAAAAGGTCCTGACCAACACAGACCAGAATCCGGATATCGCCCTGTTGGGCAACAGGGCCGCGAATCAGGCTGCTGCTGATATACATCAGATTTCTGGGATCGTGTGGCTGTGACGTCATCTCTTTGGTTTCCGGCATTCTTTTTTCACAGCCTTGCGTCTTTCCGGAGAACTGTCGAGTGAAAAGCTGGTGAGAGAAGAAAAGAAAAAAGCTTGCCTTTTCGAAAGACAGGGTCGATATAGAGCACCGAGAGGTTGGCTGCGGGCGCAGCGTTCGCCAACCCGGTCAGGTCCGGAAGGAAGCAGCCGTAACGAATTGCTTACGGGTCGTGGTTCAGCCTCTCACCTAAATAAAACAGAGAAAACTGTCTATGCGGGTGGCCGTTCCGGTTCGACCCGTTTTTTTATGTCCTGTTTTTGCGTCTGCCGCTTGGATGCTCCGAACGCATGGTCTATGGTGAGGGCCTGCAGTGATGCAAAGCGATAAGAATCAAGAGACAAAACAGGTTCACCGTATGAGTGATCAAACAGATCAGGATCAGGCCTATCAGGTTCTGGCGCGAAAATATCGCCCGGCCACCTTTCGCGACCTGATTGGTCAGGACGCACTGGTGCGCACCCTGACAAACGCACTGGAAACAAACCGTCTCCACCATGCCTTTGTGCTGACCGGTGTTCGGGGTGTGGGCAAGACGACCTCTGCACGGATCATAGCCAAGGCCCTCAACTGTGTCGGGCCTGATGGTGAGGGTGGCCCAACGCCCGACCCTTGCGGCGTGTGTGAATCCTGTCAGGCCATCGCACAGGATCGCCATGTCGATGTGATGGAAATGGATGCGGCCAGCCGGACCGGTGTGGGTGACATCCGCGAACTGATCGAATCCGTCCGCTATCGCCCTGTATCGGCGCGCAAGAAAGTCTACATCATTGATGAGGTTCACATGTTGTCCAACAGCGCTTTCAACGCGCTGCTCAAGACGCTGGAAGAACCGCCGGAGCATGTGATCTTTATCTTTGCGACAACGGAAATCCGCAAGGTTCCTGTAACGGTGCTTTCCCGCTGTCAGCGGTTTGATCTGCGACGCGTGGAGCATCACGAACTGATGGAGCATTTCAAACGCATTCTGGACAGGGAGTCTGTTCAGGCGGATGACGATTCGCTGAACCTTCTGGCCCGTGCTGCTGACGGCTCCGTCCGTGACGGACTTTCCCTTGTCGATCAGGCCATTGCACTGGGTGGTGGAGCGACGATCGCACTGGATCAGGTCCGCCACATGCTGGGCATGGCAGACCGGACGCGGGTTTTCGATTTGATGGAAGTCTCGCTTCAGGGAGACTGTCCCGGAGCGCTGGAGATTCTGTCCGATCTTTACAGCGGTGGTGCCGATCCGGTGGTTGTGATTCAGGACCTGCTGGAGCTGTCACACTTCCTGACACGTGCGAAGCTGGTTCCCGAAAGCCTCAACGCTCCGGGCGTCCCGGAAGCAGAGCGCGAACGCGGTGGAGGCATGGCGCAGGAGCTGTCGCTGGCTGTTCTGGCGAGGACCTGGCAGCTTTTGCTCAAGGGGCTGGAAGAGGTACAGCGTGCACCCAAACCGCTCCAGGCTGCAGAGATGATGCTGGTGCGGCTGACCCATGCAAGCAGCCTTCCCACGCCGGGGGAAGTCATAAAAAAGCTGAAGGACGTTCTGGCAGCTGAAATCCCGGCCAGCAACGTCCTGACAAAAACGGGTGAACAGGCTGGCGCAATGGTTGCGAACGGTGGCACGGGCGGCTTTTCACAGGCCGCGGGAGCTTCTGTTGGCGGACTGGTGCGCCAGGGTGGAGCCAATGATCCGGCACGACGCGGCGATGGCCCGCGCCTGGTTGTTGACAATGAAGCCAGCGTAACGGTTGCGACCGACGCCGACACGCCAATGGAGAAGGATGAACGGGGCTATTACCCCGTGCCTCTGCGCTTTGCGGATGTGGTGACGATTGCACGCAAGGAAAACGAGCGTATCTTTGCGGCCTATCTGGCAAACGATGTCCATCTGATCAGCTATGAGCCGGGTTACATCGAGTTCAATCCCGGAAAGGGTGCGCCGTCCGATCTCGAAGGTCGTTTGCAGCGGCATTTGCAGGAATGGACGGGCGTCGTCTGGGATGTGCGCGCTTCGGCACGGAGCGGTGTTGAGACAATTCGGCAGCAGGAAAAGGATATCGGCAGCGAACTCGACCGCAAGGCGATGAAGGATCCGATGGTTCAGGCTGTCCTGAAGGTTTTCCCCGGAGCGCAGTTCGTCAGCCGGAGCGGACTGGATGCAGGGCAATTTGTCGTCGATGGTTTTTATGATGATGATTCGCTGGACATTTTGCTGCCGAATGACGATTTTGATCTGGATGACAGTGCCCTTGAAGCCAGACTTCAAAGCGGCGAAGAGTGATTGACGACGAGAGAAGACAAAACCATGAAAAACCTCGCTTCCCTGATGAAACAGGCCCAGAAGGCCCAGGAAAAAATGCAGGAAATGCAGGCCTCGCTCGAGAGCCTTGAAGTTGAAGGCAATGCAGCGGCCGGCATGGTCAAGGTGACAATGAACGGCAAGCACGTGGTGCGCAGTGTTTCCATTGACCCGACCCTGATCAAGGCTGATGAGGCCGAGGTTCTGGAAGATCTGCTGGTTGCGGCAATCAATGATGCAAACGCGCGTGTTGAAGCGGTGGCACAGGAAAAGATGCAGGAAGTCACAGGCGGCATGAACCTGCCGGCCGGTATGAAGATGCCGTTCTGATCATGTGATGTTCGGGACAGTTTCTGCATTTGGAGATCATACTGCATGGCCCAGAGTGAAATAGACAGATTGGCCCAGATGCTGGCACGTTTGCCGGGGCTGGGGCCGCGTTCTGCCCGTCGGGCTGTCCTGTTCCTGATGAAAAAGCGGGAGACGCTTCTGCTTCCCCTTGCCGAGGCCATGAAGCGCGCTGCCGATGCTGTCCAGACCTGCCGGATCTGCGGGAATCTGGATGACAGCAATCCCTGTGCAATCTGTGCAAGCGAGAAGCGTGAAAGCTCCCAGATCTGCGTGGTGGAAGAGGTCGGAGACCTCTGGGCACTGGAGCGCAGCGGGGCCTATCGCGGGCGCTACCATGTTTTGGGTGGAACGCTCTCCGCACTGGATGGGCGCGGTCCGGAGCAGCTTGCCATTGACGGTTTGCTCAGGAGGGCTGCGGCTCCGGATGTAAACGAGGTCATTCTTGCGCTGAGTGCGACTGTCGAGGGACAGACCACAGGCCACTATCTGACCGAGAGGCTGGCGGATTGCGGGGTGAAGCTCACCCGTCTGGCTCATGGTGTCCCTGTCGGCGGGACCCTGGATTATCTGGATGACGGAACCCTGACAGCTGCCCTTCGGGCCCGTCGCTCTGCCGAATAGAAAATCATCTTTTGGTAATCATTGGGGCAGATTGCCTTAATAGTGGCAAACAAACCCAAAAGTCTTCATGCTTGGGACTTGATCGCTTCTTAGCTTCTAGGCTGAAAAGAAACGTCTCCCTGAAAGGCTTTCCCATGACTCGCCGCAGAAATCTTCGCTCTTCTTCCTTTTATATTCCCGCAGCGGGTGCAGCGGTTGTTGCACTTTCCCTGGCGTCGGTTTCCCTGGCACAGGCTGCTGAGTCTGTGGTTGTTGATGACAGCAACCGGGAGGAGCTTTCCCTGATTCTTTATGAAGGCGGGTTGGCGCAGATCAACGAAACCCGTTCGGTGGACATGAAACAGGGTGGACAGACTCTGATCCTTGAGGATGTTCCGGACGGCCTGATCCCGGCAAGCCTGTGGCTGAGCGGTGACGGCCTGCGTGTGAATTCCCAACGTCTGCAGGCAGCGACCTTGTCGCAGCGTGCCCTGCTGGCAGCCAATCTGGGCAAGACGATCAAGCTGGTGCGCGACAATCCTGTTACCGGTGAGGAAAAGGTGGAAGAGGCTCTGGTCCTGTCTCTGGAACAGGGGCTGATCCTGAAAGTCGGGGACCGGATCGAGACCAATCCGAAGGGAAGACTGGTTTTTGAATCTGTACCGGATAACCTGCGCGCTGAAACGGCATTGCTGGCTGATGCGGTTGTGGACGAGGATGGCCCTGTTTCGCTGGATCTGCGTTATCTTGCCAATGGCTTCGGCTGGGATATGAACTACATCGGTATCCTGGACGAGAAGGGTGAAAAGCTTGATTTGCAGGCCCAGGTTACCCTTCACAACCAGACGGGCCTGAGTCTGAGCGATGCCAGAGTGCATCTTTTCGCCGGGCAGGTAAACCGAAGCTTTCAGCCCAAACAGCAGCTGCACGCTGCTGCCCGCGGGGCGGCGGTCCAGTCACTGGAAGCAGAGGCTGCCTACAGTGATGTTGCGGAAACCAGAAGCTCTGTGTCGGATCGTGATCTCTACAGCCTTCCCCGGGCTGTGACACTGGCGCCGAACCAGTCGATGCAGGTGCCTTTCCTGACCGCCCAGGACGTTCAGACAGAAACACACTATCGCTTTGACAATCTGGTCTCTGCATGGCCACAGAATCACCAAAGCGGCCGTCAGCAGGCGAGTTTGGCGCTGGAGCTGGACAACGAGGAAGCCAAAGGTCTGGGCAAGGCTCTGCCTGCCGGGCTTTTCAGCCTCTATCAGGCCAGTGCAATCGGTCCGGTCTTTGTTGGCGAGGTGCCTCTGCAGAGTCTTCCGGTTGATGCAAAGGCAGAGTTGCCTATCGGTCAGGCCAATGCGGTCTTCGGCAAGGCCCGTCAGACAGACTATCAGCAGCTTTCCAAGAAATCCTATGAACTGGCGCAGGAAATCACCCTGACCAACAGCGGGGACAGTGATGTGACGGCCGAGCTGCGCGGCTGGATGCCAAACGGCGAGTGGGAGGTTCTGGAAGAAAGCCTGACGTCGGAAAAGCTGGCGGCCAATCGCATTGGCTGGACCGTCGAGTTGCCCAAAGGTCAAAGCAAAACCCTGGCCTATCGCCTGCGCGTCAGAATGCGCTGATCAAACTGCCGGGTGCATGGGTGTCGTTCCTGAGAATAAGTTCTCCGGGCTTTAAACCGTCGTCAGACTGCAACTGTTCCCGGAGTGCCGGATTTGTGAAACAGCCTGTCTTACTGCTCCAGCAGGGCAGGCTGTTCTGTTTCCGGTTCGGGCCTGTCTGTATCGGCGTCCTCTGCGCTTTCCGCGCTGGCCTCTTCCAGAAGGGTGGCAGCAATCGCCTTTTTCGCCTTGGCGCCCATCAGTTTGAGCTGTTCTGTTGAGCGCACCAGATTGCCGCGGCCGTCAGAAAGCTTGTTGATGGCTTTGTCTGTTGCATCCTGCGCCTGACCGAGGGATTTCTGAATTCTGGCAAGGTCGTCTGTGAAGCCAACGAACTTGTCATAGAGTGCTCCGGCCTTTTCGGCGATCTCGAGAGCATTGCGATTCTGGCGTTCGTAAACCCAGATGTTCTCCACAGTTCGAAGGGCCAGAAGCAGAGTTGTCGGCGTGACAATCACCACGTTGCGCTCAAGCGCCTGTTGCATCAGTTCCGGCTGGTGCTGGACGGCAAGGCTGTAAGCTCCTTCGATCGGAACAAAGAGCAAGACATAGTCCAGTGTGCGGACCACATCGAGATCCTGATAGTTTTTGCTGGAAAGGCCTCTGATGTGATTTTGCAGCGACTGTGTATGCTCCTTGAGCGCCTGGGCCTGTTCCTCGTTGGTTTCGGCGTTCTGGTAACGGTCATAGGCTACTAGGGAAACCTTGGAATCGACGACAATGTCGCGTTCGTTGGGCAAATGGACGACAACGTCAGGGCGTGATCTGCGGCCATCCTCGCCCGTGACGGAGAGCTGGACGCTGTATTCCCGGCCTTCTTCCAGACCTGATTTTTCCAGTACCTTTTCAAGGATCATCTCGCCCCAGGCACCCTGGGCCTGATTCTGTCCCTTGAGGGCCTGTGCCAGATTGGTGGCCTCTTCACTGATCACCTTGTTGGATTTGGCGAGAGCTTCAATCTCTGTGCGCAGCCGGATGCGATCCTGTGTTTCCTTGTCATAGGTTTCCTCGACCTTCTTGCGGAAGGAACTGATGTTTTCCTTCAGGGGGTTGAGAAGATTTTCAAGGGAATTCTGATTCTGTTCCTGAAAGGTTTTGCTTTTCTCCTCAAGGATGCGGTTGGCCAGATTCTCGAACTGCTGGCTCATGTCCTTTTTGGCCTGTTCCAGCTGTTGCAGCTTTTCCTGATGGTGCTGTCGTTCCTTGTTCAGGGCAGTCCGGAGTTCAGCCGTTTCCTGTCCCTGGGTGGAAAGCTCCTGCCGAAGTTCCTCGATGGTCTGACGGGCGTCCTGTTCCTGCCGTTCAATCCGGGGCAGCTGGGAAAGGCGTTCATCCTGTGCGGCCAGTGCTTCGCGGGCCTCTGCATAGACGCCCTGAATGTACTGGAGCTTTTCCGACTGCTGCTGAAAATCCTGTTCCTGTTTGTGCAGCTGGCTGCCCAGATTTTTGACTTTGTAGACCTGCTCCTGAAGATCCTGTTCCAGTGATCGCCGTGCCTTGCCGGCACGAAGCGAGATCGCGAGGCCTCCAACAAGCAATCCTGAAACCAGTGCAGCAGCGGCGATGATCAAGTCCATCAAATCAAATCCGTCATCAAGGGAGTGATACAGGGTTGAATATTCCTGTTTTGTTCCCCAAAGACTAGCAGCTTGGAAAAAGCGTGACCAGACTTCTTTTTCTTTGTGGGGAGATCTGCTTTTCTCTTGTTTTCCTTGACCGGACGCGCTGGGGAGAATACCTAAAAGCCTATGAGAAAAGGGATGATCCCCGAATTTTTGTTCTCCTGTTGAAAAGATTGCCAGAAAGACAGAAAGATGGCTGTTCGCAAGATTGTCTATGCCCCCGCTCCGGTGTTGAAAGAGGTCTGTAAGGCTGTAGAGCAGGTTGATGCGCGTGTTCAGACGCTGATGGATGACATGCTCGAGACAATGTATGCCGCCAGGGGTATCGGCCTTGCTGCCAACCAGATCGGCGAAACGGACCGCGTGATTGTTGTTGATGTCGCGGATTCAGACAGTGAGGAAAAACCGGCTCCCCTGCTGATGGCCAACCCGGAGGTCATCTGGACCTCTGAAGAGCTTTCCTCCTACAATGAAGGCTGTTTGTCCCTTCCTGAGCAGTATGCCGATGTCGAGCGTCCGGCTGCCGTGCGCGTCCGTTATCTGGACCGCACAGGAACAACGCAGGAACTGGATGCTGACGGATTGCTGGCGACCTGCATCCAGCACGAGATTGACCACCTCAACGGTGTTCTCTTTGTGGATTACCTCTCCAAGCTCAAACGCGGCATGGTGATGAAGAGGTTGAAGAAGGTTCTCTCCCAGCGCGAAGACGCCTGAGGGACCGTTCAAAAACAGCAGGATGATCCGATATGAAACTGGTCTTTATGGGTACTCCGGATTTTTCGGTTCCGGCTCTAGGGGCACTGATTGAAGCAGGTCATGAAATCCTTGCTGTTTACAGCCAGCCACCGCGTCCGGCGGGCCGCGGACAAAAGGAACGTCCCAGCCCGGTTCACGCCTTTGCGCAAGAGCAGGGGCTGGACGTACGTACACCTGTAAGCTTCAGGGATGAAAGCGTTATTGCAGAGTTTGCTGCTCTGGAAGCTGATGCTGCTGTTGTTGTTGCCTATGGTTTGATCCTGCCTGTTTCCGCGCTTGAAGCGCCGCGTCTGGGCTGCCTGAACATTCACGCTTCCCTGTTGCCGCGCTGGCGCGGGGCTGCGCCGATCCAGCGTGCAATCGAAGCCGGTGACAGCGAAAGCGGTGTTTGTATCATGCAGATGGAACAGGGGCTGGACACGGGGCCTGTCCTTCTGGAAAGGCGTTGCCCCATTACTGCGGAGACAACAGCCAGCTCCCTGCACGATGCGCTCTCGGAGCTTGGAGGTGCGGCTGTTGTGGATGCACTGGAACAGTTGGGTCGCGGAGAGATCAGGGCTGTTACCCAGGCTGAAGAGGGTATTACCTATGCTCACAAGCTGGAAAAGGCTGAAGGTTTGCTGGACTGGCGTCAGACAGCTGCAGAGCTGGATCGAAAACAGCGGGCCCTGACACCCTGGCCGGGTGTTCAGTTCCTCCACAAGGGGCAGAGGATAAAGGTTCTGAAAGTCCGTGTGCTGGATGAGGCACCGCAGGCAGAGGCGGGAACTGTTCTTGACCTGCCGGGTGTTCCGCTGGCTGTTGCCTGTGGTTCAGGAGCGCTGGTCCTTGAAACACTGCAACGTCCGGGCAAGGGCCCCATGGAGATTGCAGCCTTTGTAAACGGATACGCCTTTGAAAGGGGAGAAATGCTTCCCCTGCCGGAGGATGCCTGAACTCCATGAGCCATTTTGAAGCGCGCAAAACCCGTTACAAACTGATTGTCGAATATGATGGGACGCCCTTTTGCGGCTGGCAAAGGCAGCAGGGTCAGCCTTCTGTCCAGGAAACGCTGGAAGAGGCAATCTTCCGCTTTTCACAGGAACGTCCGGTGATCACGGCATCGGGACGCACGGATTCCGGTGTTCATGCCATGGGGCAGGTTGTCACCTTTGATCTGAACCGTGCCTTTCCGGCACACAAGGTGCGTGATGGCCTGAACTTTCACCTGCGCCCCTCTGCCGATCAGCTTCGCAAGGGCGCGCTTCAGTCTGTCTGTGTCCGCGAGGCCCTTGAGGTTCATCCCGAATTCAACGCCCGTTTTTCTGCAATTCAGCGCAGTTATCTCTACCGGATTGTGAACAGGAGGGCGCATCTGGTTCTGGATTTCAATCGCGCCTGGTTCGTTCCCCAGCCTCTGGATGCCGACGCCATGCACGATGCTGCCCAGATTCTTGTCGGACAGCATGATTTTTCTTCGTTCCGGGCAGCCGAGTGCCAGGCGCAAAGCCCTGTAAAGTCCATTGATGAGATCGCGATCCGGCGCGTGGGTGAAGAGGTGCAGATGACCATTTCCGCCCGTTCGTTCCTGCATCATCAGGTTCGCAATATCATTGGATCCCTGAAGAATGTTGGCGTGGGCAAGTGGACAAGGGATGACCTTCGGACGGTTCTGGAGGCAAGAGACAGGAACAGGGCCGGAATGATGGCTCCGGCAGCAGGTCTTTATTTTGTTTCCGTTGACTATGAAAAAGGCGCAGAGCAGGGCCTGAACCCCGATCCTGCGCCTGAAGAGGAATAGCTCTTCCTTTTTGCTTTTATGCGTCCGGAAAGTAACCCTCCAGAAGGTGCTCGTAGATTTCCGACAGCTGCTCAAGCTCTGTAACCGTGCAGTGCTCGTCGACCTTGTGTGCCGTATCATTGAGCAAACCGAATTCGGCAACGGTGGCATGGCTGCGGATGAACCGGGCATCGGATGTTCCTCCTGATGTTCCCAGTTCGGCCCTGATGCCTGTGACGGCTTCGATGGACGCTGTGAGCAGGTCGCTGAGCTTTCCGGGAGGGCAGAGGAAGGACTCGCCCGAAACACGCCATTCCAGCGCGTAGTCATCGCGAACCCTGTGCAGGCGTTCCCTCACCCATGCGATTACCTGATCCGAATTGTAGATGTCGTTGAAGCGGACGTTGAAGTTCGCGGTAATCTTAGCCGGGATGACGTTTGTCGCCGGATTGCCGACATCGACAGTCACGACCTGCAGGGAAGAGGGCAGGAAGTGCTCTGTTCCGCTGTCCATTGGCTCGGTTGTCAGATGCGTCAGCATCTGAACCATCGGATGAACCGGATTGTCGGCCAGTTGCGGATAGGCGGCATGGCCCTGCATGCCGTTGACCGTCAGCTTGAAGTTGATGCTGCCGCGTCGGCCGATCTTGATCATGTCGCCAAGGGTGTCATTGCTGGTTGGCTCACCCACCAGACAGTGATCCATCCTGTGGCCCTGTTCCTCCATCCATTCCAGAACCCGTTTGGTTCCGTTGATGCCAATGCCTTCCTCGTCCCCCGTGATGATGAACATGATGTCACCATCAAAGTCCGGGCGCTGGTCCAGAAAACGCGCCAGAGCGGCCACAAAGGCGCCAATGGAGCCTTTCATGTCGACGGCACCACGACCGATCAGGCGGCCATCAACAATATCGGCAGAGAAGGGATCGACAGACCAGTCGGAAGGATCGCCGATGGGAACGACATCGGTATGACCGGCATAGCCAAAAACGGGGCCCTTGCCGGAACCGCGTCTGGCGAAGAGGTTGTCGACCTCATAGCTGCCTTCGCTGACAAAGGTCATGCGCGTGCATTCAAAACCCAGCGATGTCAGGGCCTCTTGCATCAGGTCGAGGGCGCCGCCTTCCTCGGGAGTAACAGAGGGACAGCGGATGAGGTCCTGTGTAAAGGCCACGGCGTCACGCAGGCGTTGGGTGTCGGGGCTGGAAGCTTCGGTCATTTCTTTTTCTTTCCGGTTCCCTGCTGCCTCTGGAACCCTTTCAAGCGGCTAAAAAAAGACGGGGCAAACGTCGGTTTGCCCCGTCTTTGTAACGATTTTTTTCACTGTGGAAAGTGATTAGTCGCGGAGCAGATCGTTGATAGAGGTCTTGGAGCGTGTGCGCTCGTCAACGCGTTTTACGATCACTGCACAGTACAGGTTCGGGCCCGGTGTGCCATCCGGCAGCGGCTTGCCTGGCAGAGTGCCCGGAACGACGACAGAATAAGCCGGAACGCGACCCATGTGGACCTCGCCGGTTTCGCGATCAACGATTTTTGTGGAGGCACCAATGTAGACGCCCATGGACAGAACGGAACCTTCCTCGACGATCACGCCTTCGGCAACTTCTGCACGCGCACCGATGAAGCAGTTGTCTTCGATGATGACCGGGCCGGCCTGCAGTGGCTCGAGAACACCGCCGATGCCGGCACCGCCGGACAGGTGAACGTTCTTGCCGATCTGGGCGCAGGAACCAACAGTTGCCCAGGTGTCAACCATGGTGCCGCTGTCAACATAGGCACCGAGGTTCACAAAACTTGGCATCAGAACGGTGCCTGATGCAATAAAGGCGGAACGGCGAACGATGGAGCCGGGAACCGCGCGGAAGGAGGCTTTTGCAAACTCGTCTGCGCCCCAGCCTTCAAACTTGGAAGGAACTTTGTCCCACCAGTTTGTGTTTTCACCCGGACCACCGGCGATTGTTGCCATGTCGTTCAGGCGGAAAGACAGCAGAACGGCCTTTTTGAGCCACTGGTTTACAACCCAGCCATCAGGACCCTTTTCGGCAACGCGGCGTTCGCCACGGTCCAGAATCAGGAGTGTTTCCTCAACGGCTTCACGAATTTCACCGGTTGTGTTCACGCTGATCTGGTCACGATTGTCCCAGGCGCTCTCGATAATGCTTTGCAGATTTGCAGACATGGAAAGGTTCCCTGTTAAACAGAATGAAGGAAGTTCATTGGTCCCCGCCGACCTCTAATTCCGGCTGAAGATGCGCGAGGGCGGCGCAAGAGTCAATCACGAGGGGGACATGAGCTTATATGAAAGCGTCAGATGGCAATTTTCCTGCCTTTTTATTTGGATAAATGCAGCTCTTTCAGCCACGCGGACAGGTCATCCGTGCTGAAGTGGATATGGTCGGCCAGCGTGGAGCTGTTGTCCTGTCTGGCACCTGCTGTTGCCCAGCTCAAATCCGTTGCAATCCAGACGGTTGCCATGCCGAGATCGTGGGCAGGGGCCAGATTTTTCGCTGTGTCTTCAAAGAAAACGGACCTTTTGGGATCGACGGACAGCTTTTGCATCATGCGCTCGTAGCTCTGCATGTCCGGTTTGGGAACAAAGGCAGAGTCAGCAATATCAAAAATATCCTCGAAGTGATGGGAAAGTCCCAGACGATCCAGTGTCTGTTCCGCGTGGTTCCGCGAGGCATTGGTGTAGATCAGCTTGCGGCCGGGCAGGGCGGCCAGGGCCTGATCCAGTTCCGGTGACGGTCCGACAACGGTGCGGTCAATATCGTGCACGAAGGCGAGATAGTCATGGGGATCAATGCCGTTGACTGTCATCAGGCCGTTCAGGGTTGTGCCGTAGGTGTGGAAGTAGTCCTTTTGAACTTTCTTGGCCTCGTCCAGGGGAAGATCAAGTGCCTTTTGGACATAGAACCCCATCTTCTGCTCGATCTGGGTGAAGAGATCGCAGTGTGCAGGGTAGAGCGTGTTGTCCAGATCAAAGATCCAGACATCGCGTTCGTCTTTGAGTGTTGCAAGCGCTGTGTCAGCAGAACCGGTTTTCATGGAACAGACCTTGAAAGCAAATGTTAAGGCTTCTCTCTAAGCATGAAATCATACTCTTTGCGAGCTTTTTTGGTTCATCACTGCGCAAGAGGAATAATTCCGATTTTAAGCTCACGTTAAGGAGAGTCGCGTAGGCTTTCGGAAAAGATGACAAACGCGAGGTTTGCTCGCCCTTTCTGACGGGTAAGACCTATGTGCCTAATGGACAAGATTCGCTTATGAGTTCTATCGGGGACAACATGGTGGTCTCTAATGCTGAAATGGCCGGTTCCGGCCAGCCGGATGTATCGCAGCTGGGTGTGATTGAGCAGTATCCCGGTGCTGTTCTGGTTGTTGACCTGAATGGCGCGGTCCTGTCAGCCAATCAGCATGCTGGATTGCTGGTTGAAATGATTGATGCGGGCATGCCCCGGAATATCGAGGATGCGATCAAGTCGGCCCTTTCCGGATCTGTTGCGCAGATCAACCCCCTGCTGGTTACCAAGGAAAATGCATCTGCAGCCCTGGGCGAAGGGGAAGCGGCCCTTCGGCCTGCATCCGCCCAGCGGGAAATACTGGCGGCCTATGATACGACCTTTTTGCCCTGGGAAGGAGGACGGTCTGTCCTTTTGATCGGGCGTGACATTACGCTTGAGCGCAATCTGAGAGCAGCCCTGATTGAATCGCGCCAGCGCTACCGGGACCTGCTGGAAGCAGCCTGTGACTTCTCGTGGGAAACGGACACGGACGGACGCTTTGTCTTTGTCACACCGAGGGGAGGTCTGGCCTATTCCGCTTCCGAACTGGTCGGTGCCTCTTCAGAGCTTCTCCTGCCGCCAGCCCTGCAAAAGAACAATCCCTTTACATCCAGAGCGGGTATTGAAACCGAGGAATACTGGCTTATTGATGCCGACAACCGGGAAGTCTGCATTCTGCTGACAGCCATCCCTCTCTACAATTCCTCCGGACAGTGGGCGGGGGTCAGAGGCTTCTGTCAGGATATCACGAGCCTGAGGCAGCGGGAGTTCCGTCAGGCGGAGGCCCTGCACAGGGAACGGACGCTTGGACGAATTCTGAAAATTGCCCGCGAAGAGCTCGAACCCAAGAGGATGCTCTCTGCCATTGCAGAGTGTCTGTTGCCTGCGGTTCCAGCTGATTCTGTTCTGATCCTGCACCACGATCAGGAGTGGCAGAAGGTTGCTCATGTTGGTCAGGCCATTGACGAGAGCTTTGTTTCCAAGGCTGTCGCTTCCCTGACGGACAGCAGTGCCTTCTGGACGCAGAGTGCGTCGTCCAGACAGGGGCAGGATTGCGCGGACTGTCATCTGGTGGCGTTCAAGTGTCAGTTTCAGGGATCAATGAACGGTCTGGTCATGCTGGGGCGAAGCTCCAGAAAGCAGGAATGGAACCAGAGTGATCAGGCCCTGTTGCAGAACATCCGTTCGGAGCTGGGTACGGCCCTGCAGCAGTACGGGCACTTTATCGAGCTTGAAAAGCTCTCGGCGACGGATCCGCTGACCGGGCTTTTCAACCGTCGCTCCTTTGAAGCGAAACTGTCCGGTTTCCTGCAAAAGCGCAAGGATGACAATGAAGCACAGCACTTGCTGCTTTACATGGATCTGAACAACTTCAAGCAGGCCAATGATGCTTTCGGGCATCAGGAGGGGGATCGCATTCTCTGCGACTTTGCGGAGGTTCTCAAAGCCAATGTCCGCAAACAGGATTTGCCAGTCCGCCTGGGTGGTGACGAGTTTGTTGTCCTCATGAAGGATATTTCCCCGAATGCCGGGGAACAGAAGGTTGAGGCCCTGATTCAGGCCCTGCAGCCTGTCTTTGATTCTCTGGAGTTGAAGGCAGCCAGACTGGGTGTGTCCGTGGGTGGTCTTATGTTCCGTGCTGCCGAGCAGGACAGCCTTGAGGCTTTGCTCAGTCATGCAGACCGGGTGATGTATGCAGTTAAACAGGCCGGGAAAGATGGACTGGATGACAGAGGATTCCGAATTGTTTCGGATGATGAGCTGGATACGCAGACCACGGTTCCCGACGAAGGTGAAGCATGAACGAAAAATTCAAGGGAACAGAGTTCGAGATCAAAACGGGACAGCCTGTTTCCGAGGAAGAGGTTGCGCGTTACAAATCCAGCAAGGATGTGATTCTCAAGGGATCTGAAAAGGACAGAATCGCGCTTGCCCGCAACAGCGACATTGAAGCAGAGGTTCTGTTTTTCCTGGCTGCTGAAGATGACTCTGCTGCTGTGCGGGAGGCTGTTGCCTCCAACGTCAACACACCGGCCCAGGCAGGGTTGCTGCTGGCGAGCGACAAGGATGAATCCGTTCGTCAGGCGCTGGCTGAAAAGGTGGCAAAGCTTGCGCCGGAGCTTGACCATACCAGTCAGAAGAAGGCCCAGAATTACCTGACCAAGACGCTGGAAGTCCTGATTCGCGATGAAGCGACCAGGGTCAAGGCCGTTCTGGCTGAAGCGCTCAAGGAATCCAGCACGGTTCCGGCAGAGATGATCCAGGCGCTTGTCGATGATGAAAATGACGATGTTGCCTGCCCAATTCTGAAATATTCTCCCCTGCTCAGTGATGAAGACCTGATTGCCATGATCTATCGTGGCCTTGGAAGCAGTCGTCTGTCTGCGGTTTCCGGGCGCAAGGGTCTGGGGGAAGCGGTGACGGACGCCATTGTCCAGACAGAAGACCGCGATGCGATTGCTGTGTTGCTGGGGAATTCTTCTGCCCAAATTCGCGAGGAGACACTCGATCTTCTCGTCGATCAGGCCGAGAACGTTCCCGAGTGGCATGTTCCTCTTGTGCAGCGTCCGAATCTGTCGGTTCTGTCGCTGAAGCGTGTGACCAGCTTTATCGCTGAGGAGTATCTGTCCCTGGTCGAGAAAAAGGTTCAGGCCCTTGATCCTGAATCAGCTGCCGAAGTGTCCAGTACCTTGAAGACACGTCTGGATCAGGTTGTTTCCAGCCAGAAGGAAACCTCCCTTGAGGAAGTGGATACCAGCAGGGATGACGATTTGAGAGCCGAGCTGGTCCGGCTTCTGGAGAAGGGGAAACTGGATGAAGCCAGGGTTCAGGCGTTTCTGGATGAGGGCGAGAGAGACTCTGTCATTATTGCCCTGGCCGTGCTCTCGGGACTGGACAATGTGCCGGTACGCAGAATGATCATGACCCATTCCCCGAAGGTTGTCGTTGCCCTGGTCTGGCGTTCAGGCCTGTCCATGGCTTTTGCGGAACAGGTGCAGCAGCGCATTGCCGGAATTTCTCCCGGCGCTGTTCTGGTCGCTGAAGAGGATGGCGAATTCCCGCTGCCGGCCACGGAAATGGAATGGCAGGTGATGATCTATGCCGATGAGCAGACCGAAGGCTAGAGACGGTTCTTGCTCACAGGCCTAACTGCCTGTTCTCAGGGTGAGGAGCTTGAGAGCCGCCAGCCCCAGCAGGCCACCGGTCAGGCCTTCAATCGGGCGTCTCGCGTTTTTGTACAGCCGAATGGATTTTTCCGAAGAAAAGAGAAACGAATAGCTCACAAAGATTGTGGCTGCGAGAATGCAGCAGAGGCTGATGATCAGTGCGATAACATCCTGTGAATCCTTGATCCCTGCCGTGGTTGAGAGCAAGGCAAGCCAGAAAGCCGGAGGCTTCGGGTTGGTTAGGTGAATCAGCAACCCCCGTGTAAAAAGCTTCTTGCCAGGTTCTCTGAGACCAAAATCCGTGTCCTGAAGGGAGACCTCCGGACGCAGGGAGGAGCGGAGGTTTTTAAAGGCCAGATAGAGCAGGTATCCGCCACCAACATACTTGAGAACCTGAAAAAGCTGTTCGGAGATTTCCAGCAGGGCCAAAAGGCCAAAGGCTGCAAAGGCGGCCCAGAAAAGGGAGCCGCAGATGATGCCGGAGGAGAGGAAGAGCGCGGCCTGTCTGCCCTGTTTCATGGCTGTGCCCATGATCATCAGAGTGGCTGGTCCGGGGCTTGCCGCGGCCAGAACAAAAAGCCCCACGGCAAAGGCAATTTCCGAAAAGTTCGCAAGGAGCACGTTCATGGGGTTTTCCCCTGGGATTATTTTCTGACGAGTGTACCCAGTCCGCAGTCGGTGAAGATTTCCAGCAGCATTCCGTGGGCAACGCGGCCATCAAGAACCACGGCAGCTTCAACGCCGTTCTGGACAGCGTCCGTACAGGTTTCCAGCTTGGGAATCATGCCGCCGGAAATGGTCCCGTCCTTACGCAGGGCCTTGCAGTCTTCCACTGAAAGATCCGTGATCAGCTCGCCTTCCTTGTTCAGAACGCCGGTGACATCTGTCATCAACAGCAGGCGGGAAGCCTGAACCGCAGCGGCAATTGCACCGGCAGCGGTGTCGGCATTAATGTTGTAGGTTTCTCCGTCTTCACCGGTTCCAATCGGAGCAATCACGGGGATCATCCCGGAGTTTTCCAGATCTTTCAAAAAGGCGGGATTGACTTCTTTGGGCTGGCCGACAAAGCCGAGATCAAGCACACGCTCGATATTGGAGTCTTCGTCCCGAATGGTGCGTTGCAGTTTTTCTGCCCGGATGAGGTTTCCGTCCTTGCCGGAAATGCCAATGGCTGTTCCACCGGCCTTGTTGATCGCGGCTGTGATCTGCTTGTTGATCCGGCCGGAGAGAACCATCTCGACAATTTCAACGGTCGCCTTGTCTGTGACACGCAGGCCGTCGACGAATTCGCTCTGTACGGAAAGGCGCTTGAGCATCTCGCCGATCTGCGGGCCGCCACCATGGACGACAATCGGATTGATACCGATCTGTTTCAGCAAAACGATATCGCGGGCAAAGAGATCCGCCAGTTCGGGATCTCCCATGGCATGCCCGCCGTACTTGATGACAAAGGTTTTGCCCGCATATCGTCGCATGAATGGCAAAGCCTCGGAAATCGTCCGTGCCGTGCGAAGCCATTTGCGCTGATCAGGGGTGTTGTGATTGGACATTTTTGCCTCTGCCGAAATTCGTATTGCTTTTGAAATGTCTGCCAGATTGTCTGTAAAAAGAAAAGAGGGCAAGCGTTCTGATTGCTAATGGCCCTGATTCATCTGCTCGATCACGCGGAGCATGGAGGCCCTGATTTCAGGAACACCATCCCCCTTTGCAGAAGAACTCTGCAGGATTTCGGGATGCGCTGCGGGTCTTTTCATCAGTTCGTCTGACAGCTTTTGCAGAATCCTGTCCAGGTCTGCCTTTTTGGTTTTGTCTGTCTTGGTCAGGATAACCTGGTAGGACACGGCTGCTGTATCCAGCTCGTCCATGATTTTGCGGTCGACGTCCTTGGGGCCGTGCCTGCTGTCAATCAGGACCATCACGCGGGCCAGTTCAGCGCGACCGCGAAGGTAGTTGCGGGTCAGTTTTGTCCAGTGTTCGATGTTGGCCTTTGAGGCCTGTGCAAAGCCGTAACCGGGAAGATCAACAAGAACAAGGCGATCTCCGAGATTGAAGAAATTCAGTTGCTGGGTGCGACCGGGTGTGTTGGAGGTTCGCGCCAGTGTCTTGCGGTTTGTCAGAGCGTTGACCAGACTGGATTTCCCGACGTTCGAGCGCCCGGCAAAGGCGATTTCCGGCAGACCGCCCCAGGCCTTCAGATGCTCGTCTTTCTGTGCACCGAGAACGAAGGTACAGGGTTTGGTAAAGAGGATGCGGCCCCGTTCCAGTTCGTCCTGTTCAAAATCTGTCATCTGGTCACTCTGTTTTCTTTTGTGTGCGGATTTTCAAAAGGCCCCGGGAACGGGGCCTTTTGATCTGTTCAATATCAGGCTTCGTCGGGCTGTCTGCCCAGCGGGACGCCAGCCTTTTTCATGATAAGTGCCTGCTGAATGATGGACAGAAGGTTGTTCCATGTCCAGTAGATCACCAGACCGGCCGGGAAGGTGGCCAGCAGGAAGGTGAAGAAGAACGGCATCAGCATGAAAACCTTGGCCTGAACAGGATCTGTCGGCTGCGGGTTCAGGCGTTGCTGCAGGAACATGCTCAGGCCCATCAGGATCGGCCACACACCCAGATTGATGAAGCCGAGGATGCCGAGTTCGGGAACATCCCATGGCAGCAGACCGAAACCGTTGATGATGGAGGTCGGGTCCGGAGCGGAAAGATCCTGAATCCAGCCAAAGAACGGAGCCTGACGCATCTCGAGCGTGACAAAGAGAACCTTGTAGAGCGAGAAGAAAATCGGGATCTGGATCAGAATGGGCAGACAGCCTGCTGCCGGATTGACCTTTTCCTGACGGTAGAGGTTCATCATTTCCTGATTGAGCTTTTGCTTGTCGTCGCCAAAGCGCTCACGCAGGGCTGTCATCTTCGGTGTCAGCTTCCGCATCTTTGCCATGGAAGCATAGGACTTGTTGGCAAGCGGGAAGAGCGGAATTTTGATCGCGAGTGTCAGGATCAGGATGGCCACGCCGACGTTTCCGACAACACCGGTGATCCAGTGCAGGGCAAAGAACATCGGTTTGGTGATGTAATAGAACCAGCCGAAATCCACCGCCAGATCAAAGTCGGTGATGTTCAGTTCTTCCTGGTAGTCATCAATCAGCGTGACTTCTTTCGCGCCCAGGAAAACATTGCTGTCAAAGGTAACGGTCTCACCGGCAGAGACAGCAACAGGGTCGTAGAAATAATCCGTCTGATAGCGTGTTGTGTTGCCCTTGCCTGTGTAGACAAAACGGGTCTGAACAGATTGCTCCTGATCAGGGATCAGGGCTGTCAGCCAGTACTGGTCGGTGATACCGAGCCAGCCGCCTGTTGTGCGGTTCTGGATCAGCTTTTCGTCCTGAAGATCGTCGTAGTCAACTTCAACAAGACTGTTGTCCAGAACGCCGATCGGGCCTTCGTGAAGAATGTAGAAACCGAGCAGCTCGGGCGTTCCTGTCCGTGAAATCAGGCTGTAGGGTGCCAGTTCTGTTGCCGAGGAACCATTGTTGATCACGCGTTGCTTCACGCTGAAGAGGAAGTTTTCGTCGACAGAAATCTCGCGCTCGAAACGCAGGCCCGAACCGTTTTCCCAGAAGAGTGTCACAGGCTGGGAAGGGGTCAGGGTATCGACCGTGCTGCTCCAGACTGTCTTGCTGTCCGGTACAGCGATGGAGCTGTCAGAGGAAATCCAGCCAAACTCTGCATAATAGGGGGCAAGGCTCCCGACAGGAGAAAGCAGGGTAATGTTCGGACTGTCTGTTTGAATGGTTTCGAAAAAGGTGCTGAGCGTCAGATCATCAATGCGCCCGCCGCGCAGGGAAATGCTTCCCTCCAGCTTCGGGGTCCTGATGGCAATACGAGGCGTCTGGTCCAGGGCTTCGGAACGATCAAGAGGCGCTGTGAGGCCTGCTGCTGCATTTTCGATGGCAGACAGGGTGCTGTCCAGCTGTGGCGTGGATGGATCGCCGGAATTCGCGTCTTCCGCAAGCTGTGCCTGCTCCGCTTCGAAGGCTGCACGCTGTGCGGCCAGTTCCTCTTCACTGGGGGCGGTCAGAAAATTGAATCCCAGCAGAATTGCCAGTGACAGGACAATCGCCAGAATGATGTTCCGTTGCTCGTCTTTTTGCATAACGCTTTTTGCTCAAGTTCTGTGTCGGTTTACTGTGTCTGAATCTATTGCTCGTTTCCTGCTCTTCAAGACGGAAACACCCCTTGGAAGAGGGCAGACAAGATCAATTTGCGCTGTCGATAGCATGAAACGAATGGAAAATCCCGCTTTTTATCGCTTTTTTTTCTGTCTGAAGCCAATCTGAAGTCAATCAGTGTGTTCCTGTATCGGAACAAGCCGGTGAAGCTATTCGTTTTTCTTTTCTTTTTCCTGCTTTTCTCCGCTCGGCGATGGCGGCACAGGGTCATAACCTGAACCACCCCAGGGATGGCATCTGGCGATGCGTTTGCAGGCCAGCCAGCTTCCCCGCAGGGGGCCATGCCTTTCCAGAGCTTCCAGTGCATAGGCCGAGCAGGTCGGCTGATAGCGGCAACGCGGCGGGATCAGGGGAGAGATCCCGTAGCGGTAAAGCTGGACAAGGCCTTTCAGAAAGAAGAGGGCGGCTTTTCTTGGAAGGGAATAGAGGCCTTGCATGATGGAACTGTCCGAATGATGTCTCTGGCAGAAGATAACACTGCCGGACGAATCCGTTCGGGATTCTTTTGCCGTAACAGCTACTGTTGTCTGTTTTTTTTCTTTGGGCCGCGAGAGGGTTCCCGGGGAACAGAACCGTCTGTTCTGATCCGTTTCAGGGCAAAGGCAAGGTCCTTTTTGAGATCGCTGTAGTCGCGATAAAGGGTCAGGCGCCGACCAATGAGCACATAGTCGTGTCCTTCCTTGCCCCTTTCAGGCAGGAGTTCAGAGGCGAGAGCCCGCAGGCGGCGTTTCACGCGGTTGCGTTCGACGGCATTGCCGACCTTTTTGGTGACTGTAAAACCGACGCCGAGAAGAGTGTCTTCCGAAGAACCAAAAAGCCCTCCTTCGGAAGAAAGAGAGCCTTCAGTCTGGCGACGCCTTGCCTGAAGAATCAGACCCGGCGTTACCCATTTTTGCTGCGTAGCTGCTATCCTCAGGAACTCAGAACGTTTCTTGAGTGTCCTGATATGCAGCATGTCGCTTATGCAGACAGACGCTTGCGGCCTTTGGAACGACGGTTGCTGAGGACACGACGGCCACCAACAGTCGCTTTGCGGGCGCGGAAGCCATGACGGCGTTTGCGAACCAGTACGCTTGGCTGGAATGTGCGCTTCACGATTTTTCTCCAATACTTGGGGAGGATTTAAATTCAATAAGATTGATGGGGTGTATACGGTCCTGTCACCGAACTGTCAACTCCATTGGAGCCCTAAACCCGGAATCCCTGTCTTTTTGGGAGGAGTCTTCGCAAAAAAGGGTCAAAAGCCTTCATCATCATGATTTTTAAAGCCTCCATGACATCTCTTCACAAGCGCGTGTGATGAGCGCCATTTGCCTTGCTATTGTAGTATAAGCAGCCGACATATCAAAAAAGATCACTCTGTCAGAGCAAAAGGGCAACAGAATTGAAAGATGTTCCGGCAGATAATGAACAGGTCGTTTCAGGGTTCCGGCTTTGCAGGACGATCAAGGTGAGTTGAAACTATCGAATGGCGACAAAGGGCACAAACATGATGACAGAAGCATCGGAACGCTCTTCAGACAAAGGGACAGCAGTGATGGAGAGCGCAGAATCAAAAGAAAGCAAAGGTTTGATCAAGCGACTGATTCCCCTGGCTGTTCTCGTGCTGGGTCTGGCTATGGGCTACAGTATGGGCTGGCACGAATACCTCAGCTTTGAAAGCCTGAAGGAAAACCGGGAGACTCTCCAGGGACTGGTTGCCGATTATGGTTTTGTTGCTGTTCTCGGTTTTATTGCACTCTATGCGGTTGCTGTCGCCTTTTCCTTTCCGGGGGCAACATTTCTGACCCTGGCATCGGGTTTCCTCTTCGGGACAGTGTTTGGCGGCCTTTACACTGTTGTCGGTGCCACGCTGGGTGCAACAGCCATTTTTCTGGCTGCGCGGACTGCGTTTGGTGACATTTTGCGTGCCAGGGCAGAAGGACACCTTGCAAAGATGAGCAAAGGCTTTGAAGACAATGCCTTTTCCTATCTTCTTGTTCTGAGGCTGGTTCCCCTGTTTCCCTTCTGGCTTGTGAATCTGGTTCCTGCCTTCACCGGAATCCAGCTGCGCAGCTATGTGATGGCCACCTTTTTGGGCATTATTCCCGGCTCGTTTGTCTTCACGTCAGTCGGAAGTGGTCTTGGTGCCCTGTTTGACAGAAACCAGGAACCTGATCTTTCCATTCTCTTTACGCCGGAAATCCTGCTACCGATCCTGGGGCTGGCCTGTTTGTCGATGATCCCGGTTGTCTACAAAAAATTCAAAAAGAAAACGGATGCTTAAGAGAGTTGTGGTGAACTGTACCCCTGTTCCAGTGCGGGTGGACAGCTTCAGTGCGCTTTTAAATCGGTGAGCTTCAGGGGACGAAGGAACGATTTCCATGATTAAATGTGATCTTTGCGTGATTGGTGCTGGCTCTGCCGGTCTTTCCATTGCAGCGGGTGCTGTGCAGATGGGGAGTTCGGTGATTCTGGTTGAGGCCGGAAAGATGGGGGGAGATTGCCTCAATTACGGCTGTGTTCCCTCCAAGGCCCTTTTGACGGCGGGCAAGAAAGCGCGTGCGCAAAGTTCTTCTGAAAAATTCGGGATCGCCGATGTGACTCCCAAGGTCGATTTCGCGGCGGTTATGGATCATGTGGCGGATGTTATCGCCCAGATTGAACCGCACGATTCTGTCGAGCGTTTTGAGGGGTTGGGGGTCAGGGTCATCCAGGAACGTGGTGTTTTTGAAGCCAGGGACCTTCTGAGAGCCGGAGACTATCTGATAAAGGCGCGCCGTTTTGTGATTGCGACAGGGTCACGGGCTTTCGTTCCGCCGATTGAAGGCCTGGATTCTGTTCCCTACCTGACCAACGAAACGGTGTTTTCGCTGCGTGAACAGCCCCGCAGGCTGATTGTCATTGGTGGTGGTCCTATCGGCTGTGAGCTGGGGCAGGCCTTTGCCAATCTCGGGACGCAGGTCGATCTGGTGGAGATGGGCAGTCTGATGCCCAAGGATGATCCCGAGCTTGTTGATATCGTTCGCAACCGCCTGATGGAAGACGGCCTCAAACTTCACGAGGGGGCGCAGGTTCGCTCTGTTCGGAAAACGGCAAGCGGTCTTGTTGTGTCTGTCGAGAAAAATGGCGAGACTGTTGAAATCGAAGGCTCCCACCTCCTGCTGGCTGCCGGACGGATTCCCAATCTGGACAGGCTCAATCTCGAGGCTGCCGGTGTTGCCTGTCAACGTCAGGGCATTACGGTTGATGCGGGCTTGCGTACAAGCAACCGCAGGATCTATGCCGCAGGGGATGTCACAGGCGGATATCAGTTCACCCACATGGCGGCCTATGATGCAGGTATTGTGATCAAATCGGCGCTGTTCCGCCTGCCGGCCAAAGTCAAATACAATGCGGTTCCCTGGGTGACCTATACGGATCCCGAACTGGCCCATGTTGGTCTGAACGAGAGAGAAGCGCAGGAGCAGGGCCATGAGACAAGAGTGCTGACATGGTCCTTTGCCGACAATGACCGGGCCCGGGCAGAACGCCGGACAGAAGGCAGGCTCAAGGTGGTTGTGGGCAAGAAAGGCAGGATTCTCGGGGCTTCCATTGTCGGTCTGAATGCCGGTGAGCTGATCATGCCCTGGTCTCTGGCTATTTCACAGGGGCTGAAAATCGGAGCCATGGCCAATCTGATCGCCCCCTATCCAACCCTTTCCGAGGTCTCCAAGCGTGTGGCGGGCAGCTATTACACCGAGGCCCTGTTCAGTGACCGGGTGAAGAAAGTTGTCCGATTCCTGGCCCGGTTTGGCTAGAATATTCAGGCCGTTCAGGCGCAAAAGCAGGGGAAAAGCATGGTTGTCAAACGTCTACAGTTTCCATCATTCCGATCGAGTCTGTCTGCGAAGCTGCTGATTTTGACCACGCTTTTTGTGTTGCTGGCCGAGGTCTTCATCTTCGTGCCCTCCATTGCGCGTTTCCGGCTTGTCTATCTTCAGGAAAAGATGGCGGATGCCCATCTGGCCATTCTGGCGCTGGATGCAACAGATGACCGGATGGTCTCTGAAGATCTGGAAATGGAACTGCTCAAGCATGTCTCGGCTGACAGCATAACGCTCAAGCGTCCTGATCAGGGAACGCTGGTGCTTGCAAATCCCGAGCCTCTGGATGTCGATTACCAGGTTGATTTGCTGGAACAGGATGTCTTTGTTCTGATTCTCGATGCCTTGCGTTTGCTGGCGCAGGATGAATCGAGAAAGGTTCGTGTCTTCGGGCCGTCCCCGAAAAATCCCGAGGCCTTTGTCGGGCTGGTTTTCAATGACGGGGAGCTCAGGGCAGAAGCGGCCAGCTATGCCTTCAGGATTATCCTGCTTTCCTTTGTGATTGCGTTGATGACAGCGGCACTGGTCTTTGTCAGCCTGCACGGCATCATGGTGCGGCCCCTGCGCCGGATCACCAGAAACATGATTGCCTTCAGTGATTCACCGGAAGACGGACGGCGTGTGATCAATCCTTCCGAACGCCACGATGAAATCGGCGTTATGGAACAGGAACTGGCCTCCATGCAGGAGGCTGTTCAGGTTTCGCTGGATCACAAAACCCGTCTTGCCGCGCTGGGAACAGCAGCCGCAAAGATCAATCATGATCTGAGAAATGGCCTGGCAACGGCGCGCCTGATTTCAGATCGTCTGACCAACAGCGAGGACCCGGATGTCCGGGAAGTGGCTCCGGCCCTGTTGTCCGCGATTGACCGTGCTGTGCATATCTGCGGGCAGATGCTCAATTTTTCCCGCGAAGGTGAGGTCGAGCTGGTAAAAATCGAAGTCGATCTGCACGAAATGATCGGTGAGTTGAGCGAGTCGATCCGCCTGGCCGAAAGTCTCTCCATTGTGTGCCAGAACCACATTCCGCCGGGGACTCTGATCACGGTTGATCTGGAGCAGCTTTATCGCGTCTTTGAAAATCTGGTCCGCAATGCAGAGCAGGCCGGAGCTGATCTGGTTGAAATCCGCTGTGAGGATGAATCGGACTGTCTGATTGTGACAGTTGCGGACAATGGTCCCGGTATCCCCGACGAGTTGCGCCCCAAGCTTTTCAAGGCTTTCAAGGGTTCGACACGCAAGACGGGCTCCGGTCTGGGGCTGTCGATCACCAGAGAGTTGATGCGGGCTCACGACGGCGATATCTGGCTGGATGTTTCCGAACTGGGCGGCGCCTGTTTCTGCCTTGAAATTCCAAGAGACTCCGGTCGTGCAGACAAGTCCCGTGAAGACGTGGTTTTTGGCTAAGGCCGGATTGTTCGCAAAGAGCTGCGCGGGGCGCGATGTTTCCGCCCCATGCTCCGGGCCACCGCTTTGACAGCTGTTTCCCGGACGACCAGCCGGACCACCCTCCTGGAATGTCGCAATTTTCAGAGGGAAGAGTTCACAGGGAACCAGATGTGATCGGGCCTGGTCCGGAGCACGGCTAGTCGACGGCAAAGACCTGAAGCTTGAGGTATTCGCTTTCCGGGAGGAAAGGGTGAACAGGGTGATCCGGTCCGGCGCCACGTGTGAAAAGCAGGCGTGCTGAACGGGTCGCATCATGAAGACCCTTGCGAATCTGTTCGGCAAACAGCTCTGTCGGCATGTGGTGGGAGCAGGAAGCTGCAACCAGAATGCCGCCCGGCTTCACAAGATGTGCGGCCAGTCGTGCCATTTTTCGATAGCCCTTGGCCCCCTGCTGAAGGTCTTTTTTGTTTTTGACGAAAGCGGGGGGATCAACGATGACAACGCCAAACTGCCTGCCTTCGGATTTCAGTTGTTCAAGCTTTTTGAACACTTCGGATTTGACGAAGGTGCAACGCTCGGAAACGCCGTTTGCCTTTGCAGCTTCGGCAGCCAGATCAAGTGCCAGCTGGCTGCGGTCAACTGTGGTCACACTCCGTGCGCCTGCCAGGGCAGCCTGAACCGTGAAACCGCCTGAGAAGGAGTAGCAGTCCAGGACATCTTCGTCCCGGGCAAAGCTTGCTGCCAGAACACGGTTGTCGCGCTGGTCAAAGAACCAGCCGGTCTTTTGCCCCTCGCGCAGATCGGCAAAGAATGTTGCTCCGTGCTCAATGACCGGAATCGGTTCGGCGATCTCGCCCTTGACGACCAGTTCATAGGCATCCAGACCTTCCTGGAACCGGGCCGGGGTATCATTGCGCAGCACAATGGTCTTTGGCGAGAGAAGCTCTTCAACGGCTTCCAGCAGGACAGGTGTCAGGTGATCCATACCGGCTGTGTTGACCTGCAGCACAACCGTATCGCCGTAGCGGTCAATGATTGTACCGGGCAGGCCATCTGCCTCGGCGTGGATCAGGCGGTAGTAGGGAACACTGAAGCAGCGTTCACGCAGCGTCAGGGCGCGTTCCAGAATGGTGACGAAGAAAGCGCGGTCAATCACGGTCTTTGCAGAGCCGGACAGAATGCGTCCGCAGATCAGGGGAAGACGGTTGTAGATGATTGTGCCCAGGGGCTGACCATCGTGTGCTTCCAGACGGGCGAGGGTGCCGGGCGCAAGTTCCTTGCTCTCAGCGGTTTTCTCAACCTCGTTTGCAAAGATCCAGGGATAGCCGTTCAGAACGCGGCGATGGGCTTTGGCCCTGAGACGGATTACCGGGCGTTGTTCCGGATGAAGGGCAAGCTCGGCTTGGGGTGTCTGGGAATCGCTTTGTTCTGTCAGGTTTGTCATTCTTTGTACGGACTTCTGTCGGTTTTTCTATGGCACTGCTTTTGGCTGTCGCCGGACAGCCTGTCAAGACGACTCGATTCGTCCGGGTTTGTTAATCACCCAGTGCGATGCCCTCCCGTCTGGGATCGGCTCCGCCTTCCAGATGATTTTGTCCTCTGACGCGAATCCCGTGAAGACCGCTGACCATGGCACGGACGTCAATCTCGTGCCCGCGCTTTTCCAGTGAGACTTTCAGCTTTTCCGCAGAGGTACCGGCTTCCAGATCGGTTTTGCCGTTCCGGTTCAGGCGGTGTGGCCATTCGATGGCAGCCTGCATGTCCATATCAAGATCAAGGGAGGCAACAAGCGTTTTGATGACAAAGCCGATGATGCGGCTTCCACCGGGAGACCCGATCGCCATGACCAGCTCCTTGTCCCTGTTGAGCACCAGGGTGGGAGACATGGAGCTGCGGGGGCGTTTGCCGGGGGCAACAGCGTTGGCAACAGCCTGTCCCCTGTCGTCAAACGGGCGGAAGGAGAAGTCCGTCAGCTGGTTGTTGAGCAAAAAGCCGTTGACCATCACACGCGAACCGAAGGCATTTTCAACAGATGCCGTCATGGAGACCGCGTTGCCCCATTGATCCACAACGGACAGGTGCGTGGTTGAGGGCGGTTCTGTTTGCAGAAGCGTCTGCGCCAGTTCCGCTTCGGGCAGGCCGGGTTCTGCCTTGCCAAGACTTTTGTCTGTCTGAATCAGACTTGCACGACGGGCAAGATAGGCCGGATCAAGCAGGGCCTCGACCGGGACGGAAACAAAATCCGTGTCAGCCAGATAGCGGTTGCGATCTGCAAAGGCGAGACGGCTTGCTTCGGCAATCAGGTGAGTCAGCTCGGCACTGTCAGGGGGCAGGTCAGAGAGTTCGAACTGTTCCAGCATTTTCATGGTCTGCAGGACCGCAACGCCACCGGATGTTGGTGGAGGCATGCCGCAGATTTCCCAGTCCCTGTAGGACACGCACAGCATCTTGCGGGACCTGGCCTGATAGTTTTTCAAATCATCAAGTGCAAGCAGGCCCGGTTTTTCCGGAACAGTGCGGACGGCTTCGACAATGTCCTGTGCAATCGCACCCTCGTAAAAGGCAGAGGCACCCTGTTCAGCCACGGCTCTGAGAACATCGGCGAAGGGCTTATTGCGGAGCAGTGTACCGACCGGCAGGGCTTCGCCTTCGGCTGTGTAGAAGTAGTCCCGTGCATTCCTGTAGGTCTTCAGATAGGGATCGACAGAAATGAGACGGTGCAGGCGTGGGGAGACCTTGAAGCCTTCCTCGGCGAGTTCTATGGCAGGTTCAAAAAGCTGGGCCCACGGCAGGCGACCATGTTCCGTGTGGGCCAGCTCCATCATACGGAAGAGACCGGGGGTGCCAACCGCGCGTCCACCAACCACGGCATCCCAGAAGGGCATGGGGCTGCCGTCAGCCTGCAGAAAAAGTTCGGGCGTTGCTGCGGCAGGTGCTGTTTCCCGCCCGTCATAGGCCTGCAGGGAGCGATCCGAGGCCTGATAGTGCAGCATGAAGGCCCCGCCACCGATCCCGGAGGATTGGGGCTCGACAAGTGAGAGAACGAGTTCGGCAGCAATGGCCGCGTCAACAGCAGAGCCTCCGGCCCGGAGCATGAGCAGGCCGGCACGGCTGGCATGGGGATTGGCCGCTGATATCATGTGCTGTTTTGCCAGTGCCGCGTCCCGGCTGCTGGCCTGTACCTCCTGAACAAGGGGAGGCAGGGCAAGGAACAGTCCCAGAGTGACAGAAAGGACCAGTCTGGAGAAGGCGATCATTCCCGGAATGGTGTGCCTGTTGCTGAAATGCATGTGGAGACCCCGTTTGACTGTGTGTCACAAGTTGCACTTCCGGACGGCATTTGCTAGTGCTGCTTTCGCGTCTTTCTTTTCGGAAGATGGCTTGGTTATTTGGTTTCATCGTGATCTGTGGAGCTTACAGCACAATGATACAGTTGAACAGCAAACAGGCGCTTTCCGGGCTTGTTGCACAGTGGAAGACGTCGGGGAAAACAATCGGTGTCGTCATGACGATGGGGGCATTGCACGAGGGGCATCTCGCGCTTGTTGAAGCTGCGAGAAAAGACAATGATCACGTTGTTGCAACGATTTTTGTGAATCCGAAGCAGTTTGACCGGGCAGAGGACCTGCAGAACTATCCTGTTGATACAGCCAGTGACCTTGAAAAACTGCAGGCCGCCGGAGTGGATGCTGTCTATCTGCCAACCCCCGAGGATATCTATCCGCAAGGCTATGCGACAAAGATTGTCGCAACAGCCATGCAGGATTGCCTGTGTGGTGCAACGCGACCCGGGCATATGGACGGTGTGACAACCGTTGTCAGCAAGCTTCTGGTCAGAACCGGTGCGGATCATGCCTATTTCGGGCAAAAGGACTATCAGCAGTTCAAGCTGGTTGAACGGGTGGCAGCGGATCTGGATCTGCCGGTTGCCATTGTCGGGATTCCGACCGTGCGCGAGGCGGACGGTCTGGCACTTTCCTCCCGCAATCGACGTCTTGATCGGGAACAGCGCGCGCAGGCTGTTGCCATTCCGGAGGCACTGAAGAGTGCTGCTGCGGCTCTGCATTCAGGAAAAAGCTGGGATGAGGTTCGTGCAGAAGCCGAGGGGAAAATTCTCGATGCCGGTTTTTCGAAGCTCGATTATCTGGACCTGCGCCGTGAAAGCGATCTTTCAGAGGTTTTGGAGCTGAAGGAGGGGGAGGCTGTTCGCCTCTTCGTGGCCGGTTTTATCGGAACTGTCCGGCTGATTGACAATCTGCCGGTTTGAAACATCAAAAAAGGCCGCCCGGTTGTGGAGCGGCCTTTTTCAGTGTCTCTGGAACAATCAGGACTTGCGGGACTTGATGATCGGGGGAACAGCTTCCAGACCCAGATCCCAGGGGAAGAAAATCCATGTGTCCTGGGAAACCTCGGTGACGAAGGTGTCGACCAGTTCACGGCCTTCGGGCTTGGCGTAGATTGTCGCAAAGTGTGCGTGTGGCATCATTTCACGAACCGCGCGCGCAGTTTTTCCGGTGTCGACCAGATCGTCGATGATCAGCCAGCCCTCGGAATCTTCCGGTGTGCCTTTGAGAACATTCAGTTCGCCGGATTTGTTGTCATCGGTGTAGCTGACGATACAAACGGTATCGATCAGGCGGATGTCCAGCTCGCGTGCGATAATGGCAGCAGGAACAAGGCCGCCACGGGTGATGGCGAGAATGCCTTTGAAAGGGCCTTTTTCCATCAGGCGCCAGGACAGGGCCTTGGCATCGCGGTGCATCTGTTCCCAGGACACTGGGTAGCTTTTTTGTTCGTCAGACACGGTTTTTCTCCGGTGTGCTTGTTGGCTCAGCTTTGTGAGAGCCTGAGTTCATGCTGTTCCGCATTCTGCGGAATGATGTTTGAAAGTCGCGAATAAAGCAGAAAAGCGCCGCTGACTCAATCTTTCTTGTGTTGCATTTTCGAGAACTCCGCTGTGCGGAAATCACAGATAGGGCTTCGCAATGGAAATGACAGCAATGATGGAAAGAATCACCATTGCGATTGAACGCAGGCGGCTTGCCGACAGTCCGTGTCCGGCCTTCACGCCCAGCCATGCGCCGGCAATGACGGCTGGTGCAGCAATCAGGCCCAGCACAATGGCTGGCATGATCGAGGTGCCAAAAGCGTAAAACAAAAAGGCAAACTGGAAAGGCGAAGATCCCAGCATGGCTGCAAAGAGGTAGGCGCGAATGCGCTGGTTGCTCCAGTTGTGGGCAATGACCCAGAGCACAAGCGTCGGACCACCCAGCGAGGCCATGCCCTGCGTGATGCCTGACAGGCTGAAGGCGAGGGTGCCCCAGTGGGGATGAATACTGTCCCGTGGCTGGGCGCTGAAAACCAGCTGGATGGCAATGATGACCAGAATCAGCACGCCGACAGCCTGCTGAATGTCTTCCTTGCCCAGATTCTGGGACAGATGGAGCAGATACACGCCCAGCGGTATGGAGATGGCGCGGATGATGATGGGCTTGGTCACTTCGCGGAAATTGATGTGCGAGCGCACCTTGCTCAGGCTGGTCATCAACTGGATTGAGCCTGTGGTCGAAAGCAGGGCGACCATGATCATCGGGGAAACCCCGATAAACGCCAGCATGGGAAGGGCAAAGAGGCCAAAGGCAAAGCCGACGGCTCCCTGAATGAAGCTGGCCGTCATCAGCACGCCCATAATAATGAGGAGTGTTTTCAGATCAGGCGCGATGGAAGCAATCATTTCCGGCATGGGCGGGTTTCTTTGGCAGGGAACAATGATGTTTCAAGAAAAAAGGCAGCGCCCGTTTCAAGCGCTGCCTTTGTCTGTTCTGTTTCAGGCCATTGTGGCCTGTCAGGTTCAGCGAACGTAAATGTGAACTTCGGGAACCTGGGCACCAGGGTTGCTGGTTGAGGACAGTGTCAGGCGGTTTGCCGGAAGTCCCAGATTGGTGAGAGAGCGCAGAACGTCTTCACCGTACTTGCGGGTTTCAGAGGTCGCCAGAGCCGTGTTGCCAACTGTGTTGCGTGGCGGCGCAACTGTCACAACATCAAAGGCAGAGTTCGGACGTGCCTCCAGAGTCTGGTTGATGGCTGTGTAGAGCGCCTGTTCGTAATTGATATTCGGCTGGTCAAAGCGAATGATTGCCAGAGGAGCCTGACGTCCCACCAGTCCGGCAGCACCGTTCGGGGACGGAGGAACCGGCAGACCGAAAACGCGGTTGTTCAGGCTGTTGCCAATGATCTCGCCGCTGTCGACAGCAATTTGCAGGGCTGTGAGGTTGCTGCGCTCATTGGTAAAGAAGTTCTGTGTGCGGATGATGTCTTCAGTCAGTTCGTTCTGAAGGCGGTCCAGAATCACAACAGTCTGGTTGGCTTCGTCTTCCAGCACGCCCAGTTGGCGGTGATCCTCTTCCAGAGCGCCGCGCAGCTCGTAGGTGGCCCGGGCTGAATCGAGAACAAAGGCTGACAGGGCTGCTGTGTTGGACGCTTCACTGCCCAGGCTGTTCAGCTGGGAAATGCTGTTGCTGACATTTTCCAGCTCACCCTGTGCGGTGTTCCACTGGTTGACCAGAATGGGGTTGCCCGGTGTGGTGCCGACCTGGAGGCGCGCTGAAATCGCGGCAATCTGTGTCTGGTAGGTTGCAGCAGACTTGCGGGCTTCGCCACGCTGGGCCTGCAGCATCTTGTTGTGGTGAACCAGACGGGCCTGCAGTCGGGTCAGATCGGTCCGCAGACGTTCGATGCGATCACCGACAGCTGTTCCTGTTGGCTGACCCGGGGTGACACCCGGAGATTCGAAGAAGGATGTGCCCAGAAGAGGGAGAGCATTGCTGTCCTGAACCGGGGAGGAACCATCCGGTACAATGGCAGAGGATGCTGCTGCACGGGTGACGCCGTCAACGGCTTCTTCAATAGGCGCTTCTGCCTGGGCTTCATCATCGCCGGTAATGCTTGGCCAGAGGGCATCCTCGGTAAAGGAACAAGCAGAGAGAGCGAAAGATACGGCCAGAATGGACGCTGTTGAACGAAATTTACAAAGTTTACTGCGCACGATCATGCAATCCGTTTAGTTCAATTGTTCGGAAATCGCCTATTCAACGCTGCGACGTTGTTAATGGTGCGGCTTCCCCCTTCATATCTCGCTGGATACTACTTGAAGAGCCCAGCGCTCACAAGGTTTTTCCTAATTAAATAAAGCCCTTTAACCTTGCCAAAAGATTAAGGAGCTTTGCGGCCTGTCAAAATACTGTGTCATGTCCCCGTTGAGGCACCGGGAGTTGAGACTACTTTTTTGTCGAAGCCCTGCGGGAAAAGAGAATCTTTCAAAAAGAGTGAATTTTCTTCTTGCATCGCTTCGGGAGCAGCGCTAAGTTCCGCCTCGCTTTCAGGGAAACCTGAGCAACTCTGCACCCGTAGCTCAATTGGATAGAGCACTTGACTACGAATCAAGAGGTTTGAGGTTCGAGTCCTCACGGGTGCGCCATTTCTCCTTTGAAAAATAAACAGACTGACACTCTTCAAGCGGTAATTTGAAGGGCGTTTTCCTGCGTTCAGGGTTCCTGTTCCCACGGTGGGACGGGCCAGAAGCGTTCCAGCAGGAAGTCGATCATGGCCCTGACCTTGGGCGAGACGATTCTGTTGCCGGGATAGAGCGCCCAGATGGATGAGTCCGTCTGCAGGGGAGTTTCCGGCAGGATTTCTTTCAGTTTGCTGTTTTGAAGGCTTTTGTGGGCACTCCAGAGCGAGGAGATGCCGATCCCCGCTCCACTCTCGATCAGCAGGCGCATGGCCTCGCCGTCGTTGACCAGAAAGGTTTTGGGCAGGGGGATGATCGCGCCGTTCTGAAACTTCAGGCGGTAGCGTTCCGAGAGAATAACGCACCGGTGATTCTGCAGGTCTTCCGGGGAGGACGGTGTGCCGCATCTTTCCAGATAGTCCGGAGAAGCCAGAAGCAGGCGGCGGTCCGTGGCCAGTTTTCTGGCAATCAGGCTGCTGTCGCTCAGCGGGGCATTCCGGATGATCAGGTCATAGGCCCCTTCGACAACATCCAGCATTTCATCCGAAAGACGCAGGTCCAGTGTGATCTGCGGATGTCTGCGCTTGAATTCAGCCAGACAGGGAATGATGTGCATGCGTCCGAAGGAGCCGGGCATGGTGATACGCAGCAGACCTTTGGCGTCTGCTGCCGATCCCCTGATGGTGTTCAGGCCATCCTGCAGTGTTTCCAGACTTTGTTGTGCATAGGGAATGAAGGCAGCCCCGTCAGAGGTCGGGGAAACCGCGCGGGTTGTCCTGTTGAACAGGCGAAAGCCGACAGTGTCCTCCAGCTTTGAAAGTCTCGCACTCGCACTGGCGGGTGAAAGGGAGAGATCCCGGGCTGCAGCAGACACGGAGCCCAGTTCGGCAACCCTCAGAAAAAGACGGAGTGACAGTGTATCCATTTTTCAAAAATATCCGAATTATAATTTTGAAACAAGCCGGATTATATTCTTAATTCGAAAGATTATCTTTCCTTAAGACACAATCGGTTTTGCGGTTTTTGCCGGGAAAATCCCTGAAAGAATGAAGGAAAGACACTCATGAAAGCAATAGGATATGAAAAAGCAGGCTCCATTGCAGAAGAAACGGCGCTGATCGAGTTCGAGGCTGCCAGGCCGGTGCCGGGGCCCCGTGATCTTCTGGTGGAGGTCCGGGGTGTTTCGGTGAACCCTGTTGATGTGAAACTGCGCCAGAACGTTCAGCCGGAGAAGGGACCGGGAATTCTGGGTTTCGATGCGGCAGGAATTGTCAGGGAGATTGGTTCCGAAGTCAGGAATTTCAGGATTGGAGATGAAGTCTTTCACGCAGGGGACATTACCCGCGCGGGAACAAATGCGGAGTTTCATCTCGTTGATGAGCGTATTGCCGGGCGCAAACCGGCTTCACTCGATTTTGCCGAGGCTGCGGGCATTCCGCTGACGGCGATCACGGCGTGGGAAATGCTGTTTGACAGCTTCGCGCTGAAAGAGGGCGAGGGCGCAGGAGAAACCATCCTTGTGATCGGCGGTGCAGGTGGTGTGGGGTCCATTCTGATCCAGCTGGCCAAAAAACTGACAGGCCTGACTGTTGTGGCAACGGCATCCCGCCCTGAAACGGTTGCATGGGTGGAGAAAATGGGGGCAGATCACGTGGTTGATCATCGCAAACCGCTTTCCGAAGAGATGGAACGCCTGGCACTGACACCAAAGTATGTGGCCGCCCTGACGCACACTGATCAGCATTTCGAAGAAATTGTCCGCCTGATCAAACCTCGCGGGCACATTGCCCTGATTGATGATCCGGGAGTGCTTGATATCTCTTTGCTCAAGACGAAGGCCGTTTCCATCAGCTGGGAATTCATGTTCACCCGCTCCATGTTCGAGACAGAGGATATGGACGCGCAGCGCGCATTGCTGAACCGGGTATCGGCGCTGCTTGACGAAGGAACACTGGTTTCCACTGTGCAGCGCCACGCCGGTGATCTGGGCGTTGAAAACCTCCGGGAGGCCCATGCCTTCCAGGAAAGTGCATCGGCCATCGGGAAAACCGTTCTGGGCGGTTTCCAGTCAGAATAACCCCGATTTGAAAGGAAGGGACCAATGAGTAAACTGACAATTGTCGCACATATTCATGCCATTGAAGGCAAGGCTGATCTGGTCAGGCACGAGCTTGAGAAACTCGTCCCGGTTACCCTGAAGGAAAGGGGATGCCTCCAGTATGACCTGCATCAGGACAATGAAGAGCCGGAGCATTTCATGTTTTATGAAAACTGGGAAAGCCGGGAGCTTTGGCAGGACCATATGAACGCACCCCATCTGGCGGCCTATATCAAGGCCACGGAAGGGGCTGTCGAGCGGTTTACAGTTTATGAAATGACAAAAGTCTGATCCCCGGCGTGTCTTTTGAATGACAGGGTGCAGAAGACCGGTTCCGTGCTCATCACTTTGCGGATGGAGAAAAATGACAACCGGATTAAAATTCTGCTTGCATCACTCTGAAAGCAGCGTTAAGTTCCGCCTCGTTTTCGGGGGACCGAAACGACGCAGCACCCGTAGCTCAATTGGATAGAGCACTTGACTACGAATCAAGAGGTTTGAGGTTCGAGTCCTCACGGGTGCGCCAGTGAAAAGGGTCAGCGAAAGCTGGCCCTTTTGTCGTTTGGTGCGTAAAACGATAGTAATTTGTACACACAAGAGTCACAAAAAACTGTATTCTTAAGCGGCTTTGCATCGTGCCTGTGACAGATTGCCCTTTGCATGTGAAGGACAATTCATATTTTAAACCAGTGCGTTGGGAAAAGTGCTCGCGGTTTGAGCCGGGGCGTTGAGCTTGAAGGAGAAGATGGGTGTCTAATCCGGACCTGTCTCGGTTGAACATTCTGGTGGTTGATGACAACGACTACATGTTGCGTATCCTCAAGACGATCTTTGTCGCCATGGAAATCAGTAATGTGCGGTATGTGAGGTCTGTGAAAGAAGCCCTCCAGTCGCTCAAACACGATGTTCCGGATATCGTGATCACAGACTGGGAGATGAAGCCTGTGGATGGTATCGAGTTCACAAGCTTTGTGCGCGGTCAGAACGACGAGCGTTTCAACTCCATTCCGATCATTCTGCTGACAGGTCATACCGAATACGAGCGCGTTGTTACAGCCATCAAGGCAGGGGTCAGCGACGTGCTGGCCAAGCCCGTTTCCATCGAAACGCTATACAGACGACTGTGCAGGCTGATTGATATCTCCTCGCTTCCTGCGGAGCATTCCAGCCGCAAGGGCAGTGTGACAAAGCCGGAAAAGGAAGTCACCCTTCCTGAAGACAGCGAAGATGATGATGTTGAGTACTTTGATATTGGCTAGCCATACTGAACGGTATAATATGGCAAAAAGTGTCATTCTTGGTTGAAATTCCCGTTGCGCTCTTCCTGTTCGTGCTGTTTTGTGGTGATCGAACGCGTTCTGCGGGAAACCGGAATTGTCATGAGGGCTGTCGGGTCGGGACAGGAAGCTTCACTATTCCTTAACACTGGACTGTATAACCTTCTGATGAAGCGTAATTCTTTTTGAACACAATGGGGGATTTGTGGCTTGTGGGGGCAAGATCACCGATCCCGCGGTGTTGCTTTTGGGGAAGTAACAATAAAAAATTGATGAAAAGGCGGCACAGGTGCTTTTCACAAAAACACGGAAAGCTGGGTAGCGGATATGCAGCAATTTGACCGCGAAAAGGCTTTGAAAAAAATGACCTTGCTGGACAATGCCCTGCGGCATGCAGGGGATGTTGTCTATTGCTGGGACCTCGCAACGGATGCACTGGAATGGTTCGGTGCGGATGCTCTGTTCAAGCAGAGTGAGGAGGCTGTTCCTGCGAATGGTGAAGGGTTGAATGCCCTGATCAGTCCGGAGGATCTGCCAAACCGGATGCGGATGATCAGTGAGCATCTTTCCTCGGGAGAGCCCTACGAATGTGAATATCGCGTTCGCGATCAGAACGGCGGTTTTCACTGGGTGCATGACCGGGGGTCCGTCGTTTTCTCCAACACGGGTGTTGCGGAAAGTTTCTATGGCGTGATGAGGCCGGTCACCCTGCGCAAGCAGGCGGAGGCGCGCCTTGAATTCCTGGCAAACTACGATGAGCTGTCCGGACATTTCAACAAGGTCCGCCTGAGAGAGGCGACCGATTTTGCACTGCAGCAAACGCTCCGCTATGACAGTCAGGGGGCTTTCCTCGCTGTTGGTATAGATCATCTTGGCATGATCAATACGGCTTATGGCTTTGAAGTGGGCGATGCCATTCTTGTTGCTGTCGGGGAGCGTCTGGATGGCGTTATCCGTTCGTCTGACATTATCGGACGACTGGGCGGGGACCGTTTCGGGATCGTGATGTCCATGGTCTCCTTTGATGAAGCGCTTTCCATTGCAGAGCGCATTCTCCAGGTTGTCCGTGAAGCCCCCTTCGAGGTGAACGGGGAACGCATTTATATCACGGTTTCTGCAGGTATGGTCCGCCTGCCGCACCAGACACGAACCAGTCATGACGCCTTTGCAAAGGCGGAAAGTGCCCTGCTCTTTGCCAAGTCCAACGGGCGGGACTGTTGCAAGGTTTACACCCTCTCCGATGAACAGCGTGAGCACTATCGTGTTTCGATGGAAGTCGGTGAGGAGGTCAAGCAGGCTCTCAATGAAGGTCGAATCAAACTGGCCTATCAGCCCGTTGTTCGTTCCGTTGACGGAGAACCTGTTCTTGTCGAGGCGCTGTTGCGCATGATTGACGAGAAAGGTGACATTGTTCCTGCGCAGCGTTTCATCCCTGTTGTGGAACAGCTGGGGATGATCCGTGTTCTCGACCGGCGTGTGCTTGAACTGGCCCTGAATGATCTGGTGGCCAATCCGGATATCACGATTGCTATCAATATCTCGGGTTTGACGGCTTCGGATCGTTCCTGGCTGCGGGTCCTCTTTTCCCGGGTCAAGGGACGTGCCGATATTGCAAAGCGTCTGGTTGTGGAGATCACGGAAACCGCGGCCCTTCATGATCTGGAGGAATCAGCCCGTTTTGTTGCTGCGGTGCGTGATCTGGGCTGTCGGGTTGCGATTGATGATTTCGGTGCAGGCTATACGACGTTCCGCCATTTGAAGGCTTTGACTGTTGATGTGGTCAAGATTGACGGCTCCTTTATCCGGGGCATCGTCGAAAACACGGAAAACCAGATTTTCGTCCGGAACCTGATCAGCCTTGCCAAGGCCTTGAACCTGCAGATCATTGCCGAGTTTGTCGAGACCAGGGAAGAGGCCGATTTCCTTTGCAATGAGGGCGTTGATCTCTTGCAGGGATATTATTTCGGCAAACCGGAAATCGATCCCGAATGGAAGCTTTTGAGTGAGACGCTGGAAGACGTCGCTCAATAGTCTGATCCGTTTCGAATCTCCAACACGATAAAATGACTCCGGACCGGATGCCGTTCTGTGCTTTTGCTGTTTACAAGCAGGTGCGGAATGGTGTCCCTTGTCTTCTGAAACGTCCTCGCCAGTCGCTGACTGAGCCAAAGAGAAGAAGAACAGGAGCACGGAATGTCTGAAATCGTTATTGTTTCAGCGAAACGCACCGCCATTGGAACCTTTAACGGAGCCCTTTCAAAAACTCCGGCAGCGGATCTGGGTGCAGAAGTGATCAGGGCTGCCCTGCAAGAGGTTGGGCTTGCACCGGATGTGGTGGATGAAGTGATCTTCGGTCAGGTGCTGACGGCCGGAAACGGCCAGAATCCTGCACGACAGGCAGCGAGGAAGGCAGGCATTCCGGAATCTGCGACTGCGATGGTGGTAAACCAGGTCTGTGGCTCCGGCCTAAGAACAGTGGCCCTTGCCATGCAGTCACTGTCCCTTGGTGATGCAGAGGTAATCGTTGCCGGTGGTCAGGAAAACATGTCCCTTGCGCCTCATGTCTTCAATGCACGTCAACCGGCCCGTCTTGGTGATGCCAAAATGCAGGATACCCTGATTCTGGATGGTCTCTGGTGTGCCCTGTCTGATTATCACATGGGGATTACGGCCGAGAACATCGCAGAAAAATGGGGCCTCGGCAGAGAGGAGCAGGATCGCTTTGCCCTGCAGTCCCAGCAACGGGCTGTTGCGGCTCAGGAGGCCGGCCGGTTTGATGAGGAAATTGTTCCGGTCACGATCAAGAACCGCAAGGGTGACACCGTTTTTGAAAGGGATGAGCACCCGCGTGCGGACACGACGCTGGAGACTCTCTCCGGCCTGCGTCCGGCTTTCAGCAAGGATGGTTCTGTGACTGCCGGCAATGCATCCGGTATCAATGACGGTGCGGCTGCACTGGTTCTCATGACTGCCGAGAAGGCCAAAAGTCTGGGGCTGAAGCCGCTGGCACGTATTGCGAGCTGGGCAACAGCCGGCGTTGATCCCTCCATTATGGGCACAGGTCCCATCCCGGCTTCCCGAAAGGCGCTTGAAAAGGCCGGATGGAGTTTTGCCGAGCTGGATCGGATTGAGAGCAACGAGGCTTTTGCCGCGCAGGCCCTTTCTGTGGTCCGGGAGCTGGAACTGGATCCCGAAAAGGTGAATGTCAACGGGGGCGCTATTGCTCTTGGCCACCCGATCGGAGCTTCCGGAGCGCGGGTTCTGGTGACGCTTCTGCATGAACTCAAGCGGATTGGCGGTGGCAAGGGGCTTGCGACGCTCTGTATCGGTGGCGGTCAGGGTGTTGCGCTTTGTGTTGAAGCGGAAAAATGAAAAATCCCATAAAAAAATGATACGGGTGTGATCCGATTTGAAAGAGCGGCGTAAAGGTCAATACAGCTTTCGCTGTTCTGCTGAAAAGACGGTACTTGCACCCGCAAGATACCGAACTGGCCCTCCCGACCGGGAGGGCCTTTTTTCAGTCATTTTTTTATGGTGTCCAGATTGCAGCCGTGGTTTTCTTTTCTCCCAACTGTGATTGCGTGATCTCATATGACTTTCCCGGAATTGATTGTTTTTGATTGTGATGGTGTGCTTGTTGACAGCGAGAGTCTGTCTGAAAAAGCCATACAGCAGCTTTTGGCCGAGACCGGTGCCTTTCCGCAGGGAGTGCGAACAGACCATTTTGTCGGACGAACCGACAGGGAAATTCTGGAAACCCTGTTCGGGGAACTGGGGCGAGAGGTTCCTGAAGGTCTGCATGAGCGCCTGCTCGAGATCACCCGGGACCTGTTTGATCAGGAACTGACGACCCTGGATGGTGTTGAGGACTTTATCCGGCAGTGTGATACAAAAATCTGTGTGGCAAGCAACAGCAACCGGGAGCGTTTGAACGCAGCGCTCAAGGCCGCGGGGCTGGACCGGTTCTTTCCATCCGAGGCGCGTTTTTCCTCCAGTGATGTGGAGCGTCCAAAACCTGCACCGGACCTGCACCTTCTGGCGTGCAGGGTTATGGAGTGTGAACCGGACAGGGCACTGGTTATTGAAGACAGCAAAACAGGCGCAACCGCGGCAGGGGCAGCGGGAATTTCCGTCCTCGGCCTTGTTGCGGCCTCCCATCTGGGGCCGGATGCGTCTGCAAACCTGAGGGATGCGGGGTGCTTTGCGGTGGCCAAGAGCTGGAAAGAGGTTTCCGAACTCCTGCAGGAGTTCGAATCATTTGCCTGATCAAAAAAGACAAAAGCAAGAGAGAGTGAGCAATGAAATATCTGCATACAATGGTTCGTGTGACCAATCTGGATGAATCCCTGAAATTTTACTGTGATGTTCTGGGGCTGAGGGAAACACGCCGTTTCGACAATCCCAAGGGACGCTTTACACTGGTGATGCTGGCCGCACCGGGACAGGAAGAGGTCGAACTGGAACTGACCTACAACTATGATCCCGAGGAATACACAGGAGGTCGTAACTTCGGACATCTGGCCTACCGGGTGGAGAATATCTATGAAACCTGTCAGCGTCTGATGGATCAGGGCATCACAATCAATCGCCCTCCTCGTGACGGGCATATGGCCTTTATCAAATCGCCGGACGGAATCTCTATTGAACTGCTGCAGGAAGGCGATGACCTGCCTGCGCAGGAACCCTGGGCTTCCATGGACAATACAGGCAGCTGGTAAGATCGAAAGCTGAAAAAAAGGGGGAGCATCTGCTCCCCCTTTTTCATGAGCCTTTCCACCCCCGGGGAACCCAGCCGGGCGGAGCCAGTTCAAAGCCTTCAAACTCGAAGGCCGGAGCAACGGTGCAACCAACAAGAGCCCAGCCGTCGGGTGCTTCTGTGCTCTGCCACTGATCTGCAGGAATGACAGCCTGGGGGCTTTCGTCTGACAAAACGTCGGGGCCCAGCCTGACTGTTTCCTGGTCATCGCTGCTGGCATAGCGGTGAACCAGCAGGCTTGAGCCGGCATACCAGTGCCAGATTTCATTGGCATCAACCCTGTGCCAGTGTGAGCGCTGTCCCTTTTCCAGAAGAAAGAAGATACAGGTCTGGGCTCCGCGTTCTCCCGCTTTGCCATCTCTGAAGGTTTCCCTGTACCAGCCGCCTTCCGGGTGGGGCTGAAGGTTCAGTCTGCCAATGATGTCCTGTGCTTTTTTGTCGTCGTTTGCAGTCATTTTATGCTGGCGGGTTCTGTGGGCGTGTTTTCTGGAAAGAGTCGCGCTGCATGGCTTTTTCGTACCAGTCGGACAGGTTCGGACGATTGAGGCGCCAGTCTTCTTGCGGGAAGCGGAAGTCGAGGTAGTCCAGCGCGATTGCCAGAGTCAGGCTGGCAAGGTTCAGGCCTTCAAAAATCGGGAAGTCAAAGGATTTTTCCAGCATATCCAGCGTGCGGTTGATCTTCATCAGCTGCATGTCCTGCCAGCCCTGCCATTGCATTTCAGGCGGGTGGGATTTCTTGTTGAGCATCCGGGCAACAGCGGCATCGCAAAGACCGTTGGCCAGGGTGGCCATGGCATGGACAGCCCAGTCAGCACCGTTCTCGCGCGGCATCAGATCGGGACCTTCACCGATGGTGTTGAGATAGTCGCAGATTGGCAGGGAATCACAGATCATGATGCCCTCGCGCGTTTCAAGCGCGGGAACCTTGCCCATGGGATTGGCGTGCCAGATCGGGGAATCAGGCTGTGTTGTCGGGTGATAGACGAGTTCGAGTTCGTCGCTCAGTCCCTTTTCCAGAGCGACCATCATGACCTTTCTGGCATAGGGGGAGGCAAGTGAGGTGTAGAATTTCATGAGGTGAATCCTTCTGCCTGTTTGAAGCTGTCAAAAATTGTCCTTGGCCTTGCGAAGTGCTGTGAAGACATCCTGATCATCGGCCTCTTCCAGCTGCAGTGCTGTTCTGATCCGGATGTCGTCCGGGCGCAGGAACGGGTTGGTGTCCCAGTCCTCTTCCAGAACGTAGGGGACCGTTGGTTCGCTGCTCTCCCTGAGAGCATTGATGGCCCGGCTTCTGTCCTGCAGGGCCTCGTTTTCAGGATCGACGCTCAGCGCAAAGGCCGCATTTGAGGCCGTGTACTCGTGATGTGCACAAACCAGTGTGTTGCCGCTGATTTCATTGTTGCCCCGGGCAAACTGCTTCAGGCTGTTCCACATCATGACCGGATCGCCTTCGAAGATTCGGCCGCAGCCCATGGCAAAGAGGGAATCTCCCGGAACAAGGACGGAGCAGCTGCCTTCTGGTGATGTTTCATCAGGCTCCAGCAGATAACCAATCTGCCCCAGGGTGTGACCGGGGACATCAAGAATTCTGATGGTTTTGTTCCCGAAAGGAATGGTTTCCCCACCATAGACCAGACGGTCCATGTGATCGATTTTGTGGTGTTCTGCAGCAGGTCCTGTGACCAGGGCTCCTGTCATGGCCTTGACCTCTTCCAGACCATCGACGTGATCCCAGTGGTGGTGGGTGATGAAGATATCGGTAATGGTCCAGCGCAGCTTTTTTGCTTCTTCCAGAACCGGCTCGGCCTGACCGGGATCAATAACGGCAACGGTGTTGCTCCCGGTATCCCTGATCAGATAGCAATAGTTGTCGGTGTGGATGGGGATCTGGTGAATTTCGACACCGGGCAGGGTGCTCAGATCAAGTGATGAAGGGCCACAGGTTGGCGTCGCGCGCATGAATCCGGCTTTCTCTGATTGTTTTGGTGCGGAAACAGAAAACAGATGAACGTCAGGATTGTGACGTTCTGGAAGCGGAAAGCAAGATCAAAGACTTTTTTGTTGGGTCACAATGCTATCAGGCCTATGCTGGGGGCTTCCCCGGAAACCTCTTGCTGTGACGGAGTAATGGACAGTGTGGACCGATGTTGTTGATCTGCAGGAATTTTACAATTCCAGACTTGGGCGGGTCGCACGTCACGTGCTGCGGCAATCCATTCGTGACATCTGGCCGGATTTGAATGGCCGGACACTGCTGGGACTGGGATATGCGACCCCCTATCTGGAGATGTTCGAGGGGGATGTTGAAAACCTCATGGCTGTCATGCCGGCATCCCAGGGCGTGCATCACTGGCCGAGGGATCGTGCCGGCAAGGTTGTTCTGGCCGATGAAGCCCAGTTGCCGCTGCCGGATTACTCCGTTGATCGTGTTCTGCTTGTGCACGGGCTGGAAAGTACGGAATATGTCCGGGACATGCTGCAGGAAATCTGGCGTGTTCTGACGGGCGAGGGGCGCTTGCTGATTGTTGCGCCTTCGCGTCGGGGAATCTGGGCACGGATCGACAAAACGCCTTTTGGCTGGGGGCATCCCTTCAGCCGCCATCAGGTGATGAGCCTTTTGCGGGATACATCTTTCCAGATGCTTCATACAGAGCGGACGCTTTACACACCGCCCAGTCATTCTGCAGCAATCCTGCGGTCTTCTCCGGCGTGGGAACGACTGGGGAAACGTCTGGCGCCGAGTTTCGGAGGCGTTCTGATGGTGGAAGCAACAAAGCAGCTTTATGCTCCGACTCCGCGTCGAAGGGAAAAGAGACTTCAGGAAGCGACAGTGGGTTTTCCGCGTCCTGTTATTGGAACAGCGCCCCAATCCCTGAACAGGGCGGGATTGCCTGAGGGTCTGAAGGACAGTTGATGATGAACGAGAACAGCGGGAAAATTGCGGACTGGTTAAGACGGCCCGAGGTTTTGCTCTTTGCGATGGCTGCAGCCGTGCCGATCAGTTTTGCGACCTGGCGGACGCTGCTGAACAACTTTGCCGTGGAACGTGCGAATTTTGACGGAGCCGAGATGGGGATCCTGCAGTCCATTCGCGAGATTCCGGGTTTTATGGCCTTTGCAGTTGTTTTTATCCTGCTGTTTCTGAAAGAGCAGCGCCTGGCCTATCTTTCCCTGATTGCCCTCGGGATTGGAACGGCCCTGACCGGTTTTTATCCCTCGGCTGTCGGGCTTTATTTCACCACAGTGATCATGTCGATCGGTTTCCATTATTATGAGACTGTTCAGACCTCTCTGGCTCTGCAGTGGATCGACAAGGAAAAGGCACCTGAAACCCTGGGGCGTATTGTTGCTGTCGGGTCTGCTGTGTCGCTGGGAATGTATGGCCTGATCTGGGTCGGAACCGAGCTTCTGGCACTGGATTATGTCTGGCTCTATCTCATTACAGGCGGCGGTTCGGCTTTGCTGGCCGTGTTCTGCTGGTTCTTCTACCCCATCTATCCGGAAAGGGTGGCCCAGAACAAATCGCTGGTTCTGCGCAAGCGTTACTGGCTTTATTATGCACTGACGTTCATGTCCGGTGCGCGCCGACAGATTTTTATCGTCTTTGCCGCCTTCATGATGGTGGAAAAGTTTGAGTACACGGTTTCGGCTGTGGCGGGGCTTTATCTCATTAATGCGCTGATCAACATCAAGCTTGCCCCCATGATCGGGCGGTTTATTGCCCGCTGGGGAGAGCAAAAGGCCCTGATCTGCGAATACATCGGCCTGATACTGGTCTTCACCACCTATGCCTTTGTCGAGGACCCTTTCTGGGCTGCTGTAATCTACGTTGTGGATCACCTCTTCTTTGCCATGGCCATTGCCATCAAGACCTATTTCCAGAAGATTGCAGATCCGGCCGATATTGCTTCGACAGCGGGCGTGGCCTTTACCATCAATCACATCGCAGCTGTTTTCCTGCCTGCCGGTCTGGGGATTGTCTGGCTGACGGCCCCTGAAATGGTTTTCCTGATCGGGGCGGGGATGGCCTGTATCTCGCTGGTGCTGTCCTTCAATGTTCCATCCCGTCCTGTTCCCGGCGGTGAAGTCCGTCTGGGGCACCGGGGTGCGAAAAAACAGTCGGCGTCGACAGAGGTTCCGGCAGAATAAACCGCAGTATGTTCGGGTTTTCACAAGAGGTTTCTCATGACAGAGCAAAAACGCCTTTTGATTGTGATGCATGCCCCGTCGGAGAACACCCGGAAGCTTCTGGGAGCCTTGCGGGACGGTGCTTCTGTCCCTGAAATTGAAGGGGTGGATCTGGACGTACGTACACCTTTTGAAACGCAGCCGGAGCAGGTCCTTGCTGCATCGGGTATCATTCTCGGGACGACAGAAAACCTGGGCTATATGAGCGGGGCGCTGAAGGATTTTTTTGATCGCTGCTACTATCCCTGTCTGGAAGAGAAGCAGGGTCTGCCCTATGCCCTGGTCATCAGGGCGGGGCACGACGGGACAGGAACAAGGCGCGCTGTTGAAAGCATCACAACAGGTCTGCGCTGGAAAGCCATTCAGGAGCCGTTGATTTGCCGGGGGCCCTATCAGGGCAACCGCTTCGAGACCGCCTGTCACGAACTGGGCATGACCATGGCAGCCGGGCTGGAAGCCGGTATCTACTAAAGCGGGTTTTCCGTTTCAGTGTGGTTTTTTGGGGCTGTGGATCGAAGAGCGTCAGGCTTCGTCTGTCATGCGTTTGTAGATGGCTTCCAGACTGTCAGGCCAACCCTGAATGATCCCGTTTTCTTTCAGGTGGTCCAGTGCTGTTCTGGTGTAGGTGCCTTCGGTTGCAATGCCGTTGCCAATGCTTTCGAGATGCTGGTCCCTGTGCAGGTCTGCATAGGCTGTGGCCCCGCGGATATTGTGGACAACAAGATCGCGTGCAGCCTGTTCGGGCAGGCCTTTGGCCTGCATCCAGTCGACCATTCCCTGCATCCAGTGGTAAAGCGTACCGTTCATGCAGGAGGCAATCATGGCGAGGTCAAAGCTTTGTTCTGTCTCGAAGCTCACCAGCGCTCCGGCTTGGGAAAGCAACTCTTCTGCCTGTTTTTGAGGAGGGAAGAGCGGCACGATGCCATCGCCGGCCTCGATACAGGAAACAGGCATGGTGCGGACAACTGTTTCAGGCAGATTTCTGTGTGCCCTGAGAGATTCAAGAGAGATACCGGCAACAGCCGAAATCACCAGGTGATCATCCCTGAAAACCAGTCCTTCGAGCGCTGATTGAAGGTGCTGGGGACGCACAGAGAGAACAACAGCCTCTGCTTCGTTGAGCAGGGACTGATTGTCCTGCATCACGTCGCAATTGTAGACATCTGCCAGTTTTGCGGCGACCTCTGCGTTGCGGGGAGACAGGAGGATGCTTCCCTCAAATCCCCCTTTGCGCAAGGCAGCAATTGTGTAGGAGGCAAAATGCCCTGTCCCCAGAAAGGCGAGTACTGAAATCGGTGAGGATGGGGCATTGTGAAGTGTCATCTCTTGCGTCCAATAGGTCTTTTGTATTTATTTGGTATACAAATTGCCCATTCGTTTTGGCGCTGTCAATGATCGCGACCGCTTTGGCCAGATTCAGCCTGGAGTGATTTTGTTCCAGGGCATCAGGGCAATGAACCTTGCCATTCCGCAGAAGCCTGTGAGACCGGCGAATGTCAGTCCGGCACCTGCGAAAGCAGCAATCAGGAAGAACATCGGACTGTAGAGGAATCCCAGACCGCAGGCGATCAGAACAAGCAAACCTATTGCCAGGTGAGTCTGCTGCTGTAAGGGGAGAGGAGCCTTTTTGTTGACTGTGGTGTCGAGCCCGGCTGCCTTCCAGGCGTTCAGCCCTCCTTCAAGAATGTAAAGGGGTTGATCTGTCCTGCCCTGGAGGGTTGCATGGTTCTCTGTGGTTCTGATGCCTGAAAGGCAATGAAGGACAAATTGCTGGTCTTCGTACCTTTGAATCAGGTTTTCCAGATTTTGCTCGCCCATTTGATCAAGCGGGAGGGAAAGACTGCCGGGAATTTGTTCCTTCCGGCGTTCATCAGGGGATCTGATGTCGATCAGTTTGTAACGCCCCTGCTGGAGCCCCTTGTGAAGATCTTTGGCGGAGATGGAAGTGTTCATACTTGTATTTCCTAATTAATATAAAAATAGCTATTTAAGCATATAAAGAGGAAAACAGAGAAAAACAACTGTGGCGTCCTGTCGCGAAAATAGTCAAAAAACGGAGGACAGCCCTGCCGGCGGGAGATTTTCAAAAGGCTTTTGTGAAAGCCTGTTTTGTCCCGTTGTATTTGAAAAATGGTCTTGTAAAAGCCTGTGTGTGCAGGAGAGGTGCAAAGGCTCGCTATTTATTTTGAGCGGTTTTCAGAGGAAGCCGCCTTCTGACCAGTTCAGCCCAGAATTGTGCGCCCAATGGCAGAAGCGCGTCGTTGAAGTCATAGTTGGCAGCATGAAGGGGTTGACCGTTTGCACCATCTGTCCCGTTGCCAATCAGAAAGAAGCAACCGGGAACGCGGGTTTGAAAGTTTGCGAAATCCTCGGAAAAGGTCATGGGAGGGCGATCATCATCACAGTCCAGCCCAAGTGCTTCGGCTGTCTGGCTGACGTGGGACACGGCACTGGCGCAGTTGATGGCCTCGACAAACTCCGTTCTGAACTGCACGGAAATTTCAATGTTGTGGGCAGCGGCCACGCCGGCTGCAATCTGGCGGATAAAGACTTCTGTTGCCGCACGATGTTCCGGGCAGGACGCGCGCGCATCGCCCCTGATAAGAGTCTTGCCCGCAAGAACGTTGCGCTGTCCGTCTGTTATAAATTCCGTTACAGAGACAACGGCACCGGATGAGGGGGGAAGCTTGCGGGCGACAATGGTTTGCAGAGCCAGAACGAGTTCGGCGGCAGGGGTGATGGTTTCCGAGCTGGCGTGCGGCATGGAGGCATGTCCGCCCTGACCTGTTATTTCAATTTCAAAGAGGTTTTCACTGAAGCAGATCACCCCCGGGCGTGTCGAGATTCTGCCTGCGGGTTCTCCGGGCAGGTTGTGGGCGCCGTAAATTTCCTCGACAGGGAATTGCTCGAACAGACCTTCATCCAGCATGGCTTGCGCGCCGAGCCCATGCTCCTCGTTGGGCTGGAAGATGAAAATGACAGTGCCGTCGAAATCCGGAGACCGGGCCAGCAGTTCTGCTGCCCCAAGCAGCATGGTTGTATGTCCGTCATGGCCACAGGCATGCATGACGCCTTCGTTCTGTGACCTGTAGGAAAAATCATTGAGCTCCGCAATGGGCAGGGCATCGAAGTCTGCTCGCAGTCCGATTGAACGGTTGCCTGTGCCGGACCGGAGAACGCCCACGACGCCAATGCCTTCGTGTGTTTCCACACCAAGTTGCCTGAGATGCTCTGCGATTTTCCTTTTGGTCCGTTCCTCCTGAAAGCCAAGTTCGGGATGTTTGTGAAAGTCCTGTCGCAAGGCCCGGAGCCGTTTCGGGAAATTCGTCACCGCTTTCTCCTGCTCTGATGTCCATTTTGTGGATGGAAGAAAATTTATTTCATTTGTTCTGAAATTTCTGCTGAATTTTGATTGGTGATATGAAAGAATTTTTCACCGATGTGAAGCAAGGGGATGGTCATGACACCGCTGGATGAGTTTGACAGGGCGATCCTCCGCATTTTGCAGGAAGACAACCGGACACCGCAGCACAAAATAGGAGAAGCGGTGAACCTGTCCACACCCTCTGTACAGCGTCGCATCCGGCGTATGGAGGCCGAGGGTGTTATTCAGGCGAATGTTGCCCGGGTGTCCCCGGAAGCTGTTGGTCTGCCTCTGACCATTTTTGTCGAGGTCGAGCTGGTCAGCGAAACGATCATGGAAATCGACAGTATCAAAAAGGAGTTCCGTGAGGCACCGGAGGTCCAGCAGTGTTTCTATGTCACCGGAGAGGCCGATTTTGTTCTGGTCGTTGTGGTGGATACCATGTCGAGCTATGAAGCCTTTACCCGGCGGGTGTTCTTCAAAAACAACAACGTCAAGAAGTTCAGGACCTTTGTATCAATGGATGAGGTCAAGACTGGTCAGTCACTCGGCTTTTAGAACGTAAAAGCAGTCAGGCCGACCTGTCCTGATCATCAAGGGGAGCAGGGTGCTTCGGTGGTGAAACGGGCAGCTTGTGGCTGCGCTCGCGATAGTTTGTGTAAATGCCCGAGATGACAAGAATGGAAACACCGACCCAGACCCACTGATCCGGGAAGTCTCCGAATACCAGATAGCCGAGAACAGTTGCCGTGATCATTTCGAAATAGATGAAAGGCGCGACGAAAGAGGCTTCCCCGTATCGGAATGACATGATCAGCAGGCCGTGCCCGAACATCCCGAGAGTGCCGATCACTGCTGCCAGGCCAAAGTGCGAGGCAACCATCGGCTCCCAGAAGAAAGGAGCAACAAAGGCCCCCATGATCGAGCCTGTTACACCGGTATAGAAGAGGCTGATCAGCGGTGGCGAGCTGGAGGCAATGGAACGGGTAACAATGTTGAAGAAACCCATGGCCAGACTGCAACCCAGAGCCATCATTGCAGGGACGGAAAAGGTCTCTGTTCCGGGGCGAATGATAATCAGAACGCCGATGAAACCAATGAAAACTGCTGCATAGCGTCGGAAGCCTACCTGTTCCTTGAGAAAGAGGGCAGAAAGCACCGTTGTCAGCATGGGCGCAACAAAGGCGAGGGCAACGGCATCAGCCAGGGGCATGGCATTGATGGCACCGAAGAAAAGAAAGGTTGCCGCGAACATCAGGGCTCCGCGGATGATCTGCATGACCGGACGTTCGACGCGCAGGATCTCTTCCTTTTTGTACAGAAAGAGGATGATTGGCAGGATGATCAGTGTCATGGCGATGTAGCGCAGAAAAACGACTTGCGGGAAGGGCAGGGATTCCATGAGCAGCTTGACTGCGGAATCCATCATCGGGAGCACAACCATTGCGCCGACCATCAGGGCAGCACCCAGCGCAGGCTTTTGCGGAAGAGCTTCCGTGCTTGTGTTGTTTAGGCTCATTGTGGGGTCCCGCCTGATCTTTTGTTCTTTTCGTGACCGTCTCACAGTTTTCAGGTGATGGGAAGCTTTGTCGTTCACCTGCATGCAAAAAGCCGCAAACCCGGCTGGCTTGCGGCTTTCCGACGATTTGTCCCTGAAGGGAGATCAGGCGGACTTTTTCTGTTCCTGCCCGTCTGCCTCAATGCCGCGGTTGAGTGCGGCGTCGATTTTGCTGTCGTGCATATCTGTGTTGAGCATTTCCCCGGATTTCTTTTTCGCGAGCAGCTCGCGGGCCTTGGCATAGCTGGGATCATTCCAGAAAACCAGGCAGCCATTACAGCCTCGTCCGCAGCAACCTTCAACGCCAAGGCGCGGAGACTTCGGACGCAGGTTTGTCTTGGCCTCATCAATGGAATCCTTGAGCGTGTCAAGGCGACGGCGATAGAGCGCTTCACTGCCCACGCCCAGTTCTACACGCTGGGCGGCTGTATCCAGCTTGATGCGATCCCATTCCGCCTGGGTCAGCGCGCGTTCCTTGCGTACAATGCTGTAGGGCGGCAGCATGGCGATAACTTCATCGGGTGTCATCCGGTCAAAACTGCTGAAGGGAATGCGGATAACCGGCTGAGGTCCTGCATTGACTTCTGTCGCTGTTTCCGGGCGTTGCGGACGGCCATTCTTTTGAACAATGTCATAGTCATAAAGGCGCAGCATGACCGTGTCGCGGTGCTTTGGCGGCAGGAACTCAAGCACATCCCCGGCAACCAGCTTGTTCTTGACGGAAACATAGAGAGCTTCCTCATCAACGCGGTCAATGTGACCGGCGTATTCGAACTCTGCGATTGTCGCTGTGTGTTCGTAGTTGTGTGCGTGGTTGGTCAGGCGGCCTTCGTGGAAGGCAAAGGTATAGCCGCGGCTCGGAACGGACTGGAGTTCCTCCATGTAGATGTCCGGGCTCCAGTTTTCCGGGTCACTGTACCAGTCATCAATGGCCATGCGATAGGCGCGGGCGACGGCAGCGGCGTAGTAGGGGCTTTTGCCGCGCCCTTCGACCTTGAGAGAGTCCACACCCAGTTTCAGATAGTCATCCAGAACCGGCATGAGGCAAAGGTCCTTGGAATTCAGGATATAGGAACCGCGATCATCTTCCTCGATGGGCAGCAGTTCGCCCTGGCGGTGGTCTTCTTCCAGGAAAAACTCGAAGAGCTCCTTGTTTTCCTCTGTGAGTTCCAGCTCCTTGATTGTGCCGTCCTTGAGCTTCATGTGAACCTTGTAGTTCCAGCGGCAGGAGTTTGCACAGCTTCCCTGGTTGGCACCACGCTCAGCCATGAAGTTCGACAGCAGGCAGCGACCGGAATAGGTCATGCACATGGAGCCGTGAATGAAGGCTTCAAGCTTGATGTCCGGGCATTTTTCGCGGATTTCGCCCAGTTCCTCGAAAGAAACCTCGCGGGCCATCACGACAAGACTGGCGCCCTGTTTTTCCCAGAAATCCACAGAAAGCCAGGAACAGACATTGGCCTGTGTGGAAATGTGAAGCTCCAGGTCCGGAGCATTCATGGCCACAAAGTTGAAGACACCGGGGTCCGCGATAATGACGCCATCCGGTTTAATTTGGCGGATGGTTTCAATAAAGGTCGGAAGCTTTACAATGTCCTTGTTGTGAGAGAAGAGGTTCAGGGTCAGATAGACGCGAACACCGTGTTCGTGTGCAAAGCGGACACCTTCGATCACGTCCTCGAGTGCGAACTGGGATTTGACTCGCAGGGACATGTCCGGTGTGCCGAGATAGACCGCATCGGCACCGTAGAGAACAGCCATCTTCAGCTTCAGAAGATTGCCTGCGGGCATCAAGAGTTCGGAGCGTTCGGGTCTTGGCGCTTTCTTGACCATGGTATCCTGACCTTGTGGTTCGGCCTGTCTCTGTCGCAGGCTTGTCATCCGTAATGCGGTTGGGTGAAGGCCCGATCAGGCGCTTCAGGCCTGTTCTGATTGATGAACAGGCGGGCTGCTGCAAAGCGTGTGCAGGGCATCAGGACCGTAAGCCGGAAGAATAACCCAGTTTAAAGGTCTGATGTTTTCGCGCGAGTTATGGCGTTTTTTTTCCCAAGAGTCCAGCCCGTCCGGTCAATTGGCCTTGTTGTCTCTAGCGGCGTGACTCGATTTTATCGAGGATATCGAGCTTTTCTTCCCGTGTGAGGATCATCCATTCACGGATTTCGTCGATGTTCCGATGGCATCCGACGCAAAGACCGGTCTTGTTGTCCATCTGGCACAGGGCAACACAGGGGGAGGGAACAGTCGTGTCCTGTTTCTGGGCAAGACGTGCACGACGACGTGCGCGACGGGCGGCACGATCCTCGGCAGCAGCAATGTCCCTGGACAGGGCATCACCGGCTTTGTCTTGTGGTACAGGCATATCCATTCTTGTTCTCTCCGTTTTTCATTATGCCGTCGAAAACATAATGAATCTTTACCAGCGCAATAGCCGACTTTTCTACAAGGATATTTTTATTTCCAGTGGAACATTGCCTTGTCAGCGACTCTTTTCAAGAGTCTGCGCGACTTTTCCTGTCACATGGAGGTGAGTGGAGGACAGGTCAGACAATCAGGTTTGAAATGATCTCGTTTTCGGTGATGTCCTGATACTGGATGCCGCTTTCCTCGAACTTGCGGGTCAGAATCTTGAAGTTCTCGGGGGCATTGGTCTGAATGCCGATCAGGATGGACCCGAAGTTGCGGGCAGATTTCTTCAGATACTCGAAGCGGGTGATGTCGTCATCCGGCCCGAGAAGGAACAGGAAGTCCTTCAGGGCGCCCGGGCGCTGCGGCATGCGCAGAATGAAATACTTCTTCAGACTGGCATATTTCAGCGCACGTTCCTTGACTTCGGGCAGGCGCTCGAAGTCGAAATTTCCTCCGGAGACGACGCAGACGATTGTCTTGCCTTTCAGCGCCCCGTAATCCAGTTCGCGCAGGGCATCAATGGCAAGGGCTCCGGCAGGTTCCAGAACAATGCCCTCGATATTGAGGAACTCTTCCATCGTGTTGCACAGGCGGTCTTCCGGAATCAGCATGACCTGATCGGAACTGAAGCGGGAAAGCTGTTTGAAAGGAGCATCACCAATTCGGGCAACAGCAGCGCCATCGACAAAGTTGTCGACTTTGCCAAGGGTAACCTGCCTGCCTTCTTCAAGGGAGGTCCTGAGGCTTGGCGCGCCTTCGGGTTCAACGAAGAGGAACCCGGTATCCGGGGATTTTTCTGAAAGATAGCGGGTCATGCCTGCTGACAGACCGCCACCGCCAACGGGCATGATGACCAGATCGGGTTGTTTGTTGTCCAGTTGATCCAGAACTTCAAGAGCAACGGTGGCTTGTCCGGTGATGATGTCTTCGTGATCAAAGGGGGGAACCATGACACTGCCGCTCTGATCGCAGTGATCGATGGCTGCAGCGAGGGCCTCGTCAAAGATATCCCCGACGAGCCTGATGGTCACAAAATCCCGTCCAAAGGCTTTGGTCTTCTGGATTTTCTGCTGTGGTGTTGTGACGGGCATGAAGATGGTGCCCTGACAGCCAAAGGCTGCACAGGCATAGGCAAAGCCCTGTGCGTGGTTCCCTGCGGAAGCACAGGCAAAGGCCGGCTTGCTGTCACCCGTGCCATGACGCCTGATCTGGCGCTCGAAAAAGTTGAAGGCTCCGCGGATCTTGTAACTGCGAACCGGAGTTGTGTCTTCGCGTTTCAGGTAAATATCGCAGCCATAGCGCTCGGAAAGAAAGGCATTGTGCCAAAGAGGCGTCGGTTTGAACTGACCTCTGAGCGTTTCCTTGGCGTCTTCTACGGCAGTGACGAAGTTCTTATTGGTTTTATCGTCTGACATTTGGGACTGGGACTCTTTTTCAATAACCACGGACAGATTGAATTGCATTACATGCTTTGAAAGCCGGAGCAAATGTTTTGTGCCTAAAGACCGGCTTCCTCTTCAAGGGCGTGGGGATCTTCGCTGTTGAGGATGCGTTCCGCCAGGGACAGGGAAAAGCCCTGCCGGGCAAAGGCTGCCAGGGAGCGCTGCCGGATTTTTTTTGTTTCCTGTTCGTCCGTTTCGAGCTCTGCAGATCGCAGGGAGCGGATTTTCAGGGCAGCAAAGGGGCCAAAACCTTTTTTGCGTGCATAGCGGACCGCGGCTTGAAAATCCGGATCAATTGCCTCATCTCCGTCCTGAAGACTTTCGAGAGCCTTTTGAATGAGAGGTTCTGAAATACCCTTGGTTTTCAGGTCCTGTGCAATGGCCCTTTTGGCTTTGCCCTTGCGATGAAGGCTTCCTGCGCGCTGTTCGGCAAACCGCTGGTCATCCAGAGCACGCATGTTGGTGAAGAGTTCGACCAGACGTTCAATCTCTTCGCGCCCTTCTTCCGGGGATGTGCCGTGTTCCCGCGCAGAGGCGTCGACCTTGCGCAGCAGGTAGGCCCGAAAACCGGCCACTGACGTCGCATAACGTTCCAGATAGAAGCGGGCTGCGTTATTGAGATAACGGGAGGTCGCTTTCCTGGGCACTTTCCTGGCTGGCTTCCTGTCTGCCCGGGTTGCCCTGTCCGGTTTGGCGTCGTATGGTTCATCCGTCATGACACCGTTCTGCCATTGCAGTCAGCGGATGTCAGCAAAAATAACCCCGCCCGGAAGATTGCCTGTTCTATTGACAAGGCTTCAGGGCCAGAAAAAACAGGTTCGTCGGGAAATGACTATGGAACAGACAGAGCGGGCGGAGACGTCCCGCTCGGCAGATATCTGCGGGCATGATCACAAGCGTTTCGAAGCTTCCCTCGGTCTGGGACCGAGGCCAATGGGGGCCTTCAATGTCGTCGGGATGTGGACCCTGTACCTGCGCGAGGTGCGCCGCTTCCTGAACGTTGCGGGTCAGACACTGGTCGCCCCCATGGTAACAACGCTTCTCTTCCTTGCCGTTTTTGCATTGGCGCTGGGCGGGCTGGGACGTACTGTTCAGGGCGTGGACTACATTTCCTTCCTCGCGCCGGGGCTTGTGATGATGGCCATGACGCAGAATGCCTTTTCGAACACCTCTTCCTCGCTGATGATTTCCAAGGCACAGGGAAACATTGTCGATCTGCTGATGGCTCCTGTTTCCGCGCTCGAGATGACCTTTGCGATTGCACTGGGCGGCGCAACCCGGGGGTTGATGGTTGGTCTGGCTGTTCTGGCCGGGATGGTTGTGGCCCTGCCGATGGAGTTGCCGCATCCGCTGATTGCCTTGTGGTTTGCTGTGAATGCCTGTTCGATGCTGGCTCTTCTCGGAATGATGGGAGGATTGTGGGCGCAGAAATACGATCATATTTCTGCTGTGACGAACTTTGTGATCACCCCCCTTTCGTTCCTGTCAGGAACCTTCTATTCGATTGAACGCCTGCCTGAAAACTGGGCCGTTCTGGCGCATTACAATCCGTTTTTCTACATGATTGACGGTTTCCGGTACGGCTTTATAGGGCAGGCCGATGGAAACGTTCTGGCGGGTGCCATATTGTTGCCTGCAATCAATGTGATCCTCGCTGTGCTGACCTATCGCCTGATTGCTTCAGGCTACAGGGTTAAAAGCTGATCAAACGGGGGACAGAGATCATGATTGCTCACGCCAACCATATGTTAAAGGATCTTCTGGGGCGTGGAGTTGTGATCCTCACCCTCCTGATTCCGCTTCTGCTGGGAACTGTGACGGCCGGTGCGAGCGGTACGCTGGATCCGGATGCCTTTAATCTCAACGGGCAGGGATTGCTCTGGAAAATCGAGAAGGACGGATCACCCGGGCCAAGCTATCTGCTCGGCACGATGCACTCCACGGAAGACCAGGTTGTTGCTGTTGCGCAGGCTGTCAGGCCCCTTGTTGCGCGAGTGAAAACCCTGATTGTCGAGGTCGAGGATGATCCGTCACTGAAGGCCCAGGTTTTCCAGTCCATGGTTCTTTCTGATGGTCGTACCCTGCAGCAGATACTGCCTCCTGATCTGTTCCAGAGTGTTGGAGCTCTTTCGCGGAGCTATGGCTTGTCTCCTGAACAGCTGAACGGTTTGAAACCCTGGGCGATGCTCGCGCTTTTTGCGGCTCCTCCCTCGGAAGCGGCCAGAGTTTCTGTCGGGCGCCTGAATCTTGACCAGCGTTTGCAGATCGAGGCCCGTCAGTCCGGTGTCGGAATCAACTCGCTTGAGACACCCCGCGAGCAGCTCTCCGTTTTCGAAGACCTGAGTGATGAGGATGTCATTGCGCTTCTGGGGGAACTGCCGAGCAATCCTGACGATTATGAAATTCGCTTTGCCATTCAGGTGAGGAACTATCTGCTCGGGGACCTTGCCGGAATGTACAGGGCCATGCTTGCGGATATGGAAAATATTCCCCCTTCGACTTTTGAACCTTTTATGGACAGCCTGATCCACGAGCGAAACACTCGAATGGCGCAACGTGCGATGCGATTCCTTGAAAGTCAGGAAGTCCTTATTGCCGTGGGGGCCCTGCACCTGCCGGGCGAGACCGGACTGGTCGAACAGTTCAGGGCGCTTGGATACACCGTTACACCTCTGCAGTGATCTCAGGAAAAATCTTGTTATTAGGAAAACTCATGAATAGAGGCTTATCTGCCTTAAAATATCCTGTTTATAAGTGAGAAAAACCAATAACGGCCTCTTGTGAAAGAGAGCCTGAAGCGGTTCAATAGCAAGACCGGAGCAGAGTGATTCTGTTCCGGCTTTTCTTTTTCGAACATTATTTTCCGGAGTTTCCAGTTATGGCAACGTCCTCTGTCGTTGAAACAAAACCCTCTGCTGTGATGCAGACCTATGCGCGTTCCGAACTTGCCTTTGAGCGAGGGGAAGGCTGCTATCTGATTTCAACGGAAGGTCGACGATATCTGGATTTCGTCAGCGGCATTGCTGTCAATACGCTGGGGCATGCCCATCCGGCGATGATTGAGGCACTGGAAAGTCAGGCGAAAAAGCTGTGGCATGTCTCCAATCTCTACACCATTCCCGAAAGCGAGGAACTGGCTGCTCTGCTCTGCGACAATTCTTTTGCGGACCGGGTGTTCTTCTGCAATTCCGGTGCGGAGGCGCTGGAGGGCATGATCAAGCTTGCGCGGCGGTATCATGCTGCTGCGGGAAACCCCCAAAGGAACCGCATCATTGCCTGTGGCGGGGCTTTTCACGGTCGGACTTTGACCACCCTGTCTGCTGCAGGAAATGCAAAGTATCTGGAAGGCTGTGGTCCTGCTTCACCCGGTTTTGACCATGTGCCTTTCGGGAACATGAACGAATTGCGGGCAGCCATTACCGAAGAGACAGCGGCCATTCTGGTTGAACCGGTTCAGGGAGAAGGCGGGATCAACACACCTGATCCGGGTTATCTTCGTGATCTGCGTGCGGTCTGTGACGAGTTCGGTCTGCTTCTCCTGCTGGATGAGGTGCAATGTGGCATGGGACGGACAGGCAGGCTCTTTGCTCATGAGTGGTCCGAAATTCGTCCGGATGCCCTGGCGACGGCCAAGGGGCTCGGTGGCGGTTTCCCGGTCGGCTGTTTCATGGCGACGCAAGAGGCGTCCGGCGGAATGGGGCCGGGAAGTCACGGCAGCACTTTCGGAGGAAATCCTCTTGCGATGGCCGTAGGACTTGCAGTGGTACGGCAAATTCTGGCAGAAGGGTTCCTTTCTTCTGTTGCGGGGGCAGGCGAAAGGCTGAAAGCCGGTCTGGAAAGACTGGTTGCGGACTATCCGGGGCTTTTTGTCGAAAGTCGCGGCTATGGATTGATGCAGGGACTGAAGTGTCAGGATGAACTGTCCAATGTGACACTGGTGAACACTCTGCGTGACAAGGGGCTTCTGACAGTCGGTGCAGGTGACAATGTTGTCCGGATCCTGCCACCGCTTGTCGCTGGTGCGACCGAGATTGACGAGGCTCTGGCTACACTGAACTCTGCTGCTGCAGAACTGGCGTCCTGATAAACAGCTTTATCGGTTGGGAAGCCAAGTCCCGGAAAGACCGATTTGTTGGATTGTGAAACGATGACAAACGCAAAACCGAAACACTTCCTGTCCATTCGTGATTTTGACACGGCAACCCTGCGCGAGATTCTGGATCTTGCGAAAGCCATCAAGAATGGCACCTACAAGGGAGAACTCCTCCCCGATCAGCATCTGGCGATGATCTTTGAAAAGCCCTCGACCAGGACACGGGTTTCATTTCAGGTCGGGATTGAACAGCTGGGAGGCAAGGCTGTCCTGATGGATCAGGCCGGTTCCCAGTTGGGACACGGGGAAAGCATTGCTGACACAGCCCGTGTTCTGTCCCGCTTTGTGAACGGGATCATGATCCGGACATCCGGTGAGGAAAAGCTGCTGGAAATGGCGGAATATGCGTCTGTTCCGGTTATCAACGGTCTGACCGATGACAGCCATCCCTGCCAGTTGATGGCAGACATGCTGACCTATGAGGAACATCGCGGGTCAATCGAGGGCAAGCGTGTGGTCTGGGTTGGAGATGGCAACAATGTTGCGAATTCCTGGATCCACTGTGCGGCGAGATTCAACTTTGCCCTGACTCTGGCAACACCGCGCGAGCTTGCCCCTTCCCAGGAAGTTGTCGACTGGGCCGGATCCCAGAATGCCGACATCACGGTGACAGAGGATGTTCAGGCTGCAGTGGCGGGAGCTGACCTTGTTGTGACAGACACCTGGGTTTCCATGGGACAGGACGGCGCTGAACGTCGCAAGGCGCTGCTGGCACCCTATCAGGTTAATGAAGACCTGATGGCCCTTGCTGCGTCTGATGCCCTTTTCATGCACTGCCTGCCTGCGCACCGAGGCGAGGAGGCAACGGATGCCGTTCTGGATGGCCCGCATTCCGTGATCTTTGATGAAGCAGAAAACCGCCTGCATGCCCAGAAGGGCATCATGGTCTGGTGTATGGGCAAGTAGATCCGTTCAAACGCTGTTGTCATGCCGGGATAGCTGCTATGCAGTGGCTCCGGTGTGAAAAGCCTTTGAAATCTTCGAGACCAGCTTATATAGAAACGCGAAAGCTCCCTGTTTGCCAAAGCAGGGAGCATCGTTGTTATGAATGCGGAGCCATCCATGTCCAGCAGTGAGCGGAACGACAAGACACAACCGGAAAGCCAGGGAGAAACCCTGCGTGAAGCAGAACTGGGTTTCCAGGACCGCGAGGTGGATGCCGTCCAGCCCTTTTTCCTCGAGAACACAGGAATTCGCGGCCGGATGCTGCGTCTGGAAAGCGCGATAGATGCTGTTCTGAAGCGCCACCGTTACCCTGAACCGGCGGCGCGTCTTCTGGGTGAACTGATGGCTCTGACAGGGTTGCTGTCATCCCTTCTGAAGTTTGAAGGCACCTTTACTCTCCAGAGCAAGAGTGACGGGCCGATCTCTGCCATGGTTGCGGATATGACCTCTGCCGGTGTTGTGCGGGGCTATCTGAATGTGAACCGCGAGGCCCTGAGTGCCATGCTGGAGGGTCTGGAAGACGGACAGGAACCAACACTTGGGCAACTGGTCGGTGAGGGCTATCTGGCCTTTACGGTTGATCAACCCGGCCACGCGGACCGCTATCAGGCCATTGTTGCGCTGGAAGGCGAGAGTCTGGCGGAATGCCTGCAGAACTATTTCCGCCAATCGGATCAGGTTGAAAGTGGTGTTCTCATCAAAGTTGATCAGGTCGCGGATGAAAAGGGTGAAAAGCACTGGCGTGCCGGCGGTATTATTGTTCAGCTGATGCCGGATGAAGGTGGCAGCAACGCTGTTGAGCTTGAGGATGGTGCCACAAGCGGAATGGTGCGCGACGGAGATGAGCGCAAGGAAGACTGGTCCCGTACCATGGTTCTTCTTTCGAGCTGCTCCCGTGAAGAATTGCTTGATTCGGCTCTGCCAATGAACGATCTGCTTTATCGCCTCTTCCATGAAGAGCTTGTTCGTGTCTATGACCGTCTGCCGCTTTATGAAGGGTGTCGCTGTTCACGTGAGAAACTGGAAACAGTGATCAAAACCATCCCGGTTGGCGAGCTGGACCAGCACAAGGTTGACGGGCGTATTCTGGCGTCCTGCGAGTTTTGCAGCAGAACCTACAGCTTTGATGACGATGATATCGCAAAGATTCAGGCGGCAGACTGATCCTTTTGGGCCTTGCCCGTAAATCGTCATGATTTCAGGTCTTTGATTGTGGTAGTTTGGGAACAGGAGTGATTCGTCCTGTTCCTGTTTGTATCCCCACGATTCTCAGAGGCCTGTCCATGTTTGCATTTGCCACCCGCTTTTCCCTTTTGACAGAATTCAGGATGACACGGGGGCGATCCCTGTTGGCGCTTCTGGCTGCTGTTGTGCTCTCGGGTTGTCAGACGACGCCGTCTCCGTCCGGCTATGCGCATATTACCTTCGGTCACAAGGGAACCTTCAATCTTGTCGCGCAGGAGCTGGTGATCGAGCAGGAATATCTGTCTCCGGCCCAGGCTCCCAATGTTGAGCATATCTTCCCGATTCCACCTGCGTTGACAGCAGAACAGTGGGCGCTTGACCGTCTGAGAGCAAGCGGTGTTCAGGACAACAGCCGTCTGGTCTACAGAGTGCTTGAGGCTTCCGTGATCGAGGAAAAGATCGAACCGGGTGAAGAGACGCTTGAAAGCTTCTTTCGCAAGGACCCGACAGAGGCCTACACCGGAAAGATCCGCGTGAATCTGTCGCTTGAGGATGCCCGCGGGTTTACCCTGGCTTCTGTCAATGCCCAGGCGGAACGCAAAATGACAGCTTTGCCGGATTTGACACTGAATGAGCGCGAAGCCCTGTGGTTTTCCATGACAGAAAAGCTGATGGCTGAAATTGATCAGCAGCTTGAAACTGCGATCCCGCAACATTTCGGGAAGTATCTGCAGTAGGAAGGCTTGCTGGTCGGGGGGGAGCCGGACCTGCTGTCAGCCGCGCCAGAAGCGTGGCAGCAGCATGACCATAATTGTAAAAAGCTCCAGTCGTCCCAGGAGCATTCCTGCAGACATCAGCCACTTGGCGCCATCCGGCAGAGGCTGGAAGTTTCCTGCCGGGCCAATGGTTTCGCCAAGACCCGGACCAACATTGGCGATAGCGGTTGCTGCGCCGGACACGGCTGTGACGAAATCCAGTCCGAAGAAGCCCAGACCACCGGCAAGCAGAATAAAGCTGAAGGCAAAGAGGAAGAAGAAGCTCATGACAGAGTTGGAGACGCTCTCGTCAATTGTGCTCTTGTTGTAATAGGCAAAGAAAATGCCGTTGGGCTGGATAAGCCTGTTCAACTGGGCCTGTGCTGTCGAATAGAGAACCTGCAGGCGGAAAATCTTGATGCCGCAGGTGGTTGAGCCCGCACAGCCGCCAATGAACATCAGGATAAACATCATGGCCATGGCAAAGCCGCCCCACAGGCCGAAATCTGTTGTGGCGTAGCCTGTTCCGGTCATGATGGAAATCACGTTGAAGGTTGCATAGCGCAGGGCATCTGCCACGTTGTAGATGTTGTTGCTGACCAGCCACACGGTCATGGTGATGATGGCAAACAGGAGAATGGCAAAGAAAACCTTCACCTGTGGATCGTGCCAGAGACTGCGCAGATTGCCGCGTATCACCCGCAGATAGAGAACGAAGGGGATGCTTCCCATAACCATGAAGGCGCTGATGGCCCAGTCAATGGAGGCCTGCTGGAAGTGCCCGACCGAAGAATCATAGGATGAAAAGCCGCCTGTCGCGATAGAGGTCATGGCGTGAATGACAGCATCAAAGCCGGACATGCCCAACCATGAGAGGATCGCAACGGCAATGGCGGTCATCACGGCATAGAGCAGGGCAATCGCGCCTGCGATCTGGGCTGCCCTGGGCAGAACCTTGTCGGTGTCAAAGGCCTCGATACGAAACATCTGCATGCCACCAACCTGCAGGATGGGGAGGATGGCAACAGCCATGACAATGATACCGATCCCGCCCAGCCATTGAAGAATGGCGCGCCACAGCAGAATGCCGGGTGGTGTGTTTTCCAGACCGATGATGACAGTGGAACCGGTTGTGGTGATGCCTGACATGGACTCGAAGAAGGCATCTGCGAGAGAGAGATCCAGCTCTGAAAAAATGAACGGGAGGGAGCCGGCAATCGCAATTGACAGCCAGGCAAGATTCGTCATGACGAAGGCCTGGCGGAGATTGAAGTTGCGCCAGCTTGAATCCGTCGCAAGAACCATCACGGCACCAATGGCAAAGATTGTCAGGCCGGAATTGACGAAAACAGTCCAGTCAGCATGACCTGCAGCAGCATCAACAACCGCTGGAATCAGCATTGCCACCGACAGAATGCAAAGGAGCAGACCGATAACAAAGATGATAGGGCGGAACTGAATCATGAGCTGCTTCTCCTGTGTCGATAAATCGTCTGGGTGAGGAGCACGAACGCACTGGATCAGTGGAAAGGAAAAGAGAGGGCCGGTCCAGGCCAGCCCTCTGTTTCAGGACAATCAGGATGCGCGGTTGGTCGGGTTGCCAATCAGCGCCATCAATTCGCGACGTGTGGAGGCGTTGGTTCTGAACAGGCCGAGCATCTGTGATGTGACCATGCTGACGCCCTGCTTGTGGATGCCGCGTGTTGTCATGCACTGGTGGCTGGCTTCAATAACGACTGCAACGCCCTTGGGCTGAAGAACCTCGTTGAGCGTGTTGGCAATCTGCGCTGTCATCTTTTCCTGAATCTGGAGACGCTTTGCATAGGCCTCTACGAGGCGGGCCAGTTTGCTGATGCCAACAACGCGGTTGGTTGGCAGATAGGCAATGTGCGCCTTGCCGATGATTGCAGCCATGTGGTGTTCGCAGTGGGATTCAAAGGGAATGTCACGGAGCAAAACGATCTCGTCATAGCCTTCGACCTCTTCAAAGGTGCGTGCCAGCAATTCTTTCGGATCGATTTTGTAGCCGGCAAAGAACTCTTCATAGGCACGCACAACGCGATCCGGAGTGCCCAGCAGGCCCTCGCGCGTCGGGTCGTCACCAGCCCAGCGCAGCAGGGTTCTGACAGCTTCTTCTGCTTCATCGCGGGATGGCCGTTGAACGGCATTGTTTTGATTGGAATTGCTCACGGGAATGATCCTTGGAACATCATTTTTGAATTGGTTTAGTTGAATGCAGCACGATCATGGGGGCTGTCCAGTGAAAAAGCCGGAATCTCGACAATAAAGCGTTCTCCGGATGACCTTTCCATCTCGTAGGTTCCCCTCATGATGCCGGAAGGAGCATTGAGTGGTGTACCACTGCTGTACTCGAAGGTATCTCCCGGATTGAGTATCGGCTCTTCACCGACAACGCCTGCACCTTTGACTTCCTGCGTCTTCCCGTTGGCATCAACGATTTTCCAGTGACGGTTCCGCAGCGTGCAGGTTTCAGTACCGTTGTTGCGAATTGTGACCTGATAGAGCCAGACATAGTGATTGTCCAGTGGGCGGGACTGTTCTTCCAGAAAGACCGGCTTGACCGTTACTTCCACTGACTCGGTTGTTTGCTGATAAACCATCTGTTTGGCTGATGTCTGTGAACCGCTTGCTTGGGAATTCATTGTATGGGCCTTCTGTATGATCGGGCTACAGGGGCTGAAAGCGAATAGGCGTTTGTGACCTGAATCCTGATGAAAAGCAAGTCAGACGACGCCTTCTTTCTGTTCGCTGACGGCTTTCAGGGGGGCGTGAGATGAACAATCGCGGTTTCCGGTGAGGAATTGTAGCGGGAGGCAAGCGCGGCATCGGCCTGATCGTGTGTGACCAGCAGGGTGGGAAGGCTTTCCGAACGCGCATGTTCAAAGACGAAGTGCCTGACACGATCCCTGAGGTTTTCATCCAGCTTGGAAAAGGGTTCGTCCAGCAGCAGGGCCTTGGGTTTTGACAGGAGCGTGCGCATCAGGGCAACGCGGGCCTTCTGTCCGCCGGAGAGTGTGTCGGGGTGACGGTTTTCAAACCCTTCAAGACCGGCTTCTGCCAGGGCGGCACGGACCCTGTCCTTTCGCTCGGTTCTGCTTTTTGTGCTTTGGGGAATCCCGAAAGCCAGATTTTGCCCGACGGTCATGTGGGGAAAAAGCAGCGGATCCTGCAGAAGCAGACCAAGGTTCCGTTTTTCCGGGGCGAGCTTCTGCAGGGAGCAATCGCCCAGCCTTATATCCCCGGAGGTTTTGAATTCGGGTTTGAGCCAGCCGCTGATCCAGTTCAGAAGGGTGGATTTCCCGCATCCGCTTGGCCCCATGACCGTCAGAATTTCCCCGGGCGTGATGGAGCGCTCCAGAGGCGGGAACAAAGGGCAGAAGACTCCGTGTTCGTCCCGTTTGAGGATTTGAACCTGATCGAGAACAAGCGGACAGACTGCAGAGGTGTGATCAGGATGGCTCATGGTCGTTTGCGTGGTTCTGTTTACTGGAGTGAGGGTAAAGGCGGGAGGGCAGAAGGAGAGCCAGGGCAAAGGCCAGCAGGGGAAGAAAAGAATAGAGCAGGGTCACGACGGACACAACGCGCCGATTGCCACCGGATGCCAGGGAAACGGCTTCTGTCGCAAGAGTAGTGATCCGCCCGGTTCCTCCCAGAAGTGTGGGCAGATACTGTGCGGCGGACACTGCAAAGCCAAGGGCGAGTGTGAAGCAGACAGGGCGAATCAGAAGGGGAAGGCGAACCCTGAAAAAGGTCGTCCAGCGGGTGTGCCCAAGCGAAAGGGCGATCTGGCCGTAGCGATTGTCCTGCTGGTGATAGGCATCGGACAGACTCAAAAAGGCATAGGGCAGAACAAAGATAAGATGAAGCCAGATCACGGCGATCCAGGTGCCATCCAGCCCGAGCGAGATCAGAAGGATCTGAATGCCGAACAGAAAGGTGACCTGTGGGATCAGCAGGGGCATGTACAGCAGATAGAGGCTGCCTTGACCGCTGTTGCGGTTGCGCTGTTTCTCGAGTTCCAGACAGGCCAGCGAAAGGGCAATGGCCAGACAGCTTGCTGCAAGCCCCAGTATAATTGTCGTCAAACCCAGGTCGATGAGAGTGTCTGTTTGCCGCTCCCAGGTGCGGGTGGTCAGACTGTCAGGCAGTACGTTCGGATAGCTCCAGCGTTTGGAGAAGGACCAGAAGAGCAGGGAGATCATGGACAAGAGAGCTGTCCCCACCAGAAGGAGCAGGCTGCCCATGGAGACCTTGGGCAGCAGGCGTTCCAGGATCTGGCGCTTTCCGTTTGTCAGGCTGTTCCTCAGGGCCCTAGCGAGAAGGGGGGAAGTGGCGAACCAGAAAAGAAGCGTCCCCAGAACGAGTCCCAGTTGAAGCAGGCCACCCGCAGCAGCCAGAAGCCTGAAGCCGAGATCCGGTTCCAGATACCAGCGCAGGACGAGAACAGACAGGGGAGGAGGTGTGCCGGGACCAATGATCAGTGCCATGTCCACAACAGACAGGGAAAAGGCAAGAACAGCCATCAGCGGCAACCGCATCAGTCTGTAGAAATCCGGGAAGATCACCTTGAACCAGCCTGCCATCGGGCTGTAGCCCAGTGAGGCAGCAACGCGCATGCGCTCGGTTTGCTGCAGTTGCGGGGCAATCGACAGCCCCATCAGAATCAGATAGGGCGTTTCCTTCAGAACCAGTGCAAAGACAAGAGACAGACCCCGGGGATCCTGAACGGTGATCAGGTCTGGGGGCAGGTCCCAGCCTGTCAGCCAGGGAGACAGCAGGCGCACAATCCAGCCACTGGGCGCAATGACAAAGACAAGGCCAATGGCCAGTGCCGAATGGGGAATGGCAAGCAGCGGGGCAAGAACAGCCTGTACGCGGGCAAACCAGTTCCTGTGCTGGAAAGCTGCGAGAAAGAGGCAGGCCAGAAAAAAGGAGAGTGTTGTCGCCAGAATGCCGGTTGTCAGAGACAGGCGTATCGAACCTGCCAGACCGGGCATGTCGAACAGCTTCTGCCAGACCTCCAGATGAAGGTCATAGGCGTTCAGGGCCGGGAAATAGCCGAATGAAGGCAACAGAGTGCCCAGCAGACCAAGCAGAATGGGGGTCAGAAACAAAAGCAGTGTGAAGCCCGGCATGACCCGAAGCCAGGGGCTTGCAAAGCCGTCAGCAGTTTTCCCTCCTGAAAAAGAGGAGAGAAGCTGCTGATCGTTTGCTGCACTTTTGCGAGATGGCAAAGCTGTGTGCTTTCCTACTGTCCGTAGCGGATCTGCCATTCCTGCTCCAGCTGGAGGATCCAGTCCGGATGAGGTTCAAGCAGTGTTGGGCCAAGCTCTTCCGGGCTCAGGGTTGCCGCGCCCAGATCAATTGCGGCAAAGGCGGCTTTGTCCGCATCCGGAAGACGTGTCGTGTCCAGAACAGTGGGATCACCCCAGTATTGCGGATTGTGCTTGCGGGCCTGGGCTTCCGGGCTCATGAGGAAGTTTGCGGTGACCATCGCTGCGGCCTTGTGGGCAGCGTTGAAGGGAATGGCAACAAAGTGTGTGTTCCCGATTGTGCCGTCCCTGAAGACGAAGGAGCGGGTTGTTTCCGGTGCTTCCCCGCTTTCGATGAAGGCGGCGGCGGCAAAGGGAGAGAAGCTCATATGGATATCGACTTCACCGTCATTGAACATCTGCAGCTGTGTTGTCGAATTGGCAGCAAAATCCCTGCCTTCACGCCACAGATGGGGATGGAGCTGGTCCAGATAGTCCCAAAGCGGTTTTGTCACCCTGTTGTAGCTTTCTGCGGTTGGAGCCTTCTGGAGTTCTGTCGGATCGGCTGTGACCTCTGACAGAACCTGTTTGAGAAAGGTGGAACCAATGAAATCCGGGGGAGACGCATAGGTCAGTCGACCCGGATGTCCCTTGGCCCACTCCAGCAGTTCTGCCGCAGACTTGGGAGCCGACGGGGTACGGGCTGAGTCGTAAAGGAAGTTCAGCTTTGCCATGCCCCATGGTGCTTCCAGTCCCTCGACAGGAACGGTGAAATCTATACGGGTTGAGGGTTTGTTTTCGACATCAACGAATTTGAAGTTCGGCAGGCTTTCTGCAAAGGGGCCAAAGAGTAGGCCGTTTCTTTTCATCGAAGCGAAATTTTCGCCGTTGATCCACACCAGATCGACGGAGCCGTCGTCTGTCTTGCCTGCAGATTTCTCTGCAAGGACCTGCGAAACGACGTTTGCCGTGTCTGTGACCTTCACATGTTTGAGGGTGATGTCGTACTCGTCTTCAAGCCGGTCGCCGACCCATTCAATATAGCTGTTGATGGTTTCCTGTCCGCCCCAGGCGTGAAAATAGACGGTCTGTCCCTCTGCTTCTTTCCGGACAGCGTCCCAGTTCTGCGGATCGTCTGCAGCCAGTGCGGCTGTCGTCATGGCTGTCAGTCCGAGAGCGCCGAGCTTAAGGGAGCGGAAGAGGGTGGGAAAAAGAGAGGCGGAAAACATAATCAGACAGGCCTTTTCTGATATTTGGCGGAAACGCAATGTCGAGAAAGCTACCTGTTTTCAAGGATGTTGTCAGCCATGGATCACATGAAGCCGGCTTGTTGGGTTTCAATTTTATGTGACCCTGACAGCTTGCCAAAATCGGGGGCGAAGGCTAAAAGGAATGAAAGAGTTGACGGGACAGTCCCTGTTGACCTGTGCGGGTGTAGTTCAATGGTAGAACATCAGCTTCCCAAGCTGAATACGTGGGTTCGATTCCCATCACCCGCTCCATTTTTTCCCGATACCGGATCAGGTCTGTTCTTCATGCTTTCCAATGTTCTCAAGGTTCTGGTGCTTTGCCTGATTGTCGGGATGTTGCTGGCTGCCTTCAACACGGATGCCGTTGGCCTGTTGAAATCCATCGGAGATCTGTTCCGTGAGGCCTGGGTGCTGGCGCAGGATTTTGCAGACTGGGCAGGGCCTTATGTTGTGTTGGGCGCAACTGTTGTGCTGCCGCTTGTCGGTTTGAAGCTGCTGTTTGGCTATCTGAAAAAGAAGAGATCCTGAACGCATTTCAGGCAAAAGTGCAAAAGGTTAACAGGAATCCTGTCTCCGGATTCAAATGATCTTTTTTTCAGGTGTTTATCATTTCAAAACAGTATCTTGTCGCCTTTTGACGCAAAAAGGTACAGAAGAATTTACCATACAGTAAGAGTCTCTGATTTAAGCTTGCTTCAAGTGAGATCAGCAGGGCGTTCGTACCTTGCAGACAGGTAGTTCAGATTTCTGTAGGGAAGCCGAGCTGGATGAAGAGCCTCCAGAACGACAACAATGGCGCTATGAATCATAATGAAGAAAAACAGTGGGCGCGTCTTTCAAGCTGGGTCTTGGTCATTTCCAGCAAGGGCTTGGTGCAATTTGCAAACTCCGCTGCTCTTGAGGGACTGGGCTATCGCCAGGAAGGCAACGGGCTGCTGGGCAAAAGCCTGAAGTCGCTTGTTGACGATCTCCATTCCGCCTTTTGTGACAATCTTGACGACCTTATGGAAACGGCCAAAGGCCGGCACCTGTTGCGCTTCATCACGCAATCGGGGCAGGGACGTCTGGTCTATACAGAGGTTTCCAAGGCACAGCATGGTGAGTGTGTTCTGTCCTGTGAACCGGTTTTGTCTGCGGAAGAGGAATTGAATCCCCTTGTTTCCAAGGCAGGCGAGATCAGTCGGGATTTCAGTATCAATCTGGTCTGCGTTTTTGATGCGGAAACGATTTATTCGGTCAATCCGGAAGGCCTGAAGTTCCTTGGCCTGAAAGACAAGGCAGACGCACAGTCACACAAAATTACCGATTTTATTCATCAGGATTACCACAGCCTTTTTCAGGGGCAGATGGAAGTCTGGCGCGACGAAAGCGAACTGGTGCCAGTGCGCCTGAAATCCCTGGAGGGAGAAGAGTTGTCTGCGCAGGTCTTTGTCTCCTGCTTCGAGATGAACGGACAAAAGGCCTGGGTGATGGAGGCCAGCAACCGGATCACGTCTCAGCTTCGCGAGGAAGAGCTGATGGCGATCCAGCTTGACCTGCAGAAGCGCTTTGAAAAGCAGCAGCAGGAATTGCGGGAAGAAAAGAGTGCGCTGCAGCGTGCCCGTGACGATCTGCGGCTGGTGACCTTCCAGGACGGCCTGACCGGTCTGGGCAACAGGAAACAGTTCCTTCAACAGCTGGATTTTGCCTCTCTCCATGCCTCCGGTGCCGAGCCCGGCATGCAGGGGGACTGGCGCTTTGCTGTTCTGCAACTGGATCTGGACAACTTCAAAAACCTCAATTCCTCTTTCGGGCACGATCTGTGTGACGATCTTCTGAACCAGATTGGCCTTTTTATCACCAGTATGGTGCCTGACCCGACAGACTGTGCGCGTATCGGCGGAGATGTTTTTGCCCTTGTGGCTGAAATCGAGGACACCGATGACGGACTTGCGATCGCCAGAAGGTTACTGGATCGCTTTGAAAAGCCGTTTTCTGTCGATGGACATGAAATCTATTGTGGCTGCTCCATCGGGATCAGTGTCTATCCCGATCATGCCCGTTCGGCAGAGGATCTGCTGGGCTGTTCGGAAGTTGCACTTGAACATGCCAAGAAAAAGGGATCGGGCAGTTTCGAGATCTACACGGATGGTCTTGGAACACGTGGTTTGAATCTCGGTCTGCTGGAAAGCGATCTGCGCAAGGCCATCCGCGAGGGTGACTTTGAAATCCATTACCAGCCCCAGATTGACCTGAAGACAGGTCAGACCATTGGTGGTGAGGCTCTGACGCGCTGGTATCACCCCGAACAGGGGTATATTTCACCGGAAATCTTTATTCCGCTTGCAGAGCGTTCCGGCCTGATCGATGCGCTGACAGACTGGGTTTTGACGACGGCCTGTGTCCAGATCAAGGAATGGCAGGTCGACTATCCGGGATTGAGGGTTGCGGTCAATCTGTCCTCGGTGAGCTTCCGCCAGCGGGATTTCGATCAGAAAATCCGCGAAGTGCTTGAGTTCACAAGAGTTCCTCCGGAATGCCTGGAACTGGAAATCACGGAAACAGCCTTGATGCACGATTTCGTCGAAGCTGATTTGATGCTGCGCAAGCTGGCTGATCTCGGGGTTGGTCTCTCGATTGATGACTTCGGGACCGGCTACTCGTCCCTGTCCTATCTGAAACGTTTCCCGGTGAACAAGCTCAAGATTGACAAGAGCTTTGTGATGCACAGCCATGAGAATTCCGATGATGCAGCGCTGACGTCTGCGGTGATCTCGATTGCGAAGGCAATGGGAATCAAGGTTTTGGCTGAAGGGGTTGAGTGTCCTGAACACTACGAGTTCCTGGCTGATCAGGGCTGTGACGAAGCCCAGGGCTTCCTGTTTGCCAGGCCGATCCCGGCTGAGGATTTCATTCGCTGGTGCGTGCGCAAGGAAGATGAGAAACTGGCTGTGTTCTAGGGAAATTCTTGCAGAAGACAATAAAAAAGCCCCGCCTGGCGGGGCTTTTTTTGTCAGAGCTGTTCCCTTAAAGAAGGGTATCGCCTCCTTCGACAATGAAGGAATGGAAGGTTTCCTCGAACATTTCCTTCTTGAGATCACGAACGATGAAAACCAGTTTGGAGCGATGATCGTCGTCCGGCCAGTTTTCCAGGGCAACAGGGGGGTGGAAAACGTGCTGAACCCCGTGAATGACGATGGGCTTCTCGTCTCCGTCAATATTGAGGATACCCTTGATGCGCAGAAGGTTGCTGCCGTAGAGGGTGATCAGCATGTCCACCCATGAATTCAGCTGATCCCAATCGATGGGCTTGTCGTGGATCAGGCAAAAGGAGTGAACAGAATCATCGTGCCGGTTAATATCGTGATGATGATGGTGGTGATCATGATCGTGTGCATGTCCGTGCTCATGTTCGTCTCCGTGATCATGGTCGTGATGATGATGATCGTGATAGGCTTCCTCTTTCAGCCAGCGCTGGACGTCCAGGGATTTTGTCTCGGGATTGTAGAGACCGGCATTGAACAGGCTTGAAGGCTCTGCCTGACCCATTTGCACTTTTTTGATCACGGCTGCAGGGTTCAGCGTCTTCAGACGTGCTGTCAGCTCGTCAAGCTTTTCGGTGCTGTCCGGGAGGTCTGTCTTGGTCAGAAGGATGCGATCGGCGACAGCGGCCTGTTTGACAGACTCCTTGTGGCGATCAAGCGTGAGGTTGCCATTGAGGGCATCGACTGTTGTGATCACGGAGTCCAGTCTGAAGCGATCATTCAGAAGCGGGTCCGTCATCAGTGTTTGCAGAATGGGTGCCGGATCAGCCAGTCCGGTGGTTTCAATCACAACGCGCTTGAACGGAGGGATCTCGTGTTGCAGACGCTGTTTGTAGAGCTTGCGAATGGTTTCAACCAGATCACCCCGCACGGTGCAGCAAAGACAGCCGCTGTTAAGAAGAACCGTGTCTTCCTTGGACTCTTCGACCAGCATGTGATCCAGGCCGATTTCACCAAATTCGTTGATGATGACAGCCGTTTCTTCCATGTCCGGATGTTCCAGCAGCTGCTTGAGCAAGGTGGTCTTGCCGCTTCCCAGAAATCCGGTCAGAACTGAGACGGGAAGAGGTTCATCGGGGACTTCCATATCATGAACCTGAAAGCTGTATTCGGACATGTTTTTGTTCCGTGTATGATCAGAGGGACATCACGGCTCAAGGCAGTGCGGAACGAAATGTTCACCGACTGTATTTGAGCTGGAACAGCAGATATAAAGCAGTGGTCAGAAAAATCAATGCACCTGCCTGATGTGCTGCTGCGAGGCCGACAGGAACGACAAGCAGCAGGGTCATGATGCCCAGTTTAACCTGCCCCACAGAAGCCAGTGCAACAAGGACCCCGGCTATTCTGACCTTCCTTGAGCGGCCTTTGAGCAGAACAAGCAGTCCCAGCCCGATTGCCAGCAGGCCTGTGGCTGTTGCCAGAACCCTGTGATGGAACTGAACGGCGGCGATGTTTTCAAAACTGTTGATAAACCACGGACTGCCGTCACTGTAGGAGGGCGGGATCATCTGTCCTTCCATGAGAGGGAAGGTGTTGTAGATCAGCCCGGCATTGAGACCTGCAACAAAGGCTCCTGAGGTCATGGTCAGCAGAATGGCTGCAACGAGGATTGCGCTCCATGAACCAAGGGCATTCGAAGAGGCACCTGTTGTGGAATTTGCACCGAGTTTCAGGGCCAGCCAGAAGATATAGCAGTAGATGCCGACGGCCATCATCAGGTGGAGTGTCAGGCGATACTGGCTCACGTCGGTTCGATCGGCAAAACCGCTGGCAACCATGTACCAGCCGATTGCCCCCTGGAGCCCGCCAAGGGCGAGCAGGAACAGCAGGTGAGGCTTGATCCAGCCCGGCAGCTGTTGCCTGATCCAGAAAACAGCCAGGGGAACAGCAAAGACCAGACCGATCAGCCGTCCCCACAGTCTGTGGAAATACTCCCACCAGAAAATGGATTTGAATTCCTCCAGTTCCATGCCCCGGTTGATCTGCTGGTACTCGGGGATGGTTTTGTAAAGGCTGAAGAGGCGCTCCCATTCCGTTTGGGAAAGCGGAGGAATGGCGCCGGAAAGGGGAGCCCATTCCATGATGGAGAGGCCGGATTCTGTCAGGCGGGTGATCGCACCGATCACAGCCATCACCAGAATCATCGCACAGCAAAGGTACAGCCACAAAACAACGGCTGAATGCGACGCCGATATGTCGGAAGAATGACCCTGTTGCAGGTCGGGGTGCAGATTTTGCGTCTCTGCAGTGCTCATCGTCTTACCCTGTTTTATTTTTTTCTGATCCCCGTGAAAGCTTACGTCAAAAGCGGACAGGAGGACCAGAAAAACTGTTTGTCAGGACAGGGACAAAACTCAGGCGCTCATATAGCGGGCGCGAACGCCGCGTTCAATCGCAGCGGCAGCAAGGCGGTCGATGTCCAGATTGTGGCGCAGGATTTCCATCAGGCGCAGCTCTTCCTGGGAGGCAACGCCATCAGCAGCAACAACTTCAAGGGCGAGGGCATAGGCGGTTTCACGCAGGCGCTCCGGCAGGGAGGCGACGATTTCATCGATGATGCGATCAAAACCGTTTTCCTCGGCCAGCAGCTGGGCGCAACGGTTGGCATCTTCCGGAAGTTCCTCGGGATTGTAGCCATTGAAAGCCGGAAGGAACTTGACGATTTCCCCAATGGTTTGCAGTTCGGAGTCTGTCATTTCATTGTCGGCGGCAGATGTCAGAACCATTGCGTAAATCAGTGCTGATCTGTGATCAATCATATCGGGTTTCCTCAAGTTACTTTCAGCGTCAGCCCATCGGCAAACGGACTGGTCTTCATCCATTTGGGTAGTCTAACGTGAATTTCAATCTGATGGGAATAGCTTCCGTTCCCCTTTGAGACAAACAGGGCCACTTCGCACATCCGAAGTGGCCCTGTTTCCTGTGAAGACCGGAACCCGTATCAGGCTTCCATTCTGACGTTTTGCAGGAAGCTGGAAACCTCGCTGCGCAGCAGTCTGGACTTGTCGCTGAGGTCATTCGCGGCGTTGTCGATCTGGTGGGCCGAGTTTTCGACCTTTTCTGCGGATTCCAGAACATGGACAATGTCATCTGTAACGGCCTGTGTGCCCGAGGCGGCCTCTTCAACATTGCGGGCAATTTCGGATGTTGCCGCGCTTTGCTGCTGTGCGGCAGCAGAGATTGAGGCGGTGATTTCGTTGACGTCCTCAATGGCTTTGGAAACAGAGGTGATGGCCGTTACTGATTCGCCTGTGGCAGACTGGATTTCCGCGATCTGGCGCGTGATCTCCTCTGTTGCCTTGGAAGTCTGGTTGGCCAGGTTTTTCACTTCGCTTGCAACAACGGCAAAGCCCTTTCCGGCATCTCCGGCACGCGCGGCCTCAATTGTGGCGTTCAGAGCCAGCAGGTTGGTCTGTTCCGCGATGTCATTGATCAGGCTGACAATTTCATCAATGCGCGAAACATTGCTCTCGAGAACCCTGATGGTTCCGGAGGTTTCACGGGCCTGATCCACGGCCTGGGAAGCGGCTCCGCTGGCGTTGTTGACCTGATTGGCAATTTCCCGGATCGAGGCTGACAGCTCTTCTGCAGCACTGGCAACGGTCTGGACGTTGGAGGATGCCCGTTCTGCAGAGTTGGCGACGGACTGGGACTGCGCCTTGGTGCTCTGGGAAATGCCGTTCATTTCCTCGGATGTGGAGTGCATGTCGTCATTGGCGTGTGTCAGGCTTTCCAGAACGGTCCGGATATTGGTTTCGAAGCTGTGAATGTGCTCTTCGAGCAGCAGTTGTTTGCGCTCTTTCTCTTCGTGGTCGCGTTCCTTTTCAATGTTCATGCGTTCTGTTTCCAGCATGTGTTCCTTGAAAATTGCAATGGCTTCTGCCATTTGGCCGACCTCGTCCCGATGCTTGCGCGCCGGAACCTCGACAGAGGTATCGCCTTCGGACAGTTTGAGCATTACGCTGGTCATGCTCTGAACGGGGCGGACAATGCGAATGAAGAGAACCCAGATGGTCAGGCTGATCAGAACAGCTGTCGAGATCAGTGTTGTTACCATGATTGTGGTTGATTCGCTCTGTGCGGCTTCGAGATCTTCTGAAAGGCTCAGCCCCTGTGCGGCGGTCTCGCTTGCAATTTCCGAGATGAGCGTCTTGAAGCCTTCAATCGCGGGACTGTCGCTGATTTTTACAACAGCATCAATGCCTTCAACGCTGTTTCCTCGTGCAACCTCGCCCTGGACCAGTGCCATGTTGCCCAGGTATTCCTCAATAACGCCCTCAATCTGGTCAAGAGCAGTTTTCTCGGCTTGCGAGACGGGGAAGGAACGATAGAGATCAATGTCTTCGAGAGCAGTGGTTGCCCTGGCCTGTACCTTGGCTATCCGGGGCTGGTCCATGCGCAGAATGTAGTTCTTGAACTGGTGGATCATACCGCCAAAGCCCATGGCTTCGCGAATTCTGAACAGGACTTCTGTTTTTGTGGTCTGCAAATCAGAAGTCTTGCGCTCGCTGATCACGGTTTCAATCAGGGTGGCAAGACCATCCAGTGCAGGGCCGTCATTGATCTTGACGGTTTTGTCGATGCCGGCAGCATCCCTGCCTGCATCAACGAGGGAACTGACCAGATTTGTGTTGCTGGCATAAAGCTTGATGACGCCCTCGATATCGTCGAGTGCCCTTGCTTCTGCCTGTGAAACACCGACATTCCGGTAAGCCTGTAGGGCGCCAAGTGAGGCACCGACGGCATTCTGGATCCTCTGGACGCGCTTTTCATCCTTGCGCAGAACGTAGTTCTTGAACTGATGGATCATGCCTCCGTAGCCCATGTTTGAAATCAGGGCATTCAGGGCCTGTTCCTTGGGCGAGGAAATATCCTGATAATGGGCCCAGTAGCTGTTGGCTGTTTCAATTTTTGAACGAATATCCTGCGCATTATAAAGCGAAATGCCGCCTGTGATGACGGAGACAGCGATCATAAGGACCGCAAGTGATCTGAAGCTGGATAAAAACACCTGGAATCTCCTTGGAAGTGATCGTCCTGAAGGGCAAGTTTTTCCAAGGATAGGCGTGCGGAAATGTAAGCGATATGATCTGGCTCAGTAAAAAAAGGGTTAAGGCGTCCTGTTTTACACGATCCGGTTGCAGGGCATGAAAGGAGGCTGCGTAACCTCCTTTCCTGACTGTTGATCAGCTGTAAGCCCCTGCGGCATAATGCAGTTCGTAACTGTGGCTGTAGATCTCCAGAATATTGCCGAAGGGATCTTCCATGTAGATCATGCGATAGGGCTTTTCGCCCGGATAATAGTAGCGCGGCTTTTCCATGCGCTTCCTGCCTCCTGCTGCGACAATGCGCTCTGCAAGCCCTTCGACATCCGGATCCTGGACGCAGAAGTGAAAGAGGCCTGTTTTCCAGTATTCGAAATTGTTCTCGGGTCTTTCATTCTGTTTGAATTCAAAGAGCTCCACGCCAATTTTGTCTCCGGTGGACAGATGCGCAATGCGGAAGGATTCCCAGTTCCTGCCAAGGACATCAATGCACATTTCCCCGATTGCCGTGTTGTCCTCCTGAATGGTTGTCGGGGGCATGATGAGATACCAGCCCATGACTTCTGTGTAGAACCTGACGGCAGCATCCAGATCGGGAACGGACAGGCCGATATGGGAAAAGGTACGCGGATAGGGTGTGGACATGATCAGTCTCCTGTTTGTCTGTCCCGTTAAATTTAGGAGTTCTGAAGGGAAATAAAAAATTATCGTTCATAATTTTTATGATAATGTTTTGTTATGATTAACTCTGTCCATCTGAGAACATTCAAGGCTCTTGTTGAAGAGCGAAGCTTTACCGGAGCTGCACGGCGCCTGCACATGACCCAGCCCGGGGTCAGCCAGCACGTGCGCAAGCTTGAAAGCGATCTGGAAACACCTCTGCTTTCCCGCTTTGGAAAACAGTTCGAGTTGACCCCTGCCGGAGAGAAGCTTTTTGTTTTCGCCTGTGAACGGGAAGAGAACGAGCAGAGTCTGATTGAACGGATTGTTTCCGATGATCCCTTTTCCGGAGACTGCCGGCTGGCCTGTTCCGGTGCCCAGGCGCTGGAGCTTTACCCCCGGTTGCTGGAACTGCAGCGGAGCTATCCCGGTCTGTCAGTCAGGCTGGAAGCTGCTCCTGTAAAACGCATTTTGAAGCTGGTCAGTTCAAGAGAACTGGATGTCGGGATTGTTTCCGGTGTGGAGGAGTATGATGGCGTTGATTTTCAGGAAGCAGGCCGGGAAGAGCTTTGCCTGATTGTTCCGAAATCCTTTGAGGGGGAATGGGAGGATTTGCTGGAGCTGGGTTTCATCAATCACCCTGACGGGCGTCGTTTTGGTCAGGAGGTTCTGCAGCAGCTTTTTCCTGATCACTTCCAGTCACTGCAGCAGATCAGGGAATCCGGTTTTGTGAATCAGATCCACCAGATTTTGTTGCCTGTCGCTCTGGGACTGGGATTTACTGTTCTGCAGAGATCGGCTTATGAGAGCTTTGAGGCACGCCCGGAGCTGAGAATTCTCTTTCCGGAAAGAGCCGTTCAAAAACCGTTATACCTTGTTAAAAGAGCAGGCCGACAGCTTCCGGCGCGATTTGACCTGCTCACATCGGTTCTGGGAGGAAATCCGGGATCCGTCTCTTCTTCAGGCTGATTTCAGGCATAAAAAAACCCGCGTCAAACGCAGGCTTTTTTAAAGTGGTCGGGGAGAGAGGATTCGAACCTCCGACCCCCTGTACCCAAAACAGGTGCGCTACCAGGCTGCGCTACTCCCCGCTCACTGGAGGTGTGTTTAGTCTTCTCGTTCAGACATTGCAAGCAAAAAAAAAGCCTGCGTCAAAAAAATGGAACATTGCTGTCGCCCCCTTGTAAAACGCTGTTTTTAAAGCGTTTGATTCTGTCTTTTTTTCAGTTGCTTGCCCGTGAAAAGATGCAATTCTGGCAAGGCTGGATTCAGAAACGGATGGTGAAAAAGGAGCAGGGATATGCTGCGTGGCTTGATTGTTGTGTCAGGACTGGTTTTCATTCTTTTGAACGGGTTACAGCCTGCGCAGGCACAGCATCAGACTTTCCTCGAAGAGGTCGCAAACGGACAGGCTGAAACTGTCCTGAACCGGATTGCAAAGGATATGCTGCTGCTGGAAGCCCGCGACGCCGAAGGAAATACTCCCTTGCTCATTGCTGCGCGGAACGGACATGTGTCTCTGGTCCGGGACCTGCTGGCGATCGGTGCGGATGTCAATGCACTCAACAACAAGGCGCGCGATATTCTGAATATTGCGACAACGACACGGACCCCGGAACTGGCCCGGATAGCACTGGCAGCCGGTGCCGATCCGACCATGGTGACGTCTGTGTATCGTGGATCTGCCCTGATCTACTCTTCAGCAAGGGGGCAGGTGGAAATTGTCAGAATGCTGATTGAGGCAGGGGCCCCTTTGAACCGGATCAATGCCATTGGCTGGACGGCTCTGCTGGAGGCTGTGATCCTTGGTGATGGAAGTCAGCCCTATGTGGAGATTGTTTCCCTGCTGCTGGACGCCGGGGCCGACCGGGATCAGGCTGACAGGGATGGACTGACGCCTCTGGATCACGCCCGGCAAAAGGGGTACGGGGCTCTTGTCAGGCTTCTTGTCCGTCAGGGGGAATAGCGGAGGCGCTATTCCGGGTTTTGTCGGGAGCGTGGTTTCAGAAATTCCTGTGTGAGGCCGACCGCTTCGGCCAGGCCGCAGCGATGGATGTCAACATTGGGGGGGAAGGCATTGGTCAGCCGTGTTGGCATCATCGGGTCCAGAAGGACAAAGACCCCCCGGTCCGATGCTCTGCGGACAAGGCGGCCATAGGCCTGCTTCAGCTTCAGGCGGGTCTGGCTGTCTGTATAGAAATTTCCGCCAAATCTGGCTTTTCTGGCCTTGTGCTGGATTGTCGGGCGCGGCCAGGGAACGCGGTCAAAAACAATCAGGCGCAGGGATTCCCCGGGCACATCAACCCCGTCACGCACAGCATCGGTGCCGAGCAGACAGGAATCCCGCTCCGCGCGGAAGATATCGATCAGGGTCGAGGTATCCATACCGTCAATATGCTGGCTGTAGAGTGTCAGGCCTGCGCGATCCAGAGGGTCCCCGATGCGTTCGTGGACAGCGCGCAGACGGGAAATGGCTGTAAAAAGTCCCAGGGCACCACCCCGTGACGCCAGGAAAAGCTCGCGGTAGGCGGCCGCGACCTGGTCAAGATCGTCCTTGCGCACATCACGAACGACCAGAACCTTTGTCTGTTCCTCGTAATTGTAGGGGGAGGGGAAGCGGGCGCGAATGGGGCTGTTGGGCAGATAGACCGCTCCGCTTCTCTGTTCCGCGCCGATCCATTCGCGCAGCCATTCATCACCGTCAGCCTGGTCAGCCTGCTGCAGGTCCGGCGAGATTTCGTCGTCTGTGGCTGTCCGGGGCTCGGTGCTGATGTTGCCGTCAGTCAGGGTGGCCGAGGTGACAACGACCCCGTGGGCCTGTGAAAGCAGGGTTCCGGCAAAGGGGCGCATGGGATCGACCCAGTGGCGATGCAGTCCGACATCACTGTCCCTGTTGCTAATGCGTTCCACAGACAACCAGTCTGTGAAATCTTCAGGCGTTTCCTCTTCAAGGGCCTTCAGCATGGAAATCCAGGCTTCCAGTTGCCCAAGCGCGCGCTGGTCCAGTGTGCGGCAGGTGGACTCGATCTTGCGTCTGGTTTCGCTTTCCATTTCTGCGGCTTCTTCGTCGAGGCGCTGGTCCAGCCTTTTTCTGAGACGAAGCACAGGTTCCAGAAGGTCTTTCAGGGATTCCTTCAGCTCTTTTGCGGCATTCAGAAGCTCCGGATTGACAGGGTGGGTTTCCGCTTCCAGGGAATAGGGACTGCTGTTTTCCCCGTTGCGGGCATAGACCTGTTCACGAACCTGGAGAAGAAATCGCTCCATCGGGCCTTCGGGCTGTGCATCGATCATGCGGTTGCCCCAGCCGTCTCCGGTCAGACAGCGGGCTGCGTAGAGAATATCTTCAACGTGCTCTGCAGTTTTTGTGTCGGTGGCGACAAGTTCCTCGATGCGTTTTTTCAATCCGCGTGCCCGGCTGGTGTTGCGGCTTGTCGTTTCCGCTCCTGCCAGCCACCGCCGCAGTTCCTGTGATTCAACGGCAGAAAGATGGGCCGAGAAAGCCGAATCAGCTGCATCAAAAAGGTGATGCCCCTCGTCAAAGACATAGTGGGTTGGCAGGGCGCCTTCATCGCGTCCGCCACCCATGGCGGCCTGCATGAGCACAAGGGCGTGGTTGGCAACCACAATCTCGGCCTTTCTGGCTTTGCGGATATTGCGCTCGATAAAGCAGCGGCTGTAATGGGGGCAGGCTGCATAGATGCATTCACCCCTGCGGTCTGTCAGTCCCAGTGTTCTGGGGCGTCCAACCAGTTCGGCAAGCCAGCCGGGAAAATCGCCGCCAACCATGTCGCCGTTCCGACTGTGTGCGGCCCATCGGCTCATCAGCCCCACGGCGATCGCATCCTGCGGGCGTGCCGTCAGGGCGCTGACGGCTTCTTCCAGATTCAAAAGGCAGAGATAGTTTTCACGCCCCTTGCGTATGACGACTTTTTTCTTTTTCTTCCATGGCTCCGGATAGAGTCGATCCAGTTCACCATCAATCTGGGTTTGAAGATTGCGGGTGTAGGTCGAGAGCCAGATGGGAGCCTCGTTTTTCTGGGCCCAGAGGCTGGCCGGAGCAATGTACCCCAGGGTTTTCCCAACGCCTGTTCCTGCTTCGGCAAGAACCAGATTGGGTTCTCCGGCAATCTGTCTGGGGGCAAAGGCCTGGGATACAGCAGAGGTGAAGTCGGCCTGCTGAAGGCGCTGTTCCGATCCCTCTCCAAGAAGGCTGGCCAGCTTCTGGCGGGCTTCCTCCGGCTGGACAGAAGCGTGACCCTGAGGAACTTCCGGTGGTGTTTCCTGCCACTCTTCCAGCCGTTCCCATACACGCAGGGCTTTCGAGGGGTGAGGATTGGGAGTGTAGATTTCCTCAGCTCCCAGAGCTGCCAGAACAGCGGAGCCCCAGAGCCATCCTCCCGCCATCATGTTGCGGGCTGCTTCAGCGGCGTGCGGATCAAAATGCGATCCCCGTGCCGCCAGTTCACGCAGCATGGCTTCAGCGGTGTGAAGATTCAGAAGGGTGGCCTGTTCGATGGATGTTGGTTCGGGCGCTCCCAGAAAGGCAGCCAGCCCTCTTGGTGTCGGCGTGCAGCTGGTTGCCGGATGTGTAAAGGCTATGAGTTCTAGAACATCGTAGCAGGGAAAGGGGTCCACACCGAGGCGATGTGCGATTGCCTTGCCGTGGCAGACAACAGGTGGTTCGAGTGTGATGCGTCCGGCAGCTTCGGAGTTTGCAATGCGCTCGCTTTCTCCATCCGGTGAAATCCATACGGAAAATCGCAAACCGGACAGGAGCAGGGGCGCACGCGGCAGGAGAATGTCCTGCTGGGAGCCTGCTGTTTGCTGCTGGTCTGGCGAGTCGTGCATGGGGGTGTCCGGGATGGCAAGGTATCTGCCTTCCTTACTTAAAGCTTTGCAGGATTGAGAACAAGAGAAGAACAGAGGCCTGCCGGATACTGTTCCCTTCTCTTTCTGATCTGTGGTTTCACATTCACCTGCGCCCTGCATTGACGCGGGGGCTTGCTGATAATAGTGTGCGGGCACTATCAATCTGTCCAGGCCGGGGACCACGTGATGTGCCCGGCAAGTCTTGAGGATTTCTATCATGTCTGACCACCCGCACCGGGATATCGCCATGCAGGCGAAAGCATGGCCATTTGAAGAAGCACGTAAGGTTCTGGCTCATGTGGGTGGCAAGAAACCCGAGAAGGGCTACGTGCTCTTCGAGACAGGTTATGGCCCGTCCGGTCTGCCGCACATTGGTACCTTTGGTGAAGTTGTACGCACAACGATGGTGCGCAAGGCCTTTGAGCAGATCAGTGACATTCCGACAAAGCTGATCTGTTTCTCCGACGACATGGATGGTTTCCGCAAGGTTCCGACAAATCTTCCGCAACAGGAGATGCTTGCTGAGTATCTGCACAAGCCCCTGACAGAAGTGCCGGATCCTTTCGGGACTCACGAAAGCCTCGGGCATCACAACAACGCGCGTCTGCGCAGTTTTCTGGACAGCTTCGGCTTCGAGTATGATTTCGTCTCCTCGACAGAGACCTACAAAAGCGGTCGCTTTGACGAAGCCCTGCTGAAACTTCTGGCCCATTATGATGATGTGATGAAGATCATGCTGCCAACTCTGGGCGCAGAGCGTCAGGCGACATACAGCCCGTTCCTGCCGGTGTGCAGCAAAACAGGTCATGTTCTTCAGGTTCCGGTTGTTGAAACGAAACTGGACAGCGGAACAATTGTCTACAGGGACCATGACGGGTCTCTGGTTGAAACACCTGTCACAGGCGGTCACTGCAAACTGCAGTGGAAACCGGACTGGGCGATGCGCCAGTATGCCCTGGATGTCGACTACGAGATGTCGGGCAAGGATCTGATTGATTCTGTCAAACAGGCGAACCGCATCCAGAAAGCCATGGGGGGCAAGGGGCCTGCGACCTTCACCTATGAGCTTTTCCTGGATGAGAAGGGCGAGAAAATTTCGAAATCCAAGGGCAATGGCCTGTCTCTGGAAGAATGGCTGACCTATGCTCCACAGGAAAGTTTGTCGCTGTTCATGTACAATAAGCCACGTGCGGCGAAGAAGCTCTACTTTGATGTTATTCCGCGCATGGTGGATGACTATCTAACATTCCGCGGCAAGGTTGCCGGGCAGGATGAGGCCCAGCGCTTCGAAAATCCGGCCTGGCACATTCACTCCGGAGCTGTGCCACAGGAAAAGGGCAGCGTGACCTTTGGTCTGTTGCTGAACCTGGCGTCTGTCTGTAATGCACAGGACAAGGAAACGCTGTGGAACTTTATCAAGCGCTACGATCCGGAAGCCTCGGCCGAAACGGCACCTTTCCTGGATGGTCTTGCAGGCTATGCCGTACGCTACTATCAGGATTTTGTTCGCCCGAGCCTGAAATACCGTTTGCCAACCGAGCAGGAACGCCCGGCCTTTGAAGAACTGAAGGGCCTTCTGGAAAAGGTTGATCGCGAAATTTCGTCGGATGATCTTCAGACCGAGATCTTTACCATTGGAAAGAACCACGGATACGAGAATCTGCGTGAATGGTTCAAGTGTCTCTATGAGGTTCTGCTCGGGCAGCCACAGGGGCCGCGAATGGGGACCTTCTTTACGCTCTTTGGACTGGAAGCGTCACTGGATCTCGTGAACAGGGTTCTCGCGGGCGCAGATCTCTCTGCCCAGGAATAAGAGCTGAAGCTGAATGCCGGACAGGCCAGCCCTTGTTCGAGGGCTGGCCTGTTTGATTCGTGCTAGAGTTGATTTCCTTTTCCTTTGGGAGCTGTCATGCCGCGTTATATCGCGCTCTATAAACCCTATGATGTTCTGAGCCAGTTTACAGGTGATGAGGGGCAGAAAACCCTTGCTGCCTTTGGCTTGCCCAAAGGTGTTTATGTCGCGGGAAGGCTCGACAGGGACAGTGAGGGACTGTTGCTTCTGAGCGATGACGGGCCTTTCATGCACCTGCTGATGGATCCGGACTTTGGTCACGAGCGCAGCTATTGGGTGCAGGTTGAGGGGGATATCGGCCCGGAAGCCCTTGAGGCCTTGCGTTCGGGTGTCGAAATCAAGGGCGGATATCAGACCAGACCCTGCAAGGTTTCGAAGCTTGAGGGTGAACCTCTTTTGCCTGAGCGCAATCCGCCTGTGCGCTACCGCGCTGCGATTCCGACCAGCTGGATCCAAATGACCCTGACGGAGGGAAAGAACAGACAGGTGCGCCGGATGACAGCTGCTGTCGGCTTTCCGACCTTGCGGCTTGTTCGTGCTTCTATTGGTCGATTGACGCTGAATGATTTTCTGGCAGGTCTTGAACCTGAAGCCTGGGAAGGCCACAGCGTTCCCATAGAGAGGCAGCAGATTCTCGCAGATGCCGAGATTCAGAAGGCCTATGATGGCAAGCGTAAGAAAACCCGCGTTCGCAAAAACAACAGAGCGCAGACGGATGGTGATCGGCTTGCTTCAGGAGGAAACGGGGAGAAACAAAGGCCTGCCCGGAGGAAAAAAAGTCAAAAAAAGGGGGCGGGAAAACGCACCTCCCGCCCTTAAAGAATTCAGATTGCCCTCACAGGCTCAAGACAATCTGGCAGCAATCAAATCAAAGCAGGAGGGGGTTAGGTCTCTGCCTCAATCATGGCGGTATAGATTTCCCGAAGGTCTTCCGTACCAAGATTGCTGATGTGCGATCCTGCTTCCAGCATCGCGGATGTAGGTGAAGAAGGAACGAGCGACATACCGGACTGACCCATAACAGCGACCACATGAAGAGCTGTTTGAAAGGCTTTACTGCCAATCTCGGGTGTAGTGGATGAGGCTGCAATCATTTTCATTCTCCTACAAGAGGAAGCCTCACTCGCAAAAGGCCTCCGTGAAAAGATATAAGCAGGAGCCGTGCCAACTTTTCCCCAGTGGTGGTTTATTTTGTTGAATTGAAAATAAACTATTTAAAATAAAAGATATTTTTTCGCTTTTTTCGACGTGGGAAAAGTTGGATCGCTTTTCGTATCCTGACAGACGCTCGAAGATCGTTGCATTTTGCAATGATTCTTGCGAGGGGTGTTTTGCATAATGCAATTATGAGGCAAATTAATTGCATTATGCGATTTATTTGTTCTTGGCTGTTTGGTGAAGAGTGTGGGAAGGCTTGTCTTTGATGCGGCGATGGTGATAAGTGTCGGCTCAGGTTTTCGCCTTATTGGAGAGCAGGAATGACCGGGGTTGTGTATCACATGTGCAGGCAGGATGAATGGGATCAGGCTTGTGAGGCCGGACGATACCAGGGGTCCTCGCAGGATCTGGCTGACGGTTTTATTCATTTCTCCTCCGCCGCACAGATCAGAATTTCTGCAGCCAGGCACAGGGCGGGACAACATGGGCTGGTTTTGCTTGAAGCTGATGAAGAGGCTTTGCAGGAGAGCGCCAGAAGAAACAGTGAAAAGGGGCTCATCTGGGAAGAATCCCGGTCCGGGGCTCTCTTCCCCCATTATTATGGTGCCTTTGAAACGGAAGCTGTTGTGCGTTCGGCGCCCTTGCCTCTGGATGAGCAGGGCAATCACGTTTTTCCCGAATGGTTTGATGATGAAGGGCTGGATCAGATTTGATCGGCCCTTTTCTTTTTGAAAATGTTTTCTTGTGGTGTGAATGACATGTCGATCTACAGTTTGATGAAACCGCTGGTGCACAGCCTTGATCCTGAAACGGCACACGGTCTGGCAATCAGGGCTCTGAAGAGTGGTTTTGTTTCCGGAGGCGAAAGTGTTGAGGACGGGCTGCTTCAGACATCCCTGTGGGGGCTGGATTTTCCGAACCCTCTGGGCATTGCTGCCGGATTTGACAAGGATGCAGAGGTTGTCAGACCTCTTGCCTCTCTCGGCTTCGGTTTTGTCGAGGTGGGGTCTATTACACCGGAGCCTCAACCCGGAAATCCGAAACCGCGCCTGTTTCGTCTGAGTGAAGATGCAGCCGTTATCAACAGGATGGGATTTAACAGCCGCGGACGGTTTTTTGCCCGTGAGCGTCTGAAAGCCTTGAGGGCTTCCGGATATGGGGGGCTGGTTGGCGTGAACCTCGGGAAAAACAAAACCAGCGAGGATGCGGCTGCAGACTATCGTCTGGGAACAGAGGCCCTCGCGCCCTACGCTGACTATCTGGTGATCAATGTGTCCTCGCCCAATACTCCCGGGCTGCGGGCGCTTCAGGGCAAGGAAGAGCTCGAGAAGCTGATCGGGGCTGTCCAGTCTGTGCTGGCAACAATGGAAAAGGCCCCTGCGCTTGTTTTGAAAGTGGCGCCGGATCTGAACGGGGAAGATCAGAATGATGTGGCAGAGGTTGCGCTGGCCAGCAAGCTTGGCGGACTGATCGTCAGCAATACAACGATTGCCAGACCGGAAAGCCTGCGTTCTGCCCATGCCGGTGAAACCGGCGGTTTGAGTGGTGCCCCCCTGTTTGAGGCATCAACGCAGGTTCTGGAAACATTCTACCGTCTGACCAAGGGGGAGGTTCCTCTTGTCGGTGTGGGGGGCGTTTCCTCTGCTGAGCAGGCCTACACAAAAATAAAAAAGGGGGCTTCTCTGGTTCAGCTCTATTCGGCTCTGGTTTACGGGGGGCCGGAACTGGTGAACGATATCCTGCGTGGGCTGATTACCCTGCTGAGGCAGGACGGTTTTGCCTCTGTGCAGGAGGCCGTCGGAAGCGATGTGAGGATCTGACGGGATGAAGCGGGGACTCAGGCGTCCTCGTTCATCAGCTCTTCAAGGGTTGAATCGCTGTTGAGGAGAATCTTGGCAATGTCTTCCTTGCAGAGATTCGTGTGCTCCTGCGAATGCGTTTCTGCAGCCAGGGCATCCTTGTCTCTGAGGGCATCGAATATTGCCCGGTGCTGCTTGATGACCAGTGCCTGTGCGGCCTGATCGTCTGTCACCAGATTGTGCTGATAGATCAGCTGTCCGATGCGCTGATGCTCTGCCAGCAGTCGCAGATAGCTGGCGATCAGGTACTGGTTGTGTGATGCGTTCGCGATTGCATTGTGGAAGTTGTAGTTTTCCCGGTTCATCGCATCGCGGTCTGCAGCGGCTGTTGCCTCTTCAAAGGCTGTCATTGCAGTTTCGATGACGGCAAGATCCTGTTTGGTTCTGCGCTGGGCAGCCAGTCTGATGATGGATCTCTGAATGACAGTATTGGCTTCGAAATAGGCGCGCAGACTGACAAAATCCAGCGGTGCAACGATGGCGCTGCGATTCTTTCTGGTTTGGACCAGCCCCTCGGCGCTCAGGCGAATCAGGGCTTCGCGCACAGGCGTCCTTGAAACACCGTATTCCTTGACGAGCGCCTGTTCCTCGAGATCCTGTCCCGGTAAAAGATCCATGGAAATGATCCGTGTGCGAAGCTCTGCGTAAGGAGTACCTGCTGTCTTGTCTCTGGTCATTATGCGCCTGTAAAAACTGTCCCTGAACATGATTCTGGCAGTGAGCCTATAAAAGTTTGTCGTGAAAGGAAAGCTTTCTGGCTCTTTTGGAATGACAAAATATTCCTGAATGTATACAAATTGTATTATGAGATGGGTGCGATAGAGAGAACTTTTGTTGCACGTGATCAAAACAATAATTCTATGAATGCTTTAAAGGCCGATCATGATCAGACAAGCCAAAAGACTGCCCGCTGACCTCCCTGGCTCAGGTTGGTATGAAATCCTGCCTGAACCCAAAGCCGCAAGGGTCCTGGAAGGAATGCAGACCGCGGACTGGATTATTGTTGGGGCCGGGTTTGCCGGGTTGACGGCTGCAAACCGTCTGGCAGAACTGTGCCCTGATGATTCGATTGTTCTGATTGATGCACAGCGTGTGGGTTTTGGAGCCGCCGGCCGAAACACAGGCTTTATGATCGATCTGCCGCATGATCTGAATTCCGACAGCTATACCAACAAGCGTGAGGAAGACCTCAAGCAGATTCGCCTCAATCGGGCCGCGATTGATTATGCCCGTCAGATGGCAGAAGAGAAGGAACTGGGAGACAGTTTCAATTTCTGCGGAAAATATCATGGTGCAGCTTCTGACAAGGGCGAAAAGCATTTGCAGGATTTTGCCCGTGGTCTGGAATCCATGGGAGAGGATTTTTCGACGCTCACAGCGTCTGAAATGAAGACCCTGACAGGAAGTGATTTCTATACCGGGGGCCTCTTCACGCCCGGAGCTGCCATTATCCAGCCCGCAGCCTACGTCAGAAAGCTGGCTGAGCGTTTGCCGGCCAACGTCACCCTCTATGAAAATTCACCTGTGCGATCCGTACAGCCGGGCAAAAATCCCCTGGTGACGACTGACAGGGGATCCGTGCAGGGAGGCAGGGTTCTCATGACAGTCAATGGCCAGGCTGAATCCTTCGGGTTCTTCAAGGGCAAGTTCCTGCATGTCTTTACCTACGGTTCCATGACGCGCCAGTTGAGCGATGCTGAACAGAAAAGACTGGGAGGAAAGGACGAGTGGGCCCTGATCCCGGCTGATCCGATGGGCTCAACAGTCCGGCGTATTCGGGAGGGGAGGATCGTCGTGCGGAACACCTTTACCTATAACCCGGATATGTCCACCAGCAGGAAGCAGGTTGAGCGCATCGGAAAAGCCCATGACCGGTCATTCCGAAAACGCTTCCCAATGCTGGATGACGTCGGGATGGAACATCGCTGGGGTGGGCATCTTTGCATTTCCCTGAACAACGGGCACGGCTTCGGCCAGTTGGAAGAAGGTATTTATGCCGGCGTTTGCCAGAACGGTATTGGCGTTGCCAAGGGGACCCTGTCCGGCCTGATGCTGGCTGAAGAGGTCGCAGGCGGTAGGCACCCGCTGCTGCCAGACTTCAAATCCTGTGGCCTGCCAAGCTCTTTGCCGCCCCTGACATCTCTGGGAGCGCCGATGGTGATGGCCTGGCGTGAACTCTCTGCCGGGGTGGAGAAATAATACAGTTGATTGTATCGATACGTTTTGTATCCGCACAATATAACTGTTGAGGAGTGTGAATTGGTGTGCTTGGCTGCAGTTCTGGTGTTTTACAGGATTGCAGATTATGCCGATTGATCTTCTTCTGGCGCTTGTCAGCTTCGCTTTTGTGAGCACGATTACGCCCGGCCCCAACAACTTCATGCTCATGACCTCGGGCGCGAACTTCGGTGTGCGCAAAACAATCCCCCATATGCTCGGCATTGCTGCGGGTTTTGCCTTCATGCTCATCATGGTTGGACTTGGCGTTGTGGCAATCTTCGAAGCTTTCCCGCTTGTCTATGACGGCCTTCGCATCGCCTGTCTGATCTACATGCTCTATCTGGCCTGGAAGATTGCAACATCCAGCGGCACAACAAAAGTGGAAGAAAAAGGCAAGCCCATCAGCTTTATGCAGGCTGCCCTTTTCCAGTGGGTCAATCCGAAGGCCTGGGCGATGGCTCTTTCTGCTGTCTCGGTCTATGCACCGGATCAGAGGCCCGAAGCGGTTCTGCTGGTGGCTGCTGTTTTCGTTGTTGTGAACCTGCCGAGTGTCAGCACATGGGCGTGGCTGGGATCAAGAATGAACCGGCTGATCAGCAGGCCATCACATCTCAGGCTGTTCAATTCTGTCATGGCTGTTTTGCTTCTGCTTTCGGTTCTGCCTGCTGTTTTTGAATAAAAAAAGCCCGTGTGCCGGAGCACACGGGGCGAGGGACGCAGGGATCATCACGTCACAGAGTTTTGTCGGGATTGATCTCGTTTTCCCGACGTTTGATGAAGGCAAGGAGGGCTTCATCAATGGCTGGGTCCAGTGCAGGGGCTTCGTAGTCATTGAGAAGCTGCCGCGCTGCGATGGTTGCGCGTTCCGGAGTTTCAATACTCCCTGCCGCTTCCCACTGTTCAAAGGAGTTGTTGTCGAACAGTTTCGGCATGAAGAAGGCACGCTGGAAGTTGTCCTGTGTGTGCTGCTCACCCAGGAAGTGACCAGCCGGACCCACGTTGCGGATTGTGGCAAGGGCTTCTTCGAAATCGTCCCATTTCGGCCCCTCGGCCATGCGATAACCCATGGCGATCTGCTCGGCGTCCACGACAAACTTGGACATGGAAGCGACGAGGCCGCCTTCGTTCCAGCCCGCAGAGTGCCAGACGTAGTTTGCGCCAGCGAGAATGGTGGCCATCATGGTTGTGGCTGATTCATAGCCAGCCTGGGCATCAAAGGATTTTGCGCCACCCAGTGTACAGGACGTGCGCCATGGGACGTTCAGGTAACGGGCGACCTGTCCGACCATGAAGTTCATCAGGCTGATCTCCGGTGTTCCGGCCATCGGGGCGCCGGACTGCATGGAGACTGTGGAGAGGTAGTGACCAAAGATGACTGGCGTTCCCGGGTTCTCCAACTGTGCATAGGCCATACCCGCCATGCCTTCGGCAACGAGCTGCGCAACAGATGGAACGGTTGAGGCCGGTGTGTTCGCCCCGCCCAGGACGAAAGGCGAGCAGAGAACCGGCTGGTTCCAGCGGCCATAGGCGCGCATGGCTCCCAGCATTGATTCATCCCACACCAGCGGGGAGTTACAGTTACAGTTTGCTGTGACAACCGGATGGTCTTTAATGAAGTCTTCACCAAAGAGAATCTTGACCATCTCGATCACATCTTCTGCGTTTTCACCGGTTGTCGACATGCCCATGAAGGTTTTGTCGGAATGCTTCATGGAAGAATAGGTGATGTGCAGATGGCGGTGAGGAATCGCAATGTCCATCGGTTCGCAGATCACGTGGCTGGTCGAATGCAGCGCTGGTGACATGTGAGCCAGCTTGTGGAAGTTGTTGAGGTCCTCGATTTTGGAATAGCGGCGAACGCCGTCCAGATCCTCTACAAATGGTGCCCCGGCCATGGGGACAAAAATGGTGTTGTCGCCACCAACCTTCACGGACAGATCGCGGTTGCGGGCCGTCAGGGTCCAGCCGCTTGGTGCGGTAGACATCAGCTTCCGGACCAGTTCGCGCGGGATACGGACGTTTTCTCCGCGGACGTCCGCGCCTGCTTTCTTCCAGCTTTCCGGTGCAATCGGATCGCGGAAGTCACAGCCCACCTCTTCCAGAATGGCATAGGCTGCATTGATGATCTTCTCGATTCCCTCGGTACTGAGAACCTCCACAGTCGGGATGCCTCTTTTCAGGCCTGGAAGCTGCTCAATCTTGGTCTTGGTTCGGGCTGCGCGGCGCGCGGCGCGCCCGCCAGCCTGTCTGCCGGTGCTAGTGCTCATGGCATCTCTCTCTTGAATTCGAAAAATATACAAAATGTATACAACATTTTTTGAAAGGGATGCAAAAGGATTTTCTTGAAGCGGAGGTCAGCAAAACGTTATCAGGAGGTAACGCATTCGACTGATTGGCAAATCCTTTCACTTGCTAGGGAAAGTGCTTTTTCAGTATTGTGGAGTATTGTTTCAAGGCTTTCAGGAGTTTGCTGTCGCAATGTTTACCCCGTCCCAGACCGGCGAGGAGCGGCCAATATCTTTTGTGCTCTTGCCCGGCTTTTCGATGAACAGCTTCAGTTTTGCTTTGGAGCCGCTGCGTGTTGCCAACAAGGTTGCGCGCAAAAAGCTCTATGATTGCAAGGTCTTCTCGATTGACGGAGAGTCTGTTGAGGCGTCCAACGAGTTGAAGCTGGAGGTTATGGGATCGCTTGAAGAGGCTGGAAAACGGCCTTCAATCATCCTGTGTGGCGGACACAATCTGTCGATGTTTGACTCCGGCGCGCTTCTGGCATGGCTCCGTCAGATCGGGCGGCAGGACAAGGTGATCGGCGCGCTCTATACGGCATCCCACTTTCTGGCTGCTGCGGGTCTTATGGATCGATCCCGCTGTGCCGTGCACTGGGAATATCTGACAGCCTTCAATGAGACCTTCCCTGAGATCGAAACATCCAATGAGCTTTTCGAGGCCGAAGGCAAGCGTCTGACCTGTGTGGGTGGGACGGCCGGTCTGGATATGATGCTCAACATCATCGCCGAGGAGCACGGTTTTGATCTGGCCCGTATGGTGGCTGATCAGTTTGTGCATGAACGGATCCGGGATCGCCGGGAATTCCAGTATTTCGGGCTGTCGGCGCGCTATGCCATCCAGGACCAGCGCTTGCTGAAAGTGATTCAGGCGATGGAAGAAAATCTGGAAGAGCCTCTGGACCTGTCGGAACTGGCGAAGGTTTCCGGTACATCCCGTCGTCAGCTCGAGCGTATGTTCGCAAAGCAGTTCAACAAGTCTCCGGCGCGCTATTACACGGAACTGCGTCTGTACAGAAGCCGACAACTGATCATGCAGACCCGTATGCGCATTATCGATATCGCTGTGGCCTGCGGGTTCAACTCTTCTGCCCACTTCTCCAGAAGTTACAGAAACTTCTTCGGCTGTACGCCCTTGTCTGAACGGAAACTGCCAGCCGAACGCGACGAGGATGATGTTATTGTCGAGACGGGTGACGCCTTCGAATAGGCAGATCGCTTGTGCCGGAAAGGAAAGGGGCCCTGTTCAGGACGGGGCCTTTTCTGTTTCGATTTCAGATTTTATCCGCCTGCTCAATATGCCGTACCGCGGAGCCAGCAGCATCGTTACAAATTGCAGGACAAAGGCTACGACAGCGATCATGCCGGCAGCGTTGAGGGCGAAGTCGGTTCCGAGAACCAGAGGGCCGAAAGCAGCGAGACCATATCCCAGAATGGCTGAAAGACCGGCATAGAGTGCCGAGAGCCAGAGCTGGCTCGAGAGCCTGTCTGTCAGCATACGCGCCGCAGAGGGCGGGCAGATGAACATGGCAATTGCAAGGATGGCTCCGACAGCCCCGAAGGCTGAAACGGCAGCGAGGGCTGTTGCAATGACAAGCCCGAAAGACATGATGCGGGCGGAAAATCCCAGGGATGTGGCCAGCAGGGGATCAAAGGTCGAGAGTTTCAGTTCTTTGAAGAAAACACTGACAAAGGCAACCACACAGATCAGCGCAATGGAAAGCTGCTGTAGTCTGAGCGGCATGGTTTCCCAGCCCCGGGCTGACCAGAGATCACTCCATTTTTCGAGGCCGAGCCAGAGGGTGCTTTCGAGATTTCCATACAGGGCGTGCTCAACATCCAGATGAACGCCTGAAGATCCGGTCTGTTCCAGCATGACGACACCCAGCGCAAACATGGAGGTAAAAACGACACCCATGGCTGCACCGGTTTCGATCTTGCCAAGGACGCGAATTAACTCGATCAGAAGAACAGAAATCACTGCAGCCCCCAGTGCGCCCAGTGTCATGGGGATTGCAGCCAGAGTGCCGGACAGCAGAAAGCCCGCAACAATGCCCGGCAGGACGACGTGGCTGATCGCATCGCCAATCAGGCTTTGCTTGCGCAACACCAGAAAGGAACCGGGAATTGCACAGACAATGGCCGCAAAGACAGCGACGAGCAGGGCAGGGAGATCAATCTGGAGGAAATCGATCAGGGGAATATCCAGAACAGAAAAGTCCATCAGTTTTCCTCCTGCAGGGAAGCGAGGTAATGATGACCTTCTCTGGTGATTTCCATTGAAAGGGGAGCAACCAGTCCCCTGCTTCTCAGCTGATAGAGTCCGATTGCCTTTGTGAGGCTGTCAGGAACGGGTTCTCCCTTGTTCAGTTCGGACAGAACCTGATCAGAGCAAAGTCTGATTCGGAAAGCTGTGAAGCGAAGAGCTGCTGCCAGAACACCGTTTTGCGGGGCAAAAACCAGTGACAGCACGAAGAATGAACTGGCCGTCAAAACAATGGTTGCCCCGGATGGAATGTCGGGAGCCAGGGCTGAAAGGGCCGCGCCCAGATAGCAGGACAGAGCCCCGAAGAGACTTGAAAGTATGAGCATTGTGCTCAAACGGTCACTCCAGAAGCGTGCTGCAACGGGGGGAATGATCACCAGGGCAATCACAAGAATGAGGCCGACAGACTTCAGGCCGATGACCATGACTGTCAGCAGAAGTCCCATCATGATGAGGTCAATGCGTTTGACGGACCAGCCAAGCGCCTGAGCAAAGCCTGCATCAAAGCAGACCAAAGCCATTTCCTTGCGAAAGGCCAGTGCAAGGATGGACAAAAGCAGGGCAATCACTGCGATAAGCTCGGCCTCTGAACGAAGCATGCTGGCTGTTGAGCCCAGAAGAAAATCCTCCAGACCTGCCTGGCTTCCGTTTTTGAGAGTTTGCACATAACTCAGCAGGACGACACCAAGACCGAAGAAGGAACTCAGAACTGTGCCAATCGCTGAATCCTCGGGCAGGCGGGTGTTGTCCCTGATCCATTGAACCATGAGGACGCCAAGCAGGCCTGAAACAGCCGAGCCAATCAGGAGGAAAGGCAAGGATTTTCCATCAAATCCAAGGGCAATGGCAACAAGGAAACCCAGTACGAGACCCGGAAGGGTTGCGTGGCTGACGGCATCTGCGATCAGGGCCCGCTTGCGCAGCAGTGAAAAGCTGCCGACCAGACCGGATACGGCCCCCAGAAGGGCTGAGCCGATCAGGACAAGGGAGGTGTTGTAACCGCCTTGCAGGCCCAGAATCCCCAAAAGGTCCTGAAACAGTTTGAACTGGAGGTCTGTCATTGCAACGCGATTCCGTCGCGACCGGACTGGCGGGAGAGAATGGCCTGCAACTCTGCCTCGGGGAGGCGTCCGCCATAGGCTTTTTGAAGGTTCTCCATCGTGAAGACTTCTTTGATCGGACCCGAGGCAATGTCTGTCACGCGCATGATAAAGGCGTTGTCAAAATAATCGGGCGCGGTTTGCAGATCATGGTGCACGCAAAGGACGGTTTTCCCCTGTGCCTTGAGTTTTTTCAGCGTTGTAATAATGGCGCGCTCGGTTGCGGCATCAACACCGGCGAAGGGTTCATCCATGATATAGAGTTCGGCATTCTGGGCCAGAGCACGGGCAAGGAAGACGCGTTGCTGCTGACCGCCGGACAGCTGCCCGATCTGGCGATCAGCGAACTCGGCCATGCCAACCTCTTCCAGCCAGTGACGGGCTGTGTCCAGGTGATGTTTGCGGACCGGCTTGATCCATCCAATCCTGCCATAGAGACCCATGGCGACGACATCCAGTGCTGAGGCCGGGAAATCCCAGTCGACCGAGCCGCGCTGGGGCACATAGGCAATCAAATGGCGTTGGCGGTCAAGGGCCTTGCCAAAAACGCTGACCCGTCCTCCCAGTTTGGGAACAAGACCCAGAGCGGCCTTGATAAAGGTGGATTTTCCTGCGCCGTTCGGGCCGATTACGGCTGTCAGGCGCTGGGGCTGGAGTTCGAGATTCAGATCACGAACAACGGCCTTGTTGTGATAGGCGACGTTCATGCCCTGAATGGCAAAGGGAGAGGCTGTTGACCGGGAAGCTTTCTCGCCAGTGCTGACAGCAAGGGCGCAGTCCTTGAAAAAAGCAGGAAGATTCCTGAGGCGGTCAGAAAATCTCGACATGGGTCAGTTCTCCGTTGCGAATTCCCGGGCAAGCTCGATTTCCTGGGCCGGTGCTACGGTCAGCTTGCCCTGCATTCCCTTTGCCGGGGCTTCCCCACCAAGCGCGCGGGTGATAACTGTCGCGTTGTGATCCAGCATGCCGATATAGGTGCCTTCATAGGTGCCGTGCGCTCCCATCGCATCGGAAAAAAGTGTGCCGCCAATACGGACAGTGTGTCCCCGTGCTGCGGCCCCTTCAATCAGGGCTTTCAGATTGCGGTCTGCTACGGAACTTTCAACAAAAACGGCCTGGATTTTCCGTTCAACCAGAAGATCGACCATGTCCTCGATGCGTTTCAGGCCGGCTTCACTGGCCGTGCTGAGCCCCTGAATGCCGAGCACTTCAAAACCATAGGCATCACCAAAGTAGTTGAAGGCATCGTGTGCCGAAATAACCACGCGGCTGTTTTCGGGAACTGTTGCCAGAACGGTTTCCACATAGTTTTGCAGACTGTTCAGCTGTTTGATGTAGGGTTGGGAATTGGCCTCAATTGCCGATTCGAGCGATGGGAAGGTGTCAAGCAGGCTCTTGCGGGCCCTTTTCGTGACGGCTGTCCATTTGCTGACATCCATCCAGATGTGCGGATCAAACTTGTCCGAATAGTCCGCTGAAGCCAGAAGCAGCTGGGGATTGACGGCCTCGCCGAGGGCGAGAACGGGCTTGTCTTCTCCCATTCTGTGCAGGGCATCTTCCATTTGGGCTTCAAGATAGAGACCATTGTAAAGGACCAGATCCGCGCGGGTTAAACGGGCAATGTCCTTTCTGTTCATTCTGTAGCTGTGCGGATCAACACCTTCTCCCATCAGGCTTGACACCTCTGCACTGTCACCTGTGAGGTTTTTCACAACATCTGCAATCTGTGCGATGGTCGCCACAACGGTTGGACGATCCTCTGTGGCATGGACGGGTGCTGTCATCGCGGCAGACAGGAAGACTGTGGCGGCAAGGGCTCTTTTGAACTGTGCCGGAAGGTTCAGTTTTTCAAACATGGGGCGGGACCGGTTTCTTCTATTCAAAGTCAGTTTTCATACGCAGCTGTAGAACGTATGGATTGCTTCGAAATGTAGCCTTGGCTACAAAAGGTGTCAATGGCACATTTTTGTGAACATGGCTTTTAATGCTTTCTTGCGTCCCCCGTGCCCCTTCGTTAATTTGGGGCACAGTCAAGAATTCAGGAAACGTCATCAGTATGGAAGATCAGCAGGACCGCCGCATTCTGGAAGATGCAGAGCTTCAGGCCGCAAAGTTCGAGCGGGTCCGCGAAGCACACAAGACAGAGGTGGCAGAAGATTATGTTGAGCTTATTGATGACCTGATCAAAGCCAATGGCGAGGCGCGTGTTGTCGAAATTGCCGGGCGCATGGGCGTCAGCCATGCCACTGTGAACAAAATCATCGCGCGGCTTCAGCGTGAAGGCCTGGTGATTTCCCGGCCGTACCGGTCAATCTTTCTGACGGATGAGGGGCAGGCCATGGCTGACGAGGCCCGTCATCGCCACGAGATTGTTGTCCGGTTTCTCAAGGCTGCCGGTGTGAGTGATGAAACGGCTGAAATGGATGCTGAAGGTCTGGAGCATCACGTCAGTGAAGAGACACTGAAGGCTCTTGAAGCGCTTACTCTGCGTATAGAGCAGGACTGAAGTCATTTTTTTCTTTAAATTCAGTCAATGAGGGCTTGATTCCGACCCTGCTTTACGCCATTTGCTTTGAAGAAGCCGACCAAATTGATGGGATTAATCTGTGTCGGTCAAGAAAGCCTTTGTTCCAGCTGACAATCGGGCTATCTTGCATTCAGTTTAATGGTTGCGGCCTGATCGGGCTGACAGCTTTTCCTTACGACTTCCAGATACGGGATACGGACCAATGGCTCTTGAACTTCCTGCCCTTCCTTATGCGTACGATTCGCTGAACCCTTACATGTCTGCTGAAACTCTCGAGTTTCACCACGACAAGCACCACAATGCCTACGTTGTGAACGGAAACAAACTGCTGGAAGGCACTGATCTGGAAGGTCAGTCCATGGAAGCAATCATCAAGGCAACATACAACGATGCGGCCCGTGCTGGTATCTTCAACAACGTTTCCCAGCACTGGAACCACATCGAGTTCTGGCAGATGATGTCCCCGAATGGTGGCGGCAGCATTCCCGGCGAACTGGAAAAGAAACTGGTTGAGGACTTCGGCTCTGTTGATGCTTTCAAGCAGGAATTCATCAACGCCGGTGTGACCCAGTTCGGTTCTGGCTGGTGCTGGCTGGTTCTCGGCCAGGATGGAAAGCTGAAGGTTACGAAAACACCAAACGGTGTGAACCCGATCTGTTTTGATGAGCACGCCCTGCTGGGTTGTGACGTTTGGGAACACTCCTACTACATCGATTATCGCAATGCGCGTCCTGACTACGTGACGGCCTTTGTGAACAATCTCGTGAACTGGGAATATGTTGCGGAGCGTTTTTCCAACGCCGGTTAAGTTTTGCTGACGGTATTTCACCGCAGAAGATCAGAAAAAGGGGCTCTGTCAGACTGAACGGTTTAACAGGGCCCCTTTTTTGCGTCACGAGATTGCCACAGGTTTGACGGATGGTTATAAAGGCCAATCTGGTGACGTGCGTTTTGTGCAGGCATGGTCTGGTTGGGGATTGGCTCTGTCTGTCTTGTTTTATGATTATTAATCAGGGGTTCAGGCCTGTGGCTATCCGTTTCTCTGTCTCGTCCGTTTTGACTGCTCTTGCCTCTGTGGCTTTTGTTTCATTTGGAGCAGTTGTTTCCGATTCTGTTCAGGTCGCCAATGCGCAGGCTGTAACCTTGCCGGCATCTTCAAGTGACGCTGCCGTTGCAGGTTCGCGGGATGTGACCCTTTTTGACGGGGAGAATCAGGATGGTCAGGCCAGACGCTGGTCCTTGCCGGCGGGTCAGCCCTATCGTTTTGTTCCCGATCTCGGACCGGGTTTGAACAGTGCTGTCTCGTCACTGAAGGTTGGTGGTGAAATTGGTGTTATCCTGTTTGGACAGCCGCAGTTTGGAAACGTGGACAGCCAGTGTGCTCCTGTTATCGGCGATGGGAAGAGCACCCGGGCTTTCTGGCTTGGCGCAACGGCTGATTTTCTTCCGGACAATCCGCAAACCGGATCGCATCCGGTCTCTGCACAGGCCCCCCAGAATGATTTTTACCAGTCGATGATCCTGTTTCAGAGGGACATGGGGCCTCCTCCCGGAGCGCTTTTTCTGCAAAGGCTTAACAGTTACAGTCAGGGGTGTCGGTCTGCCCTGGATCGTCTGAACTATCAGCGCCTCTTCGTTCCGGCCTGGGATCAGGGCGCAACGGCTTCCTGTCGCAATCTGGTTGGACCTTCCAGTTATGGCGGCACAGATACGGTTCTGAAATTCAATGCAGCAGAACGCCTGTATGTTATGGGACCAGGCAAGTTTGATCGTGGTTATCTGCCGATCAAGCATGATGTGAGTGTAACGATTTACAAGCAGCTCGATTGTCAGGGAAATGGCGTGACACTTCCGCGTCCGGGCACATCTCTCGACAGCTTTAACCTGAATGATTACGGACTGGGACGCACTGCGCGTTCTGTCAAGGTGCGCTATTTGTCCGGTCCGGCTGCTTCCTACACGCAAAGTGTTGCTGTCCAGCCAAGAGCACAGGATTTTCAGGTTCAGCCCAAAGTTGTTGAAACAGCTCCCCTGCCGGAAACCGTTGAAGAACAGGCAGTAAGCGCTTTGGCAACAGCTGTGGAAAATCAGGTTGCCCCGGTTGATACAGCAGCCACAGGAACTGCGCCGGTTCCGGTTCAGCCAGCAGAAGCGCTTCCGGAGGTTACCGGAGAACTTCAGGCTCCTCCTGCTGTGTCTTCCCCGGCACGTTCCGTTGCTGTGCAGCCATCAAACGAAGCTGTCACATTGCCGCAAAGAGCGCCAGCTTCTGTTGAAGCCCCGACTGCGTCTGGAACTGCAGAGGCAGCTTCTGTTGCCCCATCAGCGCCAGCTTCGGCAGCAGTTGTCGTGCCTGCAGAGCCGGTTCAGGTCCCGGCTGCTGTTGTACAGCAGTCTCCTGCAGTTCCTGCCAATACAGCAAATCTTGCAGCCCTTTACGAATCTGCCGGCATCTTCCCGGCCGGAGATGATTCCATCATTCCGAAACCCGAGCCCGTTCCGGAAGCAGCGCTGCGTCCTCGCAGCAGTGCGTCGACTTCAACAAGCAACGAGCTTTTCACGCCGTCCTATCAGCTCTTCTCTCCTGATACGGAAGGGCAGGTTTCATCTGTGCAGCCTCTTGATGAAAGCCCTGCACCTTCGTCTGCGCCGGTTACGCTGGCCCCTGTCACTCTGCCTTCAAGTCCGGCTGCTCCTTCCCAGTCAGTCACTCTGCCGTCAGAGGCTGCGCAGGCCGTTGAAGAAGAGGAGATTGCGAATGATCCGGACAGTTTCGAAAATCCGGTCGTTGGCAGCTTCCGTCTGAACTATTGCCGTCTGCCGGGTGAGGACTGCGGCAAGCCTGCTGCTGTAGAATGGTGTCAGGCCAAGGGTTATCAAACGGCAACGCGATGGGCGCTGGATCGCAATATTGGCGCTCTGTTCCCGACGGCGAACATCGGGGATGGCACGGTTTGCAGTTCGTTCCAGTGTAGCGGCTTCCGTTACGTCAGTTGCGGCGGTTAGTTACCTTCAGGGTTTCTGGTTGAGACAGTTCCAGAGACTTTCAAGCAGAGCAGCATGGAAGGCCTCGGCATCGGGGCCTTCATCGTTTTTACTGCTGTAAAGGCCCAGCTGCTCGCGCAGGAAAATAAAGAAGCCTGCGCGGGGTATGGCTGGCTCTGTCCGGCTGACGGCCAGAATGGCAAGTGAAGGCCAGTTGCCAGCCTCGTGATCCTCCCTGAGAATCTCCTCAAGCAGGTGTGTGAGCTTGTGAATAATCTGTGGACCAGGGATTTCTGCGGCTATGGCCAGCTGTCTGTAACTCGCTGTTTCCCGCTTTTCTGCCAAATTCTGAAGCGCCAGCCGTATTTTGTTTTTGAAGTGCTCTTCTGACTGGTGTTCGTTCATAATTTTGTTCCGGTATTTCTCAGATATCTTGAATTTTTAGAGTGTTCGGGATACCACTGGGAGAACGAAAAAAGAAGAAACATCTTAAGAGACATTGGTTCGCACCAGGACGTTTCCCCCTTACAAGCACACTCCGAAAGAGAAGACGAGGACACTGAAATCATGAATGCCTTCCAAACTATTGACGATCTGGACCTTTCCGGGAAACGGGTTCTGGTCCGTGTTGATTTCAATGTTCCAATGAAAGATGGCGAGATCACGGACAACAGCCGGATTGTGCGTGCGGTGCCAACGATCCGCGACCTTCAGGCAAAGGGTGCAAGGGTTGTTCTGATGGCGCACTTTGGACGTCCGAAAGGCAAGGTTGTCCCGGAAATGAGTCTTGCTCCGGTTGTTGCCGGGGTATCCGGGGCGCTTGATGGAGATACCGTTCACTTTTCTCCGGATACAATCGGTCCGAATGCAGCGGCTGTGATCGAGGCTGTAGAACCCGGAGAGGTCGTCCTGCTGGAGAATCTCCGCTTCCATGCGGGTGAGGAAGCCAACGAGGCCGGTTTTGTCAGTGCGCTTGCAGAGCTGGGTGATGTCTATGTTAACGACGCTTTTTCTGCGGCACACCGGGCGCATGCCTCAACAGAAGGACTGGCGAAGGCTCTCCCGGCCGCTGCGGGTCGTCTGATGCAAACCGAGCTGGAACATCTGGAGCAGGCCCTGGGCCAACCCAAACGTCCTGTAGCTGCATTGGTCGGCGGTGCGAAAGTCTCCACGAAACTCGATCTGATCGGGAATCTGATTGACCGTGTAGACCTCCTGGTGATTGGTGGCGGCATGGCCAATACCTTCCTCAATGCCCAGGGTCTTTCTGTTGGCCGTTCGCTCTGTGAGCACGAAATGGCTGATACCGCGCGCGACATTCTTGCCAAGGCAAAGGCGGCCGGATGCGATGTTATCCTGCCGAGTGATGTCGTTGTGGCTGAGACACTGGCTGAAGGCGTGACGACGGCTGTTGTGGATGTGTCCTCTGTGCCCGGGGATCAGATGATCCTTGATGCGGGGAGCCAGTCTGCGGAAGAGATCAAATCCCGCCTGATGACATGCAGGACACTGGTCTGGAATGGTCCTCTCGGCTGTTTCGAGACAGAGCCGTTTGACCGGGCGACCAATGAAGTGGCGCGTTTTGCTGCAGAGCAGACGAAAAAAGGTGAGCTGCTGACTGTTGCTGGCGGAGGCGACACGGTTTCCGCGCTGTCCCATGCGGGTGTTTCAGGCGATTTTTCCTATATCTCGACAGCGGGTGGAGCCTTTCTGGAGTGGCTTGAAGGAAAAACGCTACCAGGTGTTAAGGCTTTGATGAAATAATAAGGCCCTGCCGCTTTTCGATTTCGGTAAAAGGACAGAAGAGTCATGCCCCGGTCAGACACTGCAAAAAAACTGTTGGATCTCGCACGCAATCTTACGCAGAAGCGCGGTTTCAACGGTTTCAGTTTTCACACGCTTGCCGATGGCCTCGGGATTAAAACCGCTTCTGTCCATTACCATTTCCCGACCAAGGGACATTTGGCAAAGGCCATGATGGACGACTATCTGGTCGACTTTAAAGAGGCGCTTGAGAAGCTGGATCGGGACTATCCGGAGAATCCGGCTGAACGATTGAAGGCCTATCTCAATAACTTTTCAGGCCTGATCGAAGATGAGCATTTTTGCCTGTGTGGTATGTTGACCGCGGAGTGTGACAGTCTGGAAGAAGATACGCTTTGTTCTCTGGAAACATTCTACAAGCTCAATCAGAAATGGCTTCAGGAGCTTTTAAGGGAAGGGGCCGAAACCGGAGCATTCAAGTTTAATCTGAAACCGGAATGTATGGCGGCAATTATCTTCTCGGGCATTGAAGGGGGGTTGCTGATCTATCGGAAGAACGATCCCGCTCGTTTCAAGGCGCACTGTGTCTCCATGCTGGAGCTTGTCAGAGCAGGGTAATCAACTGATATCAAAGGTGACGGGTTCCTGTTTCTTTCAGGTTCACGTCTTTGTGATTTTGTTATCTATCTATTAGTAGGTATATTTGTTGTGAAGCAAGGAAGAGACAGGGTTTGAAAGGTGTCGCTACTTTGGAGCCCTGAGTGCCGGAAGCAATCCGTCCCTTTTTGTACTGGTGCAGTGATCGAATTAGAGGTCTGAGATTACGCTCTTCCTGCTTTTACCTTTAATTGGGTCTGAGTGCCCTTAATGACATGGAGAGCAACATGTTCAAGACGTTTGTAAAGGCAGCTTCCGCTGCATTTGTTGGTGTTATCGCACTGGGTACCGTTGCAGCGAAAGCTACAGAGACCCTGATTACTGGCGCTTCCGGTTATGACCTGGTTGCATATTTCACCGAAGATCGTGCTGTAGAAGGCAGCACTGCTCACACTGCCATTCATGAAGGCGTGACTTATCTCTTCTCCAAGGCAGAACACAAGGATGCCTTTGAAGCGGATCCTGCAAAATATCTGCCTGCCTATGGTGGTTATTGCGCATTTGGCGCTGCTGTTGGCAAGAAATTCCCGATTGATCCACACGCGTTCAAGGTTGTCGACGGCAAGCTTTACCTGAACAACAACAAAAAGGTTCAGGACCGTTGGCTCACTGACATCGCCGGTTACATCAAACTTGGTGATGACAACTGGGAAAACATCAAAAATGTTCCGGCTGGCGAACTCTAAGACCTAAAAGTCTCCCCCTGCTTTTCCCGGGAACTATCCCCCACCCGCAGTACCGGGAAGAGACACAGGACCCTGATCCTCACCAAAGGATCAGGGTCTTGTTATTTGGGCGTTAGGTCGATTTCCCTTAAGCTGTTCAAAACTGTGAAAGGGACAGGATTATGCTGAAAATTCTGGGAACTGTGTTTCTTTTCGTCTCCATCCTTGCCGGAACGGCATCGGCAAAGGAGGCTGTGCTGGCGATTGAGGGGTATGATCCTGTTGCCTATTTCACGCAGGACAGCGCTGTTGAAGGCAGCGAGGCTCATGAGGTTCTTCATGATGGAAAACTGTACCGCTTTGCCTCGGAGGAACACCGGAAGCTCTTTGAGGCCGAACCTTCGCGGTATCTTCCTGAATATGGAGGTTTCTGCTCCTATGGCGTATCCCAGGGATACAAGGTCCCGGTCGATCCTCATGCGTTCAGTGTTGTTGACGGGAAACTTTATCTGAACTTCAGCAAGGGCGTCCGTGCGCGATGGTCGAAGGATATCGCAGGCTACATTGCACAGGCGAACGAAAACTGGGGCAATATAGGTGCCCACCTGCGCTGCTATGAGAGCGCGGCCTGTTAATTCCGTTCAAGCCCCATCAGGGAGCGGGCGAAGTCCTGCGGTTCGAAAGCGCGGAGATCATCTGCGCCTTCGCCAACGCCGATTGCATGAACAGGAAGCTTGTACTTTTCTGCGAGGGCGACGAGCACGCCTCCTCTGGCAGAGCCGTCCAGTTTGGTGAGAACAAGTCCGCTCAGATCAACAAGTTCCTTGAAGGTTCCAACCTGTGACAGGGCGTTCTGTCCGGTGGTTGCATCAAGCGTCAGGATAATGTCGTGCGGGGCATCGGGATCGAGCTTCCGGATGACGCGGACAACCTTCTTGAGCTCGTCCATCAGATCCGATTTGTTGTGGAGGCGTCCTGCTGTATCAATCAGAAGGAGGTCGCAGTTTGCCTTTCTCGCACGTTCGATGGCTTCGTAGGCAAGGCCGGCAGCATCAGCACCCGGATCCTTTGCAATAACTTCGCAGCCTGTGCGTTCTCCCCAGATCTGGAGCTGTTCAATGGCAGCGGCGCGGAAAGTGTCTCCCGCTGCCAGCATGACCTTGTGCCCTTCAGCTGTGAAACGGGTTGCCAGCTTGCCGATTGTGGTCGTTTTTCCGGTCCCGTTTACACCGACCATCAGAACAATGTGCGGTCTGTGTTCCTTGCGAACCTCAAGTGGCTGCGCAACGGATTGGAGGACCTCGGTGATATCGGCGGCCATGGCTTCCCGGACTTCAACAGGATCGACGTCCTTGTTGAATCGGGTTTTGGCCAGATTGCCTGTCAGACGCATGGCTGTTGGAAGGCCGAGATCGGACGTGATGAGGAGTTCCTCCAGCTCTTCAAGAGCCTCGTCATCAAGTTTCCGCCTAGTGAAGATGCCGGTGATGCCATCCCCGATCTTGCTGGATGAACGCGAGAGTCCGGCTTTCAGGCGTGAAAACCAACCTTTTTTCTCGTTCTCGCTCATGATGATTCTCTCCGGGGGCTCGTCTGATCGGGTTCTGAAATCTGTTGTTTGTAGTTGTAAACTTTGGGGCCTGAAAGGCAAACAGAACTTTTGGTTTCAGGAGAACAAATTGACGTCGGGACAGCGCTTTGCAAGTGCGTCATAAAGTTTCCTTCTTTGCCTGTGACAGGAGGTTAATGATCAACTTCATTAATAGGGAAGTTCTGGAATGAAGAAGCTTCTTTCGCTGGCAGGTTTGTCTTTGTCACTGTTTGTTTTTGCTTCGGGGCATGCCCGGGGGGCGGAGCAACTGAGCTGTGAGGATCTCTACGATGTCACAGAACTGTTGCAGGCTGCGGCAGATGATCTGGATTCTGCTTTTTATATTTCCAATGCTGATGATGAAGCTCTGGAGTTTGTATCGGATATTGCTCTTCTCGCAGCAGAGGCAGAAGGCAATCGTCGACTGATCAGGCTTGCTGACGAGCTGGAAGAGGCCTGGATCAGTGAAGATGCGGATCTTTACATCGATGCTGCCGATGAACTGGCTTACGAATTTGATCGCATTTACCGTCGGGAGTGCTGATCGCAGCTGCTGTCCGGGAAGGCAGTGGTCCTGTCTGTTTCAGGCTGAAGGATTTCGCAGGGCCGTCAGCTTGCCGTCTTTGAAGCCTGTAACGCGAGCAGAGACGATTGTGCCCCGCAGTTTTTCTGTTTCCTCGCAGTCTTCAACTGCAATCGGTGCGTAGTGCTGACAGCGCCCGAAATTGCCCTTTTCCATCAACACCTCGACATCCTTGCCGATCAGGCTTTGGTAAAAGCGGTTTTCCGCTTCCTGTCCGGCTTCGCGGAGGCTGGCGGCGCGGGCCTTGCGGGTCGGGCCGGGAACCTGTGGCATTTTGGCTGCAGGCGTGCCCGGGCGGGGAGAGTAGGGGAAGACGTGCAGATAGGTCAGATCCAGATCGCGCACAAGATTCAGGGAATTCCGGAACATTGTGTCATCTTCTGTCGGAAAGCCTGCGATGATGTCCGCGCCAAAGACCACATCGGGGCGCAGGGCGCGTGCACGCCTGACCATGGTTTCGACATCGTTGCGAAGGTGCCGCCGCTTCATCCGTTTGAGCACCATGTCATCTCCGGCCTGCAGGGAGATGTGAAGATGAGGCATCAACCGGGGTTCTTCAGCAAGCAGCTGATAGACGTCCTCGTCGATTTCTACAGGATCAATTGAAGACAGGCGCAGACGCGGCAACTCCGGGACAAGTGCGAGGACCCTGCGGGTCATTTGGCCAAGTGTTGGGGTGCCGGGCAGATCGAGCCCGTAATCCGTGATATCTACGCCCGTGAAAACCACTTCCTGAACACCGTTGCTGACCAGTTCGCGTACCTGTTCCGTAATGGCTCCAATGGGAACAGAACGGTTGTTGCCACGTCCGTAGGGGATGATGCAAAAGGTGCAGCGGTGATTGCAGCCCTGCTGAATCTGGACAAAAGCGCGGGTGTGTTCCTCGAAGCCGTGCACCAGATGTGCCGCGGTTTCCTCGATTTCCATGATGTCATTTACTGCAACACGTGCTGTCTCGTGAATACCGAAGCTCTCTGCCTTCAGTTTTTCCTCGTTGCCGAGGACACGATCAACTTCATCCATTGAAGCAAAGCTGTCCGGATTGATCTGCGCAGCGCAGCCCGTGACAATGATTCTGGCATCCGGATTGTCGCGGCGCGCCTTGCGGATGGATTGTCGTGCCTGACGCTCGGCCTCTGCTGTAACGGCACAGGTGTTGAAGATGATTGTGTTTTCCAGACCGGCATCGCGCGCGTGTTGGCGCATGACCTCTGACTCATAGGTGTTGAGGCGGCATCCAAAGGTCACAATTTCTGTTTCAGACTTGGGGTCTGTCATGGCAGAGGCCTGCTGGCTTTGTTCGAATGCGTTGGAAAGGGCGCTCATCTTTCGCGCGGTTGAGCGCTTTATGAACCAGATTGTCTGAGCTGTCCAGTCAGACAAGGCGATAGCGGCGATGCATTCCCTGCAGGGCTGGGCGCTTTCAGACCAGCAGGGAAGGATCCAGTTCTCCCTTGAAGGCGGTGGCCACAGGACCTGTCATAATGACATGCCCGTCTTCGCGCCATTCGATATGCAGGGGGCCGCCATCAAGATGTATCGTGGTCTTGCGTCCTGTTAAACCGCGGCGTGCGGCGGCTACGCCGGTTGCGCAGGCACCGGTACCGCAGGCAGATGTGATGCCGGCACCACGTTCGAAAACACGCAGGCGCAACGTATTTTCGGCGGTAATTCCTGCGACGTTGATATTGGCCCGTTCGGGGAAAAGAGGGTGGTGTTCCAGCTGGGCTCCCAGTGTCTGCAGATCAAGGGCATCCGGATCCTCGACGAAGAAAACGGCATGGGGGTTGCCCATGTTGACACCAACCGGATTGCTGAGGGGCGGCAGCTCGATTCCCATGTTCAGGGTATCCCGTTCTTCAGAAAGGGGAATCTCTTTCCACTCCAGCCTTGCTGGTCCCATGTTCACAGACACAAGCTGATTTTCTGCCTGTGTGGCGTGCAGCAGGCCGGCATTGGTCTGAATGGTGATCCGGCCGCTTTGCAGTTCCGCCATGACCACGGCAGCAACGCAGCGTGTGGCATTGCCGCAGGCGTCAACCTGTGAGCCGTCGTTGTTGTAGATGCGCATGAAAACATCGGCTTCGGCATTGACGGGGGGCTCAATCAGAATCAGCTGGTCACAGCCGACCCCGAAGCGTCGGTCAGCAATACGCTTCGCCCGTTCCTCGTTCATCACAAGATCGGGGAGCTTGCGCAAATCCATCACAACGAAGTCGTTGCCGAGGCCGTGCATTTTGCTGAACGGGATTGCTGAAGGGCTCATGAGGTTTCCTGTCGAAGGCTTTGGGTCTTTCTGATGCGAAAGATAGGAAGAAAAGTGGCTCTCGTCCAGTCGTGAAGCAGGCCATGTGTTCCCTGCAGGGGTGATCCTGCATGAAAGCTCTTCCAAATGGGTGTATGTTGGTGTAGAGCAAGGTCAATGCAGTGTGGGTCAATTGGTGGTCCACCCCGGTCGCAGCCTACCCGGATAAAACAAGGATACGACAATGAAGACACTCGTCGTCTGCTCTGGCGGACTTGACTCCGTGACCCTGGCTTACAAGGTTGCGAAGGAAAATACCCTGACGCGATTGTTGTCCTTTGACTATGGACAGCGTCACAGGAAAGAACTGGATTCTGCTGCACATTGTGCCCGGGCACTGGGTGTGCCGTACTCCGTTATTGATATCTCTCATGTTGGTTCGCTTCTGTCCGGCTCTGCCCTGACGGACGATGTTGATGTGCCCGATGGTCACTATGCGGAAGACAACATGAAGGCGACCGTTGTGCCGAACCGCAATGCCATCATGCTGGCAATTGCCTTCGGTGTGGCAGCTGCAGACGGATCTGAAGCCGTCGCAACAGCTGTTCATGGCGGGGATCATTTTATCTACCCCGACTGTCGCCCGGACTTTGTTGAATCCTTTGAAACCATGCAGCGCCATGCCCTTGAAGGCTATGCGGATATCAGGCTTTACACACCCTATGTTCATGTACCCAAGAGTGCGATTGCCGCTGAGGGTTTGAAGCTCGGTGTTCCCTATGCGGAAACCTGGTCCTGCTACAAGGGAGGCGACCTGCATTGCGGGCGCTGTGGAACCTGCGTGGAACGCCGGGAAGCGTTTGAACTGGCCGGTGGTGAAGATCCGACAGTCTATGCCGACCCGGACTTCTGGAAGGAAGCCGTTCGTCAGGCAGAGGTCGAGGGAACGAAACCCGGGGCGGGGAGGGACTGAATTATGTATCGCATTACCAAGCAGTTCGCGTTTTCAGCCTCGCACCAGCTTCTGCGGGTTCCGGAAGGACATCCCTGTTCTCGTTTGCATGGGCACAACTATATCGTGGAGGTCGAACTGATAGGGGAAGAGCTGAATTCCGCCGGGTTTGTCCGCGATTATCTGGAGCTGGCAGAACTGAAGAGCTACATTGATGACGAACTGGATCACAGGCATCTGAACGATGTGCTGGGTGATGACATGGTCACGGCTGAAAAGATGGCAAAGCACCTCTATGACTGGGCTGTTGCACGGTGGCCAGAGGTTTCTGCCATGCGCGTCAGTGAGACACCGAAAACCTGGGCAGAATATCGTCCGACACCTGCTGCGGGATGAGCCATGTCGGAAGCAACCGCGCCTTTGCTGTCTTCTCGCCTGATCAGGGTGAACGAAATCTTTGGTCCGACCATTCAGGGTGAAGGGGCCCTGATCGGGGAGCCGACTGTTTTTGTGCGGACCGGGGGCTGTGATTACCGGTGCAGCTGGTGTGACACACTCCATGCAGTGGACAACAGCTTCCGTCATGAATGGCATCCCATGAGTGTTGAGACCATTCTTGATGATGTCAGCCGTTTGTCCGGGGGGAAGCCTCTGTTGATCACCCTGTCCGGAGGCAATCCGGCCATTCAGCCTCTGGAAGACCTGATCCGCGAGGGCCATGACAAAGGGTTCCGTTTCGGAATGGAGACACAGGGCTCTGTTGTTAAAGAGTGGTTCGGTTTGCTGGATGTTCTGACCTTGAGTCCCAAGCCACCGTCATCGGAAATGGAAACAGACTGGCACAAGCTTGATGAGGCCTTCCGTGCGACAGCTGCCTTTCCGGAAGTGGAAACGCAGGTTTGCCTGAAGGTCGTGGTTTTTGATGAGGCGGATTATCTCTATGCGCGCGAGGTTGCGTCCCGTTATCCGGGGGTTCCCTTTGTTTTGCAGCCGGGGAACCATACGCCGCCTGAAGCCTCGGGCGAGGAGGAGACTGTCGACATCCGGGGAATTATGGAGCGCATGCGCTGGCTGATTGACCGGGCGCAGGCTGATCATTGGTATGAAGCGCGTGTTCTGCCCCAGCTTCATGTGCTGATCTGGGGCAATGAGCGCGGTGTTTAAGTGATATCCGAACAAGACGGAAACGGGATAGGAACTGTCATGAACGAAGAGAATATTTATGCGGATCTCAAACAGCTTGGTGGAGCAACGGTGCTGCCGGATCATCCGGACAAGGCTGAACTGGAACGGGTGAAGAACCCGCAGGCTGATGCACCCTACATGATCCGTTTTACCGCGCCGGAATTTACATCGCTGTGTCCGATGACAGCCCAGCCGGATTTTGCTCATCTGGTTATCGACTATGTGCCGGATCAGTGGCTTGTTGAAAGCAAATCCCTCAAGCTTTTCCTGGGAGCCTTCCGCAACCACGGCGCCTTTCACGAGGATTGCACAGTGTCTATCGGGCGCCGTCTTCAGGAATTTCTGGAGCCGAAATGGATCCGGATCGGCGGTTACTGGTATCCGCGTGGCGGAATTCCGATTGATGTCTTTTATCAAAGCGGTCCGGCGCCGGAAGGTGTCTGGATCCCTGATCAGGGTGTCCCGGGCTATCGCGGTCGCGGTTGACGGACGGATTGAAAAAGAAAGCGGAGCAGGGTTTCGATCCTGCTCCGCTTTTTGGAGGAGGAAGGATCTCAGGCGTCGATGCAGAGCTGTCTTTGCTCGCCGAGGCCCTCAACAGAAACGATCATGCTATCGCCTGCTTTGAGAAACTGTGGTTCAGGTTTCTGGCCCAGCCCGACGCCAGCCGGTGTTCCTGTCAGGATGACGTCGCCCGGATGCAGCGTCATGAACGCGCTGACATGGCTGATGATGGTCTTGAGATCAAAGATCAGGTTGGCTGTCGTACCGTCCTGCTTGCGTTCACCGTTCACATCCAGCCAGAGTTTCAGGTTTCCGGGTTCTGCAACTTCATCAGCTGTGACAATCCAGGGACCGAGAGGAAGGAAGGTGTCATGGCTTTTGCCCTTCACCCACTGACCGGACAGGTTGTTCTGGAAGTGGCGCTCTGAAATGTCATTGGCGACGGCATAACCTGCCACATGGGACAGGGCTTCTTCTGCAGAGACATATTTGGCTTTTTTCCCGATCACGACAGCCAGTTCGACTTCCCAGTCTGTGTGTGTTGAGTTGCGGGGAATTTCAACAGGATCATTGGGACCGGACAGGGAGGATATGGCCTTCATGAACAGGCGCGGCTCCTGTGTTGGCTCCAGTCCCATTTCCCTGGCGTGATCAGAATAGTTCAGGCCGATTCCCAGCAACTTGCCCGGACGGGTCAGAGGGGAACCCAGACGGGGTGTGCCCTCGACGAGCGGGAGGCTTTGCGGATCTAGGGCCTTCAGCTTGTTCAGACTGTCTTCTTCCAGTGCAGGGCCGTCGATGTCGGCGAGGTGAGCTGACAGATCACGGATGTTGCCGTCGTTGTCGAGAAGGCCGGGTTTCTCCTGTCCGGCTGGACCGTAACGCAGAAGCTTCATGAAATGTCTCCGGGTTTGAATGTGCAGGGGAATGACTTAGTAGAGGAATAAAATGGAATTGAATTCCGTAATGTGGAATTTAATTCAGGGCAGAGTGCTTTTCAAGTGCTTTCAGCTTGTTTGTTTTGCTGTCCGGTTGTATCTGCTGACAGACAGAGCAAGCGGGAGACGTGGTGTGACATCGGTCTGGATGTTGAATCCTTCGGTATGGGAATACGTGCGGAGCACAGGATTGCGGGATGACGCTTTGCTGGCCCGCCTGCGTGAGGAAACGCGTGGTATCCGTTTCGGTCATATGCAGGTTGCCCCCGAACAGGGGCAGTTGCTTGGCTTTCTGGTCGGGTTGCTGGGGGTGCGCAGAATTCTCGAAATCGGGGTTTTCACAGGTTACTCTTCTCTTTGTATGGCTCGTAACCTGCCGGAAGACGGCTATATGCTTGCTTTGGACAATCAGCCGAAATTCACAGCCATTGCGGAGCGCTACTGGAAGGAAGCCGGTGTAAGCGGGCGGATCGAGTTGCGCCATTGTGATGCCTTTGAGGAGGTTTCACGCCTGTGTGAAGATGAAACAGTCGAGCCCTTTGATCTGATTTTTCTGGATGCAGACAAGGGGCGTTATCCAGGATATTACGAGCGTTGTCTTTCCCTGCTGGCCCCAAGGGGGCTGCTTATTCTGGACAATGTGCTGTGGTACGGCAATGTGACGGAAATCAGCCATCAGGAAGACACAACACGGGCCATTCGCAAGGTCAATGAAATGGTTCATGACGATCCGCGTGTCGAGCACTGCCTGCTGCCTTTTGCTGATGGCATGACACTGGTGCGGAAACTGTAAATTATTGGTGTAAAAAGCAAGTTCGGCAATTGACGGGCCAGAGGATATCACTCACTCTGAAGGTGAGCGGTGCGTAGCTTCCCTGTGAATCAATCCGGACAGAAACCAAGTTGGCCTCTTTTCGATCCAAACGCCCTCCATCGGCCTTTGCACCTGAAAAAAAGGGTCTTTTGAAATCCCTTTGGTTCTGGTTGCTCCTGTTTCCTGCAGCCCTGTTGATTGTACTGGCAACAGTCTTCTGGTTCTTTCGATACGATCTGGCTGATGATGTGCTGGATGCTGCCCTGTCTGCCAGTGGCATTGATGATTTCAGTTACAGAATTGAGCAGATTGAAAGTTCCGGTCTGGTGCTGTCCGGTTTGCGGCTCCGCGATCAGATCACTTTTTCCCGCATAACGCTGGATCTTTCAAAGCGAAGGCTTGTTGTCGACCGGCCTGTCGTGCGTGCTGATGTTCGTGCAGGTGAAGCGCCCTTTGTTGAAAAGCTTTTGGGTTCCTCCGGGCAGAATGAGTCTGGAAGTCTGGATCTGTCATGGCTTTTGGCGCTGGTGCCGGAGGAAGTCTATACCCTGGAAATTCGGGACGGGACGCTGGAACTCAACACGGATGAAGGGCGGCTGTTCTCCCGGTTTGGCGGCGAGGCTCTGGCAAAGGGGCTTGCCTTTCAGCGTGCGAGTTTCACTCTGTCCGATCTGGAGCAGGAACGCTACGGCGCCCTGAAGGGAGGGCTGTCTCTCGTCGTGGAGGCTGAAACGATAGACCTTCTCTGGGATTTTACCTCTTTTGAGGGGAGCGACCTGCCGTCTTCCGCCGGACGCTTTTCTGTTCGCTCCGAAGCGGGAATGCCTGTTGGGAACCTGTCTTTTACTGTGCAGAAAGGGGCGTATGCAGGGGAGTTGGAAGGCTCGCTCTCTCTGGCAGTGGACAGACAGGAAAACGAAAGTTATCTGGCGGAAACCCTTGTCAGGGCTGCGCAAGAGCGTGCTGCTGTCCGGCTGGATCTGGTGAATTCCCTGACTTTGCCCGGAGAAAGGCGCCTCAATCTGTCCCTTGGGGGAGAGTTGCGCTTTGAGGCCGGAGCACAACAGCAGGCTCTGGCATTCCGGTTGATGCAGCCGTTTTCGGCTTCCACTCAAAAGGCCGAGGCCTTCAGTCCCTACCTTTCTGGCCCTGCCCTGATGATGCTGGATTCCGGTCCTGTTTTGAGACTGGCAGAAAATGCAGAAAATCAGTGGGGGTTCCGGTTGGATCAGGAAGCAGGGCTTTCTCTGGATCTTGCAACATCAAAAAACGATCTGTTCGAGACACAACGCCTTTCCGTACCTCTGTCTGTAACGGAACTTGCTGCGGAATTTGACAGCAACAGTGGTCAGGTTGAAAAGCTTGTGCTGCAGCTTCAGCAAAAACCTGTGACTTTGAAACTCAGGAATATCGGAAACCTCGATCTTGGGGACAGTGTGTTTGAAGCACGGGTTGAAGGAACTGATGTCAGCCTGATGCACAGGCTTCAGGACGGTATGCTCAATCCGCTTTCCCCGGAACTGGAAGAGGTTGTTTTTTCTGCAGTCGAAACAAGGATTGCCGGAGCGCTTGGCCCTGAGCCGACGCTGAAGAAATTTGAGATCAGGGCAGGGGTGAAGCCGACTGTCGTGCTGGAGGGGCAGGCACTACAGATGCCTCTTGCTGCGGTGTTTGAAGCGCAGGAGGAAAACGGCAAGCTCGGTTTGTCCGGCAGTGTGAGTGAGCTGACATCAGCAGAGCCGGTTGAAGTGGCACGCTGGTCCGGGCAGGCGGATCCCGTTTCCGGCAAGTGGAGGATGGAGGTCCGGGCAGCGTCTTCTTCGCTTTCAAAGGAATGGCTTGGAGCGGAGGGGTTGGGGCTGATCGCATTGCTGCCGGAATCGGAAAGCCTTGAAAAACTGGCTGGTGAGTACGACCTGCAGGTGTCCCTTGAAGGAGAGGCGGGCGCCTATACGGGCTTTGCCGATCTTGATCTCATGCTGAATCAGTTCAGCTACGGAGGGCAGAGCTTTTCCGGTTTCAGGCTGGATGGAACATTGTCGCGTTTTGAGCCCCCGATCTTTCCTCTGGGACAAAGCGTCAGGATAGACAAACTGGATGTCTCGGGCATCCCGCTGGGGCCATTGTCAGCCAGATTTGGCCTGTTTGGTTCCGGTCAACCGGCCCTCGTTCTGGAAGAGGTCACTTTGAAGGCTGCGGATGGCCAGCTTTCAGTCCGGCCTGTCACTGTGCGTCTTGGCCAGGTTGAAACGATGGTTGAGTTGCTGGTCGAGGCGGTGGATTTGCGAACTGTCTTTGATCTGGTCGGGCGTGAGCATCTGGACGGGACAGGGACGCTCTCGGGGATGATCCCGGTGCATCGTCTGGGCGACGCCTTTGCGATAGACAATGCTGTGCTTGCCAGTGACGGTCCGGGGCGTCTGTCCCTGAGATCAGAAGCTGTGAAACAGGCTCTTGGAGGGGGCGGTGAGCAGGTTGAACTGCTTTTGAAGGCCCTGCAGGATTTCCGCTATTCTTCCCTGCGTCTTGTTCTGAACAAGCCCATGAAGGAAGACCAGGCTGCTGTTCTGACGCTGGAGTTGAAAGGCAGCAATCCTGATGTGCTTGATGGTTATCCCTTCGCGATCAACATCAATCTGGAAACAAGGGTTGAGCCCCTGCTTGAGGCTTTTTTGCTGGGACAGTCCGTTTCACAGGGGCTGTTGCAACAGCTTGCCCGATAGAAAAGGGGCAGGAGGTCACGGCTTTGCCACAATTGCAGGCATATTTAAAAACAATGCTATGAACGAAGGAGGCGGGGAATGAAACTTCCTGCTCGGGTTTTGAAAACGGACAGGGCGGGGATGATGCTGTCATCCTGCCTCTTGCTGTCAGGTCTGATTGTCGTGGGGGGCTGTACACCAACGGTTCAGGTGCAGGCGCCCCAGGAGCCGATTACAATCAATCTGAACATCAAGCTGGATGCTGATGTCCGTGTTCGTCTTGAAGAGCAAGCGCGTGAAGATATCGACAGTAATCCGGATATCTTCTGATGAGTGTTGTCTATCAAAGTTTTTCAGATGCCTTTTGGGGAGATTTCCTGTGATGGCTTTTGTATCGCGTTATTTTTCCGCAACAGCTGCGTTATTGGGTGCGTTGTCCATAGCCCTGATGATGGCGACGGGCGCTGCGCAGGCTTCGACACTGGACAGTCTCAGAGCGTCAGGTGCGCTGGGTGAGGGAGCAAATGGTTACCTGATCGTTCGTGACAGTGGCAATGCAGCTGCCGTTGATTTCGCACAGAGTGTCAATGCAAAGCGCAAGAGTATTTACCAGCAGAGAGCCGACAAGGAAGGTGTGTCTGCTGATGATGTCGGACGGGTTTTTGCACCCGAGATTCTGAACGATGCGCCCGGTGGGACATGGTATCAGGACAGCCAGGGCAAATGGAATCAAAAGTAGAGTCCTGTAATCTGTTCTGATATTCGGTGACACGGATTTGAGCTGCGCACTGTCATGGTTGTGCAGCTCTTTTGTTTCTGGCTGAGGGGCCTGTGTCATGTTAATTTTATATTCATATAACAAAAAAGTAACGGAATGCGTTGTTCGCATTACACAACTTTTCCCGACGATGATCGGGACGTATGGAAAGCAGGTCTCTGCAGGCAGGTTTTGATTTCAGGGTGTATGCGCCGTTTTCACGGCGCTGTTGATTGCTGTTGATGCCGGTTTTCTGAAAAGCGTTTGCTCAAGAAGCACGCTTGCGACGTCAAACAGACACACGAACATGGAAATCAGACGAACAGATGAATCTCCCCTCCGGTACCCAGGAAATCGAACTCAAGCTTCTTTTTGATCCTGCAGAACTCTCGATCTTTCGTAAATCCAGAGATATTCTTTCCTTCAGTGAAGGCCGCGCCCGGCAGGTCCGGTTGCGGGCAGTCTATTTTGACACGCCTGACCTCGTTCTGAGCCGGAACGGGATGGCTCTGCGGGTTCGCCGGGAAAAGGGCCAGTGGGTGCAGACCCTGAAAGGACAGATCGGTGGTGCCGGTCTTGTGGCCAGACGGCTGGAAATCAATCTGCCGGTTTCAGGCCCGGTACCGGATTTGAGCCTTGTTGCTGACAAGGCTGTGCGGAAGAAAATTCTGGAGCTTTGCAAAGGGCAGGAACTGACAGAGATTTGCCAGACAGATGTCAGGCGGGTGATCCGGGATCTGGTTGTGGATGACTGCAGAATCGAGATGGTTATTGATACTGGTTCCATCAGATCCGGTTCCGGAGGAGAAACGTTTTCCGGAGGCGAGCCGGTCAGTGCGAGCGTCTCGGAGGTTGAACTGGAGCTGAAAGCTGGTCCTGTTCAAAAGGTGCTGAAACTTGTCCGGCAGTGGAATGAACACTATTCGTTCCGGATCGGCGTGTATTCCAAGGCAGAGCGGGGATTCAATCTCTATCGCTTCGGTGTGGAGACCGGGACTGCAGAGGTGCGGGCGGGGGATGTCCGTTTCAAAAAGCGTGTCTCCGGCTGGGATGTTGCGGCGCTGGCCATGTCTTCTGCCGTTGAACAGTTACAAAGGAATGCGGAACTCCTCCCTGTTCTGGGGGAAGACCGGATTGAAATCCTTCATCAGTATCGCATTGCGATCAGACGCCTGAGAACGGTTCTGGGATTGCTGGACCAGAGTTTTCCCAAAAAGAGCGGCAGGAAGAAGCTGGCCAAAAGGCTCAAGGCCTTGCAGCGTGTGTCGGGTGTGGGGCGTGACTGGGATGTGCTGATTGCCGAGGGGCTTTTGCCACTGCTGGAAAAGCATGCCGGTGATGCTGAAAAATCTGCGGCGTTAAGGGCGCTGCTCCAAAAGGCTGAAGCGGCAAGGCATGCGGCCTACAGGACCATTCTTGAAGGGCTGCAATCAAGGGACTTTACGGCGCTTCTGCTTGATGTGACGGCGCTGGTCCTCAGGCAGGGAGACAAAAAGGGTGAGCATGCAGTGTCGGAACTCTGGAAGACACTTTTGAATGATCGCCGGAGCGACATCCTCTATCAGGTTCCGGGGGACATCTTGGTGATGGATATTGAGGCCCTGCATGAGCTGCGCCTCAAGGTGAAAACCATGCGCTATTCGTCCGAGTTCTTTGCTTCTTTCGGAGAGGAAGAGAAAACAGCCCTTTTCATCAGGCGGTGCAAGAAACTGCAGGGGCGTCTCGGGAGCCTGAACGATACCCTTGTGGCTGATCAATTGCTGGGGGCCCTGAGGGAGCCGGGGAATGACAGTCTGAACCGTGCAATTGATCTGACCTTGAAGTATTATCAGAAGGCAGAAGCCAGACAGATGAAAAAGCTTGGAGAAACCTGGCAGAAATTCTGCGAGGCGAAGCCCTTCTGGAAAAAATGAGGGGCAGGCCGGTTCCGGAGAAGCTTTTGCCGTTTTGAGAGTGGGTTACATAAAAGCGCAATGTGTGGATGCTAAGAAGGCAGACTGTTTTGCTGTAAACACTTTCATAAGGTATGAGATTTTCCAATGACGGACAGTTCCGTAACCCCGAAACAAGCGCCTGGCTCTCGCCGTTCTTCTCCCGGAACATCGACGACAGGGCGCCAGACAGCAGGACAGACAACTGTGCAGGACAAACCCGCGGAAATGGATGGTGCGCACCTTCTGGCAGAGAAGTCGCCAAAACGCTTTGTAAATCGCGAATTGTCGTGGCTTGCATTCAATACGCGGGTTTTGGAGGAGGCGAGCAATCCGGAGCATCCTCTGCTTGAGCGGCTTCGCTTCATTTCCATTTCAGCCAGTAATCTGGATGAATTCTATATGGTGCGTGCTGCGGGTCTGAAGGGACAGGTGGCTGCAGGAATTACGACTCCCAGTATTGATGGTCTGACACCGGAAGGGCAGCTTGAAGCCATAACCGAGACAGCACGCAAGCTGATGACCCTGCAGCAGACAACACTGCTGGAGCTTTTGCAGGAACTGAGAAAGGAAGATATCTATCTTCTGGAAATCAGTGAACTTTCGGAGGATGAGCGCAACTGGCTTGAGGACTGGTTTACCACGCAGGTCTACCCGGCTCTGACCCCGCTGGCTGTCGATCCGGCGCATCCGTTCCCTTTCATTCCGAACAAGGGACTGGTGCTCGCACTGGAATTGCTGGCGACACGTGACAACAAGGCCATGAAAGGGCTGTTGCCCATCCCTCACAACATCAAGCGCTTTGTCCAGTTGCCCGGTGAGGCACAGCGCTTTGTCCCGCTGGAATCGGTCATACACCTTTTTCTGGATCGTCTTTTCCCCGGTTTCGAGCTTCTTGGAGAGGGACTGTTCAGGATTATCCGGGATTCGGATGTCGAGGTGGATGAGGAAGCGGAAGATCTGGTGCGCACCTTTGAGACCATGTTGCGCCGTCGTCGCCGCGGGTCCGTGATCCGTTTGCAGCTTGATGCAAGGATGCCTCAGAATCTGCGCCATTTTGTGACGAAGCAGCTGGATACCGAAGAAAGTGATGTCTTTGTCCTTGAGGGGATGCTGGGGCTGGCCGATCTGTCACAGATGATTGTGTCTTCCCGGCATGATCTGCTGTTCGAGAGCTATTCGCCCCGCTTCCCGGAGCGTATCAAGGACTTTGGCGGGGATTGTTTCGCCGCGATCCGCGCAAAGGATTTCATCGTCCATCACCCTTATGAGAGCTTTGATGTGGTGGTCCAGTTCCTGCGTCAGGCTGCGCGCGATCCGGATGTGATTGCCATCAAGCAGACGCTTTATCGGACCTCCAATGATTCTCCGATCATCCGGGCGCTCAAGGATGCTGCCGAGGCCGGAAAGTCCGTGACGGCTCTGGTTGAGCTGAAAGCGCGTTTTGACGAGGAGGCGAATATCCGCTGGGCGCAGGATCTGGAGCGTGCAGGTGTCCAGGTGGTCTATGGCTTTGTGGATCTGAAAACCCATTCCAAGATTTCGATGGTTGTGCGGCGTGACGCAGACAATATTCGAACCTATGTCCATTTCGGGACCGGAAACTATCACCCGATTACAGCGAAAATCTATACGGATCTGAGTTATTTTACCTGCGATCCGGCTCTGGCTCGCGATGCAGCGTCGCTGTTCAATTACACGACAGGCTATGCATCCCCGCATGGTATGGAGAAGCTGGAGTACGCGCCGGATACTGTTCGCAAGTGTATCATGCGCGAGATTGCAAACGAGATCGAGCACGCCAAGGCCGGGCGGGAAGCTGCGATCTGGCTGAAGGCAAACTCACTTGTCGATCCCGATATTATTGACGCTCTCTATGAAGCCAGCAACGCCGGGGTTTCCATTGAAATCATTGCCCGTGGCATCTGCTGTCTGCGTGCCGGTGTGAAGGGTATGTCTGAAAACATTCAGGTGCGCAGCATTGTCGGGCGTTTTCTGGAACACAGCCGCATCTATTGTTTTGGCAATGGCAAGGGGCTGCCGTCACAGGAAGCAAAGGTTTATATCTCTTCCGCCGATCTGATGCCCCGCAATCTTGATCGTCGTGTTGAAACGATGGTTCCGATTGAAAATGACACAGTCAAGAAGCAGGTTCTCAATCAGGTGATGTATGCCAACCTGCATGATGAAGCCCAAAGCTGGCTGATGCAGCCGGATGGTCATTTCAAACGGATAGAACCGGCAGGTCAGGGCTTTTCTGCACACAGGTTCTTCATGACCAATCCGAGCCTGTCCGGGCGGGGGAAGGCTCTGAAAAAGGCTGTGACCAAACGCCGGACCAGAGGCAAATAGGATATATCGGTTCCGTTGACCGGATGGTGTAAAAAGCCCGCGTGATTGCTGCGCGGGCTTTTCTGATGAGTCTGTGCCTAGTCCTGCAGGCGTGTTCGTTTCAGGGCCAGAGACCAGCCTTCGAGATTTCTGTCCCGCCTCTCCTTGTCCATCGCCGGTTTGAAGCTGCGCTCGCAATGCCAGAGTGCCGAAATTTCATCGAGCGAGTTGTAAAGACCATGCTGCAGGCCAGCCAGAAGCGCGGCTCCCAGAGCGGTTGTCTCGGTGATTTCGGGGCGTTGGACCTCCAGATCCAGCGTATCGGAGAGGAACTGCATCAGCCAGTCGTTGGCACACATGCCGCCATCAACATTGATACGACTTGGAGCGCCGCCGTCTGCTTTCATGGCAGAGAGCAGGTCGTGCGTCTGGTAGCAGACCGATTCAAGGGTGGCGCGTCCGATTTCAGCCGGGCCGGTGTCTCTGGTCAGGCCATAGAGCGCACCGCGGGCATAGGGGTCCCACCAGGGAGCTCCAAGCCCGGTGAAGGCGGGGACCAGATAAACACCCCTGTTGTCCTGCAGGCTTTCAGCCATCGGCCCGGTCTCGGCGGAAGACGTGATAATTTGCAGACCGTCCCTGAGCCACTGAACGGCTGCACCCGCGACAAAGATGGATCCTTCAAGAGCATAGGTTGTTTCACCGTTGAGGCGATAGGCCACTGTCGTCAGCAGGCGGTTTTGAGAGGCCTTTGCCTCCTGTCCTGTGTTGATCAGGGCAAAGCAGCCGGTGCCGTAGGTGCTTTTGATATTCCTGGGTTTGAAGCAGGCCTGTCCGAATGTTGCAGCCTGCTGGTCACCGGCGATGCCTTCGATGGGCAGTGCGGCGCCAATTGCTGATTCCTTTGTTGTGCCAAAGGCCGCAGAAGAGTCTTTGACTTCAGGAAGGACTTCGGCAGGAATGTCAAAAAGCTCCAGAAGATCCTTGTCCCATTCCTGCGTGTGAATATTGAAAAGCAGGGTTCGGCTGGCGTTTGTTGCATCTGTTGCGTGTTCTGTGCCTTCTGTCAGGCGCCAGAGAAGAAAGCTGTCAACGGTACCAAAGGCGATCTCGCCGGCTTTGGCGCGTTCTCTCAGCCCCGGTGTGTTGTCGAGAATCCATTTCAGCTTTGTGCCGGAGAAATAGGGATCGAGCAGCAACCCTGTTTTGGCTGTGACGGTTTTTTCCTCTCCGGCTTCCTTGAGGGACTGACAATAGTCTGCTGTGCGTCTGTCCTGCCAGACAATGGCGTTGCCAATGGCCTTTCCGCTCTTGCGATCCCAGACAACCGTTGTTTCCCGCTGGTTCGTGATTCCGAGGGTCTCGACGCGAATGCTTTTGTCTTGGGCTTCAGCAAGAGCCTTGCGGCAAACCGAAACCACAGAGTTCCAGATCTCCTCGGGATCGTGTTCCACCCAGCCGTCGTTGGGAAAGTACTGAGTGAATTCTTCCTGGGCAATGGCGATGGGTTTGGTGTCCAGTCCGAAGAGAACGGCGCGAGAGCTGGTTGTGCCCTGATCAATGCTCAGGATGGCGCGGGAGTCACCCGAATGATCAGTGTTTCGGGTCGAGGGGCTGTTCTCTGTGGACATCATGGGTTCCCTTGCTCAGAAAAAGTATGATATGTTCATTTTTGAGCAAAAGTGAACATCGCGACTATGCGGGCGTCAAGAAAATTATAAGGCTGTGTTGTTTTAATGCGAACGGATTGGGTGCGAAGCTCTCCGTTTGGTGATGGCAGGCTTGAATAAGCAGGGTAGTTATTGAATTTATGGTCCAGGCTTCAAGGAAGACGGCTCATTCGATGATTGGGCAGGTGTTGACGGCAGATTTGAGCCGCCGTCAGGAAGACATTCTGAAACTTGCGCAGGAGCAGGGTTTCGTTTCGATTGAGCAGCTTGCGCAGGATTTTGGTGTGACAACCCAGACAATCCGCAGGGATATCAATGCTCTGTGTGATGGCAAGTTGCTGGATCGTTTTCACGGAGGCGCGTCGTTCCGTTCGTCTGTGAAGAATCTTGACTTTGGTCAGCGGCAGTCGATCAACAGCGAGGAAAAGCAGGGGATTGCACGTCTGGTTGCGGATCTGATTCCGGATCACGCCTCTGTCTTCATGTACATGGGGACAACAAGCGAGCGTGTCGCGCGGGCCCTCCTCAGGCATGAAGGGCTGCGAATCATCACCAACTCACTGGCCGTGGCCCATGTGATGTCTGAAAACCCTTCCTTTGAAGTGATTGTCTCGGGTGGTGTGGTGAGATCTCAAGACCGGGGTATCCTTGGTGAGGCCACGATGGATTTCTTCCGCCAGTTTCGCGCGGATTATGGTGTGATCGGCTGTGGCGGTCTGGATGAGGACGGTGCGATTCTGGATTATGACTACAGCTCGGTGCGTTCGGCCCAGGTCATTATGGAGAATGCAAGGACAACCATACTGGCTGCGGACAGCAGCAAATTCGGCCGGACGGCTCTGGTCCGAATGGGACACCTGTCACAGATTCAGGTTCTTGCGACGGACCGTATGCCCAAGGGTGATCTGGGAAAATGTATTAAGGGACTGGACCTTGAGTTGAAGACCGTAAGTGAAATTTCCGGTTAGTTTTGTGATCAATCTGACGTTCGGGAAGTGAAAAATCTTCATTTTGGGTGCTTTGTTTTCATTTTGGAACATTTTGGTCATTGAATTTTCATAAATGAACCTTATACTCTGATTCTAACGAACGAACTTCAACGGGAACTGAGAAAATTTTCAGTTCCGAGCCTTTCGGGTTCACAAGTTGAAGCAGAATTGGGAAAGGCAGAAGTTATGGCATTGCGAGTTGCAATTAACGGGTTCGGGCGCATCGGGCGTCTGGTTCTTCGCTCCGCTCTGGAAAATGCGTCCGGAAAGGACGTTCTGGCAGATCTGGAATTTGTTGCGATCAATGACCTCTCTGCTCCTGATCAGGCTGCGCATTTGCTCAAGTATGATTCCGTTCACGGCAAGGTGCCGTTTGATGTTGGTCTGGAAGGTGATCTGCTTCTGGCGGGAAACCAGCGCATCCGGGTGCTGGCCGAGCGGGAGCCTGCGAAATTGCCCTGGGGTGAGCTTGGTGTGGACATTGTCCTGGAGTGCACAGGGCGCTTCAACTCCCGCGCTGCCGCTGCCGCTCATCTGGAAGCCGGTGCAAAGCGCGTTCTGGTTTCCGCGCCGTGCGATGGCGCTGACCAGACTGTTGTTTTCGGTGTCAACGAACAAACGATCACTTCTGAACATCTGGTTGTTTCAAATGCATCCTGTACAACAAACTGTCTGGCCCCTGTTGCGCATGTGCTGAACGAGGCCTTCGGGCTTGAAGCCGGTTTTGTGACAACCGTTCATGCCTACACCGGAGACCAGAACACTGTTGATTCCGCGCACAAGGATTTGCGCCGTGCGCGCGCCGCTGCCGTGTCCATGATCCCGACCTCCACAGGTGCGGCCCGCGCTGTCGGCAAGGTCTTGCCCGCGCTTCAGGGCAAACTTGACGGGACAGCAGTTCGCGTCCCGACAGCAAATGTTTCCATGGTTGATCTGGTGATGACAGCCGAACGGGACATCACGGTTGATGCGGTGAACGAGGCCCTGCGCAGGGCTTCTGAAAACGGTCCGTTGAAAGGGGTGCTGGCGGTCAATGACGAGCCGCTTGTGTCCTGTGACTTCAATCACAATCAGGCCAGTTCCGTCGCTGATCTGACCCAGACGCAGCAGGTGGGCAGTCGCATGGTTCGGGTTTTGAGCTGGTATGACAATGAATGGGGCTTTTCGACACGAATGCTCGATACAGCTTTGGTCCTGGGGAGAACTCTCTAGGAACCTCAAACGCCGGAGCAGGGGAGAGGGTCCTGCTCCGGTGTTTTTCTTTTCCGGAGTAAACCAGTCAAGGCAACCATTCATAAAAGGATAGACTTTATAATAAGGCGGAAATCACGGGGAGACGTGGTTTCCCGATAAAAGGAAAAGATGATGTCAGAAAATGATGTCTTTGACTTGATTGTCGTCGGTGGTGGAATTAACGGGGCCGGTGTCGCGCGTGATGCAGCGGGACGCGGCCTTAAGGTTTTGTTGTGCGAAAAGGATGACCTGGGGAACTGGACATCCTCTGCCAGCACCAAACTGATCCATGGTGGTCTGCGCTATCTGGAACATTACGAGTTTCGCCTGGTCAAGGAAGCGCTGATGGAACGCGAGGTCCTGATCAACGCGTCCCCGCATATTGCCTGGCCCCTGCGCTTTGTGCTGCCGCACAATTCGGCCCTTCGCCCGGCCTGGATGATTCGTCTGGGGCTGTTCCTCTATGACTGGCTCGGTGGTCCGGGACAGACGCTTCCGAAATCCTGCGGTGTTGATCTGACAAGGCACGAGGTTGGTGCCCCGCTTCAGGAGAACTTCAAAAAAGGTTTCATCTATTCTGATGGCTGGGTTCAGGATGCGCGTCTTGTTGTTCTCTGTGCGCAGGATGCGCGTGACAAGGGGGCGGAAATCCTGCCGCGAACCCGCTGCGTGAAGGCCGAGCGTAAAAGTGATCAGTGGGAAGCTGTTCTTGAGGATCAGAAAACCGGTGAGCAGAGAACAGTCCGCGCCAGGCTGCTGATCAATGCCGCGGGCCCCTGGGCAAAGTCGTTCCTGTCGTCTTCCCTTGGCACGGACAGCGCGATGGACCTGCGGTTGGTCCGGGGGAGCCATGTTGTGGTTCCAAAGCTTTACGACCATGATCACGCCTATATCTTCCAGAATCCCGACAAGAGGATCATTTTTGCCATTCCCTATGAGGATGATTTTACCCTGGTCGGAACGACGGACGAGGACCATGGAAGCGATCCGTCCGCAGCGCGTATCTCTGATGAGGAGGTCCGCTATATCTGTGAGTCGGCTTCGCGCTATTTCAAAAAATCCGTTTCAATAGAGGATGTGGTCTGGACCTACGCAGGCGTCCGTCCCCTGTTTGACAACGGAGAGACCGATGCCTCCAAAACAACGCGTGATTATACCGTTGAGCGTGACGAGAAATCCGGTGTTGCACCGGCCCTGCACATCTGGGGTGGCAAGCTGACGACATACAGAAAGCTGGCTCAGGCTGTTTTGAAGGAGGCCTGTGACCTGCTCGGGGTTGCTGACAAACCCTGGACCAGAGACGCGGTTCTGCCCGGAGGTGACCTGCCGGAGGGCTCAGCCGGGGCAATGGAAAGGGAGCTGCTGAAGCAGTATCCATGGTTGCCTCAACCTCTGGCCTATCGCTTCGCAAAGACCTACGGTGCCCAGGCTGTTGATCTGCTGGGTGATGCAGCATCCCCGGAAGACATGGGGATGAATTTCGGTGCGGATTTTTATGAACGGGAAGTGCGCTATCTTGTTGATCGCGAATGGGCGCAAACTGTAGAAGATATCCTGTGGCGCCGGACAAAGATGGGGCTGCGTCTTGAAGCGTCAGAGGTTGAAACACTCAGGCAGTGGCTGGACAAAAATCAGGGCCAGGCTGCGGCCTGACCTGAAAGGGAGCGTCAGACGAAAAATGCCTGAAAGCGGGCGTATTTTATTCCGTCTTTCCGGGCGGAAGGAGTATAAGGCTCCGAGGTGAGTATAAAGCAGAAGCAGGAAAGCGAATGAAGAGAGATCGTCTTTGTAAAATTGTAGCAACTCTGGGCCCGGCGAGTTCAGACAAGGAGACTATCAAAGCGCTTTTCGAAGCCGGAGTTGATACTTTCCGTCTGAACTTTTCCCATGGCTCCCACGAGGATCACAAGGCCCGTTATGATACAATCCGCGAGGTTGAGGCAGACACGGGACGCCCGATTGCCGTTCTGATGGACCTGCAGGGGCCGAAGCTCCGTGTTGGACGCTTTGAAAATGACAAGGTTGAACTCAAAAACGGTCAGACCTTCCAGCTGGACATGGATGATGCGCTCGGCAACGAGACGCGTGTGAACCTGCCGCACAGGGAAATCTTCGAAGCGATGTCCGCAGGCATCGAACTGCTGCTTGATGACGGCCGCATTCGTTTGCGTGTTGTGTCCGTTGACGGGATGGTTGCCCAGACCGAGGTTCTGGTTGGAGGAACACTGTCCAACAACAAGGGTGTCAATGTCCCGGGAACGGTCTTGCCTCTTTCTGCCCTGACCGAAAAGGACCTGAAGGATCTCGAGTTCGGTCTTGAGCTGGGGTGTGACTGGTGTGCGCTTTCCTTTGTGCAGCGTCCGGAAGACATCCAGCAGGCACGCGATCTGGTCAAGGGGCGCGCCGGTATCATGGCAAAGCTTGAAAAGCCGTCAGCGATTGATTCGCTGGAGGAAATTGTCGAGATCTGTGATGCCGTCATGGTGGCCCGGGGCGATCTGGGGGTTGAACTGCCTCCGGAGAATGTGCCCGTGCTGCAAAAGCGCATTGTTTCCCTGTGTCGCCGTCTTGGCAAGCCTGTTGTCGTCGCAACCCAGATGCTGGAAAGTATGGTCCATTCTCCAACCCCGACGCGCGCAGAGGCTTCGGATGTGGCAACGGCTGTTTACGATGGTGCGGATGCCGTGATGCTGTCTGCTGAATCAGCTGCCGGTGACTTCCCGGTTGAGGCTGTGACCATCATGAACCGGATTATTCATCGTATTGAGCAGGACCCGCTTTATGTCCAGCTGATCAATGCCGAAAAGCCTGATCTGCAAACGGACACGGCGGATGCCATTTCGAATGCTGCACGTGATGTGGCAGGGCAGATCAGCGCCAAGGCCATTGTGACCTTTACCACAACCGGCAGTACAGCGTTTCGCGCAGCCCGCGGACGCCCTCAAACCCGTGTTCTGGGGCTCACACCTGATCTGCGTATTGCGCGCCGTATGGCTCTGGCCTGGGGTATTCACTCTGTTAACACCAGAGACGTGAATTCCTTTGCTGAAATGGTGGGCAAGGCAACCCGTATTTCAAGACGAGAAGGCTTTGCTGAAAATGGTGATTCAATCGTTGTGACAGCGGGTGTACCGTTCGGAACGCCGGGTGCAACTAATAATTTGCGCGTCGCAATAGTGGGTGATCATGAAAAGCCGGATGTTCTTAACTGATATTCGGTATAGATGATTTGCTAGAGATAAATACTGTAAGGGTTTGAAAAGGAAGGGATTTCCCTTCCTTTTTTTGTACATATTTTTATTCATTTTTTTCTTTTATTTCTCATCATAACTCCTCATAATGAAAAAGGTTAATTTTTGTTAACCATTCGCGGTGCTTCTGGGCGGGGGACACCATAAGTTGTTTTTACCTATGCAGGGGAGAGTAGGGTGGAAGCTGCAACAATATTGGGAAATGAACAACTTCAGGAGATGGAAGCTGCTGCAGCAGAAGCAAGCAGTCTGCTGAAGGCCTTGGCAAACGAACGACGCCTGTTGATTCTGTGCCAGCTCGTCGAGGGAGAAAAATCAGTCGGTGTCCTGGCTGATGCACTGGGATTGCCGCAGGCAATTGTATCCCAGCAACTGGCCATTCTGAGAAAGGAAGGGCTTGTCGACAACAGGCGTGTTGCCCAGACGATCTATTATCGGATGGAGCATGAAGTGGCCAAAGGTGTCCTGGGGATTCTTCACGAGCATTATTGCAAATCTGCTTAAGGAAAAATCAGAGGCTTTTCATTCTGAAACCTTGACGCTATGTTGATAGCGGACATTTAAAGGACTGCGGAGGCGTAAAGCGGCTGGACACTGCTGCCTCAGGTGAATGCAGTCTATAAAAATCAAGGAAAGATCAGGATGAGTCAGCCACGGACTCTGTTCCAGAAAATCTGGGACGACCACGTTGTGCATCAGCAGGACGATGGGACCTGCTTGCTGTATATCGATCGCCACATGGTTCATGAAGTGACCAGCCCGCAGGCTTTTGAAGGTCTGCGGCTGGCTGGTCGCCAGGTGCGTTGTCCGGAACGGACACTTGCTGTTCCGGACCACAACGTCCCGACTTCGGATCGTGCGAAGGGCATTGAAGACGAAGAAAGCCGTATTCAGGTTGAAACGCTTGAAAGGAACTGTGCCGATTTTGGCGTGCAGCTCTTTGGCATGACGGATATTCGTCAGGGTGTCGTTCACATTGTCGGTCCCGAGCAGGGCTTTACCCTGCCGGGCATGACCATTGTCTGTGGTGACAGCCACACAGCAACGCACGGTGCCTTCGGGTCTCTGGCCTTTGGTATCGGAACTTCCGAAGTTGAACACGTTCTGGCGACACAGACGCTGATTCAAAAGCCGGCAAAATCCATGCGGATTACTGTCGAGGGCAAGCTGCCGGTCGGTGTAACCGCGAAGGACATGATCCTGCACATTATCGGTGTGATCGGCACGGCCGGTGGTACCGGTTATGTTGTCGAGTATGCCGGTGAAGCCATGCGGGACCTTTCCATGGAAGGGCGCATGACTGTCTGTAACATGTCCATCGAAGCTGGCGCGCGCGCCGGCCTGATTGCACCTGACCAGACAACTTTTGATTATATCAAGGGTCGCCCGATGGCCCCCAAAGGTGCTGCCTGGGAGCAGGCTGTCGAGTACTGGTCATCCCTGCCGTCTGATGAGGGGGCAAGCTATGATGAGGAAATCGTCATCAAAGCTGCAGACATTGAGCCGCAGTTCACCTGGGGAACCTCTCCGGAAGATGTCATCTCCATCTCTGCGTCTGTTCCCGGACCGTCGGATGCGCGGGATGACAACAAGAAGTCTGCAATTGAGCGTTCCCTTGACTACATGGGGCTTGAGCCCGGCATGAAGGCTGCGGACATCAAGGTCGACAAGGTCTTTATCGGTTCGTGCACCAATGGTCGTATCGAGGATCTGCGTGAAGTTGCGCGTATTGCTGAAGGCAAGAAGGTTGCGGACAGTGTTTATGCCATGATCGTTCCGGGTTCCGGGCTTGTGAAAGAGCAGGCGGAAGAAGAGGGACTGGACAAGATCCTGATTGAAGCCGGTTTTGACTGGCGTGAGCCGGGATGTTCCATGTGTCTGGCGATGAACGCTGATCGTTTGCAGCCGGGTGAGCGTTGTGCATCCACTTCCAACCGTAACTTCGAAGGTCGTCAGGGACGTGGTGGTCGAACACACCTCGTCAGCCCGGGCATGGCTGCCGCTGCAGCAATCGCCGGTCACATCGACGATGTTCGTAAATACGCCTGAGCGCCGGAAGGAAAAGAGATGGAAAAGTTTACATCACTGACAGCTGTTGCTGCGCCATTGCCCCTGGTGAATATCGATACGGATATGATCATCCCGAAGCAATTCCTGAAAACAGTGAAGCGGACAGGTCTGCGTGAAGGCCTGTTCTTTGAGCTTCGAACAGATGAAAATGGCAACCCGAAGGACTTCGTCCTTGATAAGCCTGCCTATAAAGAAGCGAAAATCCTCATTGCCGGTGACAATTTCGGCTGTGGCTCTTCCCGTGAACACGCTCCCTGGGCGCTGCTTGATCAGGGGCTGCGTTGCGTCATTGCGCCAAGCTTTGCGGACATTTTCTATAACAACTGCTTCAAGAACGGTATTCTGCCAATCGCATTGCCGCAGGAAACAGTTGATGCGTTGATGGAAGAGGCTGAGCGTGGTGCAAATGCCACGATCACAGTTGATCTCGAAACACAGGAAATCACCGGTGCTGATGGTCAGACCATCAGTTTTGATGTGGATCCTCACCGCAAGCACTGTCTGCTGAACGGTCTGGATGACATCGGTCAGAGCCTGCAAAAGGTAGCGAACATCGACAGCTACGAAGAGCAACGCAAAGCAAGCTGCCCCTGGGTCTGAGGGCAATTCCCCGAAATCTATTCAAGGCAGGGCACTCTGTGTGCTCTGCCTTTTACAGGATGAGTGAAAAATGGCTTCCAACAAATCACTTCTTATTCTTCCGGGCGACGGTATTGGCGCCGAAGCTATGGGCCAGGTCCGCAAGGTCGTGGACTGGATGGACAACCGTCGTTCCGTTACCTTTGATGTCTCCGAGGACCTCGTCGGAGGCGCTGCTATCGACAGGCACGGCGTGCCACTGGCTGATGAAACCATGGACAGGGCCCTTGAGGCCGATGCTGTCCTGCTGGGCGCTGTCGGTGGCCCGAAATGGGACAATCTGGATTTCTCCATCAAGCCGGAGCGTGGTCTGTTGCGTCTGCGCAAGGAGATGGAACTCTTTGCAAACCTGCGTCCGGCGCTTTGCTTTGATGCGCTGGTTGAAGCGTCTTCCCTGAAGCCGGAGCTGGTTTCAGGGCTGGACATCATGATCGTGCGCGAGTTGACCGGTGGCGTGTACTTCGGTGAACCCCGTGGTATCGAGGATCTGGAGAACGGCGAGCGTCGTGGAATCAATACGCAGGTCTATACCACGTCTGAAATTCGTCGTGTCGCAGAGGTGGCCTTTGATCTGGCGCGCAAGCGTGATGGTCGCGTCTGTTCCGTTGAAAAGGCAAACGTGATGGAATCAGGCCTGCTGTGGCGTGAAGAGGTTTCAAAGCTGCATGGCGAGGGCAACGATGACATCGAGCTGTCCCACATGTATGCCGACAACTGTTCCATGCAACTGGTGCGAACACCAAAGCAGTTTGATGTGATTCTGACAGACAATCTCTTTGGTGACATGCTGTCCGATACTGCAGCGATGCTGACCGGATCTCTGGGAATGCTGCCATCGGCATCTCTTGGTTCTGTTGATGCGCTGGGACGTCGCAAGGCCATGTACGAACCGGTGCATGGTTCTGCTCCCGACATTGCAGGTCAGGACAAGGCGAACCCGCTGGCGACCATTCTCTCCTTTGCCATGGCTCTGCGCTATTCCTATGACCATGGCGAGGAAGCTGATCTGATCGAGCAGTCTGTTGCGACACTTCTGAAAGAAGGCAAGCGCACAGGTGATATCATGGCTGAAGGCTGCGAACTGCTGTCCTGCAGCCAGATGGGTGATGCCCTCGTCCGCAAACTGGATGAGGCTTCTGCCTGAGGCGAATCGATTCGCAAGCGAAAACCGGGCTTTTGAGCCCGGTTTTTTCTTTTTGCAGGCACTTTGTATAGACAAATCTCTGTTTCAGGCTCTGTTCTGCGATTTCCTGCACGCTTTTGTGATCTGCGGGAACTGCTTCCGTTTTTTGATTGTCAGAGGGGGAAGAATGTCTGTATCTTCTGCGGCAAGAAATTGTATAGACAACTTTCAGGTGTGAGCCTTTTGGGGCGGGAAGGCAGAAAACTCCCGTTTTTTAACAGAAAGACCGTTGACCCGTGGCGCATGCGCGACTAGCTTGGCGATGAACTTGAAAGGGCAAACCATGTTTCCTTGTGCGGCAACATCACTGAAAGCAAACCAGCGGGCTTCCGGCCTGTCTGTTTCTGCTGCCATGACTGCTGTGAAGGGGACGATTGCCATGACCGCAATGATGGCGGCTGTTGCCAAAACCGTTGCGATGACGACGACGAAGGCAACGACTATCTGGGCAAAGACCCTGTCCAGCGCCTAGTTCTTTCGGGATAGTGAACCAATGAACGGTCACCCTGAAGGAGGGTGGCCTTTTTTTATGAGAGAAAGTGAAGATTATGGGACATAAAATTGCAGTCATGGGCGCAACTGGTGCCGTAGGACGCGAAATCCTCACCACACTGTCCGAACGTGGTTTTGACATCAATGATATTACTGTTCTGGCTTCCCGCCGTTCTGCCGGCACCAAGGTTTCCTTTGGCGATGTGGGTGAGCTGACTGTTCAGGATCTCGCGACTTTTGATTTCAAGGGCATTGATATTGTCCTGTCTTCTCCGGGTGGTGCTGTTTCTGCGGAATATTCTCCGAAGGCAGCGGCTGCAGGGGCGGTCGTGATCGACAACACTTCTCACTTCCGTATGGACCCAGATGTTCCGCTGGTCGTTCCGGAGGTTAACCCGGAAGCACTGGCCGGTTACAAGGATCGCGGCATTATTGCGAACCCGAACTGCTCTACAATCCAGATGGTTCACGTTCTCAAGCCCTTGCATGAACTGGGCAAGATCAAGCGCGTTGTGGTTTCCACCTATCAGGCTGTGAGCGGTGCAGGCAAGGATGCGATGGATGAGCTTTTCAATCAGACGCGCGGTATCTATGTAAACGAGCCTGTGCAAAAGCAGTGCTTTACCAAGCAGATCGCTTTCAACTGTATCCCGCACATCGACAAGTTCATGGATGACGGCTACACCAAGGAAGAGTGGAAGATGATGGTCGAGACCAAGAAAATTCTCGATCCGTCCATCAAGGTGACTGCCACCTGTGTCCGTGTTCCTGTCTTTGTGGGCCACGCGGAAGCTGTCAGCATCGAGTTTGAAGATGAAGTGACTGTTGAGCAGGCCCGCGAAGCTCTCAAGGCAACTCCGGGTGTCAGTGTTGTTGATCATCGTCAGGATGAAGGCTACGTCACACCTGCTGAAGCGGCGGGTGAGGATCCGACATTCGTGAGCCGTATTCGCGTTGATCCGACTGTCGACAATGGCCTGAGCCTCTGGATTGTTGCTGACAACCTGCGCAAGGGTGCTGCGCTGAACGCGGTTCAGATTGCGGAAACAATGATCAAGGAGCATCTCTCTGCATAAGGGACGTGTTTCAGAGTGCAGAAAAGGAGCGGTTTTCCGCTCCTTTTTTTATGGATCACGCCCGGGCCAGCAGTGACTGTCGTTGTTCGAGGGTTGTTCCGAGTTCTTTCAGCAGATCCTGCCGACTCATGTAGAGAACTGTCAGCCAGAGGTCGATGGGAACCTCCTGTCTGTAACGGAAGTCCAGGTGGAGCCAGCGTTCTATGTTCGGGAAGCGGTACTGGGCATTCTGGTTCTTGCGCTCCAGAATGTGATTCATGACACCGAAATGATAATCCACATCAAAGCGTGCCAGACAAAGTGTGCGCACCAGATGGGAAAGCAGGCGTGCCAGTCCTTTCCTGCGCCAGTCGGGGTGTGTGTAGAGGCGTCCGCTGTAGGACAGGCGACCCTGTATTCTGCTGTGGGGGTCGACAGAAAGTTCCTGAATGCTTGTGCCATCCGGGATGAGGCCTTTTCCATACCAGAACCGCAAGCCTTCAAGGGCATGCCGCAGGCTGGTGTAAGGCAGCTGCTTTGCTGCGATATAGCTGACACAGTTGTCGGGATGATGCTGGTAGACATTGATCCAGAAGGTCTGATCGGGAGGCAGGCTGTTCAGGGCCGGATCAAAGGCAGGGTTCACGTATTTGGTGTCCGGCATCGCATTGGAGCTTTTCTGGAAAGCCTCGAAGTCGTGGGAAAGTTCGAGTGACAGTCCGAGGCTTTCGATATCCTCACAATAGCACCGGATGGCAGTTCTGAAGAAGTCGGCGTTCAGGTGTGTTGAAACAGGCCAGTTCTTCCAGAGGGTCGTCGGGGTTTGAGGGGGAAGTTTTCTCTGCATGATTTCAACCCATGAGTGCTTGAATTTTTAATTTAATCAATCCATGATCGAATCATCTTTAAGGAGATTTTTATAAATATCAATAAATCAAGGGTTGAAAAATGCAGATGCAAACCGGAAGACGTATTGTTCACGGGTTCACGAAAACAGTGACAGAGGGGGATCACTCGCTTTTCTGTGCACTGACCTGGAACCCGCAACCCTTGCATGCGAACAAACCCCTGGCCGAAGCGCAGGGGCATGATGGCGTGCTGGTCAATGGTATGTATACTCTCAGCCTGACGCTTGGGGCTTCTGTCTACGATCTGACCATGCAGGGACTGGTTGCGAACCTTTCCATTGATGAGGTGTCTTACAGCAAGCCCGTCAAAATCGGTGACACACTGTCGTTCGAAACTGAGATCGAACAGTGCCGGAGATCAAACAGCCGTCCCGGTCAGTCGATTGTTTCCTTCAGGCATTTCTGCCTCAATCAGGATGGGCATCTTGTCATGTCCTGCAGGCGTTCAACCCTGATGAAGGGAGTGGAGCGTGAAAGCCGGCCTGTTGAATGCCTGGTGAACAGCTTTGATCATGCTTTTGAAATATAGGCCTTTTGTGATTTTCCGGGGTGTGGCCTGGGCTGTTCTGTCGCAGTTTTTGTGTCGCATTTTATAAATTATACGGCGTTTGCTGTGAGTATTAATTGTATCGGTACAATTTCAGGATGTGATCCCGTAAGAATAGAAAGTGGTTTTTTTTCTCATCCGGCAAGTTAAAAAAAACATATAGAAAAATTATCTTTGATCGAATTTAAAGTCTATTTGCTTTGGCTTCCACTTTTTGGAAATACTGTCTTTAATCTGTGGTGGCCATTTATTTTAATTTTATCCGGGTTTTGGTGGTGTGAATTTGTCTGCACTGACAAGGGGATAAAGATTTATTTTATGTTGACGCTTTGCCTCAAGCCGATCTAGGTTTGAACTCAACAAGCTTGTGCTTCAAAACATTCTTTTCTTTGATTCATCCGATTTTGATCAGGAAAAGTAAAAGATTATAAAGATTGTCATGAGACAATCAGGGCACTGGTTTGTCCAGTCAGGAGCAAAAATAACAGGATCAGACATGTCGAGATCTCAGCGTCCTCTCTCTCCGCATTTGCAGGTCTATCGTCCCCAGATTACCTCGGCCCTTTCCATTCTATTCCGTATTGCAGGCGTTGCCACTTCACTGGGCATCTTCCTGATGGTCTGGTGGCTCGTTGCCGGTGCAACGGGGGCTGAATATTACAACACCTTCAGCGAAATCCTTGGTTCGGCCATCGGGCGTCTTGTTCTCTTCGGATGGACGTTGGCCTTGGTCTATCACCTCTGTAACGGTGTTCGGCACCTCTTCTGGGATGCCGGCAAGGGGCTTGCACTGGAGAGCATTCAGCCAACAGCCATCATGGTCATCGTGTCCAGTGTCGCTCTGACACTCGGGCTCTGGATCCTGGCTTATTCAACAGGAGGGCTTTGAGATGTCCATGCGTTCTCATCTTGGTCGTGTCAAAGGCCTTGGTTCTGCCCGTGAGGGAACATCCCACTGGTGGTCCATGCGGGTCAGTTCGGTTGCTTTGGTGCCGCTGACACTCTGGTTTGTCTTCTCTGTCGCTTCAATGGCGGGTGCCTCGCACGCAGAATTCGTCGCCTGGGTCCAGAACCCGGTTGTCGCGGGGCTGCTCATTCTCTTCATTCTTGTGGGGCTGAAGCATTCCAGAGAAGGGCTGCAGGTTGTGTTCGAGGATTATCTGCACGCTGATTCCGTCAAGATTCCGGTCATGATGCTTTCTTCCGGCGCCCACATGGTGGCTGCCGTTGTTTGCGTCCTCTCGGTACTCATGATTCTGTTTAAGGGTTAGGTTCTATGGCTGAAACTCAACAAAATGCCGCAAAGGCCTACGAATTCGTCGACCATACCTATGATGTAGTTGTCGTTGGCGCCGGTGGCGCCGGCCTGCGGGCCACGCTCGGTCTTGCCGAGGCGGGGCTGCGGACGGCCTGTGTCACGAAGGTTTTTCCAACACGCAGTCATACTGTTGCGGCCCAGGGGGGAATCTCTGCGTCTCTGGGCAACATGGGTGAAGACAACTGGCGCTGGCACATGTACGACACCGTGAAGGGGTCGGACTGGCTGGGGGATCAGGATGCAATCGAGTATATGGTGCGCGAAGCTGTGCCGTCCATCGTCGAGCTGGAGCACTACGGTATGCCGTTTTCCAGAACGGAGGACGGCAAGATCTATCAGCGCCCCTTCGGCGGGATGACCACCCGCTTTGGCGAGGGGATTGCACAGAGAACCTGCGCGGCTGCAGACCGGACAGGTCATGCCATGCTGCACACGCTTTACCAGCAGTGCCTGCGTGCGCATGCCGAGTTCTTTATCGAATATTTTGCCATTGATCTGATCATGGAAAACGGTGAATGCCGTGGTGTGGTCGCGTGGAATCTTGATGATGGAACCATCCACCGCTTCCGGGCCCAGAAGGTTATCCTGGCAACAGGTGGATATGGCCGGGCCTACTTCTCCTGTACTGCAGCACACACCTGTACCGGTGATGGCGGCGGTATGGCGTTGCGCGCGGGCCTCTATGCGCAGGATCTGGAGTTTGTCCAGTTCCACCCGACCGGCATTTACGGATCGGGCTGCCTGATTACCGAGGGTGTTCGCGGGGAAGGTGGCTATCTGACCAACTCTGAAGGCGAGCGCTTTATGGAGCGTTACGCGCCGAGTGCCAAGGATCTGGCCAGCCGTGATGTTGTCAGCCGGGCGATGACCATGGAAATTCGTGATGGCCGGGGTGTTGGTGGAGAGAATGATCACATTCACCTTCACATTGAGCACCTCGATCCGGAGCTGATCAATCAGCGGCTGCCGGGTATTGCTGAATCCGCACGTATCTTTGCGGGTGTCGATGTAACCCGCGAACCCATCCCGGTGATCCCGACCTGTCACTACAACATGGGTGGTGTGCCTGCGGTCTATACCGGTGATGTGGTGACCTTCAAGGATGGAGATCCGAATGCTCCTGTTCCGGGCCTGATGGCGATCGGAGAGGCGGCCTGTGTTTCCGTCCATGGTGCAAACCGTCTGGGGTCCAATTCACTGCTGGATCTGGTTGTCTTTGGCCGTGCTGCTGCCCTGCACTGTCAGGAGACGGTCAAGCCGGGTGCGACCCAGGCTCCGCTTCCTGCGGATGCCGGTCAGAATTCGCTGGATCGTCTGGACCGGACCCGTCATGCGAAAGGTGACATGCGCGTCGCCGAGCTGCGACTGGAAATGCAGAAGACAATGCAGAACCACGCGGCGGTCTTCCGTACGGGCGAAAGCCTTGCAGAAGGAAACCGCAAGATGGAAAGCCTCTGGACCAAGCGTGATGATATCTCTGTGAGCGACAGCTCGCTGATCTGGAACTCTGATCTGGTTGAGGCGCTGGAGCTGGACAATCTGATGTTCCAGTCGCGTGTCACGATTGCCTCTGCGGCCAACCGCGAGGAAAGCCGTGGTGCACATGCCCGCGAGGATTTCCCTGACCGGAATGATGATCAGTGGATGAAACACACCATGGCAACCTGTGGTCAGGATGGAAAGGTCGAGTTTGCTTATCGCCCGGTTAATCTGGAGCCGCTGAGTGACGAGGTTCAGTCCTTCCCGCCCAAAGCACGGGTTTACTGATTTGGTCAGGCTTCTCCGACGGGGAGGCCTGTTGTCCCGCCAGATAGAGAAACTGCGAACGGATAAAGAACCGGAAAAGCAAAGCGGTTCAGTTCAGGAGAGAAGAAATGGTTGAGCTAGCACTGCCCGCCAATTCGAAAATAGAAAAGATCGGCAAGGTTTTCGAAGCACCGGCCGACGCAAAGAATGTAAAGATTTTCCGCGTTTACCGCTGGAACCCGGATGATGAGAAGAACCCGTACGAGGATGTCTATCACGTTGATCTGGACAGCTGTGGACCAATGGTTCTGGATGCCCTTCTCAAGATCAAGAACGAGATCGACAGCACCCTGACTTTCCGGCGGTCCTGCCGGGAAGGGGTTTGTGGTTCCTGTGCCATGAACATCGATGGAACAAACACACTGGCCTGTACAAAGTATATTGATGAGGTCGATGGCGAGGTGAAAATCTACCCGTTGCCTCACATGCCGGTTGTCAAGGATCTGGTGCCGGATCTGAACCACGTCTATGCGCAGCATGCCTCGATCGAACCCTGGCTGAAGACAACGTCTCCGGCTCCTCAGCGCGAGCGTTTGCAGTCTCCGGAAGAGAGAGCGAAGCTTGACGGTCTCTGGGAGTGTATCCTCTGTTTCTGCTGTTCCACCTCCTGCCCGAGCTACTGGTGGAATGGTGATCGCTATCTTGGTCCTGCGATCCTGTTGCAGGCCTATCGCTGGATTGCGGACAGTCGTGATGAGCACACAGGCGAGCGCCTGGATGATCTGGAAGATCCTTTCAGACTCTATCGCTGCCACACCATTATGAACTGTACAAAGACCTGTCCGAAAGGTCTGAACCCCGCAAAGGCCATCGCAGAAATCAAAAAGAAAATGGTCGAACGCAAAATCTGACAAATTCTTGTGAAAAAAGCGGGGCAGGAGCAGTGAGCTTTTGCCCCGTTTTTGTTTTTGTTGTAAGTGTGTCGATGGTGGGTACCTTTTCTTGCCCTTTTGAAGGGCAGTATTTGAAACTGTAGCGAATTTATTTCTGCTCTTTTGGGGGAGCCTGTGTTTTCGCAGGTTTGCGGGCAGCAACAATGGGCGTTGTGGATTTTCTCTTTTTATTGCTGGTTCCTGTGTCGGCATCGGCGATTTTTTTTGTGCCTGTTTTCAAAAGGCAGAGCCGGACCTTGCGAAGTCTGCTTTCGGCTTCGCTGTTTCTGATTGCCCTGTCTGTTTTTGTCGATCTGTCCCTCTGGCTTCCAAACGGTTTTGATGTGGATTCACGCTGGCTTGCGCTTGCAGGCCTGTTCGTGGGTGCAGGTGGCTGGTTCCTTGTGCCGCGAACAGCGAAAGAAACCCCCTGGGAGGCGCTGGATATCATGGCGCGCGGGCAGGAGATTTTTTCAAACAGTGAAATGGTTGATGCTCTGCCGCTGCCGATCTACTGCAAGGACAGGGAGGGGCGCTATACTGTCGTCAATGCCGCGCTTGAGATCGGTTCCGGCTTTTCCCGGTCCGAACTTCTGGGAAAAAGGGCTCATGATGTTTTCCCCGAACCAATTGCTGATCAGCTTGCTGCCCAGGAAAGGAAAATCCTGGAGGAAGGGGGCTTGCACGTCAACGAGCAGCGCCTTTATCGCAGAACGGGCGAGGCGCTGGACTGCATGCTGTACAAATGGCCCCTGAAGGATCGCGCGGGCAACACAATGGGGCTGGCGGGCTGTATTGTCGATATCACCGGAACAAAGCAGGTTGCGCAGGAGCTGCGTGAGAGTGAGGAACGTTTCCGTGTGATTCTGGGTGCTGCTCCGGATGGCATCATTACCCATCAGCAGGGTGTGATCCGCGACTGCAATCCGCAAATGCTGGCCATGGTTGGCCTGGACAGCAACAAGTCCGTGGTTGGCAGGAACCTGCTGGAATTTGTGCCCGAAGCGCTGCGTGGTGCCATTCCTCTGACGGGAGAGGAAAACAGGGAGCAGCGCGTTTACGAGACAACCCTGCTCCATGCTGACGGAAGCGAGGTGCAGGTTGAGGTGCGTTCCGCTCCCGTTGTTTTGATGGGAGAGGGCTATCGCGTTGCCTTTGTTCGAAACATTACGGAAAGAGTGGCCAGAAACAAGGATCTCAGACGTCTGTTTCACGCGGTTGAGAACAATCCGGCTGCGATCATCATTTCTGATACCAATGGGCGTGTCGAATATGTGAACCGCTGTTTTGAGGAGATGTCGGGCTATTCGCTGGAGGAGGTTCAGGAGCACATTGATGCAACGGGGGAATGCCTGCTTTTGCCTTCCGGTCGTCGTGAAGAGGTTTTTGCGGCTCTGCAACAAAAAGGTTCCTGGCATTCCGTTCACAGGATTCAGAAGAAAAACGGCGAAAGTTACTGGGAGCGTATGTCGCTTTCGACCATTCTGGATGACAGGGGAAAGATCGCCCATATCGTTGGCAACAAGGAAGATGTAACCTCCCAGATCGCTTCGGAGCAGGCGTTGCGAAATGCAAAGGAAAAGGCGGAGATCGCGAGCAGAACAAAGTCTGAATTCCTTGCGAACATGAGCCATGAGCTCAGAACGCCGCTGAACGCGATCATCGGGTTTTCGGAACTGATCCGCCGGGAGCTGTACGGTCCTCTTGGCTGTGACAAATACCGCGAGTACCTCAGGGACATTCACGACAGTGGCAATCTGCTGCTGGATCTGATCAATGATCTTCTGGATCTGTCCAAGATTGAGGCGGGTGAGATGGTGCTCCAGCCGGAGCCAGTTGATCTGAGCCAGCTTGTGCGTTCGGCGACCAGAATCCTCAAACCCAAAATCAAAAATGCGAATCAGAGTCTGATCCTCGATGTGGATGAGGAACTGCCGGTTGTTCGGGCCGATCACAGGGCGATGCTCCAGATTCTGAACAACCTTTTGTCCAATGCGCACAAGTTCACGCATGATGACGGAACCATTATCCTGACCTGTAAGCGCTGTCCCTTTACCCGTGGTGTCGAACTGGTGGTCCAGGACAACGGGCGCGGTGTTGCCTCGGAGAAGCTGGATGAAATCCTGCAGCCTTTCTCCCAGGTTGATTCATCCCTGACCCGTGCCCAGCAGGGAACCGGGCTTGGGCTGGCAATCACCAGCCAGCTGGTGGAGCTGCAGGGAGGAACCTTCCGGATTGAGAGCGAGCTGGGGCAGGGCTTCAAGGCTTTTGTTTGCCTGCCGGAAGAGTGTCTGGTGGGGGACAGTGAGGAAACAGAGCCATCAGTTGATGCATAAGTTACAGCTCTGTGCTGCAACTTTGTTTTTGTTTTCGGGCTGCTTGGCCTTATGGTTTCCTGAACGGGCCTGAAGCCCGGAACCTGTTGATCTGAATTTGCCTGTTGAACGATTGATGAGCATTAGCCCTATTGAACTTTATCGCGAGAGACGCGAAGCGGGTCAGCTCCGCCCTGATCCGACCCAGGAACTTGCCGCAGAAAAACTGCAGAGTCTTTTCATGGCTTTACGGGGGTATGAGCCGGACACGGGCACGAAGGGCTGGCGGGAGCGCCTCGGCCTGACCCGGCGCAAGCAGCAACAGGCTCCCCAGGGCCTCTATCTTTACGGAGGAGTCGGGACGGGCAAGTCCACGATGATGGACATCTTCTTTGACACTGTGCCGGTTGAGAAGAAAAGACGTGTGCACTTCCATGCCTTTATGGCCGAAGTGCAAAAACGCCTGCATGCCCTGAGAAAGACAGAAGAGGACGAGGATATCCTTATCAGGGTGGCCGACGATCTGTTCGAGGAAGTCTGGCTTCTGTGCTTTGACGAGTTCCATGTTGTGAACATTGCAGATGCGATGATTCTGGTGCGCCTTTTTACGGCTCTGTTTGACAAGGGGGTTGTCGTGGTGGCGACATCGAACTGGCCCCCAAACCGCTTGTATGAAGGGGGGCTGCAACGCCAGAACTTTCTGCCCTTCATTGATCTCCTGCTGGAAAAGCTGGATGTGCTGCAACTGGATGGCGGGATTGATTACAGGCTGGACCGCATGCGCTCTCACCCGGTTTATTTTCGTCCGCTGAATGCGGACAGCCGCCGCGCTGTGAATGCTGTCTTTGACGAGTTCGCCGGAGATCACCAGATCGAACACGTCGAATTGCAGGTTCTCGGACATCCGCTTCAGATCCAAAAGGCCGCAGGCCCGGTTGCCCAGTTCACCTTCATGGATATCTGCGGCCATGCGCTGGGGGCCAATGACTACCTGACACTGGCGCAGAAGTACGAGTTTGTCATTGTCACGGATATCCCCGTGCTGGCATCCGGGCAGCGGAACGAGGCCAGGCGCTTCATGCTGCTGGTCGATGCCCTTTACGAGCACCGGTGCAAGCTGGTGATCTCGGCTGCCGGTCTGCCGGAGGAGCTTTATCCGGTCGGTGATGGAGCGTTCGAGTTCGAAAGAACCGTCAGCCGGCTGCATGAGATGGCTTCTGCAGAATACATGGCTCTGCCGCATATCATGTAGGATCGGTTTCCCCGTCCGGATGACATGGGTCAATGCGGTTTTCTGCCCGGAGGAGCAGGATGAATCGTGAAGAAACCATGGACGGAAAAGACGATGATTGATCTGAAAGAAGTTGAAACCCGCCTGAAGGCTCGCCTTGTGGAAATCGAAGGACGTGTTGACCGTATCGAGAGTGACCTGCGCGAACCGCACTCGAAGGACTGGGGCGAGGATGCTGCCGAGCATGAGGGTGATCAGGTTCTTGAAGAGCTCGAGTTCGTCGGGCTTGAGGAAATCTCTGCGATCCAGGGGGCGTTGCATCGCATTGAAAAGGGGACCTATGGGGAGTGTCGCCAGTGCGGGGAGGATATCGGCGAAGCGCGCCTGAAAGCCTTGCCCTATGCCATGCTGTGTATTGATTGTGCCGAGTCCAAGGCCTGATCCTGCCGAAAAGAAATTTCTTCACAGCCTTGTGTGAAAGAGGTGCTGACAGATGGCGCCTCCTTGCCTAGTATGTCTGTCGCAAACAAGACTCCACACGTCGTATGGGTGGCATCTTTTCTGATGCGCCCTTCTGCGGATGCAAAGGAACAAGCAATGGCACGCAATAAAATTGCCCTGGTCGGGGCAGGTAATATCGGTGGCACCCTGGCTCTTCTTGCCGGAATGAAAGAACTGGGTGATGTAGTCCTCTTCGATATTATGGAAGGTGTACCCCAGGGCAAGGCGCTGGACCTGGCGCAGCTTGCGCCGGTTGAAGGGTTCGATTCCCGCCTGAAAGGCGCAAACGACTACGCGGATATCAAGGGCGCCGATGTTGTCATCGTCACCGCTGGCGTGGCCCGCAAGCCGGGCATGAGCCGTGATGATCTGCTGGGTATCAACATCAAGGTCATGCAGTCGGTTGGGGAAGGTATTCGCCAGAACTGTCCGGATGCCTTTGTGATCTGTATCACAAACCCGCTGGATGCGATGGTCTGGGTTCTGCAGCAGGCTTCCGGTCTGCCTGCGAACAAGGTTGTGGGCATGGCCGGTGTCCTTGACTCGGCCCGCTTCCGTCACTTCCTCGCTGATGAAATGGATGTGTCTGTTGAAGATGTTTCCGCCTTTGTTCTCGGCGGACATGGCGACACAATGGTGCCGATGGTGCGCCATTCAACCGTGGCAGGGATCTCGCTGCCGGAGCTGGTGAAAATGGGCTGGATTTCCCAGGACAGGCTCGACTCCATCGTTGATCGCACGCGCAATGGCGGTGCAGAGATCGTTGGCCTGCTGAAAACAGGCTCTGCGTTCTATGCGCCTGCGTCCTCTGCGATTGTGATGGCGGAAAGCTATCTGAAAGACAAGAAACGGGTTCTGCCCTGTGCTGCTTGTCTGACTGGTCAGTACGGTGTTGACGGCATGTACGTCGGCGTTCCGGTTGTGATCGGGGAAGGCGGTGTCGAGCGCGTTGTCGAACTGGAACTGAACGCGACAGAGAAAGAACTGCTCGACAGCTCTATCGGGGCCGTTCAGGGACTGGTTTCTGCCTGTAAGGATATTATGGCTCAGGGATAAGACACTGAATTTCTGTGATGTTTTTTGGAAAGGCCGGATGCCGTCAGGGCACCCGGCCTTTTCCTGTTGGTCCTTTTTGCTAACCTTTTATTTATTGATTTCCGGCATAATTTGGTTGATTTCCGACAAAAAAGTCCCTTCTGGCTGTTGCGCTCTGAAGTGGCAGTGTTAAGGTTAAAACTGACGAGCGCAGAACGGGATAGTGACTTGCTCTGTTCTGTTGTTTGACCTGTGACCTTGCCCGGAAATGTGAGGTCTTAATTCCTATTGTCCCTAAGGAAGAGTGACGATCCATGAACATTCATGAGTATCAAGCCAAAGAGCTGCTGTCCAAGTATGGAGTGGCAGTTCCACGTGGCTTCGTGGCTTTCAGCAAAGATGAAGCAAAAACTGCTGCCGAGAAGCTCGGCGGTTCAATCTGGGTGGTAAAATCCCAAATTCATGCTGGTGGTCGCGGCGCTGGGCGCTTCAAGAATGATCCGGACGGTGATGGCGGTGTGCGCCTGTCCCGTTCGGTTGATGAAGTGGCAGCAAATGCAGAAAAGATGCTGGGCCAGACACTGGTAACCAAGCAGACAGGTCCTGCGGGCAAGGAAGTCAAACGGCTTTACATCGAGGAAGGCTGTGACATCGCACGCGAGCTTTATCTGAGTTTCCTGATTGACCGTGCGACCAGCCGGGTGACCATCATGGCCTCTACGGAAGGCGGCATGGAAATCGAGGAAGTGGCAGAAGAGACTCCGGAAAAGATTCTCAAGGCCGTGATCGATCCGGTTGAAGGCTTCCAGGCCTATCAGGGTCGCAAGCTGGCTTTCGGTCTCGGACTGGAAGGCAAGCAGGTTGGTTCTGCCGTGAAGTTCATGGCTGCGATGTACCGCGCCTTTACCGAGCTGGATGCCTCCATTGTCGAGGTGAATCCGCTGGTTGTGACCGGTGCCGGTGATGTTCTGGCCCTGGATGCGAAAATGAACTTCGACAGCAACGCCCTTTATCGTCACAAGGACGTTGAAGCCATGCGCGACCCGGATGAAGAGGACGCGAAAGAGCTGGAAGCTGCCGAGCACGAACTGAACTACATTGCGCTGGATGGTTCCATTGGCTGCATGGTCAACGGTGCCGGACTGGCAATGGCAACCATGGACATTATCAAGCTTTACGGTGCTGAACCGGCCAACTTCCTTGACGTCGGTGGTGGTGCAACGAAAGAGCGTGTCACAGCAGCGTTCAAAATCATTCTCTCTGACGAGAATGTCGAAGGAATTCTGGTCAATATCTTTGGCGGTATCATGCGTTGTGATGTGATTGCAGAAGGTGTTATCGCAGCCGCGCGTGAAGTGGAACTTTCTGTTCCGCTGGTGGTCCGTCTGGAAGGCACAAATGTGGATCTCGGCAAGAAGCTGATGGCCGAGTCCGGTCTGCCGATTATTGCTGCAGACAACCTTGCAGATGCCGCAGAAAAAATTGTCAAAGCCGTGAAGGAGGCCGCGTAAGATGGCTGTATTGGTCGATAAGAACACCCGTGTCATCTGTCAGGGCTTTACTGGCGCACAGGGCACTTTCCACTCTGAACAGGCTGTGGCCTATGGCACAAAGATGGTTGGCGGCGTTACTCCCGGCAAGGGCGGAACGCAGCATCTGGACCTTCCTGTTTTCAACACCGTTGACGAAGCCAGACATGCAACAGAGGCGAACGCTTCGGTGATTTATGTTCCTCCTCCCTTTGCGGCCGATGCCATTCTGGAAGCGATCGATGCGAAGATCGAACTGATCGTCTGCATCACCGAGGGTATTCCTGTTCTGGACATGGTGCGTGTGAAGCGTGCGCTGAGTGCATCAAACTCCCGCCTGATCGGCCCGAACTGTCCGGGTATCATTACCCCGGACGAGTGCAAGATCGGCATTATGCCGGGGCATATCCACAAGCGTGGCAAGATTGGTGTTGTTTCCCGTTCCGGGACTCTGACCTATGAAGCTGTTGCCCAGACAACGGCTGCTGGACTGGGACAGTCCACCTGTATCGGTATCGGTGGTGACCCCGTGAACGGCACCAACTTTATCGACTGTCTGGAACTCTTCTTGGATGATCCGGAAACCGAAGGCATCATCATGATCGGGGAGATCGGTGGTACGGCCGAGGAAGAAGCGGCCGAATTCTATCAGGCTGCCAAAAACAAGAAGCCGATCTGCGGCTTTATTGCGGGTGTAACAGCGCCTCCGGGCCGCCGCATGGGTCACGCCGGAGCGATCATTTCCGGTGGTAAGGGTACAGCGGAAGCGAAGATCGAAGCCATGAAATCTGCTGGCTTTGAGGTTGCGGACAGTCCTGCCAGTCTTGGCAGTACAATGATCCGCGCAATGAAAGGCTAGTTGGACAGGATGGAAGGGAGCCGGACTGGAACCTTCCAGTCCGGTCATACAAAAGATGGTAGATAATCATCCGGGTGACGGTTCCCGGTACTTTGGTCCCAAGGCTGCTGAACTTGTGGATCTCTATGCTTCCTATCTGCAGAATGCAGGATCTGTAGACAGTCAGTGGCAGGCATTCTTCGGCAATCTGCAGGATGATGCCCGCGAACTGCTCAATGACATGGGGGGCTTTGCCGCCTCCCAATCGTCTGCAGCAGTCTTTTCAATCAACGATCTTGCCGGTGACGAGGTGCGGGCCTCTGCGTTGCGATCCATTCGTGCGCTGATGCTGATCCGTGCCTATCGTGTGCGCGGTCACCTCGAGGCCCAGCTTGATCCTCTGGGACTGAAGCCGATCGAGCCTCATCCCGAGCTTGACCCGCGCTCCTACGGCTTCTCTGATGCCGATATGGATACACCGATTTTCATCAACGGTGCAGTGGGACTTGAGGTCGCATCCATCAATCAGATCATGGACGTGCTGCGCGAGACCTACTGCAAGCGTGTGGGTGTCGAGTTCATGCACATTCAGGTTCCGGAGCAGAAGGCCTGGATCCAGGAACGTGTCGAGAACTTCCGCAACGCCACGACCTTTTCTGACGAGGGGAAGAAAACCATCCTGGATCGCCTGACGGCTGCAGAGGTTTTTGAAAACTTCCTCAACACCAAATACACCGGAACGAAACGCTTCGGTCTGGATGGTGGGGAATCCATGATTCCGGCGCTGGAACAGATTCTGAAACAGGGCTCAAAGCTGGGACTGGAAGAAGTTGTTCTGGGGATGCCGCACCGCGGACGTCTCAACGTGCTGGCCAATTTCATGGGCAAGCCGTTCCGTGCGATTTTCAATGAATTCCGCGGAGGGGCTTCCAATCCCGAGGATGTCGGTGGTTCCGGTGATGTGAAGTATCACCTGGGCACCTCTTCGGACCGCGAGTTCGATGACAGGAATGTCCACCTTTCCCTGACGGCGAACCCGTCACACCTCGAGGCTGTGAACCCCGTTGTGGTCGGCAAGGTCCGTGCGAAACAGCACAAGAAGGGGGATGAGGACTTCACGAAAACCATGGCCCTTCTGATGCATGGTGATGCAGCCTTTTCCGGTCAGGGACTTGTGCCGGAAACACTCGATCTGTCCGAGCTGAAAGGCTATCGTATCGGCGGGACAATCCACTTTGTTGTGAACAACCAGATCGGCTTTACCACGGATCCGGTAAACAGCCGTTCAGGTCCGTACTGTACGGATGTCGCCCGTATCATTCAGGCGCCGATTTTCCACGTGAACGGGGATGATCCTGAAGCTGTGGTTCACGTTGCGCGCATGGCGACAGAATTCCGTCAGACCTTCCACAAGGATGTTGTGATCGACATGTTCTGTTACCGCCGCTTCGGTCACAACGAGGGCGACGAGCCGACCTTTACCCAGCCGCTGATGTACAAGCAGATTGCCAAACAGCGCACTGTTCGCGAACTTTATGGTGAGCGTTTGATTGCCGAAGGCCTTCTGAATGCAGATGAGGTCGAGGCCATGCGCAAGGCGATGTGGGATCATCTGGAAGAAGAGTTTGACGCCAGTGAGCGCTTCAGGCCCAACAAGGCAGACTGGCTTGAGGGAGCCTGGTCTCACCTGGGGGCTGTGCGGGGTTACGATGCCCGTCGTGGCAACACGGGTGTCGAGCCGGATGTTCTGGGCGAGGTCGGTCAGGCGCTGACCAGAGTACCGGAAGGCTTCAATATTCACCGCAAGATTGCGCGTCAGCTCAAGGCCAAGGAAGAGATCATTTCCTCAGGAAAGGGCATTGACTGGGCGACAGCGGAAGCGCTGGCTTTCGGGACGCTTCTGGTAGAGGGGCACCCGGTTCGCCTGTCCGGTCAGGATTGCAACCGCGGGACTTTCTCTCAACGTCATGCCGCCTGGATTGACCAGGAAAGCCAGGCCCAGCACAAGCCGTTGAACCATATCCGTGAAAGTCAGGCCGAGGCCGAAATCATTGACAGTCCGCTCAGCGAGCTGGCCGTTCTCGGTTTTGAATACGGCTATTCCCTTGCGGAACCGGATGCCCTGGTTCTGTGGGAAGCCCAGTTCGGTGACTTTGTAAACGGGGCCCAGATCATTATTGACCAGTTCATTGCATCCGGTGAGTCCAAGTGGCTCCGCATGTCCGGTGTGGTGATGCTTCTGCCTCACGGGTACGAGGGACAGGGGCCGGAGCACTCTTCCGGTCGGGTCGAGCGCTTCCTGCAGCTCTGTGCGGAAGACAACATCCAGGTTGTCAACTGTACGACACCGGCGAACTATTTCCACGTTCTGCGTCGCCAGATCCACCGTGGCTTCAGAAAGCCGCTTGTGGTGATGACGCCGAAATCCCTGCTGCGTCACAAGCGCTGTGTTTCCAACATGGAAGACATGTTGCCGGGAACGTCCTTCCACCGTGTGATGCCGTGCCGTGTGAAAAAACAGGAGCCTTCTGCTGTGAAGCAGATCGTCCTCTGTACCGGCAAGGTCTATTATGATCTGGTGGAGGAACGCGAGAAGCGCGATCTGCGTGAAGTCCAGTTCATGAGGCTGGAGCAGCTCTATCCGTTCCCTGCCGAAGCACTGAAGACGGAGCTCAAGGGATACGAGCACTGCGATATTGTCTGGTGTCAGGAAGAGCCCCGCAACATGGGGGCCTGGTCCTTTGCATCGACTTTCATCGAAGAGGTCGCAGAAGAGCTTGGTTTCCAGAATCCGCGCCCAAGATACGCCGGTCGCAAGACCGCGGCTTCTCCGGCAACGGGTTCCGGCAAGCGTCATGTGATCGAGCAGGCTGGCCTGATTGATGACGCCCTGACACTGGGCAAAAAGGCCATGAGCCGTATCCAGACGCGCAAGGCAGAGGAGATCGAGGCCCGTGAAGCAAGCGCGGCCAAGGTTGAAAGCCTGCGCCCTGTCCAGAAAGCCGGAAAGTAACCTTCCTGCAGTCCCGGGCTTCGGCCTGACCTGAAGCCCGGGATCAATCCATTTCGAATGATCGAGGGCGTTGTTCAAACGCCAGATACAGCGAGAGAAAAAAATGGCTGACATTCTTGTCCCGACACTGGGTGAATCTGTGACAGAGGCCACTGTTGCCAAGTGGCTGAAACAGCCGGGGGATGCCGTAGAGAAAGATGAACCGCTTCTGGAACTCGAAACCGACAAGGTGACGCTGGAGGTCAATGCCCCGGCGGCCGGTGTTCTTGAGTCCATTGAAGCAGCCGAAGAACAGGACGTTGGAGTGGGAGCCCTGCTTGGCGTCATTGCAGAGGGTGCATCTGCCGGAAAGGCGGCACCAAAGGCTGCGGCTGCTCCCCAGGCGAAGACAGAGGCGGCGCCGACATCGGCACCGGCTGCTGCGACAAGCGGTGCTGTCGTGGATGTCCCCGTCCCGACACTTGGCGAATCCGTGACCTCTGCAACCGTTGCGACCTGGCACAAATCCGTTGGGGATGCCGTTGCCCAGGACGAGACGATTTGCGAACTTGAAACCGACAAGGTAACCCTTGAAGTCAACGCGCCGGTGGCCGGAGTGATTCACGAAATCCTGGCTGAAGTTGATGCGGATGTCGAGGTTGGCGCAATGCTGGCCAGAATTACCGAGGGCGCGGCAGGGGTCTCGGCTGCTCCGGCGGCGAAAGCGGTTGCCGCTCCAGCCGGGAAAACGGCAGCTGCATCTGCTCCGGCTGGCGCAACGCCCAATGGCAGCGGTGCCAATGGTGCTGTTTCCAAAGACGATCTGATTGCCTATCTCGAAGAGGGACAGGCTCCGTCTTCCATGACCATGTCCCCGGCTGTCGCACGACTGGTGCGCGAGCACGATCTGAACCCGAATCTGATCAAGGGAACGGGCAAGCACGGTGGTTTGACGAAGAAGGATGTTCTGGCTTTCCTCGAGAATCCTCCTGCTCCGCGGACTCTGCCCTCTGCGCCTGCGCCATCCGCTGCTCCGGCGGCTCCTGTCGCAGCGGCCACACCGGTCGCTTCTGCAACAGCGCAGCCTGCGGGTGAGAGAGAGCGCCGCGAGCGCATGCCGAAGATGCGTCAGACCATTGCGCGTCGCCTGAAGGAAGCCCAGAACACAGCGGCCATGCTGACAACCTTCAACGAGATTGACATGTCGGCCGTTATGGAACTGCGCAAGTCCTACAAGGACACCTTCGAGAAAAAACATGGCGTGAAGCTGGGCTTCAATTCCTTCTTTGCCAAGGCTGTTGTTCAGGCCCTTGAGGATGTACCGGCGATCAATGCCCGCATTGACGGGGACGAGATTGTCTACAACCAGTTCTTTAACATCGGTATGGCTGTATCCACGCCGACGGGGCTGATGGTTCCTGTGCTCCGTGACTGTGACAGCAAATCCTTTGCTGATATCGAAGCCAATCTTGGCGAGCTGGCCAAACGGGGCCGTGATGGCAAGCTGGGTATGGATGACATGATGGGGGGAAGCTTCACCATCACGAATGGTGGTGTCTTTGGCTCCCTGCTCTCCACGCCGATCCTCAACATGCCGCAGTCCGGTATTCTGGGCCTGCACAAGATCGAGGAGCGCCCGGTTGCCGTGAACGGCCAGGTGGTGATTCGCCCGATGATGTACGTGGCTCTCAGCTATGACCACAGGCTTGTGGACGGGCGCGAGGCTGTGACCTTCCTCGTTCGTGTGAAGGAGTGCATCGAGGACCCGCAACGCCTGTTGTTGTCTATGTAATTGAAAGGGGCTGCTGTGTTGCGTATCCTTGAACATGGTAGCTCCTTTCTCTCTGTTGCAGGGCAAGTGCGATAGGGAAGGGACGCAGTTCTCTGCTATGGGGTTTGGTGTTTGATGACAAAAGATGATTCCGGTGCAAGTGAAGGCTTGAATGTCGAAGGGCTGATCGACACCTCGGGACGTGCGGATTACGAGCTTGATCTGACAGGTCTGGACCTTGCTCATGCCCTGGAGTCCATTCGTCAGATGATTGAAAGGCAGAGACAGAGGACAACAACGCGTTCTGTTCTGATTCGCCTTGATCCACCCAGAGCCGGCGGGGGAGAAACGCTGTTCCGCCCCATCGGGGATCATCTGGTGGCTGCTCTCAGGAAGGGGATGATTACAAAGGTTCGTCCCTATGCGGATGAGACCTGCAGCGGATTTATTCTTTACCTGCCTGCGGGGCAGGAAATTCCCGAAACAAAAGAGAATCAGGACTGATCATCACTGACGTCTTGTTATTCCGGCGCACAGAGGGCATTTATGTGTTCGAAAACAGGCACGGAAAAACGTGCCAGCCATGTCCCCGCCAAAAAATGTGTCATCCAAAAGGTGATATGATTCTATTGGAGATAAAGATATGAGCGAAAATCAATACGATCTTGTCGTGATCGGTGGTGGCCCCGGTGGGTATGTCGCAGCCATCCGCGCTGCTCAGCTGGATATGAAGGTGGCCTGTGTTGAAGGTCGCGGTACACTGGGCGGAACCTGCCTGAATGTTGGCTGCATTCCTTCCAAGGCCCTGCTGCAATCTTCCGAAAAATATGCAGATGCAACCAAACACTTTGCTGCGCATGGTATCAAGGCATCAGTGGAACTGGATCTGCCGGGTATGCTGGGGCGCAAGGACAAGGTTGTTTCCGATCTGACACAGGGGATCGAATTCCTCTTCAAGAAAAACGGCGTTGATTACGTCAAGGGCTGGGGACGCATCCCGGCTGCCGGTGAAGTGGTTGTGGCTGCCGAGGATGGCAGCGAACAAACCCTGAAGGCAAAGAGCATCCTGATCGCGACAGGGTCTGAATCCACACCACTGCCCGGTATTGAAACAGACGAAAAACAGATCGTTACCTCGACAGGTGCCCTGTCTCTCGAGTCTGTTCCCGAGAAAATGGTGGTGATCGGTGCTGGTGTGATCGGTCTCGAGCTTGGTTCTGTCTGGTCCCGTCTGGGTTCACAGGTCACTGTTGTCGAGTATCTGGACCGCGTTCTGCCCGGTATGGATGCGGAAACAGCCAAACTCGGTCAGCGTGCCCTGACCAAGCAGGGTTTGAAATTCAAACTGGGTCAGAAGGTGAATTCTGCAGAGAAGGCTGACGGCAAGGTCAAGCTGTCCATGGAATCTGTGAAGAAGGGCAAGATCGAGGAACTGGAAGCCGACGTGGTTCTGGTGTCCATTGGTCGTCGTGCCTTTACAAATGGTCTCGGGCTGGAAGAGTTGGGCGTTGCAATGGAGCGCGGTGTGATCCAGGTCGATGAAAACTTCCAGACGTCCGTTCCGGGCGTCTATGCGATCGGTGACTGTGTGCCTGGTCCGATGCTGGCCCACAAGGCCGAGGAAGATGGCGTTGCCTGTGTTGAAACACTTGCTGGTCTGAAGGGACATGTGAACTACGCACTGGTTCCCGGTGTTGTTTACACGCACCCTGAAATCGCGACCGTCGGCAAGTCGGAAGAAGCACTGAAAGAGGACGGCGTCGAGTACAGGGTCGGCAAGTTCCCGATCTCTGCCAACTCCCGCGCGCGTGCCATGGGCGAAAGCGATGGTCATGCGAAGATTATTGCCGATGCTGCTACAGACAAGGTTCTGGGTGTGCATATCGTTGCGCCAATGGCTGGTGAACTGCTGTCAGAGGCTGTTCTGGCAATGGAATTCGGTGCCTCTGCAGAAGACATTGCACGCACCTGTCACTCTCACCCGGGCCTGGGAGAGGCTGTCAAGGAAGCTGCACTGGCTGTTGATGGTCGTGCGATCCACAGCTAGATTTTGCGAGAGAACGAAAAAAGGGCAGTCACTGACTGCCCTTTTTTGTTGCCTGGAAAACTCAAACCTTGCGCAGATAGATAATCCAGTAGGAAAGAGCGACAAAGAGGCTGCCGCCGATAATGTTCCCCAGGGTGACGGGAACCAGATTGTGCAGGAAACCGGAAAGGGTGACGATTTCCGAACCGGCAAAGTAACCCACGGGGATCAGATACATGTTGGCAATGCTGTGTTCAAATCCCAGTGTGATGAAAGCCGAGACCGGGAAGACAATAGCGAGGATTTTCCCGAAGACATTGCGCGCGGAAGAACAGAGCCAGACAGCCATGCAGACCAGTGTGTTGCAGAGGATACCCCGGACGAAGGCTTCCGATGTGGAGAGCTTGAGCTTTCCTTCCGCGACCTTGATGGCTGTTTCTGCAACGGGGCCGTCCAGAATTCCGGACAGCACCATCATGGCCAGAACACCGGCTGCGCCGATAAAGTTGCCCAGGTAAACCAGGACCCAGTTTTTGAGCATGTCCTGCAGACTGACCTTGCGACTGACCCAGGCCATGACAATCATGTTGTTTCCGGTAAAAAGCTCGGCACCGCCGACGACGACAAGAATCAAGCCGGTCGAAAAGGTGATTCCCCCCAGCATCTTGGTCATTCCAAAGCCGAGAGTGCTGCCTGTGATTGTCGTTGTGTAGAATGCTCCGCCAAAGGCAATAAAGGCGCCGGCAAGCATGGAAAGCATCATCAGTGCTGGCCAGGCGGTTCTGGCTTTCGTGACGCCGAGGGCTTCCACCTTGTGTGCGATTTCTGAAGGACTGAAGGAATCAAATCCTGATAACATACTGTTCTGCATTTCTTTATCCTGTTGATGTTACGTGATCCTCTAGGGAATTTATTTCTCTTTGAGTGGGACAAGATCACGATCCGGACTTAACACAGAAATTCAGTTGCGACTGATTTGAAGTCGCATTCTTTTGATCGGTCTTTGCTATCAGGGGCAGGGAGAGGCTATTTCACGCAAAAAAATCGGAAAAACGGGCAGAAAGCATTTTCCTTTGGCGCACTCCTTTTCTAAAAAGACTCAGGGGTCTGTTCTGTTAAAGGCGAATCAGGATCAATGGCGGACAAACAGTTATTGGCGATCGGGGCTGCGCACTGGGATGTGCAGCAGAAATCCATCAATCCCGTTGTGATGGCCAGCTCCAATCCGGTTGCCTGCAGCCGGTCCATGGGCGGTGTTGCGCGCAATGTTGCCTGTGATCTGGGGCGGCTTGGGCATCAGGCCGGCCTGATGAGCCTCTGGGGGGATGACCTGCCGGGAGACGAGTTGCAATCCTCGCTACAGGAACAGGGGCTTTCCCTGGTACCTGTCGCCCGTCATGGAGCCTTGCCGACTGCAAGTTACACGGCTGTGCTGGATTGCGACGGAGAACTTCTGGTCGGTCTTGCAGACATGGCAATTTATGATGCCTTTGTTCCTTCGTCCTTTGTGCCTCACCTGATGGAAATGCAGCGCTACTCGCACTGGTTTGTGGATGCAAACCTGCCAGAGGAAAGCCTGTCCTATCTGGCCCGTCAGGCACCTGAAAAGGTCTTTGTTGCCGCTGATTGTGTGTCGGTTGCAAAATGTCACAGACTTGTGGACCTGCTGCCCAGAGTCGATCTGCTGTTCTGTAATGAGGCAGAGATCAGGGCCCTGTTGAAAGAAGGCTATGATGTCGGGCTTGAAACGCTTGGCCCCCGTCTTCTGGAGCGTTTTTCCGTCAAGGCTGCCGTGGTCAGTGACGGGGCGCGCGGAGCCTGGATCTTTACCGGAAAGAAAAATCCTCACCACGTGCCTGCTGTCCATGTGGAAAAGGATTACATCGTCGATGTAACAGGAGCAGGAGATGCAATGATCGCAGGAACTTTGTGCGGTTTGCTGCGCGGACTGGAACTGGTTGACGCCGTCCAGCGCGGGATGAACGCGTCTGCCCTGTGTTTGCAATACAGGGGTGCAAGCCCTGCAGAAATGGAGCTGATGGCCTGAAGCTCCGTCCGAATTTCAAAAAACTGTGTGTTTTCTTTAAACGATAGAAAAGAGTTCCTTAAATGTCCGATCTGAAAAAGCTGCCGTCCCGTTTGCTGAGCTGTTCTCCGGAGGTTCAGGAGGCTGTTGAGCAGGGCAGGGCTGTTGTGGCGCTTGAGTCCACCATCATTGCCCACGGCATGCCTTACCCGAAAAATGTTGAAACAGCCCGGGAGGTTGAACAGATCATTCGCGAGAACGGTGCCGTTCCTGCGACCATTGCGGTTCTGGAAGGAAAGATCTGTATCGGGCTGTCCGACGATCAGCTTGAGCATCTCGGCAAGGCCGAAAATGTTGCGAAGCTCAGCCGCCGGGATCTTCCCCTGATTATGGCGCAAAAGCGGGATGGTGCGACGACTGTGGCCGCGACCATGATCTGCGCAGCTCTTGCCGGAATCGGTGTTTTCGCGACAGGGGGTATCGGAGGCGTTCACCGGGGAGCCGAGCAGGATTTTGATATCTCGGCGGATTTGGAAGAACTGTCCCAGACTCCTGTTGCTGTGGTCTGTGCAGGGGCGAAATCCATTCTGGATCTGCCCAAAACGCTTGAGTATCTCGAAACGCATGGTGTTCCTGTCGTCGGGTACAAAACCGATGTCTTCCCGGCTTTCTATTGTCAGGACTCAGGTCTTGCTGCGCCTTTGCGATCTGATTCCGCAGCGGAGATTGCCGGGATGATCTCCATGCAGCGGACACTGGGCTATGTGGGGGGAAGTATTGTTGCGAATCCGATCCCTGACAGCCACGCGATGGAAACCGGACAGATGAACGATATTATCGCACAGGCTCTGGAGGCTGCTGTTCACGATGGTATTCATGGCAAGGGCGTTACACCCTATCTGCTTGCGAAAATTGTTGAAATGACCGACGGTGCAAGTCTGAAAGCCAATATCGCACTGGTGAAAAACAACGCGAAGCTTGCTGCTGAAATTGCAGTATCCTTGAAAAACCAGAGCTAGGGATCAAAGGTGATGCAGGCGTCCGGCGGAGTCAGCAGGGTTTTTCAAACTCCCGGACGCATGACGGCTCTCTTTTGCCTCCTGCTGGTTCTGGGTATTCTGGACAGTGGCAGTTTTGCTGCGCTGATTGTAACCCTCCAGCAGCTTTGGGGCCTGAGCAATACCGAAGCCGGATGGATCAGTGGCATTTACTTCGGCGGCTATGCTTTTGCAGTGCCTCTTCTTGTGACCCTGACGGATCGTGTTGATGCACGGCATATCTTTGCCGGTGCAACGGTTCTGGGCGGTTTTGCTGCAGCCGGTTTTGCATTCTGGGTGGACGGTTTCTGGTCCGCACTTCTGATGCGGTTTCTGGGTGGAGTCAGCCTGGCCGGAACCTACATGGTCGGACTGCGCCTGTTGACAGACCGTCTGGAGGACATGCAGCAGGACCGGAAAAATCGGGAGCAGGAGCCTTTTGAATGGCCCCAGAGCAGATCGGTTGCTTTCTATACGGCGCACTTTGCAATAGGCAGTGGCCTCTCGGTCATGGCTGCCGGCTTCTGGTCCGGGGCTTTCGGCTGGCGCGCTGCCTTTCTTTTCGCGGCACTCTGTTCCTTTGCTGCTCTTGGCATCCTTCTTTGTTCCGTTGAGGCCAAAAGCCGAGAGACATCGGGCGAGGTGACCCGTCTTTCCCTGCGTGGGCTTTTGAATTACGGGCCGGTTTTCAGAAATCACGCTGCCATGGCCTATGTGATTGGTTATGCAGCCCATGTCTGGGAACTCTTTGCCATGAGGGCCTGGCTCGTTGCCTTTTTGACCTTTGTGCTGTGGCACAGCGGGGAGCAGGAGGCTCTCCTTCCCGGACTGCCGGTTTCCCCTGCGACCTTTGCGGCACTGGTGTTTCTGCTGGGGTTGCCGTCTTCTGTCCTGGCGAATGAAGCGGCTGCCCGTTACGGACGTGTCAGGGTGCTGACGGTTATGATGATCTCTTCCGGTCTTGTGTCCCTTGCTGTGGGGCTGTCAGCATGGATGCCCCTGTCTCTGGCGGTGACCTTGCTTGTCCTTCACGGCGTGACGGCAACAGCTGATTCAGGCAGCCTGACCGCCGGTCTTGTCGCGCACAGTGACCCGGACAGAAAGGGAGCCACCATGGCGGTTCAGTCGCTGCTGGGATTCATGGTGGGCATGATGTCCCCGCTGCTTTTCGGGGTGACGCTCGATCTGGCGGGCGGAGAGCGGGAGCCTGTGGCCTGGCTGCTGGCCTATGGTCTTCTGGCTGTTGGTGTGCTGTGTGGTCCGCTGGCGTTCCTTGTTTTGAGGAAGGCCCTTGCTCAGTCACGGGCGTCGCGTTCGCCGGGATGAGCTTCCCTGTAGGATTTCAGCAGATCGTCGCGATCAAGTGCCGTGTAAATCTGGGTTGAAGACAGGGAGGCATGTCCCAGAAGTTCCTGGACGGCTCGCAGGTCCTGACTCCCCTGGAGAAGATGTGTTGCAAAGCTGTGTCGCAGGGCATGTGGCGTGGTGCTCTCGGGCAGGTCCAGATACTTGCGGAGCTTCTGGACGGTGAGTTGAACCGTTCTGGCATTCAGGCGTTTCCCCCGGACGCCGATAAAAAGGGGATGGCCTTCTGCGGGTTCCTCGCCCTGGGGCAGCAGGGGGCAGCTTTTGGTATAATCCTGCAGGGTTTCTGTCACGCTGTTGAGCAGGGGAACCAGTCTTTCCTTTCCGCCCTTTCCAAGAATTCTGATGCTTTTCTGTCCTGTCAGGGGGAGGTCTTCCATATCAAGGGACAGGGCCTCGGAAATGCGAAGGCCACAGCCATAGAGAAGCAGCAGAATGGCACGATCACGCTTTTCCACCCACAGGGGCTGGTTGTCCGGGGCTTCGACAGCTTTCAGCAAATCGGCTGTATTGCCGGGAGACAGGGCCCTGGGCAGGTTCCTGTCCTTGCGGGCACTTTTAATGGTGTGAACAGCATGGTTTCGCAGGTGCCCTTCACGTTCCAGCCATTTGTAGAAATTGCGCAGGGAAGACAGACCGCGTGAGCGCGAGGCTGCTGTTTGCCCTCTTCCCGCTTCATGGGCAAGCCAGGAGCGGAAATCACCGTGATTCAGCTTTTCGAGGATGGCGGGAGAGACCTGCTGGTTCTTGTGCTCGGCCATAAAGCGGATAAAACCGGCCAGATCCTGTTGATAGGCGATGATTGTGTGAGGTGACGAGCGACGCTCCAGCCTGTGCCAGTCCTGCCATTGCGTGGCGAGGAGGGCAAGCCTGTCTGTCCAGGGCAACAGATGATGATGGTCGCTTGTGTCTTGCTCAGGCACCGTGTGGTCCGAAGAAGTTGCTGATGCCTCTATTCTGACAGTTCGAGCCAGCGGTGCAAGCAGCACTCGACAATTAATGTCAGAAACCTGAGCAGTTCTGTGCCCTGTTCCGGATGGAACTGGTCAGACTGGAAGGAACCAAAGGCCAGAAGTGTTGCTCCTGCACCGGCAGAGGGGGAGAGCCGGACGAGGGCTTCTGAATGTACGAGCGGAGCATCCCTTCCATAAAGGAGGGGGGAGCCGTCGATGTCATTGTGAAGGGAGAGCGAACGATTGGAGCCAAGAAGTCCGTTTATGGCTCCCTCTGGCAGGGGGACAACCCCGCCGGGGGCCGAGGGTTCTTCAGAAGCGATAACGACTGTGTCCATCGACAGCAGCAGGGGCAGGTCTTCGGAAAGGCAGACGAAGAAGTCCTCGAGACTCTGGGTTTGCATCAGGGCGAGAACAGCCCTGTGAGCCCGATCCTGTGTCAGCTTGTTGTGATGCGAGCGGGAGATCACCAGATCGCGTTCTTTCTGAAGCAGGGCAATCTCGTGTTTCAGGCGCTCGATGCGGACGGTTTGAAAATCGACCAGAGCCAGATCGCTTCCCTTGCCCTGTCTGTCCTCCTGGCTGCGCCCAGGCAGATCGAGCTTCAGCAGGAGGTCGGGATGGGCAATCAGGAAATCGGGGTTCCTTTGCAAAAAGGCGAGAACATCCTGCGGGGAAACGGTTTTGTCTTCAGGTGTGGCAGAGGAGATTTGTGCTTCATTGTCAATGGGCTGGGGGTGAGAATCGTTGGTCATTGGCCTGAAGCACTTCCGGGGATCAAGGAAACGAGAGCAGCAACTATGTCAGATAAATCTTAAGGATTTGCTGCTGCCTTTTTGATCCTTGTTTTGCCAACAAAAAAGGCGATCCCCCGACGGGATCGCCCTGTTTTTCCGTCCTGGACTGTTACAGGATGGATTGGCCTGTAGAGGCCCAGTCCTTCATGAAGGTGTCGAGCCCCTTGTCTGTCAGGTGGTGGCTGTACATGCTGCGCAGCACCTTTGGAGGGATCGTTGCAACATGGGCACCCAGCTTTGCTGCCTCGACGATGTGGTAGGGGTTTCTGGTTGAAGCAACCAGCACCTTGGTTTCCAGAGCCTCGAAGTTTTCGAAGATTTCCACAATGTCCGCGATCAGTTCCAGACCGTCCTGGCCAATATCATCCAAGCGACCGACAAAGGGGGAAACATAGGTGGCGCCGGCCTTGGCAGCCAGAAGGGCCTGCGCTGCAGAGAAGCACAGTGTCACGTTGGTTTTGATGCCCTCGTCGCTGAAGGTCTTGCAGGCTTTCAGGCCGTCTTCTGTCAGAGGCAGTTTGACGACGATGTTGTCGGCAATCTTTGCCAGCTTGCGACCTTCGGCGATCATGCCGTCATAATCCAGAGCAGTGACCTCGGCGCTCACCGGACCGGAGACTGTTTCTGCAATCTCCTTGGTGACTTCCAGAATGTCGCGGCCGGATTTGGCAATCAGTGACGGATTCGTTGTCACGCCATCCACAAGGCCGGTGCTGGCCAGATCGCGAATTTCATCGATGTCAGCTGTATCAATAAAGAATTCCATTACAGGGCTCCAGATAACAGGGAAAGCAGGGATTGCCGGAGGGCAATCGAATCCTGCACAGACTGAGGGGCCGGGGCCGAATCGTCAAGGTCCTCTGTGGAGACGGTCCGGCTTCCCTGTTTTTGTTTTCCAAAGCCTTGTTATGGATCAGCCTTTTTCTGCTAAAAGGGAGTCTGTCGATACAGGAATCCGGAAAAAACAGGCGAATTGGATTGGCGGTGACTTCCAGACAACAATCCCCAGAAGATCTTTTTGCTTCGCAGGAGGCGTTCCCGTCAGGGAATCCTCCCCGGGAAGAGCGCTGTCGTGTTTTGCTGCCGCTTCCGGTTGAGGAGCCCTATGACTATCTGGCTCCACTCGATCCGAACGGTCTGGCCATGGGGCTTGTGCCGGGTGCGCTGGTCGAGGTTCCCGTAGGTCCGCGCAAGCTCACAGGCGTTGTCTGGTTTGAAAAAACGCGAACGGGAAAGGGGGAGGCCTATGCACTTTCCCGCCTTCGCTCTGTTCTGTCTGTCCGGGATGTTCCCCCGCTGACTGAAGAGCTTATGAAAACCATTGAGTGGGTTGCCGATTATACCCTGGCTCCGCTTGGTGCAGTCCTGAAGATGGCGCTGTCTGTTCCGGCGGCCTTTGCTCCGGAGAAGGGGTTGCAGCAGCTCAGGCTTTCTGATGCCTTTGATTCTTCTGTGAAACTGACAGATGCGAGAAGAAAGGTTGTTTCGGTTCTGCAAAAGGGAGGAGGCTGGTCTCCGGGAGATCTGGCCCGTGAAGCAGGGGTATCTCCCTCGGTTGTAAAGGGACTGGAAAAGACAGCGGTTCTGACCCGTTACGAGGAACAGAGTGAACCCGCCTTTCCCCTGCCGGATCTTTCCATGACAGGTCCGACGCTGTCGCCGGATCAGGACAGTGCTGCACGCTCCATTGTTGCTGCGCTTGATGAAGAGGGGTTTCGGCCGATTCTTCTGGATGGTGTGACAGGTTCAGGCAAGACCGAAGTTTATTTCGAAGCGATGTTCAGGGCTTTCGAAAAGCAGAAACAGGTTCTGGTTCTTCTGCCGGAGATCGCCCTTTCCGCGCAATGGCTCGGTCGTTTCAAAAGCAGGTTCGGTGTCGAGCCGGCCCAGTGGCATTCCGATCTGACACCGTCACAGCGACGCAAGACCTGGCGGGCGGTTGCCTCGGGGCGTGCGCCTGTGGTGATCGGTGCGCGTTCGGCGCTTTTTCTGCCTTTCCCCGATCTTGGCCTGATTGTGGTGGACGAGGAGCACGAATCCAGCTTCAAACAGGAGGATGGAGTGCACTATCACGGGCGGGATATGGCTGTGGTGCGGGCAAAGGAGGCGGGAATAGCCATTGTCATGGCATCTGCGACACCGGCGCTGGAAACCATCACCAATGCGCAAAACGGACGCTATGAGCATCTGGTCCTGCCCGGGCGCCATGGCGGTGCGGGATTGCCGGATGTGGGGCTTGTGGACCTGCGGGTGGACAAGCCTCCCAGGGAGGGGCGCGCCGCTGCGTTTCTGTCTCCGACACTGCGTGAAGCTGTCAGGCAGACGCTGGATGCGGGTGAGCAGGCCATGCTGTTTCTGAACCGCCGCGGTTATGCGCCTCTGACGCTTTGCAGAACCTGCGGGCACCGTTTCCAGTGTCCCCACTGTGCGACCTGGCTTGTGGAGCATCGTCAATGGGGGCGGCTGCAGTGTCACCACTGCGGGTATCAGGTTGCCCGGCCGGAGACCTGCCCGTCCTGTGAAGCCGAGGACACGCTTGTGCCCTGTGGTCCGGGTGTGGAGCGAATCGCGGAAGAGGCAGCTCTGCTTTTTCCGGAATCCCGACTGGCTCTGATGACCAGTGACAGCCTGACGTCTCCGGCCATGACCCGGACAATGGTCGAGAGAGTTCAGTCGGGTGACGTCAATCTCCTGATCGGGACACAGGTTGTTGCCAAGGGCTATCACTTTCCCGATCTGACCCTGGTGGGGGTTGTCGATGCGGACCTCGGGCTGTTCGGAGGCGACCCCAGAGCGGCTGAACGGACATTCCAGTTGATGCACCAGGTGGCCGGGCGGGCCGGACGCGCGGAGAAAAAGGGGCGTGTTCTTTTACAGACTCACGACCCGGATCAGGCTGTGATGCAGGCTCTTGCCTCCGGTGATCGCGATCGCTTCCTGGCGGAGGAGGCGGACAACAGGTCCAGAGGCGGTCTTCCGCCCTACGGGCGTATGGTGGCGCTGATTGTCAGTGGAGCAGATCCGCAGGCGCTGGATGACTTTTGTCTGAAGCTGAGACGGAAAGCACCGGAAGGACAGGACTATCGCGTTCTGGGCCCTGTCCCTGCACCCATTGCGATGCTGCGCGGAAAACACAGGCGCCGATTCCTGCTGCAGGCCCGCCGTTCGGTTCCGGTACAGGGGCTGGTCAGGCAGTGGCTGGATCTGGAAAAGATTCCCTCATCCATTCGTGTCACTGTGGATGTTGACCCCTATTCCTTCTTCTAGATAGCGGTTTTGCAAAACATTTCGGGAACAATGGCAAAGAGGACCTGATCGGACTTGATCTGACAGGGGGGAACTGTGTAAGGTTGCCCCGTTTCGTAGCGCAGATAAATAAAAGTTTGGTGCGTGTGTTTCTGTCAGCCAAAGCCTGATCAGGGCTCTTGGTCTTTTTCTTTTGTCAAAAACCGCAGGTAGACGGCAAAGAAAAGCTGAAAAGCGACGGACTCGGCTTGAAACCCCTATGGGTCTGTGATACGAAACCCGCGCTTGAGACAGTTTGTTCGAACTGTCTTGTCTTACATCATGATCGTTGTTTGGCTTTCAGAACAGACGAGGATGCCGGAAGAACTCCACCTTTTCGGCGTTTCTGTTCAGCCTTAATTTATTTGGGGGCTATCAGCTTGGCAGGCGTAAACACTAGCTTGAACGGCTTGGCAGGGCGCTACGCTTCTGCGCTACTTGATATTGCCGATGACAAATCCGCGCTGGATGCAGTCGCAGAAGACCTCAGGGGCCTTGATGCCGCGATTGAGGAGAATGCTGACTTGCGCCAGCTGCTTGAGTCTCCTCGTTACAGCCACGAAGAACAGGCGAAAGCTCTTTCCGAAATGCTGGACAAATTCGGTGCTCACGAGATCACCCGCAATTTTGTTCTGGTTGTTTCCGAAAATCGTCGTCTGGCTGCACTTTCAGACATTGCGAAGACATTTCTGGTCGAACTTTCCCGCCGCCGCGGTGAAGTTCGCGCCACAGTTACTGCGGCACATGAATTGACCGCGACCCAGCAAAAAGCTGTCGCCAATGCGTTGGTTGGCAAGTTTGGCGACAAGGTCGAGGTTGATGTGACCGTTGACGAATCACTGATCGGGGGCATGATCGTTCAGATCGGCAGTCAGATGCTTGACAGCTCCGTTCGTACTAAACTTCAAAGACTTGAACTGGTGATGAAAGGGGTTGGGTGATGGACATCCGCGCCGCTGAAATCTCTGCCATTCTCAAAAGTCAGATCGAAAATTTTGGTGCTGAAGCTGATGTAGCTGAAGTTGGCCAGGTTCTTTCTGTCGGGGATGGCGTGGCACGCGTTTATGGTTTGGACAATGTTCAGGCTGGTGAGATGGTTGTTTTCAACAACGGTATTCAGGGTATGGCCCTGAACCTTGAAAACGATAACGTCGGTGTTGTGATCTTCGGATCTGACCGCGACATTAAGGAAGGCGACAACGTCAAGCGTACAGGTTCCATCGTGGACGTACCTTCCGGTCGTGGTCTTCTGGGTCGTGTCGTCGATGCGCTGGGTAACCCGATTGACGGCAAGGGTCCGCTGGAAGACGTCACACGGTCACGTGTTGAGGTCAAGGCGCCTGGCATCATCCCGCGCAAGTCCGTTCACGAGCCGATGCAAACCGGCCTGAAATCCATTGACTCCCTGATCCCGATCGGTCGTGGCCAGCGTGAGCTGATCATTGGTGACCGTCAGACAGGCAAGACTGCGATCGCCCTGGATACCATTCTGAACCAGAAGGCATCCAACGACGCGGCATCTTCCGACAGTGAAAAGCTGTTCTGTGTCTACGTTGCTGTTGGCCAGAAGCGTTCCACCGTTGCGAAGCTGGTGAAGACTCTGGAAGAAGCCGGCGCGATGGAATACTCCGTCGTTGTTGCCGCGACCTCTTCCGATCCGGCTCCCCTGCAGTTCCTGGCACCTTACACCGGTGCAACAATGGGCGAGTACTTCCGTGACAACGGCATGCACTCCGTGATCGTTTATGACGATCTGTCCAAGCAGGCGGTTGCCTATCGTCAGATGTCCCTGCTGCTTCGCCGTCCTCCTGGACGTGAAGCCTATCCTGGTGACGTTTTCTACCTGCACTCCCGTTTGCTGGAGCGTGCCTGTAAGCTGAACGACGAAAACGGTGCGGGCTCCATGACAGCTCTGCCGGTGATCGAAACCCAGGGTGGTGACGTTTCCGCCTTTATCCCGACCAACGTGATTTCCATTACCGACGGTCAGATCTTCCTGGAAACCAACCTGTTCAACAAGGGTATCCGTCCGGCGGTTAACGTTGGTCTGTCTGTATCCCGTGTTGGTTCCTCTGCGCAGATCAAGGCGATGAAGCAGGTTGCGGGTTCCATCAAGCTGGAGCTTGCCCAGTATCGCGAGATGGAAGCCTTCGCCCAGTTCGCATCCGATCTGGATGCCGCAACACAGCGTCTGCTGGCGCGTGGTGCCCGTCTGGTCGAGCTGCTGAAACAGCCTCAGTACAAGCCTCTGACTGTTGAAGAGCAGGTTGCTGTTATCTTCGCAGGTGTCCGTGGCTATCTGGATGCGCTGGAAGTTCGTGAAGTTGGCCGCTTTGAAGAAAAGCTGCTGTCCGAACTGCGCGGCAATGGTGCTGACATTCTGGAAGAAATTCGTACCAAGAAGGCTCTCAGCGGTGAGCTTGAAGGCAAACTGAAAGACTTCCTGGATTCCTTCTCCAAGACCTTTGTCTAAGGCCGGACGAGAGGTTGTAACGGCAACGAGAAAGATACGAGATGCCTAACTTACAAGACCTCAAACTGCGGATCAGCAGCGTCAAGTCAACGCAGAAGATCACTTCTGCGATGAAGATGGTCGCAGCGGCAAAACTCCGCAAAGCGCAAGAGCAGGCTGAAGCGTCCCGTCCATACGCCGTGCGTATGGAACGGATGCTGGGCTCTCTTGCCTCTGCGGCAGGCAAGATGCCGGGTGCGTCTCCTCTTCTGGCTGGCACTGGCAAGGATGATGTTCACCTTCTCGTGGTGGCTACAGCTGACCGGGGACTTTGCGGTGGTTTCAATACCTCTATCGCAAAGGCTGCGCGTCTGAAGGCTGATGAGCTCCTCCGCGATGGCAAGGAGATCAAAATCCTTTGCATTGGCCGCAAGGGCCGCGATTTGCTGCGTCGTGACTATGGCGCACAGATTGTGGATACAATTGAAGACATCGCCAAGCCAGAGCTGAGCTTTGACAAGGCTGCTGCGGTTTCCGACCGTATCCTGCAGATGTTCAAAGATGGCGAATTTGATGCCTGTACTGTGTTCTATTCCCAGTTCCAGTCAGCGATTTCTCAAATTCCGACTGCTCAACAGCTCATTCCGTTTGAAGCCACTGCTGGTGACAGCAGCGAGGGCGATGACGCTTCAGCATCCGGATTGTCCGCTGGTCAGGTTTATGACTACGAGCCATCCGACGTGAAAATCCTGTCAGACCTGTTGCCTCGCAACATTTCTGTCCAGATCTTCAAGGCGATGCTGGAAAACAACGCCAGTGAGCAAGGCGCGCGTATGTCCGCTATGGACAATGCAACACGGAACGCAGGCGAAATGATCGACAGGCTGTCCATCCAGTACAACCGGACACGCCAGGCGATTATTACGAACGAATTGATTGAAATTATCTCCGCCAAGGAAGCACTCTAACGAGGGCCATGGCAGCGCATTTGGCATAGGAGTAACCTGATGTCTGATAAGAATGTCGGTAAAATCACGCAGGTCATGGGCCCCGTGGTTGACGTTCAGTTTGAAGGTGGCAATCTGCCTCCGATTCTGAACGCTTTGGAAACACAGAACGATGGCAAGCGCCTGGTTCTGGAAGTTGGTCAGCACCTTGGTGAGAACACTGTTCGCACCATCGCTATGGATGCAACAGAAGGCCTGACACGTGGCCAGGAAGTTGCTGACACTGGCGACGCTATTCAGGTTCCGGTTGGACCTGAAACACTGGGCCGCATCATGAACGTGATTGGTGAGCCGATCGACGAGCGTGGTGACATCGGTCACAAGCGCAGCTTCCCGATCCACCGTGAGGCCCCTGCTTTTGAAGAGCAGTCCACTGACGCGGAAATCCTCGTCACCGGTATCAAGGTCATCGACCTTCTGGCGCCTTACGCCAAGGGTGGTAAAATCGGCCTGTTCGGTGGTGCGGGTGTCGGCAAGACCGTGACCATCATGGAGCTGATCAACAACATCGCGAAAACACACGGTGGTTACTCCGTATTCGCGGGTGTTGGCGAGCGTACACGTGAAGGTAACGACCTCTATCACGAGATGATGGAATCCGGCGTTATCAAACTCGAGGGCGACAGCAAGTGTTCCCTGATCTACGGTCAGATGAACGAGCCTCCCGGAGCGCGTGCCCGTGTTGCACTGACCGGTCTGACACAGGCGGAATATTTCCGTGACGAAGAAGGCCAGGACGTTCTGTTCTTCGTAGACAACATCTTCCGCTTCACACAGGCGGGTTCCGAGGTGTCTGCGCTTCTGGGTCGTATTCCTTCTGCGGTTGGTTACCAACCTACTCTGGCAACAGATATGGGCGGTATGCAGGAGCGTATTACTTCCACGAAGAAGGGTTCCATTACTTCCGTACAGGCCGTTTACGTTCCTGCGGATGACCTGACTGACCCTGCGCCTGCAACAACCTTCTCTCACCTGGATGCGACAACAGTATTGTCCCGTCAGATTGCCGAGCTGGGCATCTATCCTGCGGTTGATCCGCTGGACTCCACCAGCCGTATTCTGGAGCCATCCGTGATCGGTGACGAGCACTACAACATTGCCCGTGGTGTTCAGCGTGTTCTTCAGGCCTACAAGGACCTGCAGGACATTATCGCGATCCTGGGTATGGACGAACTGTCTGAAGAAGACAAAATGACAGTTGCGCGCGCTCGTAAGATCCAGCGCTTCCTGTCCCAGCCGTTTGACGTTGCTGAGGTCTTCACCGGTTCTCCTGGTGTTCAGGTTCCGCTTGATGAAACCATTCGCGGTTTCAAAGGCATCCTGAACGGTGACTACGATCACCTGCCAGAGGCTGCTTTCTACATGGTTGGTACCATCGACGAAGCCATTGCCAAGGCAGAAAAAATGGCTGCAGAAGCCGCTTAAGTCTGCTGGATGGGATCAGGTCTCAGGGCCTGATCCTTCCCATCAGTTGAATTGACCGTCCGGTAGCAGGAAGAAAAACATGGCCAAAGAACAGGTCCAGTTTGAACTGGTTTCACCAGAGAAGCTCCTCTTCTCCCAGTCCGTCGACATGGTTGTCGTTCCGGGTGAAGACGGTGACTTTGGTGTGCTGCCGCGTCACGCGCCTTTGATCTCCACTGTGCGCCATGGTGTCATCTCTGTTTATGACAACAAGGCTGTATCAGAGAAAATCTTCGTAGCTGGTGGCTTTGCTGAAGTCACAACAGAGCGTTGCACCGTTCTTGCCGAGTATGCGCTGCCCGTCGGCGAGATCGACAAGGCTGCTGTTGAACAGCAACTGCAAAACGCCAAGGAAGATCTGGCTGATGCCAAGGATGATGCTGCCCGTGAAGCTGCGCAGAAAAAAGTTGTGCTGAACGAAGCATTGCTGAAGGCTGCCCAATAAGCCTTTAAAAGCCTGATAAAAAATGGAAAAAGCCCGTGCACTTTGCGCGGGCTTTTTTTGTGCGCTTGACTTTCCGGGCATTTCGCAGTGTTCTGGGCGCACTCGAAGAAAAAGAACAAAGACTTTCGAGAGCAGGCAGCAGGCATTATGACACCACTTTTTCTCAGGCAAGGGCGGATACTGCGGAGACTGGGGCTGGATGACTTTCAGCAGGTTTCCGATCTGGTGATTGCGGAGGCCAGTACTCTGCTCAGGCAGGACTTTACAGAAAAGGCCTGGGAAGAGTTCGTCGATTTTATCTCTCCCGAGCAGCTTTTCTTCCGGCATTCCAGCGGCAGTGTCGGCTGGGTGGTTCAGGATGAAACGGGTGGCGTTGAAGCCTTCTGTGAAGTGCGATCAACGGATGCTTCGACAGGAGAAACCAGCCAGCACATCTTCAGCCTGTTTGTGAGGAGCACAAGTGCGGGGCATGGCCTGGCACGCCAGTTGATCGAGGTCAGCCGCAAGGAGCTGATGCCCCGAAAGCAAACAGTCTTTGCGTCATCCTATGCTGAAGGCTTTTATGAGAAAATGGGCTTTTGCCCGATGGGTGACAGACAGCAGATCAAGGGGATCTACTGCCGTCCCATGGAATGGCACAAGACCTAGACCGCAACGCAGTGTTTTTTGAACTCTGCGACGATGTTTGTGTAGAGTTCCTTTTTGAACGGGACAATCAGCCCGGGAACGTCCTCGACAGGGACCCATTTCCAGTCCGAGAATTCGGGGTGGCTGGTCCGGATGTTGATTTCCTGGTCATCGGCTTCGAGACGGAAGGCAAACCATTTTTGCTTCTGCCCCCTGAAGCGGCCTTTCCAGACCCTCGGGACAAGCTCGGCCGGGAGGTCGTATTTGTGCCAGTCGGTGCTCTCGGCGATCAGGGAAACGCTTTTGACAGAGGTTTCCTCGAACAATTCCCGTTTGGCTGCATCCAGAAGATCTTCTCCCTCATCAACACCGCCCTGCGGCATTTGCCAGGCTTCTCCGGGATTGTCGATGCGTTGTGCAACGAAAACCTGTCCTTGCCTGTTGATCAGCATGATGCCCACACAGGGGCGATAGGGGAGTGCTTCAAGATTGATCTCTGTGTTTTTCTTGCCCATGTTCCGGATATTTCCTGAGTGGAGATAGGGGAGGTTTCGAATCTGTGACTGATGTTACCGGGGAGAGTTCAATACGGCAGAAACCGGGACCAGCTGAAAACCCCGGGCTTCCAGCTCGCCTGTCCAGTTTGCCAGACGCTCCAGTGTAACAGGATAGGGGCGGCCGAGCGCAATCACACTGCCGTTTTCCACAGCGAGTCTCTCAATCTGTGCCAGCTTTGAATCGATGACAACACGGCTGAGCTGTGTGTTGTCAATAACGCTGTTGGCGACGGCGTAGGGCACCTGTTTGGAGGAGGCGACAGACGGTGTGAGGCTTCCCGGGTTCAGGCCGTTGTCCAGAAAAGCAAAGCCCCGGACCTTGAGATAATCAAACAGGCTGTCCATCTGGGAAGCCGATGTCACAAAGCGCCCGCCCATAAAGGCTGTAAAGCCGATAACCTCGCTTCCGCGCCTTGAAATCCAGTCCAGATTTCTGAGATTGGTTTGTTGATCGGCAGCTGTCAGGAGGGTTCTGGGGCCTGGATCATCCTTCGGATATTCGGAAGGTTCAAGCGGGAGGTCCATCAGGATCTCATGCTCCAGCGATCTGGAAAGGGCAATCCAGCCTTCCAGCTGCTTGGCGTAGGGACTGAAGGAGAGGCTGACCTCGGCAGGAAGCTGCCTGATGGCTGCGTCTGTCGCGGCGCGGGAAAGCCCCAGTCCGGAGACGACGACAGCAATCCGGGGCTTTCTGTCATTGTATTTGTTATTGGACGCATACTTTTGCCATGCCGGACGCGTGTCTGCTTCCACGGCAGGCGCTCTGGGGGCTGTGTCCTGATGTTGCGGCGTAAGAGCGGCCTGCTGATCCCGGGCGGGATTGCCCTGTTCTGTTGCTGAAGCTTGGCTGTCCGTCCCGGTGGTGTCCTCTGACAGAGCTGTTTCTGCTGTAGACTGTTCCACAGGCTGTTCAGATTCCCCGCCTGTGGCCGGGGGGGCGGTTTGATCCTCTGTTTCAGAGGTCTCTGTGTCTGACGGAGAAGGTTCTGTTGCAGGAGGTTCGGTGCTTTCTGTCTGGGCGGTATCCTCAGCGGTGGGCGGAGTATCCTCCAGAGTAGCCTCCGGTTCTTCCGCATCAGCGCTGTAGGCCTGTATGCGATCCGGAACGTCTCTTTTGTCCGGGGCCTTTTCCGAAGCTGAGGCCTGCTTGCTGGTGCTGTCATCCTTTTCCGGAGAATAGACATAGGGCAGCTCTGTGTCAGGGGATGTAACGACCAGAGTTGTGGCGCCACCAAGAACCAGAAGGAACAGGCACCAGCAAACGATCAACGCTGTCTTGTTCCAGTTCAATGCAACCTGCCTGAAGAAGTGTTTCCTGAAGTGGATTGACAGTTTTGAGCCATCAGTCCGGTTGAGGGTGAGAGGTCAAGTTTCTCAAAAGCCTCTTACAGAAGGGTTAATCGGGGCAACCCTTTCAGGAGTTGCCCCGATCCTTTTGGCGGGAGGTTCCCGGTTGCTTGTTAGTTGCCTGCCTGGGAAACCTGGAAGAGTGAGACCCCCTGGATCAGGTCGAGGGCGCGATCCAGCTGGTAATCGGTCGGACGTTGATCCTCTGCGTTGGCTGCAGTCTGATCGTCTTCCTCGCCGTTTGTGCCGCCCTTGTTTTCGAGAGCGCCTCTGAGGTCGGCTTCACGGCGGCCACCGCTGATATCGATTGTTTCGACACGGGCCGGTTCAACAATGATATCCGGGGAAATGCCTTCAGCCTGAATGGAGCGGCCGGAAGGAGTGTAATAACGGCTTGTCGTCAGACGCATTGCGCCGTGTCCCAGCAGGGGAATGATGGTCTGAACAGAACCCTTGCCAAAGGACTGTGTTCCCATGATCACGGCTCTGCGGTGGTCCTGAAGGGCACCGGCAACAATCTCCGAGGCAGAAGCGGAACCACCATTGATCAGTACCACCATTGGCAGGCCGTCAATCAGGTCACCGTCACGGGCATTGAAGCGCTGTGCATTTGCATTGTCGCGACCGCGTGTGGAGACGATCTCCCCCTGGTCAAGGAAGGCATCGGAAACCGAGATGGCTTCAGTCAGAAGACCGCCGGGGTTCAGACGCAGGTCAAGAACGAGGCCCTTCATGTCGTCACCCAGTTCTGCACGGAGTTCCTCAACAGCTTTTTCCAGCCCCGGTGTGGTTTGCTCGTTAAAGGCTGAAATCCGGACGTATCCGATATCGCCTTCTGTCCGATGGCGCACGGAACGAACCTTGATGACATCCCTGTTGACGGTCACATCAAAAGTTGCTTCCTCACCATCCCGGGAAATTGTCAGGATAATGTCCGAGCCGATTTCGCCCCGCATGCGCTCGACGGCGTCCTGCAGGGACAGGCCGAGGACGGCTTCTCCATCCAGATGTGTGATGTAATCACCAGCCATGATGCCGGCACGGGCGGCGGGTGTGTCATCAATCGGAGTGACAACCTTTACGAAGCCGTTCTCCATTGTGACTTCAATGCCAAGGCCTCCGAATTCGCCGCGTGTCTGAACGCGCATGTCACGAAAGGAATCTGCGTCCAGGTAGCTGGAATGAGGATCCAGCTGGCTCAGCATGCCCTGAATGGCAAACTCGATCAGTTCCTCGTCAGAAACATCTTCAACATAGTCTTCCTTGATACGCTTGAAGACATTTCCGAAAAGCTGGAGCTGGTTGTAGGTGTCCAGACGGGAGTTTTCCTCACTTTCCTGAGCAAGGGCAGGGGCAGTCTGAAGGGCAGAAAGGCCTAACCCGCCAGCCAGTGCGAGTGACAGTCCCAAAGCCTTCAGCGGGCGGTCTGTCAGGGTGGCTGTCAAAGTTTCTGTCATGTGGCGTAGCATTATTTCCTACCTTTTCCGTCGACTGCCGAGAAATTCCTGTTCGGCTTTATTTATAGAGGAGTTTAGCTGATTTCTGATCAAAGTCTTCTAAAAAGACTGTTGAACCAGTCTGTTGCTCCTGTCTTAGCGTTTTAACCATGGTAGCGGATTGATGGGCCGCCCACCACGACGAAGTTCGTAATAGATCTCCGGTTTTGTCAGGGACCCGTCTTGCATCCAGGCGAGGGGTTCGCCGGCAAGAACAAGCTGGTTTTCCAGAACCGAAATCTCGTTTAATCCGGCCAGAAGAGAGTGATAGCTGCTTTCGCTGTCCAGAAGACCGGGTCTGTCACTGTGCTCGATGATGATCATGTTTCCATAGCCCCTGAAATTTCCGGCATAGACGACGCGACCATCGAAGGGAGCGATCACCTGGGCGCGCGGGCGCGTTTCAATCAGAATTCCTTCCCTAAAGGTAGTTTGATCTGCCCGGTTTTGCCCAAAATTTTTCGTGATCGAGCCGCGTGCGGGGCTGAGGACTGAAGCGTTCGGGCGTTTGGGGAAAGCCCGGATCTGCTCTTCAGTCACCTGAAAGGATGGTGTCAGTGCTGCCGTTTCCTGTTCATTGTTGCGTGAGCCTGATGTTTCCGGTGCCGAGGGTTTGGGCTTTGGCAGGGGGGGCTGCTGCCTGTCGATTTCCTTGAGGCGGGCAATGAGATCTCTCAGTCCATTGGCCTTGTCGGCCAGTGCCTTGGCGCGCTTGCGCCGTTGCTCCAGCGCTGCGGTGTTTTTCTTCTCCTGTGCCTTTTTCTGGCCGAGAAGCTTTTCAACAGAGCGTTGTTCCTTCTGGAGATCCTGTCGTGCTGCCAGCAGGTCCTCGCGTTCCTGCCGGATGCGGTCCCTCAGTTCAGCCAGTGCAGAGAGATCATCCCGCAAGGCATTGACCTGCTTTTCAATATCGGGAATTGCTGTTTCCAGAACAATGGCACTGCGCACGGTATCAAGCGGGTCTCCGGGGGCCGCGACAATGGCTTCAGGAGGCTGAATGGCAATCCGTTGAAGAGCAGAGAGAACCCGGGCCAGACTTTGACGGTTTTCATAAAGCCGACTGCCCTTGTCGCTTTCTTCCTCTTCCAGAGTGTCCAGGGTGTTTTCGATACGGGTGAGGTCTTCCTCAAGGTTCTGGATTTTGTTTGCTGCTGCGATGAGCTGCCCTCTGGCTCCCTTGATCTCCTGCCTGTCCTTCCGGGCTTGGGCTTCGAGTTTGCGAGCCTGGGCTTCGTCTTCCTTTGCCTGTTGTTCAAGCCGCTGCAACTCCTGTTCGTTTTGGCTTTGCTGGGCGGAAACAGGCAAGGCGAACAGAAAGGCTGACAAAAGAACAGCTGTCAGGGCAGAAGCAGGAGCAGATCCGCCCCCGTTGCGCCTTCTGTGCTGTTTTTCTGTGAACTTCGGCATGCCTTAGAGTTCTCTGTTCAGAATGGAGAGCCCTGTCATCTCTGCCGGCTGTTCCAGATGCAGCAGTTCCAGAATGGAGGGGGCCAGGTCTGCAAGGCGTCCGTTGCCAAGGGTGCGGCAGTTGTCGGGGCCGTTGAAGAGCAGGACCGGAACAGGATTGAGTGTATGGGCGGTGTGAGGCTGCCCTGTTTCCGCATCCAGCATCTGTTCCGCATTGCCGTGGTCGGCCGTGATGATCAGGCTGCCACCGGCAGTTTCCATGGCGGCTGTCACCTTTTGCAGGCATTCATCAACAGTTCCGGCAGCCTGCATGGCGGCTTCCAGAGACCCGGTGTGCCCGACCATGTCACAGTTGGCATAATTGCAGATCAGCAAATCATAGTCTCCGGATTCAATGGCTGCGACCAGTTGTTCCGTTACGGTATGGGCGGACATTTCAGGCTGGAGATCGTAGGTTGCCACCTTGGGGGATGGCACAAGACAGCGCGTTTCTCCGGGGAGGAGTTCCTCCTCTCCGCCGTTGAAGAAATAGGTCACATGCGGATACTTTTCGGTCTCTGCGATCCGGAACTGGCTGAGCCCTGCCTGCGAGGCGACAACACCCAGGCCATTGTCCAGTGTCTGCGGGGGAAACAGGCATCCCATGTGCGCTTCCAGTGCATCAGAGTAGCGAACCATCCCGAGAGCCGAAGAGAAAACAGGGCGGGATGTGACATCAAAACCATCAAAATCCGGCAGGAGAAAGGCATCAAGGATTTCCCGGGCGCGATCTGTCCGGAAGTTGGTCATGATCAGGGCATCGCCCTCCTGCATGCCTTCATGGCCTTCCAGAGCAACAGGCTCGACAAACTCATCGTAGACACCGGCGCTGTAGCTGTCGCGGATTGCATCTGTCGCTGATCTGACTCTTGGAGCCTTTGCGTTGCACATGGCATCAAAGGCTTTTTGGACGCGTTCCCACCGCTTGTCCCTGTCCATGGCGAAGTAACGTCCACTCAGAGAGACAATAGACGCCTGGGCACCTGTACCGTTCCCAAGGGCTTTTTCAAAAGCTGTCACATCGTCCAGTGCAGCCTGTGGGGCGGTGTCCCGCCCATCCAGAATGGCATGCACCCTGACAGGGATTCCTGCTTCCCTGATGGTGCTGATCAGCGAGAGGACATGATCCATATGACCGTGGACGCCTCCTCTGGAGAGTAGTCCCAGAACATGGGCTGCGCCGCCATTTTCCTTGAGGGTTTCAATGGTTTGCAGAAGGGCAGGGGTCTTCTGGAAGCTTCCGTCCTTCATGGCTGCGTTGATGCGGGGCAGGTCCTGCATGACAACGCGCCCTGCACCGATATTCATGTGTCCCACTTCGGAGTTGCCCATCTGTCCCTCCGGCAAGCCGACATCCGGGCCACAGGTTTTCAGAAGGGCTGAAGGCAGGCTTTCGCCCAGGCGATCCATGAGAGGAGTTGAGGCTTCGGTGATGGCATTGTCCGTCGTTTTCTGTCTGTCTCCCCAGCCATCCAGAATACAAAGCAGGACAGGACGGCTGCTTTTTTTTCGGGTAAAGGGAAGGGGAGAAGACGTAATGGTGACGTCAGACATTGCTCTCGTGCATCCGATCTTGTGTGAAAGGGAAGTCAGGCGGCAAGTCTAAGCACATTTTGAGGGAAGTGCACCCCTGAACAGCGAAAAAACACAGTTTTTTCAAATGCCCCGGATGAAGGGAACGGGTCTGTCATTCCCTGTGGTAGGGGTGTCCCGAAGCGATGCAGCTGGCACGATAGAGCTGTTCGGCCAGCAAGCCGCGCACAAGCATGTGAGGCCAGGTCATCCGTCCGAAACAGATGGAGAAATCCGCTTTGGCCCGAACAGCATCGTCCAGCCCGTCGGCGCCCCCGATCAGGAAGCAGACATCCTGGTGGCCGTCGTCCTGCCAGCGGCTCATGCGTTCGGAAAAGCTCTGACTTGTCAGCTCCTTGCCCCGTTCGTCCAGTGTGATGATCAGGGCGCCTTTGGGGACAACGGAAAGGAGCAGTTCGCCTTCGCGTCTTTTGAGCTGTCCGGCTGGCAGGTTTTTCTTTTCCTCGACTTCCTTGAGAGAAAGGGACCAGCCCGCTCCGCTGCGTCCGTTCCCCAGTCGCTTCTGGTAGAGATCAAAAAGCTCTTTCGCCGGACCAGCCTTGGCTCGCCCAACGGCAATCAAAGTCAAACGCATGTCTGCCAGCCTCTTCAATCACGCGCTGCAGCTTGGAGCTGCCTGCGCGATGTGTTCTGTCAGTGAGGCTCTTGCTCAACGAAAGGCTGGGAGGATTCTGGAAGTTCCAGACCCCACATCTTTTCGAGGTTGTAGAAGGCGCGTACTTCCGGACGGAAGATGTGCACGATGACATCACCGGCATCCACCAGCACCCAGTCGCCCCGTTCGGCGCCCTCTGCATTCAGGCTTTTCAGGCCTTCGTTCTTGAGGTTGCGAAGCAGGTGGTCGGACATGGATGACACGTGGCGGGATGAGGTCCCGCTGGTGATGACCATGAAGTCTGCGATGTTGGATTTTCCTTCGAGATCGATCACGACCAGGTCTTCTGCCTTGTCACTGTCCAGTGAAGTCGTGATGACGTCCAGAAGGTGACGGCTCTGGCTCAGATCATCGAGCGGGGCGCCTTGGGGGGAGGTTGCGCCTGTAACCTGAAGGTTCTCTACTATGGTTTTGCTCCATCATTCGGGTTCGGAAAACAGCAGGACTGCATTCCGTGAGGCCCTGCACTGCTCGGCACAGGATCAGTTTCTGTATGAGGCTTGAGAAAGCGAGCCACAAGCCCCGTTGGCGCATCGGCCCAAAGCTGTAGCAGAAGCGCGGACAATAACGCCCGGTTATCAATCCCGCAAGGGACTTGTGAACCGGAGTCCGGCTGGTCGTCAACGCTGCACTGTTTTCCCGAAAACAGCGATAACACTGACCACTTGCGCGAAGTCCCTAGGAAGGGGGCGCCCTGTGCAGAGCGACTTTGTCTGCCCAGTCCGGAGCAGTTTCGCGCAGTTTGGTGGAAGACTGGCTGGAAAGCTTCCCGTGGATCAGTGTCCAGACGGGGGCTTTATATCCTGACAGCTTCCGTGCTCTGCGTTCGGGAAGGCGGTGTCGGCGGTAACGCTGCGCTGCCTTTGATGCAGATGCCCTTAAAGAATAGGACGGACGGGAAAAAACTGCAATTGATGTCTTTGTGAAGATTTCCTGCCAGCCGTGCCATTTTGTAATCTGGGCGAGATTGTCACTGCCCATCAGCCAGACAAACTGTGCTTTCGGGAAGTGCTTTTGCAGCGCATCAAGGCTGTGGCGGGTGTAGCGCGTGCCCAGCAGGCTTTCCAGACGCGTGACCCTGATGCGTCTGTGTCCTGCCGCAAAAACGTCTGCCTGCAGGTGACGAATGTCCTGGGGGGCCATGCCGTCTTCGGATTTGAGCGGGTTCTGCGGGCTGACAAGCCACCAGACTTCATCCAGCCCCAGACTTTTCATGGCCTGCAAACTGATGTCGAGATGGGCTTCGTGTGCAGGATTGAAGGAGCCACCCAGCAAACCGATCCTCTGTCCGGGAGAGGGCAGGTGTGCACCAAGCTCCCGGGCCAGAGTGTGAGGTGTTGCAAAGGGGCGGTTCTGTCTCATGGTTCTGTTTGCGATCCCCTAGGGACGGGTCTGACCGGAGCCTGTAACGCAGTATTTGTAGCTGGTCAGCTGATCGGCACCGACAGGTCCGCGTGCATGCATTTTCCCAGTGGAGATTCCGATTTCTGCGCCCATTCCGAACTCGCCGCCGTCGGCGAACTGGGTGGAGGTGTTGTGCATGACAATCCCGGCATCCACTTCACGCTGGAACCGCTCTACAGCCTCGCCGTCCTCGGCAATGATGGCCTCGGTGTGGTGGGAGCCATGCCGGTTGATGTGTTCAATCGCTCCGGCAATATTGGCGACGCGTTTCACAGAAAGGATGGCATCCAGATATTCTGTGTCCCAGTCTTCGTCTGTGGCCGGGCTGACATCCCCAATCAGTTTCCCGATTTCTGCAGATCCGCGCAGTGCGCAGCCTTTTTCCTGAAGCTCTTTCAGGATTGGCACAAGAGCCTCGTCAGAAAAGCCCTGGTCCACAAGCAGGGTTTCTGTCGCTCCACAAATTCCTGTGCGGCGCATCTTCGCGTTCAGCACAACAGTGCGGGCCATTTCCGGATCAGCAGAAGCGTGCAGGTAGGTGTGGCAGAGACCATCCAGATGGGCCAGAACAGGAACGCGGGCTTCGTTCATAATGCGCTCGATCAGGCCACGGCCCCCGCGGGGAATGATCAGATCAACGGTCTCGCTCATGGTCAGCAGAATGCCGACGGCTTCGCGGTCACGGGTCGGGACACGCTGAATGGCAGCAGCAGGCAGACCAGCCGCTTCCAGACCGCTTTGCAGGGCTTCGAGGATCGCCCCGGAAGAATTGTAGCTTTCAGAGCCGCCGCGCAGGATTGTGGCATTGCCGGACTTCAGGCAAAGGGCACCGGCGTCGGCTGTCACATTCGGACGGCTTTCATAGATAATGCCGATGACACCAAGGGGCACGCTGACCTGTTTGAAGCGCAGGCCGTTGGGCTGTTCCCATTCCTTCAGGGTTTTCCCCACAGGATCGGCAGCCTCTGCGATTGTTTCCAGTCCCCTTGCCATGGCTTCAATGCGATCGGCATTCAGCGCAAGGCGATCCAGCATGGCGTCACTCAGTCCCTTTTCCTCGCCTGCAGCCATATCAAGGGCATTGGCATCCATGATCTTTCGGGACTGATCACGCAGTGCCTGTGCTGCTGCACGGAGGGCCTGGTTTTTCTGTTCCGGTGAAGCAAGAGCCATCTTTGCCGCCGCAGTTTTGGCGGCCTGACCGAGGGTTTGCATTTGCTGATGCAGATCGTTCATGGTCTTGTGCTCCTTGCCCGGAAAGCCGGAATTGTTATTAAAGTAGAATAAGTTGTTGTCAATGACCAGTGCTGTACAGCTGTTTCAGAGGAGGACGAGATCGTCGCGGTGGATCATCTCGTCGCGTCCTTCATAGCCCAGCAGAAGGGCGATATCGGCTGAACGTCGCCCCATGATCAGAAAGGCTTCGCGTTTGTCATAGGCGACCAGCCCCCGGGCAATTTCCTGCCCTTCCGGAGTGAAGATGCTCAGCGCGTCACCGCGCAGAAAATCGCCTTCGATTTTCGCCACACCGGCTGGAAGCAGGGACTTCCCGGCCTTGAGTGCCTTGACGGCGCCTGCATCCAGATGGAGGGCGCCTGAGGGTTTCAGGGTTCCGGCGATATAGCGTTTCTTGGCTGTTTTCGGTTCCATTCCCGCCACAAAGACAGAGGCGCGCTGACCGCCTTCGATCCGGGTCAGGGGAGCTGACTCGTGACCGTTGGTGATGATCATGTTGGTGCCGGAACCAACGGAAATGCGTGCCGCTGCAAGCTTGGTGACCATGCCGCCAGTACTGAAGCCCGGGACGGCTTCACCGGCCATGGCTTCAATTTCCGGTGTGATCTCCTCAATGACGGGGAGAAACCGGGCGTCGGGATTCTTTTTCGGATCCGCTGTGTAGAGACCGTCAATGTCGGACAGCAGGACCAGAAGATCGGCGTTGATCATGGCGGCAACACGTGCTGCAAGCCGGTCGTTGTCGCCAAAGCGGATTTCGGATGTGCCGACGGTGTCGTTCTCGTTGATAACCGGGATCGTCCCCAACCTCAGAAGGGTGTTGAGAGTGTTGCGTGCATTGAGATGCCGGCGGCGTTCCTCTGTGTCTTCAAGGGTCAGGAGAACCTGGGACAGCGTCAGACCATGAGGCTTGAGAGCTTCCTGATAGGCATGGGCCAGCAGGACCTGTCCGGTTGCGGCAGCGGCCTGTTTTTCTTCCAGCTTCAGCTTGGTGTGCATCAGGTCAAGATGGAGGCGTCCGACTGCGATTGCACCGGAGGACACCAGAACGACTTCAACACCGGCCTTGCGATAGCGGGCCACTTCTGTTGTCAGGGCTTCCAGCCAGTCATGACGGGGTTGCCCTGTGGTTTCATCCACCAGAAGAGCGGAGCCGATCTTGATGACAAGACGCTTGGCCTTTTTCAGATAATCTGCGGCAGAAGGAGTGCTGGAAACTGTCATGATCATCGCATTTCAAAAGAGAGAGGAAAGGGGCCGAATTCAACAGGTGTTTACACTGGTGAATAGGGTTGCGGGCCTTTCTCTTCCTCTTCTGCTGCGAGAATGGCTGCGCGATCATCCAGAATGTTTTGCAGCATTTCATCCAGTACACCGTCAACGCCTTCGCCCAGAATGGCAGACATGCGGTGAATTTTTTCCTGACCGGAGGCCTCTTTCAGTCTTGCCTCGCATTCAGCAAGGGCTTCGTCCGTCAGGGAATCAACCTTGGTCATGGCAAGGACGACAGGTTTGGTGTCAATGCCGTTGCCATAGGCTTCCAGTTCGTTGCGGATGACGTGGAAATCCTCGATGTAGGTTTCAGAGGTCACATCGACGAGATGCAGAAGGGTTCCGCAGCGCTCAACGTGGCCCAGAAAGCGCGTGCCCAGACCGTGACCTTCGCTTGCGCCCTCGATCAGTCCGGGAACATCGGCAACAACAAATTCATGCCCGTGGCGGTAAAGGACACCCAGATTGGGGTGCAGTGTTGTAAAGGGGTAGTCGGCAATCTTCGGCTTGGCGCGTGAAACGCAGGAGAGGAAGGTGGACTTGCCCGCATTGGGAAGCCCGACCAGACCTGCATCCGCAATCAGCTTGAGGCGCAGCCAGACCCACATGTCCTCGCCGGGGTGGCCGGGATCGGAACGACGGGGCGCGCGGTTTGTCGAGGTCTTGAAACGGGCATTGCCCCAGCCGCCATCACCACCCTTGCAGAGTGTATGGCGCTGTCCTTCCTCGATCATGTCGACGAGCTCGGTTTCCTTGTCCTCGTCCAGAATGACGGTCCCGACAGGAACCTTGATAACGAGGTCGTCAGCCCCGGCACCTGTCATGTCGCTTCCTCTGCCGTGCTCTCCGCGCTTGGCCTTGAAGTGCTGGGCATAGCGAAAGTCAATCAGGGTGTTGAGGTTGTTGACAGCCTCGAGAATAACATCGCCGCCCTTGCCGCCGTCACCACCGTTGGGGCCGCCGAACTCGATATATTTCTCGCGACGGAAAGACGTACAGCCGTTACCGCCCCAGCCGCTTTTTACGTAGATTTTTGCTTCGTCGAGAAACTTCATAACCGATGCTCTTTGCTTGAGGTGCCCTGTCGTGTCCGGACAGAGGCAGGCTTGTTATTCAACAGCAAAAAGGAGGAACGGTAAAACCATTCCCCCTTTTTGAAACTTTACTCTGTCAGCAAACAGGCAGGCCTGTCTGGTAACAGCCGGGGCCTGGTATCAGGCAGACGGCTGAACAGAGACGTACTTGCGGCCACCAGCGCGCTCACGGAAAACCACGGAACCTTCGACCTTTGCGAAGATTGTGTGGTCTTTACCCATGCCAACGTTCTCACCAGGGTGGAACTTGGTGCCGCGCTGACGCACGAGGATGTTGCCAGGAACGACGGATTCGCCGCCGAATTTCTTGACACCCAGACGACGACCCGCTGAGTCGCGTCCGTTTCTGGAACTACCGCCGGCCTTCTTATGAGCCATAGGAAATACTCCTGTGTTTATCTACGCGTCGGGCTTATTTGCCGCCAGCGATGTCGGTTACTTTGATGACAGTGAGGTGCTGGCGATGGCCGTTTTTACGGCGATGGTTTTTGCGGCGCTTTTTCTTGAAGATGACAACCTTGTCACCACGCGTTTGCTCAACCACATCAGCCTTGACCACGGCACCGTCCACTACAGGCGCGCCAATGGTTGCTTTTTCACCGTCACCGATCATCAGTACTTCGTTAAAGTCAACGGAAGCACCAGCTTCTGCGTTGAGCTTCTCAACGACAAGCACGTCGTCCTTGCGGACTTTGTACTGCTTGCCACCAGTTTTGATTACTGCAAACATATCGGTCACTTAAGCTATTGATAAGGCGTTGATGCAATCCCCGAACCTGACAGTTTGCACTGTCCTGAACCGAAAATGGCATATATGAAAGGGCCGGAAACCATGAGGCTTCCGGTCCAATGTGTCGGGAATATAGCTTTCCTGAACAAGGAGTCAACTTGTTTGTTGATACAGAAAAGCTTTTCGACCCGTTATATTTCTGGAAAAGATCAGGCGTTCAAACCAACGCGGGACGAGGCACTGTCGTACCCCCTGCATGCCAGTTCCAGAATTTGCGGAACGGCGCTGCCTTTTTCCCAATTGATGATTTGTCTCCGGCTGCGTCCGAAGATGTTGGCAGCCTGTTCCTGAGTCAGCTTGCGCTCTTTGCGCCAGGCCTTGAAGTCAGAGCCCGTCATTTGATTGCCTCCCTAAACTTATTTTTATTAGCTCCGGGCATTCTGTGGCCCGTGAGCGAAGTAAATTATAGGGGCTTTGTGAAAGAGGTAAACAAATTTTTAGAAATGGTTTTCAGAGGTGGAATTTTGGCAAAGGAAAAAAGCGAGAAGGCAAGAATTTGCCCTCTCGCTTCAAGTATTTGACTGTCAACAGGGAAGGTGTTGAACAGTCAAGATCATACGCTTGCCTGTGCCAGAAGTGCTGCATTACCTCCGGCGGCTGTAGTATCAACACAGAGATGACGCTCCAGGGCAAAGCGAACAGGATTTAGACCTGAAACAAGCGGGATGAGAACTCCGTTTCTTGCGGCCAGAGCCTGACGACACTGTTGCAGGAAAGTGCTGTCCGGATCGCGGGAGGCGACAACATCAATGCCGTCCAGTGCCGTGAGTGATGTGGCATCAATTCGCCCGGAAAGCAGTTCGAGAGGAAGATCAGTCTGCTCAAGGGAGGAGAGTTCGCGGATCACGTCGGGGGCTGCGATAGCGACAACGGCGTTGCCTGTCAGCAGGGCGTGTGTGATTTGCCATTCCAGATCCCGGACGCCTGGCCCAAGGCAGAGGACAGTCCCGCGCGGGTTCAGGGACAGGCGATTGGATTCGCCTGTTGGTCCCGGCAGGTCCTTGCTGGACAGATCAAGGGATTGCAGGCTCTTGCGTGTTTCTTCAGACAGGTGATCCAGCTGCAGGAGCCGTTCAAGGCGGTCTTCCCTGTTGGTCCATTCTGCGGGGTTCAGCCTGTCCAGAGCCTGCTGGACAGTGCCGGTCTCCAGTACAGCAGCTGTTTGTGGCGGATTTGCCGGATTGCCGGTGTAGGGAGCCTGTTCCTTGCAGAAACGGGCAACATAGTTCGGGCCTCCGGCTTTGGGTCCGGTTCCCGAGAGGCCTTCCCCGCCAAAGGGCTGGCTGCCGACAACGGCACCGATCTGGTTGCGGTTGACGTAGATGTTGCCAACCCTGATGCGGTTGATGATGTGATCGACACGGGAATCGATCCGGGTGTGCAGACCAAAGGTGAGGCCAAAACCCCTGGCGTTGATATCATCAATGACCTGGTCCAGTTCGTCTGCCTCAAAACCGGCAACGTGAAGAACAGGGCCGAAGATTTCCTCTTCAAGCTCCGAGATGGAATTCAGGCCGATTACTGTTGGGGGAACAAAGAGACCGTATTCCGGTTTGGCCAGACGTTTGAGGACCTGACCCTTGTCTGCGAATTTGGAGCAGTGCGCCTCGATACCATCATGTGCGGCCTGATCAATAACGGGGCCGACATCAACAGACAGGGCCCAGGGGTTGCCGATTTCCAGCTCGTCCATGGCCCCGTAAAGCATCTCGAGGAAACGGTCCTTGATGTCATTCTGGACGTAAAGCATGCGCAGGGCTGAACAGCGCTGTCCCGCTGACTGGAAGGCCGAGGCGAGGATGTCCCGCACAGCCTGCTCCGGCAGGGCTGTCGAGTCCACGATCATGGCATTGAGACCCCCCGTTTCCGCAACCAGGGGAGCATCCGGTTCCAGACTTCCCGCCATAACGCCATTGATATGCTGGGCTGTTGCTGTGGAGCCGGTGAAACAGACGCCGGAAATACGCGGATCGGAAGTCAGGGCTGTTCCGACTGTGCGACCACTCCCGGGCAGGAGCTGCATCGCGGCCTTGGGAATACCGGCTTCATGCATCAGCTCTGTTGCGCGAGTTGCAATCAGAACGGTTGGGCCAGCGGGTTTTGCGAGCACGGCGTTTCCTGCAGCCAGAGAGGCGAGCACCTGTCCGGAGAAAATTGCCAGCGGGAAGTTCCAGGGGGAGATGCATCCGATCACTCCACGCCCTTCGGCGACATCCCCCAGGCGCTCGCATTCACTGGCATAGAAGCGGCAGAAGTCGACGGCCTCGCGGATTTCACCAACGGCATCAAGGGCAATCTTTCCCGCTTCGCGGCAGGCCAGGGCAAAAAACTCCATGGCGTGCTGTTCAAAAAGATCAGCGGTTTTGCGCAGGCATGCCGCGCGCTCGCGGGCAGGGGTTCTTCCCCAGACCCCGGCACCCTCCACGGCGGCCTGGAGGGCTGTTTCAATGTCCCTTTCGCTGGCCTCGACGATGGTGCCGACCTGATCCGCCGGATCGGCGGGGTTGAGCACTGTTTTGGCGGGCAGGCCTTCAACAGTTCCGGCAATCAGTGGTCTGGTGTTCCATTGATGGCTGCGGAAGGGGTTGCGGCCTGTGTTGATTTCTTCCACATCCAGAGGGTCTGTCAGCTCCCATCCCCTGGCATTCAGACGGTCCTTGCCGAAGATATCCGCCGGTTTGGCGATGCCCTGGTTTTCGATGAGATTGTGACCATCCTTCAGAAGCTCCCCGACTGTCACGAAGGGGTCTGCTGCGATGTCCTGAGGGGTAATGCTCTCGTCAACGATCTGGTTGACAAAAGAGCTGTTCGCGCCGTTTTCAAGCAGACGGCGAACCAGATAGGCCAGCAAGTCGCGGTGTGCACCAACGGGGGCGTAGATGCGGCAGCGGGCGCCACCTTCCCGGATATCGCCTTTCTTTTTGAGGACAGCATCATGGAGTGATTCCCCCATGCCGTGGAGACGCTGAAACTCGAAGGCCGAGATGTCGTTGCGGGTTTCTCCGTGTCTGGAAAAGTGCATGATGGAGGCAACGGTGTGCGCGTTGTGTGTGGCAAACTGCGGATAGATGCGATCTGTCATTTTCAGCAGCTTGCGGGCACAGCAGAGGTAGGACACGTCTGTGTTGGCCTTGCGTGTGAAGACAGGGAAATCCTTTGTCCCGAGCGTCTGGGCCAGCTTGATCTCGGTGTCCCAGTAGGCTCCCTTGACCAGCCGGATCATGATCTTGCGATCCAGTCTGCGGGCGAGATTGTACAGCCAGTCAAGTGTGTGGCTCGCGCGTTTGCCATAGGCCTGGACAACGATGCCGAAACCATCCCAGCCTGCGAGGGCAGGCGTGGACAGAACGGCTTCGATCACATCAAGGGACAGATCAAGGCGATCTGCTTCCTCTGCGTCGATATTAAAGCCCATGTTGGCCCGCTTGGCTTCCAGAGCCAGCGTTTTTGTACGCTCGACCAGCTCTTTCATCACGCGTTCCTTCTTGGCGAACTCGTAACGTGGATGCAGGGCAGAAAGCTTGATGGAAATTCCGGGGTTGGAGCGAATGCTGTCGCCCTTGCAGGCTTTTGCAATGACATGAATGGCGTCGCTGTAGGCCTTGTGGTAGCGCCTTGCATCGGCATCTGTGCGCGCCGCTTCACCCAGCATGTCATAGGAATAGCTGTAACCCTCGCTTTCCAGCTTCCGGGCGCGCTCCATGGCTTCTTCAATGTCGCGTCCCAAAACAAACTGGCGACCCAGTTCCTTCATGGCCTGGGCAATGGCTGTCCGGATAACGGGTTCGCCCAGCCGCTTGACCATGCCGCGGAGCGAGTTGGCGATTGTGTGGTGAGCCGGTTCGGCAATCACACGTCCTGTCAGCATCAGGGCCCAGGTCGAGGCATTGACGAGGGAAGAGGCGGACTTGCCAAGATGTTCACCCCATTTGCCCGGCGTGATCTTGTCTTCGATCAGTTCGTTGATTGTTTCTGCATCGGGCACGCGGAGCAGAGCCTCTGCCAGACACATGAGGGCCACGCCTTCCTTGGTCGACAGTCCGTATTCTGCAAGGAAGCTCTCCATCATTGTGTTCTTGGAGTTTTCGCGGACAATTTCGACAAGGCGGGCTGCTTTTGCCGAAATGTCTTCCCGTTCCATTTTGTCCAGAGCAGCCTCCGAGATCAGCTGGTGCAGAATGTCTGCTTCCGGGCTGTGAATCCGGGCGCGCATTTCAGAACGGATTTGTGCACTTTGTTCCTGAAGAAGGGCGTCTGTTGTCATCTTTGAAATCCTTTGAGATGGCTGTTTTCAGCCACGCGCCTCCCTGTGGGCGCAATCTGTGACAACTATTTTAAAGTGTATAGGCAGACTTTTCTGGCTATTTTGTGAGAAAATATGGAATATTATCCTGTAATTTTATTCAGGAGTTTGTGTTTTGTCCTCAAAAGAGAGTAGTGATGGGAATATCGACCGTTTTGATCGTGCGATCATGCGGGAGCTGCAGGCTAATGCCCGGATAACCCTGACAGAACTGGCTTCGCGGGTGGGGTTGACGAAAACACCCTGCCAACTGCGTGTGAAAAGGCTGGAGAAGGAAGGCTATATCCTTGGCTATTCGGCCCTGATTTCAAGATCAAGGCTCGGAGAAAGCCACGTTGCCTTTGTGCAGGTCAAGCTTGAGGATACCCGGACACCGGCCCTGACAGCCTTTAACGAGGCTGCGCGTGAGGTTCGCGAAATCGAGGAGTGTCACATGATGGCGGCGGGCTTTGATTATCTGCTCAAGGTCAGAACCAGGGACATGGTGGCTTACAGGCGTGTGCTGGGTGAAGTGATTTCTGCACTTCCCCATGTTTCGCAAACCAGCACCTTTGTCGTCATGGAGGCCGTCAAGGAAGTGGCTGATCGTTTTGCGGATCGGGCGCCGCGTTCGCTCTAGGTTTGATTGTGGCCCCTAGATTGGATCGGGGAAGCCGGCCATGGCCCTGACGTCACGGGCAGAGTGTCCCCAGTCCCGCAATGTGCTGATGGCAAGGGCATTGTTTCTTTTGGCGAGGCGCTGGCCCTTTTCATCTGCAATGAGACTGTGGTGATGCCAGACCGGAACCGGCAGTTCCAGAAGAGCTTGCAGGAGGCGATGGAGATGGGTGGCGTGGAAAAGGTCCTCGCCGCGTGTGATCTCCGTGATGCCCTGAATGGCATCGTCGACAACGACAGAGAGGTGATAGCTGGTCCCGATATCCTTGCGGGCGAGCACAACATCACCCAGAAGTTCCGGAGTGGCCTTTTGTTCTCCTGCTCTTTTGTCCTGCCAGACAAGAGGACTTTTCTCTGCTTTTGCAGCCTGAAGCGCCTTGTTCATGTTGAGCCGCAGGGCCGGGATCTGTCCTTTCTCAATTCTTTCCTTTTGTTCCTGCTCTGTCAGATTTCTGCAAAGACCGGGATAAAGAGGACCGTCCGGGCCGTGGGGCGCGCGCCCGGCTTCTGCAATTTCCTTTTGAATCTCTTTGCGGGTGCAAAAACAGGGATAGATCAAGCCCATCGCATCAAGCTTGTCCAGGGCATCCCTGTAGGCTTTCATGTGCCGGGACTGGACGCGGACAGGGGTTTCCCATTCAAGCCCCAGCCAGTGCAGGTCTTCCATGAGAATCTCTGTAAATTCCGGTTTGCAGCGGGTGGTGTCAATGTCCTCAATGCGCAGGAGAAAACGCCCTCCGGCCTTTTGCGCTTCGCTCCACGAGAAAAGTGCGGAATGCGCGTGACCAAGATGAAGAAGACCGCTTGGTGATGGGGCAAAACGGAAGATCGGCATTGGTGAACTGGGCTGAATGGTTGTAAGGTTCGAGACCCAGATTGCAAATTATCCGTCACACTGTCCAGATCAGGTTTGAAATAATGAAGAAACCGTCCCCCAATCCAGAGGTTGTCAACGCGCTCCCCGACGAGAGCCTTGTTCCTGCCCTTGAAGCCCTGAGCGAATGTGATCCGGATTTTGCCAGAGCCTACAGGCTTTGCGGGGTGCCACCTGTCCGCAGCCAGCTGGGCGGTTTTGAAGGGCTGGTGAACATGATCATTTCCCAGCAGATTTCCATTCACGCAGCCAAGTCAATCCGGGACCGTTTCAGAAATGCTGTTCCTGATCTGTCGGCAGAACGGGTGCTGGATTTGAGTGATGAAGACCTGAAGGCCATTGGCCTGAGTCGGCCCAAGCAGGCCTATATCCGCTCTCTTGCCGAGACTGTTCAGGGGGGAGGGCTGGACTTTTCTGCCTTTGATGGCATGGAGGATGAAGCCATTGTCAAAGCCCTGACCGCAGTGAAGGGAATTGGGCGCTGGACGGCTGAAATCTATCTGCTGTTTGTCCTGAAACGGCCTGATGTCTTTCCGGCAGCGGATCTGGCCCTGCAGGCTTCCTTCGCACGCCTGAAAGGTTTGGAGGAAAGGCCAAATGATAAGGAAATCAGAGGCTTGGTGGAGCTTTGGCGGCCGTGGAGAAGCGCCGGGGCCAGGTTTCTCTGGCATCATTACAGGCACGACGCGGTGGCTTGATTGTGCTATATAGGAATGTTTTTTGCTTTTTGCGAAAAAAAGTGGCAAACTCTTGTAAAGATTGTGTGATTGCCTGTTGGGGAGTTCCTCTTTCGAAGGTTTCAGGTTTCTGGAAGCCGCGTGGAACTCGGGCATCGCAAGACTCGATTTGGAAGGAAAGCCATGTCGGAAGCTACATCGAGTGATACGACGTTGAGCGGGCCACGTCAGGAGCCAAAATCCGGAGCTCCGGCGAAGGAACTTGTGATCATGTTGCATGGTCTTGGTGCTGACGGTCAGGACCTGATTTCTCTGGCACCTCTTTTTGCCAACGCCATGCCGGATGCGGCCTTTGTTGCACCTGATGCTCCTTTTCCCTGTGATATGGCTCCCTATGGCCGTCAGTGGTTCAGTCTTCAGGAGAGGGAAAAGGATCTGATGCTTGAAGGCATGCGGACTGTTTCCCCGGTTCTGGAACAGTTCATCGCAGATGAGCTGAAGCGTTACAATCTGTCTGCGGATCGTCTGGTGCTGATGGGATTTTCCCAGGGCGGAATGATGACACTGCATCTGGGGACACGTTTGAAGGATCGTGTGGCGGGACTGATTTCCTATTCCGGAATGCTGATCGGCCCCGGGGAAATGGCCCGGGAAAAGGTGAACACTCCGCCTGTTCTTGTGATCCATGGTGCTGAAGACAATGTGGTTCCGGTCCAGGCGCTTCCGGCGGCTGTTGAGGCGCTGGAAAGCGAAGGCTTTACGGTTTACCAGCAGGTGATTGATGGCTTGGGGCACGGTATTGACGAGAACGGTGCCAGTATGGGCATCGGTTTTTGTATGGAAGTGCTGGGATACGCGGAAAAGGCCTAGCCGCTTTTCTGCTCTGGACAGACAGGGAGCCTTCCGGAAGGAGGCTCCTTTTTGCTTTTTGGGCTGAAAAGTTCAGGGTTGCAGACTTTTCCTGCAGCCTGGCCTGAAAAAAACGGGTTTTTCAGAATTGTCTTATCTTTGCAATCTCTTTGACAGCACAGTGTCATGATTGCGTGTTTTAAATCTCCCTGACACAAGATGTTGTATTTCAGAGGTGTTCAAGCTACTCTGGAATGGACTGGAGTTGCTGTTTTACCCCTGTCTGGAGAGAGGTGTTCTCGTGGTGTCGATGGCATCAAGACCGACCAATCATCCCGCATTGTTGCTGAACGCGGATTTTCGCCCGCTCAGTTATTTCCCCCTGTCCCTGATTTCGTGGCAGGAGGCCATCAAGTCGGTCTTTCTGGATCGTGTCCAGATCGTCTCGACCTACAGTCGCAGGGTTCATTCGCCCAGCCTTTCCATGGAAATCCCGTCTGTTGTGGCGCTGAAAAGCTTTGTCGATCTTGACCGCAATCCGGCCTTTACCCGTTACAATGTGTTTTTGAGAGACCATTTTTCCTGCCAGTACTGTGGTGTCAGGAAGCCAGTGGAATCGCTGACTTTTGACCATGTGGTACCCCGGTGCCAGGGCGGGCCGACGACTTGGGAGAATGTCACGGCTGCCTGTCAGGACTGCAATCTCTTCAAGGGTGGCCGGTCTCCGCTACAGGCCAATATGCAGCTGCTCAGCGAGCCTCACCGGCCATCTGTCTGGGAGCTGCAGGAAAACGGTCGCTCCTTTCCACCGAACTATCTGCATGAGAGCTGGATGGACTTCCTCTATTGGGACAGCGAGCTCGAGCAGGAAGCCAGCAGTGATGGCTGGTGGCGGATGGCGCGTGATTTTCATCGAAACTGACGGCAGAAGGTTGCGACCTTCTTTTTTTATGCCTTTTGTTCGGGGCTATCTTTTGCGTTTTTTGTTGCGCCCGTAGCGGTTGCCTGATTCCGGCCAGTCCATGTAGCCGGGGTCTTTTTTGCGGACCCAGCTGATGAAACGCTGCATGTCCGGGTGTTCGCGGATTGTCTCGGCGGAATTGTAATATCTTTCCAGTTCGCTGTGGGAGAAAACGCGATGGATCATGCGGTGACAGATTCTGTGCAGGAGGGCGACGTCCCGACCGCCCCTGCTTTTGGGGATCCAGTGATGTCTGTCGACGGTTTCTCCCTGTGGCAGCGGGCGCTCGCAAACGGGACAGCAGGGATTTTCTGTCTCTGAATCGGACTGTTCGAATCTTTCAAAAGGAGTGTGCTTTCGGGGCATGATCTTCTGATCCTTTTGAAGGAAAGGTTCTTTTATATCCGGTTCGGGAGATAAAGAGGAATTTCCTTCACTATTCCTGTTCCCGTCGTTGTTTGTGAGGGCTTTATCATTGAGATTTTTGGCGATTCCGCTATGTTGTTCGTGAATATCTGTAATCTCTGGTCAGGATACCATGGAACGCTATGAACTTGTTGTGATTGGAAGTGGTCCTTCCGGTCGCCGCGCCGCCATTCAGGCTGCAAAATGGAACAAGCGGGTGCTTGTTATCGAAAAATCCCCGGCAATCGGTGGTGTGTCTGTCCATACGGGAACTCTCCCCAGTAAAACACTGCGTGAAACCGTTCTGAACCTCTCGGGTTGGCGAGAGCGTACTTTTTACGGGAAATCCTATCGGGTCAAAGACAACATCACGTCGGACGATCTGCTGGAACGTCTGAACATGACCCTGTCCCACGAGGTCGAGACACTGGAACACCAGTTTGTCCGCAACAAGGTCGACTGGTTGCATGGTCTGGCCCATTTTGTGGATTCCCACACCCTTGAAGTGGTGCATGACGACGGCGAGAGCACGAAGATCCACGGGGACAAGATTCTGATCGCCACAGGGACACATCCGTTCCGCCCGGACTACATTCCGTTCAACGGAACAACGATTATCGACAGTGACGAGATTATCGAGCTGAAGAACCTGCCGAGAAGCATGGCTGTGATTGGCGCCGGTGTTATCGGGATTGAATATGCCACGATTTTCTCTGCGCTGGATGTGGCTGTGACTGTTATCGAGCCGCGGGATTCCATGCTGGACTTTATTGACCGTGAAATCATTGACGAGTTCATGCACCTGTTGCGTTTGCAGAATGTGACGTTCCGCTTTGGCCAGCCGGTTGAGGAAATTGAAACGACCGATAACGGAAGCCACATCGTTCATCTGAAGAACAAGCGTCTGGTCAAGGCTGACATGGTGCTCTTCTCTGCGGGCCGGATGGGAGCAACAAGCAAGCTGGGGCTCGAGGCTGCCGGTGTTACGACCGATCACCGTGGCCGTCTGAAGGTAAACGAGAACTTCCAGACAGATGTGCCGCATATTTATGCGGCGGGTGATGTGATCGGCTTCCCGAGCCTTGCCTCCACCTCGATGGAGCAGGGGCGAATCGTGGCCTGCCATGCCTTTGATCAGGATGCTTATGATGCACCGGAGTATTTCCCGTACGGTATCTATGCTGTTCCCGAGATTTCCACGGTTGGCATGTCGGAGGAAGAGGTGCAGGAGCGTGGCATTCCCTATGAGTGCGGTATCTGTCATTTCCGCGAAACAGCGCGGGGGCAGATCATGGGACTCGAAACAGGGATGATGAAGCTGATCTTCTCCCTGAAAACGCACCGCCTGCTGGGTGTTCACATCGTGGGTGAAGGGGCGACCGAACTGATTCACATTGGTCAGGCTGTCCTGAACCTGAAGGGCACGCTGGAATACTTTGTCGAAAACACCTTCAACTATCCGACGCTTGCTGAAGCCTACAAGGTTGCAGCACTGGATGCCTGGAACCGTATGCCCTGAGAACCCGGGCAGGGCTGGAACAGAAGGAACGGAAAAGGGCGGCTGGTGCTGCCCTTTTTGCTATGCGTCGGATTTCGTCTTTGGGGGAAGGGGCAGGACAGATACACCTTCTTCTGCGAGTGATTTGGCTTCTCCCGGAGTTGTTTCACCATAGATATTGCGCGATTCGCTCTCGCCGTGGTGAATCTTGCGGGCCTCCTGCGCAAAGCTGCTGCCAACATAGTCGAAGTTTTTCTCGACCGTTTTGTGCAGTTCTTCGATGGCCTGCCGGGTCGTCAGGGCTTCGTGTTGTGTTTCTGTCTTGGCCTGATCAAGGGATTTTTTCTGCTTGCTCGTCTGGATGTTCGGAGCCATCAGGGCTTTTGATACGGTTTTGGACAGGCAGGTCGGGCATTCCACGGCCTGGAGTTCAACCTGCTTTTCGAAGGCTTCGGAATCCTTGAACCAGGCTTCAAAAACATGCCCATTTTCACAGATCAGATCGAAGAGAATCATGAATGTCGGTCCAGAAAGCCTCTATCCCGGTCCTCTCGGGAAGCAAAAGGGTGTTGAACAGTTGACATGGTTATGGCTTGTCTGTCGGGCAAGAGCAAGTCAGTTTTGTGACTGTTAATCCCCTGTGAGCAGGAGCCCAAAAGTGAATCAGGTTTCCCCGTGGATCATGGAGCATTCGGCACTTCTGGAGCCGGATTGCCGTGTGCTGGATCTGGCTTGTGGCCGTGGTCGGCACACCCGGTTTTTTTTGATGAACGGTCATGCCGTAACGGCTGTGGACCGGGATTTGAGTGGTGTGGCCGATCTGGAGGGCTATCCCAATCTGGAATTGCTGGAAGAAGATCTCGAAAGCGGCCGTGCACCTTCTTTTGCAAGGCAGCGCTTTGGCGCTGTGGTGGTGACAAATTATCTTTTCAGGCCGCTGCTGGAGCTTTTGCCGGATCTTCTCACAGAGGGTGGCTTCCTGATTTATGAAACCTTTATGGCTGGACAGGAAAAGCACGGCCGTCCGGCCAATCCCGATTTTCTGTTGCAGCCCCAGGAGCTGCTGGGGCTTTGCGCCGGGCGCCTGCGGGTCAGGCACTATCAGGAAGTCGAGAATCCTGCCGGGCCTGTGTTGCAGCGGGTCTGTGCAGTTCGGGAGTCTTGAGGCCGGAGCGATCCGGCTGGTTGTCCGTCAGAGTGAAAAGGCCTGGTCGTTGTTGAGCGAGGGAACCATGTTTCTGGCCTGTTGGACACGCTCAAGATCAAGCTCTGCCGTAATGACACAGGGGGCTTCGCCTGCTTCTTCCAGAACTTCGCCCCAGGGGGCAACGATGATGGAATGACCATAGGTTTCGCGGCCTTCAGCATGTGTGCCGCACTGACCGGCGGAAACAACGAAACATCCTGTTTCAATGGCCCGGGCGCGCTGAAGAACAGACCAGTGCGCCTGTCCGGTAAAGCGTGTAAAGGCGGCGGGGGCCGTCAGAATGTCCGCTCCTGCCTTTGCCAGGGAGCGGTAAAGGGCTCCGAAGCGAACATCGTAGCAGATTGTCATGCCCAGCTTCAGACCGACATGGTCCGGTGTGTCAATCCCTGTCAGAACGGCTTGTTTGCCGGCTTCAAAGGTTGCTGACTCCTGATAGCGCTGGCCATCGGGAATGTCGACATCGAACATGTGGATCTTGTCATAACGCGCTGTGATCCTGCCTTCGGGAGAAATCATGTAACCACGGTTGGCTGCTTTTTCCTGATCGGGCAATCCCACAATCAGCGAGCCGATGTGGAGCCAGATGCCCAGCTCTGCGGCGAGGGCCTGGAAGGCCTGAAGAGCCGGGTGCTCTTCTTCTGGCCAGGCTTTCGCCAGCAGAAGCTTTTTGCTTGGCTCCATCATTGACGTACATTCAGGGGTCTGAATGTAGGAGGCTCCTCTTGCCTGTGCCTCGCGAATCAGTTCCGAGGCCATCGCGACGGATGGAGCATCCTCCCGATCTGCAGTCATTTGAACACAGGCAACAGTGAGCTTTGTCATGCGGCATTTCCATTCAGCAATGCATCCAGCTTGCCGTCAGCTTCCATCTCCATCAGATCGTCGCAGCCACCGACGTGGGTTGCGCCGATGAAGATCTGTGGCACTGTGCGGCGACCGTTTGCTTTTTCGATCATTTCGCGCTTGCGCAATGGCTGCATCATCACATCGATTTCCTCAAAGGTCACGCCTTTGGACTTCAGAAGCTTCTTGGCGCGTGTGCAAAAGGGGCACAGCATGCTGGAATACATTACAACGTTGGTCATCTCTTATCCTCTCAAACCCGGAGTCTTCACTCCTCTTCCGACAGAATTTAAGCGTTCTGCCGGGAATGTACAGGGGGCATGAAGCCTGAAAGAAACAAAGGCTCCGAATTTCTGATTGCCTTCCTGTTGGTAGACATAAGGATGACCTATCGATTTTGCTATTTCAATGCACCACACAAATTCGTGATTTTTCATGGATCAGCTGCCGGGCAAAACGCGGGCGACTGTGAGAACCCTGACCTTTTGTGCGCCTGCCCTTAGCAGGGCTTTGCTACAGCTTTCCGCCGTTGCGCCGGTTGTATGGACGTCATCGATCAGGAGTACGGATTTGTTTTGCAGCACCTCTTTGTATCGGGAAGGACAGTTGAAGGCTCCGGCAACATTCCTTTGTCTTCCCTCCCTGCTGAACAGCCCCTGGTTTTCTGTTTTCCTGTGGCGGAGCAGCAGATTGCCTTTCCAGGGGATACCGGTTTTGCGGGAGAGGGCAGAGGCCAGCAGGGCTGACTGGTTGTAGCGTCTTTTGAGAAGGCGGGAGCGATGCAGGGGAACCGGAATGATAAGGTCTGAAGCTTCCAGAAGCTCTGTTCCGGCCTGATAGAGCCACTGTGCAAGCAGTGCAGCGCTGTCTGTCCGGTCGGCGTGTTTGAAGCGCAGGATGACGGGCTTGCTGGCTTCATCGTAGACAAGAGCGGAACGACAGGCCGTATAGGGTGGCGGGGAGGCAATGCAGCGCCCGCACAGAGTGTTTTGCTGTTGCCGGCTGTCCGTGAAGGGCAGGCCGCAGCATCTGCATTGCGGGCTGTGGAGAAAGCTTAAGGCTTCCCAGCAGGTTGGACAGAGGGCAAGGGGATCGCGTGTTTCGACCTCGCAGTTCAGGCAGCGGGGCGGCAGGCAGAGGTCGAGCAGTCTGTTTGGTATTGCCTTGAAAAGATGAAGCATTGCCCTGCAATGATAGGTGCGGGCGGCAAAATTTAAAACCGGACTTTTTTCATTAGGGGGTGACGAAGCAGGTCGGCAAACGTACATAGTGCAGAGAGGTTTTTCGGGAGAGAGCAATGGATCAGGCACAGATTTTTGACAGGAAAGCTGTTTTGCAGCATCGAAAACGCGCTGCTGCAGATTTTGGCCGCTACGATTTTCTCTATCGTGAAGTCGCGGATCGTCTGGCCGACCGTTTGCTGGACTTTTCCCGTCCCTTCCCCTGTGCTCTCGAGATCGGTTCCCGTCAGGGCATACTGGCGGGGATGCTTGAGGGACGGGGAGGCGTTCGCGAACTGCTCGAAATGAACCCCTGTGGAACGGATGCGGAACAGGTCGGACGCAAGACGGGAGATTGTTCAATCCGGACTGTTGTGGCGGATGATGAAGTGCTGCCCTTTGGCGAACGGCAGTTTGATTTGATCATCAGTAATCTCGCCCTTCATTGGGTCAATGACCTGCCGGGACTGTTACTGCAGGTTAACCGCTGTCTCAGGCCGGACGGTTTTTTCCTGGCTTCCATGTTTGGCGGGGAGACCCTGAAGGAACTCCGGTCAGCTTTGATGGATGCCGAAATGGAAGTGGAGGGCGGTGTGTCTCCGCGCGTTTCCCCGTTCGTTGACGTGCGGGATGCGGGTGGCCTGCTCCAGAGAGCCGGATTTGCCCTGCCTGTTGCGGATTTTGATACCCTGAGTGTGACCTATGCCTCTGCACTGGAGCTTATGAAGGATTTGCGCGGCATGGGAGAGGCAAATGCTGTTCTTGCCCGACGCAAGACCCTGATGCGCAAGGAAACCCTGTTCAGGGCGGCCGAGCTTTACCACGAACGCTTCTCGGATGGTGAAGGGCGGATAACAGCGTCTTTTGATGTTGTCTATCTGGGAGGCTGGCGTCCGGATCAGACAGCTCAGCAACAGCCCCTGCGTCCGGGATCTGCGGTACAGAAGCTGACGGATCTTTTTATGAAGGAGCCTGATGAAAGGGATTGATCCCTTCGCAGAACTCTGGATCCGTTGTAAGGGGAAGAGGTCAGACAATGTCCTCAAGTGTGCCGTGCCCTGCGTTTTCGTGACCCAGTTCCGTTGCGGCCGAGCGGAAATACATCAGAACAAAAACGCGCACAGCAGCAGCCATTGAGGATTCCTGGCGCTGCTTGTTGATCATGCTCCCCAGCTGGTTCAGCGTGTAGCCCTCGCGAACACAGATTTCTTCAAGGGCCTCCCAGACATCTGCTTCCAGTCTGAGAGACGTGCGATGACCGTTGAGTGTAATATTGCGAACAACCTGTCTGGACATTGGATCTAATGCAACTTTCGAATCTGTTTTATTGTTTTGTTTAAGCAGTTTCTTCGTCGCTGTGCGGACTACACTTGCAGAGCTTTCAACTGTTGGGCGAACAGGCCCGAAAAAAAAGAAGGTATCTGTCTCCTTCTGTGGCTGCAAGAAAAACCTGTCAGGCCTGTTCACGGCAAGTTTGTGTTTTATAGCAACTCTCTAATTAAAGCAACCAGAGGTTCATCAGCTTCCGGCATGGGGTAGTCCCGCAGTTGATTCAGATGAACCCACTTGATGTTCTGGCCTTCCTGGGGGGCGACAATTCCGTCCCAGATCCGGCAGGCAAAAAGAGGCATCAGCAGGTGAAAATCGTCATAGCTGTGAGAGGCAAAGGCAATGGGCGCCAGACAGGAGGTGCGGGTATCTATGCCCAGTTCCTCCTGAAGCTCGCGGACAAGAGCCTGCTCCGGTGTTTCGCCGGGATCAACCTTGCCGCCGGGGAACTCCCAGAGACCGGCCATGGCTTTGCCTTCGGGACGCTGCGCCAGAAGAATGCGTCCATCGGTATCAATGAGGGCAGCTGCAGCAACCAGCACGATTTTTTGAGGTGTTTCCTGGCGTTGGTCGGCGGACCAGCAGCCGCCCATTTCTGTTTCTGACATTGTTTCTCGCTGTCTGTGCGTTGTCTGGCCTAGCTGCGGTAGTCACCATTGATGGTGATATAGCCGTGTGTCAGATCACAGGTCCAGACCTTGCCACTGCCGGAACCGACACCGACGTCCACGGAGATCGAGATGTTCTGTCCACGCATGTGCTCTGTCACAGGGGCTTCGTCATAGCCTTCGACGGCGCCACCGTTGCTGGCGATGGTCACACCACCCATTGCGATGGTCAGCTTGTCACGATCCGCGCGCTGGCCTGACTTGCCGACGGCCATCACAACACGTCCCCAGTTTGCGTCTTCACCGGCGATGGCTGTCTTGACCAGGGGCGAATTGGCAATGCTCAGTCCGATAGCGCGGGCGGCTTCTTCGCTTTCGGCACCCGTAACCTCGATTTCAACGAACTTGCTTGCCCCTTCGCCATCTTTCACAACCTGATGGGACAGATCCCGGAGCAGATCAAAGAGCGCTGCCCTGAAGTCAGCCAGTTCAGGTGAGGAAGCGGAAGCAATGTCTCCGTTGTTCACCGCACCGCTTGCTGCCATCAGGAGGGTGTCACTTGTCGAGGTGTCACTGTCGACGGTGATCGCATTGAAGGACTGGTCAGCGCCTTCGCGGATCAGCTCCTGAACAACGGAGGCCGGGAGTTTTGCATCGGTTGCAACGAATGCCAGCATTGTCGCCATATCCGGCGCAATCATGCCGGAACCTTTGGAGATGCCGTTGATTGTGACGGTTGCGCCATTGATAACAGCGGTGCGGGAGGCACCCTTGTGAAAGGTATCTGTGGTCATGATGGCTTTGGCAGCCTCTTCCCAGAGATTGCCGGTTTGCTGATCCTGCAAACCGGCCAGATTGTCCAGGATGCCTTTGATGGGCAGCAGTTCTCCAATGACGCCGGTAGAGGCCATGTAAACCTCGCTGACATCGCATCCGAGCTGTCGGGCTGTTGCCTCCAGAACCTCTTCTGTCACCCTGCGTCCCGCAACCCCTGTAAAGGCGTTGGAGTTTCCGGAATTCACGACGATGGCTCTGACCTGTCCCTTTTTCAGGTGCTCCCTGCAAAGCTCCACAGGGGCGGAGGCTGTCAGGGATTTGGTCAGAACACCACCGATTGTGGCGCCCGGCTCAAAGGTCATCAGCAGCAGGTCTGTTCTGCCCTGGTATTTGATGCCAGCCATTGCAGTTGCCATGGAGACACCTTTTACCGATGGCATCTTCGGGAAGAATTCTGGTGCGAGGGGAGACTTTGGCAGATCCATCGGGAAAGACCTTTCGAACAGGGGCACATTTGGAAAATTTGCGGGAACGTTGCCCTAAAGAAGAGCGCTTTGCAAGACGGGAAATCCGGGTAAAGAAAAAGCCGGAACCCGAGAGAGGCACCGGCTTTTTCCAAATGATTCAGAGCAGGGTTACTCTGTTTTGTTTTCTTCGCTGGCTGCTTCGGCAGGCTTGTTCAGCAGGATTTCAATCTGGGCGCCGTTCTTGAGTTCGGCGACAAGGGCTTCATAGGCTTCGCGAGAAAGCTGCTGTTTCAGCTGCTGTTCCAGTTCTTCATAGGAAGGGTGCTGGCTTTCCCGCTCGTCTTCCACCTTGATAACGTGCCAGCCGAACTGCGTTCTGACGGGTTCGCTGGAGTGATCACCCGGTTTCATGGAAAAGGCTGCTGCAGAGAACTCGGGAACCATTCGGGCTGCTGTGAAGTAGCCCAGATCACCGCCGTTCGGTGCGCTCGGGCCGATGGAGTTTTCACGGGCCAGTTCGACAAAGTCTGCACCGCCATCCAGCTCTGCAATCAGCTTTTGGGCTTCTTCCTCGCTTTCAACAAGAATATGTCGGGCGGAAACCTCACGCTCTGTCGGTGTGTTGTTCAGATAGTCTTCATAGGCTTTTTTGATAGCGGCATCATCTACGCGCTTGTCAAATTCACCCGTGACGAAAACCTCTGCAAGGATGTTGTTGCGTGATGCCTCCAGACGCTTGGCGACGTCGGGTGTCTGATCCAGTTTTGCGTTCTCGGCAGCCTGAACCATCAGTTTGAGATCAACGATCTGGTCAATCAGGGCAGGCAAAAGGACATCCAGCTGATCTTCCGGGAGATCAGAGGCAAGGGCCAGCACATCATTTCGTGTGAGGTCTTCGCCATTGATCCGTGCAACAACAGTGCTGGTGTCTTCCTGAACGGTTTCAGCCACCTGTTGGGAGGCCTCCATGCCGCGATAGCTGTATCCGCCATAGGCTCCAACGCCCAGTGCAATGACGGAAACGACAGGGATCAGGAGGGATTTTGCTGACATGGAGCTTTCCTTAAAGGCAATGGAATTGTGCCAGAGAGTTTGGGGTGGGAACAGCAGGAGTGCAAGGTTTAAAGTGTGACGATTCCAAGGCTTTTTCAGCAACAGCTGTCACAGGAATGAATTCATTCCTTCGGGAAAACCTTGAGATCGCTGTTTTCTCTCAGTTCCCTGAGGCGGGTGCTGAGGGTCTCCTTGGCCAGTTCCCTGAACAGTTCCTGTCTGATGTCATTGTACTCGGGAATTTTCTGACCTCTGCGCTCATCGAGGCGGATGATGTGATAGCCGAAATCCGTGATAACGGGTGTGCTTGTGATCTCGCCGACATCGAGTGCAAAAACGGCGTTGGCAAAACCCGTTTCCATATCCTCGCGTTTGAACCAGCCCAGATCCCCACCCCTTGCGGCAGAGCTGGCCTGTGAAAAACGCTGGGAAATGAGGTCAAAATCCGCCCCGTTCTGAAGGGACCGGATCAGGGCCAGAGCCTGATCCCTGTCTTCAAGGATAATGTGGCGCGCGCGCACTTCTTCCTGTGTCTTGAGTTCCCGGACTGTTCGGAGATAGCGGTCATAGACCATGGCTGCAGTGATCCCGGCTTCGATTTCCTGCTCGATGAAATCCCTTCTGTAGACAAGGTCTGTTGTGCGCCGGATTCGCCTTTTGATTTCATTTTCCTCTTCCTTTTCCCGTTCAAGCTTGCGGCTGGCAATGGAAAGAAGCTTGAGGTCGATTGACCGGTCAATCAGAACGGGGAAGAGGTTCTCGATATCCTGTTTGACGTGCTCCGGCAGGCGCCTGGCCTGATCCATGACGTCGCGCCAGGTGATATCCTCGTCTTCGACAGAAGCGACAACAGGGTTCTCCCTGACAAGTCTGTCAATCTCGGCCTGAACAGCGGGAGCAACCGGGAAATCATAGCGATTTTCCCTGGTCAGGGGAGCCAGCTCGAGGGTTGTGTTCTGTGCTACGGTCTGCTGCGCCTTCTGTGCGCCGCCGGAAGGAACGGCCGGAAGGGCTTCCAGCGTATTGAGCGGCACTGTTTTTGTTTCTGGTACAACATCCAGAGTTGTCGTCTGGAGAGGGGTTACCTCTCGGCGTGTTTCCGGAGTTACCTCTTTTTGTTCTGTGGCTTCATCAGAAACATTGGGGGCTGTGTTTTCAGGGTTTTCCTCCGGAAGTTCCGTTTCTGGAGCAGCCTGTTCATCTGTGACAGGTTGCTCGTCAGAAGGCCCGGCTTCCGGTTGAGGTTCGGTTTCCCGCGTCAGGCTTTCCTCTTCGATCTCTTCTTCGAGTTCTTCCTCGTCGTCAGCGTCCCGGAGACTGGTTGCTTCCAGAAACCATTTGATCAGCTTGCCACCGTCCTTTTTTTGCTGGATACGCCAGTCCTCTTCCTCGGCAGCAGCTGAACGGCTCAGAGGCGTTGCTTCCATGAGGAAAAGCGAGAAAAGAACGAGTGTAAGAAGGCCGGTCTGGCGCATGATTGTGTGATCTTTCACTGTTTAAACCCGGTCCCAAGCTGCTCTGTGGACCCTCTGGCGTCAAGAAGATAAAGACGGCTTTGCGACAAGCTTCTATGACAGTAATCAGACAGAAAAGGGGCAAAGGGCAATAATAATCGTATATTTAGCTGACAAGAGGGTGAGCGAAGAGGGTTCGCGTTGACATCGGGGGGCTTGGGCCCTATCTCTCAATAGACTTTTTTTCAGAGGGGTCTTTGCCCCGTCCATCAGAATAGTATTTAAGAGGTTCTTCATGTTCGGCTCTATCGTCAAACGCCTGTTTGGCACAGCCAACGATCGTTTCATCAAGGGATTGGATCCGATTGTTACAGCCATTAACGCAATGGAGCCTGAACTGAAGGCGCTGGATGATGATGCGCTGAAAGCCCAGACAGAAAAACTGCGGGGGCGTCTGGCCGCAGGAGAAAGTCTGGATGATATTCTGCCGGAAGCTTTTGCAACAGTCCGTGAAGTGTCCCAGAGGACACTGGGCTTGCGCCATTTCGATGTTCAGATGATGGGGGGCGTTGTGCTCCACAGGGGCATGATTCCCGAGATGGCAACAGGTGAGGGAAAGACACTGGTTGCAACCCTGCCTGTCTATCTGAATGCGCTGGAAGGCAAGGGCGTTCACGTTGTGACGGTGAACGACTATCTGGCCCGCCGTGATGCCGAATGGATGGGGCAGATCTACAGCTATCTGGGCCTGAATGTCGGTGTCGTGCACCCGGGTGTTTCCGAAGAGGAACGTCAGGCAGCCTATGCTGCAGACATCACCTATGGCACGAACAATGAACTGGGTTTCGATTACCTGCGTGACAACATGAAGTTTTCCGCAGATCAACTGGTTCAGCGTCCGTTCAACTTTGCGATTGTGGACGAGGTCGACTCGATCCTGATTGACGAGGCCCGGACGCCTCTGGTGATTTCCGGTCCGGCCGAGGACTCCTCTGACCAGTATGTGACACTGGACAGCTTTATTCCCCTTCTGGAGGCGGAAGAGCACTACGAGCTGGACGAGAAATCCCGTTCCGTAACCCTGACAGAAGCGGGAACCGAGTTTCTGGAGGAACGCCTGCTGGAAGCCGGTGTGATGGAAAGCGGTTCGCTCTATGACATCCAGAATGTCAACACGCTTCACCACGTGAATCAGGCCCTGCGTGCGCACAAGGTTTTCCACAAGGACAAGGATTATCTCGTCAAGGACGACAAGGTCGTGATCATCGACGAGTTTACAGGCCGGATGATGGAAGGCCGTCGCTTTGGCGAGGGGCTGCACCAGGCGCTGGAAGCAAAGGAACGGGTGAACATTCAGCGTGAAAACCAGACCCTGGCCTCGATCACCTTCCAGAATTTCTTCCGTCTTTATCCAAAGCTTTCCGGCATGACTGGTACAGCCATGACCGAGGCCGAGGAATTTTCCTCCATCTACGGTCTGGATGTAGTGACGATCCCGACGAACCTGCCTGTGACCCGTGTGGATCACCATGACGAAGTTTATCGGACAGAGCGTGAAAAGCTGAACGCCATCATTGCCCAGATCAAGGAATGCCGCGAACGCCAGCAACCTGTTCTGGTTGGTACGGTTTCCATTGAAAAGTCAGAGTACATCGGGAAGCTCCTGACGCAGGAAAAGATCCCGCACAGCATCCTGAACGCCCGGTTCCATGAACAGGAAGCCTACATTGTGGCGCAGGCCGGTGCTCCGGGTTCGGTGACAATTGCAACCAACATGGCCGGTCGTGGAACAGACATCAAGCTGGGTGGTAATGCCGAAATGCGTGTCCTTCACGAGACCGCGGGCATGACCGACGAGGCGGCACGGGCCAAACGCATTGCCGAAATCGAGGTAGAGGTCCGCGAGGGTGGCGAGACTGTCCGCAATGCCGGCGGTCTTTTCGTCATTTCTTCCGAGCGCCATGAGAGCCGTCGTATCGACAATCAGCTGCGCGGACGTTCCGGGCGTCAGTCCGATCCGGGTGCGTCCAAGTTCTTCCTGAGCCTCGAGGATGACCTGATGCGCATCTTCGGTTCGGAACGCATGGACACCGTGCTGCAGAAACTGGGTCTGGAAGACGGTGAGGCGATTGTCCACCCCTGGGTGAATCGTGCGCTGGAAAAGGCGCAGCACAAGGTGGAACAGCGTAACTTTGATATTCGCAAGAACCTGCTGAAGTTCGATGACGTGATGAATGACCAGCGGAAGGTTGTTTACGAACAGCGCCGCGAGATCATGTCTGCCGAGAATGTGCAGGAGACCGTCAGCGACATGCGCCACGAGGTGATCGAGGATCTGGTTGCACGCTGCATCCCGCCGAATGCCTATCCGGAACAGTGGGAACTGGATACCCTTCACGAGGAATGTTCGCGCATTTTCGGTGCTGACATGCCAGTGAGGGAATGGGCCGAGGAAGAAGGCATTGCCGATGCTGAAGTGATTGATCGTATCAAGCGCTACAGTGACGAAAAAATTGCGGCCAAGACTGCAAACTACTCTGCAGAGGTCATGCGCAATCTGGAGCAGCAGCTTTTGTTGATGGTTCTGGACAAACAGTGGAAAGAGCACCTTTTGTCCCTGGATCATCTGCGTCAGGCGGTTCAGCTGCGGGCCTATGGTCAGCGCAATCCGCTGGATGAATACAAGCGTGAAGCCTTTGACATGTTTGAAGCCATGCTGGGGTCTATCCGTGATGAGCTGGCCATGCTGCTGCATCGTTTCGAACTGCAGGCGCATCAGGCCCCGGAAGTTCCCCGTCAGGCCGGTCCGATGCAGGAAGGCAATGCCGATCCTGCCATGGCACCGAACCGCCCTGGTCCGGCCCGTAACCGGTCTTCTGTCTTTGGTGCAGGAGCTGCTGCCGGAGGAGCCGCTGTGGCCGAGATTGATCCGGAAAACCCGGAAACCTGGGGCAAGGTTAGCCGCAATGCACCCTGCCCCTGTGGTTCCGGCAAGAAATACAAGCAGTGTCACGGCAAGCTGAATTGATTTGATCCGTGACATGATCGCTGCCGTACCGGTTCGTAGGATACGATGGCGGAATTTTCGAAGGGGCTGCAGGGTGCGGCCCCTTTTTGTCAGGGGAAAAGGTCATGCTTTTGAAGATTGTACCGCTCTATGCGTCCCTGCTTGTCTGTCTCTATCTGGTTCTTGCGTTCAGAACCATCCGCTTGAGACGGATCTTTCGTGCTGCTGTCGGTGATCAGGGGCAGATGACACTGGCGCGGGCTGTTCGCGCTCACGGGAACTTTGCCGAGTATGTTCCGCTGGCCTTGCTTCTATTGGCCTTTCTGGAGCTGAACGGTGCTTCAGGCCTTCTGTTGCACGGACTGGGAGTCTTGCTCCTTGCAGGGCGTCTGTTCCACTCCCGGGCTGTGTCGCAGCCTGATGAGCCGATCCGGCTGCGCGTTCTGGGCATGGCTCTGACCTTCACAGTGCTGATCAGCGCTGCGGTCGGGAACGTCCTGCTTGTGGCCGGTTCGTGAGTTTTCAGGACGGCTTCAGGCTGCGCCGCAGCAGATAGAGGCTGGCAAGGCAGAGGCCCAGAGACAGGATGACATTCCATCCCGCCATGGACAGACCCAGAAAATCCCACGGGATCTGATCACAGCGAGCAAAGGGGCGGGACAGAAGATCCGCAGCCAGATCCTCTACGGAGAGGGAAAGGTCCAGTGGTTCCCCCTGGCACTGGGAGGAACCTTCCCACCAGAGGTGTTCGACCCCGACATGGAAGAAGGCTGTTGCTGCGCCACCCAGAAAGGACAGCGCGCTGCCGGCCAGGGAAAGGTTCCTGAGCGAGGGGTTGCCTTTGAAGCCAAAGGCCATGACGGCAAAGGCCATGGCGGCTCCATAGGCATAGCGCTGATAGATGCAGAGGACACAGGGAAACAGCCCGCCGAAATACTGGAAACCCAGTGCCGAGAGCAGGATGGCCCCGGATGCTGCAAAGAGGAGCAGAGCGCCTACGCCGCTTTCAGGGTTCAAGGCCTGTTTTTTCAAGGATGCAATCATGTCCTGTCCCCCGTTGGATCGTCCTAGATGTACTTGAGAAGGGCAAAGCTGCCGATCAGCAAGACAAAGAAAAGTGTTGCCAGAATATTGAGGTACTTTTCAATAAAGGCTTTGATGGGTGTGCCAAAATGCCAGAGCAGAGCTGCGAGCAGGAAGAAGCGCGCGCCGCGTGACAGGACCGAGGAGACGGTAAAGACCCCCAGATTCAGATCCAGCGCTCCGGAAGCGATGGTGATGACCTTGTAAGGGAAGGGGGTAAAGCCTGCGCCTGCGACAATCCACGCGCCCCATTCCTGATATCCCGTGCGGAATTCCTCAAGATAGGCACCCTTGCCATAGAAATCGATGACCGGTTTGCCGATCTGTTCAAAAAGCAGTGCGCCGATACCGTAACCAAGCATTCCGCCCAGTACTGAACCAATGGTCGCGAGCAGGGCGATTTTCCACGCCTTTTCACGGGCAGCCAGAATCATGGGGATGATCAGAACATCCGGCGGGATGGGGAAAACAGAGCTTTCGATAAAGGCGACAAGTCCGAGCGCCAGCAAGGCGTGGGGATGAGCAGCCAGGCTCAGGGTCCAGTCATAGATTCGACGCACTGTCTTTTCCTGTAATGGTCAAAAAAACAGCGCCCGCCTGATGGGGGCGCTGTCTTCAGATAAACTTTTGTTCAGGCCAGTTCAACCACTTTGGCCAGAAGACCCTTGCCACCTTCTTCGGCCTGCAGGCGAACACGTTGCCCCTGCGTGACCTGAAAGATCCCAGATTTTTCCAGGATACGGGCTGAAACAAAGACGTCCTTGGTCGGGTCGCTGTCCAGCGTGATGAAGCCGTAGCCCTTGTCCCCGTTGAAGAACTTGATCTGCCCTTCAAGGACATCGCTCTCGGAACCGGCCTCCAGCGGAGGAGGAGGCGTCGGGATGGACAGAACTTCATGGATGACCAGAACCTGCAGGCCCTTTGGTCCTGCTTCAATGTCGCAGCGAACCATGGAGCCTTCGGGCAGGGACTGATGTCCGGTGGGTTCCAGAACGGAAGCGTGCAGGAAGGCGTCCGGCTTGCCGTTTCCGGGTTGAACAAAGCCGAATCCCTTGGTTACGTTGAACCACTTGATGCGAGCTGTGCATTCTTCATAGGTTGTAGCAGTGCTGTCAGAGCCTGCCGAACCGCTTTTGGCTTGATCGATAATATCGAGCATTCTTTTCTCCAGCCTGTCTTCTTTTTGTCTGCGGTTTTTGTTTGCGAGTGTCCGTCAGACTCTTATGTTGCGCTGTTGATTTATAATTTCTCAGGGGTCTGTGACAGAAATTCAAGAGGTCTGTCTGGTTTGTTTTCCAGGCAATACTTCCGTATCGCTGCACTATCTCCCTGTTGATGCAGATCTTTGCCGTTCTTTTTTTGGTGCATTAATCTACCTATCTTTCAACCATATGTGCGTATAAATATCAAGAGTTGTGCAGTCAATTTGGTGTAAAATAGCAAAAAAAATGATTCTTTTTAAAAGCCTGCTTGCATCATCCCCTGCTTTGAGTAATATGCGGCACCAGACCGGAATACCCTGAAGAACCAGTGTTTTTCCGGCCCTTGCACAAGGGGCCCCTGTGGCGGAATTGGTAGACGCGACGGATTCAAAATCCGTTGTCTTCGGACGTGCCTGTTCGAGTCAGGCCAGGGGCACCAATGCAGCTGTAAAAGAGAGGATGCCTGAAACAGGTAGACCTCTTTTTTTGTGCCTGAAACCCTTTGTTTTCTATGGTGTTTGTCGCCTTGTGTAAGCGATCTTTGACTTGTATCTCATTTTCAATATCTGGACATTTTGGGGTGTTTTGGGGTACTTCCGGGCATAATTTACGAATGAATTACGAACGGAAAACACTTCAATGGCCTCTATCCGTAAACGAAAACAAGGAGACTGGATTGCTGAAGTCCGGATAAAAGGCCGTTATACATCCAAGGTTCATCCGAATAAATCTGCCGCTCAACTCTGGGCTGTAAAAAAAGAGGAAGAGTTCGGAAAGCAATCTGGCCTTGTCCTGGGTAAAACCGTAGAGGATGCATTCGAGAGATATGCCAGAGAGGTTTCCCCAAACAAAAAGGGAGCAAGGTGGGAGCAGATTCGCCTTCAGAAGTTTTGTAGATACTCAATAGCACCGGTTCAAATCGTCCAAGTCTCAACTGATGATATAAACGAACTTGTCGAAGACTTGTTGAAAAGCTTGTCAGTTGGCTCGGTTCTTCGAGAAGTGCATCTGATTTCATCGGTCTTTGAAACGGCCAGAAAGAAGTGGAAGTGGATTCATACGAACCCCTGCAGGGATGCTGATTTGCCAAGAGAGCCAAAAGCCAGAGATCGCCGGATCTCTGATGCTGAAATTTCTTCTTTGCTGGAAGGTTTGGACTATCTGGAGGGGATGCCGCCATCTACTTCAAAGCAGTTTATCGCCTATGCCTTTTTGTTGGCGATCGAGACTGCAATGCGACAGGGAGAACTATTCGATCTCGAATGGGAGCGGGTATTTCTGGATCAAAGGTTCTGTAAGTTGCTGGATACAAAAAACGGCGACAAAAGAGATGTTCCTCTTTCGCGCCGTGCTGTTGAATTATTTCAAGCAATGCAGCCGGGGACCGGGAAAGTTTTCAAATGCAGCCAGACGACGGCTTCAATGGCCTTTCGTCGATGTAAGAAAGATTTGAAAATTCTGGACTTGAAATTTCATGACTCCCGGCATGAAGCTCTTACCAGGTTGGCTAGAAAAATTGATGTGTTGGATCTGGCCAGAATGGTTGGCCACAAAGATACGCGATCCCTAATGATCTATTACAATGCAACAGCATCAGAGATCGCGCAGCGCCTTGATTAAGATTTATGTCTTTTTACCCATTCTCTCACTTCTTGGGCGTACCAGCGGGGGTTCATCGTTCCTTCCGTTGTCGGTACTTTTATAGGTTTGGGAAAAGTTTTAACCTTGGTGATTCTTTTTGAAACACTATCGGGTGAGATTTTCAGGAAGAGGGCAATATCCTCAATTGCCCATAGCTCTGATGAGAGCGATTGATTTTGTTTAATTGTTGAGAGGATTTCTGACAGGATTTGTTTTTCTGTCATCATTTTTCTCCCTCGATCCAGTGAAGCGTTGGAACGCCGGAGAACCCGATTTCCCAAATTATCCAGGCAAATGCGATCATGCCTCCACGACCCTTCATACTGACGCTTTCTGTTCCACCTTTTAAAAATGAAACCCGTCTCCTGAAAATATGAACTCGAGCCAGCCCAGCTTCTGGATTAACGATGTGAGCTTTGGTGGGGCCCTCAAGAAACCCGAGTTTTAAAAGCATGGCCACTTTTCGGCCTTTGGGATTTCCTGGGAATTCGGACACCAGTGCTAGAGCATGTTCGACAAACTCTTTTGCAAGCTTGAAAGGCGGGTTCGTGACTATGTTAGGAGCTATAGATTTGTATTCCATGAGGAAATCAACTCCTGAAGCCCCATAGCCTCGATCAACCAAATCCGTGCTTAAAACATCGTAACCGTTGGATAACGCAGTTTTACTAATTGCCCCATCACCGCAAGCACATTCCCAAATGGAACCAGTGAAGCTTTCATGGTCGAAAAGGCTCTGAGCTTCCTTTGATGGCGTAGAATAGAAATCGTCTTTTTCCCTGCTGCTTTTTGAACCGATCCCGACAAGTTTTTCCATGACTGTCATGCGGCGATCTCCATGGATTGAGGGATCAGATATTCGCGTCTTTGAAGACGTTTCATAAGTTTGACAGCTGCTTTCCAGGCACTTTTTTTGTACCCCTCAATGCGGTCTTTGTTTTCGCCTTCCTCTGCAAAGGGAAGGACCAATTTAAGAGCCTGAATGAGCGGGACCGGAACGGGGATATCGTTGTCCTGGAGAACGCGGCAAATATAGAAGGCTATCAATAAGGCATAGCCGTTTGTCTTGTGCGCCAGTGGTTCTGCAAAAAACTCGTTATAGTCCCGTTTCATGGACACAAGTATTTTTGCATCTGAGAGGTTTTTGATCCTCTCTTCCCTTGCCAGGTTGTAAGCCTGTTTGATGGTTGGGAGATTGGTCTGCAGCCGCACTTTCTCTTCCGGAGAAACCGGGTGATCGATATGGAACTCTGTATCGATACAGATCAGATCAAGGATGTGTTCCAGCATGAAGGGCAGAAATGCTGCTTGCCTTTGGCGTTTTGGCGTGAGGTGCTTATTCATTGTTCTGTCCTTCCCCAGAAGGCTTGCGATGCTTTGGCGGCATCTCGAGTGGTTGTTGTGAGGGTGATACGATCGATTTCGATCTTGTCCGGTCCCCGATCGATCAGGCTGTCCAGTTCACTCAATGATTCGATGTTGAGGATCTGCGAGGCGCGGGGGGACATATAGGTGACAACGGCTTGCCAGGTCATGCCTTGCTCTCCCATTCGATATGCCAGCCAATAAAAGGCAAGCCGGCTGTCTTCCGGAAGAAAGCCACCAGTTCGGTGGAGTTCTTGAAACCATCAGCAATGGCGAGGTTTTCCAGTTCCTGATGCTTGATCGGGCGACCGTCCTTGTAACAGGTAATTTGCTCGTTCAGTCCCTGATGGATCATGAAGGATTTAACCGAAGTGCATTCGACTTCTGCGATCAGGGCACAGTGTTTGGTCCGCATTCCTGTGTAGAGCGTGAGTGTGTCGCCTTTGTCAGCAGGGCAGCGTTTGTCTTTACGTTCTTTGCGGATGGTACCGGTCTTGGTTCCCTCAGTGATGGAAGCAATAAACTGCTTTTGAAAGTTAAATGCTGGCATGGCTGTTACTCCGCTCCTGAATGGCTTTTAGCCGGTTGGAATTACGTACCCGTGTTGCGCTGATCATGAAGCCTGGACGGAACTGGACCGCACCGTCTGGTTGCCTGATTGTCAGGCCGTTGGCATTGGCTTCTTTGAGAAGGGTTTCTGTGCTTGTGGCAGGATCAGAAATTTGATGGCCATCACAGAAAAGGGCATAGACGGTCATTGCAGGTTCCCCCTGATCACTGTTGTTGAGCTGTTCATCCGAAGGAATGCATTCTCCTTTCGAAGAGCATTGATGCTTTTGACCAATTCTCCGTTGATCAGCACGGCATTTGTCAGGGCATCCTGCAGAGTCATTTCATAGTCATTGCCGGGTGATGTTTGTTTGATACATGCGGTCTCTTCTGCCTGGTTGTTATCCAAATACTGCCCCATCAGGTGATCAGGATGGTTGGTCACAGAAATCTGGACTTCGATGTCTTCCAGCTGCCCTATCAGGAGTGTGCAATTCTCGTCGTTTTTGGAGGTCAGTGTTTCAATGGCAAACAGGATGACTTCAGAGAGTTTCTGGCGATCGACAATCATTGGTGTTGGCCTCCTTTTGGTGTTTGGAATACCCAGCAGCGAATGGACTTGCTCAGGACTGATGAACTCACGACTTTTGTGTCGATGAACTTTCGTGTTTTGCTGTTTTTGAGATGCTTTTTCAGAGCTTCCAGAGTTGGAATGGACTGGTGAAGCTCATAGGACCATTTCTCGAATTCAGAGAGGTTGATCGCGATCTGATCATCCCTGTTCGAGTGGTTGGCTCTTTTCTCATTGGCGAGGAAGTATTCGTAAACTTCCCAGAACCTGGCGACGACTTCGTGATCTGCCTCGATTGCGTGTTGCCGTTCCTTGGCAGCCTGATCAAAAGCGAGAATGGTTCTGTCGACCATTTCATCTGTCAGCCCCGCGATCGGTTGCAATGCAGAAAGACAGGCCATCATTTGGGCGTGGTTCTTGGCGATCCGGTTGGACTTCACGTCCTTGGTTTTGAGCAGTTCTGTTTCGTAGATGGCAGTTTCTTTTTTAACTGTTTCCAGAACAGCCTTTTCAGCAGTGCAGGCTTTGACAATGAAGTAAGACAATTCCTCGACCGTCAGCTGCTCCAGACGTTTCGCTGCATGATAGCTTTCTTTGGTCTGGCTCTTGGTGGTGAAGAAGAAATGGACAATCCGTTGCAGAATCGCTTCTGATGCATTGACCGGGTTGTTCTGGGTGATCACGATCGAGCCGCGAAAGGGTTGATCGTCTGTATCGTTACCGGAGTTTTTGACACCCCGCCCCCGATGGCTCCGCCCGTTGTAAGCGGTTTTCAGTTCGTCCCAGTCATATTGCTTGACCTTGGCAACGTCCTCCCGATCACTTTCAATCAGACACACCGGAAGGTTTGCCCCTTGTGAGAATTTACGAGCCCGGCTTGCGACCGTTTCCTTGTTCGGGTCAAAACCCTCGTAATCGTTTCGTCCCAATAGTTTCCAGAGAAACTCGATCAAAGTGGATTTACCGGCACCGGCTTCCCCGACGATTTCCAGGAAGGGGAAGGACTTGTGCATCGATCGGATCTGTTCAGCAAAAAGAGAACCGAAAAAGAAGGTCAGAGCGGCAATACCTTCAGGACCGAAAGCCTGCCAGAGGTCTTTCACCCATTCGGGATTGTATGCCTTGGCTTCTCCCAATGTCAGGGCAACAGATTTGTTCTGTGTTTTAACGCTGCTTTTGCCCAGTTCGAAGAAGTCTTCTTCATTCAGCGTAAAGGCTTTGCCTTCTTTGATTGCCTGGTCATTGAATATCCAGGCACCGTATTCCTTGGCATAGCCAACAAAATCGACTGTCTCGACAGTTTTGATGTCGTTCAGATCGGTGCGGATAATGTGATCGAGGTGGTGCCCCTTTCCCGAGAAAAGCGCACCTGGTGCGATCGTCAGCAGACGTTTTTTGAATTCACTGGATGCCGCAATCTGCCCCCCTGTGAACGTGTCTTTGAAAACACGGCCACCCATTGGCATTGTGATCTTTGCATAATACCAGCTTTCATCTGTGAAGCGGCTTTGCAGAAAGTAAAGGAACTCGAACCTGCAGTTGCTGATTTCTTCAATGGCTCCGCATCTGCGTCCGATCTTGTCCCGTTCTTCATGGTCGGGGCCTCTACCCTCGTTGTTTTTGATAAAGGCGTCGACTTCCTTGTTGAAGCGTTCACCGTCCAACTGCCACCAATAGATTTTATTGTTAAACTCAAAGGAAAAGCCGTTGAAGCCTTTGGCTTGCCAGATGATAAAACCTCTGTCTGTGGCATTGGCTGCAAAGTGCAGGTCGCCTTCAAACCGACATTGTTCAAAGAATCTACTTTGTTTCAGATCGCCGGCTTTATAGGCTTCGTTCCAGTCGATCTTTTCCTTTCCCCTGTTCGGGCAAAATGCAGCTTTGGAGGTGTAACCCTCCTTGAATGCTTTTGCTGCATGACGCTTGGCAAACTTGCGGCCTGCAGGGTCGTCGTCCAGTGCCCAGACGAGAGTAACGTTGAAAGGAACCTTTTTGTCCTTCAGCCATTGGTCCGGGTAGTTCCCGCAGGACAGGATCGCGATTGTTGGCTTTCCTGAAAGGTTCAGGGCAATTGCATCAATGATACCCTCGACAATCCAGAGCTCGCGTCCCGGTTCGATCTTGAATCCGGGTGGCGCCCAAGCCATGCCTTTGTGACTGCCACCGAAATGCTGCTTTCGCTTAACCTTTACCCCGTCCTGATCTGTGACAGTGATGGTCTCGACAAAGCGCTCCATGAAAATATTGTTTTCACGGTTCAAATCAAATCGGACTGTGGCAGTGCCTACATTGTCGCGCTGTGACCAGAATTTCTCCTGCCTGTACCATCCTTTGATGTCCTTGAGGGGCAAGCCCCGGACAAAGTCCATATAGGCATCAGCGGTCGCGTTTGGCGCTTCTGGCGTTGGTTCGTATCGTTTGTTCAGGTTCTCGAACAAATCAGGATAAAGATTGCGGGTGTTTTCTTCGTACCCGCAGCGGTTTTGCCGGTTGCATCGGAGGAAGGCCGGGTTTTCAGCATTGGTGAATAGTTCGCGCTTCCCGCAGGAAGGGCATGTGCCCCCCTGCAGCCATTCACCGCGGTCCTTGAATTGATAATCCGAAATCAGACGCTTTTTCAGGTCTGCCCGGATGTCGTCACGGATAGCCATGATAATTTACTCTGATTGTGTGGATTGGTTTGAAAGCTCACCGGCGCTTTGGGCGGTGATATCAATCATGATGTCTTTTGCCAGTTTACTGGCGTGTTCAAGGCTCTCTTGCAGGATCTGCAAGTTTGCGATCGAGTTTTCCAGCTGAATGGGTGCTTCTTCTCGGAAATCCGCATTGACTTCCAGAGCTTCAATCACAATCGGCAGCGACAAGGTGATGTCGTTGAACCGGCGGATGCAGTCGCGCAGTCCTTCCAGTTGATCATTTGTCAGGAAATAAAGAGATTCGCTTTGTTGCTTCTCAGTCATCGTATCGCCTTCTGTGTTGGCTGTTAAACAACCACCACCAAGAAGGCTTTCGACGACCAGCCTGGTGGCGGGAGGTTCGAAACCTGTACACAGATCAGGCGAGCTTCTTTCCCCGAAGGGTGTTGTATCCGCTGCCCTCCCGCCATAAGCGAGATTGCCCCCAAAAACAGGGCACAAAAATACCGCAAACTGTCGGGTGCGGTTCCCGCTGTGTACATGAGGTTTCGACGCCTCAAGTCCGACACTAGCGAAAGCACTGACAGCTGTCAATTTTATTTTTGTATGCACAAAAATCTTGTGGCAGATAATTATTGTGCGTACATTAAATGCTTGATGAAGACAGAATGTTGAAGGAAGAACGAGAATGGAAACAAAGGAACAATCAAATGAGAAGAGAAGCCCCGGTCGTCCCAAGTCAGACGATCCGAAAGAACGGGTCACGATCCGACTTGATTCTGATGTCCTTAAAGCTTTGAAGGAACCGGAAGAGAAAGGCTGGCAGACCCGTGCAAATAAGTTGCTGAGAAAAGGTTTGAAACTGGACGGGTAATTGATGATAGCTGCGGACATGATAACCCCCTGTGAACGATTGTTGCTGGATGCCGGTCAGTTGGTTTTTGCGGCGTTGAAATCGTGCTGGGGAATTTTGATGTCTGCGTTTGGGCAATCAGACGGAACCAGTGTCCTTTTGATTTCCAGATCAGCCAGAAAGATGTGTCCGCATTTCTCGTTGGTGCAGTGATAACGAATTTCCTTGAGCGTCTCACTGACCACAACGGTTCTGGTGTTGTTTGCCGGGCTTTTGCAGTGAGGACACTTCACACCAGGGGCTGGGGCCTGGTTTCGCTTTGGGGGTGACATGGCAGTCTTTCCGTTCATTGTTGAAGGGCTGCCCACCCGGTGATCTTCGAAAAGTGTTTCTTGATGCATGTTGTATGGAACCTGTGGAACCGTCTCTGTGGACGGCTTTTTATTGGGCGAGTGAAGGTCTAATCAGTCTTTGGACCAGTTCAGGTTTGGGAAGAGTTTCGCGGGATCTTCTTCGAGGAACTCTGCTGTTGCCTGTTTTGCTTTTTTGAAACGCTGGTTGTTCAGGGCGCTACTGAAAGTGTCTTCATCTTCCAGCCCTTCCAGACGTGCGATATCTCGCAACGTGGTAGGATTTTCACCGGGCCATTTTTTCTTGGCCTTGTTGAAAATCTTGATCTGGATTTTCTTTCGGTCTGTTGCAGAAAGAGGCACTGGGGTATCCTTTTGCAGTGAATGTTCATAATTCACTACAAAACTGATTTTATTGTTTGGAAAAAGCAACAATAAATTGTTTGTTTGGGTTTCAATTGTTTGGAAAACCAAACATAATAGTTTCTGTTCCCAAAGGGGGAAATGACCAGAAATCAACGGCATGCGGCTTTCTGGAAGAGAACGGAAGCAAGAGGAAAAAAAATTAATGAGTGACCAGAATTTTGCACAAAGAATGCAATCAACAATCGAAAAGGCAGGCGGTGACACGGCTATGGCGAGAGCCACGGGGATCAACCGATCCAGTCTGATCTCCTATCGCAAGGGGCAATCTGAACCGACACTGTCAAAGCTTGTTCTTGTTGCGCGTGCTGGTGGTGTTTCGGTTGAATGGCTGGCGACAGGTTCAGAGCAGCAGGAAAGCTCTGATGCGGGGTTGGGAGTTGCTGTACCACCAGCACCGGGCTTGATTGATATTCCGATGCTGGTGGACATTGCAGAAGGTCTGGAAACGGTCAACAGTCGACAAGGGTTGAACATGAATTGCCTGGACCTGATTGGCATGGCAGCCCGGACCTATAATCTATTGAATGATCCGGAACGATCATCGGAACCCGAGAAATATAGGCTTTCAGATACTGTGGATAACCTTGAGAAGCTGGTAAGAGATCAGTTGAACAGGAAGGCATAAAAATATAGCAAAGCGCGTAAAAACCTCTTGCGTGTAAAATGTAGCCTGTTGCACACTCCGTTTGTCGCCACTGATCCGTTGCTTCAGTGGTGGCGGGGATGCGCTAACATCCTCCGCTGTCAGGTCTATTCACATAAGTCTGACACAGGTTTGCCAAGGAAAACCACACCACCTTTCCCAACCGGAAGGGTGTAGTAAGCATTGGGATACCAAGTCACGAATGCAACAACAAAAAAACCGGGCAGATAAACTCGCACAGTATCTGGAAAACCAATTGTTTAAAAAGCTTGATGCCAATTTTACAACGTCGCAAAGGTCAACAAAAACGGACATGCGGCAAGGTTCTGATCCGTCGGGTTGTTCCGCTCATTCGTAAATTAAGGCCCCATATCTAGGGGCCTTTTTTGCACAATCACTGCGATATTTTTTCTAGGGAAATAAGAGTGAAAAAAAATTTGTCTCTTATGCTGACTTTCAGCATTTTTTCAATTGTTTCGACCGCCTATGCACAGGAATGGTATAACGGGGGAACGCTTCATAAAGCAGATGGCAACGAATGGTATGCAGCAAGCTATGCAAATAAACTGGCAACAGCGGGTGATTTTTCAGCTGTTTATATCGGCATTGATAATCTGTCATCTATGGACGAGCTGAAAGCTTATGCAATCAATCTCGTTACTTGCCTTGATGAGTTCTATGGCGGAGTTGGTGTAGCAGAAAGGTCAGCCAATCCTGCAGCCCAATCAAGTGCCTTGTGTATGGTGCTTATGGGCTATCCTCAGAAGTAATTCTGAAAAGCCGGGTTACTCCCCGGCTTTTTTGTTCATATCGAACAATCTCGATTTTGCAAACATTGCTGCACCAGCAACAATAAACCACTCAATAATTCTGCCGAGAAGAAATGAAATTGTGTGAGCTTGATCCCAAATCAAATACGTATATCGCAATATGAGTAAAAATCCGGCAAAAGCGGCTCCAATAACGAGTAACCAAACTGCCCAACCAATGGAGCTAATAGCCAAGCGTTGAGCTGCTCTAACGCGATCTCTAAGATCCGCTTCGCCTTCTTCATCTTTCTCTTTGATGCGTTTCTCATGATCGACATCGCGTGTTGCTTTTTGAAAGCTTTTGGCGTTTGTACCTTCAAAATTGCGATAGACGTCTTCATCAAACAGGGGTCTGTTTGTTTCTGAAGTTTGGTTTTCTTCAGTCATGCAGCGTGAGCAGCCTCAATGAGATCGTTAATTTTTTGAACAAAATGCTCACGAACATCTTCATCTCTGATGTGATGATTTTCATCTGGGGCATAGACTCTTGTCCATGGCGTATCCTGCTCGTGTGTTCTGGCACGAAGCTCCCAGCCAGTGAAAATTTTATAAACATCCCATACTTTGTTGAGAACAACGGCTTGTTTCTCATCTGTGATGTTAATTTGGGCTGGTTTTAGACGTCCTTCCAAATCAGACCAATCAATGTCCAGTGCAGATTGAGTGATAGGGGCTTTACGGAAGTGTTTGAACTCATGGAAAAGCGAAGGAATCACGGGGCCGTGCTTCCAGGCTTCGATCGGTTCGTCGAATAATTTGATATCCAATACAGCCAGAGACCAGCCATAGGCGATATAAACCAGCTTTTGTAGTTTCAGGTTTTCAATCGCAATACCTTCATTCTTTCCTTTATCAAGAAAGAAATTGGCTATTTGGGCAGGTGTGAACTCTGCAGTCTGTGTCAAGGCTCTTTCTCCCTTTCTTCCCCCTCAAAGACGAAGATTCCTGTGCCGTGCGCAATGCCTGAGCTTGATCTTAATGTCAAGTCTCTCTGTAACGTTAGCAGCAATCGGTAAAGAAATCATTCTTTATTGAAAATAGGGATTGACTCTGAATTTCGCTATTGTTTTCAAATAAAAATTTCCTCCAACTGAATTTCTGTTTTCAATCCACCGGTTGTCAGGGTGTGAGTGATATCGCCACTGATCCACTTGATGCGGTTAAGCTCGTTCCGGAAGCCGGAAAGGAAGACGGGCTGATCTGGGAGGGCGATGGGGTTACCTGGAGACAGGGTCACAGACATGCTTTTTTCTTTTCGCTTCAGATCACGAAAGGCTGATTGAGCGGCTGCGAGTGCCTCTTCCCTGGTTGGGTAGGTTTCCCGCAGCGTCTTGATGTTGCCCTTTGTGCCGGCACGTTCACGGAGCGTTTCGGCAGTGGCCTGATTGTGCCAAATGGCCTCGACGCCTGTATAGTCGGTTTGCCGGGCTGCATTGGTATAGCGAAAACGTTCAATACCTGTGTAGGCGATGGCCAGACCCGGCAGGCTTTGACCGGACACAGTGCGACCTTTGGCGCGGGGCATGAACAGCAGATGGCCATCCTTGATTTGCGCGATGGCATCATAGCTTTGCCCCAGACGGGTGATCAGATTGGCGGCGGATTCATTGGTCTGGTCCAGATGGTCAATCACAATATCCCTGAGATCATCCGCAATACGTGGTGTCAGTCCGGATTTGTCAGCCAGAGATTCGAAAATTTCCCCAATGGTTTTACCGGAAAAGGATTGATCCCGGCCTTCCTTCATTGCCTTCGCAAAATCTACGGACCGGGCCGTTATCGTGATGACGTCTGGCGGTCCGTCCAGATTGACATCATCAACCGTAAAGCTTCCCTTGTTGACCAGCTGCGAAGGGGAAAGGCCGATGGAACAGCGCAACGCTGCCCCGGTGGTGGGTAGAGCAAAGCGCTGTTCCGGATCTGCAAAGGTGATGGACAGATCATCGGCTTCAAACCCGCGCTTGTCAGTGATTGAAAGGCTGATGAGGTGTTCGTTGATGGCTGATGTAATCGACCGGCCATTGGCGGTGATCTGGAAATGCGGGGTCATAGTGGAACCTGTGCAGATTGCTGTTCGCTTCTTTCAGCTGATACTGGTCGCCTTGATGGACGCGGGGGAGGGCCACTTTGTGGGACGTTGCTTGTGGCCTGCTGCTGATTGCCAAGCGCCAGCCTTAAATCAGGCGGGGCGGAATCAATAGGGGCACCGAGTTCACTAGTCTGATCTTCACCGTAACGGCGCAGGGACAGAGTGAAATCAATAAACCGAGCTTGCCCCAGATTGGTCAGATGTCGTCTGGTTTCCTTGATCTCCAGAATAATCCACGGGCCCAGAACCTGACCTGTGCCCGTTGTGAGTATCCAGGCTTTCCCTGATCGCATCATGTCGCGGAGTGTTTCCAGCTCGATATCCTTGCCGGTGATTTCCGGGGCCAATGCGCCGGTCAGTGTGATGGTGTCATCCGATGGGCCGATGTGTTGAGTGGCAGGGCGCTTACCTACTCGTTGTGTGACTGCCCAGTTCTGCTTTGTTGTGCGATCGATCTTGCTGATCGGTGCGGATTTGAGTTGAAAGACATAAAGCCCCAAAGACATCAGCATCTGTTCAGCCTCCTAAAGTCCGCCATAGGCGGTGTCGTAGTCATAGAGAGCGCCCCTTTGCTGGCGCTGTTTCTTCAAGCGTTCCTGTTCCATGGCATTGGCTACAGCCTGCTCAACCTCTTTGGGGTCGCCTCCATGGATATTCCAGATATTTTCTGTCTGGCTGTTGTCCGTCACACCGCCCCCGCGAAGGGATCGGAAGGTGTCTTGTGCAACCTGTTTTGCAGGAACTGTTTCAATTTTCCTTGCAGGGCCTTCAAGTGCTGTGTGTTCAACGCCGATTGTGTTGTCTTCAAACAGCGATGAAATCCCGTCGAAGACAGCAATGAAGGCTTTGCCCAGAAGCTTGAAAGGGGCAATGGCCAGATCGATCCAGAAAAGGATGTAATCACCCAGGTCCCCCAGAATGGATTTGATATGAATAGCCGCGGCTTCCCACTTGCCGGCGAAGACAGCATCAATCAACCAGCCGATTTTCTGGAAGAAAGCAGAGATCCTGTCCCAGTTGTCCCATATCAGATAACCCAGTCCGGCAATGGCAATCACTGCCAGGGTAATTGCTGCGACAATCGGGTTGGCCATCATGACCACATTCAGCCATTTCCATGCTGAGGAAATCAAAGTGATCCCTTTGGTCACTCCACCAGCTGATAAGGCAAATTGCGCCATCCCGAAACGGACCATAGCCAGCGGCCCAAAGATGCCGGCAATGGTCAGAGCAAGTCCGCCAGCTACAGTGATGCCGACTGCCAGCACAGCAAAGGTGGCTGTTAGTGCGGAAGCCAGTTTCGGATTTTCGTCAATCCATGCGGTAAAGGTTCGGACAAGCTCTGTTCCCTTCTGAACGATCGAGCGCAGTGGGCCGTTATTGGTTTCAAAAATTGCAATGTTCATACCTTCCCAGGCAGACGCAAAAGCCTTGATGTCTCCGGCAGCATTGTCCCCCATCTCTTTGGAAATGCGGCGTGACTCTCCCCCGGCGCTTCGCAGGACATCAATGAAATCATAAATGGCTGCTGTCCCGCCCTGATTGACCAGTTCGGCAAAGGCCGCTCCCGCTTCGGCACCGGCAATGTGTTTGAAGTGTCCCAGGCGTTCAGCATTGCCCATATCTTCGGTGGCCTTTGCAACCTGTCCCAGTATGTCGATCATGGGGAGCAGGTTGCCCTGTGCGTCCTGTGTTGTGATACCAAGTTCTGCTATGGCATCAGCGGCCATCTTTGGCGGTGCAGCCAGACGGTTCTGAATAGAGCGCAAGGCGGTACCGGCCTTTTCCCCCTGGATACCGACATTGCCCAGCAGTCCGGCCATGGCTGAAGCTTCCTCGATCGACACACCGATTTCCCGTGCGATCGGGGCGACATAGGTCATGGTGTTGCCCAGCATTTCCAGATCGACATTGGATCGGGTAAAGGTTGCGGCCAGAACGTCAGAGACCCGGCCCATCTCAGTGGCTTCCAGACCAAAACCGGAAAGAATGTTGGACGCGATATCAGCAGTTCGTGCCAGATCCATTGCGCCGGCTTTGGCGAGGTCCAGCATGGATGGCATGGTTTGCATGATCTCGTTGACCTCAAACCCTGCCATGGCAAGGAAGCCCATACCCTGTGCTGCTTCGCCGGCTGAAAACTGTGTTGTGGCTCCCAGCTCTTTTGCCTGTGCCTGGAGCCTCGCAAAGGCTTCACTGCTTTTGTCGATCCGGGCAAGGGCACCGACCTTGGACATTTGCTCTTCAAAACCGATCCCCGGTTCCAGAACACTCAGCCCACCGTTGAGCAATCCCCGGCCAGCCATGAAGCCTGCAGCACCCACAAAGGAGACATTGGATTGCAGGGCCAGTGATTTGTCCATACGTTCACGGGCTTTTGCCAGTCGTTCAGTACGCTTGCGGTTTTCGTCCAGCTGCCTGTTGTGCTGTTTGAGCGCGTCTGATTCCTTTTTGATTCTCTGTGTCAGCTTCCGCTTTGACATTTCCAGTGTGGATGTTGAGAGGTTTTGCTTCTTAAGTTCTGCTGTAATTCCCTGACTCTTTTGTGTAAGCGCGACCTTTTGTTCCTTCAGGCGTTTGACTTCCTCCCGAGCCTTTTTCATGGCGGTTGCTGTTTGCTGAACCGTCTTTTCCCCGTTGGCCATTTGTCGGGAAAGCTTTTGGGCTTTTTCCTGTGCCTTTTGCAGGGCATCGGAGTTCTGGTTCAATCGTTCAGTCAGTCGATCGAATTCATCAAGGCGCTTTCCGGCCTGTTCGAGGGTGCGCAACTGGCTTCGGGTTTTGACCAGATTGTCCTGGAGCTTTTCTGTCCCGCTGTTGAACAGGTTCAAACCCTTGGCAAAGTTCTCTTTCAGATTGAGATTGAGCTGCAATGTCAGTGGTTTCATGCTATAATACCCTTGGTTTCAAAAAAGGAGGACAGATTGGGTTTCGTGCTTTTGATCGCAGTTGTTGTTTTGGCCTTTGTGCTGGATGCGGTGACATTCGTTTTTGTGTCACTGATCGGCCTTGTGGTGCTGGCTCTGCTGATGATCTTTGGCCTTGTTTCTGCAAGCCGTTCCCGTGATGTGCCCTCAAAGCCCAAGCTGATCGAGATCACAGCAGAAGACAGAGAGCTTTTGTCTGCTGAACAGATTGCCGATCTTGAGACAAGCAATCGTCTGATGATGGAAACATACGAGGCAGAATACAGACTGGCGACATCCCGTCCCCGTATGCCCTGGTCACTGAACAGAAACTGATCAACCGGATTTCATAGCTTCGGCCTGTGCCTTCAGAAGATCGAGGGCCGTGTTGTACCAGCGCATGAACTGTTCCAGATCCATTCCATCCATTTCACTCGGAGGCCAGCCGCCAAAGGCATGAGATATCAAGCCCCAGGCGGCTTCGAAGTCATCAGGCAGAGCCGTTACTGTAAAAAAGTTGCAAGAGCATCCATCAAGGCAACGCAATCCTTGCCTGTGAGTTCTTCCAGTTTTTCTTCGGGGATGTTATCGATCGAGATACGCGTGATCAGTTTCGCGGATTCATCCCATTGATATTGACCAATCTTGGCGACTGAAATGCCGCCGCGCAGGTCTCCAGCCATGGGTTTACGAATGTTGATTTCCTTGATCTCTTTTTTCCCCAATGAGATCGGGTTTTCCAGAGTGACAGTTTTGAGTTCTGTGTTTTTCATAATTCTATGCCTGTTCTGTTTTCAAAGAGTTGGAGAGACGGGGAGTATTTCCCCGTCTTTGTTCTGGCTTAAATGCCCAGTGCTGTTCGGATCGCCGCGTAACGATCTTCACCGTCCACGACGAAAATCATGTTCACGATATCGATCTCGATGATTGTTTCCCCGTTGAGATCATATTTGAAATAAGTCAACGGATAGGTGACAGACAGAGAGTTGTTTTCCCCTTGCTTGGAGGAACCGAAATCCAGTTCTTTCAGCCGGCCACGGGTTGTTATTTCCACGGCGTCAACCTGTGTGTCATCGCCCTCGCGTTGGGCGGCACCACGCCAGCGCAGCAATGCGCCTTCCGGGGAAAAGGTTCCAAATTGGCGCAAGATTTCCAGATTGTATTCCTGGAACACAACAGCCATCTCCAGCTTGTCCAGTCCGGCTTCAAGTTCAGCTGGCGCAAGCATTCCGGCACCCTGAAAGTCTTCTGTCTTGATCATGACTTTGGGCAGGGTGATTTCCTTGGCAATCCCGGCAAAGCTATTGCCGTCGACAAAGAGATTACATTTGTTAATCGTTTGAGGGATCATGGACCCTATCCTTTAAATTCGAGTGAGATGTCAGGCAGGGCTTTTGCCCTGCCGCCGATCAATGTTCCGGATCAGGCCGCGGCGATCTGCGCACCGAAATTAAACAGATATTGATCTGTGATGCGTTGGCGGAAATTGATGTTTTCAGCTGGGGGCACTGGCGTGAAATCGTAATCAATGAAGAGTTTGCCAGCCTTCAGATTTTCCTTGGTGTTGACCTTGTCATCAAACCAAGCTTCGCCACCCAGCAAATAACCCTGTGTTGTCAAATCACGGAGCTTGGCGTTGATCCCTTCGATAACGTCACGCACCAGTGTCGGGTGCAGAGGCTTGTCCACGGCCCAGAAATGCGCTTCCGCCATGGTGTCCGCCAGAATGTGTGCAGTTCGCGTGTAATTCTCGAACGCAAAGAGCGGATCGGCAGAACAGGTACGGTTCCCCCAGAAGCGCAGGCCCTTTTGCCTGATCAGGGTTGTGATTTCACGGGCGTTCAGATAGCCGGCTTCCGTGTTCGGGTTCTGCAGATCCCAGGAAATCGACTTGTTGATCCCGGTCACACCATTGACTGGAACGTTGGACAGGGTTTTGTGCCAGCCAACCTGGTCATCAATTTTGGAGCGCAGGCCCATAGCACGGGCAATGGTCCAGGCGTTGGCCACTTGATTGGTGGTGGTATCAAAGCCGGTGAATTCAGGCCAGATCAGCATCAGTTCACGGGAACCGAATTTCTGACGGTAGGCCGCACAGTCCTCGATCGTTTCCGCACCGAAGCAACTGGCATAGACGAAGGCGCGGAATTTTTCCGCGATGCCAACCAGCTCGGCTGTAACGAATTCATCATCCAGACCAGGCACACCCAGAATGCGGGGCTTCACATTCAGATTAACCGGGGCATCTTCCAGTGCCTTCATGCCTGTTTTCTTGCCGTTGACGACAGTCCCAATGATGTTGGATCGGGTCTCGGCTTCGTCTGCACCTTCTTCGACACGGACAAAGACAGAAACAGGATTGGTCTGATCCTTGATGGCATCCAGTGAACGGGCCATTGTGCCCTGTTCGCCGGCTTTGCCCAGAGCATCATTGATGTCTGTCACCAGGACAGCTTCGTTGAGGGGGAAGGCAGCAGCGTCAGCGTCCGGGGCGGTAAAGACAGCGCCCACAACGGCTGTTTCAATGGTGCGAATGGGTCGGGTACCTTGATTGATTTCAAGCACGCGAACGCCGTGGTGAAAGTCTTGCGCCATTAGCAAGTCTCCTTGAGTTTTCTGTAAAGCGAGTTGGGTGAAAAGTGATGGGGATCGGGAAGCCCAATCACAAAGGCTGCAAGCTCTGAACAAAACCACTTGTCCGGATGTTCCCGGCTCAAGGGCAGGATTTGACTGAAGAGGATGCCCACCCAGTCATATTTGGCACCGATTTCACCCTTTGCCTGGGACAGTCGATCGCAATCGATCGCCACCGGGATCAGATCCCAGTTGTCTGTTGTGAAATCGATTGTCTTTTTGCGGACGCCACCATCCCATTCGGATGCCGACAGGGACTGGGCCGTTTTGCGCCAGCTGTTGGGTTTGCTGGTGACAATCTCGCAATGGCTGTAGGGGCCGCGGGTCCAGAGACGGATCAGCTTGTTCCACCATTTCCCGGTCCCCTTGTAGAAGGCCAGATATGTCATGCGGCTCTGGCTCATGCGTCAGCCCCTTCAACAACAAGAGGCAGGGGAGGGAAGTCTTTTTCGACGTCATAGGCAGCCCAGACAGCAGGATCGTCGGGCAAGGCATCAATCTCTGTTCGTCTGGCCTGCTTGATTGCATGCAGCTGCATGGAGAAAGCACCGAGACCATTTGCAATGGTCTGCATTTCTGTTGCTGTGACTTGAATTTGTGTGTTGTTTTTGAGAGTGAAATCAATCTGATCAAACGCTCCGGCCGCAGCCATAGAATTCAAGCCGACCATGTTCAGTCGTGCGTTCATGTCGCTATCAACAACATGGTTTTCCTCTGCACTTCGCTGCCAGAGCCATCCCCCGTCAAGGACGTGCTTGAAGTGATCAGTAAGCAATTCTTTCAGATGGCGCTTTGCTTCTTCCAGGGGCTTTGGCTGCAAGTCATAGGCACGTTTGTAACGGTTACCTTCCTTGACAGGGGCAAGCTCAATCACATTGTGCCAGGTGTCATCCGGGCGGGATGCCTCTTCAACTAGGTATACGCCCATCTGGTTGAGTTCAGCTTCAGTGAAACCTGAAAAGGAAGAGATATGCCGACCATCTGGAAGGACAACATTCACCCCGCTATTCAGGAGCTTCAAAAACACACCTTTGTTTTCAATTGCGTACATAACTATTGTCCTCTGGCAAATTTGAGGGGAGTTCCGGCAATGGAGAGATAAATCGGTTCACCTCCATTGACATCGCTGTTGTCATCACGGTTTTTGATACCGTTTGAGAGGAAATCCATATGCCGGATGGTTGTCCCGCTACCTCCGGATTCAAGGTTCAAATAGCGTTGGACTGGATTATCTCCTCCATCGGCATCAACACTGGAAAGGTGATGATTGCCCACGATATCGGGACGGAAGATCATGACCATGCGAGGAGCAAAAGGCATGAGGACAAAAGCCCCGTCATTGCTGCTGGTCCCTTTGTAAATCCCGATATCTTTATAGTTTTCCACAGAACAATGGAGGATCAGCTTGTATCGGCCAGTGGGAAGCGAACCATTAATGGTGACATCTACCGCTGTTGAACTGATCCAGTTCGGATCGGTTTTTTCGGTCTCCGTTTTGTTCAGAGTCAGGTACCGTCCTGCCACCATATCTTTATGGAAGACCCGACGGTTCCCGCCTGAATGCGGAACGACAATGGCAAACTCGACCGGGCGGCCCAGATGATGCGAAGCTGTTGTCGGCGTGCCGTTTACATGATCCACATTGATCACGTCCAGTCCGGTTTCCCGACTGATCCGCTCATGATAATCCACCCAGATCCCGGCACGATCGGGGAAACTGTATCCATTGCCCTGATAGGCAGCGAGTGTCCCTGTATGTGACGCGATGCCACCAGTAGTGTTGGTTGCCCATGACAGTCCGGCCCCGTCAATCGTATCGGAAACCCGTGTGTCTTCTTTGGCATCCTGTCTGTAGGAAAGTGTCAGGGTTTCAACCTGTTCCATATTCCAGGGCATATCGTTTACGGGAGCGCCATTCACGGCAACGCGCTCTGTAAAATAGTCATCAGGATTAAGGATGTCTGGGCAGGGAGCAGCTTTCAGGCTTCCGGCCTTGAGACTTGTCACACGACAGCCAGAGGCGTACCCCCCAAGGAAGAAATGAACAGGACCTGAAATGTCCATTGGTGTTGTCCAGATTTTTACCCCGGCAACCCAGAAATCCAGTTCAGCATCTTCTTTGCGCCAGACGACCTTGATCCTTGTTCCGGAAGGATAGCTGGTTGGCGTTTCAACATTCAGGACAGATCCGGACCCTGCCTGCTGTGTTGCTGCTTCATACCCCTTGCCAACAGCCATACCGAGTGCACCAGGCACAGCAGAGGATTGCCCCATTGCCCGATTGACGATCCCCAGCTCGCTGGAACACATCCCAATATGCAGGATGTTGTTGCCGCTTAGTGTGGTTGTGGCTTCAATTTCCAGTTCAAAAGGACCTTCACCATGGACAGCAAAGTTACTGCGCACGGACACGTAACTGGACGGGAAAGCAAAACGCTTTCCGGCTTCAGTGTTGGTCACACCTTTGCCGTCCAGAACCGACATAAGGTTTTCATTGTTGCTCGGCGTGTCCGTTGATTGGTTGTCAGAGGTCATCCCCATTGTTGTGAAGTGGTTGCCGTTTCCTGAGACATCTTTGCCCAGATCAAGCGGATCGGAAAAATCCAGATGGAACCCGTTTGTTCCATAAACAGGTTCACCTTGCCCCTTACCCTCAAAGAGGCGCGGCACCCAATGTCCGTAAGCATTGAAATAGCCAAAATCAGTTGGCGATGGTGTCTTTCCATCAAAGAAAATGTAATCAGCTTTCAGTGCTTGAGACTTCGCCGATGAAACCGACCCCGGATAGAATGTTCCAAGATAGTGACGAACCGCCTGGTTCATAAAGGTATCACGATTGAGCGCAGGCCATGTCTGGGCAGCAAATGACGATTTCCGTCCGTTGAACCAGTATTCAACCCGCTCACTGGCTGTGGGTTTTGTTGTGTCCACAATACGCAGCATATCAACAAACCCTGCAAAATCGCGGTGGCGATTTTTTGCCAGAACATACATCAAGTGTTCTGAATGGTTTTGCTGCTCTGCTGTATGGATTTGCCCATTGTAGAGGTAATTGAAAGCATAGGTTCCAACTGCCCCGGCTGCATTGAGGAACAACAACGGTGTCGGCACATCTCCGAGCAGTTTGAAAAGAACCCGCTCTGCATATATTTTGCGATTACCAGCCTGAAAATCACGGTACATGTAAGCATTGCCATCAAAGTGGCAGCTGTACTCGATCGGATCGCCGGGATCACCGCAACCCAGCAGTGGGTTGATAGAGTGTAGCTCAACCATGATCAGGCTCCCGGAACCGCATGGATGACAACATAGATTTCATTGCCACCGACAAAGATCAGGTTGCAGACGTTCTTTGCATTCGGGCTGTTGTTGATTTTTCCGGCAACCTTGAATTCAGCATCCCAGCCAATGGAATGGCCCCCGGTACCATTCATGTTCAGTTGGAGAATCATTGTTCCGGCAGCTGGCACGGCAGCAGGCTTTTTGATCGTCAGATTTTTGGTGACAACAGCAGTCTGGTGCGAGCGGTCTTCAGCAACAAAGGCCAGATTATTCCCTGTGATTGTAGGGTCGCCCGGTGCTGCAGGATAATAGGCGGCTTCCAATGTTGCAGAGCGTTCCCTGTGCAGAAAATTCGGGTGTGCGTCAGGGTCATTGCTATGGTTTGCAATCGCGTTTGTCACAAAGGTGTAAGTGGCCAGAACGATCGAGGGATCGATCTTCAGTTCGACCTGGTCGGCATTGCCGGTCTTAAAGACAAAACGGATGGCAAGATCACTGGCGACACCCGAGACAATTTCCGGTTTGTAGGTTTCCGGAAATTTTGCAATTGCGAACAGGGCACCGTCACTTGTAAACAACCCGGCTTCACGGATTGTAAATCCGCCCTGGTTCTGCGGGATGACAGCTTCAGCGGTCAGCTGGTTCGAGACATCGGGGTCAACGGACAGCTGGATGACATTCGCCCTGTAGACTTCCGTTTTCAGAGCGGTCTGGCTTTCTGTGGGAGTATAGGGCTCATTGTTCAATCCTGAGCCAACAGCCAGATGGGTGATTTGAATCTGTTCCCCCAGAGCCATTGCATTGGTCAGCCGGGCTTGTCCCGCCTGGGTAATGATGGTGAAGAATTCCTGTGTCATGGTTGCTCCGGCTCAATGGTGACAGTTTGCGCAAAGTAGGCACCAGCTGCCGGTACAGGCAGGGGATCAGTCTCTGATTCCAGATCGGTGATTTGCAGCGGAAAAATTGAAAGGATCGTGCCGGCCAGTGTGGTGGCGGCAAATTTCGGGCCTTTGGATTTGGAAGAGATCGAGACATCAAAGCCATCGAGAACGGACCGTTCATTTTGCGCGTTCAAGGCAACAGCGCGTAAAGAGATCAGTTCCTCTTCGGTGATACCGCGGTCAGACAAACTGACTTCCAGGCGATAATGGTATGCATCGCCTCCATAGCGATCCCATTCTGTGACAGTGGAATCAGCGTTCACGGAATCAACAGCCAATTTGATGGCTCCGGTTGTTCCCTTGATTCTGTGGATGCGAAAAGCTGCATCAATCACTTGCCGTTGAACGAACTCCGACCAGTTTGGGTCCCAGTAATCAACAGACACTTGCCACGCCAAAGCTGGCAAAAACTGGACTGGGCAGTCCCAGGCATTCCATAGCTTGCGAATGTCGCCAACCGGCAGATTGGTGATCCTGTTCTGGGACAGATCAAGGGACCGTTCCAGTGCGGTCGAATTGGGTGGTAATAGAGTCAGGTTCCGATCGTTCATCAGTTCAGAACCTCTGTTGTCAGGGTGATGCTTTCGCACCACGGCGCTTCCAGATCACTGGCCACAACATCCGCCCAGCCCTGCAATTCAACACGGCTTACCCCTTCGACCTGCAGGGCGGCATGAACGCCGCTTTCAGTGGCTTGGCTTCCAATGCGGTGGCGATCGTTGGTGTAGGCTTGTGCCTGTGCCAGTGCAGCCTTTTCAGCCAGTTGGGGATCAAAGCCGTCAAAGAGGTAAAGCTTTGCTGTGATGCTGTATTCCAGGATATTTGCAGCTGTGACAATCACATTGTCTGTCAGGGGGCGGCGCAGATCATCCGACAGAGTGTCTTCAACGGCTTTCAGCGTTGCTGTTGTCGGGACGCCCTTTTCATTGCCGCCTTGCGGGTACCGGGCGAGAACAGGAACAGTGACTGTGCCGGGTGCTGTCCTGTGGGGGTTCACATCCTTGATGGCTGCAGCAATGCTTTCGGGGTCAAAGCGATAGGAAATGCGAACCAGACCAGGTTCAGGGCTTTCAACTTCAACTTTGGTGGCCTGACTGTTGGCAGAAAGCCCATGAAATTTATAGGCACCACGCGACCCGGCTGTCGAAAAGGCTTCCGGGGCAAGCTGGGTTCGAAACCGTAAGCTGTCATCGTCTTCCATAACAGGAGGAACCGGGGGGATCGCATTGGGATCACCTTCCTCGATCGTTTGCCGAACCACGTTGTAAAAGGCTGCGAGGTGTTCCAGATCCGCTTTGCCGGAATAAGCGAGCATCACTGCACGGGCACCATCATTGAAAACCTGTTTCAGAAGGCTTTCCCGATAGGCGAAAGCCTCCAGCAACTTTGTCGCGGGGTCGCTTTCCAATTCCAGAGTGGCAGCAACTGCGGCGCGTTCTTCAGCCGGTATGCTGGAAATCAGGAACGTTTTCAGTTCTGCGAGGATGACTTCAACGTCTGTGTTTTCGAGCAAGTCCGGTAGAGAGAATTGGCGCAGGTTGATTGGGGTAAAACGGTTGTTGGTCATCAAGCCCCCCGATTTCCAAGAGAGAAGCTTTCGTAGAAGCGGATGTTCTGATTCGTGCGCCCTTTGATTTCCAGTGTGGCAGAACCATCAAAGGCTGGTGTGTATTCAATCCCCTCGACAATCAGCCGCGGTTCCCAGAGTGCAATGGCTGTGGCAGCAGCCCCAAGAATGCGTTGGCGCGTCAGACTGTTGGAGGGCTGGTCAATCAGCTCTGTTAAAAAGCCATAGGAACGACGAATGACACGGGAGCCAATGGGAGTGCTGAACAGATCGTTCAGAGACTGGGCAATGTGTGCGGTACCGTTCATCGGTGCGCCGGTGTTTCGGTTCATCATCAGCCCTGTTCCTCATCGGTCAGGACTTCAGGAGGGCTGTAACCGTTATCTGGCTTTGCCGTAACGATGGCAGTGTTTTGCCAGCTTTCCGTTTCAAAATTCAGGCCATCAATGTGAGTGATCCGGGTGGCTTTGCCGTGGTGATCAAGATGGAAAAAGCCGCCTTCACCGGTGCGCAAGATCAGGTTCTTGGCTTCTAAAATCATGGTGCCTTCGCTGTCCATGGCGTTAAAGCGGGTGATCTTTTTGGCGCGGTCATGCTCCATGACCATTCCGTCAGCAAAAGTTTTGCGCCAAATATCTGCGCTGTCAGCCGGGGCAGGCGATTGATTGGAAAAGAGGCTGGCCAGAACTATCCCGTTTGCGGGATTGCCAGAGGGAGAGAGAACCAGAACCTGTTCCCCGATATCCGGCGCATCCCATTCCCGGTCATTGCCGGCGCTTGTTGTCAACCAGGAGAGCCACGCAGATTTTCGGCCCTGAATATTCACTTTGACTTTGGCAGCAGAGTAGTCCGCCTCGACAACCACACCGATGGTGATGAGGTTTTCGAGGCGGCGCGCAAGTTCAGACAGGGAGTAACGGGGATCAGACATAAGGACATCATGGCGATGGCCTTTCAATCGTCATCAAAAGACCTGTTGAAAAGGGGTCTTTTCAACGGATAAAGGCAGGCAGTCTTTACCCTGTCAGATGTTCCAGAACCATGTCTTCGATCATTTGGCTATCTTCATTGGTGATGCCCAGAATTTGGCGTTCCGGATAGACGATTTCACGGCCCTCCGGATCGGGTCTGTCGCGCAGGCCTCTGTGGTGGATATGAGCGATCCGGGCATCAGAGCCATAGAAGCCAAGCGAAAGCCTGTCCTGTTTTGCCGTGGCTTTCAGCCTGCGTACTTTTCTAAGCTCTGTCATCATTTTGGCGCGGGAGCGAATTGAACCATTGCTGTCCCGTTTTCGCGGTTCCCATTTGCTGCCATCAGGATTGATTTGTTTGGCCATGCGCTGTTGTGTGGATTTGCGCAAGCGCCTGGAGACATCCGACAGCAGTTTCTTTCTGGCTTTCGGGGCCAGGCCATCAACAAGATTTCTTGTTTGTCTGGTCAGTTCCTTCAGGACCGCGGCTTCATTCAAAGGCTTGACCTTCAAGGAAATCAGAAAGCGGTCCTCGCACCTTGTCGATATCTGCATCCGGTTTGGTCAGCAGTTCAGTCCCGTTTTCCTTCTTGATCACAAAGACTGTATCACTCAAGGGCAGGTTCAGTTCGACGTCGGCTTTGGTGGAATCAAGAATGTCTGCTGAAAACTTGAAGGCTTCGTCAGGTTTCAAGCCTGTCTCATTGGCAACGAGCCATTCCAGAATGCGCCAGAACAGAACCTTTTTGTCACCTGAGAAATCAACAATGATGACATTGCCGATGTATTTGATCGTAAAGGATCGATCGACAGGATCGTGACAATATCCAATCGACCCTTCCTTAACAAAGACGGTCAGATTTTCGGGCTGCAAACCCATTGTGTCCAGAAGGTGTTGGCGCAGATCGACAAGCTTGTTCATGCGCCTTTCCCTGTTACGGCCCCTTTGTTTTGCCATTTGGCAAGAACGCCTTTTGCGAGATCACCCATATGGGGTGCTGCAAAGTAGAAAGACAGGATCAGCATGACCGGGCCAGACATATCGTCAGCATTGTTTCGGGCGAGATCCGACAGGGTTTTCAGGTTTTGCCCGTCCGTGAGGAAAACAGCAATCATGCCGGCCCCGGCAGAGACCAGATACATGGCAAGCCAGACACCGGTGATCGACAGAGCAATCAAACGCCTTGCGATGTTCTGGCCTTGTGTGGCCCTCATCCAGTCCACAACCATTGCCCTGGCAGCTTTGCGCTCTGCAGCTGCGTCGCCGGCTTTTTCCTCGTCTGTGTAGACCAGAGCGTCCAGACCGTTGGAAACACCATCAACAACAGAGGACAGTGCTTTGTCAGACCCGAGTAGGCGACCGATAAAGGAAAACATCAGACATGCCCTCCCAGGCGTTCAGAAGGCAGAACAACACGGCCAGACACCCAGCCGAAAAAGAAGTCTTCATCCTTCTCCCGTCTTTCAACCAGTTCGACGTAAAAGGCACCCTGCAGGGCGTTCAGAGTGCGCAGCAAAACCGTTTCTCCACCTTCCCCTCGGAACTTCAGAAAGGCTTCAAGAGCGGACAGCGTAGAAGGACCGATAACCCTGTCCCGCTTCAGATCAGGAAAGTCGCGCTGTTTGCGGTTCAGAGCGTTCAAAGAGCGTTGCAGGAATTCACCAGCCCGGCCTGTTCCCATGTTCACAGCTGTATCCGCAATCTCATAGGCGATGTTTTCAGAGAGCCTTGCCAGCGCATCGAAGCAAACCGGTTTCAGATAGAGGCTTTCATAGATGGCGCAGGCTGTTTCCCGAGGCAGGTCTTTCATGGCACCTTGATAGCCATACTGTCGGGCAACAGCGATTGTGATCCCGAAGTTTGTCTCACCACCGGAGTCAGAAGGATCGTTTACGTATCCACCTTCGACCTTGAGAATTTTATGCAGGATTTTTTCCTTGAGGCTCATTTCTTCTCTTCCTTATCTTTCTCCAGATTTTTGTGTTTGTAGTATGCGTTCACAAAAAAGGTTGCGAGAGCGATGGCCAGATAACTCAGGGCCATCCATCTTTCAAAAGACAGAGATCCTAGGACTCCCCCAATGGACGTGGCATAGCTGGCTATTGTGGTTTGTTGATCAATTCGGATCATGGGGCAGTCCTTATTCAGCGTTCCTTTTGCTGGGTTTAATCCCAAAGCGAGATGGTTGGTGTTTCGGATTGTTCGGTGTCTTCCTCGATCGGCATCAATACGGAATGGCCTTCGGGAAGGAATAGTCCCAGATCAGCCAATCCGCGGTTGGCTTCCAACACGGCTTCATTCATCCGGCTGTGCCCGTAGTGGCGAAAGCAAAGCGCATCGAGTGTTTCGTTTTGATATGCAATCACCCTGTTTCCTGTTGCGGTCATAGCAACTCCGCATCAAAGCGTTTCCGGTCTGTGAGGTTGTTCACAGAGTCCGTGGACATGCGCATCCATTCATCGTTGCTGTCATCCAGGCGATTGGCACGGTCGTGCCCTGAATTGGTTGTGTCATGATCCCGCCGTCCTGCGACCAGGAGCGACTTTGCCCGGTAGAACACGGCATTCCTGTACAGGATTACTTTCTCGCTCTCTCCGTCGATCTGTGGCGCAGGAACAGAGGAAAGATCAGTTGCTTCCTGTCTTTTTTTCCAGTCAGCGGCGACTGAATTGATCTCCAGAATGGCAGCAATCACGACCTGAGAAAGACGATCATCATCATTGTCGGTAGCAATGCGGTAATCAGCTTTGAAATCAGACAAGTCGAGATCCGGCCACCAACCGTCATTCCGGATTGTTGTGTCTTCGTTCTGTGCTGGAGAATTGGCAACAAAGGTTGAATTCACGGGCTGGTTCTCGGGTCTGAAAAATGAAAAAAGAGGCGACAGGACAGAAGTTTGGATAAAAGGATCAGCGAACTGGTCCTCAATCCTCCCCGTCTGTGCCTGTCGCGCGGGGGGCAGCTGGTTAAAATTTCAAGTGGTGCCAGACCGAATATCAGGCTTGCAGGAACTATCCGGTCTGACACCTACACAGGAACTATTGGGGGTTCGTTCCGGTGTTTTGTTTGTTGGCGTCCTGATTTTCGGCCTGTTTCTCCTGCAGCTTTTTCAGTTGCTTCAGCTTGGTTTGAACGCCGGCTTTTTTACTATCCAGCCGGTGCGCTTCTTCCAGGGCGGAAATTGCATCAGGAATATTGCTTTCACCGATCAGCTCGCCCATGGCTTTGTATGCCCGTGCCGGAATGTCATCGACCATATCGTGATCTTTGGTCCAGGTCAGAGCGTCATTCAGATGCTCCACCATCAAATCGCGATCTTCAACGGTCAGGTCATCCAGCTTTGATGTTGCAAGGGCGATGTCGGCCAGTTCAGCAAGAACAAAGCCGGCAAGGCTTCTGTTGAAACGATCCGGCATTTTCATGTCGGATTGAAGGGCATAATCAGCAAGATCAAGAGTGCGTTGCAGCAGTGAAGGATCAAGCGTCACGCAGTCAAAGTGCCAGATCATCAGCATGACCAGAATGTCATCCTGGGCTTTTGTATCAGCCGCCACAATGCCGTCGAGATAGGCATCGAATTCAGGCAGAGCAGCAAGCTTGTGCTTGATCTTTCTGTCCGTGCTTTGCAAGCCTTTCAGTTCAACTTCCAGAGCGCGAAGTCGGGTTGTCAGGATATGCACAGGGCTGTTTTGCGGTTCTCTGGGCGTTGTGGTGTTGCGGCCCTCTTCTTGGGCTTTCAAAGCAGCTTTTTCTGCCAGAACTCGTTGTTTGTGTTTGCGCATCAAAGACATGAGATTGTTCCGTTTGCCTGTTGGGAAAGGATCAGAGGCCCAAGAATGGATTCAGGGGCCTCCGGTGGTTCTTATTCGGACGCAACGCTCCAGTCGTTTCCGTCAGGTGTGCGAATGCCTTCAATAAGGGCGCAGGCCCCCAGGTCCTCGATCACATAGGCTTCATTGACAGATTGATAGTTTTCAATCCGGTCTCGTTTTGCGTTGTCTTCGATCTTCCTGCGGTGTGTGCCTTTCTGCCAGTAGACAGAGAGGTTTTTCGGATGGGTCAGGAAAATGGCGTCAGCCGGGAAGAACGGAACAGTGATAGCTTTGCGGCCACCAATCTGCTTGCTCATCATGATGGTTTCCAATGCAGCCTTTTCTGTTGGCGCATTGTTGTTATTGATCAGGCCGAGATACTTGTCTGCTACAAGAGCGCTTCCGCAAATAGCGACAATCCCGGTGTCGTCACGGTGCCAGGGGTCCAGGAAAGAATGGATGGCATCGAAGACTGCAGCGTCAAAGTTCTGGTAATCATTGCCAGCAAGAGTGCCGATCTTCGCACCGGAAAGAACATTGTCTGATTTCAGGGTCCGCATTTGGTGCAGCCAGCCTTCGTTCACATCCTGGAGCAGAGGATTGTTTGCCAGATCGGTATCAGCGGCTCGGCTGATGCCGTTCCATCCGATCATCAGGCGATCGCGAGCAATCTGCAGGAGGATGTGATTCTGAATGCGAGCCTGAAAATCTGGAAACTTTGCCCAGAGATCAAGCTTTGCATAAGTGATATGGCTGTCGAAATCTGTTTTGGCGACTTCGTACTTGCTGTCGTCCAGACCGGTGATGTCGCGGGTTGTGCGGTCTTTGCTTGAAGTGTCCGTGCGGCTGGCAATAGGTGAATTGGTGCCCAGTTTGAGGGTTTCACCTTTCATTTGATCAACGCCGACCGAATTGATCATTCCCAGAAATTCAGCATTTTCCTGAACCTTGTCTTCCAGAGTTTGGGCAACGGACGGTTCGACGGAAAAGCTTTTTGTTGCGTCAGTGATGCCATTCAGTTCAGCAATACGGCCAGTAAACTGATCAAAGGCAAGACGGGTGGAATTTTCCATTGTGGTTTCCTTGTGGGAGCTATGGTTTCAAGAAAGGATGCCCCCCTCTCTTGTGCGGGTTTTACTTTTTGTGTCCGGACCGCTCCGGCTATTCAGGGATCAGCATTCAGCCTGGACAACTTCACCGGCGCCATCAGCTTCTGGTCGGGGTGTATAGCTCTGCTGAGGTTTTGCGGCCTGGCCTTCCAGTGTCTGGATTTTTGCTGTCAGGGATTTGATGGCTTCTGCCTGGTCTTTCACAGTTTGTGAAAGCGTCGAGACATCGCCTTCGACCGCTGAAAATCTGTTGGTTTGATCTTCTGCGATGGCCTCGACTGCCTGATGAATGTCAGTGAAATGGGCATCGTTTTTCTTGTCGGATTTCGACAGCAAGCCTTTGACCCGGGACAGAAGAGAAGGGCCTTTGTCTTCGGTTTCTTCCTTCAGGGCATCGATGTCCATTTCCAGAAGCTCGGAATACTCATTCTGAATTTCAAACTGATCACGTTTTTCAAGGTTGAATTTGATCAGTTCAGTTCCGCGACTGGCTGGGCTGTCTGTCATTGCCAAACCCACCAGATAAGCACCTTCTGTTTCTGGGAAATTCGGGTGAATTTCTACAGAGGAATAGACTTTCTGACGATCTTTGTTGATCGCTTTCAGGGCCTCGGTTGGGTTGAGCGCAGCCAGCAGGTAGAGGTCGGTGCCGTTTTCGTGCTTTTCTGTCTTCAGTTCCAGGACATCACCATAAGCTTTGAAGGGGCCGTCAATGCCAAAGCCGCGAATGTGTTCCATGTTGATCCGTGCGCCATAGACTTTGGGGTCATAGCTGTCAGCCATTTGCTGGATCTGTTCGGGAGTGATGGTGCGACCATCGACGGTTTTGCCGGACTGAGCAACGCGGAAGAATTTCAGTTTATCTGCCATTGAGAAAGTGCTTTCGGATGAGCTGTGAGGGCGAGTGTCTTGATTGCCCCAAGCATCCCGAAACGAGCGCGTAAAAGTCCATGTTCGTGCTGTTGAAAAGGGGTCTTTTCAACAAGCACACTGCACCGCCTCCAGACCTGATGCGCTTAGTCTGGCGGCATGACTGATAAAAACTCCGAAAGCACTTTGCGTACTCGCGCCCGTTCACTCTACTGGCGGGGCTATACCATTGCCGATATATCCAAAACGCTTGATCTGAAATATGCCACGGTGGACAGCTGGAAGCGGCGAGACAAGTGGGACGAGGACGCTGTCGTCGTCAAGGTTGAAAGCCATGTAGACGCACGTCTTTGTGTTCTGATTGCCAAGGAAGACAAGACAGATCACGATTTCAAGGAAATGGATCACCTGTCGCGCATTCTGGAGCGCACGGCCCGGATCGTCAAATTCTCAAAGCCGGAGGGCAATGAAAAGGATCTGAACCCGAAGGTCGAAAACCGGAACAGAGGCCGGAAGAAAAAAGAGAAAAAGAAAAATCACCTGACCCCTGAGCAGGTTGATTTGCTCCGGGCTGATTTTGATAAAACAGTTTTCCCCTATCAGGCTGAATGGGACAGTGAAAAACGCAAGTGGCGTATTCGGGCCATTTTGAAATCCCGTCAAATCGGTGCGACCTGGTATTTCGCCCGTGAAGCTTTTCTGGATGCTGTAGAAACAGGGGACAACCAGATTTTCCTGTCTGCTTCAAAGGCTCAGGCCAATATTTTCAAGGTTTATATCGTTCAGTGGGTCTATGAGATCACCGGCGTTGAACTCAAGGGAGACCCGATGGTTCTGTCTGGGGAGACTTGCGAAGGGGCAACGCTTTATTTCCTGGGCACCAATTCCAAGACAGCGCAGGGATATCATGGACACGTCTACATGGACGAAATGTTCTGGATACCGCGTTTCAAGGAATTCAAAAAAGTCGCCGGCGCAATGGCCACGCACAAGAAGTGGCGGCAGACCTATTTTTCAAGCCCATCAACGACTGATCATGAAGCCTATCCCTTCTGGACCGGAGAGGAATTCAACAAGGGCAGGGCGGATGATGACAAAATTGAAATTGATGTTTCTCACGCAGCTCTGAAAGACGGGCATCTGGGGCCGGATGGTGTCTGGCGACAGATCATTACCGTTCATGATGCTGAAGAGCGTGGGTGTGATCTGTTCGACATCGATCAGCTCAAGCTGGAATACAATGAAGCGGATTTCGCGAATTTGTATCTTTGCCAGTTTGTCGACAGCCATATTTCTTTCTTCAGAATGTCTGATCTTGAAAAATGTATGGTGGATAGCTGGCTGGCATGGACTGACATCGATCATGCTGGGGGGAAACCCTATAGCGGCCCGGTTTGGATCGGTTACGATCCCAGTCGTTTCAAGGATGATGCTTCAGTCGCCGTGATTGCCCCTCCGCAGGGAGAGGGCGGCAAATATCGACTGATTGAAAAGATCAAATGGAACAACACTGACTTTGAAACCCAGGCGAACGGCATCCGTGATCTTTGCACCAAATACAATGTTGAAGCCATGTCGATCGACAAATCATCGATTGGGATTGGCGTCTTTGATCTCGTCACGAAATTCTATCCCGCGGCTGAAGGATTGAATTATTCAGTTGAAGTGAAAAACCGGCTTGTCCTTAAGGCGCAACAGGTCATCACGAGACACCTTCTGGAGTTTGAAGCCGGCGACACAGACGTTGCCCTGGCATTCCTGACCATCCGCAAAACTCAAACCTCATCCGGCAGGCAGACAACCTTTCAGGCCAGCCGAACCCACGAAACAGGCCATGCCGATATTGCCTGGGCGATCATGCACGCTCTGGGGGCTGAAGCCATTCAATCAACCGACCATCCGGAACAGGGTGGCGGATTTTCCTTTGAAGTCTTTGGAGATGATTAACAGATGTCTGAAAACGCAGAAATGAATGACAATCCGCACATTGATATCTTTACCTTTGGCGATGCCGAACCGGTGCTGGACAGCAGCGATTATATGTCAATGTTCCGATCTTACTGGAATGGCGAGTTTTACGAACCTCCCTTTGCTATGGAAAAGCTGGCGAAGCTCCGCAATGCCAATGCACACCACGGATCGGCCATTGACGTGAAAGCAAAAATCCTGACGTCCTGCTATGAGCCGGGGGCGAAAAAGTGGTTGTCGAAAAGGGACTTTCTGCAAATGGCGCGGGATTTCCTGATCTTTGGCGACAGCTATTGTGAGCGCGTGAAAAACGGGCTGGGAGGAACATTGACCCTCCGTCACAGTCCGGCCAAGTATACCCGCCGGGGCAAGGATGGTGATTTCTTCTTTCTGAATGAAACCGGTCAGCGCCACAAGTTCCGGAAAGAGAGCGTTTTCCAGATTTCAGAAGGCGATATCAATCAGGAGATTTATGGTGTTCCGACCTGGTTGCCGGCAATGCAATCGATCCTGTTGAATGAGGGGGCGACCCTGTTCCGCCGGAAATACTTTGTGAACGGTGCCCATGCAGGTTTTCTGATTTACATCACAGATCCCAATATCAAGGGGGAAGAGGCTGAACTGCTGAAATCCCAGCTCCGCAAGGCCAAGGGTATGGGTAACTTCAAGAATATGGTTGTGACCGCACCGAACGGTAATCCGGATGGAATCAAGCTGATGCCGATTGCAGAGGTTTCAGCCAAGGATGATTTTCTGAACATCAAGGATGTGAGCCGTGATGACATTCTCGCTGTCCACCGGGTCCCGCCCCAGATCATGGGGATTATTCCGAAAAACACTTCCGGTTTCGGTTCGCACAAAGACGCGGCGTTGATTTTCAACAGAAACGAAATTGTCCCTTTGCAGGACTTCTTCCTGTCGATCAATGACTGGCTGGGCGAACAGGTTGTGACCTTCAAGCCTTATGTCATCGAGGGGCTGGGGGAAAAAGGCTCCGAGAAATAACAGGCCGGATTTCAATTCTTTTTACCGTCTCTGAATAGTCGGAGGCGGGGATGAAGTGCACTAACACTTCAGTCCGGGAGCCGACACTCCCACAATGCCACTGGCCTAGCGCCATTGTCCGCCACCCCGCGCGTGGGGCGGACAAACCTCTATGAAATGGACTCCAAGGATGTCAATAGAACAGACTTTCACCCCGGTCGAAGCCGTGAAACCCGTTGCGGCCTATGTGGGAGGAAAGCGCAAACTCGCAAAAACGATTTCCCAGCTGATCCTTGAGCGGGAACACAAAATCTATGCTGAACCCTTCGTCGGAATGGGCGGGGTTTTCCTGCAAAGAGAACACAAGCCAAAGTCCGAAGTGATCAACGATGTGAACAAGGAACTGGTGACCTTCTTCCGTGTGTTAAGCCGGCATTATCCTCAGTTCATGGACACATTGAAATTTCAGATTTGTTCCAGGGCAGACTTTGAACGATTGCAGCATACAGATCCGGAAACTCTGACAGATTTGGAACGCGCAGCGCGTTTTCTTTATCTACAGCGGATCGCCTTTGGAGGGAAAAGCTACAATCAGACTTTCGGGGTTTCACCTGACCGGCCATCACGGTTTGATGTCAATAAGCTCACTCCGTTGTTGGCTGATCTGAATGAGCGGATGAATTCAGTTGTGATCGAGTGTTTGCCCTACCTTGAATTCATTGAGAAATACGACAGCCCTGAAACGCTGTTCTATCTGGACCCGCCATATTTCGGGACCGAGACCATTTATGGCCTGAATTTCTCTCGCAATGATTTTGCTGTCCTGGCTGAGGCTTTGGGTAAGCTCAAAGGCCGGTTCCTTCTATCAATTAATGACAGGCCAGAAATCAGAGAGATTTTCAGTTCCTTCGATTTTGTAGAAGTGGAAACCAGCTATTCACTTGCAAGACAGGCTTCGGGACGCCGGAAGTTTGGCGAATTGATCTTCATGAACTGAGTGTTTGCGCCGAGTGCCGGTTCCGCGGTACCATAGGCCCACGACTTTAAAAGCAAAACAGAACCCCGCTCATCGATCCCAGATGGCGGGGTTTTGTTTACACTTTATCAAATTCTAAAGCGATTGCGCAGAGCTAGGATGATTAGAAAGATTAGAATAACTGAAATGAAGTTCTGTGTAATTGCCAGAGCTTGAATGCTATCTGGAATGACCGCGTCTTTACTTCCATCTGTGAAGAGTTGAATTGCTCTATTTTGGACGCTTTTTGTACTCGGGAGAAATGAAAATACTTGCGAGGCAGAAAACAAGGCGCATGCAAGGAAGGATGCATATTCTGTTAAGGAGTTTTCAGAATGGACCTGTTTGAAATATATGAGGGTAGAAAGGTAATACGTCCAGAACAGCCACCATGACGGTGTTGCGACACTCTGGCCATAGTTACTGAATTTGTCGAATAGGAAATCAATGAGCCACGCGCCGTTTTTATTTGAATGTTTCCGTTTGCAGCGCATTTCATGAGCGTGGAACATTAAAGCTGATGAATGGTCTTTATTTGCTTCAGCTAGTTCTTTAAGGCGGTTTATTTTACTGGAAGCTTGTGGGTCTTTTAGGGTTTCATAACTAAATTCCCACTCACTGTCCCTTAAGACAATCTGATTGTTTATTTTGGTGTTTGTTAGATCGGGGATGCAAGAGAAACGGTTCCCATTTAACTCAAGGCTTTTGTTGAAGCTGGCTCCACGAAATGAGAACTGTTTGATTTTTTCGGAAGACAAAAGATCAGAAAAAATGACGCGCCCTCTAAATTCTGCACCAATGAAATCGATTTTACTTTCTCCAAATTTTGCTTCTTCAAAAGCGAGATCACCTTCCCCAAATTTTGCTCCGGCAAATGAGATTTCTCCCTTTCCGAATTTTGCTCCTACAAACGAGACCCCTCCTTTGCCGAACTTTGTTCTTTGAAATCTAATTGTTTCATCTTCGAATTCTGCATCTACAAATGAGACAATACCGTCTCCGAATTCCATCTCATCAAAAAGGGCAGGACTTTGTTTGAATTTTGCGTGAGGAAATAAAGTGTTCCCTTTTTCACTTTTCGCACCCCAAAAATTGATTGTCGCTTTTTCAAACGTTGCGTTGATAAAGGTAATATCAGCTTCTCCTAATCGAGCAGCCCCAAAAGATAGTTTACTTTTATTGAATTCTGCATCGTCAAAAGAAAGGTTTCCTTTTTTGATTGAGACTCTGGAAAAAATGATATTTCCCTCGCCGAATTGCGCATCATTGAAACTAACATTTCTTCCTCCGAATTGAGCTCCGGAAAAAATGACGTGACTATCTCCAAACCTCGTACCTGTGAAATTTATTTGTGGCCCATTGAAGATGGAATACTCAAATGAAACTTGTCCAGCTCTAAACTTGGCCCCGCTAAATGAAACGTTGTAATCTCCAAAATTTGCTCGTGTGAATAAAATATCTCCTTTGGGGAATTCATATTCTTGGAAGTTAATTTCTTTGATGACCTGAGTGGGGTTCGACTTCCATACTGGTTTGATAAAAGTAGGGAAATTGACACCTTCAAAGCTTATGTTGTGCTCAGGATTCATGCGAACCCATAGGTTCCATTCTGTTCTACCTTTTTTAAGTAGTTCGATCGCCTCGTCAGGCTGAAGGGTTTTTATTTCTGTCATTTGAAAAAACCTTTTTAAAAAGTAAAACAGAACCCTCGCTTGTTGACTACAGATGATGGCGAACTGTTTATTCTTTTTTCTTGATTATCGGTAACGGAAAAGAAAGTTGAGGACTTATTTGGAATGAATGTCTTTTGGTCTTGGATCGGGTTTCTTGACCATCGATATCATAGCAAACGATATCTTTTTCAAATTCTGTCAAAACCTTCTGAATGTCCTGTTCCTGAAGAGCTGAATACTGTTGTGCAAATACTCGTGTGATTTCAGGCAGAGAAATTCCTGGTGTACGATTAATTAGATCAAAAACTAAACTACGAGATCGATCTATTGTGTTCTCCCTTTCAAGTTTGGAAAAGGTGAACAGGGTTGGATCTTGCCCTACTTGTCTAGTGATGTTCTGGTATTGAAGGCCATCATAATTATAGGTTTGAGTGACGTTGCCATTTGCCCAGTGCGAACCTGTCATAACGTCACGAGCTTTGGGAGAGTCAGCAAGATGGATTAATGTCATAAATTTATGACTGGTATCCATTTGAATAGCAAAGTCAGACATGGTTACAAAGCGGCTGTTATAATGGATTAATTCACAAATTACATGGCGGATTGCATGCCATTCAAAAGTACTTTTTAGAGAATTGATCCTATTAATCAGAGCTTCTTTTTGGGCGGGACTAGTGCCAAAGATTTTGTAGAAATCAATTTTTTTCTGATTTTCTGGCGTCCAATAATGGGCTGTATAATCAATCATAAAATTCCAAAGAATTTCTGATTTTCCGGATTTTTTTATCATCTGGATTGCTTGCATAGGTACCTGAAGATAGCCGTAAGGATCAATGAAAAAGAATTTACGATTACCTTTTGATGAGCTCTCCAGACTTTTCATTTCATGGAGGACTTCGAGATAAACATCCTCAAAAGCCTTGTTATAAAATGAACAGTTTTTGAAATAGTGTGGGAAAAAATCTTGGATAAATATTTTTAGATATTTAATTGCGGTTGGTTCTAGATCGTTGAAGAAAAAGTAGGGCTCTATTTCAACGGGTCTACCACGTTTTTCCGAGATTTCTTTTTGTAGCTTTTGGCATGTTTCTATTGCGATCAGGGGAGAGCAAAAAACGGGATTGTCAAATTCATCTTTTGCAAATCCCCCTCCACAAAACAAATCCGCAATGAAAATTCGCAGCTTTTGAACATGTGAGTTTTGAAAGTAAACCCTAATGTAATCTGACAAATAATCCCTGTAGAGATCATATTTTACGAGAGTATGTGCGTCGATAATATCTGTGCCGTCGTGCTTATATTTCTTTTTTGCCATGCCTGATAAAATGCTATTCCAGTTTGTGATTACAGACTGAGCGGCATTTCATCCCATGTTTGGCCTTTGAAATCCCGCCCGTTTTCTTTCTTCGAGCGTTTCTTATTGTCCTTCCCCCAAGTCCCCCATTGTTTGAAGAAGAACGCTGTTTCAAACATCTTACATTGCTTGAAAATCTCTTCAATCCATTCCTCTTTTACAGGGCGTGCATTTGGACCACTTTCACCGCCAACAATCGCCCAATGAATTTCAGAAAGGTCAACGTTTCCAACGGGTCCAATCAGCGGTTCAAATGAAATGAACCGGACTACAGCGGGAATGGTTTTCAAGGTTTGGATTCGATTTTTGGTTGTATGGTCTTCAACGCTGGTGCCGAGCCAGACGTTTGCCAGCTTTTTCGTTTCGGTTTCTTTGAAAAACTGAGCCATACGCTCTGGGCGTTTGGTGAGTATTTGATATTGGTGACGTGGTGTCTCTTCCATCACCTTCCATACTTTTTGGGCAAACTGAAATGGAACAGATTCATGAAAGAGATCGCTCATTGAATTGACGAAAATCTGTCTGGGTTTCTTCCATCGTTTGGGAATTTCTAATGATTTTTCATCAAGTTTAATGTCGCCAGTCCAAACCGTGCGCTTGCCAGATTTTCTGGTGAGGCCAGTGTATTTTTCCGTTCCCATCGCTTCCAGGCGTCGAGCCATCTGCATCGCGTAACAGTTTGTACAGCCAGCAGATATAATTGAACAACCAGCAACAGGGTTCCAGGTTGCATCTGTCCATTCAATTGCTGTTTCTGACATGTGCTTTTCTTTCGTTCAAAGTGCGATGCTCTCTTAAAAAACTCTAGCAAAACCTTCTGTTTGCAAGGCAGTTTTCTATGCAATTTATTGGTTGAAAAGCATTGTGAATCATATTGAAAAACCTTTCAATCCTTCAGTTGAAAGAAAGTCAACTATCGCTGAATGTTGATTGTTTCTTCTGCAGACTTTATCGCATCCATTATAGCTTGGTCATAGTAACGGGGCCGGTTGCTCTTTTTTGGTGCGGGATCAAGCCAGAGAATGTCTGTCAGAAGAACATCCGAATAATAGGCGCTTTTATGGTGTGAACTATCCGGAGGAAGCAGGCCTGCCGGTTCAATTCGGGCTTTGAAGCGGGGGCGTTCCCAACGGATCACAAAACGTTCGCCCTGTTTGTTAAAACAAAGCAGGGAAGATCCGGAGCGGTTTATTTTTGTCAGCTGTGATAATAGCTCTCGAGGTATGGGCCTTTCTCCAGACAGCCAGGCATTAACCACTTGCGGCTTGAAATCCATCGCGTCAACTAACCGTTCAGTCCAGTCCTTGCCCCAGACTTCCTGTCCCAATTCTTTTAGTCTCGACAAAGGAGCTGCATCCTTTTTCATGACCCGACTCCACCTGTTTGTTTATTCCAAAAGCGCTATAGAACAAAAAGAGAACATTCTTTGTGAAGAGTCAAGAACAGCTATCCATCAGACCATTTGGTCCTGGTCGCCATAATGGTCAGCTGCAGCCATCATCTCAGAACGAAATCAGCAAGAAAAAGGCTCTGATGCCGGCAGGGTATGCCCCCATCCTCAGACCCCACAAAACGCGCTACTCCCCCCGCCTCGCCTGCGGGCTTTTTAGGTCGTTTTTTTTGCAGTGCAGAGCCACCCTGAAAACCAATGTTCTCTAGGACGGTTTTGAGAAATTACCGTTCTCAAATCTCTGCAATTTTCGTCACAAGATGCAGAACTGGTGGCACAGATTTGCTGGGGCTATTTTTAAAAGGCTCATCCTGTTTTCAGTTCGACTTCGGAAAAGCGTAATATTTGTAACCGAACCTTGAAAATGAATTTAAGTGTTTGTTTTTTAATCGTTATTCAGGTTACAGGAAAATGTAATTTCTTGTAATTTTTGTTACGCCTGCTTCTTAAGTATTTGAAATCAAACGATTTTTTGTGGCGGGAAAATTTCATCAAAAAGTGTAACCTGATTACACTGAAATTACAATATTCTGTAATCTATATATTGTTTTTATATCAATATGATAAGTATGATTTCTGAACTTGGTTACAGATATTACGCTTTTCCGAAGGTCAAATTTTTTCAGCGCTCAAAAAGCCGCTGCCAGGTATATTCCCAGAGCTTTTCTGCAATGAGGGAATCCATTCTTTTTGACTTCATTACGAATGAATTACGAATGATGTGCTCTAAGCTTATGTATTCATTGGATTATGCAGGTCAGGCCAGGGGCACCAATGCAGCTGTAAAAGAGAGGATGCCTGAAACAGGTAGGCCTCTTTTTTTGTATCTGGCCGGTGCTGTTTTCCTGAAAATTCCCGACAGTTCTCTCCTGAAAGAGAGCCGGGCTTCATGGGGCGGATGCCATACAGGATTCAGTATAGTGTAAGATGCAGCTCTGTATTGGGGAGACGGATTATGGATAACTATACCGGTGGTTGTGCCTGTGGGGCGGTTCGGATTGAGGCAGCGGGCCAGCCCTTCAGGGTCGGGATCTGTCACTGTCTGGATTGCCGCAAGCATCACGGCGCTCTCTTTTATGCGGCCGCTGTGTTTCCGCAGAAGGTCGTGCAGGTTGAGGGGGAAACACGGGATTACAAAGGCCGTCACTTCTGCCCGCTCTGTGGTTCGTCCGTCTTTGCCCGGAGCGAAGATGAAATCGAGGTTCATCTCGGAACGCTGGATGAACCAAATCAGCTCAAGCCAGGTTACGAAATCTGGACCTGTTGTCGGGAGGACTGGTTGCCGGCGTTTCCCGATGTCAGGTCATACAGGAAGGGACGTGATGACAAGGTCCGTTACGAACCTTAGAAAGTCAGACACCCAGCCCCGCTGCAAAGCCCGAGGACCAGGCCCACTGGAAGTTGTGCCCGCCGAGGTGTCCGGTGACGTCGGTGACCTCGCCGATAAAGAAGAGACCGGGATGGTCCCTGCATTCCATGGTGGCAGGGTCGAGTGAACGGGTGTCGACACCACCGAGGGTGACTTCCGCCTTGTTGTAGCCTTCATCTCCTGCGGGTGTGAGCTGCCAGTTCGACAGGCCTTCGATCAGGCTGTTCAGTGTTTTCTTGCCTGTTTCTGTCATGGAACCTGTTGCGCTGTGTTTGTCCGCCATGGCTTTGGCAAGACGGTTGGGCAGATGGTTTGACAGAATGCTGGAGACGTTCTTCTTGCTCTGGCGATCTGCGGCCATCAGGGCCGGAATGTCTTCGCCGGGCAGGAGGTTGATACGGATGGACCCGCCCGGTTGCCAGTAGGACGAGATTTGCAGGATGGAGGGGCCGCTGAGGCCGCGATGGGTGAAGAGCAGGGCCTCTTCAAAGGACTGCTTTCCAGCAGAGGTGCGTACCGGCAGGGAGAGGCCACTAATGGCCTTGCAGAATTCCTTGTCGTCTTCCTGCAAAACCAGGGGCACAAGGGCAGGGCGAAGAGGGGTCACCGGAATGTTGAGGTTCTGCGCCAGCCGGTGTCCGAAATTCGTGGCGCCAATCTTGGGGATCGAGAGACCGCCAGTGGCGACAACCAGATTGCGGCAGGATTTCAGGCCGTCGCTGGTTTCAAGTTCGAAGCGCGGACTGTTTTCATCCTGAACCGGAAGGCTGCGCACTGCGGTGATTGTCGTTTGCCCCAGAACCCTTGCTCCCTTGCTGGAGCACCGCTCCAGAAGCATGTCGATGATGTCGTTGGCGGAGTGATCACAGAAGAGCTGTCCCAGTGTTTTCTCGTGCCAGGCAATGTTGTGGCTCTCGACAAGCTTCAGAAAGTCGCGCTGTGTGTAGGCTTTCAAAGCGGGGCGAACAAAGCGGGGATTGTCGGAAAGAAAGTTGTGGGGGGCACAGTGGATGTTTGTGAAGTTGCAGCGCCCTCCACCAGAGATCCGGATTTTTTCGCAGAGCTTGCTCGCATGATCCAGAACCAGCACGGACTTGCCGCGCTCGGCTGCTGTCATGGCGGCCATCAGTCCGGCAGCCCCTGCGCCGATGACAATCACATCCTCGCTTTGACCCTTTCTGACGGGTTTGAGCGTTGGTGCCGTCTTGAGGCTGAGAGTGTTGCGTGCGCTTGTTCGGGGTTCTGTCATCAGGGAGGCTGCTTTGAAAGGGTTTGAATGCGCTTCCGGGACCGGATGCAGGGAGAAAGCTTGCTGTTCTTTGCCCCTCGTGATAGCTCAAGAACCTGAAAGACGAAAGCCTCTCTCTTTTGATTGAGGTGATTTCCCTGCAAAAGCTGTTTTGACCCCGAAATTTTTCCGGAAAGTTTCTGTTATGTCCGCCTCTGTTGTTCTCTATGGTCTCAAGAATTGTGACACCTGCCGCAAGGCACTCAAGATGCTGGGCGACAAGGGTATTGATGTGCGGTTGCATGATCTGCGCAAGGATGGTCTTGACGCGGAGATGCTGGATCGCTGGCTTTCTGCGCTGGGTTGGGAGGTTCTGCTCAACAAGCGGGGGACAACCTGGCGTGGTCTGGATGACAGCCTCAAGGACAATCTGGATGATGCGGGCGTTCGCGCCTTGTTGCTGGAGCATCCGGCACTGATCAAACGTCCAGTCAGCGAGGCGTCCGGAGCAGGGGATACCGTTATTCGCGTCGGTTTCGGCAAGGCAGAACAAGCTGCACTGATGGGTGAGGCCTGATCATGAGCGATGATTTCAAGGACAAGCCGGAAGAGGATCGTCCGAAAAGGACTGTGCGTCGTCCTGCACGTCCTGCCACCAGTGGGCGCACACCTTCGGCCCGGAAAAACCGGGATGGCGATGATGATTTCATGACAGATCGTGGCCCTCAGAAGAAGCGCTTTTCCCGTGATCGTGACGACAACCGTGGACGGGGAAGGGGTGAGCGTTCTGTTTCCGGCCGTGGCAGTGATCGCGATGGTCGTGACAGTCGGGGTTATGACCGCCGCGGGGATGATCGTTCTCAAAGTCGTCCGTCCTCAAGAGCATCTGCAGAGCCGGTACAGAAACAGGAAAACAAAAGCCTGCCTCACGCGCAGCGCCTGTCGCTGATGTGGCGTGCTCTTGAGACCATGTCCTGGGAGGATTGCCAGCTTGATGAGGCCCTGGCGCAAACCATGCGTTCGGCTTCTTCCCATCTGACGGAAAAGGACAAGGTTGCCATTCGCAAGGGCGTCTGGGGCTATATGCGCCGCTACCGTCGCGTGCTCTGGTGGCTGGCAGAGGCCGGGCACACGCCTTCACTGCGCCGCAGTTTTCTGGTTGATCAGGTGGTCGGACTGGGCGCAAGCGTTGAGGATCTGGATCGCAACTGCCGGGGTGGCAAGGTGCTGCTCAAGCCGCTGACAGACAATGAACGCGCCTTGCTGCTTCCGCTGCAGGGCAAACCGCTGAACCATCCGGATATGCCCGAAGAGGTGCGTCACGAGTGTCCGGACTGGGCCTATGACGGTTTGAAAGCCGTGTTTGGTGAACGTTTCGGTGAAGAACTGGATGCGTTGAACGAAGAGGCTCCGCTCGATCTGCGGATCAACCCTTTTAAAATGTCCAATGAAAAGGGCGAAGCTTCCCTGAGGGATGCAGCGATCACAGCGCTTTCCAAACAGGGCTGGAAGACAGAGGCCCTGCCGCAGACGCCTTATGCGCTTCGTTGTCTGAATTTTCCGCGAAGCTTTGGAAAGGTGGCTCTCTATCAGGAGGGTGCCATTGAAATTCAGGACCTTGGCTCCCAGATGGTGGCGGCCCTGCTGCAGGCGCAACCCGGTGAACGAATCGTCGATTTCTGCGCCGGAGCAGGTGGCAAGTCCCTCGCACTGGCCCCTGCCATGGAAAACCGTGGACAACTTGTTCTGACGGATGTGCACAGCAAGCGCCTTCAGCGCTCTGCCCTGCGTCTCAAGCGGGCCGGCGTTTTCAATGCCGAACGCCAGGTGCTCGGAAGCGAGCGCGATCCCTGGGTCAAGTATCACAAGGGCAAGTTCCACCGTGTCCTGGTTGATGCCCCCTGTAGCGGGACCGGGGCCTGGCGCCGCGGGGTTGATGCCAAGTGGCGCAAGGATGAAGAGGACCTTCGCGAGCTTTGTGACCTTCAGGGCTCTATTCTGACCTCTGCGGCGCGTCTTGTGCGCCCGGGTGGCCGTCTTGTTTACGCCACCTGCTCCCTCTTGCCTGCAGAGAATGAAGAACAGATTTCCGCCTTTTTGCGCTCCAGACCGGATTTCAAACTGGTTCCTGTGAGCAGCCTCTGGGCTGATGTTTTTGAAACGGAATGTCCGGATCACCTTGGCGAGATGCTGCGGCTGTCTCCCTCGAAAGACGGGACCGATGGTTTCTTTGCCGCTGTTCTGCAGCGTGAAGAGCAGGAGAAGTCTGAATAGACAGCGATTAGTCTTTACATCATCGGGCCTGTGACTTTATTCATAGGGTTTGCGTCAGATGCGGGAAAGATGAACAGGACAGACAGGTCTCATGGCAGTTTTCCACAACCTCAAGAATTTGCCCGACAGCGCCCGGGGTGCTGTCGTTGCCATTGGTAACTTCGATGGAGTTCATCGCGGGCATCAGGCTGTGATTGCGACTGCACGCAAGGTTGCCGAGGACCTCAAGGCACCACTGGCTGTTCTGTCTTTCGAACCTCATCCACGTCTCTTTTTCAAGCCGGAGCAGGAATCCTTTCGTCTGACCCCCGTTGTTGCCAAGGCCCGCGCCCTGCAGAAGACGGGGATTGATCATGTTTTCCTCCAGGCCTTTACAGAGGAATTTGCCGCGCTGAGTGCTGAGGACTTCATTCAGGAGGTTCTGGTCGGGCAGCTTGGTGCCTGTCATCTCGTGGTGGGAGCGGATTTCTGCTTTGGCAAGGGGCGCAGCGGCAATGTCGAGGTGCTCGAACAAAGTGGTAAAAGGCTCGGCTTTGGTGTCACCGGAGCAGGGGCTGTGCTGGATGAAAGTGGGGAAGTTCTGTCGTCTTCGCGCGTGCGTCAGTTCCTGCGTGATGGAAAGCCAAGGGAGGCCGCGGCCATTCTGGGGCGCTGTTGGGAAATTGACGGACCGGTGATCAGAGGTTTTGAACGGGGCCGGACCATTGGTTTCCCGACGGCCAATCTTTCCATGAGCGATTATTTGACACCGGCTCTCGGTGTCTACGCCGTAAGGGTTGCCAAGGCCGGTTTGATTGAGGGAACAGGACTGACCTACTGGTACGACGCTGTGGCGAATATTGGCCGCCGTCCCACCGTAAAGGGTGAGGGAATTAATCTGGAGGTTTTCATCTTTGACTTTGATGAGGATCTCTATGGAACAGATTTGCGGGTTCAGGTGGTTGACTTTTTACGTCCGGAAATGAAATTTGACGGACTGGACGAACTGAAGGCCCAGATCGCCAGGGATTGCGAGGCTGCCCGTGCAGAACTCGCCAAGATGAAGTGATGAATTGAATGGACTGATCGGTAAGAGCCGATTGGCCAGTGAACAGTAAGATACGGAAGTGACAGTCCATGACAGTGGATTACAAAAACACGGTATTCCTGCCGACAACAGATTTCCCCATGCGTGCCGGTCTGGCGAAAAAAGAGCCGGAAATTCTGAAGCACTGGCAGGATATTGGACTGTTCACGAAAATTCGTGAGGCCAGCAAGGGTCGTGAAGCTTTCACACTGCACGATGGCCCTCCCTATGCCAATGGTCACCTGCACATGGGGCATGCCCTGAACAAGGTGCTCAAGGATGTGATCAACCGCTCCCAGCAAATGCAGGGCAAGAATGCCCATTATGTCCCGGGCTGGGACTGTCATGGTCTGCCGATCGAATGGAAGGTCGAGGAAGGTTACAGGTCCCGCGGTCAGGACAAGGACGAGGTTCCGGTCGTCGAGTTTCGTCAGGAATGTCGTGAATTTGCCAACAAGTGGATCGATATCCAGATCGGGGAATTCAAGCGTCTCGGTATCGAGGCGGACTGGAACAATCCCTACAAGACAATGAACTATGAATCAGAGGCAATCATCGCACAGGAACTCGGCAAGTTCCTGATGAACGGTGGTCTCTATCAGGGCTCCCGTGCTGTTCTCTGGTCCGTGGTTGAAAAGACGGCACTGGCCGATGCCGAAGTGGAATATCACGAGCACAAGTCGCCGACCATCTGGGTCCGCTTCCCTGTGCTCTCTGCGCAGGATTCCATTCTGGAAGGCGCAAGCGTCGTGATCTGGACGACAACACCGTGGACCATGCCTGCCAACCGGGCCATCGCTTATGGTCCGGAATTCGAGTATGCCGTTTACGAGGTTCGGACCGTTGCGGAAGATGCCCTGGCAAAGGTTGGGGAGCGTCTGGTTCTCAACAGGGACCTGGCCGATCAGGTCAAGGCCGACGCCAAAATCGAGGACTGGGAAGAGCTGGGTGCTGTGAGCAGCTTTGAAGGCGCGAGCGTGGCCCACCCGTTCCGTGGACTGGAAGGTGCCGAGGGCGGTTATGATGCTCCGCGTCCTGTTCTGCCTGCCGACTTTGTCACGACGGATGCCGGTACCGGATTTGTTCACATTGCGCCAAGCCATGGTGCGGACGATGCGGTTCTGGGGCAGAAGTTCGGTCTGGAAATTCCGCGCATGATCGATGAGGCGGGTGTGTACTACGACCATGTTCCTTTCTTTGCAGGCGCCTGTGTCTATACCCAGGACGGCAAGCCGGGGGATGCGAACGGAAAATCCATCAAGGCTCTGATGGAGCAGGGCTCCCTGCTGGCAAAGGGTTCTGTCCGCCACAGTTATCCGCATTCCTGGCGTTCCAAGGCGCCGCTGGTGTTCCGCAATACACCCCAGTGGTTCATTTCCATGGAAAGCAATGATCTTCGCAAAAAGGCACTCAAGGCGATTGAAGACACACGCTTTGTTCCTTCTGCGGGCAGCAACCGTCTGTTCAGCATGGTGGAAAACCGTCCGGACTGGTGTGTGTCCCGCCAGCGTGTCTGGGGTGTCCCCCTGCCGATCTTTGTACACAAGGCAACAGGGGAAGCCCTGCGTGATCAGGCTGTGCTGGACCGCATTGTCGAGGCTTTCCGAGAGGAGGGAGGCGATGCCTGGTTCAACAGTGACCCGTCACGCTTCCTTGGCAATGGCTACAAGGTGGAAGACTACGAGCAGGTTCTGGATGTGATCGAGGTCTGGTTCGACTCGGGTTCCACACACAGCTTTGTTCTGGAGCAGCGCCCTGAATTGAAGTGGCCTGCGGATCTCTATCTCGAAGGGTCCGATCAGCACCGTGGCTGGTTCCACACCTCCCTGCTGGAATCTGCAGGGACACGGGGGCGCGCGCCTTATGATGCAGTTCTGACCCATGGTTTTGTTCTGGACGAAAAAGGTCGCAAGATGTCCAAATCCCTGGGCAATGTGATCTCTCCTGAAGACATCACCCAGCGCTATGGTGCTGATATCCTGCGTCTGTGGGTGGTTGCCTCCGACTATTCCCAGGATCTGCGTGTCGGCGAGGAAATCCTGAAGTATCAGGCCGATGCCTATCGCCGCCTCAGAAACACCCTGCGTTTCCTGCTGGGGGCGCTGGATGGTTTCACAGAGTCAGAGCGTCTGCCGTTTGACGAAATGCCGGAGCTGGAACGCTGGGTTCTGAACCGTCTGACAGAACTGGATGTGATTGTTCGCAAGTCCTGCGCTGACTACGACTTCCATGCCATGTATCAGGCGTTGCACAACTTCTGTGCCCTTGATCTGTCGGCCTTCTATCTGGATATCCGCAAGGATGCGCTCTATTGCGATGGTGCTGATTCACTGGAACGTCGTGCCTGTCGTACCGTGATGGATATCCTCTTTGACTGTCTGACAGCCTGGCTTGCTCCTATTCTGGTCTTCACCACAGAGGAAGCGTGGCTCGCCCGTGGGAAGGCAAACGGGGAAGAATCTGTTCACCTGCGTCAGTTCATGGATATTCCGTCCGAATGGAAAAACGGTGAGCTTGCCGAACGCTGGGCAAAAATCCGTGATGTACGCCGGGTCGTGACCGGTGCTCTGGAGCTGCAGCGGGCCGAGAAGAAAATCGGTTCCAGTCTGCAGGGACGCCCTTCTGTCTTTATCACGCGTGAAGAGTTGCTGAGTGCCATTGAAGGCCAGGACATGGCCGAGATTGCCATTACGTCCCAGATCGACATTGTCCGCGATTCCGCTCCGGAAGGAGCCTTCGTTCTTCAGGATGTTGACGGTGTTGGTGTGGTTGTCGATCTTGCTGAAGGCGAGAAGTGTCAGCGTTGCTGGAAAATTCTGCCGGATGTTGGTCAGCATCCCCGGGCAGAGGCAACCTGCGCGCGCTGTGCGTCTGTGCTGTCAGCCTGAGGAAACGTACCGTGGCAGAGCAACCCGGAACCAGTACACCGGAAAGAACCGTGGCCGTCCCGGAAATGTCCCCGGCAAAGGCAACAGGCCTTGCCGTGCTGCTGGCTGCTGTCTTCGGGCTGCTGGACCAGTGGAGCAAATGGATCATTCTCAATGATGTGATGAACCCGCCGCAGGTTATTGAGGTGACGGGGTTCTTTAATCTGGTGCTGGTGTACAACCGGGGTGTCAGTTTCGGACTCTTTGGTGGAACAGGAGATGCAGAGATGCGCGTTCTGTTCCTGTCCGTTCTGGCTGTTGCCATTGTTCTCTGGGTGTTCTGGTGGCTCTGGAAGGAACCCCGCGCGCTGATGGTCTGGTCTGTCGGGTTGATTGCCGGTGGTGCCATGGGCAACGTCTATGACCGCTGGACGCAGCCGGGGGTTGTCGACTTTCTTGATTTCCATCTGTCGGGATACCACTGGCCTGCCTTCAATGTTGCGGACAGTCTTGTTTTTATTGGTGTTGCACTGATCTTGATCGATGGCTTGTTCTCCGGCTCTGCTCAGGGTAAAAAGGATCAGAAATAATCCCGGCCCTATTTGTGCCTTTCTTGTGCACTAGACCAGTGGGGCTTTTTGAATAACAGGTGATGTTCATGAAAATGAAGGCAGCAACGTTAATACTGGCAGGCCTCGCATTGGCAGGATGCAGTGACAGCCTCAAGCAGCAGGTTGGACTGGGCAAGCGTTCTCCTGACGAGTTCAAGGTTGTGACCCGGGCGCCGCTGAGCCTGCCGCCTGATTTCAACCTGCGTCCGCCACGTCCCGGCGCAGCACGCCCGCAGGAGGGAACGCCACAGTCCCGTGCACGTCGTGCCGTCTTTAATATCGATGGTTCGGTTCAAACGGCGAACGAACAGTCCACTCTCGACAAAAAGGGTCTGTCTGCTTCGGAGACTGCTTTCCTCAAGCGCGCCGGTGCCGAAGGCAGCCCGGAAGACATTCGCCTGCTTGTTGATCGTGAAACGCGAAGCTTCAACAAGGCGAGTGAACAGCTGACCGACGCCCTGATCTTCTGGCGGGATGCACAGCCGCCGGGAACTGTCGTCGATCCGACTGCCGAGTCCCGTCGCCTTCAGGAAAATGCAGCTCTGGGAACACGTGGTGCGGGTGATACTCCGACCATTGACCGGGAGGCCAAGGCTCCTCTCGAGGATCTGTTCTGAGAGAACTGAAAGATTGTTTCTGCAAAGGGGCGTGAGAGGTTTCACGCCCCTTTTTTGTGTCTGTTTTCACCGAAACGTGAGAGGAATTGTGAGGGCAATGACTGTTGAGGCATTGCTTTTCCTGTCACAGTTTCCAACCTCTGTTGTGTCCAGTCCGCTGTCCCTTGTGAAAGAAAGTTCCTGATGCAACCTTCTGTTCTCGCCAAATCCCTTCAGCTCTGTTTCTGGAGCATGGCCTTTTCCCTGGGGGCATTGTCCCTTTCACAGGCTGCCGTTTTTAATCCGCAAACGGCTGTTCTGGATAATGGTATGGAAGTTGTGGTGATCCCCAATCACAGAGCCCCCATTGTGCAGCACATGGTCTGGTACAGGGTCGGCTCTGCAGATGAAGGTCCGGATGAAAAGGGTGTCGCCCACTTTCTGGAACACCTGATGTTCAAGGGCACCAAGAAACTGGCTCCGGGAGAGTTCTCGAACATTGTTGCGCTTAACGGAGGTGAGGAGAACGCCTTTACCTCACAGGATTTTACAGCCTACTACCAGACTGTTGCCAAAGACCGTCTCGAGATCATGATGGCCAATGAGGCAGACCGTATGGTGAACCTCAGACTCAGTGATGATGTGGTGCTCCCGGAACGTGAAGTTGTCCGTGAAGAACGCAGGGGACGCATTGACAATCGCCCCTCAAGTCAGCTGTCCGAGGTCATGCAGGCCAGTTTCTATCTGGCGCACCCCTATCGCTATCCGATTATCGGCTGGGATGCCGACATTCAGGGGCTGACAACCGAAAAGGCCCTGCGTTTCTACAGAAAGTGGTATGCCCCCAACAATGCGATCCTTGTCGTTGCGGGTGATGTAACGCTGGAGGATGTCCTGCCTCTGGCACGGAAGTATTACGGGCCAGTTGAACCAAGAGCCCTGCCTGAACGGAAAAGAGCCGTTGAGCCTGAACAGCTGGCTGCGCGCCGTGTCACGCTTGAAAGCGAGCGCGTCAGTGTTCCGAATCTGAGTATCCGCTATCATGCACCGGGCTATCGCGTGGCAGAAGGCAATGACGCCTATGCGCTTCAGGTGCTGGATCAGGTGATCGGAACAGGACCCAACAGCCTGCTTTATCAGCGGCTGGTGCTGGATGGAGACAGGGTTGCCCAGGTTGGCAGTGGTTATGCTGCCGACAGCTATGACGGAACCCATTTTTCCTTTTACGTTGCTCCCAAGACCGGTGTGGACATCGAGGAGGCGGAAAGGCTTCTTCGCAACGAGGTCGGGAGGATTCTGGAGGAGGGTGTTCCGGCAGAGGCTGTGGAGCAGGCAAAGAAGCAGCTTCAGTCGGCATCGGTTTTTGCACGGGATTCCCTGACTCTGGCTCCGGGTATTTTTGGTCGGGCTCTGACAACAGGATCATCAGTGGAGGCCGTGGAGAACTGGCCTGAAACCATTCGGGCTGTCACTGTTGATGACGTCAATCGTGTTTTGCGCAGGTTTGTCCGGGATGAGGCTTCTGTCACAGGTGTTCTTTTGCCGAAGACAGCCCGGAACGAGGGGAGCTAGGAAAATGAAAAAAACTGCTGCGATTGTTCTTTTCTTTCTGGTTTCCGTAACAGGATATGCCCGGGCCTATGGTGTGCAGAAGGTGGTCAGTGAAAGCGGGATCGAGGCTCTTCTGATCGAGGATCACACCACGCCGCTTGTTTCTGTGGAGTTTTCCTTTGAAGGTGGGGCGACGGCTGATCCCGAGGGGAAGGAAGGTCTGTCTGTTTTTCTTTCCTCAACGCTGGATGAAGGCGCAGGCCAGTGGAATTCCCGCTCTTTCCAGAAGGCTCTGGCCGATGATTCCATCACGCTTTATTTTTCTTCCGGTCGGGAAAGTTTCGGTGGAACCTTTGTCTCACGTCTCGAGACACTGCCTCAGGCACAGGCGCTTTTGAAGGCTGCGATTAACGAACCACGTTTTGAGGCGGAAGCCGTTGAACGGATCCGGGAACAGATTCGTCAGGGTCTGCAGTCCCGCAAGGAAAGTCCCTCGCGAAAGATCCAGACCTTTGCCCGGGAACTGTATTTCCCCGCGCACACCTATTCCCGCGCAGTGGACGGGAGCGAGGACACGCTCGACAGCATGACAGCGGATGATCTGAGACAGCTCCACAGAGCGCTTTTCGCCCGGTCGAATCTCCACATTGGTGTGTCCGGTGCCATTTCAGCCGAAGAGCTCTCGGTTTTCCTTGATGCTGTCTTCGGTGCCTTGCCCCTGAAGCCGGAGATCCCGTTTGTCGAGGACATCCAGCCACAGGCCAGGGGAGGGCTTGTTGTTATTGACGAGCAGATTCCACAGAGCCTGATCTACGGTGTTCAGCCGGGACTGTCCCGACATGATCCGGATTTCTATGCGGCTTATGTGATCAATCACATCCTTGGTGGCGGAGGCTTCCAGTCAAGGCTCTATCAGTCGGTTCGTGAAGAACGCGGTCTCGTATACTCCATCAACACGTCGCTGTACGATCTGGATCATTCCCCTTTGATCCTTGTGTCGGCCGCAACGCAGAATGCCCGCGTTGGAGAGACCGTTGCGCTGCTTCGTGAAGAATGGAAGAGAATGCAGGAAGAGGGGCCGACCGCAAGGGAGCTGGAAGAAGCGAAGCTCTATCTGACAGGGTCCTATCCTCTGCGTTTCACCAGCACCGGACGGATCGCCGGCATGCTGCTTTCCATGCATCGTCTGGCGTTGCCTCTGGATTTTCTTGAGAAGCGCAACAGCTACATCGAAGCTTTGAGCCTTGCGGATGTTCAACGCGTTGCAGGTCGACTTCTGGATACAGAGGCCCTGACACTGGTGATCGCAGGGCAACCCGAGGGCGTCGTGGCTGTCGAACCCGAGCGTTTGAGTGCAGAAAACTGATCCTGATACGCCTGGCAAATGTGACAATGTCGTGACGGACTTGAACAGGTCGCAGCATTTGTTAATGTGTGCCCAAACAACCTTTCCAGAGCGACTGAAAATGCCCCTGTCCTATCAGCACAATGTTGAGAATTGTCTGGCCCGAACGATTGGTTCCAACGGTTTGCTGGAGGAACATCTGGACGATGCGCTGCAAAGTCTGACAAAGACCCTGCCCGCCTTGCAGGAGAGCCTTCGTTCCGGTGCCCTGCCCGCTTTTACAATTGTGCAGGGTATGGAAGATCTGACAGAGGTCATGCCCGTGGCTCTGGAGTTCCGCCAGAACTGTCGCGATGTCCTGATTCTCGGGACAGGTGGTTCCTCCCTGGGGGGGCGCACCCTTTGTGGTCTGAACAGTGAAGCCCTGCCCAGTGGTGCCAGTCCCGGGCGGGAGAACGGGCCGGTCCTTCACTTCATTGACAATATTGATCCCTATTCCTTTCAGAAGCTGCTTGATCGGCTGGAGCTGGCCAGGACTGGTCTGATCGTGATTTCCAAATCCGGCTCCACAGCCGAAACCATGTCCCAGTTCATGGCGCTTTTGCCCCTGTTTCAGGAGGCTCACAGGCCTGAGGATCTGAGCCGTTTTATCTGTGTGATTACGGAACCCAGTGACAATCCCCTGCGCCGGATGGCCCGGCGTCTGGGCGTCAGCTGTCTGGACCATGATCCCAATATTGGCGGCCGCTATTCGGTTTTTTCCCTTGTCGGGATGTTGCCGGCCCTGATCGCAGGACTTGATATCCGCGCTCTTCGTCAGGGAGCCGCAGATGTGCTTGAGGCCTTTTTGTCCGCAGATCATCTGGAGGACAATGCACCTGCTGCGGGTGCTGCCCTTGCGGTACAGCTGAATGCCAGGCTCGGGATTGCCTCGACGGTGATCATGCCTTACGAGGATCGGCTGGCTGATCTGGGGCTCTGGTTCAACCAGCTCTGGGCGGAAAGCCTTGGCAAGGATGGCAGGGGAACAACGCCGATCCGTGCGCTGGGCACTGTGGATCAGCACAGTCAGCTGCAGCTTTATCTGGATGGACCTGCCGACAAGATGTTCACTATCCTGCATCATGACTCCCGGGGCGAGGGTTTGCCCATTGATGCCTTTATCGGGGATGAGGAATCGCTGGACTATCTCCAGAAAAGGACACTGGGAGATCTGCTTTTTGTTTCTGCAGAGGCGACCCGTGATGCTCTTGCATCGAACTGGCGTCCGGTTCGACATATTTTGATGGATGCTATTGACGAGCGTTCTCTGGGTGCGATTATGATGCACTTCATGCTGGAGACGATCCTCGCTGCCGAACTGTTGGGGATTGATCCCTATGATCAGCCTGCCGTGGAACAGGGCAAGGTCATTGCGCGTCAGAAACTCAGGGCCATGCCCCTGTAATTTCTGTTGGTCGGGACTCTGGTGTATCTGTTGGAGTGTTTAATCCGGAGTAGAGGTCCTCTTGTCTCATCCTGTTGAAATTCGTCGCCTGCCCGAAACACTGGTCAATCAGATTGCTGCCGGTGAAGTGATTGAACGCCCGGCGGCTGCGATCAAGGAACTGGTTGAGAATGCCCTGGATGCGCAGGCGACGACCATTGATGTGACCATGCGCGATGGCGGGCGTACGGCCTTTACTGTCGAGGATGACGGCTGGGGAATTCCTGCTGATGCTCTGGCCGTTTGTGTGGAACGGCATGCAACCTCAAAGCTTCCCAGTGACGATCTGGTCCATATCAAGACACTCGGATTTCGGGGAGAGGCCCTGCCGTCTATCGGGGCGGTCGCGCGCCTGCAGATCACAAGCCGTACAGCAGATTCTGAAACCGGTGCTTCCATTCGTGTCGAGGGTGGCGCTGTTGGCGGGGTTCAGCCGGCAGCCTGTAATCCGGGAACCCGTGTTGAAGTGCGCGATCTGTTCTATGCGACACCGGCCCGCCTGAAATTCCTGAAAGCACCGCGTACCGAGTTAAGTCATGCAGAGGATGTTATCAAGCGTCTGGCGATGGCACATCCGCATGTCGGCTTTACGCTCTCTGATGAGCGTCGCACGCTCCTGCGCCTTCCGGCAACCGACGGTGATCTGCTGGATGTTCGCTTGCGACGACTTTCCAATATTATGGCGCGAGAGTTCGGGGAGAATGCCCTGCCCATTGAAGCCGAGCGTGAAGGCGTTCGCCTCAGCGGGTTTATTGGCTTGCCGACCCTGAACCGGGGCAATGCCCAGCATCAGTATCTTTTCGTCAACGGCCGCCCTGTTCGCGACCGTCTTTTGCAGGGGGCCGTCCGTGCAGCCTATCAGGACTTTCTGGCGCGTGACCGGCATCCTCTTCTGGCTCTTTTTCTCGAGCTGCCCAGTGAAGCTGTTGATGTGAACGTTCACCCGGCCAAGACAGAAGTTCGCTTCCGGGATCAGGCCATGGTGCGGGGCCTCATTGTCGGAGCCTGCAAACACGCTCTGGCTGCTGCGGGACACCGCTCGTCAACATCGGTTGGGGAACACGCCCTGACAATGCTGGAACAGGCCCGGCAAAGGGCAGAGCAGAGCTGGCAGCCCACGGGAGCGTCCGGTCAGGAAGGCAGCTATCCGGATCAACCCGTGCATCCTGCACATCGTGCGGGCTTTGGCGAATCTGGAGCCAGAACGCAATGGCAGGCAAAGCCTTCTGTCAGCTACCCGTCAGGCAAGCTTGCGGAGGCTCTGCAGAACTACCATGCCCCGCAACCTGCACAGCAGGGATTGCCGGGAAGTGAAAGCTTTGAACCTTCTGCCAGAGTTGAACAGGCCACCCCGGCAGGACATGTGGATGCGGATGGTGTTGTGCACGAACCTCAAGGGATGTCCGGGCAGCAAGGGGAGCGCTATGAGAGCTTTCCGCTCGGAGCTGTAAGAGCGCAGCTGCACGAGAATTATATCATTGCGCAGACCAGGGAAGGCCTTGTGATTGTCGATCAGCATGCGGCCCATGAAAGGCTTGTGCTTGAGCGCTTCAAGGCCCAGATGGCAGAGCGCGGTATTGCAACCCAGATGCTGCTGTTGCCGGAGGTTGTGGAGCTGGATGAAATCGCCTGTGAGCGTCTGTGCAAGAGAGCGGATGAACTGGCTGAAATGGGGCTGGTGCTGGAAGGTTTCGGGACAGGTGCTGTTGTCGTTCGGGAAATCCCGGCGATCCTTGGCGAGCGTTGCCCCGTTGCCCAACTTGTGCAGGATCTGGCCGATGAGCTGGCTGAAATTGGTGATGTGCTCAGCCTGAAAGAACAGATTGAGCGGGTGCTGGGAACAATGGCCTGCCACGGGTCTGTTCGTTCCGGCCGCAGACTGACTCTGGACGAGATGAACCATCTGCTGCGCGAGATGGAAAACACACCGCATTCCGGTCAATGCAACCATGGGCGTCCAACTTATGTGGAACTGGCATTGACAGATATTGAGAAACTCTTTTCCAGACGATAAAATTTATTCAAAATCAGGGTGATATTTTTACCTGACTTAAAGGCTTTGCTGTCATTGGTTGTAGGCTAAGGGCTTGTGTAAAAAGAAACAAAAAGACAGGCCTGTTCGGTATCGGGGGTGTAGATAATGACTTTGAGTGAGTTGGCAGAGTTTCTGTATCATTCCACATCGGCAGGACAGACAATCTGGACGCCGACAGTCTCTGCAGGCATTTTCAGCTTGAATTACGGGGATTTTATCGTCCAGTCGGGCCTTGAGATCATGTCCCCGAGGCCGCGTTATTACATGCGCCTTTTTGACAAAAGCGGGAAGATGCTGCACCAGTTGCTGGATGAGCCGAAGCAGTTACAGCTTATGGAAGCGGGCAAGCTTTATGAAGCTGTTAAACGGGCGCATGAAAAGAGCAAGGATCCGAACTACAAGCCTGTGCAGCTTTCAGAGAACCCGGTCCAGCGTGACAAGACGAAAGCCGGGGACCGTCACTACTTTGGCAAGGAGAAATAAGAGCCGGCTCAGTCTGCTGTTTTGACAATAAAGGCGATCTTGTTTTTGCCGTAGCTGCGATCCTGACAGATTTCAAAGCCTGCGATGTCCTCGTCGGTCAGCTTTTCCTTCTTCATCATTTCGGCAACGATCAGGGTTCGTTCATTGATCCAGCCAGCCTGATCGAGGGCTTTCAGGGCTTTGGGTATCAACCCCTTCTGGTAGGGCGGGTCCAGAAAGACAACGCCCGCTGCCTCACGTGCCGGGGGAGGGGTCAGGCAATTCCCCCTGCTGCTGTCTGTCTCTGCCTTGACGCCGAAGCTCTGGATGTTGTCGGACAGGGCTTTGAAGGCGGCGCTGTCCTGCTCAATGAAAAAGACGTGTGGAGCGCCACGCGAAAGGGCTTCCAGTCCAAGGGCACCTGTCCCGGCAAAGGCATCCAGTACAGGGCCTGCCAGAAGAGGTGATCGGGACAGACCCCGCTCTTGCAGAATTCCGTCCGACGGGTCGCCCTGAAGAAGGATACTGAAAAGGGCCTCCCGGGTTCTTTCAAGTGTCGGGCGGGTGTCGCTGCCTTTGGGGCTGCTGATCTTTCTGCCTTTCAGACGTCCACCGACAATGCGCATCTGTTAGCGTTTCCGGCGCGGTGCAGAGGGGGACTGTTTCGGGTTCCTGTTCCGGTTGTTCCGGGGCTTGCCTGAACCTTTGGCAGGGACTTTTTTCTGGTCATCCTCGCCATCCTGATTGCGCAGTCCAAGCTGATCCCGCAGATAGCGGGACGGAATTTCCTCAACAGCACCCGGTTGCAGGTCGCCGAGCTGGAAAGGTCCGTAGGAAACGCGAATCAGGCGGTTCACAATCAGACCCAGGGATTCGCAAACCCGTCGGATTTCGCGGTTCTTGCCTTCCCGAAGTCCCATCATCAGCCAGGCATTGGTCGGACCCTGATGCTCCAGAACGGCTTCGATCGGTCCATACTGAATGCCTTCAAAGGTGACGCCCTTTGCCAGCTTTTCGAGGTGCTCATCCTGAACGATTCCGTGTACGCGGACCCTGTAGCGGCGTTTCCAGCCGGTTGCGGGAAGTTCGAGCTTGCGTTTGATTTCGCCATCGTTGGTGAAAAGCAAAAGGCCTTCGGAGTTGTAGTCAAGGCGCCCGACAGGCTGAACACGAGGAAGATCCTTTGGCAGACCGTCAAAAACTGTCCGGCGGCCTTCGGGGTCCCGTGCGGATGTGATCTCGCCTTTGGGTTTGTGGTAAACCCACATCCGGGCACGTTCGCGTTCCGGCAGCGGTTTTCCCCTGACCTCGATCCGGTCCTCTTCGGTGACATTGAGGGCCGGGCTTTCCAGAACCTTGCCGTTGACCTTGACCTCTCCGTCCTGAATCAGGCGTTCTGCATCACGGCGCGAGCAGATGCCGGCCCTGGCAATCACCTTGGCAATGCGTTCGCCATCAGGGCGTTTCGCGGCGTCTGCTGAAGACGCAGGTTGCGGTTTTCTGATGGTTCTGGATGGTTTTTGAGACATGGTTCGGGGAATGCCGTTTGCTGGGGAAAGACTCTGTGCGCTTTTCTAGGCCTTGGTCGCCACTCTTTGCAAGTGCTATAAGCGAGGAACTGACCACGAATGCGATCATAGCACATGACACAGGCCCCATCTTCTCCTGAAACAGTCTCCCCCATGGAGAGCGCACTGCACGAGGCACGCAAGGCTTTTGATGCGGGTGAGGTTCCCGTGGGAGCGGTCGTTGTCGACAGTGCAACAGGACAGATTCTGGCGCGGGCACACAACCGCGTTGAACGGGATTGTGATCCGACGGCCCATGCCGAACTGCTGGCCATCCGTGATGCTGCCAGAGCCTTTGGCAGTCACAGGCTTGAGGGGTGTGATCTCTATGTCACACTGGAGCCCTGCCCCATGTGTGCAGGGGCACTCTCACATGCCCGAATTCGCCGGATTTACTACGGTGCATATGATCCCAAAAGCGGAGGAGTGGATCACGGGCCAAGACTGTATGAGCAGGGCTCCTGTCATCACAGACCGGAGGTTTACGGAGGACTGCAGGAGACAGAATGTGCCAGCCTCATGCAGGATTTTTTCCGGGAAAGGCGGTAGAGTCTATCGCTCTTCCTGCCTGGCGATTTCCCGCCAGCCAATATCGCGGCGGCAGAAGCCTTCGGGCCAGTCCAGCCTGTCCACAGCGGCATAGGCACGATCCTGGGCGGTTTTGATGTCTGCGCCCAGGGCTGTAATGCCCAGAACGCGTCCACCTGTGGCCAGAACCTCACCTTGTTCGTTGGCGGCTGTACCGGCATGAAAGACCGTGACGCCCTCACAGCCTGCCGCTTTATCAAGCCCCCTGATAACAGTGTTCTTTTCATAGGAGCCGGGATAGCCTTTGGCAGCCATGACAACCAGCAGGGCAGAGTCGTCCAGCCACTCCATGGAGGAGCGGGACAGATCCCCCTTTGCAGAAGCATGGAGCACGGCCAGCAGGTCTGACTTTGCGCGCAGACACAGTGCCTGACATTCGGGGTCACCAAAACGGACATTGTACTCGACAAGCTTTGGCCCTTCACTGGTCAGCATCAGACCGGCGTAGAGCACGCCGCGATAGGGTTTGCCTTCAGCTTTCATGCCTTCGATGGTGGGTTTGACGATGCGCTCAAGTGTTGTTTCGATCAGTGCATCGGTCATGACCGGGGCCGGGGAGTAGCAGCCCATGCCGCCTGTGTTCGGTCCCTCGTCGTTGTCATAAGCGCGTTTGTGGTCCTGGGCAGTGACCAGAGGCAGAATGTTCTCTCCGTCGCTGAGGATGAAAAAGCTGGCTTCCTCGCCCTCCATGAACTCCTCGATGACAACTTCAGTCCCGGCATCACCGAAGGCTCGGCCGGAAAGTGCGTCTTCCACCGCATTGAGGGCTTCATCCAGTGTCATGGCAACGGTGACACCCTTGCCGGCTGCAAGTCCGTCTGTCTTGACGACGATGGGAGCGCCTTGCTTCTGTAAGTAAGCCCGGGCCTTTTCCAAATCGGTAAAGCGTTCATAGGCGGCTGTCGGAATGCTGTACTTTTTACAGATATCCTTCATGAAACCCTTGGAACCTTCAAGTTCGGCAGCAGCCTGTGAGGGGCCAAAGGCCGGAACACCAATCGCTTCCAGGCGATCGACCAGCCCGAGGACCAGTGAGGCTTCAGGACCGACAACGACAAAATCGATCGCTTTACGCTGAACGAAGGCAACCAGACCCTCAATATCCTCAGCCTTGATGGCAACGCATTTTGCCAGATCTGCAATACCGGCATTGCCCGGTGCACAGAACAGTTCGGAACAAAGTGGCGAGCGGCTGGCTGCGAGGCAAAGGGCATGTTCACGCCCGCCGGAACCAACGACGAGGACTTTCATGGCAGAAGAGGATGACATGGGGACTCCTGTTTTTTGCGAAGGAGGAAGGATTTGTTTTGCTTATGCCTTACCGCTGGACATTTGACCAGCCTTTGAGAGTTGAAGAGCGCTCTTGCAGGCACTAGGATGCTGATCAGCTGAATTCTTTATGGGCCTGTTGCGCCTCCATTAAACTGAAAGCCTTTGATGTCTGATCTTTTTTCTGTGCCGCCGCGCGGTCCGGCTGCTCCGGGGGGCGGTGATACCGGCAACAATGCGCCGGCGATGACGGTGAGCGAGATTTCCGGTTCCATCAAGCGGACACTGGAAAGCCGTTTTGATCATGTCAGGGTGCGGGGCGAGATTTCCGGCCTGAAGCGTGCTGCTTCCGGTCACATCTACCTTTCGCTCAAGGACGACCAGGCGGTGATCAATTCCATCTGCTGGCGTGGCTCGGCCTCGAAGCTGTCCGTTCAGCCGCAGGATGGAATGGAGGTCATCTGTACCGGGCGTGTTTCCAGTTATCCCGGGCGTTCAAACTATCAGCTGATTATTGAGTCCATGGAACTGGCCGGGCAGGGCGCTCTGCTGAAGCTGCTGGAAGAACGCCGTCAGGCTCTTGCGGCAGAAGGGCTTTTCGCAACAGAGCGCAAGAAAGTCCTGCCTCTGCTCCCGGAGGTCATCGGTGTTGTGACTTCGCCGACTGGTGCTGTGATCCGGGATATCCTTCATCGCCTGAGGGACCGTTTTCCCCGTCGTGTTCTTGTCTGGCCGGTACTGGTTCAGGGAGATGGCGCGGCAGAGCAGGTGGCTGCGGCGATTCGCGGATTCAATGCGATGCCTGCTGATGGCGTGGTTCCGCGTCCGGACCTTTTGATTGTGGCGAGAGGAGGCGGAAGTCTTGAGGATCTCTGGGCCTTCAACGAGGAAGTGGTTGTTCGTGCCGCGGCTGATTCTCGGATTCCTCTCATTTCCGCCGTCGGGCACGAAACCGATACGACACTGATCGATTTTGCATCTGATCGCCGGGCGCCCACACCGACTGCTGCGGCAGAGATGGCTGTCCCTGTCCGTTCGGAACTGATTGCTGAAGTACAGGACCTGGGGCGCAGACTCTACGGAGCAGCGCAGCGTCTTGGCAGTGAGCGCCGGATGCAGCTGGATGCCCTGTCCAGAGGCCTGCCGGATCTTCAACGCATTGTCGAGGAAAAGACGCAGCGACTGGACGAACGGGCGGAACGTCTGACCAACGGGATGCAGGTCTGGTTGCGGCAGCGCGGAAACCTGCTGGCTGAACTCAATGCCAGACTGCCTCATCCGCGTCAGCAGATCAGATTTGCGGAACAGCAGCTTGAACCTCTGTCTGAACGATTGCAGCGCGCCGGTCCCCAGGTGATCTCCCTGCAGCACCAGAAGATGGATCAGGTCGATGCGGAACGGCGTCTGAAATCTGCTCTGGAATTGCGCGTGGAACGGGCTGCCCAGGACCTTTCTGCACTGGATCGGGTCTTGCAGTCTGTTTCCTACAAGAATGTATTGCGCAGAGGTTTCTCTGTGGTGCGCGGACAGGATGGCGGTGTTCTCAAAGCGGATGAAATTTCTGCAGGTGACATGCTGTCCATTGAATTTGCTGATGACCGGAGCGTTGCAGCCCGGGCGCAGGGAGGAGAGGCCGATCATGGCCTTCCGCAGCAGGAGCCGGAGCAACCGGTGAAGGTTGCGGCAAGAAAAGCTGCGCGTCCCAAAAAGGATGACAGCGGGCAGACGAGCCTCTTTTAGGAACGGAAAGTCTCTTTATGAACAATCTCGGGAAACTGCTGATTTTTTCTTCCCTGCTTCTGGTGATGGCAGGTTTTGGACGTCTGGCGCAGGCCCAAATGTCCCTGACAGGCGAATTTGTCCAGGGTGGTATTGTCAGGGGACAGGTGCCCGCGGGAACATCGGTCGAACTCGACGGGACGGCTGTAAAGGTTGGTCCCGCTGGAGAGTTTGTGATCGGCTTTGGTCGCGATCAGGAGGGCGTTGTTACGCTTGCTTTTGTTGAGGCGAACGGGAACCGGTCTGTTCAGCAGGAGGCGCTCCGGAAGCGGGATTATGAAATCCAGCGCATTGAAGGTGTTGCAAGGAAATACGTTTCGCCGCCCGCAGAAACACAGAAGCGCATTCAGGATGACGCGCGTCGGGTCAGGCTTGCCCGTCAGGCGGTTCTGGAGCGGACTGATTTTGCCGACGCGTTCATCTGGCCTGCGAAGGGTGTGATCTCCGGCGTTTACGGCAGCCAGCGGTTCTTTAACGGTGAGCCACGTCGTCCGCATTTCGGTGTGGACATTGCCGCACCGACAGGCACACCGGTTTATGCTCCTGCCGGCGGGAAGGTGACCCTGGTTCGCGATCTCTATTTTTCCGGCTGGACGGTGATACTGGACCATGGTCATGGCCTCAGTTCGTCTTTCCTGCATCTGGAGAAGGCTTCGGTCGAGGTCGGGCAGGAATTGAAGCAGGGTGACCTGCTTGGGCTGATGGGGGCGACAGGGCGTGTGACGGGACCACATCTGGACTGGCGCATGAACTGGTACAGCCAGAGGGTTGATCCGGCTGTTCTTGTTGAGGGAAAGCCTGAAAAGCTGACGCAGGATTAAGCGAACAGGGTTTCAAACAGGGAGGCAGGGTTTCCCTGTTTGAAGTCGGCTTTATTGTTGAATGGAAGAGGCTGCCTTTTCAGCGCAGGCCGCATCGTTGTCCGGACTGCTTCCTGCCACTCCGATTGCTCCGACAGGGCTGCCTGAAGAGCTTTTTACAGGCACTCCCCCTGCAATGGTGAGAAGCCCCGGAAAGGCTCTGAACTCGGGCTTGTCTGAAATAAACGTTTCAACGTCCCGGGTTGGCATGTTCCAGGCCAGGGCGGAAGAGGCTTTGAGATTTGCACCTGTGTAGGAGGCGCTGAGAGCGTCAGTCATGCGTGCCGAAGCAATGACATGATCGCCTCTGTCAACAACGACAATCGACAAATTCCAGCCCTTTTCCCGGGCCATATCTGCGCAGGCCTGAACAGCAGATGCTGCACTTTCATAGGTGATGATGTCGCGTGTTTCAGCCTGAGCTGTTGTTGTCAGGGCAGCAACAGCCAGTGAAAGAAAGAATTTGTGTTTCATGGATAACCCCGTTTTTATGATTGAGAAACAAATTATTATTCAATCATAAATGGGGCGATATTTTGTTTTTAGCGCGGGAAACGGCGATGAAGCCAGAGCCAGTCTTCAGGTTGATTTCTGATCCATTGTTCAAGGTGATCATTCATAAGTTGCACGCCGTCGCGGATCAGCTCTTCCTTGCTTTGCCCTGTGTTTTCCAGACGGACAGGCTTGTGCAGGGTGATCCTGAAGCGTCCGGGGCCTGTTCTGTGGCTCTCGACAGGCAGGATTGCAGCGCGACCGCCCAGGGTCATAACCACGTGGGCTGTTGCCGTTTCTGCAGGCTTTCCAAAGAGAGTTGAGCGGATGCCGTCTGAAAGGCGCTGATCAAAAAGAATGCCCAGATTGCTTTTGCTTCTGATCACCCGCATTCCGGTTTTCGCAGCTTCCGGCCCTTTGGGAGTGGTCTTCACGCCGTTGAAGTTGCGGATGCGGTCAACGAGACCGGCAACCAGCCTGTTGTTGGGGGAGCGGACAATAATGGTCAGGGGAATCCCGCGGGCTCCTGCTGAAAGCGGGACAACCTCCCAGTTGGAGAGATGACCTGCTGCGAAGATGGCTCCCTTGTCCGGATCGTCCATGACTTCTTTCAGGTTTTCCTCGTTTTCGTAGACAATCCTGTTTTCTGCAGGGTCAACGATTTGAGGCAGATGGGGGTATTCAAAAAGAACCCGTCCCAGATTGTCCCACATGCCGACCAGAATCTCCTGACGGCGTTCGGCTGAAAGCTCTGGCAGTGCATGGGCGATATTCTTTCTGGCCTTGCGGGAAATCCCCAGGGCAGGACCAAGGGTTCTGCCCAGCCAGCCCCCGAGATTTGAGGCTGTGTCGACAGGCAACAGGCCGATCAGGGCAAAGAAAATCCTGAAGAGGATGTATTCCATCCAGTGTTTCAGGGAGTTTTTTTTGCGTTCTGACATATCCATCGGGCCTGAAGTGAAGGGAAACAGGGTTTTACAGGGATTGAAGCCGGTTGAGCAAGTCCTGAAAGGCTTTTGGGTCCTGCCATTCAAGACGGACGGGCAGAATCTCGACATTCTTGCGCATTTCAGCACTCAGCTTGATCGCATCCTTTTCGGTTGTCACGAGCTGCAATCCGGAGGCTTCGGCCTGATCATGAAGGGTTTTCAGCTCTGCCGGACTGTAGGGATGATGGTCGGGAAAATCTTTTGTTTCCACAACCCTCGCACCCAGTTCTCTCAGGCTGTCGTGGAATTTTTCCGGCCGCCCTATTCCGGCAAAGGCGAGAACATCGCGTCCGTTCAGTCTGGACGCTGTCCGGGGACAGGGTTTCAGAACTCCCTCGACAACGGGTAGCTCTCCGGTCGAAAGGGTGGTCTGGCTCCTGCCGATTGTCACGATCAGATCGGCGCGTTTGAAACCGCTGTGCAGATTTTCGCGAAGCGGGCCTGCCGGCATCACGCGTTCATTGCCAAAGCCGTAACCGGCATCCACGACAATGATGGAAAAATCCTTGTGCAGTCCGGGATTTTGGAAGCCGTCGTCCATAATCAGAATATCTGCAGATGCTTCCGTGGCCTGACGAGCAGACCGGGTTCTGTCAGAACCGATCCAGACAGGTGCGATATAACTCAGTAAAAGAGGCTCATCGCCAACATCCCCGGCTTTGTGATGAGTTGGATCAACACGGACAGGGGTTGGAGAGGACAGCTTCCCCCCATAACCCCGACTGAGAATGTGCGGATTGAAGCCTTCTTTAATGAGGGCTTCTGCAAGGGCTGCAACAAGGGGTGTCTTGCCTGAGCCTCCAACGGTCAGATTGCCGACACAGACAACCGGGCATTTTGCCCGGGCGGGTTTTGTTAAAGCCCGGCGCAACAGACCAGTAGTTGAGTAGAGCCAGCCGAGTGGCATCAGGCATGTGCTTTTCAGGCTTCGCTCTTGCCAGAAATCAGGTCTTTGCACGTTCTTTTTCTCCCTGATCCTCGTCAGGAAAAACCTCGGGCTGTCCCATGCGCCTGTCGCTTTCGCGTGTCAGGGCGTTCAGGGCCTCTTCGAGTTCCTGCCGTTTTTCCTCGAGCAGGCTGTCATCGGCATCCCGGGGGACATGGATTGGCTTTCCCCAGAGAATCAAGCCTTTGGAAAAGGGACGGGGCAGGCAGAAGCGGTCCCAAGTGGACAGAAATCTTGCCGAGCCCAGGGAACCGGAAACGGGAATGACAGGAACACCGGCCATTTGTGCGGCCTTGATTGCACCAGCCTTGGCACGCATTCTTGGTCCCTTGGGGCCATCCGGGGTAAAGCCGACGGCACCACCCTTTCGAAGGGCACGCGTGATCCCGATCAGTGCGGATGCACCGCCGCGACGGCTGGACCCCTCGATTGTGCTGAACCCCAGATTTTCAATGGCATCCGCAATAAAACGGCCATCCCTGTGCGCTGAAATCAGCATGTGGAAATTCTTTTTGCTGCTGTAGGGCCAGGCGTGGCACATCATGAGCATGCGACCATGCCAGAAACACCCGATGACGTTCGGATTGCTTTCAAGAATGGTGCGGCTTTCTTCGGGCAGCTCGACCTGCCATTTGCAGGTTTTGCCGAAAAACCAGATGTAGAATGCAATCAGATTGGCGAGCAGACTCTGAAAAAAAGCCGACCTGGCAATGCGTTTGCCAAGTGATTTGGGTTTCAGCTTTTTTTCCCTGGTGTCCATCTTCAGTGACTCACAACGTCCAGCGAAAGGTCCTGCTCAAGCGGTTTGTTTTGCTGAAGTCTGGAAAGGCGGCTGTAAATGCCGTCCAGTTTCAGCAGTTCCGCATGAGTGCCCTGTTCGACAATCTGTCCCTGATCCATCACATAGATGATATCGGCGTCAACAATTGTGGACAGGCGGTGAGCAATTACGAAGGTTGTCCGCCCTTCCATAAGGGTTTTCAGAGCCTCCTGAACACGACGCTCTGATTCTGTATCAAGCGCGGAGGTGGCTTCATCCAGCAGCAGAATCGGGGCATTCCTGATCATGGCACGGGCAATGGACACACGCTGTCTTTGCCCGCCGGAGAGACGGGAGCCTCTTGGCCCGACTTCCGTGTCGTAACCATCGGGAAGGGACATGATGAAATCATGGGCGTGTGCAGCCTTTGCGGCAGCGATGATTTCCTCTTCGCCTGCATCCATGCGTCCGTAGGCGATGTTGGCCCGGATCGTATCATCGAACAGCTGTGTTTCCTGTGAAACCAGAGCAAGGGAGTTTCGCAGGCTTTCCATGGAAACATCCCTGACGTCCTGTCCGTCGATCAGGATCGTCCCCTCAGTGACGTCATAAAAACGGGGAATCAGGTTCAGGATGGAGGTCTTTCCTGCACCGGAGGCTCCGACAAGGGCAATGGTCTTGTGGGAGGGAGCAACAAGGTTGATGGAGTTCAGGGCTGTTTGCGGCTTGCCGCCTTCGGAAGCCTTGTCTTTCTCGTAGGCAAAGGTGACGTTCCTGAACTCGACCTGCCCCTGGGTGACGACAAGTTCCGTAGCATCCGGCCTGTTCTGAATTTCAGGCGTGCTGTCCAGAATCCTGTAGACGCGATCAGCTGCGGCAAGGCCAGTCTGAAGCGCATTGTTGAGCTTGGACAGCTTCTTGATGGGTTCATAGGCGAGCAGCAGAGCTGTGATGAAGGAGAAAAAGGCTCCCGGTTCCTTGTTGCCCTGAATGACTTCACTGCCCCCGTAGAGAACGACAACGGCAATCGCAAAGCCGCCGAGTGTTTCCATCACAGGAGAAAGGAAGGACCCCGTTCTGGCAGCCTTGATGTGCAGGTTGCGGACCTCGCCAACGGCTTCGCCGACGCGATCGCGTTCCAGTTTTTCCATTCCGTAGGCCTTGACGTGACGGATACCCTGGAAGGCCTCATCCAGTCGTGTTGTCAGATTGCCCATGGAATTCTGCATGTTGCGGGACACCTTGCGCATGCGTTTTCCCGTCCTGCTGATGGGCAGGATCGCTGTCGGAAAAGCGATAAAAGCAACGGTCGCAAGCAGCCAGTCCTGATAGAACATCATGCCGATCAGGCCAATGGCCGTAAAGGTGTCCTTGCCGATGGAGGTCAGTGTTGTGGAGACAACATTCCGCAGCATGTTGACATCGTTCATGAAGCGGGAAATGAGATTCCCGGGGCTCTCGCTGTGGAAGAACGCCATATCGGCACTGACCAGTCTGGCAAAGAGCTGGTCCTGAATCGTGGCCACGATGCGCAGGCCAACAATCTGCATCAGCAGAGATTGCCCGAAGGTTGCTGCGCCCTTGATGACAAAGATTCCGAGAACCCCCAGTGCAATTGGCAGCAGGAGATCTTCCCGCTGTTGCAGAAAGATATCATCAATAATGGGTTCCATCTGCTTGGCGAGCATGACGGTTGAGGCGGCAACAATACTCATGCAAAGCAGTGCAAGCCCGATGCGTGAGCGGTGATGACGCACGTAATCCGTCAGGAGGCGTTTCATCAGAATACGTGTATGTGTTGGCGATATTTTCTCTTCAGACACAGAGACTCATTGAACTCCGGAGAGGTCGCAGCAAGAGGCTGCGCCAATAAAAGGGATAATGTTATTGCTTTCTAGCACTGCTGCCACGCTCTGAACAGCGGCAATGCACAGGGTTTGATCCTACTTATGATCCGGCGATGGTCATGCCGTCAACGCGAAGAGTTGGCGCATTGGAGCCATAGCGCATCACGAGATCGTCTGCAGGTGTTGTCTTGAGGTACATCTCCAGAAGATTGCCTGCAATGGTTGCTTCGCCCACAGGATGGGTGATCTCGCCGTTTTCGATCCAGAAACCTGAAGCCCCCCGGCTGTAGTCTCCTGTCAGCCCGTTGACGCTGGATCCCATCATTTCCGTGACATAAAATCCCGACTTGATGTCGCTGATCAGATCCCGGACAGAAACAGAGCCTGCTTCCATATAGAGGTTGGTGACGGAAGGCCCCGGTGTGCCTGAAGTCCCCCGGGATGCGTGGGCGGTGCTCTGGAGGCCAAGCTGGCGCGCTGATGACAGGCTCAGGATCCATGTTTGCAGGACGCCGTCATCCACAAGAACGGTTTTCCGATTTTGCAGTCCTTCGCCGTCAAAGGGTTTCGAGCGAACGCCGCGGTGCAGATGAGGGTCGTCAACAATTGTTATGCCTTTGGAAAAGATCTGCTGTTCCAGCTTGTCTTTCAGAAAGCTTGTTCCGCGCGCAATGGCCGGACCGTTGATGGCACCGATCATGTGCCCCATCAGTCCGGCAGAGACGCGGGGATCAAAAATGACCGGAGCTGTCATGGTCTGCGGTTTGCGGGCGTTGAGGCGTTTGACTGTGCGTTCCCCGGCCGAGCGGCCGACGCTTTGGGGTGAATCGAGGTCTTCTGCAAAGATTGCCGAAGTGAAGTCGTAATCGCGTTCCATGCCGTCTTCACCCTGGGCGAGGACAGAAACAGAAACAGACTGTCCGGAAGAGCGATAGCCGCCCCTGAAGCCATTGCTTGCTGCCATAGCGATGGAAGCCATGCCCCATGAGGCATCGGCGCCGCCAGAGTTGTGAATCCCCTCCACTGAAAGGGCTGCTTCCTCACACTGCTTTGCGCGCTCGATCAGGGTCTGCGCGTCCGGTTCCTCGGGATCGTACATTTCCAGTTCGGGAAAGGACGTTGCAATCTGTTCCGGATCGGCAATGCCGCAGTAGGGATCTTCCGGAACGACGTCTGCCATGGCCAGAGCACGGTCCAGCAGCTCATCCAGCGCAGCAGATGATGTGTCTGTGGAAGACACAATGGCCTGACGTTTCCCCTTGAAGACACGAAGACCGAGATCGTGGGCTTCATCCCGTTCCAGCTTCTCCAGTTTTCCCATCCGCTGGGAGTGGGAGACAGAACTGGAATGGAAGAAGACAGCGTCGGCTGCGTCTGCTCCTTTCGTCTTGGCTTTTTTGAGCAGATCGTCAAGCAGGTTCAGAGCATTGGAATCAGCAGTCATGTTCGTCATCTTTCCAGCCGGGGAACAAAGAAATCTTTCACCTTTATTATTTAGTCGCAGGGCCTTGTGAACTCAAGCAAAGCTCTGGCGAAGACGTAAAAAAAGGCTGCCTTCCCTGGAAGAAAGCAGCCTTTTCTGTTCAGGAACTGTGCTGTCAGACGCGGCGACCCATCACCTGGTTTGCTGCTGCAACCAGTGCCTTGATGGAAGCAACCGTTGTGTTGCTGTCGACGCCGACCCCCCAGAGATCTTCGCCTTCCGGTGTTTCCAGACGCAGGTAGGCGACAGCCTGTGCATCTGTCTGGCCAGCCAGTGTGTGCTGGATGTAGTCCTTGACCGAGAGACGGATGCCCAGATCATTGCTCAGGGCATCAATGAATCCGGCGATCGGACCGTTTCCGGAGCCCTTGATCGCACGGTCTTCACCATTGACCTTCAGGTTTGCGGTCAGGTGGCGGATTTCCGAGGCGTGAGTATCCGGTACTGTCGTGTGGTCGACAAAGCTGACGGGTGCCTCGCCCTTCATGTAGATGTCCCGGAAGGTGTTCCAGATCACGCCGGAAGTGATTTCGTTGCCCGTTGCATCGGCGATGGCCTGAATACGCTTGGAGAAATCGACCTGCAGATCCCGCGGGAGGTCCATGTGGTGTTCTGTTTGCATGATATAGGCGACGCCGCCCTTGCCCGACTGGCTGTTGATCCGGACAATGGCTTCGTAATCGCGGCCAATATCTTTCGGATCAATGGGAAGATAGGGAACTTCCCACATGTCGGAGTTGGCAGACTGAACTGCTGTCATGCCCTTTTTGATCGCATCCTGGTGAGAGCCTGAGAAGGCGGTGTAAACCAGATCGCCCACCCATGGGTGGCGCGGGTGAATCGGAAGCTGGTTGCAGAACTCGGCTGTTTCTTTCAGCGCATTGATGTCGTGGATTTCCAGCTCCGGATCAACGCCCTGGGTGAGCATGTTGATAGCGAGGGTTACCAGATCAACGTTACCGGTGCGTTCACCGTTGCCGAAGAGAGTGCCCTCGACGCGATCCGCGCCGGCCATCAGGCCGAGTTCGGCTGCGGCAATGCCTGTACCGCGGTCATTGTGAGGGTGGAGGGAAATGATCACTGATTCGCGGTTCTTCAGCGTGTTGCAGAACCACTCGATCTGATCCGCGTGCAGGTTCGGGGTCGACATCTCTACCGTGGCAGGGAGGTTCAGAATCATTCTGTTGTCCGGTGTCGGTTGATAGACCTCCATGACAGCTTCACAGATCTCGATCGCGAAATCCATTTCCGTGCCGGTGAAGCTTTCCGGAGAATACTGGTGAATGATTTTTGTATCCGGCAGGGTGGGCACCAGCTCCATGATGAGCTTTGCGCCCTCAACCGCAATGTCGACAATGCCCTGTTTGTCCTTCCCGAAAACCACGCGGCGCTGCAGCTCCGAGGTGGAGTTGTAAAGGTGGACAACAGCTGATTTCACACCCTTGAGGCTTTCGAAGGTTCTGCGAATCAGATGCTCACGCGCCTGGGTGAGCACCTGGATGGTGACACCATCCGGAATCAGGTTTTCTTCGACTAGCATGCGGACAAAGTCGAAATCTGTCTGCGATGCAGAGGGGAAACCAACCTCGATTTCCTTGAAGCCCATTTCAACCAGTGTGGTGAAAAGGCGCTTCTTGCGCATGGTATCCATCGGCTCGATCAGAGCCTGGTTGCCGTCGCGGAGGTCGACAGAACACCAGATCGGCGCTTTTGTAATACGGTTGTTTGGCCAGGTGCGATTCGGCAGATCAACAGTCTGGTATGGTGTGTAGCGGTGGAATGGCATTGTGCTCATGGTGTACTCCGATCATCCCGAGCTCTGTTGCTGCTGATCCGTAAGGCAAAGATCAAAACAACTGTGAAATTCCTGAAAGTTGCTCTGGTTTTACTCTGCCCGGGCAGCTTTGCAAAGCATTCGGGGTAAAATTCTTTTGTATTGGTGATTCCGTTGGTTTGCTGCGGCTGGCAAAAGGGTGAAGGTCGCCATGGGAACCCTCGATCATCAGGACCGCTGTCAGGCCTGATGATCATCCCCTAGTCGTAGCGAAAGAGGACGTGCAGCACTCGGGGTAGGAGTCTGCCTCCGGGCCGGGATAACGGAAAGGGAAAATGAAACAGATTGCATGGGATGAACTCGATAACAAACGACTGTAAGGATGCGCTGGTCAGCGCCAGTGGCCCGGTGCTCTTAAGCAGCCGGGGTCATTAGTCGTAGCAGGGCGAAGTTCATCATCTGTGTTTTCATGAGGCCAGTTTAGCGTGCTTTTCACGGGGGTCAAGCGTTTCACCGGGATCAGGCGTTGAAGGAACTTCCGGATGCAAGTGCTGTTTCTCCACAAAGCAGGAGCATGTTGACGGTCTTTCCGTCTGCCGAGAGAGGCAGGATCACGACTTCCCCCCTGTTGTTCCGGTCCCTGCCTGCTTCGACAGACCAGAGGCAGGCTTTCTGGTCCGCAATGGCCTGGTGGAGAAGACTGTCCAGATCGGGGGAGAGTTTTTTCAGATCCCTTTTTGAAAAGTGCTGGGCTTTGCCAAGCGGGGAAAAGAGGGATGTCAGCTCGCTTCCCATCAGCCTGAACGCAAAGAGGAAGTCACTTTTCTGTTCATCGAGAAGCTTGACGTCGAGAAAGGCCAGGCAGGGAAACAGATGCTCCAGATCTGCCGGATCAAGATCTGCCCTCGCGGGAAGAGTGTTCCCGTTTTTCCGGGCGTTCCAGTAGTTATAGGCTTCGAAGGTCCGTAGCGAGGAAAAGGAGGGAGTGTCTGTCATCAGGAGGCTTTGCCCGTATTTGTGAAAGTGCTCAACGTTCTCTGGACGGGTCTTTTAGAATAAAATCTGCACAAATGAAAATCATGTTTACTGTCTTGCCATCTTCTGACAGAGGCATGGAAATTCCCTCAATGCTTTTGAACTCGGAATAGGGGCCGACGTAGGGAGGGTTGGTCCGGATGGGTTTTCCGGTCTCGATCACTTCGGTCATCAGCTTCCACAGGGCGCTTTCCGGTCCCTGTCCGGAAATCTCTGACATTTTCCAGCCCGTGTAGTCCCGGGTGATATGCCGGCAGATCTCGCTTCCGATCAGGCGATAACGGAAATCGTGCGGGTCCTTCAGGACATCCTTCAACATCAGGTTGGGAAGAAGCTGTGGAATGTCGTGCGGGGAGATATCCGATCGTGCAGGCAAGCGACCGCCTTTAAAAAGGCTCTGCCAGTATTCGTAAGCTTGTCTGCATTTGTCAGAAACAAAAATCATTCGAAAATTACATATAATTGTCGGTATTTACCTTGTTATCTATTTTCGGTTAAAAATAATTCGGGTGAAAGAGAATTTTAATATCACCTGTTTTATAGTTTTATTTGTATTTTTTCATGTTTGAGAGAGGTTCCGGTTTCTGACAGCCGGAACCTCTCTCATTGTTTTGAAGCTTTCTGCTTCCGGTCAGCGGCGCCAGATGTCCTTGCCACTTCCGGGCAGGCCGAGTTTGGACCAGAGTTCGTCAACCCTGTCGATAACCTCGTCATCCATGCGGATAACCTCGCCCCATTCGCGGTTGGTTTCCGGCTCGACCTTGTCTGTGGCATCAAAGCCGATCTTTGAGCCCAGGCCGCTCACAGGCGAGGCAAAATCAAGGTAGTCGATCGGTGTGTCTTCAATGACAGTGATATCGCGTGCCGGATCCATTTTGGTCGAGACGGCCCACATCACATCCTTCCAGTCGCGGGTGTTGATGCCATCGTCCACAACGATGACGAACTTGGTATACATGAACTGGCGAAGGTAGGACCACACGCCCAGCATGACCCGTTTGGCGTGCCCGGGGTAGGCTTTTTTCATCGAGACAACAGCAATGCGGTAGCTGCAGCCCTCCGGGGGAAGCCAGAAGTCTGTAATTTCGGGGAACTGCTGTTGAATCAGCGGAACAAAAACCTCGTTCAGGGCTTCACCCAGAACAGAGGGCTCGTCCGGTGGGCGCCCCGTGAAGGTCGAGAGGTAGATCGGCTTTTCCTGCATGGTGATGGCCGAGAGCGTGAACACGGGGAAGGGTTCAACAGAGTTGTAATAGCCCGTGTGGTCTCCGTAGGGGCCTTCATCGGCATATTCATCCAGTGAGATCGTGCCTTCCAGAACGATCTCTGCATTGGCCGGAACCTTGAGAGGGACGGTTTTGCAGTCGACGAGTTCAACCTTTTTGCCGCGCAGCAGGCCTGCGAACTGGTATTCCGAGAGGGTGTCGGGAACCGGAGTGACAGCAGCAACGATGGTTCCCGGATCACTGCCGAGAACAATGGCAGCGGGCAGGGGTTCCGGCTTTTCCTTCTTCCAGCGGGCGTAGTGCTGTGCTCCGCCGCGGTGCTTCAGCCACCGCATGATGGCCTTGTTCCTGCCGAGAACCTGCATGCGGTAGATGCCAAGATTGAAGTCATCTTCCTTGCCCTTGCCCGGACCTTTTGTGACCACGAGCGGCCAGGTGATCAGGGGGGCGGGCTCTCCGGGCCAGCAGGTCTGGATGGGCAGACGGCCCAGATCGATATCATCACCTGTCAGAACCACTTCCTGACAGGGGGCCTTGCTGACGGTTTTGGGCTTCATGGCCAGCACGGTTTTCAGCAGGGGCAGGTGGGAAATGGCTTCCTTGAAGTTGGCAGGAGGTTCCGGCTGCCTGAAGAAGGCCAGCGTTTCACCAACTTCCCTGAGTTGCTCCGGCTTACGGTCAATTCCCATTGCGACCCGTTCGACAGTTCCGAAAAGGTTCACCAGGACAGGAACACCATAGGGAGTACCGTCTTCACGGACCGGGTTTTCGAAGAGCACAGCGGGGCCTTCTTCTGCCAGAAGGCGCGTCTGGATTTCCGTCATCTCCAGAACCGGCGAAATCGGTTCACTGACCCGAACGAGTCGGTTTTCCTTTTCCAGATGATCAATGAAATCGCGCATGGAAGCATAAGGCATGGGGAGAAAGCCCTTGTTTGCTGGGAATGTTTTACTGTTAGGTACGTGATTCAGGCTCTTTTGCCAAATGATTCTGATGAGCCGCCAATCTGACTGCTGTCACTACGTTTCAAGATGCGGGCAGGATCAGTGCGCTGCCGGACTGTCGCAGCTTCCGGATATTTGTGGTTGCGCCCAAAGAAAAACTTGTCTCGAGACAATCATTATTTTAATGACACTTTTATTGCGTAGTGCGATATTTTGGTACTGCAAGGAAGCTCTTGGCCTAACAGAAGAGCACGGGTGTGAAAATCTAGAACGCGAAAAGCGGGACGAGGGTCCAAAATGGCTCAGTTTTTTGTTGTTGGCGGTGAGTATAAGGATACTTCATTTGCTGACGTGATTTCAGGTGAAGAAAAATGGTTCGGACCATTTGCAGACTATGCCTCCGCGAAGGCAGAGTGGTCCAAATACGCCTGGAAGACAGTTGATGAATGCACAATGCGTTACCGCATCGAGCGTATTGATGATGACGATCCGCACTGCACGGATTGAGCAGCTGAACGCTTGAGAGTTACAGGAAAGGCAATTCATGCCTTGGCCTTTGCCGACATCTCCGCAGGATCGTGTTGATCTTGCGAAAAGCTATCCCTTTTTCGCTCCGGACTACTCTTACTGGCTGGACTCCTCGTGCTGTTTGCGGCTTGAGGAAAGACTGGCGTCAAGCGGCAAAACCCTGGGAACGGTTCTGGAAGGCAGGACGCCCGTCGTCGGGCACGGTTCCAATCGGTCTCCCGAGCAGTTGAAACGCAAGTATCAGGGACATGACACCTTTGATGAAGGGGTTGTTGTCACGGGAATCTGGCTTGAGGATCACGATGTGGTCTTTTCATCCCACATGGCGCGTTATGGCTCTGTTGCCGCGGATCTGGCCCCCGCTCCGGGTGTCTCGGTGCAGGTCTTTGTCAACTGGCTGACACCGGTTCAGCTGGAGATGATGCACAAAACGGAAAGTTCCTACAGCTTTATCCCGGTTGAGGGAAACTGGTCTCCACTGGACTGGCAAATTCCTGAAATGTTTGGCCGTGACTTTCCGGTTTACTATTACAAGTCGAATGATGATCCCCTGAAAAGGGGCGGGCAGCCCATTTCAATTGCAGCGATTCCCTCGAAAGGGCGGCAGGGACTGTCGCTCTGTCAGGAAGAGCTTCTGGCGCTGGTGCATCAGGTGGAGCCTGAGGAGCTGGATCGTTCCATCCTGCGTTCCATTGACGATCAGACCTACCGCCATGCGCTTATGGCTGCAGCGCAAAAGACCTTTGTCTAGCCTCTGGGCTGCCTGATCTCGCTGGCCTGCATCAGACCGCGTACGGAGTTGCCAAAGTAAATCCGGTCTGCGGAGCGAATGTCTTCCAGAGTAACGAGCTGTTCCTGAAGGTCCCTGTAACCTGTGCGGAGCAGATGGCGTCGCAGCACACCATTGAGCAGGCCGCTGTTCAGGGCCGGTGTGAAGAGCCTGCCGTCTTTCTCGACAAAAATATTGGTTCTTGCGCCCTCTGTGACCTCTCCGCGTTCGTTGAGGAACAGCACTTCATCACAGCCTGTTTGTGCCGCGCACTGCGCCAGTTCATCCTCGTAGAATTCGCGGCGGGTGGTTTTGTGATAGAAAAGCGGATTTCCACTGTCCACGGTTTTCTGCGAAACGGCGAAGGTGATGTCCGGCTCGATTGCGCTTTGATCCAGAACAGTCGTGCTCAGAGAGCAGCTGCCATCCCTGTCGAGAAGCAGGCGGACGCGCTGGAGCGCCCCGGCCGAGGCATCAAGGTTCTCAAGCGTTTCCCGAACTGTTTTCGCATTGAAAGGGAAGCCAAAGAAGCCGGCCGAGTGTTGCAGGCGTTCAAGGTGTTCTGCCAGAAGCCAGTATCCTCCGGTTTCTGTCCAGCGCAGGGTCTCTATGAGTGAAAGGGGCCGGGAGAGTGCTTCATCCTGAAGGGCCTGATTGGCCGAAAGGAAGCGGCCTTTGAGCAGACACTCGTGGTACTCGTCTGTGGGAACAGAGTCATAGACAATGCCGCTGCCGATACCGAGTTCACCGTAAACGGCCTTGCCATCCTGGCGGGGCTTGTCCATCACAAGTGTACGAATGGCGACGTTGAAGTAGAGATCGCCATTGGGCTCGATCATGCCGATACTGCCAGTGTAGAGGCCCCGGGGTTCCTGTTCCAGTTCCCGGATGATCTCCATCGTGCGGACCTTTGGCGCGCCTGTGATTGAACCGCAGGGAAAGAGACGTCTGATCAACTCTGATGTGGTGGCGTTCTCGCGGCGTCTGCCCGTGACATTGGAGGTCATCTGGTGCAGGGATTTATAGGTTTCCACAGTAAAGAGCTCGGTGACCCTGACACTGCCTGTCTCGGAAACCCGTCCGATGTCATTGCGCAGGAGGTCTACAATCATCAGGTTTTCCGCGCGGGATTTGGGGTCCCGGGTCAGGAAAGTCCGGTTCTCATCATCTTCGAGCGGCGTTGTGCCCCGGGGGGTTGTGCCCTTCATCGGACGTGTCGTCAAAAGACCGTTTTCGGATTTGATAAAGAGTTCCGGCGAGAGGGAGAGGATACGCTGCTCCCCGGTGAAAACCATGGCGCCGTGCGCGACGGGCTGTCGTTGGCGCAGCTGCTGGTAAAGGGCTGTTGTATCGCCTGTCACTTCAAAGCGATGCTTGAAGGTGAAGTTGACCTGATAGGTATCTCCTGCGGCAATAAAGTCCCGGACGCGTTGAATGGCGTGTTCGTAGTCGGCCTGTTCCATGGAAGGGACGAGATTGTCGACACGACAGTCATTTTGTCTGAGAGCGCCGAGGAACTGATCGGCCTGTTCCGGTGTCAGAACCTGAGGGGCTTCGAAAACGCCAAACCAGAGCAGAGGCGTTTTGCTGTCTGCCGGCAGAAGGCTGTTCAGGCGTTCTTCGAAGACGTAGCCAAGCTCGTAGGACATAAAGCCTGCCAGATAGAACCCCTGGCTCTGCCTGAGATCAATCCTGTCGAGGGCTTCGCGGACATCGCGGGGAGAGCTGCAGGAAATGATTTCCTGCGGAGCTGTGAAAAGCTTTGCACCTTTGCCATGAAGGGTGTCTTCCAGCATGACAAAGGGGGCCTTTCGCGCAGATTCGACAAGGACCTGCAGCGTTGCGTCATCAAGAAGTTCTGGTCGTTGTGAGACGGAAGTCGTGTCCAAGGAGTTCTTGCCCTAATTCTTTGTCCTGCCTGAGCGAGTTTTGCAGAGCATTTAGCTGCTCAGGCTTTAAAGGTCCAGCTTTGTTTCTGCTCTCTTTGTTCAGCTTTCAGATACGTTCTATTTGTAAAACGGATTGCAATCCGTTTTGGAAGCGTCACTCTTCTTGATCAGGAGCGCTTTGCGACAAGTTTTCCACTCAGTTTGAACAGGGCACCCCACACAATGATCGAAACCATCCAGAGCAGGACTGTTGCAACTGTGCTGAAATCTCCGGGTGCCTCACCTGTAAGCAGGCTGGCGATGACAAAGGAAAACAGCAGGATGTTTCCTGCAAGAGGGGCAATCTGCAGCCCTGCAAAGAGGCCAATCAGGGGAGCCGTGGCTCCAAAAAGGGTTCCTGCCAGAAGAACTTTGTCAGAGAGCATGCTGTGCCTCTTTTCTGTTTACGGTCCGAGTTGCCAGACACTTGCGGATCGGACGTCGCTGTCCTCAAGTGCCGATGTCGTCTTGACGCCATAGGAAACAATGCGTTCCAGACCTGTTCGATCCAGATAGGTGCGCCCCGGATCTCCCAGAAAAATGACTGCACCCCTTGCCGCTTCCTTTCTCAGCCAGTCCAGAATTTCTCTGGCCATGGGGCCATCATAGCAGACATCACCGGCAAAGATGACATCCCATTCGGACAGGTCCTGACCGATCAGGTTTTCTGTGGAGCTTTCCAGTCCGGTTCCAAGGTTGTTGGCCTCTGCGTTCATGCGTGTTGCCGTGATGGCAAAGGGGTCAATGTCAACAGCGAGAACCCTGCTGGCACCAGCCCTGAGAGCTGCAAGGCCTTGCAGGGCACAGCCGCAGGCAAAATCGAGGACAGTCTTGTTTTGGACCAGTCGGGGATTGTCGCGGATGTAATGGGCCAGAGCCTGTCCGCCTGCCCAGGCAAAGGCCCAGAACGGGGTCGGCAGGCCGATGGCCTTCATGTCCTCCTCGCCCATGGTCCAGAGCGGGCAGCTGTCATGGGCAAGCCAGAGCAGGTACTCTTCTCCGAGCAGGGGCGTCCCCTGAAGACGCGTGTTCTCCCTGATAAAGGCTTCCCGATCCGTGATTTGCATTTTCAGAGACCCTGCCAGACCAGTGCGCCGATCAAACCTGCGCAGAGGATAAAACCGACATAGCGGTTTGACTTGAAAAGCATCAGGCAGTGAGAGGGGTCATCGATCTTCAGGCTGGAGACCTGCCAGACGAACTGGGCTGCCAGCGCAGTGATCGCGACATAATAGGGAACAGCTGTTTCGGCGACAAAGCCAGCTGCCGTCCACAAAGCTGTGGTCAGACCGTAAAAGAGGATCAGGGCCGGTTTTGTTCCGGCACCCAGACGCAGGGCCGAGGATTTGACGCCAATCATGGCATCGTCATCCTTATCCTGATGGGCGTAAATTGTATCGTATCCGAGAGTCCAGAAGAGGCTCCCGGCGTAGAGCAGAAGTGCTGGCAGACTGATTTCGCCCGTGATGCTGGCCCAGCCTACAAGAGCACCCCAGTTAAAGGTCAGGCCCAGCCAGGCCTGTGGCCAGTAGGTGATCCGCTTCATGAAGGGGTAGATGGCAACCAGAACGAGTGAGGAGGCCGCCAGCAGAATTGTGAAGCTGTTCAACTGAAGCAGGATCAGCAGACCAATGAGAAGCTGCAGGGCCAGAAAGGCGGTTGCCTTTTTCATGGACAGGGCGCCACTGGCCAGTGGGCGCAGGGCTGTTCGGGCCACCTGTCTGTCATACTCGCGATCGGCCATGTCGTTAACGGTGCAGCCCGCTCCGCGCATCACAAAGGAGCCCACCGCAAAGAGAAAGGCAAGCCAGAGACCGTGGAACAGGGTCGCTGCATCGGGACCTTGCCCTGTCGCAACCAGAGCCAGAAGCATACCCCACCAGCAAGGGAGAAGCAGAAGCCACGTTCCGATCGGTCGATCTGCCCGCGCCAGCTTCAGATAGGGAATGGCAAAAGCCGGGGCAATGCGGATGATCCAGTGATCGTTCGCGATGTCGCTGGCAGAATGATTCGGTACAGACATTTTTGTTGCCTTTGATGGGTGATGCGCCATGATGGCGCAATCCTGTGCAGATGTTGCCCCCCTCATTAACATCTGCCTTCCCCCTTTGTTAAGTCGCTTTGATTCAAAGAACCAAGACAGCATGTCCAGAAGCAGCATCAAAATCGAAACGCGGATCCATTGTCCCGAAAAACTGTCCCTGAAGGCCTCGATCACTCTTGGTCCGGATGATGCGCATCACCTGCGTTCTGTCCTGCGCCTGTCTCCGGGAAAACTGGTCGCCCTGTTTAACGAGCACGATGGTGAATGGATCGGCGAGATTGAAAGCCTGTCCAAGGCCAACGGAACTGTTCTGCTGAAAGGACAGAGCCGGGAGGCTGCGGGGGAGCCGGACGTCTGGCTGGTTTTTGCTCCGATCAAGAAACAAAGTGTGGATTTTATGGTGGAAAAGGCCTGTGAACTGGGATGTTCCAGACTGGTGCCTGTCTTTACGCGCTTTACCAACTCGTCGCGGGTTAATACGGCCCGTCTGCGCACGAACAGCAAGGAAGCCTCGGAACAGTGTGAGCGCCTCAGTGTTGCGGAGGTTGCCGAGCCTGTCAGCTTTGATCAACTTTTGGCGAGCTGGCCGGAGGGACGCCAGTTGCTGGTTTGCGCTGAATTTGGCGAGGCAGAACCGATTCAGGTGGCTCTGGAACGCAAGAGACAGGAAAGCGGAACAGGGCAGTGGGCGATTCTGATCGGTCCCGAGGGTGGCTTTGCACAATCCGAACTTGAAGCCTTGCGTAAACTGCCCTATGTCACACCAGTTGGCCTTGGTCCGCGAGTGCTGCGCGCAGATACTGCTGCAGTTGCAGCGCTGGCCTGTTGGCAGGCTGTTCTGGGGGATGGCAGCGAACGACCGCCAGGTGGCACAACACCAGTCAGGGATGATGCGTAGGGATTTCCTGCAAAATCCAAGAGAGAACCGCCTGTACACCCGAGTGGGTTTGGGCCAAGAGGATTGTTACGATGGCAGACAGTAAAGCCGTTTCTCCCGAGGTCACCAGCAAGGATGATCTGATTGATTATATCGCCAGTGGCTGTTCCCCCAAGGAAGACTGGCGGATTGGCACCGAACACGAAAAATTCGTGTATTGCGATCAGACACTGGAACCCCTCCCGTACTTTGGAGAAAAGTCCATCCAGCGCGTGCTGACAGAACTGCAACAGCGTTTTGGCTGGAATCCGGGCTATGAAGGCGAGAACATCATTGCTCTGACCAAGGATGGGGCTTCTGTCACTCTGGAGCCGGGCGGGCAGCTCGAGCTTTCCGGAGCACCGCTTGAGACCCTGCACCAGACCTGCAAGGAAACCCATGAACACCTGAAACAGGTCAAGGAAATCGCTGGTCCACTGGGCATTCACATGCTGGGTATGGGCTTCACACCACGCTGGGGGCAGGACAAGGTGATCTGGATGCCGAAAGGGCGTTACAAGATCATGCGTGAGTACATGCCAACGCGCGGTGCGCTTGGAACAACCATGATGACCAGAACCTGTACGGTTCAGGTGAATCTGGATTTTGCGAACGAGGCCGACATGGTGCAGAAATTCCGCACCTCTCTGGCCCTGCAGCCCATTGCAACCGCACTTTTCGCCAACTCACCCTTCACAGAAGGAAAGCCGAACGGCTTCCAGAGCTACCGCAGCCACACCTGGACAGACACAGATCCGGATCGCTGCGGTGTGCCGTCCTTTGTGTTTGAAGAGGGAATGAGCTTTGAACGCTACGTTGATTACATGCTGGATGTTCCGATGTATTTCGTCTACCGCGACGGACAGTATCTGGATGCCAGCGGGAAATCCTTCCGCGATTATCTGAAGGGTGAACTGGATATTCTGCCGGGACAGCGTCCGACTTATCAGGATTGGGAGGATCATCTGACCACGGCTTTCCCGGAAGTGCGCATGAAGAAGTATCTCGAAATGCGGGGTGCCGATGGTGGTCCGTGGAAGAACATCTGTGCACTTCCGGCGTTGTGGGTTGGTTTGCTTTATGACGAGGATGCACTGGATGCTGCATGGGACCTCGTCAAAAACTGGACCCAGGAGGATCATGATCACCTGCGTCGCGAAGTTCCCCGTTCTGCCCTGAATGCAGAAGTTGCCGGGCAGAAGGTTCACGACATTGCCCGTGAAGTTCTGAAGATTGCCGACAATGGTCTGCGGAACCGGGCAAAGACAGATTCCCTGGGACAGGATGAAACCCAGTTCCTTGCACCCCTTCACGAGATCGTCCGTACAGGAAAGACAGAAGCGCAGATCAAACTGGATCGCTATCACAGTGAATGGCACGAGTCGGTCGATCCGATCTTCACGGAATACGCCTACTAGGATTTCTCCGTTCTAGTGGCGTGTGTTTCAAGGGCTCCTGCCGGAAGGCAGGGGCCCTTTTTCAATGGGTGTGACATTATATCCACAAAAAAAATGTGATCTTTTTGTTTCTTATGATCCATGTCAGTGCCGTTCCTCTGAACTCTGCCATTCTTTCGTTACTCCACAGGGCAGAGAAACCTTAAAAAACGGAGGAATGGAGATATGAAACCACACTCAAGCCTCACAAAGGGCCTGAAAGTGGGCCTCTTGGCTATCTTGTGCGCTGGAGCGGCTCAGGCCGAAGCGATCAAGCCAAAGGATGTCGATCCGGCACTGGCAGAACTGGGCAAGCGCCTGTTCTATGATGCCAGGCTGTCTGGTGATACGTCTCTGGCCTGTGCATCATGCCACCAGCCGGACAAGGCCTTTACCGATGGTCTGGCGCTGTCAGAAGCCTATTCAGGTGTCAGCCACTTTCGCAACACACCCACACTGGCAAATGTCGGAAAGCGTGCTGCCTGGAACCACGATGGTCGCCTGGGCACGAACCTGAATGATGTCACCCGTGAAATGATCACGGAAACCTATCTGATGAACATGGACATGCGGCTGATGCAGGAGCGTCTGAAGCAGGACCCTGTTTACGTCGAGATGTTCAGGGCCGCCGGTCTGGGCGAACCGTCCAATGGTGGTGCCCGCAAGGCGATTGCCGCCTTCCAGGACACGATTGTTTCCCGCAATGCGCCGATTGATACCGGTGATCTGACTGCTGCGGCACTGCGGGGGCAGGCGCTGTTCAATGGCAAGGCCGGTTGTGTCTCCTGTCACTCCGGTGATCGCTACACCGATGACAAGGTGCACAACACAGGTGTTCAGGACAATCCTGAAATCTGGGCTGATCCGGAGCGTCACATTGCCTTTGTGACCTATGCCAAGTTCATGGGTGTCGAAAACTACATGAACCTGCGTCAGGATCTGGGTGCCTTTGTTAGGGACCACAGCTACACGAGCCGCAGGACTTTCCTGACACCATCCCTGCGTGAGCTGACACACACTGCGCCCTACATGCACAACGGGACCCTTGCCACTCTGGAAGAGGTCGTTGACTTCTACAACGCAGGCGGTGGTGCAGACACGCTCAAGGATCAGCGGATCAGGCCCCTGGATCTGAATGACTCTGAAAAGAGTGATCTGGTTGAGTTCCTCAAGTCCCTTTCCGGCGATTCCTTCGACACAGACGCCTATGTCTGGCGGAAAGATGACTACGACTACACGCTGATTGAAAACTGGCGTGAAACGGCGAATTAAGGGAGGCTTGTCATGTTGATGAAATCTACAGTTTCTGTGGTCGCCCTGCTAGCCAGTCTCGCAGGGCCTGCCATGGCCGAAAATCTTCGCCCGGATGCTCTGGCTCCACTGGATCCTCCTCCTGCTCCGGCCGACAATCCGACAACAGCTGCCAAGGTGGCCCTGGGTGCGAAGCTTTTCTTCGATCCCAAGGTGTCCGGCAACAACGGCATGCCCTGTTCGGCCTGTCACCTGCCAGAAGCTGGCTGGGCCATTCAGGATCCGATCAGCTTTGGTTATCCGGGTACAACCCACTGGCGCAACAGCCAGACCATTGTGAACTCTGCCTATTACGGCAAGCTGTTCTGGGCCGGAGCTTCCAAGTCTCTGGAAGGGCAGGCACGCTCTGCTGCGCGTGGTGCCGTTGCAGGCAATGGGGAAGACGATCTGATGGAGGCACGTCTGGCTTTTGTGCCGGAATACCGCAAAGCCTTCCGTGAAATCTTTGGTGATGAATATCCCCTGATCCGCAATGCCTATCGCGCAATGGCGGCGTTCCAGCGCACGCTTGTTCAGACCGATACGCCCTTTGACAACTACATGCGTGGTGATGACGATGCGCTGAGCGAACAGCAAAAGCGTGGTCTGGAAGTCTTCGCAGGCAAGGGGAACTGCATCACCTGTCACAATGGACCTCTGTTGAGTGACGAGGCCTATTACAACATTGGTGTGCCGCCCAGCCCGATCTGGGAAGAGGACCCCCTGGCACAGATCACCTTCCGTTTCGAGCTCTATGCCAAGGGCTCTACCGAAGAGATGTATCGTCATACAAAGGATGATCCCGGTCTTTACTTCCGCACCAAGCAAAAGGCGGACAAGGGCAAGTTCCGTACGCCGTCCCTGCGTTATACCAAATACACCTATCCCTTCATGCACAACGGGACCATCGAGACCCTGGCTGACGTGGTCGAGTTCTATGACCGCGGCGGGGATACAAACGAATTTGCTGCGAACAAGAGCAAGCTCATCCAGCCATTGGGTCTGACCTCTGGTGAAAAGGAAGACCTCGTGGCCTTTCTGGAGAGTCTGTCCGGTCCTGAAATCCTGATGGAAGAACCGGACATTCCTGAAATCGCACCTCTGCCGGTTGCGCAGCAATAAGGAGAGAAAATCATGTCAGTGATTGATCGAGTACGCTCTGCCATCAATGGCGAAAACGGCGAGGCCGAGAAGGCCGGTACACGTCGTTGTCTGATGAACCGCCGCCAGTTCCTGCTCAGCAGTGGTGTTGCAACCTCCGTTGTGATGGTCGGTATTCCGGGAATGGCAGAGGAAGTGCCTGCTGCTGTCTCTACCTATCCACGCAAGTTCATCGCAAAGCTGTCCGAGCTGAAACAGGACGAGCCGTTTGACTTCACCTATCCGGATGAAGGCCAGTACGCCGAATCAGCCTTGGTCAAGCTGGGCACAAAAGCGGGCGGCGGTATCGGCCCGGACAACGATATCGTGGCGTTCAACTATACCTGTACACACCAGGGCGGGCCTCTTCAGGGAACCTATCAGGCGGCAGACAAGGCGCTTGGTCCCTGTCCGCTCCACCTGACCACCTTTGATCTGACCCGCCACGGGATCTTTATCTCCGGTCAGGCCTATCAGTCACTGCCCCAGGTCCTTCTGGAGCTGGATGGTGATGACATCTATGCCGTTGGCATGTTCGGCCTGATCTACGGTCGTTTTGACAATCTGCAGGGTTGAGGAGGATAAGATATGTCTACTCCCTATTATGTTCCGGAAGAATCTGTTCCACTGCCACCACCTGATGCAGATGTCATTTCCACAGCCTGTGACTACTGTATCGTTGCCTGCGGCTACAAGGTCTATCGCTGGCCGGTTCGCGGCGGTAAAAACGGTGGCCCGAGAGCAGAGGAAAATGCGTTTGGCGAGGATTTTCCCGTCAGTCAGCTGGGAGCATGGGTTGCTCCGAACCAGCACAACATTGTGATGCACAACGGTGAACCTCATCACGTTGTCATCATCCCTGACAAGGACACCGAATATGTAAACTACACCGGCAACTCTTCCATTCGTGGCGGGGCCATTGCCCAGAAGGTCTACAACCCGCAAACCCCGACCCGTGATCGTCTGAAATCCCCGATGATCCGCATGTTCGGTGTTCTGATGCCGGTTCCCTGGGACTTCGCGCTGGACATTGCGGCCGAGGTCGGGCGCTATGTGATCGAGAAACACGGCACAAACGCATACGGCGTCAAGACTTTCTCCTACGGTTATATGGAGAACACCTACGCCATCACCAAGTACGCGCTGCGCCATGTGAAGACTGCAAACTTCACCTTCCACGACACGCCGTCCGATGTGACCTCCACACCGGGTTTCCGCGATGCAGGTTTCGACAATTTCGGTCCGTCCTATGAAGACTGGGCGAACGCCGAAACCCTCATGATCTGTGGCACGGACCCGTACGAGTCCAAGACCATTCTCTTTACGGACTGGATCATGCCGGCCATTCAGGGTGGTCAGAAGACCATTTTCCTGATCCCGCGTCGCACAGGGGGTGTGGCCTACGCCGAAAAGCATGGCGGCATGCTGATTGACATCCAGCCCGGCACGGACCTGCCCGTTGTTCTGGCGATTGCCCGCGTGATCGTTGAAAACGGCTGGGAAGACAAGGAATGGATCAAAGACTGGGTCAACTCCAAGTGGGAGAGCAACTCCGGCTTTGGCCAGGGCACCCGGAACACGCCATGGCAGTGGCGGACCACCTGGGGCAAGTTCCAGACCAAGGGTTTTGACGACTGGAAAAACTGGCTGCTGGAACAGGACTATGCCGTTCCCGAGAAAGCTGCCGAGATTGCCCAGATCGATGTCGAGAAGATCTACAGGGCCGCTGAATGGATGGCGAAGCCAAAAGCCGATGGCACCCGTCCGAAGACCTCCATCATGATTGAGAAGGGTTTCTACTGGTCCAACAACACCGGAAACACCAACGCTATTTCCTCTCTGGGGATTATTGTTGGTGCCGGTGGACGGGATGGCCAGATGATCGGTCGTGCCGGTGGTCACCAGCGTGGTGGTCTGCGTGGCGGCAAGTATCCGCGCAACAAGAGCCCCGAGAAGCTGCCGGGTCGCCGTCGTCGTGCCATTGATACAGACCGTTATCTGATGGCCGGTCACACCCGACTTGCCCATGTGATCGGCTCCACCTGGGTTCAGGCCATGTGCGGTTCCCAGTCTTTGCAGGCAAAGTTCGATGAGCTGACAACACGCAACCCGAATCAGGTGATGTCTTTCATGAAGGAAGAAATCATCGCCACCTTGAAACGGCGCGTGGATAGCGGCGGGACTGTTGTGATCAATCAGGATATCTATCTGGTCGATCCGATCGGCGCACGCTATGCGGATATCGTCTTCCCGGCTGCCGGCTGGGGTGAGGAAACCTTTACCCGTGCGAACGGTGAGCGCCGCATTCGTCTCTATCCCAAGTTCTATGATGCACCGGGCGAGGCAAAACCGGACTGGTGGATCATTGCCAATCTGGCGAAGAAAATGGGGTATGACGGTTTTGACTGGAAGGATTCCAACGAAGTGCTGGAAGAGGGTTCCCGCAACTCTCGCGGTTCCCGCAAGGATTTCCACATGGTCAAGGTCGCCGCGCATCGCGAGGGCAAGACCCTGCACCAGAAACTGGGTGAATACGGGACCAACGGTATTCAGGGCCCTGTTCTGATGCTGAAGGACGGCACGCTGGAAGAAACCAAGCGCCTGCACGATGTGAACCGTGTTCTGCCTGAAGAAGGCCCCGTTGGTGGAACTGTCTTCAACAAGAAGCTGACCCACTTCAACAGCCAGACCGGCAAGTGCAACATCCAGAAAGCGCCCTGGTCTCTCTTCTCCAGTTACTGGGAGTGGCTGAAACCGCGCGATGGCGAGATCTGGATTACCTCCGGTCGTATCAATGAACGCTGGCAGTCCGGTTACGATGATCGTCGCCGTCCCTATATCGTTCAGCGCTGGCCTGAAAACTGGGTGGAACTGCACCCCGATACAGCGGCCAAATACGGTATTGAGTCCGGTGATTATGTCTTGCTGCACTCAGACCGTATCCCTGTCCAGAAAGACACCATCATCGGTGTCGAGGGTGATGACTTTGACTTCGCAAGCCTGATGAAGAATGGTCACATCGAACTGACAGAGGCGGCGATCACTGCAGTTGCCATTGTGTCCCCGGCCATCAAGGAAGGCATCGGTTACATGGACTTCCTGCACACTGCCCAGCCGGCCAATGCGCTGTCCGGCCGTGTGGTCGACTGGATCAGCGGCAACTACAACTACAAAATGGGTGTGGGCAAGGTCACGCGTATCGGCGAGAGCCCTTACAAGCATGACATGCGCTCCATGTCCTTTGCCCGTCGCGATATCGCGTAAGGCAGAGCATGAGCCCCGGGTGATCTGATCACCCGACAGGAGACGAGGTGCGCTGCTGATCCGGAAATGACAGGGAATTCTCTTCTTTTCGACAGCACGCACCTTTTCTTTTTCCCGGGACAGGAAAGGATATGTCGTCATGATGACAGAGACAAAGACCGTTGCGTTGACAAGCCAGATGAAAGCGGATGAACAGGCCCGAGTTCTGACGCGCTTTCTCAAGGCAGAGGAAGACACCATTCGCGCTGCCGCTGCGCGCGCGCTGTGTGGCTATGCAACAGACAAGACTGCTGATGAATTGCTGGCAGCCCTGCTGGACGAGGATGAAGATGTTCGCATCGATGCCATGGTTGCTCTCAGGGATGTGGCGCGTCCGCAAGATGCACGGACAGTGTTGAAATCCCTTCAGGGGGACCCGATCCCCGAAGTCAAGATTGCTGCTGTCAAGACGCTGGCCCGCCTGAAGGCCGAAGAGGCCTTTCCCCTGCTTTGCAGGCTGGTTGTGGACCGGGCAGAGGACGAGGTTTTCTGGGATGAGCACGGTGATGTCTGGGACGACTGGCTGGACATCCAGCTTGAAGCCGTTCGGGCGCTGGGGCGTTATGGCAATCCGGATGCTGTCGAGCCTCTCATGAAGGCCTGGCAGGACGAAATGGGACAGGAAATCCATGCGGATATATTCATGAGCCTTGCAGCCTTGCCGGAGAGGGGACTGCCTGTTCTGCTGGATATTGTGAAGGGGGAAGACGGACGATCCCGCCGGATTGCGATGAACGCCCTGATGACCGTTGCCCCCGAGGCTCTGGCCGGTGATGTGCTGGCTCTGTCTGCAGATGACAACCCGGAAATCCGCAGGATTGCCCTGAGAGGATTTCCGGCTGATCACGAGGAACTCCGGTTCATTCTCGAACATGACACACAGGCCTCTGTTCGAGCCGAGCTTGTCCGCCTGTTCGGTGCAGAGCGGCAGGATCTTTCAAGGCTTGCCTTGCTGGATGAAAGTGAAGAGGTCCGGGCCCGGGCCCTGAAAACGCTTGTGCTGCCGGATCACGAGAATTTCTGTAACGACCTGCTGGCAAATCTTGAGGTCTGGATTTCTGTGGGCGGGGAAACGCTTTGTGTGGCCGCTGTCGAGCGCTTTGCAGAATGGGGCGGATCAAGGGCTGTTCCGGTTCTCTGTGCTTTGGTCAAAAACGCGGATCGCCCGGAGCAGGCTCGCCTGAAGGCGTTGAGCCTGCTCGGGACGATGGATGGTGAGGAGGCGCTGGCGACCCTTGAACTTTCACTGAAGGATCGTTCCCGTCAAATGCGTGTCTCGGCACTGAGCGGCCTCCGTTTGGCCTTGCAGAGCAATCAGCCTCTGAAAAGGGATGGGGCTGTGAAACTTTTTGCCATGGCGATCGGCGGTGACCTGCTGACGGTTGCTTCTGATTCCGGGGACAATCACAGTGACCCGCTTCCGGGCAAGACAGACAAATATCTCGAGATTGCCGAGGATGGGGAGATCCTTCACAGGGACAAGAGCGAGGTTCCGGAGGAAGAGCTTGCTGCGCCACAATCCACTCTTGCTGCCCTGCAGCGTCCGCTGGTGCGAGCGGTTCCCGAAAGTTCAACCTATCAGGAGCGGGAGGATGAAACCCGTTCGCAAGACAAGGCAGATGATATCCATGGCGGGGAGGCCGGTGTGCGCAAGCCAAAGGCCGGAGGCAAAAAACGGGTTGATGTGAGGGGGCCTGAAGCGTTTGAGCTGGATCTCAGGATCAATGCGCTCAATGTTCTGGATCCTGAGAGTTCAGGCTTCGAAACCATCCGGAACGCAATGATCGCTGCGGCCCTGTCCGATCAGATCCCGTTGCAGGTTGCTGCCCTGAATGCCATGGCCCGTGTTGGGGGAACCTTTGCGGGTTCTGCACAGGAGCGGGATGAACTGGTCGGGCTGCTGAAACATCCGGAAAGTCAGGTTCGCTATGCTGCTGCAGCTTTTATCCTGAAGGCCTTTGAAAACTGCGGGGATATTCTGGCGACCCTGTCGACTGACAACGATGCCCATCTGAGATCCCTCGGGCTGCTTGCGCGCCTTGAAAGCGTGCAGGACAACCCGCTGGACATTGTCCGGGACGCCCTGTCCGACGAGGTTCATCTCGTGCGCAGAACGGTTCTGGAGCGCGTGGCTGCAAAGGGTGATCCGGATCTTCTGAAGCGCTGTGTTGAACTGGCTGTTGAGCAGAGAAACGTCGATGCCCTTCTGGTGCTTTTGCAGGTTTCTTCCACTGTAAGGGATCATGTTGTTGAAAGGCTTGATCATATCACGGAAAACCTGGGGGATGGCGGAACTCTGCTGGAGGCTTTGGGTTTGGAGGCCATGCGCCATTATGACCGCTATGAAGCTGCGTGATTTTGGTGTTGGATAAGGCAGCCTGACGTGGATCATGGCTGTCAGAACAAAGCCCTTGCTAAAAAGGGTTTATGACTTGAATGGAACTGGCTGAAGAAGGCAGGTTTCCGAAAAAAAAGTCCGGAGGGATTGAGATGAAAAAAATTGCGTTGCTTGGCGTTGCTCTCGGAGCTGCACTTCTGGTGGCCGGAGGCGCTTCTGCTGCAGACGGCAAGAAGGTTTTCAACAAGTGCAAGTCCTGTCACAGTCTTGAAGTTGGCAAGAACAAGGTTGGTCCGTACCTCAACGGCATGATTGGGCGAACAGCCGGCTCTGTGGACGGGTTCAAGTATTCCAAGATTCTGGTCGAGGCTGGTGCCCAGGGACTTGTCTGGGATGAGCAAAACCTTGTCCAGTATCTTGAAAATCCTCAGAAGTTCCTGAAAGCCTATGTCACTGAAAAGGGCGGCAAGGCTTCCGGGCGTTCCAAGATGTCCTTCCGTCTGAAGAAATCGGATGATGCTGTTGCGGTTATTGACTACATCAATTCGCAATAATCCGGATTTGTCGCATGCAAAAAAGCCCGGCTCTGGCCGGGCTTTTTCCGTTTTGCTTCGAAACAAACAGTACGTTGTCAGGCTGTGCCGCCAACCGTAATGCCGTCAATGCGCAGGGTTGGCTGCCCGACACCGACGGGCACACCCTGGCCGTTCTTTCCGCAGGTTCCGACGCCTTCGTCGAGCTGCATGTCATTGCCGACCATGGTGATCTTGTTCATGACATCAGGGCCGTTTCCGATGAGCGTTGCCCCCTTGATGGCCTGACCGAGTTTACCGTTCTCCACCTTGTAGGCTTCCGTGCAGGAGAAAACAAACTTGCCGGATGTGATGTCAACCTGTCCTCCGCCAAAGTTAACGGCATAGATGCCGTTGTCCAGTGAGGCGAGGATCTCGTCAGGATCCTTGTCACCGCTGGCCATAATGGTGTTTGTCATGCGGGGCATGGGGATGTGTGCATAGCTTTGGCGGCGGCCATTCCCGGTTGGCTTCATGTTCATCAGACGGGCGTTCTGGCGGTCCTGCATGTAGCCGACCAGAATGCCGTCCTCGATCAGGGTGGTGCACTGTGTGGGTGTACCCTCGTCGTCGATGGAAAGGGAACCGCGGCGATCATAGAGGGTTCCATCGTCAAGGACTGTGACGCCCTTTGCGGCGACCTGTTCGCCAATGCGGTCAGAAAAGTTGGAAGTTTTCTTGCGATTGAAATCGCCTTCCAGTCCGTGTCCCACGGCTTCGTGCAGAAGCACACCGGGCCATCCCGGACCCAGCACAATATTGGCTTCCCCTGCAGGGGCGGCAATGGCGTGAAGATTGACATCGGCACGGCGAAGGGCCTCGCGGACGCCATCCTGCCAGTACTGGTCATCAATCACGGCATCAAACAGGAAACGTCCGCCGCCGCCAAAGGAACCGCTTTCCATCTTGTCCCCGTCTTTCAGGGTCACAGCAATATTGAGCCGGACAAGAGGGCGGACATCACTGGCCCGGTAGCCGTCAGCACGGAGAATCTGGATGGCCTGCCATTCACCGCTCAGTGATGCGCTGACCTGTACAACGCGGGGATCCAGGGCGCGGGCAAAGGCGTCTATTTCCGACAGGAGTTTGACCTTGCGATCAAAAGCCAGTGCAGAAAGGGGATTGTCGTCTCCATAAAGTGCCTGGTTGGTGCCGGTTGGCGCCAGTGCCATGGTTCCATCGTGTCCTGAATGAACGGCCTGGACAGTCTGGGAGGCCCGCCTGATCGCTTCCTCGCTCAGTTCACTGGCGTGAGCGTAGCCTGCGCTTTCGCCGGATACCGAGCGCAGGCCGAAGCCCTGCTGGGTGTCGAAGCTTGCCGATTTCAGGCGTCCGTCGTCGAAAGCCAGGCCTTCAGACTGGCGATACTCCAGATAGAGCTCTCCGTCATCCGCACCTTTCAGGCTGTCCGCGACCAGAGACTGCAAACGGGGCAGGTCCAGCTCAGTGCGATTGAAGAAGAGGTCATCTGTAATGTCGAAGGTGCTCATTGGAATTCCCTGATGGCTTGAAACAGGTTCGTTTCTTTTGAGATGGGCCCGAGGAGTAGGCTTGTCAAAAGAAATATAAACCCGGCTGCCGGAATTTGTAAAAACGCAAAAGGATGCTGACCGGGCCTCTGAAACCTGCATCACGGTTTTTGTCTGATTGATTCCTGTTTTTTGTTCGCCGGAGCAGTTGAGTTTTTCTTTTTGAATTCAACTGTATAAGTATAAGCGTATGTTTTTTATGGGAAAAAGAGCCTATCTTTTTTGTGGGAAATATTAAATAAAATAAGCATCTGATTTTCAAGAAAAATACGGGCCTATATGAGACATTATTTCTCTTTTTTAAGTATATGGTTGTTCGGAGGAGCTTGTCGTCAGGCGAAAATGTCGGTAACCTCTTGCTGAAGCAGTAAATGCAAATCCCTGAATCGAATAAATATTTACTCGATTTTAACGGGGGAGGCATTGAGATAATCAATGTCTTGTGAACAAGGGTAGGTAGCGGATGAGGACTATGACGACAAGAGGCGCAAGCTTCGCTCTATTTTTGAGTACTCTGGCCAGTTTTGTCTTTGGCTTTTCGGGCCTTTCGCAGGCAACTGACGATATTTGGGGGACGGACTTTCAGGCCGCTGTAACCCCGACCATGGTGGAAATCACGAATCTTTACGATCTGCTTTTCATTATCATCACTGTGATCACGCTGCTTGTTTTGGCGCTCCTGATTTTTGTGATGGTCCGCTTTAACCACAAGGCCAACCCGACGCCTTCGACAAACAGTCACAACACACTTCTGGAAATTGTCTGGACCGCTGTTCCGGTCCTGATCCTTGTCGTGATTGCCATTCCATCCCTGAAACTGCTTTACGCTGCCGATCGCAACCCGGATACGGAAATGACAATCAAGGCCATCGGTCACCAGTGGTACTGGGCCTATGAATACCCGGATCACGGGGACTTCACCTTTGATGCCTACATGATTCCCGAAGCGGACCTGAAAGAGGGGCAGCCGCGTCTTCTGGCAACAGACAATGCGGTTGTTGTGCCTGTAAACACAAAGATCCGCTTGCTCGTAACAGCGGGTGACGTGATCCACTCCTTTGCCATGCCGGCCTTCGGCGTGAAACTGGATGGTGTTCCCGGTCGTATCAACGAGACATGGTTCGAAGTGACGGAGCCTGGAACCTACTACGGTCAGTGTTCCGAAATCTGTGGAACCGGTCACTCCTTTATGCCGATCGAGGTCCGCGCTGTGGAAAAGGCTGAATTCGATGCCTGGGTTAAAAAGGCACAGGACGAGTTTGCTGGTCTGGAGCAGGAGAATGCTCCGTTGCGTGTAGCAGCTGCACAGTAATTGCGGGATCAGTATCGGGGCAGGTGCGTCACTGCCTCCCTTTCAAAGACTATAATGATTCTTCCCGGATCAAAGTTCAAAGGGAAGACACATCCAGAAGAGGGATGAGAATATGGAAACGGCACATTCAGTTGATCATGCAGATCACGATGCTCATCACGATCACAAGCCGGGTTTCTTTAAACGCTGGTTCTGTTCAACCAACCACAAGGATATTGGCATCCTCTATCTGATCTTCTCGGTTGTGGCCGGGATCATCGGCGGAGCCTTTTCCGTCTGGATGCGTCTGGAGCTGCAGGAGCCGGGTGTGCAATACTTCCTGGCTGGCGGTGAACCAGATGGTCAACTCTGGAACGTCGCGGTGACGGCTCACGGCTTTATCATGGTCTTCTTTGTCGTGATGCCGGGCATTATCGGTGGTTTCGGAAACTATTTCGTTCCCCTGATGATCGGTGCGCCGGATATGGCCTTCCCGCGGATGAACAACATTTCCTTCTGGCTGATCGTTCCCGCTTTCCTCCTTTTGCTGGGATCTGCCTTCGTTGGCGAGGGTGCCGGTACGGGCTGGACGGTCTATCCACCGCTTTCGGCTGAACTGGGGCATCCCGGACCATCGGTTGATATGGCGATCTTTGCCCTTCACCTCGCAGGTGCCTCGTCTATTCTTGGTGCCGTGAACTTCATTACAACCATCTTCAACATGCGTGCTCCCGGGATGACCCTGCACAAGATGCCGCTGTTCGTCTGGTCCATGCTGGTGACGGCTTTCCTGCTGCTGCTGGCTGTTCCGGTTCTGGGTGGTGCCATCACCATGCTGCTGACAGACCGCAACTTCGGTACAACCTTCTTTGATGCGGCCGGGGGCGGGGATCCGATCCTGTATCAGCACCTGTTCTGGTTCTTTGGTCACCCTGAAGTCTACATCATGATTCTGCCGGCCTTCGGCATTGTTTCCCACATCATTTCCACCTTCTCGAACAAGCCTGTTTTCGGTTATCTGGGCATGGCCTATGCGATGGTGGCAATCGGTTTTGTAGGTTTCGCGGTTTGGGCGCACCACATGTACACCGTGGGGCTTGATGTGAATGTCCGGGCCTATTTCACCATTGCAACACTGATCATTGCCGTACCAACGGGGATCAAGATCTTTTCCTGGATTGCGACCATGTGGGGTGGTTCGCTTCGCTTTACAGTGCCAATGTGCTGGGCGATCGGGTTCATCTTCCTCTTTACTGTGGGTGGTGTGACAGGTGTTGTTCTGGCGAACGCCGGTGTGGATATTGCCCTGCATGACACCTACTATGTTGTTGCGCACTTCCACTATGTCCTCAGTCTGGGGGCGGTCTTCGCAATGTTTGCCGGGATGTATTACTGGATGGGCAAGATGTCCGGTCGCGAATATCCGCAATGGGCCGGGTATCTGCACTTTACGTTGACCTTCATCGGCGTGAACATGATCTTCTTCCCGCAGCACTTCCTTGGTCTTGCCGGTATGCCGCGCCGTTATGTGGACTATCCGGATGCCTTCGCAGGCTGGAATGCGATTTCCTCCTACGGAGCCTATATCACCTTTGCGGCGACACTGTTCTGGGTGGTGATGACGATCTACACAGCCTGGGCCGGTCGCAAATCGCAGGCCAATCCCTGGGGTGAATCTGCAAACACTCTGGAATGGACCGTTTCTTCTCCGCCTCCGTTCCACTGCTTCAACGAGCTTCCCCGCATCAAGTGATGCGGGGCGGCCCGCCCCGAATGCCTGTGGGCCGCTACTCGACAGGCCAATAATCAAAAAGACTAGAGACGATTGAGGGAGATCTGGCGTGAGTGATGTTACCAATCAGGACATGATGACAGAGGAGAAAGGCTGGAGCGATGTCGCCCAGGTTCCGGAAGTCCGGGACTTCTGGCTGCTGCTCAAGCCCCGTGTCATGTCTCTGGTGGTCTTTACCGGATTTGCAGGGCTGATGGCTGCTCCGGGCTCCATTCATCCATTGATTGCTGCGATTGCAGTGCTGTGTATTGCCGTGGCTGCGGGGGCAGCCGGTGCCATCAACATGTGGTATGACCGCGATATCGACGCGATCATGAGCCGTACGAGAAAGCGTCCTATTCCGGCAGGTCGCATGGCACCGGACGTGGCGCTGAGCTATGGCGTGATCCTGAGCGTTTTCTCGGTTTTCTTCATGGGCATTGCAGTCAACTGGGTTGCGGCCTTCCTGCTGGGATTTGCCAACGCCTTTTACGTTTTTGTCTACACGATGTATCTGAAGCGTCGTACGCCGCAGAACATTGTGATCGGTGGTGCTGCCGGCGCTTTCCCGCCCATGATCGGCTGGGCTGCTGTTACAGGCAGTGTCTCTGTTGAGGCCATCGTTCTCTTTGCCCTGATTTTCATGTGGACACCTCCGCACTTCTGGGCACTGTCGCTCTACAAGGACGGAGATTACGCTGCAGCCGGTGTGCCGATGCTGCCGGTTGTGTCCGGTCGCGAGGCAACCAAGCGTCAGATGATGATCTATACGCTTTCGCTTTTGCCCGTTTCCCTTTTGCCGGTTGTCTATGACATCGCGGGGATTGTGTACGGGGCTGTGGCCCTTGCGGCCAGTCTCTGGTTCCTGTGGCTGAACGTTCAGGTGTTGCGATCAGAAAGCAATAAACCCGCGCGCAGGATGTTCCTCTTTTCCCTTCTGTATCTGACACTGCTGTTTGCCTTTCTGATACTGGACAGCGGTGATGGACTTGTGGCCCGGGCCGGGCAGGGCCTCGCTTTTCTGGCAACGCTGTTTTGAGGTGAGGGTATGACTGTGAACGACATGGACAAGAACAGGACTGATCTCTCCGAGGAAACGATGGAACAGCGCCGCAAGCGCATTTCTGTCCAGAACAGGATGCTCGGGCTTTTGCTGGGGGCGATTGTCGTGCTTCTCTTCGCGGTTTCCATTGTCAGAACCGGAGCAGGGAGCTGATCTCATGACGCTGGATCCCCGTTCTCCTCAACCTGATCGTTTGGCGCAGGCTTCTGCGCGCAACAAACGCATGGCCATGATACTGGCCCTGATGGTTGGTGGAATGGTTGGAATGGCCTACGCCGCAGTGCCGCTGTATGAACTTTTCTGCAAGGTCACCGGTTATGGCGGAACTCCGCAACAATCGGACGTTGCCTCGGAGGAGATTCTGGATCGCACGATGAAGATCCGTTTCGATTCGTCCGTGAACGGGGGCATGCCGTGGGAGTTTCAGCCGGCACAGAGACAGGTTGAAATCAGGGTTGGCGAGAGTGGCCTGGCTTTCTATCGGGCAAAAAACACGTCCGAGCGTCCTGTTCGCGGAGTGGCGACCTTCAATGTGACACCACTGAAGGCAGGGCCCTATTTTGTAAAGATCGACTGCTTCTGCTTTACCGAGCAGACCCTCCTGCCGGGAGAGGAGGTCGACATGCCGGTAACCTTTTACGTCGATCCGTCCATCGAGGACGAAACGAACATGGACGAGGTGCAGACCATCACCCTGTCCTACACCTTTTTTGAAGAAGCGCTTGAAGAGGAACAGGAGCTCTCCCTTCAATCGCTGGAAGACAACATCAAGAACAGAGAAACACTGGAAGAAGAGGGATAAACATGAGCGCAGGGCATGATGAAGTAAAACACCCCTATCACCTTGTAGAACCCAGTATCTGGCCTCTTTTGAGTGCCTTTGCAGGTGGTCTCTTTGCAACTGGCATGGTGCTTTTCATGCATGACGTGACACCCTGGATTCTGCCTCTGGGGGTTCTGTCGATCCTGATCTGCATGTTCGGCTGGTGGAGAGAGGTCGTGGATGAGGCCTACAGGCAGCAGCTCTACAACCCGGTTGTCCGCATCGGTTTGCGGTACGGGATGATCCTCTTTATCGCATCGGAAGTGATGTTCTTCTTTGCGTTCTTCTGGGCCTTCTTTGATGCGTCACTCTTTCCGAAAGAGGCCATCGGGTTTGTCTGGCCTCCTGAAGATATCGTAACCTTCAATGCTTTCGATCTGCCGTTTCTCAACACCCTGATCCTGCTCCTGTCCGGCTGTACAGTGACCTGGGCTCACCATGCCATTTTGCATGATGATCAGAAAAGTGCGGTACAGGCCCTGACCTATACTGTTGTTCTTGGCATCGCCTTCAGTGGATTGCAGGCCTACGAGTACAGTCACGCGGCCTTTGGCTTCACAGATGGCATCTATGCGTCCACCTTCTACATGGCAACGGGCTTCCACGGTTTCCACGTTCTGGTGGGCACCATCTTCCTGTTCGTTTGCCTGCAACGTGCGAAAAAGGGGCACTTTACCCCGGATGCCCACGTTGGTTTCGAGGCGGCGGCCTGGTACTGGCACTTTGTCGACGTTGTCTGGCTGTTTCTGTTCTTCGCTGTTTACTGGTGGGGAGGTTAGGAAACGGCCGCAGCATGAAGACCACAAGGAGGAGCCCCGGCTCCTCCTTTTTTGTTCAAGCCGCTGAAATAAAAGGACGCATTTGCATTGCAGGGCAGATAGGCTACTCTGGGGCAAAGCAACTAGCAGGAAACGCTTTCTTATGACGAACAGCTCCTCTGGCGGGAAGGCTCTGCCGCCCAGACGTTTTCGCCCAACCTTTATTGCAACGCTCTTTGTTGTTCCCCTTTTCTTCGGGATGATTGCGCTGGGAACCTGGCAGCTTTTCAGGCTGGAATGGAAAGAAGAGCAGATCGTCCTTCGGCAGGAGCGGGCGTTTGCTCCGTCGGTGGATTTTGTCGAGAGCTACCCGGGGGCTGTTGCGGATCCTCTGGCAGAGGAGTTCAAGGCTGTTCGTATCACGGGAAGCTATCGCCACGACAGGGAGTTTTATCTGGGTGCACGTGCGCTGGATCGCCGGATCGGCTTTCTGGTGGTGACGCCGTTCGAGCTGACAGACGGGCGCACCATACTGGTCAACCGGGGCTGGGTTCCCGGTGATCAGAAGGATCCTGCGACCCGTGTCGAAGCACAGATCTCTGGACAGCTGACCGAGGAAGCGCTGATGCGTGTCGACGGATGGCGCGGGTATGACTTTGTCAGACCTGAACACGATATTGAGGAAAATTTCTGGTTCTATGTGGACACAGAAGTCATGGGGACGCTGGCAGGGATTCCGAACCTGGTTCAAAAGGTCTATGTGGATGCACGAAGGCAGGACCTTCCGGGCGGCTATCCTCTGGGAGGTCAGACCCGTATCGAACTGGTGAACAATCATCTGGAATATGTCATCACCTGGTACGCGCTTGCCGGTGTTCTTGCCGTGATCTATGTGCTCTTCCACTATCGGCGTGACGGCGATGGGGAAGATGATCTTTAGGGTGTCGGGCTTGTCTTCACGCTTCTGAAATCATAAATCACCAACCAGAAATTACCACAGACACAATCACTCTTTGAACAGGACAGATTCCATGACTGCTTATGAACAGCTCGAAAAGCGTTTTCGCCGGATCAACGCGATTGGTGAGGCTTCGGGCGTCCTGGGGTGGGATATGTCGGCTGTCATGCCGGAAGGCGGTGCTGCAGCCAGAACAGAACAGCTGGCTGCGCTCGGGGCCGTGCGCCACGAGATGCTGACAGCGTCCGAGGTTGGGGACTGGCTGGATGCTGCAGAGGAAAGCAAGGGCAACCTCAATGGCTGGCAACTGGCCAACCTGCGGGAAATGCGTCGTATCTGGCGCCATGCTACAGCCCTGAGCAGTGATTTTGTTGAACGTCTGACGCGTGCCTGCAAGAAATGCGAGGGCATATGGAGAACAGCGCGCCCGGGCAATGATTTCAAGGCGGTTTTGCCGGCACTGAAAGAGGTGCTGGCCCTGTCGCGTGAGGAAGCGGCGATCAAGGCAGAGCTTTTTGGCTGCTCGCTTTATGATGCCCTGCTCGATTCATATGAACCGGGTGGCTCCTCTGAACGCATTGATGCCATTTTTGAGGATTTTGCGGCCTTTTTACCGGGTTTCCTGGGCGAGGTGATGGAAGCGCAGGCTTCACGTCCCGACGCCCTGCCTTTGCAGGGGCCTTACGATACCGCGCAACAGGCGGAGCTGGGGCGCGAACTGATGGCCGCTGTCGGCTTCGACTTCAATCACGGTCGTCTTGATACCTCCTTGCACCCTTTCTGCGGTGGTGTGCCGGATGATGTCCGTATCACCACCCGCTATGACGAGCAGGATTTCATGACCGCGCTGATGGGGGTGCTCCATGAAACGGGGCATGCCCTCTATGAAAGAGGCCTTCCCGCGGACTGGCGCTTGCAGCCGGTTGGTTCCGCCCGCGGGATGACCCTGCATGAAAGCCAGTCCCTGCTGATTGAAATGCAGGCCTGTCGTTCAGCCGAGTTCATGCGATTCATGGCACCAAAGGCCCGGGAGATTCTGGGCCTCTCCGGAGCGGCTTACGAAGCGGAGAACCTCCGTGCCCTGAGCAACCGTGTGCAGCCGGGTTTTATCCGGGTTGATGCGGACGAGGTGACCTATCCTGCGCATGTCATCCTGCGCTATCGTCTGGAGCGTGCTCTGATTGAGGGCCGTATGGAGCTGGAAGATCTGCCGACAGCCTGGAATGATGGCCTTGAGGCCTTGCTTGGTATTCGTCCACCGAGTGACACACTGGGCTGCTTGCAGGATATTCACTGGTATGATGGAGCCTGGGGCTATTTCCCGACCTACAGTCTTGGTGCCATGGCTGCGGCCCAGATATTTGATTCGGCCAGACGGGCCAATCCGGATCTTCTGAACCGGATAGAACAGGGTGATTTCGCGCCCCTGATGAGCTGGCTGGGTGAGCAGGTTCATTCCAGGGGATCATCCATGAGCACGGACGAACTGCTGACGCATGCCACCGGTCGTCCTCTTGATCCGGCTGTCTTCAAGGCTCACCTGAAGACCCGTTATCTGGGGCAGTGACCTGTTATGACAGGGCAATGAGGCCTGCTGACAGCAGGAGCAGCAGACTCATGGTCTTGTTGAAAAGTCCCAGACGGCGCTCTGTCGAAAACAGGCGGGTGCTTTTTGAGCCCAGTACAGCCCAGAAACCGATGCCGCACATACAGACAACCAGATAGATGCTGCAGAAGGTATAGAGGCTTTCCGGCTGCTGTGTTGTTGTGAAAAGGGCAAGACCGGTAAAACAGGCTGCCCAGGCTTTAGGATTCAGCCATTGCAGAAGTGCACCCTGATAGAAGCGGGGTGCACTTTCCTGTTCTGAAGCAGCAAGGGTGGAGGGGGCTTTGAACAGCAGGACGGCAAGATAGCAGATGTAGGCGGTTCCCAGTGCCTTGATCGCGGTCATCAGAAGGTCATGCTGCGTCACAAGTTCAAGAAGTCCCAGCCCCAGCAGGAACAGAAGTGCCGTAAAGCCCAGTGATGCCCCCAGAACAAAGGGAAGCGTCCCTGCAAAACCGCGGCTGACGCCGGATGAAAGCGTGATCATGTTCACCGGGCCGGGTGAGATGGACAGGGCAAGCGCAAAGAGCGCCATGGACAGATAATCTTGCATCGTCAACTCCAGATGGGAGCAGGCAAGCTATCAGGCTTTCCTATTTTCTATAATATGCTTTAATAAGAAAAGATAATTGCAAAAAATAGAATAATTGACGCAGGTGTTATCTTGATCAATGACTTGAGAGCAATGGCGGTTTTTGTGAAGGCAGTCGAGGCGGGTTCCTTTAGCAGGGCTGCTGCTGAACTGGGGGTGTCCCCCTCTGTGGTCAGTCACCATATCTCGTCGCTTGAAAAGCGGTACAATCTTGCCCTGTTGCATCGTTCAACGCGCAAGATTCGCAAGACTGCAGCCGGGGAAGAGTTCTATCACGAGGCCCGTGCAATGCTTCAGCATGCGGAACAGGGATTGAGCCTGCTCAGAAACAAAACGGAAAATCCGTCAGGCGTTTTTACCGTGGCCTTGCCTGCGGCTTTTGTCCGCAGTGATTATTCCGCGAAGATTGCCGCCTTTGCCAGGGCCTATCCGGATCTGGACCTGAGACTGATCTACGCTGATGTGCGGCAGGATTTGCTGGAGGCAGGTATTGATGTCGCGATAAGGGTCGGAAAGATGCCGGATTCTTCGTTGCTGACAAAAAGTCTGGGAAGCCTTGCCCGCACGCTGGTCTGTCATCCTGATCTGCTCAAGGGCCGTACTGTGCCTGAAAAGCCTTCTGATCTTGAAAGCTGGCCGTGGATTCAGATGGCGATGATGCCGCCCTACCGGGAACTGTCTCACCCCGAAGAGGGGTTGGTGCGCATTCATCATGCTGCAAGACTGCAGGTGGATAACGCTGATGCGATGCATCAGTTTTCCCTGCAGGGAATGGGGCTGTCCTCTCCTCCGGAGTTCATGGTGCGGGAGGATCTGAAGCAGGGGAGGCTGGTCGAGATTCTCCCGGACTGGACAGTTGCTCCCATGGCTGTCCACGTGGTCTGGGCTTCCAGTCTCAGGGCTGATCCACTCATTGAGAGGTTCCTGAGATTCATGGAACGGAACGGTGAATAGTCCCTGCTCCGGGAGGCCAGTGAATATTCTATTGCTGGCTATTCTTAAAACTTGGGCTTCAGAGCCACGCGAAGGCTTGCTGTTTGGGACCGGTGCAAGTACGTTGTGCAGAAATCATCCTGTGACAGCAGATCTAGAGACAGCCCATGAAATACATTTCCACCCGTGGCAAAGCTCCCGTCCTCTCCTTTGATGACGTTCTTCTGGCCGGTCTGGCCGAAGATGGCGGCCTGTATGTTCCGGAGGCCTGGCCTGAATTTTCCGCGCAGGAAATGCGTGAAATGGCCGGACTGCCCTATGAAGAGGTTGTCTTTCGTGTCGTTCGCCCCTTTGTTGAGGGAGTGATTGCTGATGCAGAGCTGAAAGATCTGATCCGGCGCAGCTACGCCGATTTTCGCCACTCGGCTGTTGCGCCGCTCAAGCAGATTGATTCCCGTCTCTGGGTTATGGAGCTGTTCAACGGTCCGACACTGGCGTTCAAGGATTTCGCCCTGCAGATGCTGGGGCGTCTTTTCGATCTGATCCTCAAGAAGCGTGACGAGCGGGTTGTGATTGTTGGTGCAACATCCGGAGACACCGGGTCTGCTGCGATTGAGGCCTGTCGTGATCGTGACCAGATCAGCATCTTTATTCTGCATCCCCACGGCCGTGTGTCGGATGTTCAGCGCCGTCAGATGACGACAGTGCAGGCCGGGAATGTGTTCAACATTGCGATCCACGGTGATTTTGACAATTGCCAGGACAACGTCAAGGCCATGTTCAATGACATGGATTTCCGTCGTGCCGTGAACCTCTCTGCCGTGAACTCTATCAACTGGGCCCGCATCATGGCGCAGATCGCCTATTATTTCGTGGCAGGGATCGCGCTGGGTGCGCCGGACCGTCCCGTTGGCTTCTCTGTGCCGACAGGAAACTTCGGCAATGTCTTTGCAGCCTATGCGGCAGGCCGGATGGGACTGCCGGTTTCCCAGCTGATTGTTGGTTCCAACCGCAATGATATCCTGACCCGCTTCTTTGAAACCGGTGCCATGACCATGGAATCTGTCGAGCCCAGTCTCTCGCCTTCCATGGATATCCAGATTTCCAGTAACTTCGAGCGCCTGCTGTTCGACATGCTCGGACGGGATGGAGCTGCTGTTGCACAAACCATGACCGATTTCCGCTCCAGGGGGGAATTCAGTGTCAGTGATGCGCAGCTGTCTTCCGTGTTGCGTCTCTTTGACGGTTTCCGCCTGTCTGACGAAGACACCCTGAAGGAAATCCGCCACTACCATGAAACAACCGGAGAACTGCTTGATCCGCACTCTGTGATCTCTGTTGTCGCGGCGCGCGAAAAGATCCGTGATGATGTTCCGGTCATGGCCTGCATGGCCACAGCGCATCCGGCCAAGTTCCCGGACGCCGTCAGCAAGGCATCCGGTGTTCATCCCGAACTGCCGGCACACCTGTCTGATCTCTTTGAACGTGAAGAACGTTTCGAGGTTATGGATAATGATCTGGATGCCCTGAAAGAATTTGTCCTGTCTCACAGACGGAATGTGTGATTCCTTCTGTCGTCAGAAAAGGAACCCGCCCCGGTTTTCCGGCGGCGGGTTTTTTATTTTCTGGACCTTTGGGCTGTTCTTCTGTAGCCACCCGGTGATAGAGTAATTGCGGTACAACAGGAAAGCTCAACACCGGATGACAGTTCAGATTTCAACCCTCGCCAATGGCTTGAGAGTGGCAACAGATTCAGTAATGTCGGTGGAATCTGTCACTTTGGGAGCATGGATCGGGGTAGGAACCCGTGATGAAAGCCAGCTTGCGAACGGGATCGCCCATTTTCTGGAACACATGGTTTTCAAGGGAACCAGGCGCCGGACAGCCTATGACATTGCAGAAGAGATCGAGGCCGTCGGGGGGCAGTTGAACGCCTACACCAGCCGTGAAAATACAGCCTTTTACGCGCGTGTACTGGCTGATGACGTGCCGCTGGCCGTCGATACAATTGCAGACATTCTGCAAAACTCGGTTTTTGACAGGAAGGAACTGCAGCGTGAGCGGCAGGTTGTTCTGCAGGAAATCGGGCAGGTCAACGACACTCCGGATGATGTGATCTTTGATCACTTTCAGGAGCGCGCCTATTTTCAGCAGGCTCTGGGGCGTCCGGTTCTCGGCAAGTCGGAAGTTGTTGCGCGCCTCGAGAAGGGTGATCTTGTCGATTACATCTCGCTTTACGGCAGCAACAATATTGTGCTGACCGCTGCAGGCAAGATCAGGCATGAGGATTTTGTGCGCCTTGCAGAGGAGCATTTCGGAGCCCTGAATTCCGTGGAAGTGCCTCAACGACAGAAAACACTCTACACGGGCGGGGATTTCCGGGAGGACCGCAAGCTGGACCAGGCGCATTTCCTGCTTGGTTTTGAAGGTGTGGCCTTTGGGGATCCCGATTACTATGCTGCGAATATCTATTCGACCCTGCTGGGCGGCGGAATGTCCTCGCGGCTCTTCCAGGATATCCGCGAGCAGCGTGGCCTTGTTTACAGCATCTACTCCTTTACATCGTCCTTCATGGATTCAGGCCTGTTCGGGGTCTATGCGGGAACGGGAGAGAAAGAACTGGCGGAACTGGTTCCGGCTGTCAGCGATGTGATGATGAAATCCATTGATGACCTGAGCGAGGCAGAGGTGGAACGTGCGCGTATCCAGTTGAAAGCTTCCATTCTGATGGGACGGGAAAGCACTTCTGTACGCTGCGAGCAACTGGCGCAGCAGATGCTTGTTTTCGGCCGTCAGATCACAACAGAGGAAATCGTTGCTGAGATCGAGGCTGTTGATCTTGAAAAAACCAGGGAAACAGCAAGGCGGCTGTTGTCCTCTGCGCCGACCATTGCGGCGATCGGTCCCTTGTCACAGCTGGAGAGTTATGACGCTGTCGGGCAGCGTTTCGCGGCATAGAATTCCATGTTTGACCTCTTCTACACGACCCGGGATATGCGGACAGTTTGCCTGACAGGAGGGCGCGTCTATCTTCGCCCTCCTCTTATCTCGGACTTTGCCCAGTGGGAAGAGCTCAGAAGGGTCAGTCGCGACTTTCTTGTCCCCTGGGAACCAACCTGGACGGCGGATGCACTGACCCGCAATGCCTTTAAGCGCAGGCTCAGGAACTACCGCAACGACTGGCTGGATGGCTGGGGCTATACCTTTTTTATCTTCGAGAGGAAAAATCACCAGCTTCTGGGAGGCGTGACCCTTGGCAAGGTGAGCAGGGGAACCTCAAGCAGTGGAACCATCGGTTACTGGATGGGGGAGCCGCATGCCGGGAAGGGCTTTATGAAGGATGCCCTGCCTACCGTGTCGGCCTTTGCCTTTGAAAAACTGAAGCTTCACAGACTGGAAGCGGCCTGTCTGCCCGAAAATGTGGCGAGCAAGTGTGTTCTGGGACACGCCGGTTTCAGGCAGGAAGGCCTTGCCAGAAGGTATCTGAAAATCAACGGGGAATGGGAGGACCATCTGACATTTGGTCTTCTGACCGACGATGACTGGCGTAGGCCCGTTGTTGATCCGTCCCATCCTGCGGCCTACCGTTTCGCAGAAATGCTGCAGGATTTCGACGACTAGCCTTTCCGTTCTATGCCCGGCCAATCTCGCTGGAGAGCAGTTCCGGGGAGATGCCCAGTTTTGCCAGGGCTGCGCCCCAGACTTCTGATCTGGGATGATTGAAAAGCAGGTCCTGATCGGCGTCGACAATAAGCCAGGCATTCTCCTGAAGCTCCCGGTCAAGCTGGAGTTCGGACCAGCCGGAGTAGCCAAGAGCAATCAGGCAGGAGGCCGGTCCCTGTCCGTTTGCAATGTCCTGGAGAATTTCCAGCGTGGCTGTCATGGCAAGCTGGTCAGAGACAGACAGGCTCTCTTCTTTCAGGTATTCGTTGCTGTGCAGAATGAAACCGCGGTTCTGTTCAACAGGTCCACCGGCTCCGACAAAGCAGTTTGTCAGCCTGTCTTTCTCGGGCTCGGGGATCGAGATGGAGAGCTGCCCCATCAGCTCTGTCATCGAAATGACCTCGATATCCTTGTTGATGACCAGACCCATTGCACCTTCCGGGGTGTGCTCGCACAGGTAAATAACAGCCTCTGCAAAGCGGGAATCGCTCATCTGGGGCATGGCGATCAGCAGTTTGCCGCGGAGCGAGGTGAGTTCATCGGAAGAGGACATAGGGTTTTCAGACCTGCCATGAAAGTGACGTCTTCTATAACACTAGCGGTGCTTTGCTTGGTAAATCAATCCTGAGAGCGCTTTCCTGTGTGTTTTTTCACGCTTCTGACAAAGATGTGACAGTATGTGCAACCTCCTTTCCTTGACCGGGAACAGGAGTTGATTACCTTAGAAGACAGAAAAGGGAGCTTTTCACTGGCGTTTGCAAGCTCCTTGTCATTCACGATCAGTCAGATTTCATATGCCCGTTTTTTTCAGAGCCGTTAAAAAATATCAGGCTTTCGTTTTTGCCCTGCTTGCTGTTTTGTCTCTTTCGTTCCCTGACCTGGGTGTCAGGGACGCCCGTGCTGCAGCGTCCGGCTGGCAGGAAATGGACCAGCTTTCTGTTCGTCTCCTGAGTGACAGGGACGCACTGGGGGAGGGAGAGGTCGTTTTTGCTCTGGAGCAGGTTCTGCAAAAGGGGTGGAAGACCTACTGGCGTTCTCCCGGTGATGCAGGGTTTCCGCTTTCTGTTGACTGGTCCGGCAGTGAAAATGTCGAGAGCCTTGAGGTTTTGTGGCCTGCGCCCCATCGCTTTGTGCTCTTCGGGCTCCAGACCTTCGGCTATTCCGATCGGGTTGTGTTCCCCCTCGCTGTGAAGGCAAAGGACACGAGCCGGTCCCTGACCCTCAGACTGACGGCCAATTACCTGATTTGTGAAGAGGTCTGCATTCCCTATTCGAATGCCTTTGAAATGACACTGCAACCGGGAAAGGGTTTTCAGTCTCTTGAGGCAGACCTTGTTCAGGATGCCCTGAAAACAGTGCCGGAACTTCAGACCCCCGGGGCGCAATCGTCTGTTGCATCATTTCGCTCGCTCGCCCTTCAGGGCAGTGACGAGGAGCTTGTGCTTGCCGGAATGATCTCCATTCCGGGCGAAAGCCTGCCGGACGGAAGCGATGTTCTTGTTGAAGGACCGACAGCCTTTCTCTATTCGGCTCCGGAATTCAGACCCGCCAGTGGCGGAGAGGACCTCTACAGCTTTGCCATCACAGTCACCTCAACGGATGACAGGCAGGTTCTGGAAGGCAAAAGGCTAACGCTGACCTATGTGAACGATGAACAGAAAAGCGGAACAGAGTGGGCGGAGCTCGCGCGTTTCGACCCTGATGGTGTGACAGCCTCCCCCTTGTCAGATAGGCTTTTTGAGGTTCTTCTGCTTGCTGTCCTGGGGGGCTTGATCCTGAATGTGATGCCCTGTGTTCTGCCTGTGCTTTCCCTGAAGTTTCTGTCTCTGGTCAACAAGGCTGACAGGGAAAGAAGTGAGGCACGCAAGGGGTTTCTGGTAACGGTTTCCGGAATTATGGTGTCCTTCTGGGCACTTGCGCTGGGTGCCATTCTGCTGAAGGTTCTCGGTCTTTCTGTGGGATGGGGTATTCAGTTTCAGCAACCTGTGTTTCTGGCCTTTATGGCGCTTGTCGTCGTTTTCTTTGCCGCGAATCTCTTTGGCCTTTTCGAGATCGGCTCTGTCGGAGCCCTGAACGATCTGGCTGTCAGGGAAAGTCAGTCCAAAGGAGTAAAGGGTGATTTTGCGACAGGGGTTTTTGCGACCCTGCTGGCGACGCCCTGTTCCGCGCCTTTCCTGGGAACGTCTGTGGCCTTTGCACTGGCGGGTGGAAGTTTCGAGATCCTTGCAATCTTTACGGCCCTCGGGTTTGGGATGGCGCTTCCCTATCTGCTGGTTGCGCTCTTTCCCGGATTGGCAGCCGTCATGCCAAAGCCGGGGATGTGGATGGTTCGGGTCAAGCAGGTCATGGGTCTGGCCCTGATTGTAACGGCTGTCTGGTTGCTGTCGGTCGTCTGGGTACAGTCAGGGGCAATGGTGACCGTGCTGATCGCTCTGGCTCTTGCGGCCCTGCTGGTGGTGCTCTGGGCCTTGCGATACAAAACGCAGGCCAAATGGGCCATGGTGGCGCTTGTTTCCGTTTTCACTCTGGCAATTCCGCTGGGATCGGCATCGACGGTGCCTGCGCCAATTGCGCTTGAGGAAAACTGGACTGTCTTTGATGAGCAGCAAATCTCCCGACTTGTTGCAGAGGGCAGGACGGTCTTTGTTGATGTCACAGCTGACTGGTGTATCACCTGTCAGGTGAACAAGAGGCTGGTGCTTTCCGATGATCAGGTTCAGCAGGCCTTTGAAACAGGTGATGTTGTTTTGATGAAAGCTGACTGGACGAACCCTGATCCGGTTATCTCGGATTATCTGAAGGTCAATGGTCGCTATGGAATTCCCTTCAATATTGTTTATGGCCCATCCAGTGCAGAGGGTATTGCCCTGAGCGAGATCCTTTCTGTGGATGAGGTGCTTGATGCGTTACAGACTGCAGAAAAACCGGATGCGTGATTCAGACGTATCCAGTGCATCGCATTTTCAAACAGAAACAGAGAGGAAAGAACAATGGCAGAGCAGACCAGACTGATTGCGGTCGGGGACCCTGTTCCGGATGTAAAGGTATGGGTACCCGGTGATGAAGGTATGGAAGCGCATCAGACATCAGACCTTTTTGCAGGCAAGCATGTGGCGTGCTTTTTTGTTCCGGGTGCCTTCACGCCGACCTGTAACAACCAGTTGCCGGGTTTTGTAAAGGCGGCAGATGATTTCAGGGCAGCGGGTGTTGATGAAATCCTCTGTGTTTCGGTGAACGATGCCTTCGTGATGCAAGCCTGGGGCAAGGCCATGAACGCAGATGGCAAGGTCACAATGGTCGGGGATGGCAATGGCGATTTCACCCGCTCCATCGGCGCATCCTTTGACGGGTCGGGCTTTGGCCTGTCTACGCGTGCAATTCGTTTGTCCATGCTGGTTCGTGATGGCGTTGTCGAACATTTCCATGTTGAGGAAAACCCGGGTGCGCTTGAAGTGTCTGATGCGATGACACTGCTTGCTGACCTCTGAGGTTTCTGCCCCTTAAAACAGGGAAGAGAGGCGCTGTTTCATGACAGCGCCTCTCTTCGATTCCTGAAGGGGTATTGTTCAAGAGGTAAAAATTTACTTAAAATTGAATCTAAAAGTTTTTGCCTTTCATTGATATTTTGGCACATTTGTGCGATGTTTCATTCATATATGCATGGATATCTTCGGTGACTTTGTCACTGGTGGTGTCCGGTTGGCTAATTTCCGGTGGGCGTATTTTGCCGGAACGGATTAGGTAAGATCCGTTTAGGTTCTCAGGAGATAGAGACAATGCCGACAGTTAATCCTGTCAATGGTTTGGGCAGCATCTCTCGCCAAAACCAGATCAATCAGACGAACTCCATCCAGCAGCTTTCAAGTGGTAGCCGTTTGGCCAATCCCTCTACAGATGCTGCTGCTCTGGCGATCAGTACAAAACTGACCGCAGAAAACTCTGTTTTGCGTCAGGTCGCAACAACGGCCTCGCAAGGGTCTTCCATTGGCCAGATCGCTGATGGCGGGCTGGCACGTGTCGGGGATGTCCTGACGCGTCTCAAGGAACTGGCCGGGCAATCCCTGTCCGGAACTGCGGGTGCTGATGGCCGGGCCAATATTGACGCCGAGTTTCAGCAACTCCTTTCAGAGGTTGACCAGATTGTCCAGGGGACAACCTTCAACGGTCAGGAGCTGATCAATGGCAGTCCGGCCCTGAGTTTTCAGGTCGGGACCGATACAGGCGATACCATCGAGCTTGATTCTGTCGATGCCTCTGCCGGTGCGCTGGGTCTTACAGGTCTGAATGTGACCACACAGGCCGATGCGCAGGCGGCTTTTTCGGCAGTGGATGCCGCCCTCGACAGCGTTTCGGGATTCCGGTCCGATGTCGGGGCAACCATTTCACGGTTTGACGTAACGGCTGAAAACATTGCCAGTCAGTTCGAAAACTCTGTTGCGGCCAATTCTGCGCTGGCGGATGCTGACATCGGCGCTGTTTCGACACAGATCGCAAACACGCTTGTGCAGAGCGAGCTGGAAATTGCAGCGCGCTCCCAGGCCAACAAGGGACCACAAACACTGCTTCAGCTTCTTGAAGACGACTAGTGGTTTATTCCGGTTGAAACAAAAGCCGCTGCGTGAGCAGCGGCTTTTTTATTTGAAGTCTTCCATTCCCTTTCGGGCAAGTTCGTCGGCGCGTTCGTTTTCCGGATGTCCGGCATGGCCCTTGACCCAGAACCACTCGATTGTGTGGCGTGTCATTGCCTGATCCAGGCGTTTCCAGAGTTCCTCGTTCTTGACCGGCTTCTTGCTGGCGGTTTTCCAGCCGTTGCGCTTCCAGTTGAAAATCCATTTGGTGATGCCGTCGCGGACATAGACCGAATCTGTTGTCAGGTGGACGAGGGAAGGGCGTTTGAGTGTTTCGAGGGAAACGATGGCGGCCATCAGTTCCATCTGGTTGTTTGTGGTTGAGGCTTCACCCCCGCAGAGTTCCTTTTCGTGCCCCTTGTAACGGAGCAGCGCGCCCCATCCCCCGGGGCCGGGATTGCCGGAACAGGCACCATCTGTGAAGATTTCAACGGGGGCTGCTGATTGTGTTTCGCTCACAGGCCATAATCCCGAACCGATTTGACGCTTTGGTGGAATTTGAGTTTTCGGACATATTCCAGTGGGTCCTTGGGTTTGACAAAGGCACCTTCGGGATGGTTGATCCAGTCAAACAGCCGTGTCAGCAGGAAACGCAGCGCCGCACCTCTTGCCAGAACGGGCAGGGCTTCAAGCTCGGCTTCGGACAGGGGGCGGATACCCTGATAGGCCTTGAGCATCAATCTGGCCTTGGTGACATTGAAGCTGTTGTCTTCCTCGAAACACCAGGCGTTCAGGCAGATGGCCAGATCGTAGGTCAGGATATCATTACAGGCGAAGTAAAAGTCGATCAGCCCGGACAGCTTTTCGTCGAGGAAGAAGACATTGTCCTGAAAAAGATCGGCATGAATCACCCCGGTGGGCAGGGTTCCGGGCCAGTTTTCCTGAAGGAAGGACAGCTCGTGATCCAGGCTTTCAATCAATCCGTCCTGAACAGAGTTGCCTTTTTCCCTGCAGGCTTCAAGGATTGGTCCCCAGCCCTCCAGAGAGAGTGAATTCGGGCGTTCAAGGGTGAAGTCAGCGGCGGCCTGATGGAGTTGTGCCATGGCCCGTCCCAGTTCCTTGCAGTGAACAGGCTTGATTCTCCGTGGCCACATTCCCTGAAGGAAACCGGTAATGGCAGCAGGCCTGTCGCAGAGGCGACCCAATTGCTGCCCCTTTTTGTCAGAGATCACCTGCGGGCAGGACAACCCCTTTTGGGAGAGGTGATCCATCAGCCCGAGAAAGAAGGGAAGATCATCGGCATTGACCCGTTTCTCGTAGAGCGTGAGGATGTATTGCCCTTCGGTTGTTGAAAGGAAGAAATTGGTGTTTTCCACCCCTTCTGCGATTCCCTTGAGGGCAGTAACCTCGCCAATGTTGTAATGCGTCAGAAACTCTTGAACTTCTGAATCGGGAACTTCTGTATAGACGGCCATCTTCGAATCTTCTTGTTGTCAGGCTTGTTTGGTGGGGGCGTCGGCAGCAAGGCCCTTGGGGATCTTGAAGACGACATCCTCGTCCCGGATATTGATTTCCTCGACAGTGACCCTGAAGTGCTCCCGGCAGGCGTCAATTACCTCTTCCACCAGAATCTCGGGGGCGGAAGCTCCCGCTGTCAGTCCCAGGGATTTTACATCTTTGAGTTGATCCCACTTGATTTCGCTGGCGCGCTGAACCAGGGCTGCCTTCTCGCATCCGGCGTTGAACGCGACCTCGACCAGGCGTTTCGAATTTGATGAATTGGGAGCCCCGATTACCATCAGGGCCTCGCAGCGACTGGCGATGACCTTGACGGCGTCCTGCCTGTTTGTCGTTGCATAGCAGATGTCCTCTTTCCTTGGAGCTTCCATGTTTGGAAAGCGCTGGCGCAGAACATCAATGATCTCGCGGGTGTCATCAACGGAGAGGGTTGTCTGTGTGACATAGGCCACATTGTCCGGATTCTGCAGTTCCAGTGTGCGGGCATCCTCGACTGTTTCAACCAGAACGATTGATTCAGGATCGATCTGCCCCATGGTTCCGATAACCTCGGGGTGTCCTTCGTGCCCGATCAGGATGACGGTTCGGCCATCCTTTTCGTGACGTTCGGCTTCGCGGTGAACCTTGCTGACGAGCGGGCAGGTGGCATCGAAATACATCAGGTCCCTGCGCTTGGCTTCGGCGGGAACCGACTTTGGTACACCGTGGGCAGAGAAAATAACCGGCACGCCCTCTGGTACCTCATCCAGTTCCTTGACGAAAACAGCACCTTTGGCCTCAAGCGATTCAACGACGTAGCGGTTGTGAACGATTTCGTGGCGGACGTAGACCGGTGCGCCGTGTTTTTCCAGCGCGCGTTCAACAATCTCAATGGCCCTGTCAACGCCGGCGCAGAAGCCTCTGGGGCTGGCAAGGTAAATGGTGAGGTCCGGTTTTTCCGAAGCGTTGTTTGGGGCGGCAAGGGAACTCATGTCGCAATCCTGATGTTTGTCCTGACGAGGCCTGATACGGTGTGTTTGCAGTCTTTGTGGACAGCAAACTAGTATAGTCGTCCGGTCCATGGAAGGGTGTTGTCGAAATAAACGGTCTTTCCAGAAGCAAGGAGTGGCGTTAAAGTGCCGGAATTGCTGGCGCTGTCTGGTCTTATGCAAAAAAAAGATGGGGCTGATCAGTTGCTTTTTCCAGCAGGGATAACAGGATTTGCGGGACATTTCGGAATGAACCAGAACACGGACCTAAAGCGATCGGACATTCAGGCGGGTGAGGGTGCTTCCCGGTTTGCCGGGAAAAATGCTGTTCGCAGCTCTTTCATGGCCCTTGGAGCCCTGCTGCTCTCTGCCTGTGGTGTGCTGGAGCCGGAAGCACCTCCACCAGCCTGCCCCGAAGTTGTCGTTCTGGCCGAAGCCGCGGAAATGACGCGATTTGTCGGTCAGGGGCGTGACCTGACAGATGTTTCCTTCGAAGTTGAAATCAACAACTTTGCCCTGAACTGCGTGCTGGAGGAAGACAGGGACGAAGGTATTCGTCGCCTGGACAATCGCCTGGTTATCCGTTTTGAAGCCAGTCAGGGACCGGCAAATGCCGAGAACATGGCAAAGCTGAACTACTTTGTTGCCATTACCGATTTGAATGACAATATCCTCCAGCGTGAAGCTTTTGATATTCTTATTCCTTTCCAGGGAAATGACACATCTGTTGCTCTGGTTGACAACGTTTTCCCGAGCATTCCCCTCAAGGACAGGGAGACCGGAGAGGATTTCATTATCTACCTCGGTCTGGAGGTGAGTCGGGCGGAACTTTACTACAATCGGACTCGATTCTGATCAAAAAAACAGGACTGTAATTTTGTGTTGAAAGACAGCAATCTAGCTGCTGTCTGAGCATGGCAGCATTGCATTATTGTCATCAAAAAAAATTGAGCTGTGTCGACTTTTGTTGACATTTCGTCGCAGTGGAACCATTTTAGGTCGGAAAGCGGGTTCGCCCGCAACATAGCCGTTCTATTCCAAATGGGAGAGTCCCCTTGTCAGAAAGGGGCGCCGAAGGAGCAACCACCCCGGAAACTCTCAGGCTTGAGGACCGTTTGGAAGAGGCAACTCTGGAAAGCTTCATGTTTCCAAGCATGGAGCACCGAAGGAGTAAGCAGTGTGATTGCCTTGTGTGTCAGACTGTCAATCTCTCAGGTGCGAAGACAGAGGGGGTATAGTGGCAAGACTATCTTGCCTTGTGCCCTTTTTATGTCTGGATTTGGAAACGTGACTGATCAAGCTGATCTCAATAAAACAGTACTTCATTCCCTTCACGTAGAGCTGGGTGCCAAAATGGTACCATTCGCTGGCTACGACATGCCTGTTCAGTACCCGGCCGGTATCATGGCAGAGCACCAGCACACCCGTGAATCCGCTGCTCTGTTTGATGTTTCCCACATGGGCGTTGTCCGTCTGCGTGGTGCCGATGCCCTGACTTCCCTTGAAAAACTGCTGCCTGCTGATGTCCAGGCCATGAAAGTTGGCGCGATCCGCTACAGCTTCTTCACCAATGACCAGGGCGGTATTCTTGACGACCTGATGATCACGCGTGAGGAAGACGGCCTCTATCTGGTGATCAACGCGGCCTGCAAGGACGCAGATATCCAGCACATGCGCGACAATCTTGAAGGCGACGTCACACTGACAATCGAAGACAACTATGCGCTGGTTGCTTTCCAAGGACCAAAGGCAGCAGAGGTTCTCTCCGAACTGGATGCGCGTGCCGGTGAAATGAAGTTCATGACAGCGGAAAGCCTGACACTGGCTGGTGTTGAGTGCTTTGTAAGCCGCTCCGGCTACACAGGCGAAGACGGTTATGAAATCTACATGCCGGGTGATCAGGCTGATGCCCTGGTTCGCAAGCTTCTGGCTGACGAGCGTGTTGAATTCGCTGGCCTTGGTGCCCGTGACTCCCTGCGTATGGAAGCAGGTCTGTGCCTTTATGGCAATGACATCGATACAACAACAACTCCGATCGAAGCCGGTCTGCTGTGGGCGATCCAGAAGCGTCGCCGCGAAGAGGGTGGCTTCCCGGGTGCGGCCATCATTCAGGATCAGATTGCAAACGGTGCTCCGCGTCGTCTGGTCGGTGTTCTGCCGGAAGGCCGCGCGCCGCTTCGTCCGGGTGTCGAGCTTGTTGACGGTGACGAGAACGTTATCGGTCGCGTGACTTCGGGTGGCTTTGGCCCATCTGTTGGCGGCCCGATTGCTATCGCTTACGTGGATGCCGCTTTCAAGGAAGCCGGCACCGAGATTTCAGCACTTGTCCGGAAGAAGGCCCTTCCGTGCAAGGTTGTCAAAATGCCTTTCGAAAAGAAGAGCTATTATCGCGGTTGAGCAGCATAGACTTCCCTGTCGTCTGTCTCAATTTTACGACCAAGTGAAGACCGGCCTGTCAGGAATGAATTCTGGTTCGGTTGAAATGCAAAAAGGATAAAAAAATGAGCAATCGCAAGTTCAGTGAAGATCACGAATGGATCGACGTGGATGGTGACATCGGTACTGTCGGTATCACCAACTTTGCACAGGAACAGCTGGGTGACGTTGTTTTCGTTGAGGTTCCGGAAGAAGACCAGGATCTGGAAAAGGGCGAGGAAGCAGCAGTTGTTGAGTCCGTCAAGGCTGCCAGTGAAGTGATCGCGATCGTTTCCGGTACTGTAACCGAAGGCAACGAGGAACTGGCTGACAATCCAAGCCTGGTAAACTCTGCTGCGGAAAGCGATGCATGGTTCTACAAGGTCAAGCTTTCTGATCCGTCTGAACTTGACGATCTGATGGATGAAGCCGGTTACAAGGCGTTCATCGCTGAACAAGGCTGATCCGTGGATAGCCGGGGGGTGACTTGCCTCACCCCCAAATCCACCCCTCGCGGGTGATGAATGAAGAGATCCCTGTTCGGGACCTGACAGCGTTCAGAAAATGCACACTGCGTGGCACAGCTCAATGGCTGGAGCATGCCTCGTATCTTATCAGCAGGCCAGCGTTGGGCCCCTAACAACGTTCAAGGAAAAATGATGTCAAACCAGCACACTTCTCTTGCAGATCTGGAGCAGACAACAAACTTCATCGGTCGCCACAATGGACCAACCGAGCAGGAACAGCAGGAAATGCTGTCTGTTCTGGGGCTGGCCAGCGTTACTGACCTGATCGAGAAAACTGTTCCCGAGACAATTCTTGAGACTGCTCCGCTTGCTCTGGAACTGAGCAAGACCGAAGACCAGGCTCTTGCAGAAATTCGTGCTCTCGCAGAGCAGAACAAGGTTCTCAAGTCTTTCATCGGTATGGGTTACTACGGAACGAAGACACCGGGTGTGATCCTGCGTAACGTTCTGGAAAATCCGGGCTGGTACACGGCTTACACGCCCTATCAGGCCGAGATCTCTCAGGGACGTCTGGAAGCAATTCTGAACTTCCAGACCATGATTGCAGATCTGACCGGTATGGACATTGCCAACTCTTCCATGCTGGATGAAGCGACTGCTGCAGCAGAAGCCATGACCTTCTGCAAGCGTTCCGGAAAGAGCAAGTCCAACAACTTCTTCGTTGATCAGGACTGCCTGCCGCAAACCATTGAAGTCATTCAGACACGTGCCCAGCCTCTTGGCATCAATGTTGTCGTTGGTGACCCGCGCAAGGATCTTGACCCTGCGGACGTTTTTGCTGTCGTTCTTCAATATCCGGGCGTTTCCGGTAATGTTGCAGATTTCAGCGACATCATCGCTTCTGTTCAGGCCAACAAGGGTCTTGCGGTTCTCGCAGCTGACCTGCTGGCGCTGACCCTTATCAAGTCACCGGGTGATCTGGGTGCTGACGTCGCTATCGGCTCTGCCCAGCGCTTTGGTGTTCCCATGGGCTTTGGTGGCCCGCACGCCGGTTACTTTGCAACACGGGATGCCTTCAAGCGTTCCATTCCTGCGCGTCTTGTCGGTGTTTCCGTTGATTCGGATGGCAAACCTGCCCTGCGTCTTGCCCTGCAGACACGTGAGCAGCACATCCGTCGTGAAAAGGCGAACTCCAACATCTGTACAGCGCAGGTGCTGCTGGCAAACATCGCCGGTTTCTACGCGACCTACCACGGTCCGGAAGGTCTGAAGACAATCGCACGTCGCGTTGCACGTCTGGCTGCAATCTTTGCGCGCGGTCTGGAAGATGCCGGTCTGGAACTGGTGAGCAAGGACTTCTTTGACACTGTGACTGTCAAGGTTCCGGGCAAGGGCGATGCAATCGTCAAGGCTGCTCTGGAAGCCGGTTTAAACCTGCGTCACATCTCCAGCGATGAAGTTGGCGTTTCCTTTGACGAGACTTCTGCGCGTGAAGATGTTCAGGCTCTGTGGTCTGCTTTCGGTGTCGAGGCTGACGTCGAGGCTCTGGACGGTCTGGTTGATACAGCCCTTCCGCTGGGTCTGAACCGTGTCTCGTCCTTCCTGACGCACCCTGTTTTCAACAGCTATCACTCTGAAACAGAGATGCTGCGCTATCTGCGCAAGCTGATGGACAAGGACATTGCTCTGGATCGTGCGATGATCCCGCTTGGCTCCTGTACAATGAAGCTGAACGCGACATCCGAGATGATTCCGATCACCTGGCCGGAGTTCGGCAACATTCACCCGTTTGCTCCGCTTGATCAGGCCCAGGGCTATGTGAAGCTGATCAAGGAACTGGAAGACATGCTGTCGGAAGTGACAGGTTATGATGCCGTTTCCCTGCAGCCAAACGCCGGTTCCCAGGGTGAATATGCCGGTCTGCTGGCGATCAAGCGTTATCACGAAAGCCGTGGTGACCATAATCGTGACATCTGTCTGATCCCGTCTTCTGCCCACGGTACGAACCCTGCGTCTGCGAACCTCGTTGGCATGAAGGTTGTTGTCGTGGACTGTGACGACAAGGGGAACGTCGACAATGCCGATCTGCTCGCAAAGGCAGAGAAGCACAAGGACAACCTTGCTGCCGTCATGATCACCTATCCGTCCACACACGGCGTGTTCGAGGAAGAGGTCCGCAAGACCTGTGAAATCGTCCACGAGTACGGTGGTCAGGTTTACGTTGACGGTGCGAACATGAACGCGATGGTCGCGGTTGCGAAGCCGGGCAAGTTTGGCGGGGATGTGTCTCACCTCAACCTGCACAAGACCTTCTGTATTCCTCACGGTGGTGGAGGACCCGGTGTTGGTCCGATCGGCGTTGGCGCTCATCTGAAGCCATTCCTGCCGTCTCACTCCATCGTTCAGGATGCCGGTCCGGATGGCGAGTACAACCAGTCTGCAGTTTCTGCTGCTCCATGGGGTTCTGCGTCCATTCTGCCGATCTCATGGATGTACCTGAAGATGATGGGCAGCAACGGTCTGCGCAAGGCAACAGAAGCAGCGATCCTCAATGCCAATTATCTGGCAGAGAAACTGCGTCCGTACTACCCGATCCTCTACACATCCGAAACCAACATGGTTGCGCACGAGTGTATTGTTGATCTGCGTCCGATCAAGGATGAGACAGGTGTGACTGTTGATGACGTTGCAAAACGTCTGATCGACTACGGTTTCCACGCACCGACCATGTCCTTCCCTGTTGCAGGCACGCTGATGATCGAGCCGACAGAGTCCGAGTCCAAGTACGAGCTGGATCGCTTCATCGAGGCAATGATCCAGATCCGCAAGGAAATCGACCTGGTGGGTTCCGGCAAGCTGCCATCCGATGACAACATGCTCTGCAATGCACCGCACACTGCCGAGGCTCTGACTGCTGAAGAGTGGGCTCACCCTTACAGCCGTGTGGATGCTGTTTACCCAGTTGAAGGACTGCGCCTGAACAAGTACTGGCCGCCTGTTGCCCGTGTGGACAACGTTTACGGTGACCGCAATCTGGCTTGTTCCTGCCCGTCTATTGAAGATTACCGGGATGCGGCTGAGTAAGCCGCTGTGCGGCAGGTTTGATCTGTTACCTTGATTGAACCTGCCATCAAGACTTCGGGTGTTCGGAACCGGGGACAGTTTTGAACAGTTGGGACATGGTCCTACTCGAAGCTCCTTTGACTTGAGCCTGCATCCTTTTTGGATGCAGGCTTTTTTTCTCGTGATAGGACGGGGAAGACACTGTATCGTTTCTAACCAGTTCGTTCTGTCCCTTATGATTTTCCGGAGAAAAGAAAATGTGCCGATGGTTGGCCTACAGCGGGTCCCCAATTTACATGGAAGAACTGTTGTTCAAGGCGGAGCATTCACTTGTCGAGCAGTCCCTGAATGCGACGGAAGCCAAGGTTCCAACCAATGGTGACGGCTTCGGTGTCGGCTGGTTTGCTGATCGCAATGAACCGGGCCTTTACCGTGAAATCATGCCGGCATGGAATGACTGCAATCTGCAGCACATTGCCCATCAGATCAGGACGAAGCATTTCTTTGCGCATGTCCGGGCTTCTACCGGTACCGCAACATCCCGTGACAACTGTCACCCCTTTGCTGTCGGGAACTGGATGTTCATGCACAATGGTCAGATCGGGGATTACTCCGTTTTGCGCCGCCAGCTCGAAGCCCTGATCCCGGACAGTCTCTATCAGAGCAGGAGAGGGACAACAGACAGTGAGGCCCTGTTTCTGATCCTTCTGGGGGCAATGGAAACCATGGCGCCGGAAGATGCCATCTGCTGGCTTGTTGAACGGGTGGTCGAGCTCCAGCGGGAAGCCGCGATCCGGGCGCCGTTCCGCTGTACCTTTGCCCTGACAGACGGAAGCAGAAGCTATTTCTTCCGGTATGCCAGTGACAATCGCGCGCCTTCGCTCTATCTCTCGAAGCGCGAAGATTCGCTGCTGGTGCTTTCCGAACCTCTTTCCGAGGATACAGACCTCTGGGAGCCGATAGAACCCGGTGTGGTGATCATGGCCCGTGGCCACGAAATTGTCGGCTCCAGAAGCCTTGGAGCAGCCTGAAATTCCGGCCCTTAACCTTAGTGTTTGAGTGAACTGTCGATGGCAGGAACGGGCTGTTCTGCCTGTTCGTCCCAGTGCCAGTCATTCAGATTGAGACTGTCGCCGTTTGGCCAGTATGCTTCACCGGACAGAAGCTGCTGTCCGAATTCGGTCAGCCTTAGCTCCACAGTTTTGAGCAGGTTATGATCCGCTGCCATTTCCAGGGGAGCATAGCCCTCGACAGGATGGATGGCGGGCCTGTCTCCCTGTGTCAGGGAGAAGAGCATGGGCCAGAACATGGCATCGCCCAGATGCAGGATTTCGTTTGTCCCTCCGGAGAGCTGCCCGAAAAGCTCGACAGGGGTTTTCAGGGTGTCATTGTCGGCAAGGCTTTGCAGGATCAGGCGCTGGGTCCTGCTGAGACCGTCACTGGTCCAGGGGCGGTCTTCCAGAGCGCGTTGCAGGGCGGCTGGAAGGAAGGGGAGAGCACAGGGCTCCTGTTCATGCACAAGTGTCCAGAGGCGGTCAAGTTCACCGTTGCAGTAGGCTGTCCAGCTGTGAAAGGCAACACTCAGCTGTTTCAGGTTCAGCTTTTTTTCCTGCCCTTTCAGTGAAGCCAGCTGTGCCGGGTTCAACTGGCCAAAGCCCTTGAAGTGTTCGATGCCTTCAAAGTGGTCAATGGACAGCAGGTGCAGCTTTTGCCAGACCTTGTAGCGTCCATAGAACCAGGACAGGAGGCAGATCAGGATCATCTGGTCATAGCAGTCGTGTTCAAACCAGAGGATGATCTTGTCATAGTCGTGAACCTTTGACAGTCCCCTGTTTTGTTCTTCCAGCTTTTCATAGGTTTCCCCGACGGGAAAGCCGAGGGCTGTACCAAGGAACTCGGCTCTGGTTCGAAGGAAACTGTCGCTGTTGTTTTTGTTGCGCAACTGCTTGTCGGGGCGAACCGGTCCCAGAAAGACAGGATCGGAAAATTCCAGAAAGTCTCCATCAAATCCCGCTTCGCCGAGGGTCTGTTCGATGTCGTTGCCACAACGGATATGGAGTACTTTTTCTTCGCTCATTTTTCAGTCAGTTCCTGAAGGTGGGGAGCCGGGGACATTTTTCAGTCCAGCTTAGATGAAGGAAAACAGAATAGTTTTATTTGAACGACAAGTCAGTGACTGTTTTCTGTCACGAGACAGGGGAAAGTTGCGGACAAACAAAAAGCCGACCCTGAAAGGATCGGCTTTCGCTATGGTCGGAAGACCGCCTGAAATTCTAGTGGAATTTGCCGGGCAGTTCTTCGATGGCTTCATCCAGCAGAGCTTTGCCTTTGGCTTTGCTCATGTTGGTTTCAAGCAGATTGCGTGTTGCCGCCATGGCAACATCAACAGCAGCATTGCGAACTTCCTGCAAGGCAGCAGCTTCAGCCTGTGCAATCTTGTCAGCAGCCTGCTGTTCGCGACGCTTGAGTGTCACTTCCAGTTCAGCTTCTGCTTCCTTGCGCAGGCGGGCTGCTTCGGCCTTGGCGTGCTCGATGATGTCTTCTGCTTCTTTCAGAGCATCGCGCTGTTTGCGCTTGTACTCTGCAAGTGTCTTCTGTGCTTCCTCGTGCAGATCCTGAGCTTCGCTCAGTGTCTTGCGAATGGCATCACTGCGGGCGTCGAGCATGCCGAGAATGGATTTGCCACCCTTGACAACAACAAGTGCCAGAAAGGCAAAGAACGCGACGCCAACCCAGAATGTTGTACTTGCTAGCATCAGGCTTCACCTCGCTTTTCAACGGCTTCTTCAACCGCGCGTGTGACGCGAACTTTCGGAACCTCGGTCCCAAGCAGCTTTGTTGTTGCTGCTGTTGCAACATCTGCCGCAACGTCTTTGAGAGACGTCAGAGCTTCGGCACGGGCATCGTTGATGCGTGCTTCGGCTTCATTTGTCTTTTCTTTCAGACCGGCGTCAAAGGCAGCCTGACGTTCCGCGGAGAGAGCCGCGATGTCATCAGAAGCTTCCTTCAGCAGGGAAGAGGCAGAAGAGCGGGCTTCCGCAATCGCTTTCTGATAGTCCGCGAGAACTTCCTCGGCTTCCTGTTTCAGGCGCTCGGCCTTTTCCAGATCACCGCTGATTTTGTTCTCACGCTCTTCCAGAATCGCCGTCAGACGAGGAAGGGCAACGCGAGCCATCAAGAAGTACAGCACGCCAAATGTAACAATCAGCCAGAAGAGCTGGCTGGTCCAGGTCGATGGATCAAACTGTGGCATTGTGCAGCTAGCCCCGTGGTGGTTGTTGGATCAGAAAAACAAAACTCTGGCGGGACGTTGAGTCTTGACCCGCCAGAGCTTGAATCTGGATTAGCCGAACAGAACCATCAGGGCAACCAGCAGAGCGAACAGGGCAACCGCCTCTGTTACCGCGAAGCCGATCCATACAGATGCACCGATTTCGTCTTTTGCTGCCGGGTTGCGCGCGATGGCCTGGAAGTAAGATGCCCATACGTTACCAACACCTACACCGGCACCGATCATACCGAGTGTCGCCAGGCCAGCACCAATCATTTTTGCAGCTTCGAGTTCCATTTTCCAGCTCCTTTAACGCTGAAGATATAAGTCATAAGACAGGATAGGATTAAAGTGAGGGATCTTGATGAACCCTGCTCTTCGAAAGAAACGAACCTTAGTGAAGGTGGATCGCATCGTGAAGATAGATGCAGGTCAAGATAGTGAAGATGTAGGCCTGCAGCGCAGCAACCAGGAATTCCAGAGCGGTAATGCCGACCAGGAAAGCCAGTGGAACCACCCCGAGGATACCCAGCAGAACAACAAAGCCTGCGATCACCTTCAGGAGAACGTGCCCTACAACCATGTTCGCAAAGAGACGAACAGAAAGGCTGATTGGACGGGAAAGATAAGAAACCAGTTCAATCGGGACCAGAATGACCGCTGTCCACAGTGGCGCGCCGTGGGGGAAAAACAGGCGCAGGAAGCCGAAACCGTGACGGGCAAACCCGATGAAAGTCACACCGACAAAGATGACTGCTGCCAGAGCAAAGGTCACAATGATGTGGCTTGTGAAGGTAAAGGCACCCGGGATCAGACCAAGCAGGTTGCCGAAAAGGATAAACATGAAGACAGTGAAAACAAACGGGAAGTAGGCGCGACCTGCTGAACCGACGTTGTCACGAAGCATGTTGGCAACAAGCTCGTAACACATTTCAGCGGCAGACTGCCAACGACCAGGGATCAGGGCGCGACCGGAGGTGGACGCGATCAGAAAAATGCTCACCAGTGCAACAGCCAGAACCATAAAGACGGCAGAGTTGGTGAAGGAGATATCCAGACCAGCAACAGAGATCTCTTTAAGAGTGCTGATCTTGAACTGATCCATAGGTGAACCGGCCACGAAACTGTCCCTCTATTTTTCACTGGAGTCTGCTGGGGAGTTACCTTTTGCAAACTCTTTCTTGTTTTCAAGTTGCCGTGCCACTCTCATGACATTCATGAAAGCGCCACCAATTCCCAGGAAGAAGAAAAGAATCATCAACCAGGGCTTTGTACCCAACCATTGATCCAGAAAATAACCAATTCCAAAACCAATAGCCAGAGCAGCCATTATTTCGACGGCAATACGAAAGCCGATTGCCATTCCTGTCGCAGCTGCGGAGGAATTCCCCGAAGGCTGCTGCGCCTGATCCTGTCTGGACTTGGCGGCGCGCAACTTTTCCGACAATTCATCAAGGGATTGTCTGTCGTTTTCTCCAGACATAAAGAAGCCCCCCTGTGAAACTGTCGTGTACCTTCCGGAAAAAGATACAGATGCGACAGAACATAATAAACGCGGGCGAAACATACGTGGACTGAACAGTGACTGTCAAGCCTGAATCACCACCTGTTTTTGTCAGTTTCACAGGGGGGCGAAATGCGTGCGCAAATCAGGAGAGGTCTTCGAGAACCTCGTTAAAGTCTTCATAGGACATATTGTTGTAGAGCTTGCCGTTGATAACAAAGCTCGGGGTGGAGTTCACATTGAAAGCAGCGGCGCCTTCACGGGCCTGATTGATCACGCGATCAATCAGTTCGCGATCCTTGAGTGCAGCATCAAACTGCTCGTTGGAGACGCCGGCCAGAAGCGCAATCTTCTTCATTTCCTCAAGGGGATTCTGTGAGCGTGCCCAGGTGTCCTGTGTCTGGAAGAGATAGGTGATCAGGCCAAAGAATCTGTTGTCGTCATCAAGGCTCTCTGCGGCAACGGAGCCGACTGTCGCCAGTTGATCAAGCGGCATGTGACGATAGACAAAGCGCACCTTGCCGGTGTCGATCCAGTTCTTCTTCAGATCCTTGTAGGCTGTGGCATGGAAATTTGCACAGTGCGGACAGGTCAGGGAAGCGTATTCGATAATTGTGATGGGGGCCTCGGGATCGCCGAGAATGCGGTCCTGGTCTGTAATGGCGCCATCCTGGGCAAGGGAGGTGCCGGAGAAGCCGCCAAGGGCGAATGGGAAGGCCGCAAGGGCGGAACCTGCTTTCAAAAAGGAACGTCTGTTGATCATTGTTTTGTAATTCCCGAAATACAAGGCTGACGGACGAGCCATTCAGCCAGAGTGTCTCCGAACAGATGGAGGGCTTGTCCCCAACATTAAAGGTCAGTCATATGGATGCTAAATAAAAAAGGCGTTATTGGGGCGCGGAATGACACCAGGCTTACTTTTTGCCGGGCTTTTGGGCGCGTCGCGTGCTTTCCAGCCTGATCATGGCTTCGCGCAGGCGATCGTGAGGCACGTCCGAGAGTTCGGTTTCAATGGTCAGTTTCTCTGCGCCTGAAAGCTGTCTGAGCTGCGGGAGTTTGCTGTCTTCGGGGCCTGTAAAGCGGCCCTGAATCAGGTTCAGCTTTCCAACGGCCCTGTGTCCGAAGAAGCGATTGATCTTCTCGATAATCACCTGTTCCTGGTACTGGATCTCCATGGCAACCGCCGGATCAACTTTCATTGTGATGCTGCCGAAGTCGCTCAGGCCTTTCGGGGGCGTGTACTTGAGAGGGAGGCACTGAGAGGAAAGCGCTTTGCCGACAATGGCCTCCCAGTGTTGCAGAATGTCGGCTCCCGCCATTTTGCGTTTGCCTGTCGCCTGTTTTGTGATTCGGGGCAGGTTGCTGGCAATGGCGCGCAAACCGTTTCTGCGCTTCATCAGGGAGGCGGCGTTGCGCTGAACCTTTTCCGTCTTTTCCGGAATCTCCTTGCCTTTGGGTGGTGCGACGGGAACAAGGTGACTGATGAGCTTTTCACCGAACTGGGCATTGATGCGCAGGGGAAGGCTCTTTTCCAGTTCGGGAAAAATTCCGCCTGCAAAGGGGGAGAGCTCAATCACCAGCGCGAGCTGTCCCTCTTTCTCCTTTCGGTGGGCTGTACCGGTTGCGCGTGTTGCGCTGACACTGACTGGTTTGCAAAGAAGGGCCATGTCGGGACCGGCCAGTGTCTCCCACTGTTGCTTGATCATGTTGAAAAGCTTGAGGGTGCTGGCAGGCTTTTTGTTGTTTGTTGTGCTTTTTGAGACCATTCTTGTGCGCATTCAGGCTGGGCTGGTTGGAAAAGAGTGCGGGTCAAGTATAAGACCCTTTTGGCCCCCTGTCAGTGAGGATGAGGACTCTGTTGCTATGGGATCGGAAGCTTTTTCCGGAAAACTGTTGGAATGGTACGATCACAATGCCCGCGAACTCCCCTGGAGGATGCCGCCGGGCAGGGCAGAACGGACGCCTGCCTACAGGGTCTGGCTGAGCGAAATCATGCTGCAGCAGACAACAGTTGCTGCTGTGAAACCCTATTTTGCAAACTTTACGGAGCGTTGGCCAACGGTGGCTGATCTGGCCGCAGCACCGCTTGATGATGTGCTGGCGGCCTGGGCCGGACTTGGATACTACGCCCGCGCCCGGAACCTGCATCGTTGTGCGCAGGTTGTCGTTCAGGAGCACGGTGGCCTTTTCCCTGCAATGGAAAGTGAGCTTCTGAAGCTGCCGGGTGTCGGGGCTTACACAGCTGCGGCAATCGCCTCGATTGCTTTCGGGCAGCGTGCTGTCGTTGTGGATGGCAATGTTGAGCGGGTCATAACCCGGCAACACGCTCTGGAAGAGACGCTTCCAAAGGCGCGTAAGGCGATTCGCCTTCTGGCGGATGACAAGACACCGGATCAAAGGGCCGGAGACTATGCGCAGGCTCTTATGGATTTGGGGGCTACGGTCTGTACGCCCAGAAATCCCGCCTGTGTGCTCTGTCCTGTTCTTGAGGGGTGTCAGGCGCAGAGGGAGGGGACTGTGTTGCGCTATCCTCTCAAGGAAAAGAAAAAGCCCAAGCCGACAAAGCGAACCTGGGCCTATGTTGTTGCGACGGACACTGCGGTTTTTCTCAGGCGGCGTGATGAAAAGGGCATGCTGGGAGGCATGACAGAGGTCCCGACCGGGGATTGGCTGGAAGGGGATGCTGTCCCTGATACCCTTTTTGAGCAAAGTGGCCCCTGGGAGCGACTGAACGGGATTGCGCGGCACAGCTTCACCCATTTTGACTTTGAAATTTCCGTCGCGGTGCGTCATTTGGTCGATGAAAATCAGGAAAATGCTTTCAACCGAAAACATTTGGCAGGCTCTGCTTTCTGGGCTGATCGCAAAACGCTGGGCGAACTTTCCCTGCCGACCGTGATGAAGAAGATACTCAAGCTCGCGAAAATCTAGACAGATATACCTGCTCCGGAGAACAGGAACAGCAAAACCCGCTCGGCAAGGGAGCGGGTTTTGCTGTTTTCGGTCTTTTGTCCTGTTTTCAGGCGCGCTGTTACTGGGCTTTGGCTGAAGCAGCCATTTCCTCCCGGACCTTCTGGCGAAGCACGTCAATGGAAACCGGTTCGCCCTCCCGGTCAAAATGCCAGAAGGACCAGCCGTTACAGGCGCTTGCGCCCTGCAGTGTTGCGCCAACCTTGTGAATGGAACCCTGGACCTTGTCTTCAATGCCGATCAGGGTGCCGTCGGCGCGCACCTTGGCGCTGAATTTTTTCTTGGGGCCGTAAAGAACCGTACCGGGTTCCAGCAGGCCTCGCTCAACCAGACTGCCAAAGGCAACGCGAGGCTGCTCGCGTTTCTGGGGCGTCTGCAGAACATTGACATCTTCAAGCGGCTGGACTTTTGTGATGCGCTCCTCGGCAATTTGGGCGTAGCCTTCGTTCTGTTCAATGCCGACGTACTGGCGGCCCAGACGTTTGGCAACGGCGCCGGTTGTTCCCGAGCCGAAGAAGGGATCAAGAACAACGTCACCGGGTTTTGTCGAAGCCATGATCACGCGATAGAGCAGTGCTTCCGGTTTCTGGGTCGGATGGGCCTTGTTGCCATCCTTGTCCTTGATGCGCTCTCCGCCATTGCAGATCGGCATCCACCAGTCGCTGCGCATCTGAACATCTTCGTTCAGCGCCTTCATGCTTTCGTAATTGAAGGTGTATTTGCTTTCCTTGCCCTTTGCTGCCCAGAGAAGGGTCTCGTGGGCATTGGTAAAGCGGCGGCCACGAAAGTTCGGCATCGGGTTGGATTTGCGCCAGATGACATCGTTGAGCATCCAGTAGTTCAAATCCTGCAGGAGACTGCCAACGCGGTAGATGTTGTGGTAGCTGCCGATAACCCAGATGGTTCCGTTGTCTTTCAGGACGCGGCGCACAGCGCGCAGCCATCGCCATGAAAACTCGTCGTAGGAACGAAACGATTCAAACTTGTCCCAGTCGTCGTCAACAGCATCAACGCGTGAATTGTCCGGTCGTGTCAGGTCTCCACCCAGCTGAAGGTTATAGGGTGGGTCTGCAAAAACCATGTCGACGGACTTTTCTGGAAGCGCGTTCAGAATGTCCAGGCAATCGCCCACATGAATAGTGTTGGTTTTCACAGAAAAAAACTCCTCTTGACTCCGAGTCCCTATCCTGAATCTTCACGGAGTCGTGGTCAAGTTTTTTTTTAAGGAAGAGTCAAGAGAGTCAATTGCTTACCTCGAGTCGCTCTTTTACGGGGCGGAAGGTGAGTCTGTGAGCCGGGCAAACGCCCAGTTTTGCGAGTCCGTTCTGGTGATCCTTCGTGCCGTATCCCTGATTCTTTTCAAAGGCATAGCCGGGATAGAGCTCTGCCAGATGTGACATTTCCCTGTCTCTGAGAACCTTTGCACAGATCGAAGCGGCAGCGATGGAGAGTGAACGGCCGTCGCCCTTGACCAGTGTGCGAACCGGCAGGGACAGATTCGGATCCTTGTTGCCATCGACGAGAGCCAGAACCTTGTGATTCGGAAAGCGAAGACCGAGCTGTTCCAGCAGGGCGTCTTTTGCGCGACGCATCGACAGGAAGGAAGCCTGGAGAATGTTGATCTCGTCGATTTCCTCAACCGAGGCTGATCCGGTGGACCAGAGCAGAGGAGATTTCTCTTCTGAAGAGAGTTCCTCCATTCTTTCAAAGAGGCTTTCCCGGCGCTTTGCAGAGAGCTTTTTGGAATCGTTGAGTTGCGTCAGAAGATCCTGGGGACAGTCCTGCGGGTTCAGCCAGGCAGCACCCGCAACAACGGGGCCGGCCCAGGGACCGCGTCCGGCTTCGTCCAGACCGATCACCAGAGCCGGTACGTCCAGACTTTGCAGAACACTCTGCTCCTCGGTGTAATCAGGGCTTTCCTGTGTCTGTTGTCTCGTTTTCCGGACTGTCATCCCGTTGGCCTGTTTTCTGTGTCTCGTTGTTTTTGTGCCTGTTCAGTCGTGCGGGCAGTGGCGGCAAGCGCTCTCCTGCCTTGCGAAGAATGGAGAAAATCCGGTTTTCGATTTGCAGCAGTGTGCTCCAGAAACTCTGGAACTCTGCACCGAACGTCAGACGCATGGTTTCCCGACCGGAGGTGATGCCGAGCTGTGCAATGAGGTGCAGGCGGCGCGCTGTTGCAATCCAGAAAGGGCTGATGACAAGGGAAATGACTGTAACCGCGACAATCAGGCGGTGGATTTCATCGCTGATCACTGCGCTGCCCACGCCCAGAGCGGCAAGCACGAAGGAGAACTCTCCCAGCTGGGCCAGCAAAACACCGGAGAGAATGGAACGGGGCCAGTTCTCACCCAGCAGGCGAATGAGGCCGATGTTCAGGGCTGTCTTGAAGACGGCAACAAAGAACACGATCAGAAGGACAGTGCCCAGATTGTCCCAGATATATCCCAGATCCAGAAGCAGGCCGATGGAGAGGAAAAAAACCATCAGCAGAATGCTTTGAATCGGCTGAACATGCTTGAGCATGACCTTGCGGCTGGAAGAGTTCCCGATCACAAGGCCGGCCAGAAAGGCACCGTAAGCGGCAGACAGCCCCAGAAGACCGGACAGGGCGGCTGCGCCAAAACAAAAGGCCAGACCGGAGAGAGGGGTGAGATCGTGGTTGTCTCCGATTGCCCGGGCCAGTGGCAGGCGAAGTCCCCGCTTTTTGCTGAGCCAGGCCAGAAGAACAACCAGCAGGACGACGGAGAGGCCGACCTTGACCATGGCGCCCTGGGGAATGCCGTCCTCACCACCCATGGAGCTGACAATCAGCATCATGGGAACAACGGCCAGATCCTGGGCAATGAGAATGCCAATGGTGATCTGCCCGACACGTGTGCTCAGTTCATTGATGTCCTCGAGCATCTTGACCGTAACGGCTGTGCTTGAAAGTGCGACCACAAAGCCGAGAACAATATTTGTTTCCGTGCTCCAGTCAAAGAGCTGCCCGAAGGCAAACATCGCTCCCAGCCCGACGACAATCTGCATGGCCGTTGTAACCAGGGCGACTTTCCAGACCTCTTTGATGCCGCGGAGGGAAAGCTCCATGCCGATCACAAAGAGCAGCAGCAGAACGCCCATCTCTGCAAGAAGGGCTGTTGATTCGCGATCCTCGACAAAGGCAAAGCCAGCCGGGCCGAGAAGCATTCCGGCAATGATGTAGCCCAGAACAGCGGGTTGTCTGGCCTGTCGCATGAAAATGCCGCAAGCCAGGGCACCAAGAACAGTTATCGCAAGGAGAGTAAGGGCAGAGCCGTGATCAGTCATGGTCCAAGCTTATCACAAGACAGAGAAAAATCCTGTGGAAAGAGAAGGCTTTAACCTTGGCTGAATTATGGCAAGGCTCTTTCCGTTCAACCGGGCAGATGTTCCAGAAGGCGGGGCATCAGTTCGACAAGATTGCAGGGACGATGGCGTGCATCGAACTGTGCTTCCAGAATGTCCTTCCAGCCGTCCTTGCAGGCTCCCGGAGAGCCGGGCAGGGCAAAGAGGTAGGTTCCGTGCGCCAGTCCTCCCAGTGCACGGCTCTGGATTGTCGAGGTGCCGATCTTGCTGTAGCTCAGCCAGCGGAACAGCTCGCCAAACCCCTCGATTTCCTTTTCGATAACGTCCTTGAAGGCTTCAGGCGTTGTGTCGCGTCCGGTCAGGCCTGTTCCACCAGTCGTGATAACGGCATCAACCTTCTTGTCAGCAATCCACCCCCGGAGCATTTCAACGATCGCCTCCTTGTCATCCTTGACAATCCTGCGCTCGACAATGGTGTGACCGCTTTCGGTGATCATCTTTTCAAGGAGATTGCCGGACTTGTCGTTTTCCAGGGTGCGGGTATCGGAGATGGTGGCAATCGCGATGTTGACGGGAAGGAATTCGCGATCGGAATCAATTTTTGACATGGCTTGCGACCTCTTTTTCTTCTGACGTGGATCCGGTTCTGTTTATGGCCAGATCTACAGAACGGTATAGAGGCCATTCTCCCGAAGCGATAGCCTCAAGGGAAGGGTTCTGTTGTCGCAGGCGTGCGCGGTAGATCCACAGATTGGTCAGAACGCGTTCGATGAAAATGCGGGTCTCCCGTGAGGGAATGCTCTCGATAAAGAGCAGGGGATCATCATTGAATTCTGTTTCGCGGACCCATTTCAGAAGATTGCCCGGACCACCGTTATAGGCTGCCATCAGCTTGACAAGGTTGCCTTCGACGCTTTTGTGTTCCAGCAGATAGGCAATGTATTTCTGCCCCAGCAAGAGGTTGATGTCCGGCTTGAAAAGCTCCGAGCGATCCTTGCCATTGTAAGGGGTTCCCTCCGAAATATAACGGGCTGTTCCCGGCATCAGCTGGAGAAGGCCGCGCGCTCCTGCCGGACTTTTGGCGTCGGGATTGAAGCCTGATTCCTGTCGCATGAAGGCATAGATGAGAGCGCGGTCCAGATTGTAGCCGTTCCGGGGTTCCCAGACGGGAACAGGGAACAGGGCCTTTTCCACAAGGCCGTAGTTGTTGGCCGGATCGCGTTCGTCCCCTTCGCTGGCCGCAAGCTGTGCCCCAAGTCTGAAGGCAATTTTCGGGAAACCTGACTGTTCAGCGACAGCGATCAGGGTCGGGATGTTTTCCTGCTCAACGCGGCGTGACAGCAGGGAAAGTTCTTCCCGGGCGGACTTTTCCATATCCAGTTGAAGGAGGGCGGCAACACGCAGGAAGGCGTCATGGCTTGCAAGGGCTCCTGCGGTCTCAAGCTGGCTTGCACTGTGGTGAAAATCGATATCCAGACCAAGGGTTTTTCTGGCGAGCAGGCCATAGAAGGTTCGCGGATAGCCTGCAGCCCTGTGAAGCCAGGAGCTGATCTTCTCCGGCTGCTTCAGTTTGAGTGCCGAGCGCGCAGCCCAGTAAGCACCTGCGGCCTTGTTCCAGCTGCCAAGGCGTTCAGCGCGGGCCATGGCTTCGAAATGTTGTGCGGCCTGCTCGAATTCTTCCATGCGCCAGGCGGCAAGGCCTGCAGTCCAGTGGCTCATGGGCAGATATTTTTCCGAGACAGTAGCCGCCTTTGCAAAGCGGTAGGCCTTTTCGTCCCTGCCGAGATGATACCAGGCTGCGGCCAGAGCCATCTTGTGCTGGTTCAGTTCGACAGGATCCAGAAGCCTTCTGGTTTCTGCCTTTTTGAGAACGTCTTCCGTGATGCTGAGGCGCTGGTTGTAGATGTTCCAGCGCAGTTGACGGCTGAGGCGCTGCGCTTTCTTGCTGTCGGCCTTCGAAAGCTTGCGATTGGGACGGTAGCGATAGGTTTTGCCATAGGCATTGGAGGCCTGTGCCTTCAGCTTTTCCGGTTTGCGGGGGTAGGTGTGGTTTTTTGGGCGGCGCTGGAGAGCCAGCTTGTAAATCGTTGCGGCCTGGGGATGATCGGCGTGTTGCTCCATCCAGCTCTTGAGCTCCTTGTATCCGGAGCGATAGGCAAAGGGGTGCAGATAACGCTGGGCCATAAGGTGTCCCAGAAGAACCGGGTTTTCGAGCCTGTCCAGCTTGCTGTCAATTTCCGGCCATCGACCCTGCTCTCCCAGTGCGAACAGGCGCTTGTAGAGCTTGACGTCAGCCTCACCCAGCGGAGATGGCAGCTCGACTTGCTCCCTGCCGCTGTAGGACAGGGTTTTGAGAGAGCTGTCTGGGAACAGGGAAGAACTGCTTTGGGCATCAGCCTGTTTCTTTTCCGTTTCCGATGCCTGAACTGCTGACAGGGAGGCAAGCAGAAGCAGCTTTGCGAGCAGGGGCAGTGCCAGTCTGCAGAGAAAGAAAAATGGCGGCATGAATGATCCCAATGCAACTTTTTGTTTCTGTGCCGGAGCTGTTGTCTCTCCGGTCACAGACGTTTTATGGAGTGCTTTGGGTATTTATCTTAATTTCAATGTAAACAACAGATGGTTAACGTGACAAAAAACAGTTTTTCTGTTGTCTTTTTGGAGGCCGGAGCTGTTGTTCACGTGGATCGGATTTTGTCTCTCAACCGTTTCAGGTCTTCCCATGCCAGTGCTTTCTGGCGTGGTGTGTTCATCAGATGATCCAGTGACAGGGATGTCAGGGCCGGTATTGTCGTTGAGCCAATCTGGAGTTCATGCCACTTGTTTCGCGACTTCAGAAGGGTTGTCTCTGTGTCGAGCAGGGCGCGAACGCTGACCTCTCCCATCAAAAACAGGACATCAGGAGAAACAAGTTCGATCTGTCTTTTGATAAAGGGAACACAAACAGCCATGTCCTGGGCTGTTGCTTTCTTGTCACCGGGGGGGCGCCAGAACAGGGTCGGACTGACATAGAAGTCTTCCCGCTTTTGCCCGATTGCAATCAGCATGCGCCTTAAAAGTTCGGCAGATTTCCCCGCGACCGGTTCGCCCGACTTGTCTTCATCAGCCCGGGGAGCACCGGTCAGGATCATGACAGGCGGGTTTTCTGGCCCCTGGCCAAAAAGCGTGTGGGACGCTGTTTTCTTCAGGGAACAGCCTTCGAAGGCTTCAAGGGCCTCTTTCAGCTCTGCGAGGGTGCCTGCCTCCCGGGCCAGTTTTTCGGCCTGCCTGACCACGTCTGCAAGGGACTGGGCCTTTTGGGCTGCTTCCATGTCCTTGATCGGGCGAAGCTGCTTGGGGGTTGCTCTGGCCTTGCGCTTTTGTGCGAGTTCCTCTGCCTGCTGTTTCGAGAGTTCGAAGTGATTGACGGCTTCTTCGGAAATGTTCTCGTCAATACCCATGTCCTGCTGCCACTGCAGGGCGTGCAGCATTTCTGCGATCTCGTCTTTGGAGAGGTTCTCGAGGGGCGAATGTTCAGACATGACTTTCTTATAAGGGATTCAGTTCCGGGAGCAAAGGGCATCCTTGAAGCATTTGGCGGAACATCCGGTTTCCGGGATCTTTTTGGCTGTGAAAGCCTGCTTGCATACAAAATATCTAAGTCTTGTCGCAATTGGGCAAAAGAATTCTTATGGGCACGGATAACAAGAATGATATTGCTAAAACAGGCAAGTTTGTGCAGTGTCTTTAGTCGTGAAAAAAAGAGGTTTTTTTTCATTCAGAAAAAGCGTCTTCTTTTTCATGCAGAACCAAAGATGTTTTTCTGCATAGTGTTGGACAAAGGTCGGCTCAAGACTGGCTGCAACAGACTAAGGGCTCCCGGGCCGCTTACTATTTGGAGAGTAGGGATCATGGAACGCGAATATATGGAATATGACGTCGTGATTGTTGGCGCGGGTCCGGCGGGCCTTGCTGCGGCGATCAAACTGCGTCAAATGAGCATCGAATCGGGCAAGGAAGTTTCTGTCTGTGTTCTGGAAAAGGGTTCTGAAGTCGGAGCGCATATTTTCTCGGGTGCTGTTCTCGAGCCGACAGCGCTGAACGAACTGATCCCTGACTGGAAGGAAAAGGGCGCTCCGCTGGATGTGCCGGTCGAAAATGAAGAGTTCATGCTGCTGACGGAAACAGGTTCCATGAACCTGCCCATTCCGCTGCTGCCAAAGCAGATGCACAACCACGGCAATTACATTGTTTCCCTTGGAAACGTCTGTCGCTGGATGGGAGAGCAGGCCGAGGCGCTGGGTGTTGAAATCTATCCGGGTTTTGCTGCTGCCGAAGTGGTCTTCCACGAGGATGGCCGGGTCAAGGGCGTGGCAACCGGTGACATGGGTGTTTCCAAAACCGGTGAGCAAAAGGACACCTACATGCCGGGCATGGAGCTCCACGGCAAGTATACTTTCTTTGCTGAAGGGTGCCGTGGTCACCTGTCCAAACAGCTGATGCAGCGTTTTGATCTGCGCAAGAATTGTGATCCGCAGACCTATGGTATCGGCATGAAGGAGCTGTGGCAGCTTGATCCTGCGAAGCACAAGCAGGGCACAGTTATTCATACTGGCGGCTGGCCGATGGACAACTCCACCTGGGGCGGTTCCTTTATCTATCACATCGGTGATGGTCAGGCTTATGTGGGCTATGTTGTCGGTCTGGATTACCAGAACCCGCATCTCTTCCCGTTCGGGGAGTTCCAGCGTTTCAAAACGCATCCGAAGATCGCGGAGATGCTCGAAGGCGGCAAGCGTATTTCCTATGGGGCGCGTGCGCTGAACGAAGGCGGTTTCCAGTCTGTTCCGGATCTGGCTTTCCCGGGTGGCGCAATGATCGGCTGTACGGCAGGTTTCCTGAACGTTGCAAAGATCAAGGGCAGTCACAACGCAATGAAGACCGGTATGCTTGCGGCTGAATCAGCCTTTGAGGCCATCACGGCTGCGGGCGAGGAAGGGGAAACTCCTGCTGTTCTGGAGAGCTATCCCGAAGCCTACAAAAACTCCTGGGTTTACAAGGAGCTGTATGAAGCGCGCAACTTCCGTCCGGCGCATGCAAAGTTCGGTCTTTGGGGCTCCATGCTCTATTCCGGTCTGGATCTGAAAGTCTTTGGGGGCAAGCTGCCCTGGACTTTCCGTCACACGCATACGGATCATGAGTCTCTCAAGCCTGCAGCGGATATGCCGAAAATCGAGTATCCGAAGCCGGACAATGTGCTGACTTTTGATCGTCTGTCCTCTGTCTTTATTTCAGGCACGAACCACGAGGAAGATCAGCCTGTTCACCTGACCCTGAAAGACACGTCGATTCCGATTTCACACAACCTTGCGCTTTATGATGCGCCGGAGCAGCGCTATTGCCCGGCTGGTGTATATGAAATCGTGACCGAGGATGACGGAAGCGATCCACGCCTTCAGATCAATGCGCAGAACTGTCTGCACTGCAAGACATGCGATATCAAGGACCCGACACAGAACATCAACTGGGTGACACCGGAAGGTGCGGGTGGTCCAAACTATCCGAACATGTGATCAGCAGCAGTCTGGCGCGTGATGAAAAAGGGTGCCCTGGCACCCTTTTTTCTGTTCTGTGAGACGCTCGCGTTCAGTTGAATGTCCAGAGAGCGTTCCATAGCTTGCGTTTAGGGTTCAAAAGGTTACACTTGCCCCAGTCTGTTTTTGTTGTGTTTTTTCACCCAGCAGAGTCCATGAAAGGGAAGTGGTTTGCCCCTGTCCGCAAAAAAACGATTTTTGATGTCCCTGTCCCCGTTGCGCTTGACTGTGGTGCAGGCATCTCTTGTGGCTTTGACGTTGTCCGGCTGCAGCTCTGCCCAGACAGCAGGTGGCGCCGGTGACGGGTATGGAAACTGGCCTGTGGACGATTCTGCTGTCGTTGACGGGGCTGCTGATGTGTCGCTGGAAGGGGCTTACCTTGCAGGAAACTGGGCTTTTGAAAGCAATGATTTTAAAAGCGCATCCGATTTTTTTGAAGTCGTTCGCAAAATTGACCGGAACAATCCGGGTATCCTCGGACGGAGCTTTCTGACGACTGCTGCAACAAGCGAGCATGAAAAAACACTTGAACTGGCGCGCCTTCTTTCGGAAGAGCTTCCGGATCAGCCGCTTGCCAATACAGCGCTGATTGTTGAGGAAGCGCTTCTGGGCAACTGGGACAGAGTGCTTGAAAAACTGGCTGTCATCCCTGAGCGGGGTGTGAACGCCATTGCCTTTCCGCTTTACAGGGCCTGGACCTATCAGGCTTTGGGGCAGACAGATCAGGCTTATGCCACACTGGACTCCCTGAGCGCGAATGAAGGCATTGATTCCCTCAGGAAACAGCAGAAGGCTCTGATTGCTGATCTGAGTGGCGAGCAGGATCTGGCCCGGCAGCTCTTTGAGGAGTTGATGGAGACAGAGCAACCGACGTTGCGGCAGCAGCAGGTGGCGGCCAATTTCCATGCCCGTCACGGACAGATGGAAAAGGCCGTTGAGCTTCTGGAGCAGCTGCAGCGTGATGGTCTGTTGAACGAGGTTCTCAGGCGTGAGCTGGAAGCCTTGCGCGCCGGCACTGTTCCGGAACCGCTTGTACCGGATGCGCAGGCAGCCTTTGGTGAAATCCTCTTTTCGATTGCTTCGCTGCTGGCCAGGGAGGATGCATCCGATGTGGCGCTGATCTATCTGCAGCAGGCCCTGCGTCTTCAAACAGGGATTGCCCAGGAAAATTCACGCCTCTTTATTGCCGAGCTCTATCAGGCAATGGGGCAGAGTGCGGAGGCTGTCGCCTCATACAGAACCATACCGTCTGATTCCCCCTTTGCCTGGACATCTGCCTTGCAGATTGCACAGGAGCTGGATGCGATGGGGCGCAGGGAAGAAGCCATTGCATCGCTTGATGAGCTGGCCCAAAGCCGTACAGATCGTTTCGAGCCTCTCTTGCGCAAGGGAAATATCCTGCGCTTCGAAGAGCGTTTTGCCGAGGCTGCTGTTGCCTATTCCGGGGCGCTTGAGCGCATCGGGACGATTGAGGATCGCCACTGGAGCCTCTTTTATTTCAGGGGAATTGCCTTTGAGCGGGCAAAGGATTGGGAAAAGGCCGAAAAGGATTTTCTGAAAGCTCTGGAATTGTTTCCTGATCAGCCCTTTGTTCTGAACTATCTCGCCTATTCCTGGGTCGAGCAGGAGAGAAACCTGCAACAGGCTGAGGAAATGCTGATCAAGGCAGTCGAGCTGCGCCCTGAAGATGGTTTTATTGTCGACTCTCTGGGGTGGGCCTATTACCGGCTGGGCAAGTTTGAGGACGCGGTGACCTACCTTGAGCGCGCTGTTGAACTGCAGGCCGAGGAGGCGACGATCAACGATCATCTGGGGGACGCCTACTGGCGTGTCGGGCGTCGTCATGAAGCTCGTTTCCAGTGGCGCAGAGCACTGAGCTTCGGTCCGGAAGATGGTCAGGGGCCGATCATTGAGGAAAAACTTCTGAACGGACTGCCGCCGCTTGATAGCGATGTTGTTGCAGACCAGAAGGAACTGTGAGAGTGCCGCTGCAGGATGTTGCGCGGGCCAAGGTCAATCTGAGCCTGTCTGTTCCGGGAAAGCGGTCGGATGGCTATCACGAGCTTGAAAGCCTTGTCGCCTTTGCCGGGGATGGGGATGTGCTGACGCTGGAGCAAAACCCTTCCGGGCAGTTTGCCTTTGAGGTCGTTGGACCATTTGGTACCGTTTTGCGTCAGGAACAACAGCAGGACAATCTGGTTGTCCGGGCTTTGAAGGCGCTGTCTGTCCTCAGTGGACGTCCCCTCGATTTTTCTGTGACACTGGACAAGAAACTGCCTGTTGCCTCGGGGATTGGCGGAGGCTCTGCAGATGCAGCAGCAGCGCTGCGTCTTGCCTTGCGGTACTGGGGCTGTTCTGTTCCTGAGCGGGACCTGATGGAGCTGTGCAGGACGCTGGGAGCCGATGTTCCTGTCTGTTATCACAGTCAGGCCTGCTGGATGCGCGGTATTGGTGAGACGCTCGATGTTCTGGAGGATTTTCCGGCTTGTCCTGTGCTGCTGGTCAATCCGGGGGACGCGGTATCGACTGCTGCTGTCTTCAGGGCACTGAATGCGCCGGCTCTGGATGAAGGCTTCCTGCCTGCCCGAAGGCCCGGGAAACTGTCCGGCGCGCAGGAGCTTGTTGATCTGTTGGGAACCCTGTCCAATGACTTGCAGGAGCCCGCTGTTTCGCAGGCTCCTCTGATCAGGGATGTTCTGGGAGCGCTGGAGCAGCAGAAAGGTTCTCTTTTCAGCGCGATGTCCGGCAGTGGCGCAACCTGCTTTTGCCTGTTTGCTTCGATGCAGGAGGCCAGGCAGGCCGGGGAAATCCTGTCATCGCTCCATGGCTGGTGGACACTGCCGACTGAACTGTCCTGAGGGGCCCGCTTTCAGGATCAGGATTGGTTGTCCTTGGTCGGGTTTTTCAGTTTCTCGACAGTTCGTTTCAGGTTTTCCAGAAGCTCCAGGCTGGGCAGACCGGTAATGGAGAGCCCGGTTATGCGCTGGTAAACGGAAATGGCTGACGTGGTTTCCTGATCAATGACACCATCAATCGTACCCGGATCCAGTTGCAGGTCGAAAAGCATCTGTTCGATGGAAGTCAGACTTTCCACACTGAGGCCATAGCTGATACTCAGGGCATCCTCCGGCTTGGAAAAGGTGTTTGCGTTTGGCGCCGTCTGTTGACCTTCTTCCTGTGAGGCTGTGTCCAGTGTCGGTGTCAGGTGGGTCTGGAAGGCAAAGATCAGTGTCGTCACGATAAAAAGGCTGGAGACCAGCAGAATGCGTCTTGCGAGCATCATTCTGAAGCGGGTGCTCTTGTTATGGGCTTTGGGTTCCCCGGATTGTTCGGGGGTTTCTGTTTGAGGTTCTGCCATGAATACCCGCTCGTGAGGCCTGTGGTGGATGAAGCGTGCTTGAGTATGAAAGAAGGAGGTTGCGAATCAATGAATTTTCACAATGCGATTCTGAACTTTTCTTTGGGATGCTGTTTGCGGAGGAGTGCTTAAGTGGCTGATTTTTTGAAAAAAAACTCTTGGTGAGGGCTTTTTTTTAACGAATCTGAAAAAAAACGTCCTCATTGGCTTGACTTGTGCGCCGCGCTGAGTAAATTCCACCTCACACGCACTGATGGGGTGTAGCCAAGCGGTAAGGCAGCGGTTTTTGGTACCGCCATGCGCTGGTTCGAATCCAGCCACCCCAGCCACATAAAAAGCCTCTTTGGACTTTGGTCTGAAGAGGCTTTTTTGCTGGGCTACGCCTGTTTCCCGATTGTGAAGACCGGTTTCAAACTGCGAACACCAGAGCGACGACACTCAGCGTGATGAAGGCGATGCCGATGAACTCCAGTCTTGTGATTTTTTCATGGAAAAACAGAGCAGAAGCAGCAATCGAGAAAATCACCTCAACCTGGCCGACCGCGAAAACATAAGCCGCATTGTGCAGCGTGAAGGCTGTAAACCAGCAAAGGCTGCCGGCCATTCCCGAAAGCCCGATCCAGAGCGCTGTTTTTCTGGCGGCAATGACACGGGTTATTTCTCCGGCTTCCCTGCGGATCAACCACAGCGCCATTCCAGCGGTCTGACCAAGCGTCACCAGACTCAGGGTAACCGAGGATCTGAGCAGGGCGTCATCACTCTGGATTTCCAGTGTGGCACCACGGTAACCGACCGCGGAAACAGCAAAGAAAACACCGGAAAGCAGGCCAAGCGCTGTTCCCCTGTTGAGATAGCTCCCAAGCAGTCTGCCTGTGGCGGGACCGTTTTTTCTGGAAAGAAAGAGGACCCCCAGAAAACCGGTCAGGATCGCAAGGAAGCCCGTCAGGGAGACAGGATCCCCGAGAACAATGAAGCCAACGAGGGCTGTCTGGAGCACCTCTGTTTTCTTGAGCGTGATGCCAACGGCAAAGTTTCTTTGCTGGAAAAGGGCCACGACGCACCAGGTTGCCAGAATCTGGGTCAGGCCCCCAGCAAAGGCGTAGAGGAAGAACGCAAGGGAAAGGGAAGGCAGAGAGGCGTTCTGCCAGAAGAGATATCCCGTCGTCAGAGACAGAATGATCGGTGTGGAATAGAAAAAACGCGAAAAGGTTGCCCCGCCTGCTGACAGGGTCGCTGTGCTGAGCTGTTTCTGCAGCATGAAGCGCAGGGTTTGGAAAGCCGCAGCAGCAACCGAGAGTGCGATCCAGGCGTCCATCTCTGTTCTTTCGTAATGTTCGGGCAGGGCAGTAGGATTCACTGATTCGTATTAACACCTTGGGTTGATGTCCAGTCAGAACTGCGACGTCCTTCTTTTTGAGCAATCATTCAAAAAAACGGTTTTCTTTAGGAATAGGTAAGATTTACCCACCTATAAAGAAGGAGGATTGTTGCAGAATGTGTTGAGCAGCAACTTGGTTAATCTGGGGATGGTGAAAAATGAATTTTGTGAGGAATATGCGCATTCAGTCGCGCCTGATGATTGGTTTCAGCCTGATGATTGTGCTGTTTGCCATCATCACAGCTGCAGGGATCTGGGAGGTGCAGAAGATCAATCGTGCTCTGACGCAGATTGATGACATCAACTCTGTCAAGCAACGTTATGCAATCAACTTTCGTGGCAGTGTACACGACAGGGCCATTGCGCTTCGCGATCTTGTGCTGTTGCAGGGGGAGAGCAATTTTCAGGAGGTTACAGCCGAGATCGAGCGTTTGACCGGGGACTATGCCGAGGCGGCGGCAGGTATGGATGCGCTCTTTCAACAGGTGGATGCCGATGCGCGCGAACGCGATATTCTGGAGCGGATCAAGGCAGTGGAAGCCAGAACTGTTCCCCTGATCAATCAGATCATCGAGCAGCGACGCAGCGGAGAGTACGATTTCCCCTATATCATTCTGACAACGGAAGCACGTCCGGCCTTTACGGAATGGCTGGCTGTGATCAATGAATTCATCGATCTGGAAGAAGACAAGAACATGATGGAAGCGGATGTCGCCCGTTCGGTCGGCAACGCCTTCATGTCCACGATGCTTGCCGTATTCGGGGCCTCGGTTCTGATTGGCCTGATCTTCATGTTCTGGCTCAAGAGTTCAGTGAGCCCTCTGAGAGGTCTGACGGAGGCAATGCTCCGTCTGGCTGACGGCAAGCTGGACACGGAAGTTCCGGATATCACCAGCAAGGATGAAGTCGGCGAAATCACAACAGCAGTTTGTGTCTTCAAGCAAAATGCAATCGAGATCAGGCGTCTTGAGGAAGAGCAGAAGGCCCAGGAAGAGGAGCAGCAGAATGAACGTCGTGCTGCAATGCTTTCAATGGCGCAGCAGTTTGAAAGTCGTGTCGGCAGTGTTGTTGAATCTGTTGAAAATGCGGCTCAGGGCATGCAGGCCATGGCGCGCACGCTGTCCGAGTCTGTCAAGGAAACCAAGAACAAATCCGCTTCGGTTGCAACGACTGCGGAACAGGCGTCTGTCAATGTCAGGGCTGTGGCTTCTGCGACAGAAGAGCTTTCCTCTTCCATTCATGACATTGCCAGCAGTGTGACGGACACGGCGCAGACTGCGCGTGAAACAGCCAAGACTGCCGAGGGTTCCCAGAACAATCTGAAAGAGCTGCAAACGGCTGTGCAGGATATTGATAGCGTGATCAATTCGATCAATGATGTGGCTGAGCAGACCAACCTGCTTGCACTTAACGCCACGATTGAGGCCGCCCGCGCCGGTGAGGCCGGCAAGGGCTTTGCGGTTGTGGCGGGCGAGGTGAAGTCTCTGGCCAACCAGACGCACCGCATGACAGAGGAAATCTCGAAAAAGGTTGCCGATATCCAGCAAAGTGCCACGGAGACCATCCACAGCGTGAATGATATCCTGGAGCAGATCAGTGCCGTGGATGACAAGACTGCGAAGGTTTCTGCTGCAGTCGAGGAGCAGAATCGCTCCACCCAGGAAATCACCAGCAATGTGCATGATGTCGCCCGGGGAACCGGAGAGGTGTCCGACAATATCCTTTCAGTTCAGTCTGCAGCCAATGACAGTGCCAATCTTACCGATGAGCTGTCACAGGCCTCTGATGATCTGAGCAATCAGTCGGCACGATTGAAGTCGGCGCTTGAAAGCTTCCTCAGTGAAATCAGGGCAGGTTAAAGCCTGTCGAAGGTTGTAATAAGGCCGGAGCTGATCTGCCCTGTTCTAGAAAACAGGATGGGTTGGCTCCGGCTCCTGTTCCAGTGTCTTGCGGAGACGCTGCAGCGCCAGACGCATGGTTTCGCGTGAAGAGGCCTTTCCGATGCACACACGGACACAGTGTGGTGCGACCCGGCGTCCGACGACAAAGGGCTCTGATCCGCTGATGAGGACGCCGTTCTGTCTGGCTGCGGAGACAAAGGCCTGGGATCGCCACTGATCCGGCAAATGAAGCCAGATATAAAGGCCGACCGGATTGTATTCGAAAGTGTAACCTTCCAGCAGGGCGACAGCTTCGTCCATTCTTTCCTTTGTTTCCCTGATTCTGTCTTTCAGAATGCGGTCCACGGTGCCGGACTCTATCCAGTGTGTTGCCACTTCTGCTGCGATAGGCGCTGTCATCCAGCTTGTGGTGCGGACGCCCATTGCGAGTGTTCCGGCGCTTCCCTTCGGGCCGCAGAGATAGCCAATACGCAGACCGGGTGCGATGGATTTGGAAAGGGAAGAGAAGTAGTAGGTTCTCTCGGGAGCCAGGGTATAGAGCGTGGGCAGGGCGCTGCCATCCGCCATCCGGGTAAAGGCATCGTCCTCGATAATGCTGAGACGGTGTTTGCGCGCCACTTCGACCAGGGCTTCCCGGCGGTGCAGGGACAAAGTGCGTGTTGTCGGGTTCTGGCAGTTCGGCACAAGGTACAGGAATTTGGCGTCCCCGTTTTTGCAGGCTTCATCCAGTGCTGCGGGGATCATGCCTTCCGAATCAAGGGCGATGCCTTCTGTCTTGAGACCCTGAAGACGTGCAATCGACTGTATGCCGGGGAAAGTCAGTTCGTCACAGAGAATGCGGTCCCCCGGGCGGGCCATTGCAGCCAGAACCACTGAAATGGCGTGGTGTCCACCCGAAGTCAGGACAATATCCGTTGCCGAGACATCAAGGCCACAGGCTTTCAGCCATTTGGCGCCGGCTTCCCTGTGGTGCTGCATGCCTGTATGCGGCTGGTAACTCAGAAGGGCGCCCATGTCAGCCTGGCCTGCAATGTGTTTCAGGGTCTGTTCCAGCTCAAGAGCCTCTGCTCCTTCCGGAGGATAGGCAAAGTCCAGTGCAATGAGATTGTCATTGTGCTGATCTTCCGGTGTGATGCTGTGACTGTAGGCTGGAAGAGGCCCCAGCACGAAGGTTCCCCTGCCGACCTCGCCATAGGTCAGGCCCCGGCGTTCGGCCTCGGCATAGCCCCGACTTACCGTTCCGACTGTCACACCAAGATGCCAGGCCAGATCCCTGTGAGTGGGCAGCTTGTCACCGGGCTGGAGAATCCCGTTGCGGATGTCTCGGGCCAGAGCGTCGGCAATTGCCAGATAGCGGGCCCCGCCCGAGAAGGTCATCTTGGGAAGCCAGTTGTTCATGACATGTGCCTTTCGTTGCCCTCATTGTCTGCTGACAATGTATCGATTGAGTCTGTTTGTTTTCTATGATTTGGTAATTATTGTCTCTATTGTATCTCTTGGAAACCAAAAAATGAAACACTTGCCCCTTTTTCAGGTTGATGCCTTTACTGGTCGTGTCTTTGCCGGAAATCCTGCTGCCGTCTGCGTTGTTGACGAGTGGCTTGATGATGTTGTCATGCAGTCGATTGCTGCGGAGAACAACCTTGCAGAAACAGCTTTTGTGATCCCGTCACAGCTGAAGGGGGAAGGGAAATCCGGACTGCGCTGGTTTACGCCAACGACAGAGGTGGATCTTTGTGGTCATGCAACTCTGGCGACGGCTGCCGCCCTGATGCACATGCATCCGGAGTGGAAGGATGCTTTCGTGTTTGATACGGCAAGTGGCGATCTGACGGTGGCTCAGACAGAAATCAATGGTAAAGCCGCTCTGGAACTGGATTTTCCGGCGCGGGTCCCTTCCGGCAGTGATGAGCAGCTTGATGCCGTTGAACAGGCCGTAGGCCTGCGTCCCCTGAGCGTCGTCAGGGCAGCGAAACTGATGGCGGTTTATGACAATCAGGAACAGATTGAATCGATTGTCCCCAACCTCGACAAGGTTGAAGCCTTGCCCGGCGACGGCCTGATTGTCACAGCACCGGCCTCAAAGCCTGATCCGGATGGCAACAGGCTTGATTTTGTGTCCCGCTATTTCGGACCGCATTGCGGTATTCCCGAAGATTCTGTAACGGGTTCTGCCCATGTCACATCTGTTCCCTACTGGGCGGAAAAGCTGGGGAAACAGGAGATGGTGGCCCGCCAGATTTCCCGGCGTGGTGGCACGCTCTGGGTCAGACTGGACGGGGATCGCGTCCGGATGGCAGGCTTTGCCGCGCTCTATATGGAAGGTGTCATTCGTATCTGAAACTGTTCCGCACGCGGGGGTCAGATGACGCGGGCATAGGCAGACATTCCGGTTTTCTGGTGCTCGATGATGTGACAATGCAGCAGCCAGTCTCCCGGATTGTCTGCAACAAGCCCGACCTGGATTGTTTCGTCCGGCAGGACCAGGGCTGTGTCTGTCCAGAGTTTGCGGATCGGACGTTTGTTCGACTGCAACAGCTGGAACGCCAGACCGTGAAGATGGACGGGATGCGTGTGCGGGGTTCTGTTGCGAATGTTCAGGACATAGCTATTGCCCAGCTTGAATTCCATCAACGGGGCCATCGGATCCGGCGAGGCGCCTTGCCAGGCCCGTTTGTTGATGGCCCAGAAAGAAAAACCGAGTGTGCCGCAGTATCCGCTTTTGGGAGCCTGTTCTGCTGTTGCCGTGAAATCAAGCTCCAGGGTTTCTGCGGAGGCAAGGTCCGGTTTTTGAACGGGGTTGGCAGACAGAGGCTTGATTTCCCTTGTGTCGCGTTTGCGGTTTTCCCCGGAGGCTGTAAAGCTTGCGACCACCCACGGCTTCGAGCTGGATGAGTTGATCAACCGGATTGTCCGGCCTTCTTCCTGCGGGACAGGAATGGCAAGATCGACCCTTTGCCCCGGACCAAAGCTGTCAAAATCCAGATCGAAGGGCTCTGGAACAGGGTGGCTGTCCACTGCGATGACTTTCGCTGTCGCTCCCTTGCAGGAAAGGCGATAGATTCTGGTGACATCGGAGATGACGACGCGGACGCGGATCAGCCCGCCGGTTGGCACGGTATAGTCGGGGGATTCAATCCAGTTCGCTGTCTTGACGGCTCCAAAGGTGCCCGCCTTGCCGCTTTTCCTGAGGTCATAGAGGTCGATGAACTGTCCTTCCCTGTCCAGGCGCCAGTCCCTGAGATTCAGCGGGATGTCGGCATCAAAACCGGGATCGTCCCTTTCTTTGACGATCAGAACGCCATTCAGGCCCCTGCTCATCTGGGTCAGGGTGTTGCAGTGCGGGTGATACCAGAAGGTTCCTGCATCCGGAGGTGTAAAGCGGTAATCAAAGCTTTCCCCGTCATAGACATAGGGCTGGGTCAGGAAGGGGACGCCGTCCATTGCATTGGGCAGGCGCATCCCGTGCCAGTGGACCGTTGTCGGTTCCGGAAGGCTGTTGTTCAGGCGTGTAAAAAAAGGTTCGCCCTGCCGGGCAACCAGAACGGGAGGCGGAGCCGAGTTCCCGTAACTCATGACGCCTTGTGTCAGCCTGTCTCCCAGAATTCCGAAGTCTGTCAGATGGGGATTGAGTTCGAAATCCGGTTCGGAGCGGGCCGCAGTTTCTGTGCCGGTCGAGCAGGCTGCAAGCAGGGCACCTGACGAGAGGGCACCAGCTGTTGCCAGTGAGGATTTCAGGAGCTGTCGGCGTGACAGAAATGGCATGGTGCAAAACCCGGTTCTGACTTGAGAATTGTTCGCAAGAATAGCGCAAGGACGGTGTGCTGACACCTATAAAAAGGTCGCAGTTTTGGTCTGTTGCTGTTCAGGCGGGGTAAAGCGGCCAGAAAAACAGGATCAGCGGGATGGAAACCAGCAGGATGATGATGTCGAGCGGCAGTCCTATTCGCCAGTAGTCGCCAAAGGTATAGCCTCCCGGTCCCATAACGAGCAGGTTGGACTGGTGGCCGATGGGGGTCAGATAGGTGGATGAACTGCCGATGGCGACCGCAATCAGGAAGGGATCGACAGCAACGCCCAGGGCCTTGGCAATGGTAATGCTGATCGGTGCCATCAAAACGGCTGTTGCGGCGTTGTTCATGACATCGGACAAAAGCATGGTAACCAGCATCATAAGCGCCATTATCCCCCAGACCGGAATATGATTAGCAAGGGTGATCAGGGGTTCGGCGATGGCTGCCGAGCCGCCTGTTGTGTCCAGGGCCAGGCCGACGGGGATCATGGCGCCCAGGAGGACGACAATGGACCAGTCGACTGATTCATAAAGATCCTTGAGCGGAAAGCTGCCGCTGAGAACCATCAGACCGACAGCAGAGACAAATGCGATTTCTGCCGGGAGCAGGCCCGTGACCACAGTCAGAATTGCCAGAGCAAAGATCAGGGGGGCAACAAGGGAACCCTGACGCGGCATCAGCTCGATATCACGTTCGGCGAGCGGGAGCAGCCCGATTGCGGAGAAGGTTTCCGGCATTTCTTCGCGAAGTCCCTGTAACAGCAGAACGTCGCCGGGTTTGAAGCGAACCCGGCCAAGGCGTTCGTGCAGGGCCTGTCCCTGTCTTGCGACACCCAGAACGCTCAGACCGTAATGAGCATGAAGCTGAATGCTCTGTGCTGTTCTGCCTTCAAGGCGCGACCCGGGGGTGACGACTGCTTCCAGAACATCAACGCGATCGGATTTCAGTGTGGCCTGCGTGTAGTCCGTGGAGCCGACCAGCTCCAGTTTCTGCTCGTCGACAATCTGTTTCAGTGTGGCGGTGTCTGCTTCCAGTGTCAGAATGTCATCTTCGCGCAGGCGCATGTAACCGGATGGCGCCAGCATGCGATCCTCCCCGCGCAGCAGAGCCACGGCGACGAGGTTGCCTTCCGCAAGCTGTTCGAGTTCCAACAGACGGCGGCCAATAATTCGGGAGCCATCCGTAACCCGGACTTCGGTGATGTAGTCCTCGATGTGGAAGAGGTTGTCATTCTCCTCACTGCGGGCGACACGTTTTGGCAGGAAGCGCCAGCCGACCAGGGAAAGAAAGGCCAGGCCGATCACAGCAACACCGAAACCGACGGGAAAGAAATCGAACATGGCAAAGCTCTGTCCGGTTTCTGCTGCCCTGTAGCTGGAAATGATAATGTTGGGTGGCGTGCCGATCAGTGTCATCAGGCCACCCAGCAGGGAGCCAAAACTCAGGGGCATGAGGACTTCACTTGTCGGACGACCGCTTTTGTAGGCACTCTGGATGGCAACAGGCAGCATCAGGGCCAGTGCGCCAACGTTGTTCATGAAGGCGGAGCAAAAGGCAACAAGCGTGCTCAATGCCAGAATGTGCAGGGACGGGTTGTGGGAGAAGGGCTCCATCAGGCGGGAGGCCTGCTCAATCAGCCCGGACTGGCGCAGGGCCTGTGAAATGATCAGGACTGCTGCAACGGTGATGACTGCCGGATGACCAAAGCCGACGAAGGCCTGATCCGACGGGACAACCCCCAGCAGAACGCTGGAGATCAGGGCCATCATGGCCACAAGGTCATACCGAAAACGCCCCCAGATAAAAAAAACAAGAGCAAGACCGATGATGAGAAAAACGATCGTTTGATCTGTCAGCATGGTTCTGCCGTTCGCTGTTCATTCCCCGAGTTGGAACATCTGTTGAACGCCTTATATTTTCTGTGTGAGCTTTTTCCAACCATTTTCGATAGTACAGGGATCAGGAGTCGTTTGGAATGGAAAGTTATGGTCTCGTGGCAAAATGGGAAGCTGTTCATTTTTTGAGGCTTTTTTGAAAAAAAAAGTCGTTTGGCCTCCGGCTTTTGAAACTTTAGGACTAAAAGGAAAGAAAGCGCAGAAAATGAACAAAATGCCGTTGATTTGGCTTAAAGCGACTGTTTAATATCAAAAAACGACACTTCGGTTACAGATGATGTCGCAAAAACAAAATGTCCCCATCCATCCTCAAATCTGGAGCTTAATAAACCAAAATGACTGAACAACCTGTCATCAAGCCAGCCAATCCCTGTTTTTCTTCCGGCCCTTGCGCAAAACGCCCCGGCTGGTCTGTTTCTGCGTTGGCTGACTGCTGGTCGGGCCGTTCCCACAGAGCGTCTGGCGGCAAGAAAAAACTGCAACAGGTTATTGAAAAGTCGCGCGCCCTGCTGGGCATTCCCGAAGATTACCTGCTGGGGATCGTTCCGGCGTCGGATACTGGCGCTGTGGAGATGGCCCTCTGGTCCCTTCTGGGAGAGCGCGGTGTTGATGTTCTGGTCTGGGAAAGCTTCGGCAAGGGCTGGGCTGGCGATATCCGGAACCAGCTTGAACTGGATGATCTGCGGATCCTGGAGGCTCCCTATGGTGAGCTGCCCGCTTTGTCCGATGTGGATTGTGACAGAGACGTTGTTTTTACCTGGAACGGGACAACGTCGGGTGTGCGTGTGCCGGACGGGAGCTGGATTGCCGACAACCGGAAGGGGTTGACGATCTGTGATGCGACCTCTGCCGCCTTTGCCCAGGATCTTCCGTGGGAGAAGCTTGATGTCGTGACCTGGTCCTGGCAGAAAGTGCTCGGTGGCGAAGCCGCGCACGGCATGCTTGCCCTGAGCCCGCGCGCTGTCGAGAGGCTGGAGAGTTTCGCCCCTCAGCGTCCCTTGCCGAAGATTTTCCGTTTGACCAAGGATGGAAAGCTGATCCGGGGAATTTTTGAAGGCGCAACAATCAACACGCCCTCCATGCTTGCCGTTGAAGATGCGCTGGACAGTCTGAACTGGGCCGAGAGCATCGGTGGTCTGCCTGCATTGCATCGGCGGTGCGACAGCAATCTGGCAGCTGTTGAAGCCTGGGTGAAAGACCGGGGCTGGGTGTCCTTTCTGGCGCAGGAGGAGGGAACGCTTTCCAACACATCGATTTGTCTGAACCTGACAGAAAGCTGGTTTGTTGCGCTGGATGAAGCCAGGCAGCGCGGTGCGATCAAGTATCTTTGCAACCTGCTGGAAGAAGACGGGATTGCCTATGACATCGCAGGTTATCGCGATGCGCCTCCCGGTCTTCGTATCTGGGGCGGGGCCACTGTTGAAACCCCGGACATTGAAGCACTCCTGCCCTGGCTGGACTGGGCCTACGCGGAGGTCTCGAATCGCTATCAGTCGTGATGCGAGATTTCCCGAATTTGAGAACCCGGTTAGCTATGAAAGAGTTTGAACGATGACAAATACGAAGAAAACACCAAAGGTCCTGATTGCCGACAAGATGAGCCCGAAAGCCGAAGCCGTTTTCCGCGAGAGAGGGCTAGATGTTGATGTCAAAACAGGGCTGAGTCCGGAAGAACTGATGGCGGTCATTCCCCAATATGACGGTCTGGCAATCCGCTCTGCAACAAAGGTGACGAGTGATATTCTGGAGGCGGCAGATCATCTGAAGGTTGTTGGTCGTGCCGGTATCGGCGTTGACAATGTCGACAGGGAGGCTGCGACGAAAAAAGGTGTGATCGTGATGAACACGCCCCATGGAAACTCTGTCACCACAGCCGAACATACAATCGGGATGATCTTCGCCCTGGCGCGCCATCTTCCGGCTGCAAATGCGTCCACCCATCAGGGACTCTGGGAAAAATCCAGATTTATGGGAACGGAACTGAACGCCAAGGTGCTGGGGCTGATCGGTTGCGGAAACATCGGTGCCATTGTTGCGGATCGGGCTTTGGGCCTGAAAATGAAGGTGCTGGCCTATGATCCCTTCCTGACGCAGGAGCGTGCCCGGGATCTGGGCGTCACCAGGGTTGAACTGGATGAACTGCTCGGGGCCGCTGATTTTATTACCCTGCACGTCCCTTTGACCGATCAGACACGGGGAATCATCAACAGGGACAATCTGGCGAAAACCAGAAAGGGTGTGCGGGTGATCAACTGCGCGCGCGGTGGGCTGGTCGTTGAAGCGGACCTTAAGGAAGCGCTTGAAAGCGGACATGTCGCCGGAGCGGCACTGGACGTTTTCGAGGTCGAACCGGCGAAGGATTGCGTTCTTTTTGATTTGCCCAATGTCGTTTTGACCCCGCATCTGGGAGCTTCTACGGAAGAAGCGCAGGAAAATGTGGCCTTGCAGGTTGCGGATCAGATCAGTGATTTCCTCCTGAACGGTGCAATTTCCAATGCTGTGAACACTCCTTCCCTGCAGGCGGAAGAAGCCCGCAAACTGGTGCCCTTCATGGCTCTGGCGCATACACTGGGGCAGCTTGGCGGACAGTTGATCGGTTCTGCGATCAGGGATGTCACAGTGGAGTATCACGGAGAAGCTGCTGATCTCAACACGCGCCCGCTGGTTCAAAAGCTGCTGTCCCAGTTGCTGAAGCCAACGATGGAAGGAGTCAATGCCGTGAACTCTGCACTTGTTGCCAAGGAGCGCGGGATCGCTGTCAGGGATGTGCAGGTTGCGGATGACTGCGATTATCAGTCTCTTATCCGTTTGCAGATCAATTGCGAGAATGGAGAATGCCTGTCTGTGGCGGGAACGCTGTTCAGTGGCAAGCATCCGCGGATCGTGGCGGTTAACGAGATCACAATTGAAGCCGAGCTTGCCGGACCGATGCTCTATGTCAGCAACGATGACAAGCCGGGGCTGATCGGTGCACTGGGGCAAAAGCTGGGGGATGCCGGTGTGAACATTGCAACATTCCATCTGGGTCGCCAGAAGGACGCCCCGGATTCTGGGGCTCTGGCGCTGGTTGCGCTGGACACGGCACCAGCCCCTGAATTGCTCACAGAGTTGAGAACTCTCCCTTCTGTGCGAAAGCTTGAGCTTCTGCAATTCAACTGATCCCGTTCGGGCGCTCTGACTGATTGAACGGGCTTTGCCGGGTGGCAGAGCCCGTTTTTTGTGATTTGCCGGGACGGAATAGACCTTCTCTTTCGGATTCCTGTTGCCCCCATTCAGCAAAGGCGCTAGATAATGAGCGAAAAGGCCACCCGTTTTCTGCTCGGGTCATGCGCTGTAACACGTGACACCTGTTTGAACTGTCGCCGCTGGCTGCGACCTGAACAGGAAATCCGGTTTTTTCACTGACAATTCGATTCCTGTACGCAGAACCGCGCGTCTCGCGGGATTTGTTGTGCGTGCCTGTCTGCCTTTGGGGTGGACACCAGACGTCGTGAGGGCTTGAGAATATGAGCAAACAGAATGAAAAGGCCTTGTTGCCGGCAGGATTGCAGGATGTGCTGTTCCCTGCGGCGGCTCATGAAGCGGATGTGACAGAGCGTCTGGTGCACAGCTTTGCCCTGGCAGGATATGGCCGTATCAAGACACCTTTGCTTGAATTCGAAAAGGCTCTGCTTTCCGGTGCAGGTGAATCCCTTTCCCAGCAGATTTTCCGGCTGATGGATCCTGTTTCCCATCACATGATGGGATTGCGTGCGGATATTACGCCACAGGTTGCGCGGGTAGCCTCGACCCGCTTGCTGAACCAGCCGCGCCCCTTGCGCCTTTGCTATGCAGGAGAAGTGCTGCAGGTGCGAGGCAGCCAGTTGAGGCCGGAGCGTCAGTTTCGCCAGGTCGGAGCCGAGCTGATCGGTGCCACCCAGGCAGAGGCCGATGCGGAGGTCATCCTGCAGGCTGTTGCCGCGCTTGAAGGCGTCGGGGTCAAGGACCTCTCTGTTGATATCAACATGCCCACTCTTGTTTCGGCCGTGATGGCTGCTGAAGGCATTGAAGGCGAGACGGCCAAGTCCCTGCGTGAGGCTCTGGATCGCAAGGATGCTGCCGAGGTTGCAAAACTTGTCGACGGTTCCGGTAGGGAGCTTTTCCTTGCCCTGCTGAAAACGGCAGGACCGGCAGAGAGCATTCTTGCCTATGCAGAAAGCCTGAAGCTGACAGGTGATGCCAGGGTTGCGCTGGACAGGGTCGCACAGGTTGTTGCGCTGATCCGTTCTGTTGAACCGGAACTGTCGCTGACGGTTGATCTGGTGGAACACCGGGGCTTTGAATATCACACGGGCCTGAGCTTTATCTTTTTTGCACGTTCTGTTCGCGGAGAGCTTGGACGTGGTGGACGATATGATTCTGTTGCTGCTGATGAAACAACCGAGAGCGCGACAGGTTTCACCCTTTATATGGATACCGTTTTGAGAGCCTTGCCGCAGCCCAAGCAGCCGCGCCGCATTTACCTGCCTTATGGAACGCGCCATGAGGACGGTGTTGCGCTTCGCGCCCAGGGCTGGGTGACAATTACAGGTCTCAAGGCAGAGGATGACGCGCGGGAAGAAGCCCGCAAACAAGGCTGTGACCGGATTTTGGTGGACGGTCATGTAAATGAAATCGGCACAGAGGGATAGAGTAGGAAAAGACGAATGTCCAACGTTGCAGTGGTCGGCACCCAGTGGGGTGATGAAGGTAAGGGTAAAATCGTTGATTGGCTGTCAGAGCGCGCCGATGTTGTCGTGCGTTTCCAGGGCGGTCACAATGCGGGGCATACTCTGGTTATTGACGGAGAGGTTTACAAGCTGTCCCTGTTGCCATCCGGTATTGTCCGCAAGGGCAAGACATCCATCATTGGCAATGGTGTCGTTATTGATCCGTGGGCACTGGTTGACGAAATGGAGCGCCTGCGTGAGCAGGGCGTTGACCTTTCTGCCGAGAATCTCAAAATTGCCGAGAACGCTGCACTGATCCTGCCACTGCACGGCGCTGTGGACCGTGCGCGTGAAGCTGCTGCTTCCGGTGAAACCAAGATTGGTACAACAGGCCGGGGCATCGGACCAGCCTACGAAGACAAGGTCGGGCGTCGCGCCATTCGCGTCTGTGATCTGGCGTGTGAGGACACACTGCGCGAGCGTGTGGCAGCCCTGCTGATTCACCACAACGCAATCCTGCGCGGCCTTGGACAGCCCGAGGTTGACCAGGACGATCTGGTTGAAAAGCTGCTCGAGATTGCGCCAAAGCTTCTGCCTCACGTTGATGTTGTCTGGCAGCGTCTGGAAGAAGCCCGGAAAACAGACAAGCGTGTTCTCTTTGAAGGTGCCCAGGGCGCCATGCTGGATGTCGATCACGGAACCTACCCTTTTGTGACCTCTTCCAACACCATGGCGGGACAGGCTGCCTGTGGTTCCGGTATCGGTCCAGGTCAGGTCGGTTTTGTTCTGGGGATTACCAAGGCCTACACAACCCGTGTTGGTTCCGGTCCGTTCCCGACAGAGCTGGATGATGAAATCGGTCAGCGTCTTGGCGAACGTGGCCGCGAGTTCGGAACTGTAACAGGTCGTCAGCGCCGCTGTGGCTATTTTGATGCGGTCCTGGTGCGCCAGTCCTGCAAACTTGGCGGGGTTTCCGGAATTGCACTGACGAAGCTGGATGTCCTTGACGGTCTGGACGAACTGAAGATCTGTGTTGGTTACCGGATTGATGGCGAGGTTTATGACCACCTGCCGGCCCTGGCCAAATCACAGGCCAAGGTGGAGCCGGTATATGAAACCCTGCAGGGTTGGTCTGAAAGCACCTATGGTGCGCGCAGCTGGGCCGATCTTCCGGCAACAGCGATCAAATACATTCGTCGTATCGAAGAACTGATCGAGGCGCCGGTTGCACTGCTGTCAACAAGCCCGGAGCGTGATGACACCATTCTGGTTCAGGATCCGTTCCATCCTCAGAAATAGACGCCTGTCCTGCGTGTTTTGTGGAAACCCCGGTGCTTTTCGGTGCCGGGGTTTTTGATTCGGTTGCGGTCTTTTGTGAACAAAAACAGTTTTTTGCCCTTAGCTATTGCTTTGTCGGGCTTTTTTCTTTTGCCTTTAGGGTATATTCTCTTCTGGAACAATGCTGGCGTATGGGATCCTGGAACAGGGTATGATCGATATTGCAAATCTGGAGAATGATCTGGCGCATTTGCAGCAGACGGTAGACTTCGGGGATCGTTTCGAGATCCTGATGTCCAGCCGTCGCCCGGATTTCCAGTCTCCCGGTACGCTTGCGGTCGAGGCCAGGAGCAAGAGTGGTCCGGGGCGGCGTTTTTTTGCGTTGGTCTGCCAGAAAAAATACCCGCCCCGACAAGACATTATGCGTCTGGCTTCCAGAATTGCACGGCTGGGCGTTGTCACGCCTGTTGACGGTGGGGCTATCCTCTTTCCCGAGGACGGGATCTTCCGCTATGTGATCATTTTTGAGGAGCCGAACGGCCGCAAGCTCCTGACCCCGGATTATCCGGATATCCCGAAGCTCAAGGAAGACGATATCCTTCATGGCTTTGTGAGCAGGGTGGTTAACTTTTTCAGGGAATGTTCCCAGCGCTCGATTGCACACAGGGCCATTCGTGCCGACAACATCTACATTGACGAGGCAGGACTTGTCACTCTGGGGGAATTTGTATCGACCCCTGCCGGATTGTTTCAGCCTGCGCTTTACGAGCCGATCGATCTGGGACAGTGCTCGCCTATCGGCAAGGGACCGGGAACGCATGACGACGATTTCTATTCCTTTGGTGTCATCATGGCCCAGTTTGCTATGGGCGGTACGCTTTGCGACGGTCTTTCCGAGGAAGACGTTGTTGCGCGAAAGCTGAAGCACGGGTCCTACGGAGCTCTGATAGGACAAAACCGTATCCCGCTTCGGCTGATGGAGCCCTTGCGGGGGCTGCTCAGTGACAACGCTGCCGACCGGTGGGGACTGGAAGATCTTGAGTTCTGGATGAGTGGCCGGCAGCAAAGCCCGAAACTTGCCGGTTTGCCGCCCAAGGCCGTGCGCTATTTCAAGTTCAATGGCAAGGAGCACTGGACGGCTCGAAGTCTGGCCTATGGCTTTTCCCGGAGTTGGCAGGACGCCAAGGATCTGGTGAATGAAAACAATGAGCTGGAAAACTGGGTCAAGCGCGCCCTTTTGAACGAGGACATGGGCAACCAGGTCCGTAATTCAGTCAATGTCAGCGCGGTCTATGCCGGAATGGGCGACATTGCCGATCGCGGCCTGGCGAGTGTTCTGATCTCGATGGACAACAATGCGCCTATTCACTACCGGGATCTCTCCCTGCGATTTAACGGTGTGATCCACACACTTGGTCTTGCTGTCAGCTCCGGTGATGATCAGTCTGTCAAGGACGTGATTGAAGTCATCAAGATGAAGCTGGCCCACCAGTGGCTGAGCTTCAGGAAGAATGTTGGTCTGGACTCGATTTCGGCCCTGAAATCGCTGGATCATATGGAAACAACCCTGGAAAAGGATTTCCCGGGTTACGGAATGCCGCGGGCGATCTATGACGGTTGTGACGGCATGCCCTGTCTTTCGCCGTTGCTCGGGGAAAACTATTGTGCCGATCTGGCTTCGCTTCTGGCTATTCTCGAACAGCAGGCCAAGGCTGGTGCGCTGGACGGGATCCCTGTGGACGAACATATTCTGGCTTTTATCAGCAAGAATCTCAAAGGCTCGCATGACAAGACGCTCCGGCAGATGCTGAGTGACGATTTCATCACCGTGGTCAGAAGCTATCTGCGTTTGCTGGGGCATGCCCAGTCGGCTCACGGGAACATGAGCTATCCCAATCTGACGGCCTATTTCGCCAATCTGTTGCTGGAACAGATCGAGCAGTTCAAGAACACATATTTCAGGGATGAAATGCGCAAGGCGCTGGATATTGTCTCGGAAAAGGGTGATCTGGATAATCTGGGGTATTTGCTGGACAATCCGAAGTTCGAGGCCCAGGACAAGATGGGTTTTGAAACGGCGCAACAGGTGTACAGCGGCCTGCATGCCCAGATCAAATGGCTGCATGAAGGGGGATGGCAAACCTCTGATCATGTCAGGGACACTGCAGGGCGTGCTGCTGCCATCGTTTCGGCAGTTCTCTCGATGCTGGCTCTGATGTTCATGACGCTTGGCATGGTATTGTAGGAGAGATTATGGGGCGTATAGGACTTCTTGTGGTTCTTTTGCTGGTTGCTGCAGTCCTGATGCCGACTGTCTTGTTGCTGGCCTTTCTGATGCTGCCGTCAGGCGTTGTCTTCATGCTGGACAAGGGCAGGCCGAAATACCTGAGCCTCACCATGGCCATGCCCAATTTCTGTGGTGCAATGCCCGCTGTCATCAAGCTGTGGGAACACGGCCAGACCTATGCTGTCTCAACATCGCTGATGTTTTCGCCGGGTAACATTGTGATGGCCTATGTTGCTGCCGCTTTGGGCGTTGGCCTGTTCCTGTCGGTTCCCCCCATTGTGAAGATTTATCTCTCTTCTGCTTCTGACAGGAAAGTCGAGGAACTGGTCAAGGTCCAGAACGAGCTCGTTGATGCCTGGGGGCAGGAGGTTATCGGGGCCAATCCCCCGCCCGGGGAGAGCGAGGCCGGCTTTGAGGACGATGAGGGCAACAGTCAGCAGGGATGATCCCGTCAGTCCTGATGGCCTTCATGGCTTCTTCTGGCTCTGCAATACATGAGCAGAATATAGAGAAGCAAAAACCAGACAAAATAGGTTTCCTGAACTTCGCTGGCTCTGTTGAAAAGCCTGAAGTCACTGCCCAGAGCCGAGAGAAGCCGCTCGCTGTTCTTGGAGAATTCCGCAATCAGGGCCGTTACGAAAAACTGAGGTGACGGGTAGAAGAACGACAGCTTCCAGTTCCAGAGAGCAGGGTAAAAGTATCCGACAATCGGAAAGACAAGTCCTCCGACAATGACTCCGATTTCGAGCAAGGCCCGTGGCTTCTGGTCCAGCCATGAGGATGTGTTGTGAAGATTGGTCTCGCCCTGGTCATTGATGGCTGACCATTCATCCGATGTTTCCCAGCCGAACCAGTGTTGTCCCCAGCTGGCTTCTTCCCCGCCGATGTAGATGTTCCCGGCAATGAGAACAATGCAAATAACGCGCAGCAGGGGCAGGTGACGGGATACCTTGCTGATCAGCAGTGCAAGGGCGAAAGCAGCCGAGACAAAGGGAATGACAGCATGAGCTCCTTCCAGAAGCCCTGTTTCCTCGCTGCCGATCCAGGTTTCATAAGCATCTTGCGAAAGCAGATGGAAGGCAAAGACAAGGCTGACGGCAACCAGCAGGGGTGCCCAGAGCCAGAGAAACGAAGGGAGGGAACAGTGTCTGTGAAAGTTATTCATTGTGTGGGCTGTGCTCGGTTTTTCTGAAGAGATGCCCCAAGCTACCAAGTGTTTCAGAAAGTTTCCATACCGTTACTGAAATTGTTTTGTTTCTGGGTAAAAAATCAAATAACTGTTTGATTCAAAATAAGTTTAACAATGATTTCTTTTGAAGGTTCTATCTGTGTAAAAGTGTCAGCTCTCCAAAAGGGCAATGGAAAGCAGTCAGGCGAAAGAACCAGCGGCTTTTTCCGAAGTGATGACGCATCGCTTTTGTGCCCTTCTCCTGATCAGGCCTGTCCATTCCGGTAAGGCGGAGGCAGGAGGGTGTTTGCTGTTGCTACAGGCGCTGGGTGTGGGATTTTGGCGTTACGTCGCTGGGTGGCCCTTCATTTATCAGACGACCCGGCAGCAGAAGGAAGGGGGCGGATCTTGAACTGTGATCCGAGTGATGCAGAAGGCTCACATCACTGAGAGCCACGCTGATGGAACCTGAAAGAAGGTGAAAATGACTGACCGGAACACAAGGGAGTGCTCCGGCTCATCAGTACAGGTGGAATTCGGCAAAAGCTGTTCAGCCGGTGGGGGAGATACAAGGCTTACCTTCAGCGGAAACGCAAGGGGTCAGTGACCCCTGCATTTTTTGCTTCGGGTTTATCTCTTAAGGTTTATCCCTGGGCCAGATTTTGCTCGATTGCGGCGTTGCGGATGGCTTTTTGAAGCTTTTCAAAGGCACGCACTTCAATCTGGCGAACGCGCTCTCTGGAAATCCCGTATTCCTGGGAAAGATCCTCGAGCGTGGTCGGGTCTTCTTTCAGGCGACGCTCGCTCAGAATGTGCTGTTCGCGTTCGTTCAGGGATTTCATCGCATTCTGGAGGAGGGCACGACGCTTGGTCAGTTCCTCGTTCTCGGCAAGGACCTGTTCCTGACTCTCGCTTTCATCAACAAGCCAGTCCTGCCACTCGCCATCCCCGTCCTGACGTAAAGGGGCGTTCAGGGAGTTGTCGGGTGCCGCGAGGCGGCGGTTCATCTGGATGACATCGTTTTCCGGCACGTCGAGCGTGTCCGCAATTTTTGTCACCTGCTCCGGGGAGAGATCGCCATCGTCGATGGCAGACATCTGGCCTTTCAGCTTGCGCAGGTTAAAGAAGAGCTTCTTCTGTGCTGCCGTTGTGCCGATCTTGACCATGGACCAGGAGTGCAGAATGTATTCCTGAATGGAGGCGCGGATCCACCACATGGCGTAGGTTGCCAGGCGGAAACCCTTTTCCGGATCAAAGCGTTTGACAGCCTGCATCATGCCAACGTTGCCTTCGGAGATCAGTTCGGCAACAGGCAGGCCGTATCCGCGATAGCCCATGGCAATCTTCGCAACGAGGCGCAGATGGCTGGTCACCAGTGTGTGGGCAGAATCGACATCTCCGTCTTCCCGCCAGGATTTGGCCAGCTGATATTCCTGATCCTGAGACAGCATGGGGAACTTCCGAATATTTTGCAGGTAACGTGAAAGGTTGCCTTCCGGAGTTAATGCAGGAATTTTCGTATCAGTCATATCTATCCCCTCCTGATAAACGGTCAGAAAAGAAGCTTTGGCTTCACTGGTTTGTTTTCTGCCTTATCTGTGCGATTGAACTACTGACTTGATACGCACAGATACGGGATATGGGTTCACTTCGAGATCTTGACAAGTGGTATTTTCTTGTCGCTATTGCGGCGGAATTTTGTCCAGTTGCAATTTTTAATTATTATAAAGTATTTATCAGAGCTTTCAAATCGTTTGATAGCTCACTCTCAAACAAGTGATCTTCCCCGGTTATGGGATGAATGAACCCCAGGGTTTTGGCGTGAAGGGCCTGGCGGTTGAAATCTTCCATGAGGTTTTTGGCTTCGGCGGAAAAGTGTTTTTGCCTGCTTTTGCTCTGATTGCCATAAACGGGATCGCCGACAAGCGGTGTGCCCATGTGCGTCATGTGTACGCGAATCTGGTGGGTGCGGCCTGTTTCAAGCCTGCATTCAACCAGTGCAACGGTGTCGTGTGCGAGGGTGTCCAGCAATCTGTAATGGGTTGTCGCTGCCTTTCCGCCCTTCGGAACGACGGCCATTTTCTTTCTGTTTTGCGGGCTGCGTCCGATATTGCCGGTTATGGTTCCCCTGACGGGTGAGGGAACCCCCCAGACCAGGGCCTGATAGCTGCGCTCGATATCATGTCGGGAAAAAAGCTCGACGAGGCCGTGGTGGCAGGGTTCTGTCTTGGCAACAACCATCAGGCCGCTGGTGTCCTTGTCAATTCTGTGAACAATGCCCGGCCGCTTGACGCCTCCGATGCCCTGCAGGTCATCGCCGCAATGATAGAGCAGCGCATTGACCAGCGTTCCATCGCTGTTGCCCGGTGCCGGATGGACAACCATGCCGGATGGCTTGTTCACGACAAGCAGGTGTTCGTCCTCAAAGACAATATCCAGGGGGATGTCCTGGGGAACAGGATCGGCGTCTTCTGCAGGAGGGAGGGTGAGGGTAATGGATTGGCCCGACTTGACGCGATAGTTGGCATTGTCCACGACCGCATTGTCCAGCAGAACCATCCCCTCGGCCATCAGGCTCTGGATGCGGCTGCGGGACAGTTCAGGCAGGCGCTGTGCAAGAAGTTTGTCCAGACGAAGCTTTCGCTCATCATCTGCAACAGTCAGGTGATGCGTTGTCTGCTCTTCGAAAGAATCATCTGTTGGGGGGAATTCTGGCTCGGTCATTTTCTGGGCTTTGCAGATTTCTGTTGATTCCTGCATCCGGTAAAGGCATTGCAATGCATGTTTGTATCTGAGCAGCTTACTTAAAGGACGGGACAGATGAAAGCAATCAAGGTCGCAGTTTTTGTGATGTCGGCACTGCTTGTTATCGGGTTTGCAGTTGTTGCCGTGACGATTGTCTCCAGACTGTTGTCCGACGAACCTGTTCTGGCCTCTTCCGAAAAGACATCTGTTAAGGATGCTCCTGCAATTCCCCGGCCTGTCTTTTCCGGAGACAGAAATCCTGCTGTTTTCGGGGAACAGACTCTTTCCATCCCGGCTGGCTGCCACCTGAAAGCCTTTGAGATCAGGGGACAAAGGGCTGTGCTTGTTCTGGATGGTGCTGCAGCGCTTTGTCAGCAGATTCGTGTTCACAGTCTGGAAAACGGCGAGGAACTGGGGCGTTTTTTGTTGCAGCAAACGCCTGAATAGGCGCCTTTTAACTGCTTTGCCTGTTTTTCTGTCGGCTTTCACGGGCTTCTGAATGGCCTGTGAGGCAATCTGTCACCATATCTGTTGTAGAGCAGCCCTTTAAATGAAGAGGGCCGAGCAGTTAAATGCCTGTTGTGTATGGCAACTAAATCTTTTCAGATAAAGATAAATTTATTCTCATTTTGTTTTTTGTTAACGAATATTGTGTTACGATTATAAAAATTGAGGATTTTCAGGTGTTTTTACTCCTGATAGTGAATTCTGCATAAGAAAATACAGATATGTGGAATTCTTTATTTAGATAATTATTTTATTTATTTGTTTGTGAATTGTCTGATCCGGTTTTACAGAAGCCCTGATCTGCATTCAATTGAATTGCCCGTTTGATGTGCCCGGGCCGAACCAACCGTGTTCGTTTTAACGCTGCTTCGACCTTGAAGCTGAAATCTCAGGAGTTTCTATCAACAGAGCCTAAACCGCTGGAGGATCAAAATGACAACCAACCCCACAAGCGACAGCGATCTTTTTGATCTCATTGCAGATCAATTCCAGAATCGTCAACAAAGCGAGATGAGCCTCCGGGATTATCTGGCGGCTTGTCGGGATGATCCCATGATGTACGCTTCGACGGCCGAACGCATGGTCGAGGCGATCGGGGAGCCGGAGCTGTTTGATACCAGCGGGGACGAACGTCTCGGGCGTATTTTCTCCAACAGAACAATCAAGCGGTACAAGGCTTTTGAAGAATTCTACGGGATGGAAGAGACAATAGAGCGCATCGTCGGTTTCTTCAAGCATGCGGCGCAGGGGCTGGAAGAGCGCAAGCAGATCCTCTATCTGCTTGGTCCGGTCGGTGGCGGCAAGTCATCCATTGCCGAACGCCTGAAGGCAATTGTCGAAAAGTGTCCTGTCTATGTTCTGAAGGCAGGTGATGAAATCAGTCCGGTTTTCGAATCACCGCTGGGTCTTTTCAATCCGGAAACGATGGGTGATGCGCTGGAAGAGCGCTATGGTATTCCCGGGCACCGGTTGACAGGGTTGCTTTCGCCGTGGGCCCTGAAGCGTCTTGATGATTTTGACGGCGATCTTGCGCGCTTCAGCGTCGTGAAGCTGTTTCCATCCAAACTGCGCCAGATCTGTGTGGCCAAGACAGAACCGGGCGATGAAAACAACCAGGACATCTCGTCTCTGGTTGGCAAGGTTGATATCCGGAAACTGGAATACTTCAGTCAGAACGATACGGATGCCTATTCCTACAGTGGCGGACTGAATATCACGACCCAGGGTCTGCTGGAATTTGTGGAGATGTTCAAGGCGCCGATCAAGATGCTGCATCCCCTGCTGACTGCGACACAGGAAGGAAACTATGTCGGTACGGAAAACCTTGGTGCCATTCCGTTTCAGGGTGTGATACTGGCCCACTCCAACGAGGCCGAGTGGCAGAGCTTCAAGAACAACAAGAACAATGAGGCTTTCATTGACCGTGTCTGCGTCATCAAGGTGCCTTACTGCCTGCGTGTTTCGGAAGAAGTGGACATCTACAACAAGCTTCTGAGCAACTCGAGCCTCAATGATGCAAACTGCGCTCCGTCAACGCTGGAAATGCTGGCGCAGTTTGCGGTCATGTCGCGCCTCAAGGAACATGAAAATTCCAACCTCTTTTCCAAGATGAGGGTTTATAACGGCGACAATCTGAAGGATGTCGACCCAGGAGCGAAACCCATTCAGGAATACCGTGATGCTGCAGGGGTCAACGAGGCCATGTCCGGTATCTCAACCCGTTTTGCCTTCAAGGTGCTGGCTGAAACCTTCAACTATGATCCCCAGGAGGTGGCGGCTGATCCGGTGCACCTGATGTATGTGCTGGAACAGGCAATCAACCGGGAGCAGTTCGCCGAGGAAACGGAAAAACGCTATCTGGAATTTATCAAGGGTGATCTTGCACCGCGTTACGCCGAGTTTATCGGCAATGAAATTCAGAAGGCCTATCTGGAATCCTATTCCGACTTTGGGCAGAACCTCTTTGACCGTTATATCGCCTACGCTGATGCCTGGATTGAAGGGCAGGACTACAAGGATCCGGACACGGGTCAGCTGCTTGATCCGAAAATACTGGATCAGGAGCTTTCCAAGACGGAAAAACCTGCGGGAATTTCCAATCCGAAGGACTTCCGCAACGAGGTGGTGAAGTTTGCCCTGCGCGCCCGGGCAAACAACAAGGGGCAAAATCCGAAATGGACCTCTTATGAAAAGCTTCGGGAAGTGATTGAAAAGCGGATGTTCACACAGGTCGAGGACCTCCTGCCGGTGATCAGCTTTACCTCCAACAAGGACAAGGAGATGGAGATCAAGCACAACGAGTTTGTCGCCCGTATGGTTGATCGGGGCTACAGCAAGCGTCAGGTCCATCGCCTTGTTGAATGGTATATGCGCGTGAACAAGGCGGGATAGATCCCGCACTCGTGAAAAGGAGCAAGTGTCTCAAGTCAGGAACCGTTTTGTTATGATGCACCACTTTATTGATCGGCGTTTGAATCCCAAAGGCAAGAGCCTGAGCAACCGGCAACGCTTCATGCGCCGCGCCAAGGAGCAAATTCGAAAGGCGGTAAAGGATTCCATCAACAAGGGAACAGTTGCCGACATCGGGCACAAGGGGCACCTTTCCATCCCCAGTCGCGGTCTTTATGAACCCCGTTTCCGCTACGACTATGAAAAGGGCATCCATGATCGTGTGTTACCGGGGAACAAGGAATATCACGAAGGCGATACCATCAAGCGCCCACCCCGGGGCGATGGCGGACAGGGCGGCCCAAAAGCCAGCGAGGATGGCGAAGGGGAAGATGATTTCCGCTTTACACTCTCGCGTGAAGAGTTCCTCGAAATCTTCTTTGAAGACCTTGAACTGCCTGATCTGGTGAAGACCTCCCTCAAGGAGGAAGTGGAATTCAAAAGCAAGCGCGCCGGTCTGGTCAAGACCGGAAACCCGAGCAACCTGGATCTGGTTCGGACCATGCGCAATTCGCTAGCGCGCCGGATTTCCCTGCACCGGCCGGGGGATGATGAAATCCAGCTCCTGAAACAGCGACTCTTTGCCCTTGAGCAGAAGAGCAGGCTGACGCCGGAGGAAAAGGCCGAAAAAGCCGATGTAATCCACCAGCTGGAACGTCTGGAAGCGCGGCGCAAGGTTGTGCCCTATATCGATCCTGTCGACGTGCGCTACAGGTCCTTTGTCCGGGAGCCGGAGCCAAACACGAGGGCTGTCATGTTTTGCCTGATGGATGTTTCAGGCTCCATGACCGAGGGCATGAAGGATCTGGCGAAACGTTTTTTCATGCTGCTGCACCTTTTTCTCGATCGTCAGTATGAGCGTGTGGAACTTGTCTTTATCCGCCATACCCACCAGGCGCATGAAGTGGATGAGGAGACGTTCTTCTATTCCAGGGAGACCGGAGGGACGATTGTGTCTTCGGCGCTGGTTGAGATGTCAAAGGTTCTCAAGGACCGCTATCCTCCCGATGAGTGGAATGTCTATGCAGCCCAGGCTTCGGACGGGGACAACTTTGCCAGTGACCGGGAAACCTGCCTGAACATGATGCATCACGATATCCTGCCGGCCTGTCAGTATTTTGCCTATGTCGAGGTGATGGATGAGCAGGAGCTGGATATCTTCCGCGACGGATCGTCCTCGACGGATCTCTGGCAAACCTATCAGGCGCTGGCGGCGGATCACGAGAACTTCGCCATGAAACGGGTGAACCGTGCCGCAGACATCTATCCCGTTTTCCGTGATCTCTTCAGCAAGGAAGACGCCTGAGAAGAAAGGAGGCAAAATGCCCCGCAGCTCTGAAGCAAAAGGAAAAAGCAAGGAGATGGAACCTCTTTACACCGGTTCGGAGTGGACTTTTGACAACCTCAAGGCTGTCTATGATGCCCTTGAGGAAATCGCCCTGAAGGACATGGGGCTGGATGTCTATCCCAACCAGATTGAGGTCATCACTTCGGAACAGATGCTGGATGCCTATTCCTCGGTCGGCATGCCCCTGATGTACAGGCACTGGTCTTTCGGCAAGAGTTTTGTGCGGGATGATTTCATGTACAGAAAGGGGATGCGCGGGCTGGCCTATGAAATCGTGATCAATTCCAGCCCCTGTATTTCCTACATCATGGAAGAAAACTCGATCACCATGCAGACCCTGGTGATGGCGCATGCCGCCTTTGGTCACAACCACTTCTTCAAGAACAATCACCTGTTCCGTCAGTGGACCGATGCGGAAGGCATTCTGGATTATCTCAACTTTGCAAAGGACTACATTTCCCGTTGCGAGGAGCGATATGGTTTCCAGGCTGTGGAGGACACACTGGATGCCGCGCATGCTCTGAGAGAAAACGCGGTTGATCGCTACAGCCGACCTGCACGCCTTTCGGTGCAGGAGGAAAAGGAGCGTCTGGAACGCCGGGAGGCTCATGCCCAGCAGGACGTCCGGGATATCTGGAGAACCCTGCCGGAAGCCAATGACGGGAAGGGGCGTGATGCAGAGGATGAATTGCAGGCCGTGATCGCGACGAAGCTGGGGCTTCCGGAATCGAACCTGCTGTATTTCATGGAGAAGAACAGCCCTGTCCTGCAGGAGTGGCAGCGCGAAATCCTGAGGATTGTCCGGAAGATCGCCCAGTATTTCTATCCCCAGAAACAGACCAAGGTTATGAATGAGGGCTGTGCCTGCTACTGCCACTATTATCTGATGCATGCACTTTATGACCGCGGGCTGATTACGGAGGGGACGATGCTGGAGTTCCTTGACTATCACAGCCGGGTGGTGTTCCAGCCTGAATTTGATGATCCCCGCTGGAGTGGTATCAACCCCTATGCCCTTGGTTTCGCAATGATGCAGGATATCGAGAGGATCTGCGAGAATCCTACAGAGGAGGACCGGGAATGGTTCCCTGACTTTGCCGGATCGAATGATGCGCTGGGGCAACTGAAATTTGCCTGGGAAAACTTCAGGGATGAATCCTTCGTCCTTCAGTATTTGAGTCCCAAGGTGATCAGGGATTTTCGTCTGTTCCATATCCAGGACAATTCCGAGCGGCCTTTCCTGAAGGTTGAGGCGATACACAATGAGCGGGGCTATCGTTCTGTCAGATCCGCCCTTTCGAAGTCCTACTCCATTTCGTCCATGGATCTGGACATCCAGGTTGTCGATGTCGATCTGCACGGGGATCGCACCCTGACGCTTTGTCACTATGTTCACGACCAGATTCCGATCGACGGCAAGGAGGCCAACCTGGTTCTGGAAAAAATTGCACAACTTTGGGGCTATGATGTTGGTCTGTATTGTGAAGATGTGCAGACCGGAAATATTCTGGCGACCTATGACTATGCAAAGGGTGCATAACCACCGGTGGAAAAAGGCAATCCCGGTTCTTTGCTATGGTTTTGTTAAGAATCAGGTGGTAATCTTGTGAATACTGCTTCTGGAGCCGTTGCAAAGCCTGTCTTTGTTGCGTCTGCGGGGCAGCAAAACAAAAAAGAGATCTATTGCACTGCAATAATCCGGGGTTACTCGCAAAATGCTACCAATAAGAGACGACCAGATCATAGTGTCTCTGGCCAGAGACATCGGCGCAGCAGCAGTGCCAGAGCTGCTGGAACGCTTTCGCAGTGATCTTTCGGTTCATCTGGACCAGCTGGTTCATGCAACCGAAAGTATGGATGCGGATTTGCTTCAAAGGGAAAGCCATACCCTCAAAAGTATTTGCGGGACTTTTGGAGCAGCCGAATTCTGCGCACTGATGCGTGAAATCAACGAGGCCTGCCGCCAGGGGGAAACCCAGTGGGCTTTGAGGAAGGCATCCGAAGAGGCGACAAGGCTGGGGGAGGAAACCCTGGCGGCCTATTCCAACGATCATATGCCTCTTTCCTGAATTTCTGCTGCCCTGTGCCAGTGAAATTTTTTCAACACCTTGAGAAAACAGTATAAATGCAAGATACTGTCTGTCTGACAGCATTTTGCGTTGTCTTTGTTCAACCTGTCCCGGCTTGCTCAAGCCGTCTGAAAGACCGGATCGAGGACTGCCTGTTTTGTCTGAGGCTTCTCCCATACTTCTCATTGAAGACACTGTATCGCTTTCAGCTGTCTATCTGGCCTATCTGGCCAAGGCGGGTTACAAGGCGGATCATGTGGAAACAGGTCAGGCGGCCCTGAAAGCGCTTGATGCGGGACAATACTCGCTTGTTCTGCTGGACCTGCAGCTTCCTGACATGAACGGGCTGGATATTCTGTCCAGACTGAAGGACAAGCGGGAGCAGGGGCATCTGGGTGGACTGGAAGTCGTTGTTATCACCTCCAATGCCTCTGTGGATGTTGCGGTTGATTCCATGAGGCTCGGGGCATACGACTTTCTGGAAAAGCCCTTTTCTGCTGAGCGGCTTATTGTCACCATTCGCAATGCGCTGGAGCGCAATCGCCTCTCCAAGATGGTCAAGGCCATTCAGGGCAGAACCTCCTTTCACGGGTTTGTCGGATCGTCTCTGCCAATGCAGGCTGTTTACCGCATGATTGATGCGGCTGCCTCTTCAAAGGCTACAGTCTTCATCATGGGAGAAAGCGGCACGGGCAAGGAGGTTTGCGCTGAAGCCATTCACAAGAGCAGCCAGCGCAACGACGGGCCCTTTGTTCCGATCAACTGTGCGGCCATTCCCCGTGACCTGATGGAATCGGAGATCTTTGGCCATGTCAAAGGTGCCTTTACCGGTGCTGTCAGCAACAGGGAAGGTGCTGCCCAGCAGGCGCACGGGGGAACCCTGTTCCTGGATGAAATCTGCGAGATGGATCTGGATCTGCAAAGCAAGCTGTTGCGTTTCGTCCAGACCGGAGCTTTTCAGAAGGTCGGCAGCACCAAGCTGCAGAACGTTGATATCCGCATTGTTTGTGCAACCAACCGTGACCCCCTGAAGGAAGTGGCAGAAGGCCGGTTCCGAGAGGATCTTTACTACAGGTTGCACGTAATTCCGATAAATTTGCCTCCCTTGCGCGAGAGAGCTTCTGATGTTCTGGATATCGCAGAGTATTTCATGTCCCTCTATGCGAAGGAGGAAGGCAAGGCCTTTTCTGTCCTTTCTGCCGAGGTGAAGGATCGTTTCCTTGACTATTCCTGGCCCGGTAACATCCGGCAGCTTCAGAATGTGATGAGAAACACGATTGTGCTGCACCAGGGGGAAAGGATTGAACTGTCCATGCTTCCGGTTCCGGTCGGGGACAGGGCGTCAGAGATCGCAGGAGAAGGTGGAGGTCCCGAGGGTGGTGACCCCGGTGTCCCGGGAATTGCCGGTAACATCGGAGTGGCCGGTGCAGACAGGAGCTTGCCCGGTCAGTTTGTGGAGCAGGGCTGGCCTTTTCCCGGAGAGTGGGACACCTTTGGTCAGGCGCTTTTCCTGCAGCTCTTTTCTGCCGAGCAGGAAGAGTTGCCCTTGTGGAAGATTGAACGAACGATCATTGAATCGATGATTGAGGCCTGCGATGGGCAGGTCGCAAAAGCTGCGAAAAGACTGGGAGTAAATCCTTCTACGCTTTACAGAAAAAAACAGCAGTGGCTTTCTGAAAACACTCCTGAAAAGTAAAGCTGGAAAATATTATCCTAATTTTTGGTGAATTAGATTTAATTTTCTTGCGTTATTATGCGAAAATTGGTTAAAAGGTATTAACTTTTGGTGTTCGGAATATAGCTCTGTGGGGCGAGCTTGTTCTGCGATTGTTTAAATGGCAAAGCTGTATGATGGTTTGTTTTTCTGAACAAGCAGTTCAACCTCTCGTCCCTGCTCGGAAGATATCCTTTGAAAGAGGGGTGTCAAGCCAATGAGCAAGTTCTATCTGGATTTGATGGCTGCTTGCCACTGTAACTCGATTAAGGTGATACAACGATACGTTACCAATCACTATAATCGAACGTTGGCGCCAGTCGGTTTGACGGCCACGCAATTAACCTTCCTGCTGGCGATCGGGAGCAATCCCGGGCTGAGCATGTCGGAACTTTCCTCCCTGCTGGAACTGGATCTGTCGGCTTCTCTGCGCGGAGCAGAGGCGCTGGAAAAGAAGGGACTGGTCAAGATTATCAGTGGAGGGCAGCGCCGGAGGGAGCTTTTCCTTGAGGAAAAGGCTGTGCGTAAAATAGACGAGGCACAGGTGTTCCTTGATATCGCCGAAAGCAGTTTGCCAAAGGCAATTCCCGAACAGTCGAAAAAGAATCTGGCCTGTCTGCTTGAAGTGATCAACAGAAAAGAGGAAGAAATCGAAAAGATTGCAACCTAAAAGGGATAAACCCTTTTTGTGATTTCGCCTTTTGGCCTGGTGATGTTAGGGTTGTGTTATGCAACCTTACCTTTTCGTTCTCTTGATCCTGACGACAGCACTGGGTCCGCTTGCCATGCAGATGTATATTGCGCTGGCATCGGTTGTCGAATTCGGCCATGCGCTGTCCGGACTTGAGCGTATGACAACAGTCAGTGTCTCGCTGATTGCTCTGGGGATCGCCAACATTACCTTTGGTCCTGTATCCGACCGTATTGGCAAACCTGAAAGCCTGCTTCTTGGTCTGGTTGTTTTCATTTTCGGAAGTGTGCTTGCATCCTGGTCGGAAAGCTTTCATGCCCTGGTTCTGGCCAGGGTGATCCAGGCTTATGGTGGCGGGTGCGGGCTGGTTGTCTCGCGGGCACTGATACGGGATCTGTCTCCGACAAGCTACAAGGCGGATCAGGCCTATACCATTCTGGTTGTCACGATGGTTGCTGCACCGATGGTTGGTCCCTGGTTGTCGGGCGTTTTGCTGCATGTTCTCGATATAAGAGGGCTGTTTGAGCTTCAGGCTGCACTGGGATGCCTGATGCTTGTCCTCCTCGGGCTTTGGGCCCTGCCTGTGATGATGAAAGAAAAACAGGGACGGACAAAGGGTGTTGTCCGGGAAAACGGGCTGCAGAGCTCCATGGTTCTGGAGTTGCTGAAGAACAGGTTTTTTGTTCGCAAAGCTGTCGCTGCGTCTGTTCTTTCCTCGGTTTTCTTTGTCTTTGTTGCTGTGGCTCCGGCTTATTTCAGAAAAACCTATGGCCTGACCGTAGAGGGTTACGGGGTTGTCTTTCTTTTGACAACCTTGTGCTTCGTCGCCGGAGCACTGGTCGCCCTTGGTCGGCGCAGGCTGCTCAATACAATCCCGCTCGGGATGGCAGGAAACGGGGCAGGTTGGGAACGCTTTCTCTTGCAGGGATTTGAATTGCAGAACCTGTCGCTGCTCTCCTTGCTGGCAGCCCTTTCTTTCTTTGTTTTTCTGGTGTCGGGTTATTCCAGCCTGCATGTGGCTGTGGGGATGATGCTCTTTATCGGGTTTATCCAGGGCGTGGCTGTGCCCAACATGCAGAATGAAGCGATGAAGTTCTGCGGCAGACTTTCGGGCTCTGCCTCGGGCATTATCGGTTTTCTGCAGATGGGGCTGGCCGGGGTGGTCGTGCAGATTCTCGGCTTTGTGGGAGCCTCCATGGAGGTTGCAGCCGGAATTATCCTGTTTCAGGCGCTACTGGTCGTTTATTTTGTCTGCTTTAAAGATGCCGGATCGGAACTGTTACCCGGTCAGGTCTGATGGACCGGTTTCGTCGGCGGTCTGAACTTTTTGCTTGAAGTAATCCAGTACAAAGAGGCGCAGGGCACTTGAGAGGTTGCTTGTGCGGGCCTCGTCAATGTCCTCGATAAGGCTGCTGAGGCTTTTGTTGCGCTCTCCGGCAATCATCTTGAGATCCTGCCAGAACGGCTCTTCCAGACTGAGGCTGGTCCTGTGCCCGGCGATGGTCACGGAGCGTTTGCGAACCAGAGGGGTTTCCAGTTTCAGCGCATCCGTCCTGTCATCCTGAAGTGGCGACATGTCTTGCTCCGTTGAGGAGACAGAACCGGGCAGAGGTGCCGGTTCTGTCTGTCGTCAGTCTGTTCCGGGTTTGTCTAGGCCTTGCGGGGGCCAACCATATTTTCCGGGCGAACCCACTGGTCAAACTCTTCGGCTGTCAGCAGGCCAAGCTCGATCGCTGCAGCCTTGAGGGTGGAGTTTTCAGCATAGGCCTTTTTGGCAACCTTTGCGGCGTTGTCATAGCCGATGTGCGGATTCAGGGCTGTCACCAGCATCAGGGATTCTTCCATCAGGGACTGGATACGGTCCTTATTGGCTTCAATACCCTCGACACAGTTTTCGCGGAACGAATCACAGCCATCCGCAATGAGCTTGGCGGATTGCAGAAGATTGTAGATCATGACCGGTTTGAAAACGTTCAGTTCGAAATGTCCGGTTGCACCGGAGACTGTAATGGTGGTGTGGTTGCCCATAACCTGTGCACAAACCATTGTCAGGGCTTCGGATTGTGTCGGGTTTACCTTGCCCGGCATGATGGAGGAGCCGGGTTCGTTTGCCGGTAGCAGCAGTTCGCCGATGCCGCAACGCGGGCCGGACCCCAGCATGCGGATGTCATTTGCGATTTTCATCAGGGAGGCAGCCAGAACATTCAGGGCTCCGGATGACTCGACGATGGCATCATGCGCTGCCAGTGCCTCGAACTTGTTGGGGGCTGTGACAAAGGGCAGCCCTGTAATATCGGCAACTTTCCGGGCAAAGGTTTCCGCGAAACCTTCAACGGAGTTCAGTCCTGTACCAACAGCTGTACCACCCTGGGCCAGCTCTGACAGGCGAGGCAGGGTTGCCTTGATCCGCGCGATACCGTTCTCGATCTGACGGGCATAGCCGGAAAATTCCTGACCCAGTGTCAGTGGTGTGGCATCCATCAGGTGTGTGCGGCCAATCTTGATAATGGAATCAAAGGCTTTTGCCTTGGCATCCAGAGCAGCGTGCAGGCGTTCCAGCGCAGGCAGTGTTTCCTCGCTCAGCAGGCGAACACCGGCGATGGACATGGCGGTCGGGAAGGTGTCGTTGGAGGACTGCCCCATGTTGCAGTGGTCGTTCGGGTGAACAGGCGTTTTGCCGCCGCGTTCGCCGGAGAGAATTTCGTTGGCGCGCCCGGCGATCACCTCGTTGGTGTTCATGTTGCTCTGTGTGCCCGAACCCGTCTGCCAGACAACCAGCGGAAACTCGTCATTGTGTTTTCCGTCAATGACTTCCTGTGCAGCCTGACAGATGATCTTTCCGATGTCTTCGGAAAGAACACCCAGTTCCATGTTGGTTTGGGCGGCTGCAAGCTTTTGGGTTCCCAGAGCCTTGATCATGGCCGGAGGCATTCTTTCGCCACCGATGCGGAAGTTCTGCAGGGAGCGTTGTGTCTGTGCGCCCCAGTAGCGATCAGCAGGAACGGCGATATCGCCCATTGAATCAGATTCAATACGTGTCTTGTCAGTCATGCCTGTCAGGTCCTTGTTGGCCATGGAGAGGTGAACCCCCGAAAGTTCCGGGGATCCCAGAACAGCAGCTTACGTCCCGATGATTGAGGGGATCAAGTGCCCTGTCGCAGATATTGTTCTATGAGCGCTTCTTTTTTGTCTTTTTTTGCGCCGCACGCCTGGCAGCTTCCACCGCCAGACGACACCAGTCCATAAAGGCGTCCTCGCTGGTGGTTTCCGGAAGAAGCCAGTAGGACATTTCGACCGGTTTTCCCTTGCCCTCATAGGTGAAAGGCTCTGAACCCGCTTGCTGGAAGACGGGAATGGTTTCCCTGTCGACCTTCAGATAGATCCTGTTCCAGGCTTCGAGGGCAAACATGATATCTTCCAGATAAATGCCTGTTCCGCCGAACATCTTGCGGGTTCTGGTGGGGCCCAGTGCCGTACAACGGCTGGTGAAATCGAGAACGATCTGTTCCTGTTCACTCATTTCGTTATCCTTTGCTTTTGAGAACCTCACTGATGAAGGTCGCAATCGCATCGCTGACCAGTTTCAGGTTGTCGGCTTGGGTCAGGCCCGAGGCCTTTCTGGGCGCCAGATCGTGATTGCCGTCTTCTGCCCATGCAAACTCTATGGTTGGGGAGAGTTTGTAGCCTGTAATATCGTCCCGGGTGCCGAAGGGATCGCGTGTTCCCTGTGCGATCAGCATGGGGAGGGGGAAATCCGCGAGATGTTCCGTACGCAGCTTTTCGGGTTTGCCCGGAGGATGAAAAGGATAGCCCAGACAAAACACACCTGCAATTTCAGCGGTACAGGACGAAAGGAGGGGGAGGTGGCTTGCCATGCGCCCGCCCATGGATTTCCCCGCCAGAAAGAGGGGCAAACCGGAGCTGGCCTGCCTTTTGAGGAGGCTGTCCCAGAAAGAGAGAAGCTTTTCAGCTTTGTCCGGAGGTCTTTTCTTTCCTGTTGTCCTGGGTTCAGCCATATAGGGAAATTCAAAGCGGACGATCCGCACGGATGCCTTTTGGCAGATCAGTTCTGCAGTTTCTTCCATGAAGGGGCTGTCCATGGGGGCACCGGCGCCATGAGCCAGAAAAACCTGTGCCTGAACAGTTTGATCAGGTTCATTCACTCTTAAGGGAATATCTGTCATAATGGTCTTCAATGTGATGGACCCGTGCTGGCAGGATGCCGGAAACCGGGCTTTTGAACATCAGGCGTGGAGCCCTGCAAGTAGGTGAGAGCTGCGCAAAGGATTGTACAAATGGATGATATTCGTCAAAAAGATTTTTCCAATGTTCCTGTCCAGGACATGAGCCCGGAAGAGCGCAAGGAAATGAAACGCCGTTTCACAGAGTTTGCCCAGGCTTTGCAGAACAGCAAGGCTGATTATGCCGCAGAACAGCCCGAGCCACCCAAAAAGGTTGTGAAATGGGATCCGCGTACGATGGGAAAAGCCCAGAAAGGCAAATAGCTTGCACCGGGTTTTATACAGACAGGAAAAAAGGCTTCCGCCTGGTATGGGGAAGCCTTTTGTTTTTGCTGTGTCCGGGCAGACTGCCCTGCCGTTTTCGACGGTGTTGCCCGTGACCTATTTCTTGCGGAATGAATCCAGGGTCACGACCTTGGCGGAATTGTTTTCTTCCTCTTCTTCCCCGGCTTCGGCTGTTTCTTCAGTGCCGTCATTGGCCTGCCTGTCTTCTTCATCGAGCAGGCTTTCAAGCGCTTCCTCTTCCTCCTCGTTCATGCGGGAGACATCGAACTGGAGGCCAAAGCGAACAGAAGGATCGGCGAAGGCGACGATTGATTCGTAAGGGACAGTCAGGCGCTCGGCAACATCAGAGAAGGAAAGCGTAATGGAAAATTCCTTGTCGCCGATTTCCAGATCCCAGAACTGATACTGCAGGATAATGGTCATCTCGCCGGGATAGCGGGCGCGCAGATGATCGGGAATCTCGACGCCGGGATGGGATGTCTGGAAGGTGATGTAGAAATGATGCTCGCCCGGTAAACCGTTTTCATTAACGTATTCAAGCGCTTCCCTGACCACGCCCAGCAAGGCACGTTCAACCATGTGGTCGTAACGCATTTCACCCATCTGAACGCCATCATCTTCTGACATGAAATCATCCTGCGGGCCGAGCCCTTAGCAACATTGAAAAATGAATTGGTATTCTGTCTGTCTGATCCTTAAGGAACAGTCAACCCGCTAGATAAGACGGACAGGAATTTTTGGCGAATGAGGTTTTTCGATCCGCCAATGGCTGTTTCCGTTCAATAGTTCCGGATCACAAAATGCTTCGTTGTGGTCTCGACCACTTCCCAGTAACCCTCAAAGCCGTTCGGGATCATGAACGAATCACCTGTTTTGAAATCCTGGGCCTGACCGTTCTTGTCGATCAGCCGGCAGTGGCCGGAAACGATGTAACAGAATTCGTCCTTGCCGGTGAAGGCATGCCATTTGCCGGGGGTGCTTGTCCAGGTGCCGGACATCAGGACCCCGTCCTCGCTTGTAAAGCGGACCGTGGAGACATGATGGGGATCTCCCTCGACGACACGATCCGGAAGATCCTTCAGGCGACGTTCGCTGAATTCCCCGTTGAGATGGGCAAAGTTGATAACGGCATGTTTGTCCATGACTGACTCCCGGTTGTCATCATTTTTGTTTGTTGCCTTCTTCTAAAACAGGAAAGGACCCGACAGGCAATAAAAAAGCTTTCGCTGAGGAGCGTTTGTCATAAGTCAGAAGAGGTGATGTTCCGGGTATGACCGACTTTTTCAATCTTACAAATTTGTAAGGTACCTCCCAGAGAACTGTTATTTCGGCGCGATAATCTTTGCCTGTTTGATTGATTGCCAACAGAGAGAAAATCATGCCGCCCAGAAAAGGTCTTGCCATCAGCCTCCTGGCTTTTTTGTTCCCGCTTTACTGGATCGTACCGCTTTTCGGGCAGTATGACCCTGTGTCTGTGACCAGCCTGTATCTGGGATGTGTTTCGCTGATTGCCATGGGGCTGGTCCAGCTCATGGCGACCCGATTGCCTGTTCTGGAAGAGCTGTTCGGGAGTCTGGACAGGCAGTATCTTCTGCACAAATGGCTGGGTATCTGTGCCGTCCTTGCCTTTTTACTCCACGACATGCTGGAGCCGGAGTTTGCAGGACTTGGGCCGGAGACGGGGTTGAGTGATTTCGGCGCAGAGCTTGGGGAAATCGCCTATTACGGTCTGTGCGGGCTTGTGCTGGCCAGCCTTTTGATGCTGATTCCCTACCACATCTGGAGGTGGAGTCACAAATTCACGGGATTGCTTTTTGCCTTGTCTGCGCTCCACTTTGTACTGGTGCTCAAACCAGTGGATCTGAGCGATCCCCTTTCCCTCTATGTGCTGTTCTTCTGTGTGGTTGGTATTTTGTCCTACCTCTATACACTTTTGCCATGGCACCTGTTCCGTCAGGGATTTGATTACAGGATTTCATCGCTGGAAAGGGCAGGAGGCGCACTGTCTGTGTGGCTTGAGCCGCTCGGGAACAAACTGTCAGGTCGGCCGGGGCAGTTTGCCTTTGTCCGTTTTGATGGCTCTGTGCCCACAGGGCCCCATCCCTTCTCGTTCAGTTCTGCCCCTGATGAGGGTGGACGAATCAGATTTACAATCCGGAATCTGGGGGATGACACGGCGTTGATGCACAGGGTCTTGAAAGAAGGCGACCGCGCCCGGATATCGCCTGCATTTGGGCGGTTCCAGACTGACCGGAAATCCTGTCGGGAAATCTGGATCGCGGCCGGGGTCGGGGTTACGCCTTTTCTGGCAATGGCCCGGGCTTACCGGGGGGAGAAAAAGGTCGATCTCTTCCATACTGTTCGTGACGGGAAGGATGCGATTCATTTCGACGAACTCAAGGCCGTGGCAGCACGCTATCCTGATTTTTCCGTTCACCTTGTCGAGAGCCGCGGGGGAGAGCGCCTCTCTGTCAGTCAGATTATCAGGGAAACGCATGTGAACATCCGGCAGCTGTCTGTCCTTTTCTGTGGCCCTTCGGCCATGCGCAGGGAGTTTCAGCGGGATTTTGTCAAAAGTGGCCTGCCCGGACGGCGCTTCAGATATGACCATTTCGAGCTTCGCTCCGACATTGGCCTGAGCAAAACGGTTCGATGGCTGCTGTCGGGCTGTGCAAGGGTTGTCCGTAATCTCTCGGGAGCCCGTGGCAGAAGCACAGGCTGAAATCCGGAAAACAGCATTGAAGACAGTTTGGGGAAGCAGTGGAGGCGTTCTGTTGCCAGGTGCCTCCGAACCCCGCCTGAGAGTGTGACGTCTCAGGGCTTAAAAGGCGATAGCCATGACTGCATTACGCAGCAACAGCCATCTCACGAGAGTTGTCATTTGCAACTACTTCGATGGCCCGATAACGGCGGAACCATGCCGGGTACCGAACAAATCTTTACCACGCGTGTCGATCCTGTTTCGCCCCCATGGCTCCCCGAAGGGATAATGGTGGAGGCGCCGGGTACCGCCCCCGGGTCCACAACGCTTATTCCATAAGCCCGTTTAGCACCATAACTGGCAAGCCAGTGCCCCTAATATAATCACTTGCAGCGGGGGATCAAAGGATTCCTGTGCGGAAAGGGAAAATTTTCAAAGGCTTCAGGACAGTGTCTGTTTTCTGTCTCTGCGCTTTTGGAGGAGATGGCTGAGGAACAGGGCGAAGGCTCCCATTGCGGCCATGGCCAGAGCCGGACCCCACAGACTGGCAAAGTCATCAAGTCTCGCATCTTCCGGTGCTTCGGGGTTGTAAAGGATCGTAACCGGGTCCCCTGCTGAATGGATCGGGCTTTGTGAGCCGGTGCCGGCCTGGAAGTTGATGGCCCTGCCATCCCGGGTCATGAAGCGCACGACCGGGAAATAGAGGGTCTGTCTCTGTTTGTCTGAATCCTTGGCGGTGTTTTCAATCGCAACGATATCGACCACTTCACCGTCCGCACGCAGGGCGTCATCCAGATAGGACCAGGTGTGAATGGCCCAGCCAAACCCGAAGGCGAAGAAAAGCGTTGCTGCAAAGCGGACGAGGCGGGGAAGATCAAAAGACTTTTTCATGTGCTTGGCCTTTTGCGAAAAAACAGACAGCAAAAAACGGAAAGGCTTTTGCTTTTGTCTGAAAAGCTGCATTACGATAAGACCATAACTCTGCTTGATCATTTCGGGAAATACAATGCAGCAATATCTGGACCTGATGCAGGACATTCTGGACAATGGCACGCAACGCGGTGACAGAACAGGGACGGGGACTCTCTCTGTTTTCGGACGCCAAATGCGGTTTGACCTTTCGAAAGGCTTTCCCATTCTGACAACCAAAAAGCTGCATCTTCGCTCCATAATTTACGAGCTGCTCTGGTTTCTGAACGGTGATACCAACATTCGCTATCTGAAGGAAAACGGTGTTTCCATCTGGGATGAATGGGCCGATGAGAACGGGGATCTCGGGCCGGTTTACGGGCACCAGTGGCGCTCCTGGCCTGCGCCGGATGGCTCGACAATTGACCAGATTGCGATTCTTCTGAGGGACCTGAAGGACAGACCCCATTCCCGCAGACATATTGTGTCGGCCTGGAATGTTGCAGAGGTCAACAACATGGCCCTGCCCCCCTGTCACAGTCTTTTCCAGTTCTATGTGGCGGATGGCCGTTTGTCCTGCCAGCTTTATCAGCGCAGTGCAGATGTCTTTCTGGGTGTCCCTTTCAACATCATGTCCTATGCGCTGCTGGTTCACATGATTGCACAGCAGGTTGATCTGGAACCTGGAGATTTTGTCCATACCTTCGGGGATGCCCATCTTTATCTCAATCATCTGGACCAGGCGCGCGAGCAGTTGCAGCGAACCCCCGGGAACCTGCCGTCCCTGGAGCTTCAGCGAAAGCCGGAGAGCCTGTTCGACTACCGGTTCGAGGACTTTAAAATCACGGGCTATGATCCGCAGCCGCACATTGCCGCACCGATTTCAGTTTGAGGAGTTTTGAAATGATCATTTCCATGATCGTCGCCCACGGGCGCAACCGTGTGATTGGCGTGGACAATGTCATGCCATGGCATATCCCTGCCGATCTGAAGTTTTTCAAGGCCAAGACGCTGGGGAAACCGGTCGTGATGGGGCGCAAGACCCTGCAGTCCATTGGACGCCCCCTGCCTGGTCGCCCCAATATTGTCGTCACGCGCGATGAAAGCTTTGCTGTGGAAGGAACCACCCGTGTTTCCAGTCTGGACGAGGCGATTGAGGTCGCAAAAGGCAAGGCTGCTGAACTGGGTGTCGAGGAGATCATGATTGTCGGGGGCGGACAGATCTATGAACAGATGCTGGCCCGGGCAACACGGCTTTATCTGACCGAAATTGACCTGGCGCCGGAAGGTGATGCCTTCTTCCCGGATTATCGGGCACAGGGAAGCTGGTCGGAAAGCTGGCGGGAGCACCATGAGGCTGAAGGCGATCAGCCCGCCTTTGATTTTGTCGTCTACGAAAGAGACTGAAGGTTCCTGCCAGACCATGAACAGGAAAGGGCGGAAGAGTTTTTCTTCCGCCCTTTCGTTCTGTTTTGCTGCCCCGGTTTCATTGCCCCGGTTTCATTGCCCCGGTTTCATTGCATCGAGATGCTGGGGGCCTTTGGGGCTGGTCCTGCCAGCTGGGCATGGACCTTTTGTGCGATGTCGGCGTAGCGTCTGGCGTGATCTGATTCCGGTTCGGAAACAACCACCGGACGCCCTTCGTCCGAGGTCACCCTGATATCGAGGTGCAGGGGCATTTCTCCCAGGAAGGTTGCGCCCAGTTTGGCCGCTTCCCTGCGGGTTCCCTCGTGCCCGAAAATGTGTGCTTCATGACCGCAACTCGGACAGATGTAGACACTCATGTTTTCCACAAGGCCAAGCACGGGAACGTTCACTTTCTTGAACATGTTGATGCCTTTGCGGGCATCCAGCAGGGCAATATCCTGTGGTGTGGAAACGATCACCGCTCCGTCCAGGGGAACCTGCTGGGCCATGGTCAGCTGCGCATCACCGGTGCCGGGCGGCATGTCGACAACCAGAACATCCAGCTCGCCCCACAGAACGTCACGGAGCATCTGGGTCAGAGCACTTTGAACCATCGGGCCGCGCCAGATCATGGGAGTGTCTTCCTCGACAAGGAAGCCGACAGACATGCACTTGATGCCATGCGCGCTCATGGGCTCCAGTGTCTTGCCGTCGGGAGAGGAGGGGCGACCGGAAATTCCCATCATGCGCGGCAGGGACGGGCCGTAGATATCAGCATCCATCAAACCGACAGAAAGCCCCTGTCGTGCAAGAGCCAGAGCAAGGTTTACGGCTGTTGTGGACTTGCCGACGCCACCCTTGCCGCTGGCAACGGCAATGATGTGTTTGATGCCGTCAATGTTGAGCTTCTTGCTGTCCGCTGCAGGGCGCTGGGCCTGTTGCGGTGCCTGCTTGGGTACAGAGGCCGGGGACTGGCTGTGAGCAGTCAGGATTGCGCTGACAGACAGAACGGACTTGATGTTGTGAACAGCCTTTTCGGCAGCCTTGCGCAGGGGCTCCATCTGGGGAGCCCTGGCAGGGTCAATTTCGATGGAGAAGCCGACATTGCCATCCTTGACCACCAGTCCCGAAATCATGCCCAGTGACACAATATCCTTTTTCTGTTCCGGTTCAAGAATGGTTGAGAGTGCATCCAGAACGTCTTTTTCGGTTACTTTGCTCATTCTGACGGGCTTCCTTCCTGCGGGGTGTCCCATGAAGATATCTTTGGCTTTATGGCATATAAGGTGTGCAGATTTTCATTGTCCAGTACCAGATGGAAAAAACCGGGCAAAAAGGCGAAAGAATTTTGCATGATCCATTGTGTCCCCTGTTTATCCCCTTATATAAGTTTACAGAGCCATAAGCGGGTGGAGAGCTTTTAAGCGACTATTCTTGAATAGTCTTTTGCTTGCAGTATCGGGACTGGTCTGCGAAGCTTTTTGCCTACCTTTGATATTAAAGTCTTGAAAACAGGGAATTCTAAATGCCTTGGGAAAATAAGGGTAATGGCGGCGGCCCATGGGGCGGCGGCGGTGGTGGTAATCGCGGCAGCGGTGGAGGTGGCGGCGGTCAGCGCCCGCCGGACATCGAGGAAATGATCCGTATGAGCCAGGACCGCATGAAAAATGTAATGCCGGGCGGCGGTGTGGGACCCAAGGGGATTCTGGGACTTGGATTCCTGATTCTGCTGGTCTGGCTGGCATCCGGGATCTATCGCGTCGAACCGAACCAGCAGGGTGTGGTTTTGCGCTTTGGCGAGATGGTGAAAATCACCAATCCCGGACTCCACTGGCATGCTCCCTATCCGATTGAAACGGTTCTGCGTCCTGAAGTCACAACGATTCACCAGATCGATATCGGTTTCCGTGGTTCCGGTGCCGGTAACAGAAATCAGCGTCGCGATGTGGCCGAGGAAAGCCTGATGCTGACAGGTGATCAGAACATCATTGATATTGATCTGACCATTCAGTGGAAAATTTCCGATCCGTTCCAGTACCTCTTTAATATTCGCGATCCTGAGGCGACTGTAAAAATTGCAGCAGAATCAGCGTTGCGTGAAATTATCGGTCGCACTGATATTCAGCCTGCCCTGACAGAAGCACGTGGCGCCATCGAACTTGATGTTCGCGACAGCCTGCAACGGATTCTGGACGGTTACGAGGCCGGTGTTCAGATCACCGAGGTTCAGCTCCAGGACGTTGCGCCACCGGCTGCTGTTGTGGATGCCTTCGATGATGTCCAGCGTGCCCTGCAGGATCGGGATCGCCTTCGCAACGAAGCCGAGCGTTACCGGAATGACATCCTGCCCCGCGCACGGGGTAATGCCCAGAAGATGATCCAGGAGGCTGAAGCCTACAAGGAAAGTCTTGTGAACGAGGCAACCGGTGAAGCTGACCGCTTCCTGTCCATCTATCGTGAGTACAAGCAGAATCCAGAGGTGACAAAGCGCCGGATCTATCTGGAAACCCTTCAAAAGGTTTACAAGAATACGGACAAGGTCCTTCTGGACAAGAATCAGGGTGATGGTGTGATTCCTTACCTGCCCCTGAATGAACTGCGCAACAGCAACCGCTAACCGGGGAGACAAATCATGAAAGGTATTACCGGATTTATTGTCGGCGCGGTTATAGCTGTGCTTGCAATCGTGGGCTACACATCACTCTTTACAGTGGATGAAGCCGAACAGGTTATGGTTCTGCAGTTTGGTCAGTACAAACGGACTGTTCAGGAACCTGGACTGAACTGGAAACTGCCCTGGCAGGATGTGCAGCGTTATGAAAAACGCGTTCTCAATCTTGATCCACCGGAAGCCCGTATGATCCTGGCGGATCAGAAACCGCTTCTGATCGATTCCTTTGCACGCTATCGCATCACGGACCCGCTGGAATTCTTTAATTCCGTGCGAACCGAAGCCGGTGTGGTTCAGCGTCTGGGACCGATTATCAATGCAAGCCTGCGGAGCTCCCTTGGTAAGGTGACCCTGACATCTGTTCTGTCTGCTGATCGTGATGCCATCATTGGCGAGGTCCTCAAGGCAACCAATGAACAGGCGCAGCGCTTCGGTATTGATGTGCTGGATATCCGCATCCGTCGTGCCGATCTGCCGGTCGAGACATCCCAGGCCGTGTATCAGCGGATGCGCACCGAGCGTGAGCGTGAGGCTGCCGAGTTCCGTGCCCAGGGTTTCGAGCAGTCTGAACTGATCAAATCCACGGCTGATCGTGAAGCAACTGTGATCATGGCCGAGGCAACACGGGAATCCGAGATTCTCCGTGGTCAGGGTGATGCGGAAAAAACCCGTATCCTCAACGATGCCTATGGTCAGGATGCGGATTTCTTCAAGTTCTTCCGGACCATGCAGGCTTACGAGCAGTCTTTGACCAACAACAAGACCTACATGGTTATCTCGCCTGAAGGGGATTTCTTCGAGTTCCTGAGAGGGGCGACACCGGAATAGATTGCCGGGTTGTTGCGAAAGGGGGAGCCTTGAAAAGGGCTCCCCCTTTTTGTTTCCGGGTTAGTTTTTTTTGGGTTCCGTGTTTTCCAATTATGTGCTTTTCTGCGGCAAATGCGGATTCAGTTGTTGTGAAACGGAAATCCGAATCAGGAAAAGAGCTGAAACAATCGGCCTTAAGGTAAGTAGAACAGAGGTGGTTTCGGTGGAACAGTTTCTTATAGCTCTTGCATTAATGTTGGTGATTGAAGGGCTTTTTATTGCTGTTTTTCCGTTACGTTTGCGGCAAATACTTGAAATGATGAATGAAATGCCGCCTTTTGTTTTGCGCTATGGCGGCATCGTTGCAGCATCCATGGGGATTTTTTTCCTCTGGCTCCTCAAAATTTCATGATCTGCAGTCCCTGTCACAGTAACGTGACAGGAAGGCCTCTTGTTGTGGCGGACATTGTGACAAAGATTAATTGAGACGATCTTTCGTCACAAAAGGCGCGACCTTTCCGAATTCGAACCATATTATTGCCCCTTTCTGTGGTGATTTTTGATCCAGGGCAGACAGGAAACCGCATAATTGACATACAAGGTTCCGTCTGCGGGTAGGTTGCGTTTAATAATCTGACATCATTTTTCCTGTAGGGTGCTGATGTCATAGCAAGAAGAGGTCCGTTGTGAACTCCGTTAAAACAACTCATGCCAGAGTACTGGCCCAATCGAAGCCGGCACCCAAGTCCATGCTGGTTTTCGGTCTTTTCCTTTCAGTCCTGATGGCTCTGAATATCAATCTGGCGCAGGCCCGTTCTGCACCGGAGAGCTTTGCCGATCTGGCAGAGGAGCTGCTTCCGAGCGTTGTCAACATCATTGCGCTTCAGGAAGCTCCTGATGAGGAACCCCAGGCCCAGGTGCCGCAGGGGGAGAACTTTGAAGAATTTTTCCGCGACTTTTTCGAACGCCGTGGTCAACGCCCGCCGGAGCAGCGCCGCGGCAATGCCCAGGGTTCCGGTTTTATCATTGATTCCGATGGTTTCATTGTGACCAATCACCACGTGATTGATGGCGCAGATGCCGTGTCTGTCCGCATGCAGGATGGCACAGAGCTGGAGGCTGAAGTCATCGGCAGTGATGAACGCACAGATCTGGCACTGCTGAAGGTCAAGTCGTCCGCTTCCCTGCCGGCTGTTGAATTCGGCGATTCCGACGATGCGCGTATCGGCGACTGGGTGATTGCGATTGGCAATCCCTTCGGTCTTGGCGGTTCTGTTTCTGCAGGGATTATCTCTGCACGGGCCCGTGATATCCGCTCCGGCCCCTATGATGATTTCATCCAGACGGATGCCGCCATCAACCGCGGGAACTCTGGTGGTCCCCTGTTCAACATGGAAGGTGAGGTTGTCGGTGTAAACACTGCGATCTTCTCTCCATCCGGTGGCTCTGTCGGTATCGGTTTCTCCATCCCGTCCAATCTGGTCGAGAACATTGTTGCCCAGCTGCGCGAGAACGGTGAGGTTCGCCGGGGCTGGCTGGGTGTTCGTATCCAGACGGTAACCGAGGAACTGGCTGAAGGTCTGCGTCTTGATGAAGCTGCCGGTGCGCTGGTTTCGGAAGTCAACCCGAACGGTCCGGCCGGCAAGGGCGGCATCCAGCAGGGCGATGTAATCCTGAAGTTCGACGGACGTCGCGTGCCGGAGATGCGCAAGCTGCCGCGCATGGTTGCTGAAACGGCAATCGGCAAGGAGGTCAAGGTTGAAGTCTGGCGCAAGGGCAAATCCAAAACCCTGACTGTTGTGCTGGGTGAACTGGAAGATGAGGTCGCGGCTGCTGCGGCTCCACAGGAACCGGAGCCTCCCAAAGGCAATACTCCGACTGAGGTGATCGGCGAGATCGGTATCAGCCTGGCAACCCTGAACAATGAGCTGCGTGAGCGTTACAGCTTCTCGCAGGATCAGGAAGGTGTTGTCGTCACTTCCATTGATCCGGCCGGAACTGCGGCAGAGAAAAACATTCAGGAAGGTGATCTGATCATCGAGGTTGATCAGGAGAAGGTTTCCGCGCCCGGTGATGTTGAAGACCTGATTGCAAAGGCCAAGGACGCGGGCTATCGCGTTGTCACCCTGCTGGTCAATCGTCAGGGGCAGCACACCTGGGTCGCGGTCAAGCTGAAAGACTGACGGTCGATCCGTTCGCGAAAATGGAAAAGGGCGCCCTGAGTGGCGCCCTTTTTGTATCTGCCCTTGTTTGTGTTCGGGTTTATGCTTGGAGGATTTCGCTTTTCCTGTAGCCCATAAAATAGAGCAGTGTTGTCAGATCGCCGTGCCGGACTGACCAGGGTGTTGCCTTCAGAACGATTGGCTTGGGGTGATAGCCTACGCCCAGTCCCACGGCTTTGAGCATAGGGATGTCGTTGGCTCCATCGCCGGTAGCGCAGATCTCCTCAATCCCGATGTTCTGACGGTTTGCAAGTTCCCGGGCAATCGAAAGCTTTGCATCCGGTCCCAGAAGGGGAGGAGTGAGCTTTCCGTTCAGAGTGTTTCCATCAAATTCCAGCGTGTTGGCGTAGGCTTCGTCAAAACCGCAGAGCGTCCGGACATGATCTGTAAAGATCGTGAAGCCGCCGGATACGAGAGCTGTGAAAACGCCATGGGCCTTGAGTGTCTGAATGAGACTGCGGGCACCTGAATGCAGGGTGATGCTGTTTTTGAAATGCTCCAGCTGATCCCGATCCAGACCTTTGAGGCGTTGAACTCTTGTACGGAGGGATTCCTCAAAGTTCAGTTCCCCGCGCATGGAGCGAGCGGTGATTTCGCTCATCTCTGCGCCAAAGCCCAGTTCTTCGGCAATCTCATCCAGCATTTCCTGCGGGATGATTGTGGATTCCATATCTGCCACCAGCATTTTTTTACGGCGGTGTTCTGTTGGCTGAAGACACCAGTCCAGTGGGGCATCCCTCAAAAGAAGGCGGGTCGCGTCAAGGAGACTCCTGTTCTCATCCGGGGTCATGTCCACAATGAAGTCGCAGACCTGTCCTTCAGAGAGCCAGACAGGAGCGGAAGGAGCGAGTTTCTGGTTGCGAACAAGCTGTCCGGTTGCTTCCAGAAGATCAGCCGGGATTTTCTGGTTTTGTGCTGCTGTCAGTGTCAGGGCGTATTCAGAGCGGGGGAGGGCATCCATTGTTCTCGATCCTGTTAGCCGGTGGCGCTTGGTGACCGAAGCTGGTCCGCAAAGGCTTCAGCGGTTATAGTCTGGAACTCCGAATTATATCGCCTGGTTGCTTTAACGTCATGTCCCGGGTAGGAAAAATCTGAATATTCAGGGAAAACAGTTCAAGTTGAAGGTCTCCATGTCAAAGTCGTCCAGTTTGCCTGCCGTTGTTTTGTTGACCGGTCCCACAGCGAGCGGAAAGTCGGGTCTGGCAGTTCGCATTGCGGAAGAGCTGGACGGGATTGTGATCAATGCAGATTCCATGCAGGTCTACAGTGATCTTGACGTTCTGACGGCCCGTCCTCCTCGCGCGGATCTGGATCGGGTCGAGCACCGCCTTTACGGGGTTCTGGACGGAGCTGAATGCTGTTCGGCCGGTCGTTGGCGGGGTATGGCGCTGGCTGAAATCGATCGGGGACTTTCTCAGGGGAAGCTCCCGGTTATCGTCGGCGGCACCGGTCTTTATATCAAGGCTCTTGAAGAGGGCATTGCCGAGATACCTGCCGTACCTGAAGAGGTGCGTGCAGAGGGAATGGCGCTGTGCAGAAGTGAGGGAGGGGAGGCTTTTCGTGCCCGACTCATGGAGCTTGACCCGCAGGCAGCTTCGCGTTTGACAGCAGGGGACACGCAGCGCCTTGTTCGTGCCTGGGAGGTCTGGCGTCATACCGGTGTGACGCTCAGTGACTGGCATCAAAAGGGCCGGGAACAGGTTTTGGAGCCTGCGTTCAATTTTGTTCGCATGGCCTTGATGCCGGATCGTGAGCGCCTGTATGACAACTGTAACAGACGCTTTGATCTGATGCTGGAGCAGGGAGCTCTGGAAGAGGTGAGAAAACTGCTGGAGCGCCAACTGCCCGGAGATCTGCCTGTCATGAAGTCGCTGGGAGTGCCGGAACTGGCCGAATATTTGAGAGGGAATCTGAGCCTGGAAGAGGCCAGGCCTCTGGCCCAGCAAAACACCCGGCGCTATGCAAAAAGGCAGATGACCTGGATCAGAAACCAGTTTTCTTCGTCAAAATGGATTTCTGAGCAACTTTCGGAAAGTTTTTTGCCTGAAATTTTTAATTTTATTCGCCAAAGTGCTTGACCACTCATTTTGGAGAGGGTAGCTTGCGCTCGCATTGCAGGGTGCAGGTCTCTGTGGTGTTTTACCGGAATTTGGCGCTTTGAGAAGCGGGGGGTTTTCGAATGGTCGAAAAACAGCCGCCTGAAGCCGGACTGTTGCCAAAGCGGCAATGGCGAGAAAATTTCTCAAATGCGACATTTCGGGTTGCCACCTGCCTGCCACGCGGTAATCTTCGCACTGGTGCAGAACCTGAATCAGTTTTTAGTGAAAAGGAAACGTTACATGGCATCGGAATTGATGACCGGCGCAGCCATCCTGATCAAGGCCCTGAAGGAACAGGGCGTGGACACCGTATTCGGATATCCGGGCGGCGCTGTACTTCCGATTTATGACGAACTCTTCAAGCAAAATGATATCAGACACGTTCTTGTGCGTCAGGAAGGTGGTGCTGTTCATGCTGCCGAGGGTTATGCGCGTTCGACCGGCAAGGTCGGTGTTGTTCTGGTGACTTCCGGTCCTGGAGCCACCAATGCCGTTACAGGTCTGACAGATGCCATCATGGACTCAATTCCACTGATTTGTCTGACAGGCCAGGTGCCGACACATCTGATTGGAAATGATGCCTTTCAGGAGGCGGATACCACAGGCATCACACGCCCTTGTACCAAGCACAACTATCTGGTCCGCGAGACCTCCGATCTCTCCCGCGTGGTTCACGAAGCCTTCCATGTGGCCTCAACAGGCCGTCCGGGACCTGTGGTGATCGATCTTCCGAAGGACGTTCTCCAGATCAAGGATGATACCTATCTGGATCTGAGCGATTTTTCCCATCCGACCTATCAGCCGCGCGTCGACGGTGATGAAGCTGCGATTGAAAAGGCAATGGAAATGCTGGCCAATGCCAAGCGTCCTGTTTTCTACGTCGGCGGCGGGGTGATCAATTCCGGTCAGCCGGCGACAGATGATCTGATCGAGCTGGTTCGCCTGACCGGTGCGCCGATCACCAACACGCTGATGGGACTGGGTGCCTATCCCGGCAGTGACGAGCTGTTCCTTGGCATGCTGGGGATGCACGGAACCTACGAAGCGAACCTGGCCATGTACAACTGTGATGTCATGGTAAACATCGGTGCGCGTTTTGATGATCGTGTGACCGGTCGTGTTGACGGTTTCTCGCCTGACTCATTCAAGATCCATGTCGATATTGATGCCAGCTCCGTCAACAAGAACATCATTGTTGATCTGCCGATTATTGGCGATGCGGGCTCCATCGTGAAGCGCATGCTCGAGATCTGGAAAGAGAAAAGTTACAAGCTGGATGAAACATCCCTGAAGTCCTGGTGGAACCGCATCCGCGAATGGCAGGCGCGTGACTGTCTGGCTTACAGTCAGACAGATTCCATTATCAAGCCGCAGCATGCGATCAAGCGCCTCTACGAACTGACACGGGATCGCCGTCCCTACATCACGACAGAGGTTGGTCAGCACCAGATGTGGGCGGCCCAGTATTTCCGTTTCGAGGAACCCAAGAAATGGATGACGTCCGGTGGTCTTGGAACAATGGGCTATGGCCTCCCGGCTGCCATGGGGGTCCAGTGGGCGCATCGGGACGAGCTGGTTATCGATATTTCCGGTGAGGCTTCCTTCATGATGAACATGCAGGAGCTGGGAACCATTGCCCAGTACAAGCTTCCTGTGAAGATCTTCATTGTGAACAACCAGTGGATGGGGATGGTGCGTCAGTGGCAGGAACTGCTGCATGGTTCCCGCTATTCCGAAAGCTACAGCGATTCATTGCCGGACTTTATCAAGCTGGCGGATTCCTTCGGCCTGAAGGGGATGCGTTGCGAGCGCCTGGAAGACCTCGACAGCATGATCCAGGAAATGATTGATTCCCCTGAGCCTGTCCTCTTTGACTGCTGTGTGGCGCAGGAGGAAAACTGTTTCCCGATGATCCCGTCCGGTGCAGCCCACTATGAAATGCTGCTGGGGCCGGAAGATCAGGCTGCCAAGCCAATTTCTGAAAAGGGTATGGTTCTGGTTTAGGGGACAGTGCCTTTCCCGGAGCAAACGGGAAACAATGACAAGAAACGATACGAAACTTAGCGAAAGCGCGGATTAAAGACATGACACCGCAAGATACACAGATTGTGACACGGACGATTGCCGTTCTGGTTGATAACGAACCGGGCGTTCTGGCACGTGTGATTGGCCTCTTTTCCGGTCGTGGCTACAATATCGAGAGCCTGACGGTCACCGAGGTGGAGGCCTCTGCTCACCTCTCGCGCATTACAATCGTGACCTCCGGTACCGTTCAGATCATTACGCAGATCAAGGCACAGCTGGCGCGACTTGTTCCTGTGCGCAAGGTCAGCGATCTCAGCGAGGAAGGTCAGGCCGTCGAGCGTGAGCTGGCGCTTGTGAAGGTTGCAGGCACTGGTGACAAGCGTGTAGAAGCTCTGCGTATCGCCGATATCTTCCGCGCGAGCGTTGTCGACTCCAGCCATGATCACTTTGTCTTTGAAGTGACCGGCAAGAGCGACAAGCTGGACGTCTTTGTGGATCTGATGCAACCGCTTGGGCTGATTGATGTTAGCCGGACCGGTGTTGTTGCGATTTCACGCGGGGCAAAGCCGCTTTAATTCAGACAGATTATTTATCTGTTTCTCGTCAGCAGTTTTTCGGGCAGGGTTGCTGCTGTCTTTACATATGCCGTACTCCGGGCAGGAAAATCTCCTGAAACCGCGTGCAGGCATCTTTATAAAACGGGGCTGCCATTCCGGTGGTTCTGGGTTCTATGAAAAATGGTTCACTTCGGCTCCGGCCGAAAACTATGCAAGCGCAAAAGCGCAGCTTAAGGAAGGACAAGAAAATGCGTGTCTATTACGACCGTGATGCAGACGTCAATCTGATCAAAGGCAAAAAAGTTGTGATCGTTGGCTATGGTAGCCAGGGCCACGCTCATGCTCAAAACCTGAAAGACAGCGGTGTTGCTGACGTTCGTGTTGCCCTGCGTGCCGGTTCCGGTTCTGCAGCAAAGGCCGAAGGTGCCGGCTTCACAGTCATGACACCTGCAGAAGCTGCTGCATGGGCTGACGTGACAATGATCCTGACTCCTGATGAAAACCAGGCAGAGATCTACGCAACCGAACTGGCTGCAAACCTGAAGGAAGGTTCTTCCCTGGTTTTCGCCCACGGTCTGAACGTTCACTTCGGTCTGATCGAGCCACGCAAGGATCTGGACGTGTTCATGGTTGCTCCGAAGGGCCCTGGCCACACTGTTCGTGGTGAGTACGTCAAGGGTGGTGGTGTTCCCTGTCTGATCGCGATCTACCAGGACGCTTCCGGCAACGCGAAGGACATCGCGCTGTCCTACGCTTCTGCCATTGGTGGCGGCCGTTCCGGTGTCATCGAGACAACCTTCCGTGAAGAGTGCGAAACCGATCTCTTCGGTGAGCAGGCTGTTCTCTGTGGTGGTCTGTGCGAGCTGATCAAGGCCGGTTTCGAAACACTGACCGAAGCAGGTTATGCTCCTGAAATGGCGTACTTCGAGTGTCTGCACGAAGTGAAGCTGATCGTTGACCTGATGTACGAGGGTGGTATGGCGAACATGCGTTATTCCATCTCCAACACTGCTGAGTACGGCGACTACGTAACTGGTCCGCGTATCGTAACCGAAGAAACAAAGGCCGAGATGAAGCGCGTTCTTGCTGACATCCAGTCCGGTCGTTTTGTTCAGAAGTTTGTGACAGACTACAAGGCGGGCCAGCCTGAGCTGAAAGCAACACGTCGCCTGAACGCAGAACACCCGATTGAAGAAGTGGGTACAAGCCTGCGTGCGATGATGCCATGGATTGCGTCCAACAAACTGGTGGACAAGTCCAAAAACTAGGAATTCCGGGGCTGCTGTTCATCCGGAACAGCGCTGATGGAAATTGCAAAAGGCGGTGGCTGTGAAAACAGGTGCCGCCTTTTTGTTTTCAAATTGGATGAAGAGGCGGGGAGAAAAGCGGAATCTTTGCCTAAATTCGTCTATTTTCTGCCTTTTAACCATTCGGAAAGATGGGTATGGTAAGCGAAATGAGGGGGAAATGTCTTTGTTTCGTCTTGCCGGGTACTTTGCCGGGGCATCATTGATTTTCTGATCCTGTTTTAAATCTGCCTGAAGGCCTGTTGTCTTTGTATGTGTCACAGAGATGCCATTGGTCAGAAGGGTTGAATTGATCTATCTGCATTGAGGGTGTGTGACCTATCCTTCGACTAGGGGTTTGCTTTTAAATGTTTTCTTTACTTGGAATGTTTTCGGCCGATATGGCCATTGACCTTGGAACGGCCAACACGCTGGTTTATGTGAAAGGGCGCGGGATTGTTCTGAACGAACCATCTGTTGTTGCCATTCACGAGAACCGTGGCAAGAAACAGGTTCTCGCGGTCGGTGATGAAGCCAAGTTGATGCTGGGGCGTACCCCGGGGAACATTCAGGCCATTCGCCCTTTGCGTGATGGTGTTATTGCAGACTTTGAAGTTGCCGAGGAAATGATCAAGCACTTTATCCGCAAGGTGCATGGTCGCGGATCCTTTGCGCGCCCGCAGATCATTATCTGTGTTCCGTCCGGCTCAACCGCTGTTGAACGTCGTGCCATTCAGGAATCTGCTGAAAGTGCCGGTGCGCGTCAGGTTTTCCTGGTTGAGGAGCCGATGGCTGCCGCAATTGGTGCCGGTCTGCCTGTGACAGAACCGACAGGCTCCATGGTTGTCGATATCGGTGGCGGTACAACAGAGGTTGCTGTCCTTTCTCTGGGTGGCATTGTTTATTCCCGCTCCGTTCGTGTGGGCGGTGACAAGATGGATGAGGCGATCATTGCCTATATCCGTCGCAACCATAACCTGCTTGTTGGTGAAGGGTCTGCCGAACGCATCAAAAAGGAAATCGGTTCTGCCTGTCCGCCTGAAGACGGCGAAGGCAAAATCATGGAAATAAAGGGTCGCGACCTGATGAACGGCGTTCCCAAGGAACTGGTTATTTCCGAGCGCCAGATTGCAGAGGCTCTGGCAGAGCCCGTCGGTGCAATCGTTGAAGCCGTCAAGGTCGCTCTTGAGCACACGGCGCCTGAACTGGCTGCGGATATCGTCGACAAGGGTATTGTTCTGACCGGTGGCGGTGGTTTGCTGAACAATCTCGACTTTGTTCTGCGGGCCTCAACAGGTCTGCCGGTTTCTATCGCAGACGACGCTCTGAGCTGTGTGGCACTGGGAACAGGGCGCTGCCTTGAAGAGATGCGTACTTTGAATAACGTTTTGATTCAGATGTACTAATTTCATTCTCCGGAATGACCAAAGGTTTTGAAAGGCTTCTCTTCGGGGAAGCCTTTTTGCTTGGGGATCTGTCCGGAAAAAAGGGTGAGTTTTTTGTTAACCTTTACGCCCCGCAAGGTAAAACCTGTGATATTTATGTGTTCCTATATAGAGACAATTTCATAAAAATATCTTGGATTATCAGTGTTTTTTGGTGAATTTGTTAATGGTTTTTTTTCTTTTTATAGGTTAAAAAACACTGTCATTACGTTAAGATTCAGATCAGCTGAAGTGAAGGGGCGGCCCCTGAACAGTCTGCACTGATCTGTTTCGGGAAGATTTACTTGGCCCGGCACGCAGCCGAAATGGAAAAGGGGACATCGTGTGAATAAAAGAGTTGGTTCATTCAACTTTGCAGAAACCCCCTTGCGTGCCTGGCTCCAGCGTTTTGCCTTTTTGATTCTGCTGCTTTTTTCAATTGTTTTGATTGCCCTGACCAAGGTGGGCAACCCGTCCCTGATGGCTGTGCGTGTGGCGATTGTTGATTCTGTCACGCCTGTCATGGAAGGTCTGTCCCGCCCGGTTATCGTTTTCAATGATGCAATCGAAACCGCCCAGAACTATGTTGCGCTGAAATCGGAAAACGCCGAACTGCGCCGCCAGAACGAGGCTCTGCGCAGCTGGCAGATTGCTGCAGCCCGGCTTGAGGGCGAGAACGAAGCACTGCGGACCTTGCTGAACATGTCAGGCGATGCGGCTCCCAGATCTGTTGCTGCACGCGTTGTTGCAGATCAGGGGGGCAGCTTTGTCCGTTCTGTGGTTGTCAGTGCAGGCCAGAATGACGGTGTTCGCAAAGGGCAGATTGCCATGACAGGGCATGGTCTGGCTGGTCGTGTCAGCGAAGTGGGGCGCAGTTCATCACGGGTTGTTTTGATCACGGATATCAGCAGCCGTATTCCGGTGCTGGTCGGTACGGAACGCCATCGTGCGATTCTGGCTGGTGACAACTCTCCTGCGCCGGGGTTGCGTCATCTGGACCGGACTGTTTCGCTCAGAAAGGGTGATCTGGTTTACACCTCCGGACATGGTGGTGTTTTCGAACCGGGGCTGCCGATCGGAACCGTTTCCGGCATTGTGAACGGAATTATTCGTGTAAAACCATTTGCCGAGTGGGATAAAATGGACTTCCTGCGAATTGAGGACTATGGTCTGGCTCTTCGTCTGGATGTTCTGAATCCTGCAGTGGAAAGGCAGAATCAGGTCTCATCCGCAGAATGAATGAAGCCAGGGCTTCGGAACGAACGGGTTCATCTGAACAGTGAGACTTTCTTTTTGGCAACGGATGGATAACTGGGGGCGCGGGGTGTGCCCCTTTGTGCTGACACTGCTTCTGGTGGTGTTTGGTGCAATCCCCTTTCATGTTCCGCATTTTGCCCCGATTTCTCCGTCTTTTCTGCTGATTGCTGTCTTCTACTGGGTTTTGCACAGGCCGGATCTGATGCCGGTGTGGGGATCCTTTGCCCTTGCTGTGATTGCAGACATCATTACCGGCGGTTTTGTCGGTGTTGGTGCCCTGGTCATTCTGATTTTCCAGCTGGTTGTCGACAGTCAGAGACGGTTTTTGCTGGCGGGGTCCTTCTGGGTTCTCTGGCTGGCGTTTTCGATCCTGATCGGGTTTGCCATTGCGCTCGAGTGGGTGCTGGTGTGGCTTTTGACGGATGGCGTTCTGGAGTATTCTTCAGCGGCCTTCCGTGTTCTGGTCACAACAGCCTTTTATCCTTTTGTGACCTGGATCTTTGTTCTGGTTCAGCGCACTGTTTTGAAAGTCTGAGGTGATCTCCGCATGTCCATGATCAATGAAGATCAGGATCGTCACAAGGTATTCGGGCGCCGGGCGCTGATGCTGGGGTGTGCGAAGATTGCCCTTTTGAGCACCCTGGTCGGGCGCCTTTATTATCTGCAGGTCATCGAAGGGGAAAAGTACAAGACCCTTGCTGAGGACAACAGGATTTCCCTGCGCCTTCTTCCGCCGGAGCGTGGAAAGATTCTGGATCGTTTCGGAACGCCCCTTGCGGACAACCGGGACAACTATCGTGTGGTTATCGTGCGGGAACAGACGCCGGACATTGCAGAAACCCTGAGACGGCTGGGGCAGCTTATCCCCATCACCGGGTCTGACCGTCGCCGGATCGAACGGGATATGAAGCGCAAGAGAGCCTTTGTTCCTGTCACGGTGAAGGAAAATCTGAGCTGGTCGCAGGTGGCCTCCATTGAAGCCCTGATTGGTGATCTGCCAGGTATTTCCATTGATCGCGGGAACACGCGTGATTACCCTTACGGTGCTGATATGGCGCATGTTCTGGGCTATGTGGCGTCCGTTTCAGAAAAGGATCTCAATGGGGATCCGCTCCTGGAGCTTCCGGGCTTCCGTATTGGCAAGAACGGTATCGAGAAGCTGCACGATGATGCCCTGCGCGGCAGTGCCGGGACCAAGGAAGTCGAGATCAATGCCTATGGGCGTGAAATCCGCGAACTGCGAAGGCAGGAGGGGACCTCCGGCAAGGAAATCATCCTGACACTGGATGCCGGATTGCAAACCTTCGTGCACCAGCGTTTGTTGAGTGAACAGTCAGCAGCAGCGGTTGTGATGGACATTGAAAATGGTGACGTGCTGGCTTTGGGCTCGATCCCTTCCTTTGATCCTGCCGCCTTTAATCTTGGCTTGAGTTCCAAACAGTGGAGCTCGCTGATCAACAATCCGATGTTCCCGTTGACCAACAAGGCGATTGCGGGGCTCTATGCGCCGGGCTCAACCTTTAAGATGCTGGTGGCACTGGCTGCGATGGAAGAAGGGATCGGTGCACACAGTCACACGGTCTATTGCAATGGTTTCACCCGCCTTGGCAATGCCCGTTTCCACTGCTGGAAACGGGGCGGCCATGGGCGCATGAACCTGATTGAGTCGCTGCAGCACTCCTGTGACATCTATTACTATGATGTTTCGCGCCGGATCGGTATCAACAAGATTGCCGCCATGGCAAACAGGCTGGGCCTGGGACAGCCTGTCGGACTTGATCTGCCAGGCGAAAAGGGTGGCGTGATCCCGACACGGGCCTGGAAGGAAGCAAACATTGGCGAACCCTGGCAGGTTGGCGAAACACTGATTGCTTCAATCGGCCAGGGGTACGTTCTTGCGACACCTCTGCAGCTTGCTGTCATGACGGCGAGACTGGCGTCCGGTGGCAAGAAGGTGGTGCCCCGTCTGGCGCGTGGCTATCGTGAGGGCAACAGGCGTGTTGCCTATCCGGTCCCGGAATTCGAGGACCTTGGTCTGAATCCGGAGCACCTGCGCATGGTCTTCCAGGGAATGGACGAAGTTGTAAACAATCCCCGGGGGACAGCCTACAGAGCCAGAATTCGTGAAGAGGGATGGGAAATGGCCGGAAAGACAGGCACATCCCAGGTTCGCAGAATCACTCTGGCAGAACGTCAGGCCGGAGTTTTCCGCAACGAGGACCTGCCGTGGCGTCGACGGGATCATGCGCTCTTCGTCGGTTTCGCGCCCATGCACAAACCCCGCTATGCCTGCGCTGTTATTGTCGAGCACGGGGGGAGTGGTTCGAAAGTTGCCGGACCGATCTGCAGTGACATCCTGCGCGAGGTTCAGCGGCGGCGCTCTGCTGAGTTGCAGCCTTTCCCGCTGAATGAAGATGCATCGCCCCGTGAGGATGACAATGACGGGGAGGAAGCCTGATGCCGGTCAAAGTTCATCCCGGAAGCCGTGGTGCCATCGTCGGACACAAGCACGAGAACATGAGCCTTCTGCAAAAGCTTTTGCAGATCAACTGGGGGCTGGTTCTGCTGGTGCTGACCCTGTCGGGGATCGGTCTTGGAATGCTTTATTCTGCTGCAAACGGCAATTTTGATCCCTGGGCGTCCCGTCAGGCTGTCAGGCTGGCAGGAGGATGCATCATCATGCTTGTTGTGGCGCTTGTGGACATCCGTTTCTGGTTCAAATGCAGCTATCTGTTCTACTTTGGGGCCCTGATCCTGCTGATTGGTGTGGAGGTCATGGGGTCTGTCGGCATGGGGGCCAAGCGCTGGATCAATCTGGGGGTGATTCAGTTACAGCCTTCGGAACTGATGAAAATTGCCATCGTGATGGCTCTGGCCCGCTATTTCCATGGAGTGTCTGCTGAAAATATCCGCAGGCCGCTGATGCTGATTGTGCCCCTGTTGATGGTTGCTGCGCCTTCGGTGCTTGTGCTGAAACAGCCTGATCTGGGCACGACTGTCCTGTTGATCATGGCATCCGGCGCCGTCTTTTTCTGTGCCGGAGTGCGTCTCTGGAAGTTCGTACTGGTTGCTGTGGCCGGGATGGCAGCCATCCCTGTGGGCTGGCAGTTCCTCAAGCCCTACCAGCAAAACAGGGTTCTGACCTTCCTTGATCCCGAAAAGGATCCGCTGGGAACCGGGTACAATATCATCCAGTCGAAGATTGCTCTGGGCTCTGGCGGTGTCTCGGGCAAGGGATTCCTGCAGGGCACGCAGAGCCATTTGAACTTTCTGCCGGAGAAGCAGACCGATTTTATCTTCACAATGCTGGCCGAGGAATTCGGGATGATCGGTGCCCTTGCGCTGCTGGGGATTTATATTCTGGTGCTGATCTACGGAATGGCGATCTCTGCCCGTGCCAGAAACCAGTATGCACGCCTGCTGGCTCTGGGATTGACGACAAACCTTTTCCTCTATGTCTTTATCAATATGGCGATGGTGATGGGGCTGGTTCCGGTTGTCGGTGTGCCTTTGCCATTGATTTCATACGGCGGAACGGTGATGCTGACAATTCTGATTGGCATAGGCTTGGTGATGTCGGCCTGGGTTCACAGGGATATTCGCATACCGCGTCATGGTGTTGTCGAAGGGGCCTGACAGATTTTTTTCAGGAAGCTCTTGTTTTTCCTTCACACAGTTTTGACATGAATAGACAAGGACTGCTTTGGTAGTTTGACAGGGCACAAAATAAAGCGAGAACAAATTATGTCCAGACATCCGAAATCTCTTTTTTCCATGAGTGCGGTTTTTGCACTGGCTTTTGTAACAGGGGCCTTCGCGCAGGGTACTCCTGCTGTTGACGACAATGCCGTGATCACAAACAGCCCGGATCTGTACCGTATTCAGGAAGGGAGCGGAACTGCGACATCCGAGCCTCAACCAAGCTATCAGTTGCCCAGCCAGCTGACTCCCAAAACGGAAGAGGAACAGGCGCGCCAGGAAAACATTGCGGCCTGTGATGCCTTCGCACGTGCCCTGATTGAGCATGACAACCGGATCGCGGATGACCGCTCCGGTGTTTTTGACAACGTCGGCGGCGGTGGCTTGGGCTTTAACAGCTTTTCGCGTGAAGTGGACAGGGCGGAAGAGGACTCCATTCGCGAACGGCACTTCCGCCGCTGTATGGAGAGCAAGGGTTACGGCTCCTGATCCGGAAGCAGAAACTTTTTTCTTTTCAGTCTTCAGGTCCAAAGCGGATCATTTTCTGTAAAAGTACGGGAAGAATTGAAGAGAGGCTGTCATGCAGAAAACGGAAATCCCTTCAGAGCAGGCTGTTGTCAGAGCGGCCTTGCTGATCATCGGGGACGAGATCCTGTCCGGGCGGACACGTGATGCCAACACGGCCTATCTGGGGCAGGCCCTGAACGAACGGGGTATCCGTCTTTCGGAGGTGCGGATTGTTCCCGATGAAAAGGAAGAGATCGTTGCTGCTGTTCTGGCCCTGAAGGACAGATACGACTTTCTGTTCACGACAGGTGGGATCGGGCCGACCCATGACGATATTACAGCAGAGTCCGTGGCTGAAGCCTTCGGGGTGGAGCTGTGGCAGCATCCCGATGCCTATGCCGTGCTGCTGGACTATTACGGGGAAGAAAAGCTGAACAGTGCGCGTTTGCGTATGGCCTCTGTGCCAAAGGGTGCAGAGCTGATTCCAAACCCGCTGACGGCGGCCCCGGGTTTTTCCATGGAAAATGTTTTCGTTCTGGCCGGGGTTCCCAAAATCATGCAGGCCCTGTTCGCAGAGCTTTCTCCGCGTCTGACGGGGGGTGCTCCGGTTTTGAGTGAAACGGTTACCCTTCCGGTTGGGGAAGGTCAGATTGCCGGACTGCTGGGGGAGATTGCCGAAAAATTCCCGGATGTTTCGATCGGCAGTTACCCCTCTGCCACGGACAGTGGCTTTGCTGTTCGTATTGTTGTTCGTTCTTCAAAAGGACAGGAATTGTCAGCCTGTTTGCATGAAATACATCACCGGATTACTGCACAATATAAATCGCTATAGAAATATTAAGACCCGCGAATAGCGAATTTTATTTCATTTGTTGATAAATTGAGTTAAATCTTCCACAATCTTTGTGACAAAGATGAGGCATAAAACCTTTCGAAGACATGATTTTGTCTTGCGTGTTGGGGCACAGGTTGATTGGGGAGTAGTGGGTATGACGGCAGAGGCCGCCCTGAGTGAACGACGGGGCTACAAGCGTTTGGAAACAACGCTGGAAGGTATGTTGAAATTCGGACCGGATCTTCAGACATCCTGCGATGTGCTGGATGTGTCCATTTCCGGTGTGCGTGTGTTGCTCAAGGATACTGTGCCTCTGAACAGCAAGGTCACCCTGATCCTGCCGGGGTCTGTCCATTTTGGCGGAGAAGTGGTCTGGCGTCACAACAAACGCGTCGGTTTGCGCTTCAAGGTTGAACCGGAACAGGTCGCCCAGCGTTTGTCCCGCCTGCTTGATGCCGAAAACATGAGAAGCCTGCACGCTTAATGTTATTCTCATAAAGGTTGATTTTCCTGACGATGCAATCAAAATGCTACCTCTTGTTTTTTGGGAGCTGAATTGATGTCTGGAAGAGAAGTTTTAATTGATTGGGTTGTTGAAGCTTTAAATGAATTGAATGGTAAGGCGACGATTTCTCAAGTCGCGAAAAAGATCTGGGGAAAACAGGTTTCCAAGAATCTCACAGAAAAAGATGAATTATTTTATTCTTGGCAATATGACATGCGTTGGGCAGCAACTGCTTTGAGAAAGCAGAAAAAGATTATGCTTGCTACAGAGTTTCCAAGAGGTATTTGGATTTTGAGTGACTAATATTGGTGCGGGCGGCCGGACTTGAACCGGCATGACCGAAGTCGAGGGATTTTAAGTCCCTTGTGTCTACCAATTTCACCACGCCCGCACAGGCATAAAGGCTTTTGATTTCTGACTTTTGCCCCAAAAGAAAACGCTTTGCAAGCCGCTTCGTGAGCTTTGTTGCAGCAGGTTTACTTGCTTACGGGCATGGGGTCATTTTCACGACAGAGTGTGGCTTCTTCCAGAAGCCATTCGCGGAAAAGGCGAATCTTTGTCAGCTCGGATGTGCTGATCGGGGAGACCACGTAGTAGGAATAGGTGGAAGGCAGCTCCGGTCCAAACGGGCAGATCAGTCGTCCTGCCCTGAGATGGTCATAGGCCAGGGAGGTTCGTCCCAGGGCAACGCCCTGTCCGAAGATGGCTGCTTCCAGAATCAGGTTGGAATGACTGTAACCGGGCCCGCGTTCCGGGCGAATCTGCTCCGCTTTTGCCAGCGAAGCCCAGCGTTTCCAGTCATTGGCTGCCGGTTCATCCCCGACATCATCGTGTAACAGGGTGTGATGTTTCAAATCCTCCGGGACGCGAATGGGGTTGGCGCTGTCGGCCAGTTCGGGACTGCAGAGGACACGATAGCTGTCGCCCATCATCCAGTCAACGCGAAGGCCGGGATAGTCACCGGTGCCAAAACGGACTGCGATATCGACGTCATCCCTGTAGAACCGGACCAGTTCATCCTGGGCCAGAACATGCACGTCGATATCCGGATGCTTCTTGCGGAAATTCGGCAGGCGTGGAAGCAGCCAGGACGAGGCAAAGGATGGCATGACCGAAACCTTGAGAGGTCCCAGAGCCCCGCCGTCATAGAGTTTCTGTGTGGTCTGCTTGATGATGTCAAAGGCTTCGCTGACTGCGGGAAGAAGGGCTTCGCCTTCGTTGGTGAGTTGCAGCTTTCTGTTGAAACGCTTGAAAAGCGTGATCCCCAGATGCTCCTCAAGCGTCTTGATCTGGTGGCTCACCGCAGCCTGGGTCACAAAAAGCTCTTCGGCAGCCCGGGTAAAGGACAGATGACGCGCCGCAGCTTCAAAGGCTCTGAGAGCGTTCAGAGGAGGGAGGGGTCTGAGCACGGAAGGGGTCCTTTCCGGGGCGTTTTTTGCTTTCGCATAAAAATAACTAATCAAACAAATGAAATATCATCGTTTGTAGATGCGCGCAATTGATCCTAACTTCTTAATCACAGGGACAGGACAAATTGTCTTAGGACTAAGTCTCTGATTCGAAATGTTTAAAGGTACGGAGGAAAGATCATGACCATGATTCATGTGGACAAACGCCCATCTGACTTCGCCACCATTCAAGCAGCTTTTACACCAGAGCGTGAACTCCTTGAAACGGCGCGGACAGCGGTTCTTCAGCTTATCATGCTGCCATTCAACGCCCTGTGGGTGTGGGAGAAACGTATTCGTATGGCGGATGACATGGCTGCCATGGAACGTCACATCAAGCGCGACGTCGGTTTCTGCGCTTAAGGAATGTTGTGCGCACTTATCCTTGGTGGGACGGTGCGCACACATAAACAGCCCGGTCAGTAGCCTCATTCCCCCCTGGGTTAGGAACAGGTTGTTTTCTCTGCTTATACCGATCGTTTTTTGTCTGAACGATGGTACCCTACGCCCGGCTTCAAGCCGGGCTTTTTTTATGGCAGGAACTGCTCGCGGATAATGCGTTCTTCCAGATTGTGTTCCGGGTCAAAAAGCAGGCGCAGTCTGAGATCGCTTGCCTCGCGGATGGTCACTTCGGAGACCCCGCGGATTTCCGTGAAATCGGCCGCAGCAGAAACCGGACGCTTGTCTGCTTCCAGAACCTTCAGGCGAACAATTGCCCTGTCCGGAAGAAGGGCGCCTCTCCATCGTCTCGGGCGGAAGGCGGAGATCGGTGTGAGAGCCAGAAGTTTCGCGCCAAGCGGAACGATAGGACCATGGGCGGAGAGGTTGTAGGCTGTGCTGCCTGCGGGTGTGGCCAGAATGACCCCGTCACAGACGAGTTCTTCCATTCTCAGGACGCCGTCAACGTGGACACTGACCTTTGCAGCCTGTCGAACCTCGCGGTGGACAGAGACCTCGTTGATGGCCAGGGCACTGTGTTCCTGTCCATCCAGTGTTGTGACCTTTGTTTCCAGCGGATGGAGAACAATGTGCTGTGCGGAGGACAGGCGATCCAGCAAACCGGTCGGATTGAACTGGTTGAGCAGAAAGCCGACACTTCCCCTGTTCATGCCGTAGATGGGAGTATCCAGTGTCATATAGCGGTGGAGGGTTTCCAGCATGAAGCCGTCGCCCCCCAGTGCAACGATCACGTCAGCCTCTTCGGGAGGAACGGCATCGTAGGTGGTTGAGAGCTCGTCCAGGGCAAGTTCGGCCTTTTCACTGTCGGACGCAACAAAAGCCAGTTTGGGCGAGGCGCCAAGTGAAAAGGTGTCTTCTGCGTGAAGGCTCTCTTGCATGAAACGGGCTTTCTGAACGAACTGGACAGGCTTTGAAGTGGATGACCTTGAAAGCATTGCTCATTTTGCTTTGACGTGTAAAGGTGTTTGGAAACCAAAAAACGTTGGTTCGTTTGATTTTCTCAAAGGGGAGCAAAACTGTGCGTCAAAATTCTTCCGCCGGGATACAGGTTATGGCTGTCAGAGAGAAGGCCTTTGGCATGCTGGTGCTGATGGCTCTTTCCCTGGTCTTTCTGGTCTTCGGGACGCCGGCGCATTCCTCCGATCTGAGCCCGACACTGGTGAAGGTCGAAAAGCTGGGACATTCGGGATACTACTATCCCGAAGCGAAGACGATCGAGATTTACAAGGCCAGAACCGGATCGCACCCTGCAGCCAACCGCAAATCCCGTCTGGCTTTTGTCAGCTCTGTTGCCCAGGCCAACAGCGAGAACGCCTATCCTCCCCAGGCAGCCATGTTTGCGAAGGGTGCGGACGGGCAGAAACTGATTATTATCGGGCTGGTTGATGGTCGTTTCGATACACTGTTTCGCATGCGCGCCATTCTGGCCAACATGACCTCCCTGATCAGGACCCTGCCTGTTGTTCAGGAACTGGGAGCCGAAGAGATCTTTACCTTTCTGGACCTGATGAAACTGATGGGGTTTGAGCAGGTCACAATTTCCAACGGTCGTGAACTGACGCACCAGATTATCCTTGAGTGATGTAAACCTGTGTCATCCTTGAATGGCAAGGCGGGAATGTGAGCAATGAACGTTTATGTGATGCTGGCACTTGCCATTTTGTGTGAGCTTGTTGGCACAATGGCCCTCAAATATGCTGACGGGTTCACGCGCTTCTGGCCGAGCGTGATTGTCGTTTTGGGCTATGGTTGCGCCTTTTATCTGCTGTCCCTGCTGGTGCGACACCTGCCCATCGGGCTGGTTTATGCCGTCTGGTCAGGGGTGGGGATCACCCTGGTTGCCCTGGCCGGAGTGGTGCTTTTTGATCAGAAGCTCGACTGGCCCGGTATTGCAGGAATGGGCATGATCATTGGCGGAGTGGTGATTCTGAACGGCTTTTCGAACATGGGCTCCCACTAGATCAGGCTGGCAATACAAGCCAGTCCGGAACGCAGATTCTGACGGGATGACCATTGGAGGAGAGTTCCGCTTCCGGTGCTTCAATGGCATTCAGGCGCATCAGGGCCAAACCTGCCGGTCCGGCAACGCTCATGACCTCGCCGACATTCTTTTCGTTCAGCGTGACCGTTGAACCGCTTTCCAGATCGCTTCCGTCAAGGGATTGAACCGTGACGAGGCGCTTCTTGAGCAGGGCGCGGTACTTTGTCCGCGCGGTCAGTTCCTGTCCGATAAAACATCCCTTTTTCCAGTCCACGCCCCCGAGCTCGTCGAACCCGTTTTCCAGCAGGAGCGCCTTGTCGGGCTGGAGATCACGGCGTCCGTCAGGCAGGGCGAGTGCAATGCGCACTCTGTCATAGTCCTCGCGGGAACCAGCCGGAAGTCCGAGCCGGTTCCGAAAATCCTCTGCCTTTTCACTGGGGAGCAACACACGGGCCCCCATGTCCCTGTGACGGGGGTCGATCAGGACTGTGGCTTCACTGCTGCTGTCATGGCGGGTGGCTCCGACGTCGGGAGAAAGTTCCAGCTGTTCCGGGATGCCCTGCCCGACAAGGGCCAGTACAGTGTGAGTCCCGGAAAGGTTTTCCAGTTCAACCTTGCTGCGCAGTTTGTAAAGTTTCAGGCGTTTGAGCAGATCGGGCAGACGGTCTGCTTCTCCTTCAAGAAGGAAAGCACCATCTGTTGCGCGAATCAGGAAAAAATCATGCAGATACTTCCCCTGTGGTGTCAGGAATGCGGACCAGAGACTTCGGGATTCTGTAACCTTTTGCACATCCTGCGAGACCAGTCCCTGAAGAAAGTCTTCTGCGTCTGCTCCGGATATTTTCAGGGCGCCGCGATCCGGCAGCTCAATGATCACGGGGGTAGAGGGGGCGCTTGCAGACATGGATACGCTTCCTGGGAAAAGTACAGAGTTTTTAACTATATAAGGCTTGAGGCTTGGAAATCAAAGTCCCAAGCCTTATAAGCCTTGTGAAGATATTCTTTTCATAGAGCCAAAGGGGCTTTCAGGCCCATGCGTATTCTTTTTATTACCTCGAACAACGTGGGCGATGCCGTTTTGAACAATGGCCTGCTGGCTCACCTGATTGCGCAAAGCGACAATCCCGAGGTGACTGTGGTCGCCGGGCGCGCGTCATCCAGCCTCTACAAGGCTGTTCCCGGTCTCAGAAAACTGATTGTCCTGAAAAAGGAACGTTGTCACGCGCACTGGTTCAGGCTGTGGAAGCAGGTTGGCTGGCAGCGGTGGGATGTTGTCGTGGACATGCGCAGGACAGTGATTGGGCACGTTCTCTGGACCAGGAAACATTTGGTTGCTCCATACAAGGACAGGAGCCGTCACAGGGTCGCCGAACTGGCTGATCTCATGCCGGGAGGAAAAATGCCGGATCCTGTGGCCTGGTTCTCGAAAGAGGATGAAAGCAAATCGGCGCAGTGGATTGCGGAGGGTGAAACTGTTCTGGCTTTGGGGCCTGCTGCCAACTGGCATGGAAAGCAATGGCCGTCGGAACGTTTTGTTGCCCTTGCCAGAGCTTTGACAGAGGAGGCCGGCCCTCTTGCCGGGGCGAGGATTGCTGTCTTTGCAGCGGCGGGGGAGCGCGAACAGATCGAGAATGTTCTCGAAGCCTTTCCTGAAGAGCAATTGATTGACCTGGTTGGAAAGACCGATCTCGGAGAAGCGGCCGCCTGCCTCAAGCGATGCGCCTATTATATCGGGAATGATTCCGGTCTGATGCATCTGGCTGCAGCCTGTGATATCCCGACGCTCGGCCTCTTCGGGCCCAGCTCTGAAGTGCGGTATCATCCCTGGGGTGAGAAGGCCCAGTGGGTCAGAACGCCTGAAAGCTTTGATGAAATTGTTTCTGCGCCCGATTATGATCGCCACAAGCCTGTGAGCTATATGGTGAACCTGACCCTTGAAAAGGTTCTGGAAGCGGCGCGCAGCATGATTTCCAGACACAGCAAATCCTGACGAGATGGAATGAGCAACATGTCCGATACTCCTGTTCAGCTCTCTGCGCTTCTGGTTGTGCACAACGAGGAAAAAAGGTTGAGGCCCTGTCTGGAGCGACTGACCTTCTGCGACGAAATTGTCGTGGTTCTGGATCGCTGTACTGACGGGACCAGAGCCATTGCGGAAGAATTCGGATGCCGTCTTCTGGAGGGAGGCTGGCCCATTGAAGGGGACAGGCGCAACGCAGGCAATGCACTGTGCAGGGGCGAGTGGATTCTCGAAATGGATGCTGATGAGTGGCTGTCTGCCGAACTGGCTGTGGAAATCCGGGAAACCATCGCGAACCCGGATGCCGATTACTATCTTCTGCCTGTTGACAACTATATTGGCGAGCGTTGCGTTCGCTATGGATGGGGAGCCCAGTTTGGAACGGCTTCTGTTTCCAGACTCTGCAGGAAGGGGATCAAAACCTGGGGGAGCGAACGTGTTCACCCCAGCCTGATCTGGGCTGATGGTGCGCGCAAGGGGCGGCGTTTGACCCACAGGATCACCCATTTTGTTGACACCAACATTTCCGATATGATCCGCCGTTTTGATTCCTACACGACGGCAAGGGCGATGGATCTGGTTGAAAGTGGCAAGGTGGGGTCCACCTTGAACAACACCCGCAGGATTGTCAGTCGCTTCTGGCGCTGCTTTGTGTCCCGCAAGGGCTACAGGGAAGGTGGCTACGGCTTTTTGATTGCAACCTTTGCAGCGCTCTATCCGATGGTTTCCCATCTCAAGGCTCTTTATGAGGAAGAAGCCATCAGAGCGAAAATCGAGAGCAGCCGGAAGTCCTGACGATCAGACGGTTGAAAAGGGCAGTCGTTCGAGAACCTCTTCCGGGCCCAGCTGTGCGAGATCATCCACCTGATGACAGTGGACATCCGGGCCGATGGGATGAATTTTCCGGGGATCAGAGGCCTTTGAATAGAGGACCAGAACCGGGCAGCCATTGGTCGACAGCATGTGCATGGGGCCGGTGTCGTTACCAACGGCAAAGAGAGCACGTCTGGCGAGGACGGCAATCTGTTCCAGCGATGTCTGTCCACAAAGATTGAGTGCCTGGGGGCAGGTCGAGGCAATGGCGTCGCATTCCGCTCTTTCGGCTTTGGTGCCGAGAAGGACAGGCGTGATGTCCCTGGCGGCGAGCTGTGTGATGGAGCGGGCCAACGCGGCGAAGTGTTCTGCAGGCCATCGCTTGTCCGGACGATGCGGGGCGCCTCCGGGAACAAGCACAGCAAAACGTTCCGGCAGGTTCAGGCCGGAGATATCGGCGGTGATGAAGGACATGTCCGGCAGGGGATTGTTCTGAATTCCGGCGAGAGCAAGTTGCTGGTCCTCGCGCACTGTTACCTTGATGACCGTTCCATCCGGAATCATCTGGCAGTGGGAACAGCCCTTGACCTTGCCGACCCATTCCGGCCTGGGAGAGAGAAGGCGGAAATAGCTGGCGCTTCTGTCGTTGCGCTGGAGGTCATAGACCCGATCAAAGCGGTTGTTGTTCAGCCATTTTCTCAGGCGCAACCACTTTCCGATCTGAAGGCCGCGGGGGCGTTCATCCACTTCAATCTTATCAAACAGACCGCTTGATTGCGCCAGCCTGACAAAAGGCGTGGTGGTCAGAAGCGTGATGTGAGCCCGCGGATGGTGTGCTCTTATGGCCTGAAAGGAACGGATGGAGAGCACGAAGTCTCCAAAGGCCGAAAGCTTGATGATCAGGATTTTGTTGAGCGTTTGATCAGGCATGAACAGGGTGTTTCACAGAAAATCCGAAGGCTTTCCTTTCTATACTGCCTTGAACCTGCAAGAGCCATGTTTATCTTTGCACAGGATAGAGGTTTTCTGTTTCCTCCGGCTGATGTATGACTCATGCAGTTGGTTAAATTGTTTAGGCTGCCGGGCGGAATCGCCTGCTACAAGGGAGTGCTCCGATGTCAAATTCTCAGGTTTTCGATCTTGTTCTTCTGGGTGGAACTGTTGTAACGCCCGCCGGACAGGAGCGGGTGGATATCGGTGTGATCAAGGGCAAGATCGCGGAGATTGGCGATCTTTCTTCTGCAGAAGCAGCGGAAACCTTCGATGCCGGGGGGCTGCATATTCTGCCGGGGGTTATTGATTCGCAGGTTCACTTCCGTGAGCCGGGTCTCGAGCACAAGGAAGATCTGGCCTGTGGAACGGCAGCCGCTGCGCTTGGCGGTGTGACCGGTATCTTCGAAATGCCGAACACGCAGCCCAATACCCTTTTTGAGGAAGACCTGAACGACAAGCTGTCCCGCTGTGAAAACCGTGCCTGGACGGACCACGCCTTCTTTATCGGTGCATCTGATGAAAACATGGATGACCTGGCGGAGCTGGAGCGCCTGCCGGGTTGCGCGGGGATCAAGATCTTTATGGGGTCTTCCACAGGCAGTCTGCTTGTCGAACAGCCCGAAGCCCTGCGCGCAGTGCTGACAAACGGAACGCGTCGCAGCCCGGTTCATGCCGAGGATGAACAGCGCCTCAGGGAGCGGTTCGAGATGGTCCGCGATGGTGCACACCCTAAAATGCATCCGGAATGGCGCGATGCCGAGGCCGCGGTTCTGGCCACGACACGGATTTGTGCCCTGGCACGCGAGACAGGACGCCGGGTCCACGTGCTTCACATCTCGACCAGGGATGAGTTGCCCATTCTGGAGGCCAACAAGGAACTGATCACCTGTGAGACAACACCCCAGCATCTGACCCTTTCTGCGCCCGATTGCTACGAGCGTCTTGGAACGCTGGCGCAGATGAACCCGCCCGTTCGCTCCGAAGAGCATCGCCTTGGTCTCTGGGAGGGTGTCCGTCGTGGTATCATTGATGTGCTCGGGTCCGATCATGCCCCCCATACACTCGAGGAAAAAGGCAAGCCTTACCCGCAGTCCCCGTCCGGAATGCCGGGTGTGCAGACGCTGGTTCCTGTCATGCTCGATCACGTCAACAAGGGCAACCTGACGCTGGAGCGTTTTGTCGATCTGACGGCACATGGGCCGGCGCGCATCTACAACATTGCGTCCAAGGGACGTATTGTCTGCGGATACGATGCTGATTTCACCGTTGTTGATCTGGAGCGCAGGGAAGTGATCAGCAAGGACTGGCTGGCGTCCAAGTGTGGCTGGTCACCGTTCGAGGGTGTTGAGGTCAAGGGATGGCCCGTCAGCACGATCATTCGCGGCAACATTGTCATGCGCGATGGTGAACTTGTTGGTGATCCGATTGGTCAGCCTGTCCGTTTCGAGGACACGATTGTTCCGACCGGTCGGGAAGACTGAGCTGCCCGGCGGGCAGGCAAGCATTGAAAGAGCTGCGTTTCCGCGCCATATTTAAAGCCTGAACTCATCTCAGTGTGGTTGATCAACCTGTCTGAAGGAGGCAAGGATATGGCGCAGAACTGGCGTGGAGCGATTGTGGGCTGGGGGCACACAGCCTTCGGCAAGCACGAGGAGCTGGATGTCGAGGAGCTTCTGGGGCTTGCAATCGAAGAAGCCCTCTTTGAGGCCGATGTCCCGCCGGATCAGATTGACCAGATCTTTGTCGGACAGTTCAACGAAGGCTTTTCGGAACAGGGCTTTCCGGCCTCGCTGGTTTTTCAGCAGCAGCCGGAGCTGCGCTTCAAACCTGCAACACGGGTTGAAAATGCCTGTGCCACCGGAACAGCGGCTCTCTACCAGGGATTGATGGCCATCGAGGCGGGCAAGGCTGACGTCGTGCTGGTTGCCGGTGTCGAAAAGATGACGGGCCTTGATCGCGATGGCATTGCCTCTACACTTCTGAAAGCTGCTTATGTTCGCGAAGAAGGACATATTCCCGGTGGTTTTGCGGGTGTCTTTGGTCAGATTGCCGAGGCCTACTTTGCGCGTTTTGGGGACCAGACAGAAGCGCTGGCAAAAATTGCCGTAAAGAACCATGCCAATGGGGTTGATAATCCACTGGCGCATTTTCGCAAGGAACTGGACTATGAGTTCTGTCTCAGGACAGGCAATTCCAATCCCTTGCTGGCGGGTCCCCTGAAGCGGACAGACTGTTCACCTGTTTCTGACGGAGCTGCAGCCCTGGTTCTGATGCGGCGTGATCTGGCGAAGGGGAAAAAACGGGCTGTCGGATTTCGTTCTGCTGTTCAGGTGAACGATTTTCTTCCCATGTCCCGACGGGATGTCGTCCGGTTCGAAGGGGCGAGCCGTGCCTGGAAAAAGGCGCTGTCAGAGGCAGAGCTTCAGCTCGGTGACCTGTCGCTGGTCGAAACACATGACTGTTTTACCATTGCAGAGCTGATGGAATATGAAGCCATGGGGCTGGCTCCCGAAGGACAGGGAGCCAGGGCGATAGAGGAAGGCTGGGTTTTCAGGGACGGCAAGCTGCCTGTCAATCTGTCCGGTGGACTCAAGGCCAAGGGACATCCGGTTGGCGCAACGGGGGTTTCCATGCACATCATGGCGGCACGCCAACTGTCAGGAGAGGCTGTTTGTCACCAATTGCCCCGGCCCCGTTTTGCCGGTGTCTTCAATATGGGAGGAGCCGCAGTTGCCAATTGCGTTTCTGTTCTGGAGGCTCTCTGAGCGGAGGCAGAAGAAAGGCGTATCGGCTAGGACAGTTCGGGAATGTTCCACAGGCTTCTGAGCAGTGCGATTTCCACAAAGGCGACGTAAGCCATAAACATGAAGAGAATGATATAGCGGTGCACATCTGATTCTGTTCTGGACTTCTGTTTCCTGAACCACTGGGTCCGGGGAGAGAAATCCTGGACCATGGCCTGCATCTTCTTCTTCTCGTTGATTTGCCAGAACTGGAGGAAAATCAACAGGGTGACGGCGAAGATCGCAAAGAGCATGGAGCCGAAAAAGAGGAAGTCGACAAACTTGTCATCATCAACATTGAGCCGTGTGAGCCCATAGATAAGAGCACTGATGATGGTGAAGGCCCCGAGGGTGTGCCACTGTTGCTGTTTGGCAAAAAGGAGGTTTTGACCTGATTCCTGATAGAGCGTCAGGACTTCCCTGTGAGTGAGGTCGTCGAGTTTGCTGGGCTCGTCATAGGGAATACCCCGTTCGTCGAACAGGTCCTCTTCATGCCCGGAGCCGGTCTTGCTGACAGATGCCATAATGCGTCCTCCGCAAAGGAGCAAAACGCGATTGTGTTTTGCTCATGATGATCAACGCACGCTATGATCAGATAGCTTTAGCACGATCCTTGCTACAGAATTCCGGCTAGGAAAGATGTGACTGATCATGAAAAAAGGATAGGGCAGAGATGGTTAAGGATTTCTCTACAGTCAGATTGCAGGGAACTCGCGTTTTCCGGGGAGCGGGTCTTGTCCTGTCTGTTTTGCTGTTTTCTGCCTGCAGTTCCTATCAGAAACAGAGCGATGAACCTGTACATCAGGTCAAGGCGGCAGGCCATGACAAGACGCTGTATTGCTATCGAAGCCTTGCTGTCAGGGAGTGTTATGAGGTGCCGGAACGCCCGCAGGACCGGACCCCCATTCTGATTGAGGAACCTGCAAAAGCTTCCCGACCTTTGCAGGAAGCGGATGGCTAAAGCCGATAATTTCTGGCGACACAAGGTTTTTTCGACAAGGCGACTGTCCAAAATGGACAGTCGCTTTTTTGTTGGAATTCTGCGGGAAACCGCGGGGAAAACCGTGCTTTGAGCAGGAGTCGTTGTCTTCTGTTATCCGAAAGTGGGTGGGGATTTTTTAACTATCTATTTTTGTAGTTGATAGAAAATTAAAGAAAATGTACTTTATCTAAATAATTAGGCAGACATGAGATCACACAACGGTGGTGGCTCGCGATGCAGGACAGAGAAACAGAAACCGCAAAAGGCGGGAAAAGACGCGTTGAAAAAGGGGACAGAATGGGTGGGGTAAATGAAGGCGCTCTGATTGTGAGCGCCAAGCAGCGAACGCGTTTGAAAAAGATTTTGGCACTGGTGGACTCAAGTGTGGAGGGAGAGTCCCTGGCGGCCCTGACGAAGCTGCGCAGTCTTCTGGCAACAGAGGGTGTGACGCTTTCCGATCTTTTGCTTGAGTCAGAAAACAGATGCCAGCAAAGGCTGGCGGGCCTTGAGGGGGATCTGGATAGCCTGAGGCTCCAGCACGCCAGACAGGAAATGGTCATTTCCGCTCTGAATGAAACCGTCGAGCAGAGACAGCGGGAATACGAAGCCCTGCTCGAGGGCAGTCTTGCGTTACAGCGTGAGTCCGAAGGCCTGAAGAAGGCACTGGAGCTGCAGGCTTCTGTCTCCAGAGACCGCCAGTCTTCCATTCAGCAGTATCAGGCTGACCTGCAGGGACGGAACTGGGCGCTGGAACGCAAGGAGCAGGAGCTTCGATCCTGGAAAAGGATTGCGCAGCAGGCCAATCGTCAGGTCTGGCAGTTGCAGCAGGAGCTGGAAAAGCTCAAGGCGAGACTGTCTGAATTGCTGACGCAACGAAAGCCCGGGAACAGAAATCATCTGGATGCCTTGCAGGCCTATGAAAGTTTTGAACGACCTGTGGAGGCAGAGGGGAAGCGCGTAAAGCCTGTGTGTTTCGTTGGCGAACAGGCTGTGAACCTGCCTTTTGCTCCCTTGCGTGATCCTGAGACCGGAGCCCTTGTTTCGGAGGGGCAGCTTGGGCATCCGGCACTCAAGGCCGGAAAGAAGGAAGAGGGCAGACAGGGTGAATTCTGGAATGCAGATCTCTTCGGTTTTGAGGATGAAGCTCTGTCGGTTGACCGGTCAAAAGGTGGGCGGAGAGACAACTGATCATGGCGGGAGATGGAGCAAAAAAGCCCCGGAACGCCGCTGATCACGAAGGCTTTGTTCGAGGGTTGCATCAACTACAGGAAACCTTGTCCAGATCCGCTTCCGACATGGAGAAGTGGACAGGGTGGGCAAAGGAAATGCTTCAGGCGCGCGATGCCGAGATTTCTGCCCTGCGGGACCGTATTGATGCGCTGGAGGAGCGTTTGAACCGCGCAGAGGATGAGGGGAAACCGTCGCTCAGCAACGCGGAAAAGCGGATCGCCATCACCAGCTTTCTGATGGATCCGGAACGCGCCAAATGGTCGGACCGGGAGATTGCCCGCCAGGTCGGGGCTTCTCCCCAGACTGTTGCCAACTGGCGTCAGAAGCTGGATGCCCCGGCTCCGGAAGGGCGTGTGGTCATGCGTGGCGGCAAGCTCTTTGAAATGGACACCCGCAAGATCGGAACCAAGGGTGGTGATACGGCGCACTGATTGCGAAAAAAATGACAGCAAGTCAAAAGCGCACCCGATTGGAGTGCGCTTTTGTTTTTCAGCAACAGGATTGTTTGTGTTTGACGGGCTTTTGTCCGAGATAGGTTTCTGCGGACAGATAGAAGTCCGTAAAGGCCTCTTCAAAGTCCGGAGCGACAGACGCCTCTGCCAGGCCGGTTTCGAGGAGGGCTTCCTGCCATGCCTTCACTTTGGGATAGCCTGCAAGAAAGTTGTATCTGCTGTGCTTCTGAATAACAGCTGCGCGGTGCAGAAGCGGCAGCCAGGCGAGGTCAATGTTGCTGAGCTGTTTGCCTTTGAAAAAGGGGCCGTCGGTTAGGGCCGCTTCAGCCTTTTGAAAGGCTTTTTCCAGTTTGGCAGACCGTTCGCCGAGGGTTTCCGGATCAGGACTGCGCTGCGCGGAGCACTGTGTCAGGTAATGCTTGGTGGCCTGATAGTTCCAGGCGCGATCAAGGGCACGTTGTTCCGGTGTGATGTTTTGTTCGAGAGGTGGTGTGACCTCGTCGAGATACTCGGCAATGGCATCTGATTCAAAAAGGGCATGGCCGTCTGGTGTGATCAGGACGGGAACCTGCCCGGTTGGAGAGAGCTCCAGAAACCACTGCGGTTTGTCACGAAGGCTGATGAATTCGACCTCATAGGGTATTTCCTTGGCTTCGAGAAGTGCGGTAATCCTTTGTACAAAAGGACAGATTTTAAAACTGATTACTTTGAACATCTTGTTTGGTCTCCAGTCTGTTCCAACGGGTTCATCCCCTAAGACGTGGAGGTGCCAAAAAAGACGAAAAAAAGTTTCAGCACTTGTAGCGCTGAGGATCTTTGGGCTGGTAATCGATGACCTGGCCAAAGCGATCAAGGGAAAACTGGCAACAGTCTTCGTAGAGCTTGCGCAGCATACGGCGGCTTTTCCCGAGGCGGGATTTCAGGGTGCTGTAGGGGATGCCCCTGCGTTCTGCGAACTCTTTCTGGCTCTGGCCCTCTATATCAGTGGCAAGCAGCAGTTCCGCGTTCTCGCGGGGCAGTGCCCTGATAAAGGGCGTGATGCAATGGCTCAGCTCTGCCTGTGTCAAAACCTCTTCGGAAATCTGAAGCTGATCCGGATTCAGTGGTTCATGAACCGCTTTCCTGCGTCTGTAAAAATCAATGACGGTGTTGCTGGCTATTCTGAACAGCCAGGGTTTGACCTTGTCGGAGTCAGACAGGCTGTCCAGATTTTTGTAAGCCTTGATCAGGATTTCCTGCAGCAGGTCCTCAACGTCGGAAGGATTGGATATCCTGGCATGCAGGAATCCCCTGATGCTGTTCTGATGGTCTTTCCAGAGGTTTTCCAGCTGCATGAAAGAAATCCGGTGTTTTGAGAGGGAACAGGGGAAGGATACCCCGTAATGGAGCGGACAATAAAGAGGCAGCGTTATGGCAGCGTCAACTGTTGTGCAGGTCAGAACGGTGATTGTTGCCAGGGCATGTCGGATCCGGGAACAGGAGCAGAATGGCTGATGGCAGTGCGCGCAGTTCCCGGGAATGGCAACGGTATGCGACGTTCCGGGTCCGGATTTGATGCGCGGAGCCTGTGTCGCGTTTCCATTGGGCTCGAATGACGAGAAGAAAGCTTTTCGGGGCTGATCTGTTTCAAGGTGAAAGACTGTCAGGAAGATGGTGCCGCGAGACAGAATTGAACTGTCGACCCCGTCATTACCAATGACGTGCTCTACCACTGAGCTACCGCGGCGCGTCGGACTGGCTCTTTGAGGACATGCGTTCTGTGTCAATCTTGGAGAGCCGCTTCCCCGGAATGAAGCGTCGGGGAAAATGGTGCCGCGAGACAGAATTGAACTGTCGACCCCGTCATTACCAATGACGTGCTCTACCACTGAGCTACCGCGGCACATCTGACGGGGCCGTATATGCCCCGTTGATGGTTTCATTGCAAGATCAAAATGCAAAAAAGACAAGAAAAAACCTTTTGGTGAGGCCGGGCATCAGGCATAAAAGTCACAGATGAATTTACCGGATGCAGGAGATACGGGCTGTGAGTGAAAAAGAACGCGCTCCCCTTCAGAAACCGGGTGAAAAAAAGGGACCGAATGGCAAAAGCAGCCAGGAGGAGCGAATGGAGCGACAGGCGCAGGCCTTGCGCGCCAATCTGAAACGAAGAAAATCCCAGATGCGCGAGCGGATGGATAAGGAATAAGGTCCCGCAAGGGGGGACGGCTGGCCACAGGGCTGGTGGACTATTAGGGAAAGCGGAGAAACGGAAGTATGTCTATTCTTTCGGACAAATGGATTCGTAAGCAGGCTGAAAATCATCAGATGATTGAACCCTATGTCGAGGGGCAGCGTCGCGAAGGGGTGATTTCCTACGGTGTAAGCTCCTATGGCTATGATGCCCGGGTTGCCGACGAGTTCAAGATCTTCACCAATGTTCACAATGCCATTGTGGATCCGAAGAATTTCGATGATCGCAGCTTTGTTGAACACAAGGGGGACGTCTGTATTATCCCACCGAACTCCTTTGCCCTGGCGCGCACGGTTGAATATTTCCGTATCCCGCGGGATGTGCTGGTGATCTGCCTCGGCAAATCCACCTATGCCCGCTGCGGTATCATTGTGAACGTCACTCCGCTGGAGCCGGAGTGGGAGGGACATGTAACGCTTGAGTTCTCCAACACAACCCCGTTGCCAGCCAAGATCTATGCCAATGAAGGTGTCTGTCAATTCCTCTTCCTGAAAGGCGATCAGCCCTGCGATGTTTCCTATGCGGATCGCTCCGGAAAGTACATGGGACAGCGCGGTGTTACCCTGCCGCGTCTCTAGACTGTTCCACATGTAATCAAAAACAGGCCTTACCTGATCGGGAGGCCTGTTTTCCTTTGTGGGCAAACCTTGCAGAAAATGGGTCCCTTTTGCCAAAGTCCGGACCTGCTTCGAACGCATTTTGCGGAGAGACTGCAGGGGATCGGCCTGTTTGGTGGCCGAATTCTCTCCTTGCACTAAGGCCGCTGCCTGTTAAAAAAAGAACGACTATTTTGGGCCTTCGTTCTGTCCCAGCGCAGTGATCTTGCTTTTTCGGGAAACTATTATGGATCAAATTCGAATTCGCGGTGGCAATCCGCTGAACGGTAAAATTCACATCAGCGGTGCCAAGAATGCTGCGCTGCCCCTGATGACAGCGAGCCTCCTGACGGACGAAACACTGACCCTGCGCAATCTTCCCCATCTGGCGGATATTACAACCCTGGCCAACCTTCTGGTTCAGCACGGGGTCGATCTGCACCTGAACGGACATGATTCTGCTGAAGCCTGCAGTGGACGTGTGATGGAGATGAAGGCGGGAACCATTACCTCGACACGTGCCCCCTATGATCTGGTGCGCAAGATGCGTGCATCCGTTCTTGTGCTGGGACCACTGCTTGCCCGCGAAGGCCATGCCGAGGTTTCCCTGCCGGGCGGCTGCGCGATTGGAACGCGTCCTGTGGATCTTCACCTGCAGGGCCTTCAGGCGCTTGGTGCGGAAATCGAGTTGAAGGAAGGCTATGTCCACGCGCGTGCTCCCGGGGGACTTGTCGGTGGCCATGTGCTTTTCCCGAAGGTCTCTGTCGGAGCGACGGAAAATCTGATGATGGCGGCCTGCCTTGCGAAGGGCAAAACGACGCTGGCCAATGCTGCGCGCGAACCCGAGGTCGTCGATCTTGCAGAGTGTCTGATCGGTATGGGCGCGCAGATCGAGGGCGCCGGGCAGGACGTTATCACCATCGAGGGTGTCGACAGGCTTCACGGTCACACTCACACGGTCGTTGCGGATCGTATCGAGGCGGGAACCTATGCAATGGCTGCCGCTGCAACGGGGGGTACGCTTGAACTGATGGGCGCGCGGGCGGATCACCTGCGGGCGATGATCGACCAGCTTGCACCCTGTGGTCTGCGTATCGAGGAGATCGAGGGCGGCCTGCGGGCCAGCCGGGCCAACGGGATTATCGAGGGTGTCGATATCATGACAGAGCCCTTCCCGGGTTATCCGACCGACCTGCAAGCCCAGACCATGGCACTGATGACGACGGCCCAGGGCGCGTCCATGATCACGGAAACAATCTTTGAAAACCGTTTCATGCACGTTCCCGAGCTTTGCCGCATGGGCGCAAACATTACGGTGCACGGTTCCTCTGCCCTGGTGCGTGGCCAGCCGGAGCTGATGGGGGCCGAAGTCATGGCAACCGATCTGCGCGCGAGCTTCAGCCTGATCCTTGCCGGGCTTGTGGCAAAAGGCGAGACCGTGTTAAATCGTGTCTATCATCTGGACCGCGGTTATGAACGCGTCGAAGAGAAACTTGCAGCGTGCGGTGCGGAAATTATAAGGGTTCAGCAGAACGGAGAATAATCCTGTGAACGATCAGCAGAGCATGAACGGCGAAGTCAAAGGTTTGAAAATCCGGGTGGGCGATCACGAGGATCTGCGTTCCATGGCAAGTCTGCTTCAGGATGCCCTTGTGCCGTTGCGTGATGTTGCCTGGCTGCCGACCGAACGCCGTTTTGTGATGGTGGTCAATCGTTTCTGCTGGGAAAAACTGCCTGCTGAAATCCGCGAGCGTGCATCCACTGCGCCCGATCAGGGCGGAGAGGACGCCAGCTTTACCGATGTTGAGGATCTGCCGAATTTCTATCGCGTGAACACGGGGATCTGTTTTGACCGGGTTGTCGGGGTGCAGGCGAAGGATATTGACCTGTCCGACAAGGATCAGATCCTCAATCTTCTGACCATTGCGAGTGATCCTGACAGCAAGAGCACTGTTGTTCTGCATTTTTCCGGTGGCGGTGCCGTGCGCCTTAAAACCTCGGGCATTCATTGCCATCTGGACGATATTTCCGAGCCCTGGCCCTCCCTCAATCAGCCACGACATGATGTGAAGGGCTCTGGCGAGGCCGAACAGGACCCTGCTTCATCCTGAAGCACAGAGCGTTTTTTCCCGTTTTTTTGGCGCGCAAGACTGTTCATTTTCCCTGAACTGTCCTACAAGCCTTTCATGAAACCCTCCTGCAGGCGCGGGAGGAATGCCACCTCGAACAAAGACTTGATGTTATGCCCAACAGCGATCCTCTGATTCTTGCCGTTCCCAAAGGTCGCATTCTCAAGGAGCTTCTGCCCTTGATGAAGGCGGCTGATCTGATCCCGGAAGATGCTTTCTTTGATGACAAGTGTCGTCAGCTTCGCTTTGCAACAAACCATGCGGATGTGGAAATCATCCGTGTGCGCAGCTTTGATGTTGCGACCTTTGTTGCCTTTGGCGCAGCACATTTCGGCGTGGCTGGCAGCGATGTGATCATGGAGTTCGACTACCCGGAAATCTATGCCCCGGTCGATCTGGATATCGGGCATTGCCGCATTGCGGTTGCCGCCCCGCGCAAGCTGGCCGAGAAGGATGACCCGAGTCAGTGGAGCCATATCCGTGTGGCGACAAAGTATCCGCATATCACGCAGACCCATTTCGAGGCGCGGGGAGTTCAGGCCGAATGCATCAAGCTGAACGGTGCGATGGAACTGGCCCCCAATCTGGGGCTGTGCCGTCGCATTGTTGATCTGGTGTCTTCCGGTGCAACCCTGAAGGCCAATGATCTGGTCGAGATCGAAAACATTGCCGAGATTTCCTCGCGCTTTATCGTCAACCGTGCAACCCAGAAAACCCAGCCTGAAGTGATCAATGAATGGATTGCCCGCTTCCAGTCGGCTGTTGATGCCAAGAAAAACGCCTAGGGGGAGGATGCGACCGTTATGACCATGCAGCTTTCTACCCGCGATCAGGGCTTCGAGCAGGATTTTGGCCGGCTCATGAATGCCAAGCGCGAGAGTTCCGTTGACGTAAACGAAGCCGTTGAAGCGATCCTCACGCAGGTTCGGGAACAGGGTGATGCAGCCCTGATCGAACTCAGCAAGAAGTTCGATCGCATCGATCTGACGCCTCAAACCCTGCGGATTACGGCAGAGGAGATTGACCGTGCTGTTGCCGAGTGCAGGGAAGAAGACCTTGCAGCCCTGCGCCTTGCGGCAGAGCGTATTGCGGCCTTCCATGCGCGTCAGAAACCCGAAGATTTGTCCTACACGGACGAGGTTGGTGTGCGTCTGGGGCACCGCTGGACAGCTGTCCAGGCCGCGGGCATCTATGTGCCGGGCGGGCTGGCGAACTACCCGTCCTCTGTTCTCATGAACGCACTTCCCGCCAGAGTGGCAGGGGTGGATCGCATTGTGATGGTTGTGCCTGCTCCCGACGGGATTTTGAACCCGCTGGTTCTGGCTGCAGCGCGTGAAGCAGGTGTGACCGAGATTTACCGTGTTGGTGGCGCGCAGGCTGTGGCGGCACTGGCCTACGGGACAGAGACCATTGCACCTGTCGATGTGATTGTTGGCCCGGGTAATGCCTATGTTGCTGCTGCCAAGCGCCAGGTTTTCGGAACGGTTGGTATCGACATGATTGCGGGGCCGTCCGAGGTGCTGGTGGTGGCTGATGGCAAGAACGATCCGCGCTGGGTGGCTGCCGATCTTCTGGCCCAGGCCGAGCATGATGCCTCTGCGCAGTCCATTCTGATCACGGATGATGCAGCCTTTGCCGAAGAGGTTGAGCGGGCTGTCCAGGTGCATTTGCAGAGCCTTTCGCGCAGCGAGATTGCAGGGCAGTCCTGGAAAGACAACGGAGCGGTTATCCTTGTCGAGGACATGGACGAGGCGGCGCGTCTGACAGATCGTCTGGCACCGGAGCACCTTGAGCTGGCTGTTGACGATCCGGATGAACTGGCCGGAAAGATCCGCAACGCCGGGGCCATTTTCCTGGGGCGTCATACGGCGGAAGCCATTGGTGATTATGTTGCCGGTCCCAACCACGTTCTTCCGACAGCGCGATCAGCGCGTTTCTCTTCCGGCCTGTCCGTGCTTGATTTCATGAAGCGGTCTTCCATGATGTCCTGTTCCGAACAGGGTTTGCGGGCCATCGGTCCGGCGGCTGTAACACTGGCAAAGGCTGAAAGCCTGACGGCGCACGCCCTGTCTGTGTCCCTGCGTCTCGACAGTCTGGATGCCGAAGATTAAGGTGCTGATTTTTCAGCAAGGCCTTTTCTGAAATCCAAAGGGCTGCCATAGTGATCCTCCGGGATTGATTGTGGCAGCCCTTTTTGTATTCTGTTGTTACCGATCCGGACTTTCTGTTGCCAGGAACCTCAAGCTGCCGAGATGTCAGAAGAAAAAGACGAAACCAAGCCTCATGGACAGGATGACATCGTCATTCCGCCTGATCGCCATCATTATCTGGCGCACGTTGTTCTGGATGAAACAACAGTGGGGCGGCGTAATCCTGATATCGAAAAGGAACGGGCCATTGCGACCTATGATCTTCTGGAGGAAAATTCCTTCCTGCCTGTCGGATCGGATCATGGGCCCTATTTGCTGACCCTGTCACTGATCGAACGCCGCCTGCGCTTCAATGTCCAGCGCGAGGATGGAGCCCCCTTGTGCGAGCATATCTTTTCCCTGTCTCCCCTTCGCCGGGTCATGCGGGAATATTTCGAGGTCTGTGACAGCTATTACGAGGCGATCAAGACGGCTTCACCCTCGATGATCGAGGCCATTGATATGGGACGGCGCGGTTTGCACAATGACGGGGCTGATATTCTCAAGCAGCGCCTGCAAGGCAAGCTGGAGATGGATTTCGATACGGCCCGGCGTCTCTTTACCCTGATTTGCGCCCTGCATGTGAGGACCTGATCTCCATGCTCTTCATGCCCGAGGCCATACTTTTTGCCTGCAGCTTTAACTCTGTCCGCTCTCCGATGGCGGCTGCCCTGTTGCGTCAGCTGACGGACAACCGCGTCTATGTTGAATCTGTCGGGGTGCGCGCAGGTGATCCGGACGGCTTCATGATTGAGGTTATGGCAGAAATCGGGATCGATATGTCGGCTCACGAGGCCAAAACCTTTGAAGAACTTGATGACAGCTATTTCGATCTGATCATTTCCCTTTCTCCGGAAGCCCAGCACTCGGCTGTCGAGATGACGCGGACCATGGCCTGCGAACTGGAATTCTGGATGACTTTTGATCCGACCTATGTGGAGGGAAGCCGCGAGACACGGCTTGCGGCCTTCAGGCAGGTGCGGGACTCCCTGCATTTGAAGCTGCGTGAACGCTTTATGCTTTTTGACAAATAGGGTTTTGCGGCTTTCGCAAGCGCGTTCCTGCTGTTAAAGAGAAGGTCTGAATGCGAAGGACCCTTTTCATGACCATGACTTTTACCCGTCATTCCTCAGTACCTTTCGTGCTGGCCTCTGCTTCTCCGCGCCGCAAGGAGCTGCTGGGACAGGTGGGGATTGCAGCCGATGTCATCGATCCTGCTGATATTGACGAAACGCCGGGCAGGCTCGAGCAGCCAATCCCCTATGCGAAGCGCATGGCGCGGGAAAAGGCTGAAGCTGTGGCTGCGCGACATCCGGGTTCCTTTGTGCTGGCGGCGGATACTGTTGTGGCGCTCGGGCGTCGCATTCTGCCCAAGGCCGAGGACGAAAGGACAGCGCGTCACTGTCTGGAAATGTTGTCCGGCCGTCGTCATCGCGTTATGGGCGGGCATGCGCTTGTCTTGCCGGATGGTCGTATCTGTGAACGACTGGTGCAGACTGTTGTGCGCTTCAAGCGCCTCGAAAAAATCGAGATCGACGCCTATATCGACAGCCGCGACTGGGAAGGCAAGGCCGGGGGCTATGCCATTCAGGGCAATGCCGTTGGCTTCATCCCGGCAATCAATGGTTCCTACAGCAATGTGGTTGGTCTGTCCCTGCCGGAAATCCTGGCGCTTTTGAAGGGCAATGGCTTCTGAGAAGGGGGCTGGAAAGATGACGCAGCGTGATTACGGAGACGGTCTCTATCTGGACAGCTGGCCCGGCGAACTTCGCCTGGCCCTGATGAAGAACGGACGGCTGGAGGATTATTGTCTGGAGCGTTCCTCCCGTCCTGTCCTCAATGGCGCACTCTTTGCCGGGCGTGTTCGCAAGGTGCAGGCGGAGCTGGATGCAGCCTTTGTCGATCTTGGCAGGGGTGTTCCGGATGGTCTCCTGCCTTTGAATCAGGTCGAGGAAAAGGACCTCAGCCAGAACGGAACAGTGGCAGAAGGTCAGTGGCTGGCCTGCCGGGTTCAAAGAGAGGCTTTTGAAAACAAGGGGCCTCGTCTGACAGCTCGCCTGTCCAATGCAGAACGGGAAAGTGTTCAGAGTCGGATCAGGGAAAATGGAAAGGCAGGTCTGATCTCCCGCCCTGATCCTCTGGAGCACTGGCTGGAGCCCTATCGTAAAACCGGGTTGCCTTTTTATTTCACGCAGTCGGATCAGCTTGCGCGTTTCAGGGGGCTGCCCGGAGGGCTGGGAACACTTGTTCCGGAGCACTGTCCGCAGGAGACAGCACTGTTCGAGCGCGCGAGGATTGAAGAGGAGCTGGATGCCTTGCTGATGCCGGAGGTTCCCTTGCCATCCGGTGGCTCCCTGCTGATTGAGCAGACGCGGACTCTTTGTGCCGTTGATGTGAACGCCGCGCAGGGACTGGCTGCGGGAGGTTCTGCAAAGAAGGCAGCGCTCAGGCTCTCGCTTGAAGCCGTCGGGGAATTGATGCGCCAGTTGCGCCTGCGCAATATTGGCGGGCGTGTTGTTGTGGATCTCCCGGTCTTGAAAGGCAAGGCGGAAATCGGTGAACTCTTTTCCAGTCTTAAACGCTGGGCACTTTGTGATCCCGTTTCTGTCAAGCTCTTGCCCTTGCACCTTTCCGGGCTTCTGGAACTGACCCGTCACCGCAAGGGACATGCGTTGCGGGACCTTATGGCTGTTCCGGCCGGACTCGATGGCATGGGCGCCAGACTGTCGGGAGAATCGCTGAACTACCGGTCCTGTCGTGCTGTCTTGCGCGAAGGCCTCCCGGCATGGCAGGCTTTGCCGGAGGAAAAAAAGAAGGCCATTCTGGACTCGCCTCTGGGGGAGGCTCTGCAAGTCCGTACAGGCCTGAGATTGACGCTGTAGACTGTGGAAGGATTGAAATGAACGCAGACGCCAAAAAGAATGACTCCGCGGTGCCGGGCTGCACGCTGTGCGGAAAGCCTGTTCAGGCGAAATACAAACCCTTCTGTTCGAGCCGTTGTGCGGATGTGGATCTGAATCGCTGGCTGAGCGAAAGTTACAGGATTCCAAAGCCTTTGCATGAAGCGGATCCGGAAGAGCTGGAAGAGGTTATTGCCGCCCTGGACGGGGAAGGGGATTCTACCCTGCAATAGGGCGGATGATCCTCTGGCAAGTCCTTGATTTTTAGCCCTGAAAACTTTTTTGCATTTTTGTTGTGAAAGGGCTGGACAGGACCGGAACGATTTTCTATAAGCCTCTCATCGCAACGCGGCAACACAGACTGCACCGCGAAAAATGACAGGCCCGGGTAGCTCAGTTGGTAGAGCAGCGGATTGAAAATCCGCGTGTCGGTGGTTCAAATCCGCCCCCGGGCACCATTCCTTCCGAATGGTTCCAGTCGATACCGGATGGTGTCGGCTTTTTTTGTGTCCTGACACCGGGAAATGGCAGGGTGCCGAGAGGACGTCAGGCGCTTTGTTTCGGGACTGTGTTGTTGGTCAGCCCGAAGTCCGGAAGGCTGCTTTTGCTATTCCCTTTGCCGACAGGACCGGATTGTATTATCTCTGACTTAAACATTTATATTTATTCATGTTTGTGGATTGAAAATGCAGCATTCGCCTGAAGGTTCCTCCCAAAATGTGCTGTACCTTGGTCTGGTCAGCTTTTTCACCGATCTGGCCAGTGCGATGATCAATCCCGTTGTGCCGCTCTTCCTCGTGATTGTGTTGCAGGAAGGTGTGGACAAGGTCGGCCTGATTTTGGCGATTACCTCGATGATTTCCTACGGTCTGCGCTTTGTCTGTGGTGCTCTGAGTGACCGGTTCGACAGCAGCAAGCCCTTGCTGATCACGGGATACGGTCTGTCGGCCCTGACAAAGCCCCTGCTGGCCTTTGTTGGCGGGTGGCAGGGCGTTGCGCTTGTCCGCTCAGCAGAACGGCTGGGCAAGGCCTTGCGCGCTGCGCCGAAAGACAGGCTCATCGGGTTGTCGGGAAAGAAGGGGAGTGAGGGAAAGAGTTTTGGTCTTCACAAAACCTTTGATGTTGCAGGTGAGTTCTGTGGTCTTTTTGTTCTGCTGATTGTCCTGTTTGCTCTGGGGACTTCGGAAAGTGTCTTTCGCGGCGTTTTTCTGGCGGCTCTCATTCCCGGAATTCTTGCCGTTTTGATTTTGGCCGTCTTTGTTCGTGACAGATCGTCCCCTCTCAAAAAGAAGCCTTCCGTCCGGTTTCATCTTGATCGCGAACTTCGCAAACCGGTCATCGTTTACTGTGGCATGTCACTCTTCATGTTCAGTGAAGCCTTTTACGTCGTTCTGGCGAATGAGCGCGATTTCAAAATGACTTCGATCCTGATGGTGTTGATTCTCATGCGTGCTGTTCAGCTTTTGCTGAGTTACCGGGTTGGAAAGCTGGTGGACAAATACGACAGTACCCTTCTGTTGAACACTGGTTACGGGTTCGGGTTACTGGCCCTGATCGCCTTGCTGGACTCATCTGCTTACACATTGGTTTTGGCTTTCCTGCTGTTCGGTATCAGTGATGTTGTCCTTCTGAACGCTATCCGGGCGAAGATCAGCAAGGATGCCCGCGAGAAGGGAGCGGCTTTCGGAGCCTTCTATCTTCTGCACGCGATCTGTCTGGCCGCAGGACTTGCATTGCTCGGTTATGTCTGGGAGGCCTATGGCATTCAGGCGGTGCTGATTTTCTCGATTTCCGGGATGGGCCTCTGTTTTTTGATCCAGTTGGTCGTGCCCGCCGGCAAAGCTTCAAGACCCGACGTCGAATTGCAGGAATAGGCTTGGAGGGCTGTTTTGCAGTTTTTGCCCGATTTGCTCTGGGCAAGGAAGAGAGAGACGTCGACAGCTTCTGCCGGGAGAATGCGACGCCTGCCGGTTTTCCTTTTGCCGGTTTGGGGGGCTCTGTGTCCGGGGTTTTGAATGATGCCTTGAGGCTGTGCGCCGGAGTTTGTGCCCCGGAGTCTGTGGACGGGGGATGAACCCTGTCCGGCTCGTTCATCCCGGATGGCCAGAGGGCCAGAGGGCTTCAGACACTCTGCCGTTCGCGATTACCAGCCTGCAGTTTCCGTTTCCAGTCGGGTGCGCAGGTCATCCGGCAGGTGCAGGGCATCCGCGAGGCGATCCAGATAGCGACGTTCCTCATCGGTATCAAGGTCTACAGCCAGCAGTGATGCTGCATAGATTTCTGCGGCCTGCTCGGGGCCTGTGGAGAGGCGGGCTATGGCGATCGGATCGCTTGGGGCATTGAGCTGATCGACAAGGAAATGCTGTTCTTCCTGACCGATTTGCAGTGTGGTGATCTGGCTTTCAATACGTCCGCGTTCATCACCGTCAATGTGACCGTCTGCCTTCGCAGCGCTGATCATGGCGCGCACAAGCACAAGGCGCATGTCGGGAAGGGCCGGATCGGCCTGTGGCTGGGCCAGATCAAAGATGCTGCCTGAGGGAGGCATGGCAATCGTGGCAGAGGGGCTGGCCGATGCAGCAGATGCAGGTGCTGCTTGCGGACTGGTCTGTTTTTTGGCGTTGTGATCGTTCCAGGCCTTGTAGGCCAGACCACCGATTGCCGCCATGCCGCCATAGGTGAAGGCCTTCTTGCCCATCTTGCGGGCTTTCTTGTTGCTCAGCAACAGCGCTGCGAGACCTCCAGCCGCGGCTCCGCCGACCATGCCGGATCCAAAGCCACCGGATTTGACCTCTTTGGTGACCTTGTCAATGCCGCCGCCTGCAGACCCCATCAAACTGTTCAGTATCGCGTTCACATCCATGGCAAAAGTTCCTTCAATCGTGTTGTCGGCTCGTGAAGCCCCAGAACTTGAGGTATGTATGATTGCTGGTATTGCAAGGGCTGAACAGGGGATGCGGGACTTGAAACTTTCTTCATTTCACAGGATGCTGCGCCCGAAAGGAGTGTGGTTCAGTGGACTTCAGCGTTGGAGAAAGATTTTGAGACAGGCATTGAAAGGCCTTTTGGCTGCGGGGGTGTTTTCCATGATGACAGTGCAGGCAGGGGCTGGTGGAACGGCTTTGGAGGAAAGGCTCCGGTCTGCCTTTGACCAGGGCGAATTGCCCGGTCTTCACGCGGTTCTGGTCGAACACAGAGGGGAGCGTATTGCAGAGCTTTACTTTGAGGGGCAGGACTGGAGCTGGGCGGAGGACCTCGGTGTAAGACAGTTCGGTCCGGAAGAACTTCATGACTTGCGTTCTGTGACCAAGTCCATTGCCGGTTTGCTTTACGGTATTGCGCTGGAGGAGGGGAAGGTTCCTCCGCTTTCAGCGCCCATCTACAGGCATCTTCCGGATTATGCGGATGTTTTTTCCAAAGACGCGCGCAAGAAGACGATCACTGTTGCGGATCTTCTGACAATGAAAATGGGCATTGAGTGGAACGAAGCCGGAGGCTATGTCGACAGGAGCAATGACGAGGTCGGGATGGAGTTTGCCAATGATCGCTATCGCTATGTCCTGGAAAAGGACATGCTGGAGGCTCCTGGTGAGGTCTGGCGCTACAATGGCGGGGCTGTTGCGCTGATCGGCAAGCTGATTGAGGACGGCACAGGCCGGACACTGGAAGCCTATGCACAGGAAAGGCTTTTTGAGCCTCTTGCCATTCGGGATTTTGGCTGGCTCAAGGGCGGAGATAGTGTGGATTCTCCGGCTTCCGGGCTGCGTCTGACGGCACCCGGGCTTGCCAGAATTGGCCGCATGATCCTGGACGGCGGACAATACAAAGGGCAACGGATTGTTTCGGAGGCGTGGCTTGCTGAGTCTTTCGCACCCCGCGCGGATGCCTTTGACGGTATCCGTTATGGATACCTCTGGTGGCTTGATGGCATGTCTGAAAAGCCGCGCTGGGCAGCGGCGTTCGGAAATGGCGGACAGCGCTTGAGCATCGATCCCGCAAACGAGCTGGTCGTGGTGATTTTTGCAGGAAACTACAATGCTCCTGAAGACTGGAAGATCCCGGTGCGGGTTGTTCTGGACTTTGTCCTGCCGGCGATTTCAGACTGACCTGTCCGGACCGCAGACCGTTGAAGACAGAAAAAAGGCGTAGCCGGTTCTTTTCTGCTACGCCTTTTCCCGGTTTTCCGGTCAGTCGTTGTAGGAGGCAACAACAGTCAATTCGACGAGGATATCATCGCGGGCCATGCGGGCTTCAACGCAGGCGCGTGCCGGTTTGTTGTGGTCGGCAATCCAGGCATCCCAGACTTCGTTCATGCCAGCGAAGTCTTTCATGTCGCGAACATAGATTGTTGTTGAGAGGATCTCGTTACGGCTGCTGCCTGCTTCGGCGAGAAGACCGTCGACCTTTTCCAGACATCTCCGGGTTTGCTCCTGAATGTCCCAGGATGGGTCGCCGGCAGTCTGTCCACAGAGGTAGACTGTGCCATTGTTCTTGACGATTCTGCTCATACGATGTGTCGAGTCAATGTATTGAGTTGTCATCGATTCTCTCTTTTTACTTACTGAGGATAGAGAACAGGAAGAGAAAAAACACTAATGGACTGTTGCGAAAAGCACCTGCGATTTCTTCTGCTTTTCGCAGGGGGAGAGCATGGGTTCTTTTTGGGAACTTTTCCATCTTAAAGTAGAAAATTATAAATATAACTCTGTTTTGTTGAATTCGCCCTGATCAGTTTTTTCTATCTAATTAATTGATCTGTATGATTTTATTCTGTCTCGGCAAAGGCGAGAAACCTTTCGGAAAAAGCGATTCCCTGCCCTGTTTTGCCCGGCGATAATTTCTTAACTTTTTTCGCGTAGCATCAAAACACGACCAAAGGTTAATTTTTGTTAACGATTGTGGCGATGGCTTGAAAGGCTTTTCATACGGGGAGCGTATGGAAAAATGATCTCCGGTTAGGGAAAACGTCGCTTTTTTAGTGTTTTGGGGTTTGACCATTGCGGCTAAAAAAGGTAAAACTCATCGCAAGTCTAATAGTGAAGCAGGTAGAGCGCCTGTTTCTGTAATGATAGCGTGGTTTTATAAAGTTAACGCTATATAGAGTTCTGAATTGGGGGAATTTAATTCCATGGGTCTGAAGAAAAACAAAGTTGCCGGAGCATTGAAAACGTTTCTGCTCGGTTCAGTTGTTGCCCTGCCTTTGAGCCTTCAGGCTCATGCAGAGACGCTTCAGGAAGCTGTTCAACAGGCACTTGCAACCAACCCGGATATCGGTGCGATTGCCAACAACCGTGAAGCCATCGACCAGGAACTGCGTCAGGCTCGAGGTCTCTATCTTCCCCAGATTGATATCAACGCAGGTATCGGTCTGGAGCGAACAGACGATTCCACGACCCGCGCACGTAGCAGCGGCAGTGAAGGTTTTGAGCCAAGCAACGCTTCTCTGGTTGTTCAGCAACGTCTGTTTGACGGCTTTGAAGCAAGCTCCACAACTGACCGTGAACTGGCGCGTGTGAAAGCTGCTGCAAACACTGTTCGTGAAAATGCCGAGTTCCTGAGCCTTGATGCCATTGGCGCCTACGTTGAAGTGCTGCGTCAGCGCGACCTTCTGGCCCTTGCGCAGGAAAACGTTGCAATTCACGTTGAAATCATCAACTCCCTTCAGGAGCGTCTGGAAGCCGGCGGCGGTAGCACTGCCGATGTTGCCCAGGCCGAAGCCCGTGCCGCAAGCGCGCGCAATACCCTGACAGAAACATACAACGCCCTTCGCGATGCCGAAGCGGACTATGCACGTATCATTGGTCACTTCCCGGACGAGCTTGTTCAGCCGGAAACCGTTGTGACAACGCTTCCGGACACCCTGGATGCAGCGGTTGATGCGGCTGTAAACGACAACCCGACTGTCCAGATTTCCAAGGCAAACGTTGAAACAGCCGAGGCTGAAGTGGAGCTGACAGACGTTCCGTTCTACCCAAGCGTGGATATCGTGGCGCGTTCCGACTATGAAGATCAGGTGTCCTCTACACGTGGCAACTACACAGAGAACTACTCTGTTGGTCTGGAACTGAACTGGAACCTGTTCCGCGGTGGTATTGATACAGCCAACCGTCAGGAAGCTCTGGCCCGTCTGGCTGAAAGCAAGAACAACCGTTACGCTTCTGTTGTAAACGCCCAGCGTGAAATGCGTCAGTCCTGGTTTGCTCTTGAAGCAGCACGCCAGTCTGTCAGCGATCTGGCTGCAGCGGTTCAGTTCAACACAGAAACACGTGATGCCTACCGTGAGCAGTTTGAAGTTGCCCAACGGACGCTTCTGGATGTTCTGGATGCGGAAAACGAACTCTTCGTGAACCGTGGTCAGCTGGTTACAGCAATGGTCAACGAGCAGCTTGCTGCCTATCGTGTTCTGGCTCTGTCCGGTGACCTGCTGGGGACTCTTGATGTTGCAGCCCCTGATCAGGCTGCCTTTGAGGACCATGGCTGGGCCGAGGGTCTGTTCCAGTAAGCAATCGCGCTTTAGAAATTCCTTGAAAAAAGCCCCTTCCTGGTGGAAGGGGCTTTTTCTTTGCCTTTGTTGGCAAGCTTCTTGAATTGTTATTTGCCATACATTCAAAAAACGATATATCACTGTATCGTGCGTTAGATGGAGTGGAAAAAACGACCTATGGCAAAGACAGATTTTTCCTGTGCCCTAAAAGATCTTCCTGTTGCTGCGTCGCTTCATGATGAACCTGAAGTGCGCGTGTTCCTCCCGGATGAACCGGTTGATTCGGTCTGGGCTGAACCTGTCTGCCTTCATCTGCAGGATCTGCTGCCTGATGAAAGGGGAGAGGTGGTCCTGCATGGCGGCGGTGAAACCGCGCTGATGATCGGCGGAGCGACAGAACCTGTGCAAACAGGGGTTGCCGGAAGCTATACAACAGCAGGTGGCTTCGATGTTACGGGGCTGAAGGTTTACGCTCTTTCGAGCGGCCTGACCATCTACAGTGATTCCGAGCTGGTTTTTACAGGCAAGGATTGTCTTTCTGTGGCTTAACCATTTTCTGAAATGGTTATCTTTTTGTTTACCAATCTAACTGTATGATTCCAGTATCATTTTTTCAGGAAGATTGCGCGCATGCCACATAAGGGAATAGAACGTCGCCTTGCTTTCCGCCTGCTGGATCAATGGCATGACCTGAAAGAGGGGGAGCGTTATCCCCAGCTTTTCGAGGTCATGGCCCAAAAGGATTCCGAGGATTTCAGGCACTGCTTTGTTTTCAAGGTCAAGGAAGACCTGGAGCAGTCAGAGTTTCTTTATATTGGTGAAGAGCTTGCAGGCAGTACGGGCTGTCCGCAGATCGGTGATGCTTTGGGGACTCTCGCAGATGAGAGCCTTGTTGCGCTTGCGCTGAGGCATCTGGACAAGGTGATGGAGACAGGAGTGCCTGTTTCCAAAGGTGGAGAGGCAGAGCTGGATGGTCAGGGGATTCTGTACAGAAGCACCCTGATGCCGATCAGTTCTGATGGTGTGTTTATGGATGCTCTTTGGGGCGGAGTTAATTTTCGTTTTCGCGCAAGCGACGGGGAGAGTGGTTAGATGGCCAGGGAAGTCTCCTACGAGGTTGACAGCTATCAAAACAATCGCTGGATTCTGGAAAGCGTTTTTGACGACAGGGAAATGGCGATTGCGACAGCCGAGCGCCTTTTTGCCACAAAACGGTTTTCGGCCGTGCGGGTTCTTCAGGAGAGTTACAATCCGGAGACCATGGAAAGTGTCGAACGCGTCGTTCACAAATGCTCGAATGTTGAGAAGAGCAACGCTGATGCCCAGAAACGGGATCTGAAAAACAAAAGGGAAGCCCTGTCCCAGCGTTCGGAACGGCGCCCGCTCAGAAAGCGCCCGGCTCCTCCACCCAAGAAAGAGATGTCTCTTTTTACCCTTCTTGTCGTGACTATTGTTGTGATGATTGCTGTCGGGGTCGCCGGTATTTTTGGCATGAGCTATATGTGAGTGCTGCTGTCTTGATGAAACAGAAAAAGGGGCCCTTGAAGGCCCCCTTTTATTATCCGTTCCAGTGGATTGTGTACTCGGCCGGATCTGGCCGGTTGCGCTCCTTGCCTTCACGGTCGGGAGTGCCGATGTAGATGAAGCCGACAATCTGATCTTCTTCCCCGAGGTTTAATCCGGCCTTGATAACGGGGTCATAGGCCGGTGTGCCCGTGACCCACATGGCGCCGTAGCCCTTTTCATGGGCGGCCAGCAGGATGTTTTGCGCGGCGGCTCCTCCGGAAAGTACGCGTTCATTCATCGGAATGTCCGGTTTGTCATCTGTCTTTTTGACTGCGACTGTGACCAGCAGCGGGGCACGAAGGGGCTTGCCGCGCTCTTTCTCGATCTCTTCCGCAGTTGCATCCGGTTTGCGTGCAAGCAGGGCCTTTTCAAAGAGGTCAGCCATTTTCTCCTTGGCTTCGCCCTGGATCACAATAAAGCGCCATGGCCGAATCCAGCCGTGATCCGGAGCGCGTACAGCGGCCTGCAACATGTAATCAAGATCTTCATCATCTGGACCAGGTGCGATGAGCCATTGGGGAACAATGGATTTGCGGGAAAGCAGGTAAGACACTGTAGCAGCACTCCTTTTGGCGGGAGGAAGAAAGCCCGGCTTCTGCCTTGCAGAGGCAGCACTGGGCCTGATGGAAGTTCTGGTTACTAAGATTGCGACTGGCTGGTTGAACTTCAAGCGCAAAATATATTGAAATTCATTCTCAACGAAACTACATTGCGATTAAGTCGCATTCTATCGGTTCGTTCGGTTTTGTCCGGACCGGTATTTTACAGGTTTGGACCAATGTACGTTTGTATTTGCAATGCTTTCAATCAGCGTGACGTGCGCACGGCCTATGACAATGGTGCCAGAACTGTTGGTTCTGTCTACAAGGCTATGAACTGCAAGCCGCAATGCGGGAAATGCAAATGTGACATCCGCTCGGTGCTGGAAAAAAGCGCTCTTGAAGAGGTCGACTTCAAGCTGGCGGCGGAATAGCTTTTCTTCTGAAATCATGAACCGGACTTTCTTTGCTGTGCAGTGACTTGTGCAGTGGAGTGTTTTTGCGATAATCTTCACAACATAAAAAACAGGGACGTTCGATTACTGAATCCAAAGACTTGCCGTGTGTTGAGAGGATGTCACCTGTTTCGCCTCATGCCTCATTGCTGGATTGATGGATGTCACAAACTGCATCGAAGAAATTCCCGAACACGATTTATTTGCGGGATTACAAAGAACCCCTTTACTGGATCGACCACGTTAATCTTGACTTTGAGTTGCAGGCTGAAAAGACCTTCGTCAAAAGCCAGCTGCATTTTCGAAAAAATGAAAACCTCCCTTCAGAAGATCAGGAGCAGTCAACGCTGATTCTGGATGGGGAGGACCTGATCCTGCGGGGGCTTGCGCTTGACGGGGCTCCCTTGCGTGAGGACCGCTATCAGGTCACGGCGGATCATCTCCACGTTTTCGATCTGCCTGAAAGCGGGGTTCTGGAGATTGAAACGGAGGTTAATCCTTCTGCCAACACCCGGCTTGAGGGGCTGTACAGGTCTTCCGGAATTTTCTGTACGCAGTGTGAGGCTGAAGGTTTCAGACGGATCACCTATTATCTAGACCGTCCGGATGTGATGGCGACCTATCGTGTCCGGATGACAGCCACGCAGGAGGACTGTCCGGTTCTGCTCTCCAACGGAAATCTGCTGGAAGAGGGAAGCAATCCTGATGGCACGCACTGGGCGGAATGGGAAGATCCCCACCCCAAGCCCTGTTATCTCTTTGCTCTGGTTGCCGGCAAGCTGGAACATCTGGAAGCGGATTACACAACAGCCTCCGGACGCGCTGTCAAGCTGCGGATCTACGTCGAGCCCGGCAATGTCGAGCGCTGCAGCTATGCCATGGATGCCCTGAAGCGCTCCATGCGCTGGGATGAGGAGCGTTTCGGTCTGAACTATGACCTGGATTGTTTCAACATCGTTGCCGTTGGAGACTTCAACATGGGCGCGATGGAAAACAAGGGGCTGAATATCTTCAACTCCAAGTACATTCTGGCGGATGCAGACACTGCAACCGACGCGGATTTCGGCTTTATTGAAGCCATTGTGGCGCATGAATATTTCCACAACTGGTCGGGCAACAGGGTGACCTGTCGCGACTGGTTCCAGTTGAGCCTCAAGGAAGGATTGACTGTTTTCAGGGATCAGGAGTTTTCAGCGGACATGCGTTCTGAAGCGGTGAAGCGCATTCAGGATGTCAAAATGCTTCGGGCACGTCAGTTCCCCGAGGATGCGGGGCCGCTTGCGCATCCGATCCGCCCGGAATCCTACATCGAGATCAACAATTTCTACACTGCGACTGTTTATGAAAAGGGCGCAGAGATCATCCGCATGCTCAAGACACTTCTGGGCTGGGAAGGGTTCCGAAAGGGGGCAGATCTTTATTTCGAACGCCACGACGGGCAGGCTGTGACCTGTGAAGACTGGATCCGGGCGATGGAAGAGGCCAACGGGGCCGATCTTTCACATTTCCGCCTGTGGTATTCCCAGTCAGGAACGCCGGTTTTGATGGCCAGCTGGACACAGAATCCTGAAGCGGGGTCCTTCGAAATCACTCTGAGCCAGCACACCCGCGCAACACCGGGGCAGACAGAAAAGCGCTCCTTGCAGATGCCTGTGCGTTTCGGCCTCCTGAATGCGTCCGGTCAGGATGTTCTGACAGGGCAGGAACAGGATTTCCTGATTCTGGACAAGGCCAGCAAGACCTTCAGGTTTGAAAATATTTCCGAGGCCGTGGTGCCATCCATCAATCGGGGGTTCTCTGTCCCTGTCAAGCTGGAGGCCCATCACAGCGAGGCCGACCTGGCTTTCCTCATGGCGTATGACAGCGATGCCTTTAACCGTTGGGAGGCTTCACAGAGTTACCTCACGCGGGTGCTGCTCAAACTTGTTGAGCAGAGGAAATCCGATGTGACCCGGGACGATATTCCTGCCGACCTGATCGAAGCCTTCAGGGTGAACATGCAGGATAGAGCGATTGATCCTGCCTTCAAGGCTCTGCTTCTGACCTTGCCGGCGCTGTCCTATGTGGCAGACCAGATGATCGTTGCCGATTACGAGTGTCTTTCAATGGTTCGCAAGGGCGTGAAGGATTGTCTGGCAGGCGTGCTGGAAACGGAATGGCAGGCGCTTTACCGATCGGCTGCGCTGGAGGAGAGCTTTGATCCGGCTTCGGGGCATCAGGCGGGGTCCCGGGCCTTGCGTGCTGTTGCCCTGGGGTATCTTTCGGGTCTTGCAGATGGCAGGAAACTGGCCGCGGACCTTTACGGGGATGCCGGTAACATGACGGATCGAATGGCGGCTCTGACAGCAGTGATCGATGAGGACTGCCCTGAAAGGCAGCAGATGCTGGATCGTTTTGAGCAGCGGTTCTCCGACAACCTGTTGGTCATGGACAAATGGCTGGCCCTGCAGGCCATGTCGCAGCACCCTGCTGTTCTGGATCAGGTGGAGGAACTGCAGCAACATCCGGCTTTCAGCTGGACGAATCCGAACCGCGTGCGTTCGTTGATCGGGGCCTTTGCCATGAACAACCCGCGCTATTTCCACGACCTGTCCGGCAGGGGATACAGGATACTTGCTGATGCGGTGCTGAAGCTCAATGACATCAACCCGCAGGTGGCGGCACGTATTCTGGCACCTTTGGGAACCTGGCGTCGTGTGGACACAGAGCGTCAGGGTTTGATGAAGCAGGAGCTGGAACGCATTCTGGAGCGTGAAAACCTGTCCCGCGATGTTTATGAGGTGGCCTCAAAGGCCCTTGGCCGGGACTGATTGCTCTTCCCTGCGTCGAAAGGAAAAGCCCGCATCTGAAGCGGGCTTTTTTGTTATCTCCTGAGAACCTTGCGGCAATCATCCTGCCGGTCCTGCCAGCCAAGCTGGACCAGTTCGGGTGTCACCTGTTCCTCTTCCGGATAGCCAATGCAAAGGTAGGCAACCAGACGCCAGTCCTCCGGAACCTCCAGTGTGGCGGCGGCCTTTTCCGGATCAATGATGGACACCCATCCCAGTCCGACACCGTGAGCGCGGGCTGCGAGCCAGAGTGTGTGAACGGCAAGTACCGAGGAATAACGCAGCATCTCCGGCATGGTTTTGTGCCCCAGACCATGTCCCTGCGAGGTTTCCTCGTGACAGAAAACAGCCATCTGAACGGGAGCGCGATCCATTCCGGAGAGCTTCAGCTTTGCATAAAGCTGGGCTTTTTCTCCATCATATCCCTGTAGCGCATCAGTGTTGGCCGTTTCAAAATTGCTGCGGATGGCGGCTCTGCGTTCGGGATCGTCAACAGAGACAAAGCGCCAGGGCTGTGAATTGCCGACAGAGGGGGAAAGACAGGTCAGGTCCAGCAGGTGGTCCAGCAAACCGTCCGGCAGGGCATCGGTTTTGAAGTGACGGACATCCCGGCGCCATTCCAGCAGTTGCTGAAGTTTGTCCTGAAAGCTCTGGTCAAAGTCTGGTTTCTGGATATCGTTCATTTCGCTTTGTGTCGCCTGATTCGCTGTCGATAGACCCTGGGGAAGATTCATGGCACGGAGACCGGTTTCTGTCGAGTTCAATAATAAGCTTGATTGACGCGCCTGAAATCCCCACTCTCCGAAGCAACAGATAACAGGGAAATGCACAATTATGGTTCGAGAGAAACTTCTGTCCGCTCCCCTGACACACAGTCTGATTCTCGGGGGCGCGCGATCCGGCAAATCATCTCTGGCAGAGGCCCTGGTTGAAAGACAGGGTGGCGATTGTCTTTATGTGGCGACGGCCAATCCGGAATGGAGCAGCAGGGATGGTGAGATGGACGAGCGGATCCTGCACCATCAGCAAAGGCGTGGAGAGCGCTGGACAACCTTTGAGGAACCGCTTGAGCTTGTTGACCTGCTTCGGAACACAGCCCGTCCGGATGCTGCTGTGCTGGTTGATTGCCTGACGCTCTGGGTTACCAATCTGATGATGGCTGAGAGGGATGTCCTGCAGGAAAGTCGGCGTCTGGTTGAGGTTTTGCAGGAGCTTTCCGGGCCGGTTGTCTTCGTGTCCAACGAGGTCGGTCTGGGTATCGTGCCCATGGACAGAATGTCCCGTGATTTCAGGGATCATGCCGGTCGTCTGCACCAGATGCTGGGTGAGGCGGTGCCGACTGTGAGTTTTGTGGCAGCCGGTTTGCCGATGATCCTGAAGGCGCCTTTTCAGGTGTGAGCGCGACAAGATGTTCTCCGAGAGCAAAAAGTGGCGCTATTGCTATTTCCAGTACCCGCAAAAATAGCTATGACTTGAAACAGAGAAGAGAGAATCCCATCGTATTCTGTCTACAACGCCTTCAAGAAGAGAACGAAAATGAGCAAGATTCCTGCCACAGTTATCACTGGGTTTCTCGGTGCGGGTAAAACCAGCACAATTCAGCATCTGCTGAAATCTGCAAACGGCAAGCGCATTGCCCTGATTATCAACGAATTTGGCGATCTTGGTGTCGACAGCGACATTGTTAAGGGTTGCGGTATCGAGGGCTGCAACGATGACGACGTGATGGAGCTGGCAAACGGCTGTATCTGTTGTACTGTCGCTGACGATTTCGTGCCGACCATGGAGGCTCTGCTGAATCGCGAAACGCCTCCGGATCACATTGTCATCGAAACATCCGGGCTGGCGCTGCCAAAGCCTCTGGTCAAGGCTTTCAACTGGCCGGAAATCCGCACCCGTGTCACAGTCGACGGTGTTGTGACCCTGATCGATGGTCGCGCCGTGGCGGATGGCCTTTTTGCACACGATCCCCATGCTGTCGAAGCGCAACGTGCGGCGGATGAAAATCTGGATCATGAATCTGCGCTGGAGGAGCTCTTTGAAGAGCAACTGCTCTGTGCGGATATGGTTGTTATGAACAAGTCCGATCTTCTGGGCGCAGACGAGATCGAAAAGGTTGAAGCAGACGTTCGTGCGCATCTGAAACGCGAAGTCAAAATTGTCCGTGCTTCCCATGGTGAGATTGATCCGTCTGTCTTGCTGGGCCTGGAAGCTGCAGCAGAGGATGATCTGGATGCGCGTCCGTCCCACCACGACACGCCGCATGACCACGATCATGACGATTTTGATTCCTTTGCTGTCGAACTGGGGGAAATCACGGACCCGAATGCCCTGATTGAAAAGCTTCAGGCCGTTGTTGCTCAGCACCCTGTTTTCCGCATCAAGGGTTTTGCCGCTGTTGCCGAAAAGGACATGCGTCTGGTGATCCAGGGTGTCGGAAGCCGGTTCCAGCAGTATTACGATCAGGAGTGGGATGAAGGTTCGTTCCGTTCGACACGTCTGGTGATCATCGGGGATCATCACATGGATCAGGCGGCTATTCGTCAGGCGGTTGCTGCCTGAGGTATCGACTCTTTTGAAAAAGGCGGGCGTGCTGGGAAGTGCCCCGCCTTTCAAACGTTTTTGCAGAACAGGACAAGACCATGCACCTCCTTCAGGCCCAACCCGGTGCGATTGCGGATGGATCGGAAGCGATTGATCTGGGGCAAACCCCCGGTGAGATCGTTGTTCTGAGTGCTGCGGATACGGAAATTGCGTCTCTGGCCCAGGCCAGACAGGCTCTGTTCGGGGATGAGGGTGGTCCAAGTCTGCGGCTGGCGAACCTGATGCAGCTGTCCCACAACATGTCTGTCGATCTTTATGTCGATGATATTGTTTCAGAAGCGCGCATTGTCGTGGCCCGCATTCTGGGTGGTGCGGGCTACTGGCCCTACGGTGTTGAACAGATTGCCGCGACCTGCAAGTCCAGGGGAATTCCCCTGATTCTCCTGCCCGGTGATGACCAGCCGGATGCAGAGCTTGCTGCACACAGCACAGTCTCGCAGGAGGCCTATCACAGGATCTGGCAATATCTGATCCAGGGTGGTCCGGACAATTCCCGCAACCTGCTGGCCTTTCTGGCAGAGACGATTGGCTATGAGACCCGGTGGATTGAGCCAAAACCCCTGTTGAGAGCCGGGCTCTATTGGCCGGGGTTGAACCAGCCCGACCTTGATGCTCTGAGAGGGCAATGGATCGAGGGGGCTCCCGTTGCGGCAATTGTCTTTTACAGAGCACTGGTGCAGGCCGCCAATCTTGCGCCGGTTGATGCGCTGATCAAATCGCTGCAGGCGCAGGGTGTGAATGCCCTGCCACTTTATTGTGCCTCCCTGAAAGAAGAGCTTTCGGCCTCTCTGGTGCGACAGTTCCTGTCTGAATCAAAAGCGGGACTGGTGCTCAATGCGACAGGTTTTGCGATTTCCACACCGGGGGCAGAACGCAAGGAAACACCTTTTGACGGTGTGGATGGTCCGGTTTTGCAGGTGATCTTCTCTGGCGGGAACGAGGCGGGCTGGCGCGAGGGGCTGAACGGGCTTTCCGCGCGTGACATTGCCATGAACGTCGCCTTGCCGGAAGTTGATGGCCGTGTGCTGTCCCGCGCTGTCTCTTTCAAGTCGGAAGCGCTCTATGATGAAGCGGCCCAGTGCTCGCTGGTGACCTATGAACCGGTTCCGGACCGGGTTGATTTTGTCGCGGCCCTGACAGCCAGATGGCTGGCGCTGCAGCAGACCCCTGTTAATGAACGCCGTGTGGCACTGGTTCTGGCGAACTATCCGAACCGCGATGGACGGATGGGCAATGGCGTCGGTCTGGATACGCCTGCAGGAACAATCGAGCTTCTGCAGGCCATGAGGTCTGAAGGCTATGCCCTGAATGATCTTCCCGCCGATGGCAACGCGCTTGTTGACCGGATCATGGAAGGTCCGACCAATGCGGCTGTCGATGGTCGTGTCATTCGGGAAACCATTTCCCTGTCTGACTACATGGACTTCTGGGACAGGCTTCCGGAAGCGGTCCGGACAGGGATTACAGAACGCTGGGGTGCGCCTCAAAGCGATCCCTTCTTCATGCCGGAACGCGAAGCCTTTGCGGTTTCGGCCTATCGCTGTGGCACGGCTGTTATTGGCCTGCAACCGGCGCGGGGATACAACATCGATCCGACCGAGACCTACCACAGTCCCGATCTGGTGCCGCCTCATGGCTATCTTGCCTTCTATGCCTGGTTGCGCGAGGTGCAGAAGGTTCATGTCATTGTTCACATGGGCAAGCATGGCAACATGGAATGGCTGCCGGGCAAATCCATTGCACTGTCCGAAGAATGCTACCCGGAAGCTGTCTTCGGTCCGATGCCGCATCTCTATCCCTTTATTGTGAATGATCCCGGTGAGGGGACGCAGGCCAAGCGGCGGGCCCAGGCTGTTATCATTGATCACCTGACGCCTCCTCTGACACGTGCGGAGAGCTATGGTTCCCTTGCTGATCTGGAACAGCTCTGTGATGAATACTACGAGGCCGCAGGAGTTGACCCGCGCCGTTTGAAAGTTCTGCGGGATGACATCCTGAAACTGACGCAGCGCATCGGACTGGATAAGGACTGCGGTATCGGACAGGACGATGACGAAGACACAGCGCTGTCAAAGCTGGACAATTATCTTTGCGAACTGAAGGAAATGCAGATCAGGGATGGACTGCACATTTTCGGGCAGTCTCCCCGCGATCGTCTGCTGACCGATTTGCTGGTGGCTCTGACGCGTCTCCCAAGAGGGGAAGGCAAGGAAGGAGATGCCTCGCTCATTCGCTCGCTTGCCGCTGATCTTGGAATCGGAACCGGTTTTGATCCGCTGGACTGCCGGTTTGGCGATCTCTGGGAGGGGCCAAAACCGGAAGCACTCAGAGGCTTTGGTGCAGATCGAGAGGATGCCTCAGGTTCTGTCTCTTCCGAGGGGCGCTGGCGGTCCTGCGGGGATACGGTCGAGCGTCTGGAAGAACTGGCTGCTGCCCTCGTTTCGGGCGAGAGGGAGCCCGAGCGGGAATGGACCGCGACGAGAGCCGTTCTTGAAAGGATTGAGCAGAGTGTCCGCCCGACTGTTGTTGCCTGTGGGGCTGGTGAAATCGAGGGCGCACTGAAAGGTCTGGCCGGTCGCTTTGTCGAGCCGGGGTCTTCCGGTGCGCCGACGCGTGGGCGTCTTGACACCCTGCCAACCGGACGGAACTTCTATTCTGTGGACAGCAGGACGGTTCCGACGCCGGCGGCCTGGTCGCTGGGCTGGAAATCCGCAAACCTTCTGATTGAACGCTATCGTCAGGAAAACGGGGGTTGGCCGAAGCGTATGGCGCTTTCTGCCTGGGGTACTGCGAACATGCGAACCGGTGGAGATGATCTCGCGCAGGGGCTGGCCCTGATGGGGGTGCAGCCCAAGTGGGAGCCGACATCCCGGCGCGTCGTCGGGTTTGAGATTCTGCCGCTTTCCGTGCTGGACCGTCCCCGTGTTGATGTGACCCTGCGCGTTTCAGGCTTTTTCCGGGATGCTTTCCCCGCCCAGATTGATCTGTTTGATTCTGCTGTGCGTGCTGTGGCTGAACTGGATGAACCGGAGAAAATGAACCCGCTTGCGGCGCGGGTGAAAGAGGAAACCCGGATGCTCGTTGATGGCGGTGTCAGTGAGGCTGATGCGAAGAAACGCTCGGGCTTCCGCGTCTTTGGCTCGAAGCCGGGGGCCTATGGTGCCGGTTTGCAGGCACTGATTGATGAAAAGGGCTGGGAAAACGAAAGCGATCTTGCCCGTGCCTATGTTGCCTGGGGGGGCTATGCCTATGGCGCTGGCAGTGGCGGAGAGGCCCAGCACGGTCTGTTCGAGACCCGCCTCAAGGATGTTCAGGTTGTCTTGCACAATCAGGACAATCGCGAGCATGACCTGCTGGATTCAGATGACTACTATCAGTTTGAAGGCGGTATAACGGCTGCCGTTCGCCATCTGTCCGGTGAACAGCCAACGATCTATCACAATGACCATTCCCGCCCTGAAAGTCCGCAAATCCGGACTTTGGAAGAGGAAATCGGGCGGGTTGTACGGGCGCGCGTGGTCAATCCGAAGTGGATCGCAGGGGTTATGCGACACGGTTACAAGGGGGCTTTCGAGATGGCGGCAACGGTCGATTATCTCTTCGCCTTTTCCGCCACGGCAAAGGTGGTGCAGGACCATCATTTCGATGCTGTTTATGAAGCCTTCATCGAGGATGACAGGGTGCGTGAGTTTCTGGAGGAGAACAATCCGGCTGCTGCCAGGGAGATCGCAGAGCGTCTGATCGAGGCGCAGGAACGTGATATGTGGCGTGCCCGATCGAATTCCGCACGTTATCAGCTTGAAATGATGGCAAAACCACAGACATAATTCATCAAGACGATTACAGGACACAACAAGGAGGCCCGGCATGTCTGAAGAGACAAACAATGTGACAGCGCAGGATGGTGAAGAGTTCGCGAAAGCCAACGAAAAATCCAAGAAACGCAAGGCTGCACGCGACAAAATGCTGGCTGAAAAGACCACCGGCAAGGGCCTGATCATGGTGCACACCGGCAAGGGCAAGGGCAAATCCACTGCTGCGTTCGGCGTTGCTGTCCGGGCCATTGGCAACGGGATGCGCGTGGGCGTTGTCCAGTATGTCAAGGGAGCCTGGGAGACGGGTGAACGCTACGTACTGGAGAAGTTCCCGGAGCTGTGCGAGATCCATACTCTGGGTGAGGGTTTTACCTGGGAAACGCAGGACCGTGCTCGCGATATCGCTGCTGCGGAACGGGCCTGGAGCCAAACCAAGGCCATGATCGAATCCTGTCGCGGTGAAGACCCTGCCTTTGATGTGCTGGTTCTGGATGAATTGAATATCTCACTGCGCTATGAACACCTGCCGCTGGATGAAGTGATCGAGACCTTCAAAAACAAGCCTCATGATCTTCACATCATTGTGACAGGACGAAATGCCAAGGATGAAATGATCGAAATCGCTGATCTTGTGACCGAGATGACGCTGATCAAGCACCCGTTCCGTGAGCAGAACATCAAGGCCCAGCGCGGGATCGAGTACTAGACCTGCTGGTTCCGTGGGGTTCCTCCCGGAGCTTCAGGAGGAACCGAAGTTTTCTGTCAGGACAGCGCTGTCCGCAAAGCCCCTGTTCTGAAGGGCTGCGCGGAGCTGTTGCATGAAAGCTGCTGGTCCGCAGAGCATGATTTTCGAGTTTCTGTTCCCGACAAGGTCTGCCAGTTCCGGGGCGCTGAGGCGTCCGCTGAAATCATGCTTTGCTGTGGCCGTGTCTTCCTCGTCCGGCCGGGTCAGGACTGTTGTTGTGCGAACATCATCACGCAGTGTGGCGAGCTTTTCAATTTCTTCCCTGAAGGGGTAGGACCGTCCGTTTCGTGCAATGTGGATAAAGTGGACCGGGCGCTGGAGAGGATCGCGGATCAGTGTATGGAGCGCGGCCATCATCGGTGTGATTCCGACCCCGGCCGAGATCAGTGTAACAGGGCCTGTTTCCGGCAGGGTGAAATCGCCTGAGGGTTTGTAGCTTTGCAGGCTCTGTCCGGGCTCGAAATGGTCATGCAGATAGTTTGACCCAACCCCGCCTTCCTCGCGTTTGACAGAAATGCGATAGCATCCGAGATCCTGCGGGCCGGAGAGGCTGTACTCGCGGGAAAGGGACAGGGTTGTCCCGGGAATTTTCAGTTCCAGCGGCAGGTGCTGTCCCGGCTTGAACGGTGGCAGGGGCGCGCCGCTCTGTGACCCGAGATAAAAGGATGTGACCTGCTCGCTTTCTTTCCTTTTGGCGAGAAGTTTCAGGGACAGAAGTGCCTCCTCTTCCTCTTTCCAGCGCAGGGCAACGGCACCGGGCTGTTCCACGACATGGTCAATGTGAAAGATCAGGAGCTTCAGTGCACCGGGTGTTTTCTCCACGGCGGGGGAATCCCAGTCAATGGACACGCGACCGGACAGCTGCAGAAGACTGCCGGTCTCAAAGTCCGCAAACAGCAGCCCGGCCCTGTTGTCGAGCATCAGGTTGCCGATGGTGTTGTAGAAATTGTTGCCGCTATAGTCGGGAAAGCGGATCAGCTTGTCGGACATGACCTCGACAAATCCTTTTGGCCCACCTCTGTGGGAAGCATCCATTCCGCCAAAAGCTTCCTCTTCGGCCGGAGGCGTCCCGGTCCCGATAAAGAAGGTGTCTGCCTCGGAAATCCACCGGGCCTGTTTGTCGTTTAACCGTGTCTCACGCTGGGCAGGGTGTGGGGCATGATCGGCTGTGAAGGTCCAGTTTCTGGGACGGATATACTTGGGGCAGTTACCAAAGGCCTGTGTGACCTCAAAAAGGAAGCTGTCTTTCAGGTTCCGCGCAATGACACCGTTCACGCGGTTGCGTCGCCGTGTGGCCGGTTCAATGCCCAGCAGGCCGACCGGATTGCCTTCAAAAAAGGCCTGCCCCAGAGCATCTCCCTCATTGGGAAGGCTTTGAATGGAGAGATGCTTCGGATCAGGTGTGGCCGCAAAGCCGGGAGGTCCGCTCAGCATTGTAACCCACGGCAGGCCTTTCTGGTCCCGCAGGGCCGCGATCAGAAAGGGAAGCCCGCCGTAGAAAATATGGTGTTGTTCGGGCATGGTTTCATAAACAAAGTCGCCGACCCACTGCCGGATCTCGTCAACACCCAGTTTGTTCTGGACGGCGATTTCCCCTCTGTGGAAGGGATGGGATGCCTTTACATCCGGATTGATGTTGTCGTGACGATCACTCATGGTTCGGCTCCTCTGTGACAGGGGTGTTGCGGCTTTATTCGGCTGCGAGTCCAACCTTGCTTGCGGTCATGCCAACAAAGCCGGGCAAGGCTTCGACACGTTGCAGCCAACTGCGGATGTTGTTGTAGGGTTCAAGGGAAACGTTCCCTTCCGGAGCGTGGGCTGTGTAGCTGTAGATCGCGACATCGGCGATTGTCGGAGCCTTGCCAGCCAGCCAGTCACGGCCTTGCAGATGCTCTTCCAGCAGGCCAAAAATCCTGTCGCTGTTGCTTTGGGCAAAGACCGGATCAAGGGGGGCACCAAAGAGTGTGATCAGGCGTGCTGCACAGGGGCCATAGGCAATGGGGCCTGCTGCGAAAGAGAGAAACTTCTGGATTTCGGCTTCCTGTGCCGGATCTGTCGGCAACCAGTCCGGAGCATACTTGCGGGCAAGATAGACGAGGATTGCGTTGGAATCAGAGATGACAGTTTCACCATCTTCCAGCACGGGGACCTGACCGGCAGGATTGAGCCTGAGGAAGGGTTCCTTCTTGTGCTCGCCGTTGAGCAGATCGACATCGACCAGTTCTGCGTTGATGCCGGCCAGGCTGATAAAAAGCTCTGCACGGTGAGCGTGGCCGGACAGGTGCATACGATGGAGGCGAAGTTGAGAGGACATGGGAAGTCTCCGTTGCGTGTTGTGTAAAAAGGGAGTGCTTTGCCTCATCAAGATAATGCTCTTCAAATCAGAGATAATTGCCTTTATTGTGGAATTATTGTCTCCAAGCTGTAGATAAAGAGGTGAAGATGGATCGCGTGACCATGATGCGTGCCTTTGTTGCCGTTGCGCAGGATGGCTCCTTTACCCTTGCAGGCAAGCGTTTGAGCCTGTCGACAAAACTGATGAGCAAGTACGTGCGCCAGCTTGAAGAAGTCATGAACGTTCAGCTTTTGCACAGGACGACGCGGTCGGTTGCGCTGACCGATATCGGTGTGACCTGTCTGGAGCGATGCCGCTCCATTCTGGATCAGCTTGATGAGCTGGATGATCTGGTGCTGGACCGCCAGAGCAATCTGACCGGTATGATCCGGATCACGGCTCCAACGGGGTATGGGGCGCTCCGGCTGACGGAAGACCTCGCTCCGTTTTTAAGGGATCATCCGGATGTGCAGATTGATTTGCGGTTGTCGGACAATCATGTGTCTCTGGTGGACGAGGGGCTGGATCTTGCAATCAGGGTCGGAAAGCTCAGGGATTCCAGCTTTATTGCCCGCAAGCTTTCGGACATGCCGGTTGTGCTCTGCGCGTCGCGTGACTATCTGGAAAAAAGGGGAATGCCTCAGAATCCCGGAGATCTGGAGGCGCACAACTGTCTTGTGAACCGGACGACACAGGAGCCTCAGCTCTGGAGTTTCTCGAAAGACGGAGAAACAAGTGAAATCTGGGTGAACGGGACTGTGCAGAGTGAGTCCCCTCATGCCCTGACGCGTCTTGCTGTCGATGGTCTCGGACTGGTCAGGGCGCCTCTCTATCAGGTCCGCGATCATCTCCTGTCCGGAGAGCTGCAGCATGTCCTGCCCGACTACGAAACACTCGTCTATGGTCTTTACGTTCTCTACCCGCCCAATCGACACCTGCCCAAAAGGGTCAGGGCCCTGATTGAGCATCTCGCGGCCAGAACGAGGGGGCGCTACGTGATCCCCCGCCGGGAAGGGGGCTGAACCAATCTTTCAGGCCTCTTCCGCGCAGAGGGTTGTTATTCTGACCGGGCGAGATCCTCCTGCATTGCGGCAAGGAAGGTTGCCGCTTCTCCTCCGGTTACAGCGCGGTGGTCAAAGCTGAGAGAGAGGGGAAGAATCCTTTTGGCAATGACCTTGTCCCTTTCATCAAGGGCCGGACGCTTTTCAATGCGGCCCGCACCGATAATGGCAACCTGCGGAGGGACGACAACCATCTGGGCGTGACGTCCGGCCATCATGCCGAAGTTGCTCAGGGTGATGGTCTGGCCTTTCAGTTCTTCGGCGGGAATTTTCCGGGCCTTGACGTCTTCACGCATGGCATTGATCCCTGCGCGCAGATCATCGGCATTGCGTTTCGTGATGTTGCGCAGCGTGGGAACAAAAAGGCCGTTTTCGGAATTGACTGCAATTCCCAGATCGACATGCTTGTGCAAACGGCGCCCGGGAGTGCGCCCGTCAAACCAGGCGTTCAGGGAAGGGGAGGCCTCGCAGCCTTTCCCGATGGCCCGGATCAGCCGGATGGTTACATCGGTTCCCTCTTTCCAGGCCGTTACATCAGCGTCGTCGACAATGTTGGCCGGAACGACTTCCAGATGGGACAGGGTCATGTTTTGTGCCATGGCCCTGCGCACGCCGCGCAGAGGCTCGAAGTCCACAGATTCCAGAATGGCTGCGGCCCGTTCAACATCTGCAACAGTCAGGGTGTTGTCGACGCCGGTCGGGGTCACGATGGCCAGATCAATGTCCTTTTCACGGGCAAGGGCGCGGATTTCAGGTGTTGCCAGCGCGGCCGGTGTCACAGCGGGGGCCTCAAGTCTTGGGCGGCCAAAGGATCGACGGTCCCCACCGGCTGTTGTTTGCAGGGCGCTGGGGGGAGGAATGAAATCGGAGGAGAAGGCAACCGCCTTTTCCTGCTTTTCCGGTGCTTCTTCACTGACAGCACCGACAACGGAGCCGGAGCCCTTGCTGCTGTCTGAAAAGGCGGCAACGACGGTCCCGACGGCGACCAGTTCTCCTTCCTTGGCGTGAAGCTCCAGAACCGTTCCGCTTTGGGGGGCGGGAACCTCGACGACGGCCTTGTCCGTTTCAACAGACAGCAGGGGCTGGTCTTCGATGATGTTGTCTCCGACATTCACGTGCCAGCTGACAATTTCGACTTCCTGGAGGCCTTCACCCAGGTCAGGCATTTTGAATTCAGACATCTGCAGTAATCCTCCGGAAATCAGTTCTGGCCAAAACTCAGTGCGTGGCGTGCGGCAGAGACAATGCGTGCCTTGTCCGGCATGTAGTGCTTTTCAAGGGCCGGCAGCGGCATGACGGTGTCGTAGCCGCAAACGCGCTGGGGCGGTGCAATCAGGTCATAGAGAGCGTGTTCGACAAGCAGGGCGGCGATCTCTGCCCCCACGCCAACCTGCTGGGGCGCTTCCTGAATGATCACAGCCCGGCCGGTCTTGCGAACGGAGTTGAGGATTGTCTTGCTGTCCAGTGGGGAAAGACAGGCGACATCAATCACTTCAGTTGAAACGCCGTTGGCTTCCAGATCATCAGCCGCCTTGCGCGTTTCAAGCATCATGGCTCCCCAGCTGATCAGGGTGATGTGTTCGCCTTCGCGTTCAACAAAACAGCGATCCAGTGGCAGGGCCTCGCCGTTGTCCTGAACGGCTTCCTTGCCAGTCCGGTAGATACGCTTGGGCTCCAGAAAGACCACCGGATCAGGATCGCGAATGGCGGCCAGAAGGAGTCCGTAAGCGCGTTGAGGGGTCGAGGGAATGACCACGCGCAGGCCGGGGGCGTGAACAAAGAAGCTTTCCACAGACTCGCTGTGGTGTTCCGGGGCGTGGATGCCGCCGCCATAGGGTGCGCGGAGCACCATCGGGCAGGTCAGTCGTCCTCTGGTTCTGTTGCGCAGGCGTCCGGCGTGATTGACCATGTGATCCAGTGTCGGATAGATAAAACCCATGAACTGGATTTCGGCAACAGGCCGGAACCCCTGGGTGGCCAGGCCGATCGCGGCACCGGCAATGGTTGTTTCGGCCAGCGGAGTGTCCATCACCCGATCCTTGCCAAAAATGTCGAGCAAGCCATCGGTTGCGCGGAAGACACCGCCGTTGATGCCGACATCCTCGCCCATGACCAGAACACTCGGATCCTCTTCCATGGCACGGCGGTGCGCCAGTGTGACAGCTTCAACCAGGGTGATATCGTGATTGGGAGTTGCCATGAACCTTACTCCTCTGCTGCTTTGGCGGCCGCACAGGCAATCGCGTGTGCGCGCTGGTGCTGATAGGCTTCGGGAAGCTCGGCATAGAGGTGATCAAACATGCTTTCAACGGGTTGGGGTTTCATGTGCATGTAGTTCTGAACGGCGTCCTCCACGGCTCTGGCTGCGTCCTGAATGGCCTTTTCCTCGTCTTGCTTTGTCCAGCATTCGAGATTGACCAGATGGTTGCGGAGACGAACGATCGGATCGCGTTTCCAGTGTGCGGCCACGGCCTTGTCTTCCCGGTAGCGGGTGGCATCATCTGCTGTGGTGTGGTCATTCAGACGATAGGTGATGGCTTCGATCAGGTGGGGACCTTCCCCGTTCCGGATGCGGTTGAGGCTTTTCTTGCAGCGGTCATGGACGGCAAGAAGGTCGTTGCCGTCCACCTGTTCGCCTTCAAAGCCGCCGGCAATGGCCTTTTGGGCCAGTGTTTGACAGGATGTCTGTTCTTCGCGCGGAACTGAAATGGCCCACTGGTTGTTGGCGATGTAGAACAGGATCGGGAGCTTCCAGGCGCCGGCAAAGTTCATGGCTTCGTAGATATCGCCCTTGGAGGTTGCTCCATCCCCCATTGCACAGACAACAGCGCGCTTTTCCCCGCGCAGCTGGATGGCACGGGCCACACCGACAGCATGGGCCGCCTGGGTCCCGACGGGAACACAGATGGGAAAATCCTGTGACTGAGGGGTGGACTGCATCTGGGAGCCGCGTTCATCGCCGCCCCAATAGAGCAGAATATCCTCCATCCTGCTGCCGTGCATGATCTGTGCGGCCTGTTCGCGGAAGGAGGGAACCAGCACGTCGTCGGGGTTGAGTGCAGCCCCGAGACCAACACCGACAGCCTCCTGACCCAGGCAGGAACCATAGGTGCCAAGTCGTCCTGTCCGTTGCAGGGCGACAGCCTTGTTGTCGAAGGTCCGGGTGAGAACCATCTGTCTGTAGAGGGGTTTCAGGACGGCTGAATCGAGGGAAAAGGTCGGCAGGACCTGATCTCTCATCAATGTGCCGTCAGCATCGAGAAAGGCCGTGTAATTTACGTGAAAATCGGCAACACGCGTCATTGTCATCTCCCATTCCGGAGGTCTGTCCGGGACGGACAGGCACTCGCAAGGCGGGTGTGACCCTGAACTCAATGGAAAAACACTTTGGCGGGTCACAAACCCATCAGACAGTGTCCCTGTTCAAACTGGCGGCCTGTTCACCTCAATTCTTGCTTCAGTCCTGTTTTTCAAGACTTAATCAGGCTCTTGCATGTGACAAACTGTCTTTTTTTAAATATAGGTTCTTTTTGCGGATGTGTTCTGTCTTTTTTTATTCACATTCTGTAACTTTTTTGAAAAAGAATTGGCTTTGAGGGAAACAATTATTCTCATTGATTTGAAGGGTTTGAATATAAGGATATCCTGATTTATCCTTTTGTTTGAAGGCTCAGGTGCTGGAAGGGTTTCTGGCAGGCAGAGATTATTCCCGATAAGCCATGGTTTAGTTTTGTCAGGGTTTCCCTTGAACAAAAATGGGATTTAAACTGGAAAAAACGAACCTGCACCAAGCAGGATTGGCATAAAACAATTCATGTCAGGGGAGTTTGCCTTCAATGGACGTTTTGAAGACGCAATACCACAAGCTTTTCGAGCCCCTCCGTTTGCGGCACAGAACCTTGCGCAACCGTGTAACCTTTGGCGCTCATACTGCAAATATGGCGGACCAGGGTCTGCCGGGTGACCGGCATCTCGGTTATTATCTGGAACGCGCGCTGGGCGGGGCGGGGATGATTGTGACCGAACCCGTTCCCGTTCACGAGAGTGCCAGGCTTACAAGAGGTAATTTCCTGATTGATGATGATGCCGTGATCCCCGGGTTCCGGAAAATTACGGAAGCCTGCAAAGCCGAGGGCAGCGTCATGTTGCAGCAGCTTTATCATGTTGGTCAGCACGGGGATTACGACAACTCCTACCATGCAAACTGGTCTCCGTCGGGGCTGCCGTCCTACCACGACGGAGATGGCAGTCATTTTATGACGGACCGCGAGATTGAAGAGGTGCTGTCAGGTTTTGTCAGGGCGGCGGTTCGCTCCAGGGACTCAGGCTTTGACGGTGTTGAGCTTTTCGGAGCCTACAACTCGCTTCTGGAGCAGTTCTGGCTGCCCTGGTCCAACCGGCGGGATGACAAGTGGGGCGGATCCTTTGAAAACCGGATGCGCTTTACCACTGAACTGATCAGCCGTATTCGCAAGGCTGTAGGAGAAGACTTTATCATCGGTCTGGCGGCAAGTGTGGATGAGCGCGTCAAAATTGCTCTTGGTACTGAAGCCCTGCAGGAAATCGCAGCCTATCATGACGAGCGTGGCCTGATTGATTACATCACCTGCGGGACCGGGAGTTATTTTGACGGGGCGTCCATCATGCCGACCTTCTTTCTGGCGGACAAGCTGGGGGCACCCTATGCCGAGGCTCTCAAGCAGGTTTGCAGCCATACACTGGTCCAGGCAGAGAGCCATATCCGAACGGCAGAAAACGCCAATGAGGTGATTTCCTCCGGGCAGGCCGATCTCGTCTCCATTGTGCGCGGACAAATCGCTGACCCTCACTGGGCAAACAAGGCGGCTGAGGGAAGGCCGGAAGACATTCGGGGCTGTATCTCCTGCAACCAGATGTGCTGGGGGCGGCGATCGCGTGACTACTGGATTTCCTGTCTGGTCAATCCTTCTGCCGGGCGCGAGTTCGAGTGGGGCGGTGATCGTTTTACGCAGACAGATGCTCCCAAAAAGGTTCTCGTGGTTGGTGGCGGTCCCGCCGGGCTTGAGGCGGCGAGAGTGGCCGCAGAGCGTGGTCACAGCGTCACACTGGCCGAAGCTGCTCCGCATTTGGGCGGGCAGTTCAGGCTGGCGGGAATGCAGCCGCGCCGGGAACAGATACTGGATCTGGTGGAGTGGTACGAGCGTCAGCTTGGCAAACTGGGTGTTGATGTGATGCTCAATGCACCGCTTGATGGACAGGAGATCGCAAACTTTGGTGCGGATGAAGTGATTGTGGCAACGGGTTCTCAGCCTGCGGGAACGGGTTTTCAGCGTGCCTTGCCGGAATTCGACAGCCTGCCGGGGGTAAACCGCCCCAATGTTTTCTCGGTTGAGGATGTCATGATGAAAAGCGCCAGACTTGAGGGGCATATCCTGATGATCGATGATACGGGAGACTGGCGCGGGCTGGGGACGGCCGTAGAGCTTGTCAACCGGGGACACAGTGTCACGGTGGTTACCCCCTGGCCTGTACTGGGGCATTTCATACAGCGGACGACGGGAGATTACTTCGGGCGTGCCCGCCTCAAGGAAGGTGGAGGCAACTGGATCACGGAAGCTGCTGTCGTTGAATGGAGCGGCACGGGTGGAACGGTGCGCAGTCATCTGGACGGGAGCGAAAGCTTTGTCGAGGCACAGACGCTTGTGCTGGCAACGACAAATGTTGCGGACAGCTGGATCCCTGAAGAGCTGAATGCACAGGAGAAGGACTACAGACTGATCGGTGATGCCCTGGCCCCGAGGCTTGCAGTTGCTGCGATCTATGAAGGGCGGCAGCTGGGTTTGGCATTATAGGATCTGACAAACAGAAAAAGCCGGGGATATCCCCGGCTTTTTTGTCTGGTTTCACCCGGTTCAGTTGGCGTGATCGTGGTGGTGCTGATGTGTGTTTTCCAGCGCAGTGCCGCTTTGAACCCTGACTTCAACTGTTGTGGAGCCGTTTTTCTCGAACATCAGTTTCAGGGGGAAGCTTTCGCCTTCCTTGAGCGGTTCCTTCAGGCCGAGGAACATGATGTGATAGCCTCCGGGCTTCAGTTCGACTGTCTCGCCTGCATTGACTGGAATGCCGCCTTCAACCTGGCGCATCTGCATGACGCCGTCCGCCATCAGGTGCGTGTGCAGTTCGACACGATCAGCCTTGTCTGATTCCACGGCGACAAGACGATCGGCGTCGCCGCCTTTGTTTTCAATCCGGAGAAAGGCCGCGCCGTTTTTGACCAGACCGATTGTTGCACGTGCCCAGGGCTGTTTGATGCTCAGGTCACCGGCAGAGAAATCATGGGCAAAGGCCGGAAGTGATGCAGAGGCGACAAGCAGGCCCAGAGCTGCTGTCACAGCTTTCAGATTTAAAAAGCGAGTCATGTTTTTCGTGATCCCTGTAAATGAGTAAAGATTATTATGTTCAAAGCCTTGCCGGAGGGGGAGAGGATAAACTGTCGCAGCCTTGTGACAAGGAAAAGGCTTCGAACCGGGAGGAACGAAGCCTTTTTTGTTTTCTGGTGCGGGGATGAAATCAGCGTTCGCGCAGAGCGCCATCCCGGGCCTTGAGGATCGGTTTGAGGAGATAATCAAGAACAGATTTCTTGCCGGTCAGGATCTCGACATTGGCTGTCATGCCCGGAATGATGTCGAGTTCCTTGCCGCGATTGATGATCTTGTTGTCTTCGGACCGCAGGTAGACACGGTAGAAGCTTTCTTCCTGTCCGCCTTTCTGTTCCTTGATGGTACTGGCCGAAATCCGTTCCAGTTCGGCTTCAAGGCCGCCGTAGATCGAGAAGTCATAGGCTGTCACCTTGACAATCGCCTTTTGTCCGGAGCGAAGGAAGGCGCGATCGGCGGGACGGATTTTGGCTTCAATCAGCAGTGTGTCATCCAGGGGGACAATCTCGACAATGTCCTCGCCGGGACGGATAACACCGCCGACAGTGTTGTGTTTCAGTTCCTTGATGGTGCCGTGAACCGGTGAGCGAACGTCTGTCCGTTTGACGGTGTCCTCCCCTGCAGCGATGCTTTCGATGACAGACTTGAGCTCGGCACGTGTCCTGTTGAGCTCGTCGCTGACTTCAGCCTGTGAGGTCAGTCTGACTTCGTCAATGCGTTGCTGGGCTTCCCGTACGGCTGATTCCAGTCGCGGAATGGAGGTGCGCAGTGTGGAAATCTCGCCTTCCAGATCAGCAACCTGACGCTGGACGCGGATCAGATCGACGCGTGGGGAAATTCCCTTCTTGACGAGAGGCTCCGTGATGGCCATCTCGTCGCGTGCAAGCTGAAGGCTGCGGCGAAGCTGGGAAATGCGGCTGCGAGCCTCGGCAACTTCCTGTGTGCGCTGTTGCTCCTGGTTGCGGAGAACGCGAATCTGGGCATCCAGCTGCTGTTTTCTGGCATTGAAGAGCGACAGCTGATCCGAGACTTCCTGCGGGGCCTGCTCAATAAAGGCTTCGTCAAAGACAAGCTCGTCAAGGCCAGAAAACTCTGCCATCAGCCGGGCAACGGTTGCTTCCAGAACGTTTCTCTGGGACTTGGCATCGCGGAAGCTGGCGCGCGCCTGGGTGTTGTCGATGCGGATCACAATATCCCCTTCTTCGACAATGTCCCCTTCGCGGACGAGAATTTCCGAAACGATACCGCCTTCGAGGTTCTGGATAACCTGGGTTTTTCTGGATGGAACAATTGTTCCTTCGCCCCGAGTGACTTCATCAACAATGGCATAGTGTGCCCAAACGCCAAAGGTCACAAAGAAGCAGAAGGAGGTAAACGTCAGGATGTAGGCCATTCTGCGTCCCTTGCGGAAGGTTGCAGCATGGACATCCGGCATGAAGAAGATATCTTCGTCTTTCTTCGCTCTATTGGACATTCTATCCTCAATCTTGCTTTGCAGCAGGTCTTTGCCCAGTTTTGGGAACTGGTTGAAAAGGTTCTTGAGCATTCTTTTTATCGTAGTCTTTTTATTGTGTTTATTCTGTGGAGACGCGGTGTTTCTAGCGGCCGGCCCGGATCTGACCCTGTTTCAGGGCTTCCAGAACCTCGGCTTTCGGACCATCGGCAACAATGCGCCCGCCATCCATAATGACCAGTCGGTCCACGAGGGACAGAAGCGAGCTTCTGTGTGTCACCAGAAGCATCGTTTTCCCGACAGAAGCCTTTGCAAGGCGTGCCTTGAAGGCGGCCTCTGTCGAGTTGTCCATACCGCTTGTCGGCTCATCCATCAGCAGGATCGGCGGGTCCAGCAGCAGTGAACGGGCAATCACAATGGACTGACGCTGTCCGCCGGAGAGGGCCATGCCGCGCTCACCAACCTGCAGATCAAAGCCGTGAGGATGACCTTTCAGGAAGTCGGTGACACCGGCGATGGAAGCCGCACGCAGGACGGTTTTGTCATCAACATGTGGCGCACCAAAGGAAATGTTCTCGCGCACGGACCCGAAGAAGAGATAGTTGTCCTGGGAAACATAGCCGACATTGCGGCGCAGATCGGCAGGATCGATTTGCCGGATGTCTGTTCCGTCTGCCAGAACAGAACCCTCTGCAGGTTCATAAAGTCCCAGCAGCAGGCGGGCAATCGTTGACTTGCCGGAACCGATACGGCCAAGAACGCCGACCTTTTCCCCCGGGCGAATGCGCAGGGAGACCGTGTCAATGGCCTTGGTGTCCTGTCCCGGATAGTTGAAGCTGACTTTTTTCAGTTCCAGTTCGCCGGAAAGATGGGGGCGGTGAAGGAAGGACTTTTCAGCAGAACGCTCGGTTTCTGCAGACATGATGTTGTCCAGGGACTTCAGGGCAACTCGCGACTGCTGCAGCCTTGTGAGCATGCCGGCAACTGTTCCGAGCGGAGCCAGGGCGCGACCTGTCAGAAGTGTGGAGGCAACCAGTGCACCCATGGTCATCTCCTTGTCCTGGATCAGGCTGACCCCGACGATGACGACAACGACGGTCGTCAGCTGGATGCAAACCTGGGCAAAGGTCGTGGAGATACCGGAGATCAGTTTCGACTTGCCTGCTGAGTCAGCCGTCAGGCCGACGAAACGTTCCCATGAACGCTGGACGCGCCCTTCGGCAGCCGTGGCCTTGATTGTTTCAAGGCCATCAATGGTTTCGACAAGCAGGGCGTGTTTCTGGCTGGACTCCTTGAGGGTCTTTTCCACGATCTTGCGCAGAGGCAGTTGCAAAAGCATGCCAACGATGATCACGATCGGAACAACAGCCAGTGGAATGATGGCAATGGAGGGACCGGCAACGAAGAAGATCACAGCGATGAAAAGGAAAATGAACGGCAGGTCAATTAGCGCCACCAGAGTGCCTGATGTAAAGAAGTCCCGGAGGGATTCAAATTCGCGCAGGTTGTTGGCCATGGCACCGGTCGATGGTGGTTTGTTGGCCAGCTTCATGGACATCATCTGTTCCAGCAGGCGACTGGCAATAATCACATCCGCGTTCTTTCCGGCAACGTCAACCAGATAGGTCCGCATGTTCTTCATGATGAATTCAAACAGGAAGACGGTGCTGACTCCGATCGCCAGAACAGACAGCGTTTCCGTGGCATTGTTCGGAACAACCCGGTCATAGACGTTCATGACAAAGAGCGGGCTGGCAATGGCAAAGGCATTGATCAGGATCGAGGCCAGCGCAACGTGGCTGTAGATTGGCCAGAATTTGAGCAGCGTGCCCCAGAACCAGGATTTGGCATTGGAAAGACGGATGTCGATGGCACGACTGTCAAACTTGTATTCGGCGCGGGCAAAGATCGCGTAGCCGGTGAACTGCTCTTCCAGCTCGTCTGTCGGAATCTGTTTGCGACCGTGACCTTCCGGAACGGCAATGGTTGCGACATTGTCTGTATATTCCAGCAGGACACAGGCCCCTGCGTTTTTGAGCAGCAAAATACAGGGGAGGGTCACGGGCTGGATCTGGCGGACTGTTTTCCGGCTGACAACCTTTGCCGTCATGCCTGCTCGTTCCGCCGCGCGAACAGCAAGATCCGGGGTGAAGTGTTCCGAGGCATGGGGCAGTCCTGCCTTCAGGGCTTCCACAGAGATGGGGCGCTGAAGCATGGCTGCGAGCATGTAGACACATTCAAGCAGGGGGTCTTCAAAATCGACAGAGTGCGGATTGACGTCCCACTCCTTGACCTCGTTCTGGCTGTTGTAGCCTTCCAGCAACTGGTCAACAGAGATGTTGCTGTTCTCCTGGGTCTCCGGCGACGGATTTTGTGCTGCAGCGCCCTCTGCTTGAGATGCTGCGGTATTGTCTGCTTTTTTTGCGGTCATAAAATCCGTTACCCCAATTCCCAGGTTTGCTACTTGCTGCCTGAATCCAGCTTATGGTTAAGAGCACTCAAGGAGTTTTCCGTCCCAAAAGCCCGAACACTGCTTTCAACTAAGCGTATTTTCCGGTTTCCAGCCTTTAAAAACCGTTAAAATGGCTTGCTATTGTACCGAATGAACACACTCAAGTATGTTTTTATTCGATTTTATGGTTAAGGCCTTACCAAACATAGTAATAGCCATAGGTTGTATTTTACCTGTGTATTTGAATTAAATAAATGGAAAATTTGACTTTTTATGGTTAAGTTTTATAGCCGGAAAGCTATCTGGCAATGCGTGTCAAAGCTGAAGCAAAATTGGCATATGTGGAAAACTGGTGGTCAGGATTCTCTGCCCTTGCCTTTGGAGCACCGACACTCTGTGTGTAGAGCAGGGAGGTGACGCCGGCTCCCTGTGCGGACAGGACGTCGTTTTTGTTGTCCCCCAGCATGAAGACGTGACAATCTTCTCCGGAGCTGTCAGAAATCCACTGTCCCTGCTCGTTTTTCCTAATACCCATGTCCTTCAGGAGAAGCGTAATGTGATCTCCGTGAGGCTTTTTGACGGGATAGCTGTCGCCGCCGGCAATTCCGCTGAAAATATCCCGGATGCCGAACTTGCGCAGAATGAAATCCGCAGGCTTTGAGGGCTTGTTGGTGCAAAGTCCGATTTGCCATCCATCGCTGTGAAGCTTTCGGAGTTCGGGAAAGACATGCGCGATAACTTCGGTATCTTTCATTTCCGTTGCGTCATAGCGTTCCAGAAAAAGGGCCAGCTTCCCGGGCATTTCTTCCGGATCAAGTTCTGCGCCGGTTGCGGCAAAGCCGCGCTCAATCAGCTTGATGGCGCCATCCCCGATCATCCTGCGCACCTCGTCCAGTGACGGACGTCTGCGCCCGCTGGCTTCCAGAACGTCACCCAGTGCAGTCTGGAGGTCCTTGTCTCCGTCAATCAGAGTGCCGTCGAGATCGCAAAGGAGAACATGATGTGTCATTGGGGAAACAGTGCCTGTACCTGAAAGGAAGAGAGGGTTCTCTTAGCACAGGATTGAAGAACTGCACAGGGGATGGGGGGACGCTGTAATAAATTGAAATCTCTTGAAATGTTTGCAAATAATTCTTGAATTGCCCTTTAACCCTGTTCCTGACACCTTTATGAAGCTTTCCTGAGGCGCGTCGGGGTGTTATTGGGTGTTCTTGCTTTGGTAAGCATCCGAACTCTGTTCCAGGCAATTAATGGTAGGACAATGTCAGCGCGAAAACTAGCTGTGGTCATTCTGGCTGCGGGTCATGGCACCCGAATGAAATCTTCCCGACCAAAGGTCATGCACGAAGTTGCAGGGCAGGCCATGTTGCAACACGTGATCAACGGTGTGAAGTCCCTTGATCCGGTTCGTGTGGTTGTGCTCGTGGGACCCGGTTACGATGATGTCAGAGCGCTAGCAGAAAGGAATGGCTGTGATGTTGTGGTGCAGGAAGAACGCCTCGGGACCGGACATGCCGCAAAAATAGGTCTGTCCGTTCTGGGAGATCTGACTGTTGAAAGCGCCGATGCCGATATCATGGTTGCGATTGGCGACACGCCGCTCATTCGCCCTGAAACCTATGCTGAACTTTACAGGATCCGGAGCGAGGCTGCGTCCCCGGCTCTCGGTTTCCTTTGTTTCCGCCCGCAGGACCCGGCCAAATACGGACGTGTGAAGCTTGACGAGGCCGGGCAGGCTGTCGGGATTGTTGAGTTCGCCGATGCCTCTGAAGAGGAACGCAGAATTGATCTATGCAATGGCGGGATTGTTCTTTGTGATGCCCCGAAACTGCGTGTGCTTCTGGACAATCTGAGCAATGACAATGCGCAGGGCGAATACTATCTGACAGATATCATGGCTGATGCCTATCAGCGCGGATGGGGTACGGCTGTTGCAGTAACAACGGAAGAGCAGGTCATGGGGGTGAACTCCCGGCTGGAGCTTTCGCGGGCCGAGGCCATCATGCAGGATCGCCTGCGTGAAGAGGCAATGCTGTCCGGTGTGACCCTGATTGATCCGTCCTCGACCTGGCTGTCTGCCGATACGGAATGGGGGCAGGATATTGTTGTTGAACCGGGAGTCTGGATTGGCTCCGGTGTGAGCATCGCAGACGGTGCCCGTATCCGGACACATTCCCATCTTGAAGGTGCTTCTGTCGGGCCGGATGCTGTTGTCGGCCCCTATGCGCGATTGCGCCCCGGAGCGGAACTGGGATCGGGTGTGAAAGTCGGAAACTTTGTTGAAGTCAAGAACGCGCAGCTGGATGAAGGGGCAAAGGTTAATCATCTCAGCTATGTCGGCGATGCTTCCGTGGGAGCAAAGGCGAATATCGGAGCAGGGACCATTACCTGCAACTACGATGGCTTCTTCAAATACCGAACAGAAATCGGTGCCGGTGCCTTTATTGGCAGTAACTCCGCACTTGTTGCCCCTGTTTCCATCGGTGAGGGAGCCATTGTCGGAGCAGGGTCGACTGTGACCAAGTCTGTTGCGGACAATGATCTGGCTGTTGTGCGCGGAAAGCTGATCAACAGTGCAGATGGTGCCAGCCGTTTTCGTGCGATCCGCGAAGACAGAAAAAACGCTGAAAAGAAGTAAGAGAATTTGTCCCGGGGCTGCCCCGGAGCACTCGTGTTGAAGAAAGAAAGTTGAGAAAATGTGTGGCATTATCGGGATTGTCGGAAATGAAGCCGTCGCACCACTTCTGCTGGATGGTTTGAAGCGTCTGGAATATCGCGGTTATGACTCTGCCGGTATTGCTACCGTTTTTGACGGGCAGCTGGAACGCCGCCGCGCTGAAGGCAAGCTCAGGAATCTTGAGGCTGTCGTTGCCGATCAGCCTCTTTCCGGCACGATTGGCATTGGACATACACGCTGGGCCACACACGGACGTCCGACCGTCAACAATGCACACCCGCATGCAACGGCGAAGGTTTCGCTGGTCCACAACGGCATTGTTGAAAATTACAAGGAACTCAAGGCGGAACTGGCCGGGAAGGGCGTGGTCTTTGAAACCGAGACCGATACCGAAGTCGTTGTCCAGATGATTTCCGCCTATCTTGACGAGGGACTGGCGCCAAAGGAGGCCGCCTTTGAAACCCTGCAGCGTCTGGAAGGGGCCTTTGCCCTCGCAATTGTTTTTGCGGGTCACGGAAATCTGATGATTGGCGCACGCAAGGGAAGTCCCCTGGCTGTCGGATATGGCGAGGAGGGGATGTACCTGGGATCGGATGCCCTCGCTCTGGCTCCCTTGACCAACCGCCTGTCCTATCTGGAAGAGGGGGACTGGGTTGTCCTGAGCAGGGACAGTGTCGAAATCTATGAGGAAAACGGGGAAGCGGTCGAACGCGCTGTTGTGCAGTCCGCTGTTTCCGGTGCGATGATTGGCAAGGGACAGTATCGCCACTTCATGCAGAAGGAGATCTTCGAGCAGCCGGCTGTTATCGGTGATACCCTGCACACCTTTTACAATCCTGAAACAGGCCGGATTACCCTGCCGGAGTTTCCCTTTGACCTCACTTCCATTCCGCGGATCACGGTTATTGGCTGTGGTTCAGCCTCCCTGGCTGGCTGGACAGCAAAATACTGGCTGGAGCAGGAGGCTGCCCAACTGGTGGAAATCGATATTGCGTCCGAATTCCGCTATCGCGAAGCCCCGATGCCTGAAGGCGGGGTGAGCCTCTTTATCTCCCAGTCCGGTGAAACATCGGACACCCTGGCTGCGCTGCATTATGCGAAGTCCAGAGGACAAAAAATTGTTTCTGTGGTCAATGTACCGGAATCTGCGATTGCCCGCGAAAGTGACATGGTGCTGCCGACACTGGCCGGTCCTGAAATCGGAGTGGCTTCCACGAAGGCCTTTATCACGCAATTGACTGTTCTGGCCTGCCTGAGCCTTGCCATTGGCCGTGCAAAGGGTGTTCTCACAGAGGAACGCGAAGCAGAGCTTTCCAGGGCCTTGAGCGAGGTTCCTGCCCGGGTCAGCGAAATTCTCAACCATGATCAGGCCATTCGTTCCATTGCTGTTGATGTTGCCGAGGCCCGCGACGTGCTCTATCTGGCGCGTGGCAATATGTATCCCATTGCTCTTGAGGGCGCGTTGAAGCTCAAGGAGATCAGCTATATTCACGCCGAGGGCTATGCCGCGGGTGAAATGAAGCACGGTCCGATTGCACTGATTGACGAAAATGTGCCGATCATTGCCTGTGCGCCCAGTGGTCCCTTGCTTGAAAAGACAATTTCAAACCTGCAGGAAGCACATGCACGTGGCGGTCAGGTGATTCTGATCTCCGACGCTGAAGGCCTTGCAAAAGCAGGTGATATCGCCAGACATGCCATCGAGATTCCGGCCATTGATCCCTTTGTGGCTCCGATCCTCTACACCATTCCGATTCAGTTGCTGGCCTATCATACAGCCGTTCTTAAGGGGACGGATGTTGATCAGCCCCGCAATCTGGCGAAATCTGTCACGGTTGAATAGGAACGGGATCTAGAACTTCAGCTTGGCTTCATCAAGGGTGAAGTTTTCGGTGAAGTTTCTGGACAGGAACTCGAAGAAGCGGTCCCGGAACTGGCGGGTGTGAAGATGTGCAAGCTCTTCTGCCCGTTCGGTGTCCTGCGCAACAATGGCTTCCAGCATCATGCGGTGGTCGTCCGTCAGCAGTTCGTCGCCTGAAATCTTCTGGTTGAAGTTGAATTGAAGATGCAGCAGGCGGCGACCGGCATTGAGCGTGGAGCGATAGTGCTCTGTCAGGAACGGGTTCTTGCCTGCCTCTGCTATGGCAACATGGAAATCCCGGTTTGCGGCTGACATGTCCATGTAGTTGTTGATTCTTGCGCTTTCCTCGAACTTCAGAAGCTTTTCCTCGATGTTGGCGATATCTGCCTCTGTTCTGAGCCGGGCTGCAAGCCGTGTGTTGATACGCTGGAGCAGATCCAGAGCCTCGACATATTTCGGAAAGCTTTCCATGTCGATCTGGGCCACATAGGTGCCCCGGTTTGCGGTTGTCACAACCAGACCTTCCGAACCCAGACGGATGAGAGCCTCGCGGATGGGGGAACGCGATGTGCCAAAGCGCTCTGACAGCTGGCTTTCATGGAGGGGTTCGCCGGGTGCAAGTGTCAGGGAGAGAATGTCATCCTGGAGGCTTTCGTAGACGTGGTTTGCCCCCGTGCCCCTGGCGCGTTTGGTCTTTCCCTGAGTGTCTTTCCGAACCGTGCTTCCCATCTTCCGGAGATCTCCGCAATAAACTGTCTGACGTTTGTGAGCCGGAGTTCCTTCTGGGTCCTGCATGGAAACTCACTGCGCAGACACTGCTTATTCTATCTGGCCCGATGAGGCAACATTCATGACCTTTTTGCAGGCCTTTGTGTCGCATTAACCGCTTTGAAAGCTGGTTTTGTGAAGAGCCCGAGGATTTTTTTTCGAGGGCATTGACTCCATTTTTCTTCACAGATAGAGTTTACATAGTCGACGTCTTGTCGACAAGCCTTTACTCACGAAAATCAGGACTGCCATTTACACAACAAGGCAGGAAGTACTGGCGCAGGAACAAATCGAAAATCCGGGAAATTCCGGGATTTTAGGGAGGATTCACATGTTATCCAAAAATGCAGTGAAAACTGTACTGGCGGCGCTTGCGCTGTCTTCAGCTGCCTTGTCAGCATCCACAGCCTCTGCCGGTCACGGCGATACGCTCAAGGCTGTCAAGGAGCGTGGTCACCTGCTTTGTACAAGCGGTAATTCCAATTTCCTCGGCTTTTTTGAAGTCGGTGACAATGGCGAATGGAAAGGGCTGGACATTGACTATTGCCGCGCTCTGGCAACAGCAATCTTTGGTTCCGAAGACAACCTGAAACTGGTTCCGATCAGCTGGGCACAGCGTTTCCCCGCGCTTCAGTCCGGCGAGATTGACGTTGTAATCAAGGCGACAGGCTGGACCATGTCCCGTGACACCGAGCTGGCCATCCAGTTCTCCCGCCCCTATTTCCTGGGGGTGACAGGTTTTGCTGTGAACAAGGATCTGGGTGTTGAAACAGCTGCTGAGCTGGAAGGCGGGTCCATCTGTGTGGCATCGGGAACCAGCACAGAGCGCTTGACTGCGAACTATCTGGAATCAAACAACATTGATGCAGAGCTTATCACTTACGAGAAAATTGACGAGACCTACGCAGCCTATTATGCGGGGCGCTGCGATGCTGTTTCCGAGTGGGGCCCAAGCCTTGCTGCAACGCTTTCACAAAGCGAAAACCCGGATGCCCATGTGATCCTGCCGGATGCAATTGCCGTTGAGCCAGAAGCTGCTGCAATGCGTCAGGGTGACGATCAGTGGGTTGATGTCGTGAACTGGCTCTATTCCGTGACGCTGGTGGCTGAAGAGTACGGCATCACAAGCGCCAATGTCGATGAATTCAAGGCCAATCCTCCTGACACAACAGTGTCCACTCTGCTGGGTGTTACTCCGGGGATCGGTGATCGCCTGGGCCTGAGCAACGACTGGGCCTACAACGTGATCAAGGCCTATGGCAATGCTGCGGAAATCTATCACCGCAACATTGGCGAGAACTCTCCCTACAAGCTTCCACGTGGCAAGAACGCCCTGTGGAAAGACGGAGGTGTTCTCTATCCAATGGTTCTGGATTGATACCTTCTCCACGGGAACTGGTCGGGCGGCATTGCGCCGCCCGGCATTCTTTCTGTTCATAAAAGATAATGTCCTGAAGAATAATCTCTCCGGTTCTGGAACCGGGGGAAGGAAGAAGACATTATGGCGTTTTTGCGTAATCGGAAGTTTCTCGATTTCCTTCTTCAATTTGCCTTTCTGGGAACTGTGATCGGCCTGATTGTCTCGGCTGTTGTCATCGGGCGGGAGAACATGGCTGCCCAGGGACTGACAGGCGGGTTTGCCTTTCTGGAACAGGCGACAGGTTGGGGGATCAGTTTCTCCCTGGTCGACTACAGCATTCAGGATACCTACAGCCATGCACTCAAGGTGGGTATTCTCAACACGCTCTTTCTGGGTGTCATCACGCTGACCCTGGCAACCATCATTGGCCTGACTGCAGCATCGGCGCGTCTTTCAAGCAACAAGCTTCTGGCAAAAATGGGGGTCAGTTTTGTTGAAATCTTCCGGAACATTCCCCTCGTCTTGCAGGCTCTGTTCTGGTACGCGATCATGTCCAACCTGCCCAAGGCAAAACAGGCTATCAGCCCCTTTGAAGGTGTATTCCTGTCCAATCGCGGAGCCTACTTCCCCGGCTTGAACGTCACAGGTGGCTCGGCAGCGATTGCCATTGCCCTGTTCATTCTTGCAGTATCTCTTGCAATCTGGATTGCTGTTGCACGCAGAACATCCCGTATGCAGCCGTCAAGGCGTCGCATGATGTGGGTCGGTACAGTGGTGGCCGGAGCGCTGGTTTCGATTGCTGTGCTGGCAGCAGGGCGTATCCCCGGGACAGAGTTGCTGAGCATTCCCTATCTCAAGGGGTTGAACTTTCGTGAAGGCATTCGCCTGACGCCGGAGTTGATGGCGGCAATTGTTGCGATTTCTCTTTATGGTGCTGCCTTTATTGCAGAGATTTTCCGCGCCGGTTTGCTGTCCATTCGAAAGGGAATGGGAGAGGCCGGGGCTGCGCTGGGGCTGCGACCCTATCAGGTCTTCTTCCGCATTCGCTTGCCGCTGGCGATCCGTGCTGTCCTGCCGACGCTGACCAACCAGTACGTCTGGCTGATGAAGGCAACCACAATCGGTATTGCAATCGGCTTCAACGACTTCTTCATGGTGGTGGCTGTTTCCATCAACCAGTCCGGGCAAACCCTGAGCCTGATCCTTATTCTGATCCTCGGTTTCTGGGCCCTGAATCTCAGTCTGTCTGCAGTCTTCAACTGGATCAACAGGCGCATTGCGCTGAAGGGGACGCAGAACAGATGAGCAGCTTGACGCAAAAAATGGAAACCATTCGAAACGATTATTTCTCAACGCGAGGAAATGCTGTCATTTCCTCTGTCTGCATTGCATTGCTTCTGTGGATTGGCTGGACCCTGGTTGACTGGGGTCTCTTGAACGCAAAATTCTCGGCAGATGAAGGCATTGACGGATGTCGTGCTGTCTCGGGAGCCTGCTGGGCTGTGATTGATGCCCGGGCACGACTGATTTTCTTTGGCCTTTACCCTTACGAGGAGCACTGGCGTTCCGCGCTGGCCTGCCTTGCGATCATCCTTGTGACTGTCCTTTCCTGCATCCCCTGTTTCTGGACGACCAGGCGTCTGGCGTTTCTCTGGCTGGCAGGTTTTGCAACCTTCTATGTTCTGATGCGCGGTGGCGTTCTGGGAATGACCGAGGTGCTGGAAACAGAGTGGGGTGGTCTTGCCCTGACGCTCTTTATCTTCAGTGCTGTCTGTATTGTCGGCATGCCAATGGCGATTGTCTTTGCGTTGCTGAGGCGCTCCCAGTACACCGTCATTGCGACGACCATGGCGCTGGTGATTGACGGCATCCGTTCCCTGCCGCTGCTCTCCATCATGTTTACGGCAGCGCTGGTGCTGACCTTCGTGCTTCCGGACTGGCTGCAGGGGGACAAGCTCTATCGGGTGATCTTTGGCTATTCGCTGTTCTTTGCCTGCTATCAGGCCGAGATCATTCGCGGAGGCATGCAGTCCCTGCCAGCCGGGCAGGAGGAGGCGGCCAAGGCTCTGGGGTTGAATTACTTCCAGCGAATCAGCCGCATTGTTTTGCCCCAGGCTTTTCGCAATGCCCTGCCACCGACCATCAACCAGTTCGTCGTGACCTTCAAGGAAACCTCACTTGTGACGATCGTCGGCTTTTTTGATGTGCTGGCTTCCGGCAATGCCGCCTTTTCCTCGGGTGAATGGCTGACGACCTATGTCGAGGTCTATTTCTTTGTCGCCCTGATCTATTTCTCTTTCGTGTTCAGCTTGTCCCGCTATGGCGCCTATCTGGAAACACGCCTGCGCGTTGGACAGCACTAGAAAGGTTGAACCATGACTCAAAATGAAACCCTTGCCGTCAGGATTACCGATCTGAACAAGTACTACGGTACCTTTCACGCTCTGCATGATGTGAACCTGTCTGTTAAAAAAGGCGAGAAAATCGTGATCTGTGGCCCGTCAGGTTCGGGAAAGTCCACGCTGATCCGCTGTATCAACCGTCTGGAAGAACATCAGCAAGGTTCGATCAATGTGCTGGGAACCGAGCTGAATGATGATCTCGGCAATGTGGATGAAATTCGCCGTGAGGTCGGGATGGTTTTCCAGCACTTCAATCTCTTCCCGCATCTCACTGTTCTGGAAAACTGCGTTCTTGCTCCGATGCTGGTGCGCAAGATCGGGCGCGATGAGGCAGAGACGATTGCACTGGAGTATCTGACCAAGGTGAAAATTCCCGATCAGGCCCAGAAGTTTCCGGGCGAATTGTCCGGTGGTCAGCAGCAGCGGGTGGCCATTGCCCGTGCCCTTTGCATGAAGCCGGAGGTCATGCTTTTTGACGAGCCGACTTCGGCCCTTGATCCGGAGATGATATCGGAAGTTCTGGATGTCATGACCACTCTTGCCCGGGAAGGCATGACAATGATCTGCGTGACGCACGAGATGGGCTTTGCCCGTCAGGTTGCAGATCGTGTGATCTTCATGGCCGAGGGACAGGTGATCGAGGAAGCTGACCCGGAGACCTTCTTTAACAACCCGCAGAATGAGCGAACCAGAGGCTTCCTGAGCCAGATCCTGAATCACTGATCCTTTCAGGAGAACCCTATGAGATGGAAACGGACACTCCAGACTGTTGATGTCCATTGTGCAGGTGAAATCGGACGTGTTGTGACCGGAGGTGTTCTGAATATTCCCGGCCGGACAATGGCTGACAAGCTGCGCTATCTGAATGAAACAGATGACAGTCTTCGCCGCTTTCTCTGTTCGGAGCCCCGCTCCGCGCCGGCAGGATCCTTCGTTCTGCTGGTCCCTGCCACCAGAGCCGGGGCCGATGTGGGTTTTATTGTGCTCCAGCCGGATCAGGCACACGCCATGTCCGGATCCAATGCCATGTGTGCTGTAACGGCTCTTCTGGAAACGGGTATGAAGCCGATGCAGGAGCCCGAAACAGAGGTGGTGCTGGATACTGCCGCCGGTCTGGTCAGGGCCCTGGCGAACTGCAGGGACGGGAAGGTTATCCGGGTGACGCTTGATATGCCCGTGGCCTTTGTTGTCGAGCAGGATGCTGTTCTTGAAACAGTGCAGTGGGGGGCGGTGCGTTACGATCTCTGTTTTGGCGGAGTGTTCTATGCGCTGGTTGATGTGGCTCAGCTGGGGCTTGCGATTGAGCCAGATCAGGCCAGAGCCCTTGCCGAACAGGGCGTTGCCCTGCGCGATCTGATTGCGGAATCACGCGATGTGGTTCACCCGGAAAACTCTGCCCTGAACGGTCTGGCCTATGTGATGTTCAGAAGCCCGGATGGGGATGGTGCTGTTCGAACCTGCACAACACTGCGCCCCGGTCGGGCTGATCGTTCTCCCTGTGGAACCGGATCAAACGCCAATATGGCCGCCTGCTTTGCCAGAGGCCTCAAAAAACCGGGAGACAAACTGGTTTCCCGCTCGATTATCGGGGGGGAGTTTGTTACCGAACTGCTCGCTGGAGAGCAGGTCGGGTCCTTCCCGGCAACGCGCAACAGGGTGTCGGGGCAATGCTGGATTTACAGCATGACCCAGATCGGTCTGGACCCGACAGATCCCTTTCCGTCGGGCTTTATCCTCTCTGATACCTGGGGTGGTTGACACAAAATCTGTCTGAAGGATTGAAACGGGGAGCCTGTGCGTTAAGCTGCTCCCCTTCTTTGTGTCGTTCCGGTCGGGGGGAGAAAAGATGTCTCAAATGGAAATTCGTTCCTTTCGGGAGAGTGACAGGGCGTCGCTGATCAGCTTGTGGCAGCGCTGTGATTTGACGCGACCCTGGAATGATCCGGACAGGGATGTTGATCGCAGAGTGTTGCACGGTGAAAGTGGGAACGAAGGAATCCTGCTTGCCTTCGGGGAGGGCAGTCTCATCGGAGCGGTTATGTTCGGCTATGACGGGCACAGGGGAAGTGTGAACTATCTTTGCGTTGATCCTGAGCACAGACGCTCCGGTCTTGCCGGGGTTCTCATGCAGGCGGTGGAGGAGAAACTCAGGGCGCAGGGCTGCCCGAAAATCAATCTGATGGTGCGCACAGGCAATCTGTCCGTGCGGGATTTCTATCATGCCATCGGATACGAGGACCAGGAGGTTGTCGTTCTGGGCAAGCGCTTGATTGAGGATTAGGTTTCATAAAAATCAATCAAAGAGAGTATAGTGCTTTCAGGTTGTTTGAATATCCGAGACGGAGTTAATCCATGCAGTGGATAAAAAGAAGTGTGATTGTGGTTGGGGTGGTTCTTCTGTGTGCTGTGAACCCGGCTGTTTCTGGTGAATTTTCCTTCAACAATAAGGATTATTACTTTGAGCAGGCGGAGGGTTTTTGCGACGGTACAAATGATCCGCAAGGCCTTGTTAAAAAACTGATTCTGGAGCAAGTCGGATTGCCGATTGAAATTGCCTCGATCAGTTTCCCCTGTGAAGGAGCGGCCGGATATGGAGATCCGCTTGTCTGGGGTATGACAGGCTTCGAAAAAATCGAACCTCTGTATGGTCATAGCCAGAACAAATACAATGATATCGTCAGGGCATTGATTGGTGAGACTGAACTGGTCAGGGAGCTCAACAATGCGTCCATAAAGTATGCTCAGGAGAAAAGCGAACTTTACAGGGAACTGACAGAAGGTCTGGATGTTGGTGCAACGCAAATCCTGTGGGCCGGAGAAACAGGTGTTATTCACAGAACACTTGCTCAAAACAAGGTTGAGGATGAGGTTCTTCTGCTGGAGGTTTACACGCTGTCAACTGTTGCGGTGAATGCGGTCATTCATTCCTATGTCTATCTGCCCTACGAAGCAGAAAATACGGATCAGCTTCAGGAAACCCTGAACAAGCTGATCGAGCTTTCAAAGGCCAACTACAGTCTGAACAGAAACGACAGTTTGTAAGTTGAATGCGCACTGCAATGATGCAGTGCGCATTCCAATTTGTCTGGCACCGGGCTTTAGCCTGCCTGGGGAACTTCGATATCCTCGTCTTTGGGATTGGGACCAAAGCGATTGTCTCCCGGCTCTGAATTCTGACTGGCGAAGATAGAGACAATAATAAATCCCACCAAGGGGACCAAATAAAGAAAACACCACCATCCGGATCTGTTGGTATCGTGCAGACGCCTGACTGTGACAGCCAGTTGCGGGAGCAGAACAACAATAGAAAAGACCAGGGTGACCATCCCGTTTGCCTGCGTCACAGCATCAATGCTCTGTACGAGAAGGGATGCGATAATGATAAAAAGCATGAAAGGCCAAAATTCCGAACGTCGCGCACGTCCGTTAAAGTCAGCATACTTTTTAAAAGGCTGGAAAATCAAATTCATCAATACCTCCACAAATGTAAAAGTACTGTACCCCGAAGAGCACGCTAGGGGAGCGCTCCATACAAATCAATATTCTTTTTTATTTTGTTTTTTCCCAGTCAGCTGTTTGTCAGGAAATGAATTTCTGTAGCTCTTTATCCGGCGGGCAGGAAGACTCTCTTGTCACAAGATGGCATGCCGTGCTCCATCAGGTTGTCTGGAAGGTGATCCCTGATGGATTGAGACAAAAGTGGACTCTCTTGAATTTTAAAATCTGGATCTTTTAAGGGGCCACTTTTGTATTATGTAAAGAGACAGTCACAAATTTCTGAAAGTTGAAGTACCCCCATGACTTTGGCTGTCGTACACACTCTGGACAACAAGACACCTGAAACAGATCAGGATCAACTGGAAGCCATCGCGCAGAGCGATGCATGGTTTGCTGGCTGGTTAAAGCGTGCTGTCCCGGAACAGGGCAGGCCTGTTCTTGATCCGTCAACACAAAGGCTGCTGGCCTGTGTGCCCGAGCAATCTGTGGAGGATCTGGCAGAAATTGTCAAAAGGGCCGAGGCCGCCCAGAAGGAATGGCGCAGAATGACCGCGCCGGATCGTTCTGAAATTCTGCGCACCTGGCAAAATCTGGTTGTTGAGCATTCCGAAGCCCTGGCGCGACTGGTGACCCTGGAGCAGGGCAAGGTTCTGTCTGAAGCCCAGTCCGAAGTTCGTTCTGCCATGCGTTACATCGAATGGTTCTGTGAAGAGGCGCGCCGGGCTTACGGGCGGACAATTCCTGCGCCGCGTGGTCATCAGCAAATGATGACCATCCAGCAGCCGATCGGGGTTGTTGCTGCAATTACACCCTGGAACTTTCCGGCTCAGTTGATTGCCCGCAAGTGTGCGCCGGCGCTGGCTGCCGGCTGTGCTGTTGTTGCAAAGCCGGCTCCGGAAACGCCGTTGTCGGCCATGGCTCTGGCTGATCTGGCCCATCGCGCTGGTGTGCCGGAGGATGTCTTTGCTGTTGTTACAGGGGATCCTGTGACCCTTGGCGCAGCCCTTTGTGAGCATGAAACCATCCGCATGGTGTCCTTTACGGGGTCAACGGCGGTTGGAAAATCCCTGATGGAGCGTTGTGCGCGGACGGCCAAGAAAACGACAATGGAACTGGGGGGCAATGCACCTTTCATTGTGTTTGCCGATGCTGATCTGGACAAGGCTGTTGAGCACCTGATGGCCAGCAAGTTCCGGAATTCCGGGCAGACCTGTGTGTGTGCCAATCGCATTCTGGTTCAGAAATCCGTTGTTCCCGAGCTGGAGCAGCGATTGCTGCAGGCCATGGAGAAACTCCGTATCGGACCGGGATTGCACGACGGCGTTGAAATCGGACCCCTGATCCATCAGGCTGCCTTTGACAAGGTCTCGGGACTGGTCGAACGTGCGCTTGAACAGGGAGCACGACTTTTGCTCGGCGGGCAGGGCGATCAGGAGCTGTCGCTGTGTTACCAGCCAACCCTGTTGAGTGATGTGCGCCCGGATATGGAGATTTTTGAAACGGAAATCTTCGGACCGGTGGTGGCGCTGACAGCCTTTGAAACTGAAGACGAAGCCCTGGCGCTTGCCAATGACACGCCTTACGGTCTGGCCTCTTATGTCTTCACGCAGGATATGGGCTGTGCCTTCCGGATGATGGAAGATCTGGAATATGGTCTGGTGGGGATCAACAATGGTGTTCTGTCCTCGGCTGCGGCACCCTTTGGCGGCGTCAAGGAGTCCGGTCTGGGGCGTGAAGGCGGATCAGAGGGTCTGTCCGCCTTCATGGAAACCAAGTACGTGAATTTCGATTACTGAGCTTCAGGTCTTCGCCGGTCGCGGGAGCTTGTCGCGAAAGGCGACGACCATGGCAGCGGTCAGGATAAAGAGGCTGGACAGATAGAAGTTCGCTTCCGGGACAATGTGGAAGAAAACGAAATCCGACAGGACTGCGAAAGCCAGTGAAAGATACTCGAAAGTCGCCAGTTTGGAGGCTTCGCTGTACTGATAGCTCAGTGTCATCATGATATGGGCGACGCCTCCTGCAAAACCTGATCCGATCAGGAACAGAAGCTGTTCGCCTGATGGTGTGACCCACTCGAAGGGCAGTGTCACCAGCCCTGCAACGGAACAGGTGAGGGCAAAGTAGAAGGCAATTGCACCTGCATTCTCGGTTTGGGCCAGACTGCGGATCTGAATCTTGGCACCTGCTGTGAAAATGGCCATGGTAAAGCTGAGGGCCACCCCGATCAGATAGGCCTGATCAGGCTCGACACCGATCAGATCAGGCAGGATCAGAGCCAGCATTCCCATAAATCCCAGAAGAATACCGATCCATCTGGCTTGCGTGACCTGTTCCTTTAGTATGAGGCGCGCGAGAATGACAGTCAGGATCGGGGCGATATAGCCGATGATTGTCGCATGGGCCAGTGGCAGGTATTTGAGGGAGGCAAAGGAGGCAAAGAGGGCTGTGCATCCCAGCAGACAGCGGGCCACGTGTCCCAGTGGCCTTTTGGTGTGAAGTCCCCCGGGAAATTCCCGGGTGATCCAGAGAAAGAGAACAAGGGGCACGAGCGCCAGGGCGCTTCTGAAAAACACGGTTTGCCCAACTGGAATGGTGTCTGAAACAAGTTTGACGAAAAGCACCATGATCGTGAAGAAAATGGTGGCGCCAATGCGCAGTGAAATGCCTTTGAAATCCGAGCTCATTTTGTGCCTGTATGTTTTTCGTCTGTATGAAATGGAATTTAGTGTTGTTTGTTCAGTCGATCACGCAGATGGTCGCCGATCAGATTGAGGGCGAGTACGGTGATCAGGATTGCCACCCCCGGGAAAATCATCACATGAGGGGCTGATTGCATGTAGGGTTTTCCGTCCAGCAGCATGGCTCCCCATTCCGCTTTGGGAGGCTGGACACCAAAGCCCAGAAAACTCAATCCGGAAATGGCGAGTATGGTCCGTGACCAGAGACTGGTCCAGAGGACAAGCAGGCTCATCCGGATATTCGGCAGATAGTGACACCAGAAAACAAGCCATTGAGGAAGGCGGTTCAGGCGTGCCTGCAGGATGAAGTCCCTGTGACTGATCTCCCGTGTCAGGGTTCGCACCAGACGGGCATAGCGCATCCAGCTGACCAGTGTGAGGGCCAGGATCATGTTGTTTGTGCTGGGACCAAGAATGCCTGCGATGGCAATGGCCGCCACCAGTTCCGGAAAGGCAAAGAAGCTGTCGGTTACCCGCATGAGAACACTGTCCAGCCATGACTGACCTGCTCCGGCAAGCAAGCCGACTGCTGTTCCGATAATGGCGCCCAGCGAGGACACCAGAAAGGCCAGCCCGACAGACCAGCCTGCGCCATAAAGCAGGCGGGTCGCAATGTCCCGCCCAAGATGATCCGTTCCAAACCAGTGGCTTGCAGAGGGTGACGTGAGACGGTGCAGGAAATCAGCCTGGACCGGATCATAGGGAGTCAGGATCAACCCTGCTCCGAAGAGACACAGCAACAGGGTAAAGAGGAGCAGGGCTTTCAGAGCGCTGTTGTTTCTGTCGGTCTTTGTGAGGAGCTTTTCTGTTGTTGTGCTCATGATTTTTTGACGCCTCCTGTCAGGGAGGGACGATTTCCTTGAAGAGAGTGTGGAGAAAGCCAGTCCTGCAGCAGTTCGATCAGGCTGTTGAGGATGACATAGCTGCAGGCTGCAAAGAGGACGAGGAAGAGCAGCAGCGGATAGTCCCTGCTGAGAATGGATCCGACAAAGAGGGAGCCAACCCCGCCTCTCGAGAAGATGACCTCCACGATGATGGAGCCTTCCAGCAAGGCGGCGAAGTCAAGACCGATCATGGCGATGGCCGGAATCATGGCGTGTCTCAGAATATGCCTCCGGAAGATTTCGCCTTCAGGGACACCCCGCAGTCTCAGGGCTTCGATGAAGGGAGCTTCGCTGGCTTCCAGAAGAAAGGTTCTCAAAAGGCGTGTCTGGGATGTGGTGATCCAGAACCCGAGTGTCACAGCAGGCAGGACAAGCTGTTCAAGGGAGCCGGAACCGAAGGAGGGAAGCCATTGCAGCTTTGCGGCAAAGACCAGGATCAGGATGAGGCCCAGCCAGTAGGATGGTACCGCCGCACCGATGGAAGAAAAGGCGACAGCCAGACGGTCCCAGATGCTGCCGGGTTTCCAGACGCTGACAAGGCTCAGCAGGAAGGCGAGGGACAAACCAAGCGCAAGTGCAGTTGCTGCCAGTTCGAGTGTTTCGGCCAGATTGGGCAGGAAAATCAGAAGAACATCTTCCTGGGACACAAGAGACTTGCCGAAATCGCCCTGAAGAAATCCGGAAATCCAGTGCCAGAACTGAACAGGGAACGGTTCATCCAGTGCGAATTCCTCCCGGATGGCTTCGACAACTTCCGGAGGAACATCGCCTTCGCCCATGTAGCGGGCATTACTGATTGTCAGCGCCTTGTCGCCGGGGGAAATGTAATAGAGGGTGAAGGTCAGCAGGCTCACGCCAAGGAGAATTGTTACCAGTCCGGCAAGCCTTTTGCCCAACAGGGTTGCGAGGTGTTTCAGAAGGGGAAAGGGGTGATTCATCAGCTTGCGATCTGCTTCTCTGGTAAGCGGGACGTTCCGCTGTCGAGTGATCCCAAAATCTCTGCAGCTTCAATCAGTTCTGCAGCATAGGACGAGGAAGGCCGATTGAAGAAGTCGTGAACGGGCTGGCAGGAAACAGCCCGGCCGCTGTTCATCAGCAGGATAGTGTCGGCATAGGCCCGGGCGTATCCCAGATCGTGTGTCACAACCACATAGCCAAGCCCGTGCTGTTCCCTGATGTTCTGCATGGTCCGGGCCACCTGTTTCTGGACAAAGGCATCCAGTGCGCTGAGAGGCTCGTCAAAGAGGATGACTTTGGGCTTGGAAACAAGGGCGCGGGCCAGACAGACGCGCTGTGCCTGCCCCAAAGAGATCTGTTCGGGAAAACGACGGGCCATTTCAGGTTCCAGCTCAACAGCTCTCAGGGCTTCAAGAACCAGTTCCTCCCGCCTCGCCCGGGGCAGTTTCAGGTGATAGAGGCTTTCCGCAATTGATGGCCCCACCCGTTGTCTCGGGTTCAGTGCAGCTTGCGGGTTTTGCATGACCCAGCTCACACCGGGCAGGCCGAGAAAGCTATCTCCGGGTTCGAGGCAAAGGGTTTGGCCGCCATCTGCCAGACTGTGCCGGATGTTTCCCCCGTCAAAACGAAGCAGTCCCTGAAGGGTTTTGAGGAGTGTGGTTTTTCCCGAACCGCTTTCGCCGACGACACAGAGGCACCCACCTTCTTCCAGCCGGAAGGAGATGTCTTTAATCAGGGGAACCCCGTCAAGTGATACAGAGAGATGATTCGCTTCAAGCATGCTGTTTGTCTTCCTGACAAGAGGTCGGCCAGCAGCGGTTTGCACTCAGCAGCTTGCCATAGTCCGACTGCGGGTCCTGCAACAGCCTGCCGGTTGGACCAAATTCCTCGATCCGTCCCCTGTTCATGATGGCGGTTCTGTCGGCAAAGCGTGCTGCGAGAGCCAGATCGTGGGTCACAATCAGGATGGCTGTATTGTTGCGGGCTGCGAGTTCCGTAATCCTGAGCATGCAGCGCGAAGCAATGAGAGGATCAAGGGCGGAGGTTGGCTCGTCCAGAATCAGAATGTCGGGTGAGGAGACAAGTGCAAAGGCAAGCAGCAGTCTTTGTTGCATGCCCTGGCTCCACTGGTGCGGGTAACTTGATTTCAGGTCCTTGAGTTTCAGGGCTGAAAAGAGCTCGGAGATGTCCCGGGACGAAACAGACTCTGCTGCCGAACAGCGCAGGGTTTGTTCCCACTGGCTTTTCAGACGCTTGAGGGGATCAAGACCGGCCTGGGGATTCTGGGGGACAAAGGAGATTGCAGCGCGGTCCACAAGGGCAGGCTTTCGGGATGACCAGTTGTGCTTTTTCCCCTTGAATGTCAGGACACCTTCAAAGGGAGTCGCAGGCTTTGCAAGCCCCATCAGGCATTTCAGCAGACAGGATTTGCCTGCTCCCGAGCCGCCCACAATGGCGAGACACTCTCCCCGGCCAATGTCCAGGGAGATGTCATGCAGAATGGTCTGCCTGCCAATTCTGGCAGACAGACCCTCAATGGAAAGAAGGCTCGAATCAGTCTTCTGCAAGATCAAGCTCCGGCGAAGCGAGATAGGTTTCCGCAGGGTGGATGCGATAGCCGTTGACCTTGCCGTTTCCGACAGAAACCTGGGTCTTGTGGAAAACGGGGATGAGTGGCAGGTCATCGTTGATGATGGCCTGGATCTCGTCATAGAACGGCTTGCGCTTGCTGTTGTCGAACTCTGCACGCCCTTTTTCCAGAAGCTTGTCCAGCTTCGGGTTGGAATAGCCGGAGAAGTTGTAGCTGGCGGAAGAGCGGACCAGTGTGCTCGGGAAGTAATCCGGATCGCCCTGGGGAGCGGTTCCCCATGCCTGAAGATGCATCTGGATTTCACCGGCTTTGAGAGCGTCATTGTTCGCACCGAATTCACCCATGGCGATTTCGACCTGCAATCCCAGCTGCTGAAGCATCTGCTGGCTGATTTCCAGTGTCGGGCGCAGGGCGGCACGGCCTTCGTAGGAGCGGATCTTGATGACAATATCCTTGCCATCCAGTTCGCGAATTCCGTTTCCGTCGCTGTCAACAATACCTGCTTCATCAAGGAGCTGGATTGCAGCATCCTGATCATAGGGCAGGGCAAGACTGTTGTTTGACCAGGCGGCCATGGATGCCGGGAAAAGGGCCTTCGATGCAGCACCGCCAACACCGGACAGTGCGGCCCTGACAATCAGATCCCGGTCCAGCCCGAGGGACACGGCCTGGCGCAGTGTCTTGTTTGCCAGCGGACCGTCTTCGGTTCTGACCTGATAGAAGAACAGCCGGGTTGTTTCGTTGGAAAAGAGTTGCCCACTGTTTTGCTCCTTGAGAGCAGCAAAGTCAGGTTCCGCGTAGTTCGTAACCAGATCAACATCGCGGGCCTGAAGCGCCAGTGCAGCGACCGAAGGATCGCTGATGGTGTCGAACACAAGACCGTCAAGCTTTGGCTTGCCACCCCAGTAATCCCCGAAGGCGCGGGTGACATACTGTTTGTCCGGATCAGCAGAGACAAAGACGAAAGGCCCGGTTCCGATGATAGGCAGTGTTTCGTTGCCGTCTTTCAGAACGGCCGCAGAAGGTTCTGTCAAAGCCCAGAGAAAGGCCGAATTGGGGTTTGCTGTTCTGAAAACAAGCGTCTTGCTGTCCAGCACTTCAATTTCGGACAGATCCAGCAGTTTCAGCAGGCGCGGGTTGTGCGCAGGATGACCTTCCTCGGAGAGTTTTTCAAAGGAAGTCCTGACGTCTTCTGCTGTCATCGGACTGCCGTCGTGGAACTTTACATCGTCGCGGATGACGATTTTCCACTCTGTCGGTGACAGGTTTTCAAAACGGGAAGCCAGACGGGGAACCTGCTGCATGTCATAGGACAGTCCGATGAGCGTTTCCGAGACTCCGGCCCGGTTGCTCATCCAGCCATTCTGGCGGGCGCGGGGGTCAGGAACGGTGCTCTTCGGGCCAAAAGGCACGGCAACGTTCATGATCTTTTCAGCGGCAAGAACAGGGGATGTGCCCAGCCCCTCAGCAGGGGCGGCAACAGACAGGCCAAAGCCTGCTGCAGAGAGCAGAACGAATTTGAGTGCGGATTTGATCATCCATATTCTCCATGAATTTTTCGGTAAGCAGCGAGAAAATTTGTTATGTTATAACATTTCTTTTTTCAAGCGCTATTGCAGAATTTTTTCTCCTGATGAAAGAACTCTGGTTCAGGATTCGGGCATGAGGCCTGTGGTTTGGCCGCAAGGAGAGTTCGCTCACCGGCAGGGAAAGGGATTCCGAAAAACAGAGGAGACTGTTGCTGTCCTGAAAAGGACGGCAGAAAACGGGCGTTGAACGCTACAGCGCAGGGGATTCCTGCTGAACAATGGATCATAGCCTTTAGACCTCCCCCGGGCACCTCGCCGGGTTTGAGTGAACTCAAATGATGGCAGGTCTCCTGACTTGCGGGTCTAACGCGCTCCAGCCTTCCCGATTGTCTGGCAATCAGTGGTATTTCTGGTTGGCTAACCGCTTACAGTTGCGAGGGCAGTCCCGGATTTGGCGCCTGATGGCTACACCGCACCGTGTTCCCTTTTATTCGACTTGGTCTTTCTGTCGAAACCATCATCGCGATCATGCCGCACAGATGGGAAAGTGCAAGTTCAAAATTTGCTTCATGTCTGCGATAAAGTGTCATCGGCAGATGATATTCGGGTTTCAGGACCCCTTGATCCGGATCAGGACGGGATATTCTGTGCTCTGTCCAACAAAGGTTGCCCTGATGGTGTCGCCCGTTTTGAGCGTACCGAACGGCTCCGACGTCATCCGGTAGCAGGACCATCCTCCGAAGGGAGGCCACTGGGAGCAGTACTGATCGCCCTCGACGCGCCATTTTCCGATCTCTGTTGGCCGTTCTCCCTGACGGTAGACTGTTCGGCCGGAGGCTTCGAAGGTCTGATGGACAAAGCTGTCTCCCGGACGGTTGCTGGCCGTGTTCCCGGTGAGGAGCTCCTGAATGGCCTGACCGCTCAGTGAGGTTTCCTGATCGGCAGCCAGGACGGGAGCCGGGCTCAGCAGGAAAAGCAGGGCAGTCATTCCGGCATGGCGCAAAAGATGTTGGGCTTTCATTTTCAGATCTCTCCCTTTGTCATCTGGCGAAGTTTGGGCTTCAATGGTTTCGAGGTCAAGCCGCTCTGGTGATCACGGCCTCGTTAGATACATGCAAAAGACTTGATCTGTTCACTGATTGCGCTATCTCTCAGAGAACAGGACTGACTGTGTGGTAGGCAGATTCGCCAGGACGCAGATTGGACCATCAAACGACTTGAACGGAGACAACACCATGGCAACGGCAATCGAAACAGATGATTTCGACGCTCCAGAATATGATTATGACCTCTTTGTAATTGGTGGTGGCTCCGGGGGCGTTCGCGGTGCACGTATGGCTGCTGCAACCGGTGCGAAGGTTGCGCTGGCAGAGGAATATCGCTACGGCGGAACCTGCGTGATCCGGGGATGTGTTCCCAAAAAGCTCCTGTCCTATGCTGCGCATTTCCATGAGGACTTTGAGGATGCGGCCGGTTTTGGCTGGACCGTTGGTGAAAGTTCGTTTGACTGGACAACGCTGATCGCCAACAAGGACAGGGAAATTGACCGTCTGGAAGCGATCTATCAGCGCATTCTGGACAATGCCGGAGTTGAGCACATTCGCGCCCGTGCGTCGCTGATCGATCGCCATACTGTTCAGGTCGGAGACCGCACCGTGACAGCGAAATACATTCTGCTGGCACCCGGTGGTCGCGTGTCCTTCCCGCACGGCGAGGGCTGGGAGCATGCCATTTCCTCCAACGAGGCCTTCCATCTGGAAGAGCAGCCAAAGCGTGTTGTGGTTTACGGAGGCGGCTATATCGCTGTCGAGTTTGCTGCGATCTTCAACGGTCTGGGCTCCGAAGTGACGCAGGTCTATCGCGGTGATGCGCTTTTGCGCGGGTTTGACCGGGATATCCGCGAAGGCCTGGGCGAAGAGATGGCGAAAAAGGGTATCGCGCTGGAATTCAACGTGACCATTGAAAGGATCGAAAAGCTTGCAAGTGGCTTGCTGGTCCATCTCTCGGACGGGCGGACGCTGGAGACTGATGCCGTCTTTGCAGCGACAGGCCGCACGCCGAACACGGACAATCTGGGGCTGGAAAGCGTTGGTGTTGAACTGAACAAAAAGGGTGCTGTTGCCGTTGACGAGTTTTCCAGAACGTCAGTGCCGAACATCTATGCTGTTGGCGATGTAACGGACCGCATCAATCTGACGCCTGTTGCCATTCAGGAAGCCATGGCCTTTGTGGACACTGTCTTCAGGGGGCAGCCCCGTGCGATGGACCACAGCAATGTGGCAACGGCTGTTTTCAGCCATCCACCCATCTGTACTGTTGGCCTGACGGTTGAGGAGGCTGAAAAACAGTATGGGGAAGTCGAGGTTTACAAGTCCGCTTTCCGCCCGATGAAGCACACGCTTTCCGGCCGTGACGAGCGTTCCATCATGAAACTGGTTGTCGAGAAACACAGCAAGAAGGTGGTTGGCCTTCACATGCTGGGAGCTGATTCTCCGGAAATCGTCCAGGGCTTTGCTGTTGCGATCAAGGCAGGGGCGACAAAGGCCATGTTCGATGCGACGGTTGGTATTCACCCGACTGCTGCAGAAGAATTCGTCACCATGCGGGAGCCTGTTTCGTCCTAGGCGGAGGGCTTTGTCGCAACAAAAATCAGAACGGGGCTGGATTCATGGAAGTTTCACAGCCCCGTTTTTGTGTTCTTAATTCCCTGATCTTTTGTTTTAAAGCAACAGGTTAAGGGGATTTCGGGCGTTGAGGCCTGCAGGTGGAGTTGCAAAGTCCTCGCAAAAAAGTCAGCTTTGTAAATCAACAGACTGGTCAAGTCCGAAAAAGCTGTCTACAACTGTTGATCCACTTAAATTACATGATTAATCATGAGGTATTGCTATGAGCGCGAATTGGACCCCATCATCCTGGCGCGCCAAGGAAATTCGGCAAGTTCCCGAATACCCGGACAAAGCGAAGCTTGAGTCCGTGGAAAAAACCTTGGCGGGCCTTCCGCCACTGGTTTTTGCAGGGGAGGCTCGCCGTCTCCGTGAACAGTTGGGCGAAGTTGCTGAAGGTCGTGCGTTTCTGCTTCAGGGCGGTGACTGTGCGGAATCCTTTGCTGAATTCCATCCTGACAACATTCGCGATACCTTCCGCGTTATGCTGCAGATGTCTGTGGCGCTGACCTTTGGAGCGGCCTGCCCGATCATCAAGGTCGGCCGTATGGCCGGTCAGTTTGCCAAGCCACGTTCTTCCGATACGGAAATCGTGAACGGTGTCGAACTGCCAAGCTATCGCGGCGACAACATCAATGGCATCGAATTCACTCCGGAGGCCCGTATTCCGGATCCGGATCGTCTGTTGAAGGCCTACAACCAGTCTGCATCAACGCTGAACCTGCTGCGTGCCTTTGCGCAGGGCGGTTTCGCCGATCTGAACAAGCTGCATCGCTGGAACCTTGAGTTCGTCGACGGAAGCCCGCAGGGTGAGCAGTATGCGGAACTCTGCGAACGCATTTCCGAGGCCCTGTCCTTCATGCAGGCCTGTGGCCTGAGTGCAGAGCGTTCCTCCCAGCTGCGCGAGACAGATTTCTATACATCCCACGAAGCGCTTCTGCTGAACTACGAGGAAGCCATGACCCGTCAGGACAGCCTGACCGGCAAGTGGTACGACACCTCTGCCCACATGCTGTGGATCGGGGACCGGACGCGCAAGCTGGATGAAGCCCATGTTGAATACATGCGTGGCATCCACAACCCGATCGGTCTGAAGTGTGGCCCGACGACAGAGCCGGATGACCTGATCCGCCTGATCGAAGCGCTCAACCCGAACAACGAAGCAGGGCGTCTTGTGCTGATTGCCCGCATGGGACACGACAAGGTTCAGGAATTCCTGCCACCGCTGGTTCGCAAGGTGAAAAAAGCCGGTTCCAAGGTTGTCTGGTCCTGTGACCCGATGCATGGCAACACGGTCAAATCCACCACCGGCTACAAAACCCGTCCGTTTGATTCGGTTCTGGGTGAGGTTCGCGGTTTCTTTGATGTCCACAAGGCAGAAGGAACACACGCAGGCGGGGTTCACTTCGAAATGACCGGCAAGGACGTCACCGAATGCACGGGTGGTTCCCAGGCAATCACGGACGAGAATCTGGGTGATCGTTACCACACCCATTGTGATCCGCGCCTGAATGCAAGCCAGTCGCTTGAACTTGCTTTCCTGATTTCCGAATACCTCAAGGAAGAACGTCAGGAAAAGGAGCGCAAGGCAGCTGCTGCAGCGTAAAGTCCTGGCAGGGAACCGGACCTGATCTGTTGATCTGTCCGGCGAAACCCATCTCTTTTGATGCTCAGGCCGTACAGTTTACCTGTGCGGCCTGAGTTTTAGACGGTGTAATCCTCTGGCCCCCACAAAACGGCACGACAGGGTGAAAGCATGAGTGATACTGAAAAAAAACCTTCTTCTGTTTCTGTGAGTCAGTGGCCTGACGGAGAGGCTGTTCCTGCATGGACGGATCACTATTTCAGGCGATCCCGTGCAGTCATCGAGCAGTTCGGTGATGTTGAAGTCACCTATGCGGTTTTCATGCGCCGCCCGGTTGTCTCGGCTCCGCGTCTTGCGCTGGAATGGCTTGAATCTGTTGCCCGTGACAAGGGTTTTTCTCTTTCTGTTGACCTGCGGTATCCCGAAGGAAAATGGGTCGGGGCCGGTGAACCCATTCTCTATCTGAGTGGTTCCTTTGTTCAACTGGTGGAGCTGGAAACACTGTTTCTCCAGAAGCTCGGACCAGCCTGTGTTGCAGCCTACAATGCGACGACCATGGCCTCTGATCTCAAGGACACGGCCTTTCTGGCCATGGACGCGCGCCACTGTGCCGGAACCGAGATGTCCGAGATCATGGCCTATGCGGCTTCCGTCGGCTCCCAGCGGGCAAAACGCAAGGCCGGTGCTGTCGGCTTCATCGGTAACGCAACCGACGCAACAGCACACTTTTTCGGGCAGGACGGGGGCAAGGGTACCATGCCGCATGCCCTGATCGGCTATGCAGGATCGACGCTCCGGGCTGCCGAGATGTTTGATGAAACATTCCCGGACGAACCCATGACGGTTCTGGTGGATTACTTCGCCCGCGAAATTACCGATGCCCTGACGGTCTGCCGCCGTTTCCCGAAACGCGCAACCTCGGGTGCCCTTGCTGTGCGTCTTGATACAGCCGGCAGCCGTTTTGTCGAGGGTCTCGATCCGGCGAAATCCTATGCCATCCTTGAAAAACACATACCGCGAGCGGTGCGTGGCTATCGCAGCGAGGAAGAACTCCGCTATCTGGTCGGGGCAGGGGTGTCTGCCGCTGCAATCTGGTATATGCGTGACCGGCTGGATGCCGAAGGCTTCCAGAACGTCAAAATCGTTGCCTCTTCCGGCTTCAGCCCGGCCAAGTGTCGCCTGATGGCAGAGGCAAAGGCGCCGATTGATGTCGTGGGCACAGGCAGCTATTTGCCGGATCGCTGGTCGGAAACCTATGCGACGGCCGATATTGTGGAATATGATGGAAAGCCGAGGGTCAAGGTTGGACGTGAATTCCTCTTGCGCTCCTGATGGCTTTGTCGCAAGACAGAAAGACACTGCGGGATACGGACCCTGAAAGAAAGACCATGACTGAAACCGCCTTCACAAATGAAGATCTCGAGGACCTGATCGACACTTTCGAGTTTGTCGATGACTGGGAAGAGCGTTATCGCTACATCATCGACATGGGAAAGAAACTTCCGGCGCTTGATGATTCAGACAAAACCGAGGAAAACCGTGTGCAGGGCTGCACGTCACAGGTCTGGCTTGTGTGCGAGACGACGGATGCCACTCCCCCTGTTCTGAAGTTCCGCGCGGACAGTGATGCCCATATTGTACGCGGCCTCGTTGCCATGATGATGATGGTCTTTTCCGGCAAGACAGCCCGGGAGATCCTGGATTTTGACATTCAGGGACTGCTGGACCGTCTGGAACTGGCCCAGCACCTGAGTCCGAACCGTGCCAACGGTTTGCATTCCATGGTCGAGCGTATTCGTGCCACGGCTCAACAGTACCTTTGATATTCTGATTTGAGAGACCTGCGACATGACTGATCGCCTTCGTATCTCCTTTGCCCAGATAAACCCGACTGTCGGTGACCTGCGGGGTAACCTGGAACTGATCCGCAAAGCACGGGCGGAGGCTGCCGGTCAGGGGGCTGATCTTGTTGTGACGCCGGAACTGGCCCTGACGGGTTATCCGCCTGAAGATCTGATCCTGAAGCCCGATTTCCTGCGTCATTGCGATGAAGCGTTCATGGAACTGGTCGAAGACACAAAGGATGGTGGGCCCGGTTTGATTGTTGGTGCGCCAGTTGTGAACAACCTGCATGGGGACAATCCCTTTTTGCAGGCATCCTCTCCCCTGCGATCTTCAGTTTACAACGCGGCTCTGCTGATTGATGAGGGAAAACTGCTGGGCTGGCGGGGCAAGCACTGTCTTTGCGATTATGGTGTTTTTGATGAGGAGCGCGTTTTTGCGACGGCTCCCCTTGCCGGGCCGCTGACCTTCCGTGGTGTCCGTCTTGGTGTTCTGATCTGTGAGGATCTGTGGCGCAGTGATGTCTGTGAAACACTTGCCGAGACAGGTGCTGAAATGCTGGTGGGGATCAACGGATCCCAGTACCACAGTGAAAAGCCGGAAATCCGGATGCAGGTCGCCTTGCAGCGTGTTCAGGAAGCAGAGCTGCCGCTGGCCTACCTGAACATGGTTGGCGGGCAGGATGATCTGGTCTTTGACGGAGCATCCTTTGTTCTGAATTCCGATTCATCGCTGGCCGCACAGGCTGCTGCTTTCAAAGAGGTTGTTTTTGCAACGGACTGGAACAGGGGCGATGACGGAAACTGGTCCTGTCAGAGTGAAGAGAAAACAGCCCCGCTTGAAGAAAACGAGTCCATCTATTGCGCACTGGTTCTGGGCTTGAAGGACTACATTCGCAAGAACGGATTTCCCGGTATTGTCATCGGTATGTCGGGCGGGATTGATTCGGCTCTTTCTGCGGCTATTGCTGTGGATGCAATCGGTGCGGAAAAGGTACGACTGGTGATGATGCCCTCGCCCTATACCTCCGGGCATTCACTGGAAGATGCTGCGCAGGCCGCACAGTTGCTGGGCGTGCGTTACGACAACGTTCCGATTGAACCGGCCATGAAGGCCTTTGAGACGATGCTGGCGCCTGTCTTCGGAGAGACGGAAGCAGACACAACCGAGGAAAACATTCAGGCGCGGTCTCGCGGTCTGACACTTATGGCGATTTCCAACAAGCTGGGCTCCATGGTGCTGTCGACGGGGAACAAGTCTGAAATGGCTGTGGGCTACGCCACGCTCTACGGTGATATGTGCGGTGGTTTCAATGCCCTGAAGGACGTTTATAAAACCCGCGTCTTTGCCCTGTCTCGCTGGCGCAATGAAAACAGGCCTGCCTGTGCACTTGGCCCCGATGGTCCTGTCATGCCGGAGCGTATCATCACCAAGCCTCCCTCGGCGGAGCTGAAGCCGGACCAGACAGATCAGGACAGTCTGCCGGAATATGATGTTCTGGATGCCATTCTGGATCGCCTGATCGAACTGGAACAGCCCGTTGACGACATTGTGGCGGCCGGTTTTGAAGAGGCGACGGTGCGCCGTGTCTGGCGCATGCTGGATCTGGCTGAATACAAGCGTCGCCAGTCAACACCAGGGGTCAAGGTGACCAGCCGAGATCTGGCCCGGGATCGACGCTATCCCATTACGAACCGCTATCGCGGATAAGAAGCCTTGCAGCGTTGGGGTACTGTCGATATCTTGCGCTCAGATTGATCAGTCCTGCCTCTGGTTGGCAGGCCCTCATTGGAAAGATTGAAGAGATGAAAGTCCGTTTTGCCCCAAGTCCGACCGGTCGCTTGCATGCCGGCAATGCCCGTATCGCCGTTCTGAACTGGCTGCTGGCACGACAGGCAGGTGGGACTTTCCTGCTTCGTATGGATGACACGGATACCGAGCGTTCCACACAGGAATTTGCAGACGGCATTCAGGCCGACATGAAATGGCTGGGTCTGGAATGGGACGAGTTTGCCGTTCAGTCCCACCGTATGGAACGCTATGACCTCGCAATTGAAAAGCTCAAGGCCGATGGTCGTCTCTATCCCTGTTACGAGACTGCGGATGAACTGAGCCTGAAACGGAAAATCGCCCTGCAGGCTGGCCGTCCACCGATCTATGACCGTGCCGCACTCAAGCTCACAGATGAGGAAAAGGCCGCCTTCGAAGCCGAGGGACGCACTCCGCACTGGCGTTTCAAGCTGCTGCCGGAGCACATTGCCTGGGAAGACATGGTGCGCGGTCCTGTGGCCTTTGAGGGTGAAAACCTGACGGACCCGGTTCTGATCCGTGAAGATGGCCGCCCGCTCTATACCATCACATCTGTGGTTGATGACATCGAGCTTGATATCACCCATGTTCTTCGGGGCGAGGACCATGTTTCCAACACGGCGGTACAGGTTCAGCTTTTTGAAGCCCTTGGTGGCGCTGTTCCAACCTTTGCCCATATTTCCCTGATGGTTGGTGCTGATGGCCAGGGGCTGTCCAAACGTCTGGGCAGCCTGAGCCTGCAGTCATTGCGTGAGGAAGACGGTCTGGAGCCGATGGCACTGAACAGCTATCTCGCGCGTCTGGGGACGCCTGATCCCATCGAAGTGCGTCAGAAGCCGGAAGACCTGACAGAACTCTTTGATCTCGCGCGCTTTGGTCGTGCCACGCCGCGGTTTGATCCGGTTGAGCTGGCTTCCCTGAATGCAAAGATCCTGCATGAGGCGTCCTTTGAATCTGTGGCAGATCGTCTGCCGGACGGTTTTGACGGTGCTCTGTGGGATGTTGTTCGTCCGAACCTTGAAAAGCTGGCGGATGCGAATGAATGGTTCCGCATCGCCAAGGGGCCCCTTGATCCTGTTATTGAAGAGGAAGACAGGGAGTTTGCTGCGAAGGCTGCGGAACTTCTTCCTGTCGAGCCATGGGACAGGGAGACCTGGTCTGCTCTGACCTCTGCTCTGAAAACCGAAACAGGCCGCAAGGGCAAGGGGCTTTTCATGCCGCTTCGCAAGGCCCTGACCGGACAGAGTCACGGGCCGGAACTGGCTGACCTTCTGCCTTTGATCGGCAAGGCGCGTGCCAAGGCCCGTTTCAGAGGTGAATCAGCCTGAAGGCTTGATAACAGAAAGCAAAAAGAAAACGGGATGTCGTTGGGGGCGACATCCCGTTCTTTTTTGAAGCGCCTGTGAGGGGCTTCCTTAAAGAGCTCTGGGGAAAGAAGCTCTTTAAATCTTGATGGTCTGGCTGGGTTGCGACGGCGTGGTGCCGTAGTTGCGGGCGTAGGCCTGGTTGCTGTTGTTTTGCTGACCGAAAAGACTCTGGCTGCCGTTTTGACCGCCGGACAGCAAATTCAGATAGAAGGATGTGGACTGGGAGGCGAGTGTTGTGGAGAGCAAAGAGCGTTCTCCATCCGAGATGATCCCGTCCTTGTTCAGGTCGGCCTGGGCCAGGCCGGAATTCTTGAGCTGTGCCTGCTGAACTTCAAGGGCGCGTTGCTTGACCTCTTCCACGGTAATTTTGCCGTCACCGTCACGATCTGCTGCCTTGAACGCTGCCTCGGCCTGTTCTTTGGTAATACCTTCCTTGCCAAGCTGCTCGACAAGTTCATCAAGTGTGATGGTCTTGTCCTTGTTCTTGTCACTGCGCAGATAGAGCTGTTCGACAGCTGACTGTGTGCCTGTACTGTTGATGGGCATGGTTTGCCTGCCTTTCCCAAAGAAGGATGTCTCTGGAAACACATGAAGCAGACTTCATGCCAAAACAGTCGAAAAAATAAATACCAAAGGGTATGTGCGGGAAAAAGCCTGCTTGTGGAGTGGAAAACACCGGCAGGCTTGCATTCCTTTGTCAGGCTTTATAAAGATGGGGGAAGTCTTTACCCACCGGGGGGAAGTTTTGTCCCTTCAGTCCCCGGATCATTTTCATCCAGAAACGGAAAGGCACCAAGGACATGAGCCTGAAGGTATACAATACTCTCGCACGCGAAAAGCAGGACTTTGTTCCGCTCGACCCGAACAACGTGCGGCTCTATGTCTGTGGACCCACCGTCTATGATTTTGCTCATGTTGGCAATGCCCGCCCGGTGGTGGTTTTCGATGTTCTCTATCGTCTGCTGCGCCATGTTTATGGCGCGCAGAAGGTGACCTATGTCCGCAATATCACGGATGTTGATGACAAGATTATCGAACGCGCCCGTGAAAACGGTGAAGAGATTGATCAGCTGACAGCCCGTACGGCACAGGCCTACATTGATGACATGGCGGCACTCAAGGCGCTGGAACCGAACGAGATGCCGCGTGCGACCCAGTACATCCAGAGCATGGTCGAGATGATCGAGGTTCTGATTGAAAAGGGCAATGCCTATGCGGCTGAAGGGCATGTATTGTTTTCCGTGCCATCCATGCCGGACTACGGCAGTCTGTCCAATCGCAACCGCGATGACATGATTGCCGGGGCGCGTGTCGAAGTCGCCCCTTATAAAAAGGACCCGGCTGACTTTATTCTGTGGAAACCGAGCAGTGATGACCAGCCGGGGTGGGAAAGCCCCTGGGGACGCGGACGTCCCGGCTGGCACATCGAGTGTTCCGCGATGTCCCGCTCTCTGCTGGGGGACAGCTTTGATATTCACGGCGGCGGGCTTGATCTGATCTTCCCGCACCATGAAAATGAAATTGCACAGTCGACCTGCTGCAATGACAAGCCCTTTGCCAACTACTGGATGCACAACGGCTATGTTGTTGTGAACGGAGAGAAAATGTCCAAATCACTGGGCAATTTCTTTACGGTACGCCAGTTGCTGGATGAAGGGCTGAACGGTGAAGCCATTCGCATGAACCTGCTGTCGGGTCATTACCGCCAGCCGCTGGATATCACTCGCGAGAAAATTGCGGAGATGAAAACACAGCTGGATCGTTTCTACGGAGCTCTGCAATCTGTCGAGGGCGGGGAACTGTCCCGACCTTCCGATGCCTTGCTGGCTGCGTTGAGCGATGATCTCAACACGCCACTGGCCCTGTCAGTCCTTCATGAGCAGGTGACAGAACTGAACAAGACGACGGATCAGGCTGAAAGGCTTCGGCTGAAAGGCGAGGTTCTGTCGGGGGGCCGGTTGCTGGGTATTCTGGAACAGGAGCCGGATGCCTGGTTCAAGGGTGAGACCACCGGTGGCGATGATGAGGCTGCCCGTATTGAAGCACTGATTGCGGAGCGTGCCGAGGCCAAGGCTGCCAGAAACTTTGCGCGTGCGGATGAAATCCGCGACGGGCTGGCTGCGGAGGGAATTGTCCTGCTCGACAGTGCCGAAGGCACGAGCTGGCGCAGAAAATAAAAAACAGTCCAGTCGCAGACAGACAAAACAGTGTCGGGCATTCAGGCGCGGCAGGAGAGGATAAAAACGTGTCATCTGACAGTTTGAATGAAAATCGTGTCTATCTTTTTGATTCCACCCTGCGCGATGGTCAGCAGACGCAGGGGGTGGACTTTTCCGTTCAGGACAAGGCCGGGATCGCCCGTGGTCTTGGCGCGATCGGTATCGATTATATCGAAGGTGGTTTCCCGGGGGCCAATCCGACAGATGATGCCTTTTTCCTCTCCCGTCCGGATCTGGGGGACCAGTCGCGCTTTGTTGCCTTTGGTATGACCCGCCGTCCGGGGCGTTCTGCGGAAAATGATCCGGGTCTTGCCCCCCTGGTTAATTCGGCTGCCGATGCCGTTTGTATTGTTGGCAAGGCCTGGGATTTCCATGTGGATGTGGCGCTGGGTATTCCGCGCAATGAAAACGTGGACATGATCGGTGATTCCATCGCCTTTCTGAAAAACCGCAAAGGTGAGGCCATGTACGATGCCGAGCACTTCTTTGACGGTTACAAGGCCAATCCTGCCTACGCGCTGGACTGCCTGCTTGCAGCTTATGAAGCCGGAGCGCGCTGGGTGGTGCTTTGCGATACCAACGGTGGAACCCTGCCGCATGAGATTTATGACATTGTCAGTGCGGTTACAGAACATATCCCGGGAACACATCTGGGTATTCATTGTCACAATGATACAGAGAATGCTGTGGCCAATTCCATCATGGCTGTCCGTGCCGGAGCGCGCCAGATACAGGGAACCCTGAACGGTCTGGGAGAACGATGCGGAAATGCGAATCTGGTGTCGCTGATTCCGTCTCTGAAGCTCAAGACGGATTTTGATCTGGGGATTTCCGATGAGCAGTTGCAACAGCTTACAATGCTGTCGCGCAGACTTGATGAACGCCTGAATCGTGTCCCGGCTGCCAATGCTGCCTATGTGGGACAGTCGGCCTTTGCCCACAAGGGTGGTCTTCATGTGTCCGCTGTGGAAAAGGACTCAAGGACGTACGAACACATTCCTCCGGAAGCTGTAGGCAACAACCGTCACATCATTGTGTCGGATCAGGCGGGACGTTCCAACGTGGTGGCTCTGCTGCGCAACCTGGGCATCACGATGGAAGATCAGGACGGTTCCCGAATGCAGGCTTTGCTTGAGAAGGTCAAGGAGAGGGAATTTCAGGGCTTTAGCTATGACGGTGCAGAAGCATCTTTTGAACTGCTGGTACGCACTGCACAAAACAGTCTCCCGCAGTTCTTCAAGCTTCACCGGTTCCGCGTGATGGATGACCGGCGCTGGAATTCCCGCGGGGAACTGGTCACAGAGGCCGAGGCCACTGTTGCCATGACCATCAAGGACAGGGACATCCGCGAAGTGGCGCTCGGCAACGGGCCGGTCAATGCGATTGATCAGGCCCTGCGGAAGGCTCTGCTGCCGTTCTATCCGACACTCGAAGACATGGAGCTGCAGGACTACAAGGTGCGCATCCTGAACTCTGCCGAAGGCACCCGTGCGGTGACGCGTGTGATGATCGAGTTCGGCGACAGCAAGGGGCGGAGCTGGACAACGGTCGGCGTGTCACCGAACATTATTGATGCATCCTATTCTGCCTTGCGTGACGGGATTGTGTGGAAGCTGTTCCACGATACCGCGAAGAAGGCCTGAAGCAAGATTTCGGAGTACTGTGTGCGATGGCTGGAACAGACAGCACCAAAAAACATGTCACAAAGGGCAGCACGGAAGGCTATGAAAACGGGCCTGTCGTGATCCTTGTCAAACCGCAGCTGGGCGAAAACATCGGTATGGTCTGCCGGGCCATGCTCAACAACGGACTGACGCGCCTGCGTCTGGTCAAACCGAGAGACGGCTGGCCCAATCCGGCTGCCGAGGCCTCTGCTTCGGGTGCGCTCGAAGTGCTGCAAAAGGCAGAAGTCTTCGAGACAACCGAGGAGGCCATTGCCGATCTCAATCATGTCTTCGCAACGACAGCACGCAGCCGCCACATGACCAAACCCGTTGTGGTTCCACGTCGTGCCGCGCAGGACATGCGCGCGATGATCGACGGACAGGGCGAGCAGGTGGGCGTCCTCTTTGGCCCGGAAAAGGCCGGTTTGCACAACGATGATGTCGTGCTGGCCGATACTCTGATCACAGTGCCGCTGAACCCGACCTTTGCCTCGCTGAATCTGGCACAGGCGGTTCTGCTGATGGCTTATGAATGGTTCCAGCTGGGCACGGATGTACCGGAATACGAACTGGTGACAGGCACATCACAGGTTGCCAGCAAGGACGAACTGGTCAACTTCTTCAACAGGCTGGAAGCTTCCCTGGACGAGGCCGGTTTCCTCTATCCGCCGGAAAAGCGCCCGAACATGGTGCGGAACCTGCGCAACATCTTCCAGCGAGCTGATCTGACTTCGCAGGAACTGCAAACACTCCATGGTGTGGTCAAGGCTCTCAGGCTGGGGCGGACCAAGGGACTGGACAGGCTGTCTGTGGAAGCGGAGCAGGTTTCCGGGCAGGAGCTGACCTCTGAAGATGAACAGGGGCGCACCCGGAATTGAGGTGTAGCCTCGCTCTATGGTGGTCCCTGCCATGATAGGGCTCTGTGACAAAAGCCTGTTGCCCGTCCGGAGCCGCCTCGCAGGGGAAGACTCCGAAGGGCGCGACTCCTGCTTTTGTTTGACTTTTGCGGCAAAAAGGCTATTGTGCCGCTGCAATTCCCGGGAACGTGGGACAAGATAGTTTCCCCGCCCAAGTGTAAGGCTTTGTTTTCCTTGAAAATAAACCGCCTTGAGCCTACCGGGACAACAACTGTGAAACAGAAAGTTTGATACAATGTCCAAGCGCGTTGCGTCCAAATATAAAATTGACCGCCGTCTCGGTGTAAACCTGTGGGGTCGCCCGAAAAGCCCGATCAACCGTCGTGAATATGGCCCAGGCCAGCACGGTCAGCGCCGCAAGAAGCCTTCTGACTTCGGTGTGCAGCTTATGGCCAAGCAGAAGCTGAAAGGCTACTACGGCAACATCGGCGAGAAACAGTTCCGTCGTTACTTTGCAGAAGCATCCCGTCGCAAGGGTGACACCGGTGAAAACCTCATCGGCATTCTGGAGACACGTCTGGATGCGGTCGTCTACCGCGCCAAGTTCGTCCCGACTGTCTTTGCTGCACGTCAGTTCGTGAACCACGGTCACGTACTGGTCAACGGCAAGCGCGTGACCATTCCGTCCTACCTCGTGAAAGAGGGTGACGTTGTTGAAGTTCGCGAGAAAAGCCGCCAGATCCCGATGGTTCTGGAAGCGATTGAGTCCGCTGAACGCGATATTCCGGATTACATCGATGTTGACGGCAAAGGCCTGAAAGCAACATTCGTTCGCACTCCTGAGCTGGCTGACGTACCGTATCCGGTTCAAATGGAACCGAACCTGATCATCGAATTCTACTCTCGTTAATTAACGAGACAGAACCCCGATCCGAAAAAGCCCGCAGGCATTTGTCCTGCGGGCTTTTTTGTTGCACGGCATAATCTTGTCACTGAAAGAAAAGAGCAATCTCCGAAGAGGATGCCACGATCATGGTACTGTTGTCGCTGCTTGCGTTGGGGGCTTCCCCGGTACAGCTTTACGACACACAGATCACGATCTGTTGCTGGTGGGCATGGGTGCCTTCAGCATGCCCCGTGATATGGACAGCCTTGTATTGCTGAACATAGGCATCGAGATATGAAGCCTCTGATGTCCACAATCCCTTGTTGGACTGATAGCTGTTGCCGAATTTGAAGTAATAGACATCCTTGTGATCAAGGGCATAGAGCTTGAAGTCCCGGATATTGGCGCGGGCTTCTGCGACGGTTGGCAGGCGCATGCCGAGGTTCCGGCAGTAGAGCCCGGCCTGTTCCCAGTTCACATTGGCAGGTCCGACATGAAGATTCGGGTTCCCGGTGTTCGAGGCGCTGTGTCCTGCCGGTTCTTGCGCAGTAGCCGTTGTTGTCGCAACTGCTGCTGTCACGGTTTCAGTCTGCTCCGATGGTTGGACAACGACTTCCGGTTCAGGTGTCGGTCCGGATGAGGGCGGTGTGTTCCTCTCGGGCTCCGATGTCCTGGGGGAAATGTTCTGGTTTTCTGCGTTGTTGCCGGCAAGCTGTTCGGCATCAGAGCTGCTGTCGTCAGAGGGAGGCTCTGATGCGCCGGCTTGTGCCTGCAGAAGACTGTCAAAGGAGACAAGTTTCAGATCTTCAGCTTTTTGAGGTACGGGCAGGCTCTGCGGCCAGTCTGTGAAGAAAGCCTGAATGCAGCCATAGCGTTCCAGACAGTAATCGCGCACCTGGTCGTAGTCTTTCTGGCTGACAGGATGATCCGTGTCCTGATATTTCAGGCGGCTCTCCATGCACATGTATTCGCTGTCACACTCGATGGTGACGTTCAGATCCCGATCATGCTTTTTTGAGAGATCAAGCTGGACATCGCCTTTGCGATAGCCCTGGAATCTTTCCTGCAGCAGATCGCCAAGCTCTTCATTGTCATGGGCCTTGAGCGCTTTGTTGCAGAAAGGACTGTTCTTGTAGATCTGATCCTGCAGCCATGAAAGGGCATTCGGCAAGGCATCAACGAGATAGCTGTGGCAGGCGGCCTGAATGGCTGCATCCAGCTGGTTGTTCAGGCTTGCTGTGCCCTGTCCCTGAGCTGGCTGGATATTTGCCAGAGCTAGGGTGAGGGTCAAGGCAGCACTGCTGTGCAGAAGGTTTCTGTACATTTTTACGATCCCTCTGCCCGGGCAATGAGACGAAGAGTGGGCTGGTAATAGGCGGAGTTTGTGTTCAGGCTTTTGACATAGCGGCGGAGCTTTATCAGACCGGCTTCAGTTTGTCCGGCTTCAATCAGGGTTTGTCCCCAGTAAAAACCGGTGCGTGGATCAAGGGGAACCGGCAGTCTGTCCAGTTTCTCGAACAGGGGAATGGCAGCACCGTACTGGCCGTTTTTGATGCGATCGGAAATCAGCAGCACCAACGTATCGCGTTCCGTTGTGGCCTGTTTCTCGTCAAATCCTGATGGTGTTTGTCTGGCCGGAGCGCCTGCTGTGTTTTGTCTGGGGGAAGGTTGCTCCGGTTCTATCAAGGCAACGAGTTTTTTGACGCTTTCCTGGCTTGAGGTTGACTGGAAGTTGTCCTGTTGCTCCTGAATAAAGGCGAAACCGTTGGCCGGGTCCAGAAATCTGATTTCCAAAAAGACCTCTTCACCGGCTTCAACGGTCAACTGTGCACTGTGTCCCTGATTGGGATAGGGATTGGTTGCGCAGTCTCCTTGCGAAAACCATGAATCGCAAGGCAGACCGTACCTGATTTCAATGAAATAGCTCCCGGCCCTGACAGGAAAGGTGGCCTTGCCTGATGTCATCTCCATCACTGGCCTGCCGTCTATCAGAACAGCGGAAAGAACAGCGCCTGCCGTAAAAAGGTCCTTGCGGAAAAGATGCAGGAGGCCTGCGTCTTCCGGGTTCACCTGTACGGAGTGGAAACGCTGTTGTGCGTTGTCAGTCGGGGCTGTCTCAAAAGCTGTTTGAAGATTGTACTGTTTGGGTTCCTGCGTAACACAGGCAGTGGTGGTCAGCAGAACTGCGAAGAGGCACAGCAGGTACGAAAAGGAAAAAGGTCTGGTCTGTAAAATTGCGAGCATTCTTTTCAAACCCGAAAAGGATTGATGTTCACCATGGCTACAGCGCAACAAGGTAGCAGGCTTTTACAGGGAATGCTCTAGCTATCCGAATGATTTTTAAAATGTCAGCCCATCAATACCCCGCGCCGCGATCAACGCCTTCGGGCAGTTCTCCGCTGTTCCAGTAGTGGATGATATTGCGGGCGACGGCTGTGGAGGCTGTGGGCTTGTCTGTTGGCGCTGTGATGTGGGGCAGGATGGTCACACCGGGGTGTGTCCAGAGCGGGTTGCTGGCGGGCAGAGGCTCTGTTTCAAAGACATCCAGCACAGCGTGCCTGAGAGGTCCGTGGTCCAGTTGATGGAGCAGGTCCTCTTCAACCAGTAGGGGACCTCTGCCGAAGTTGATCAGGCTGGCGCCTTCCGGCAGCTGTGCCAGGCGTGCGTTGTTCAGGAGGCCTCTGGTCTCCGGTGTGAGAGGCAGCAGGACCACGAGAATGTCGCTCTGGCCCAGCAGCTCTCTCAGGCCGTCCTCGCCCGAGAGGACTTTCTCGACCCCTCTGCAGGCTTTGCCATTGCGGCTCCAGCCCCTGACGGAGAAGCCGTTGGCGCTCAGGCGTTCGGCGGCCTTTTCGCCCAGGGCTCCCAGACCGAGGATGCCGATGCGCCGGTCCCGTGCGTGGATCAGGGGCTGTTCGACCCAGAGCTGTTCTGCCTGCTGGCGGGCATAGGTGGGCATGTCACGATGGAGATAGAGCGTCCAGGCCAGCACAGCCTCGGCCATGGTGTCACCGAGTTGCTGATCGACCATGCGGACGATGTGCAGGCTTTTGTCGCTGTCTCTGGCCAGTGATTCAACGCCGGCCCAGGTGCTCTGAACCCATTTCAGGTTGGGGAGCTGTTCCAGATCGGAGATGCGCGGGTTGGCGACAATGGCGACTTCAATCTCCTGCTTCTGGCTTTCGCTCAGTTCGGAGAAGCTGATGATCTCTGTGGTATGGTTCTGTGCCTGAAAGGCCGTGCGAAAGGCCTCAAGCCACAGGGCCTCGCTTTTCGGGTTTTCCTGTGACACGAAGGGAAGAACGGATTGCCTTTGGGTCATGCTGCGAAAACTCCTTCGAAATCTGCGAAGCCCTTGACCTCGATCGGGTTGCCACTCGGATCGCGGAAGAACATGGTGGCCTGTTCGCCGGGTTCACCCTCAAAGCGCAGGAAGGGCTCGAACTCGAAGCTGTGGTTGGCGGCTTTCAGCCTTTCGGCAAGAGCCTGCCATTCTCCCATGGGAAGGATGATGCCCAGATGGGGCATGGGGACCATGCAGTTGCCGACCCTGCCTGTGTTTGCTGTCTGAAAGGGCTCACCCAGATGGAGCGAGAGTTGATGGCCAAAGAAATCATAGTCCACCCAGGTTTCGGTGCTGCGTCCTTCCTTGCAGCCGAGGACCTCACCGTAAAAACGGCGTGTTTCTTCCAGAGAGGTCACATTGTAAGCAAGGTGGAAAAGCGATTTCATGGTCTCATGCCCTTGTCGTTTGCGGCTTTCTGTCCTCCGGGGCAAAGCAGCTTGTCAGGGGATGCCGGAGGACAGGTGTCTGTCGCCGGGAATTCCTTTTCACATCGTCTGCCCGCAAGGCAAAAAGCTCATTTTTCAGAAGTCTTTGTCTCGTTTGTTGCTGGCAGTCTGCTGCGGCTTTGGCGGGAGGGCAAGACAAAAAGAAAAGCCTGTCACTGTAAAGTGACAGGCCAAGGCACAGGGAAGTAACAAGGAGATAGACAAATGGAAGGTTATGACAGGCCGGGGACCTGACAGTTGCCTTCGGTATAAACTGTGGTGACATGGCCGTGACGGGACTGACGCGCAATCACATAACCCTGATTGTCACAGGACTGCAGGCGGAAATAGTGATTCCAGTGCGTCGGCTCGTCAGATGCCTGTCCACTGCCGACAAAAACGCGGTGGGCATAGGTCTTTTGAGACGTGATGTCATTCAGATCAATGCCGTTGCGTTCCAGTGCGGCTTCCAGTCTTGCCTGATCGGGGCGTTCGGAAGAGCCGGCTTCAGCAGTCTGGACAGTGGCCATGGCGACCAGCAGGCTACTCGCAACGCCGAGGCTGAAAAGAGCTTGAGGTGCTTTGAACCCAAGTGTTTTCGCTTTCAGTGTCATTGGACAGAATCCTCTGTGGTTCGTTGAACGGGTTTTCCTGCTTCTGATACTGAAATGGTTAATGTCCCCGGATTTGCAAGGGCCTTGAACTTTATGTGATCGACTTGTGTTGCTTTTTTCCGGCCCCGCTTCTGTCCTGTTCTCAAGCAAAAAGCCGCACTGATATCAGTGCGGCTTTTTGTTCGGGTTGGCAGGTGCGCTGAAGGATTATTCCTCAGCGACGCCCTCGATGCCCTTTTCCTGCAGCAGTTCCTGCAGTTCACCTGTCTGGAACATCTCGCGCATGATATCGCAACCACCGACGAACTCGCCCTTGACGTAGAGCTGCGGGATGGTTGGCCAGTTGCTGAAATCCTTGATGCCCTGGCGAATGCTCGGGTCCTGGAGAACGTCAATGCCGGTGAACTTGACCCCGAGGTGAGTCATGATCTGTGCAGCGGTGGCGGAGAAGCCACACTGAGGAAAGACAGGTGTGCCCTTCATGAAGAGGACAACATCGTTTTCGTTGACTTCCTGGCGGATGCGATCTGTAACAATTGAATCCATTGTTCGGTTCTCTCTTGTTTCTGTCCGGCCTGTGCGGGCCGGCTGTGTCGTTATTTCGGTGCGGAGGTTTGCAGCGCGAGAGCGTGGAGTTCGTTCCCCATGCGACCCTGCAGCGCGTTGTAAACCATCTGGTGCTGCTGAACGCGGCTCTTGCCCTCGAAGCTTGGCGAGACCACGTGAGCCGCATAGTGATCCCCGTCACCACGCAGGTCTTCGATGGTCACCTCTGCATCGGGCAGGGCTTCGCGAATCAGGCTTTCGATTTCAGATGGGTTCATTGGCATGATGCCGTCCTCTTGTCCTAACAGTTCCGGCCTTTTGCGGCAAATGCATCAGGCCTGTTTTCATTTCTGATCACAGATTAACGCAGTTCGCCGAAAAATCCATATCCGTTAAGGCAAATAATGGAGCCGGGCCACAATTTCAAGCTGTGAAATCCTTATTTTTGAAGGCTTTTGTGCAAGAGTTTGGAATAATTCAAAGAAAAAGCGGAGTCTGGTGACAGACCCCGCTTTCTTTTTGCTCTCAAGGCTGGTGTTCTAGCCTGCCATGTAGTCAGGCATCCAGCTTTCGTGTGCTGCGCGCAGATCGGCAATGCTCACGGAAGAACCGCCTTCCAGTGTCAGGCTGTTGCCACCTGTCTTGCCGACAACAGCAGCAGGAACTCCGGCTTCCTGCGCCGCGGCCAGAAGGGTATCGGCCTTGTCGACAGCAACCAGATAACGGGCCTGATCCTCACCGAAGAGCCATGCGGTCAGAGCTGTGTCGCAAGCTTCGGGGCGCTTGATCTCGGCCCCCATTGCAGAGGCCACAGCCATGTCTGCAACAGCCAGTGCCAGGCCGCCGTCAGACAGGTCGTGACAGCTGACAACAGAGCCCTTTTCGATCTGTGCCCGAACGAAGTCACCGTTGCGGCGTTCGGCAGCCAGATCAACGTCCGGTGCATTGCCGTCGGTGCGACCCTCGATGATATCAAGATAGCGCGAGACACCAAGGTGACCTTTCGTGTCACCGATCAGCACCAGATCCTGGCCTTCGCCACCAAAGGCGACAGTCGCCAGACGGCTGGAGTCCTCGATCAGACCCAGACCACCGATCACGGGTGTCGGCTTGATACCCTTGCCGTTTGTCTCGTTGTAGAGAGACACGTTACCGGAAACAACCGGATAGTCGAGAACCTTGCAGGCCTCGCCCATACCCTTGATGCAGCCGACAAGCTGACCCATGATTTCAGGACGCTCGGGGTTTGCAAAGTTCAGGTTGTCGGTCACGGCCAGTGGTTTGGCACCGACAGCCGTCAGGTTGCGGTAGGTCTCGGCAACGGCCTGGGCACCACCGCGGAACGGTGTGGCTTCGCAATAGCGCGGTGTACAGTCCGATGTCACAGCCAGTGCACGCTCTGTGCCGTGGACGCGGACAACGCCGGCATCACCGCCCGGACGGCCGATTGTGTCGCCCATTACCATGTGGTCGTACTGTTCCCAGACCCAGCGGCGGCTGGACAGGTTCGGATGACCGATCATGGTTTTCAGGGCGGCTGTTGTGTCGGCTGGCTGGTCAACAGAGCCGGCCTCAACCTCATCACGCAGGGGGGTTTCAACCCACGGACGGTCGTACTCGGGAGAGTGGTGCGCCAGCGGTTTGATCGGCAGGTCACCGACAACATCACCGTGGAACTTCAGGACCATGCGCTTGCTGTCGGTCAGTGTGCCGATCACCGCGAAGTCCAGATCCCACTTTTCCATGATGGAGCGCGCGAGGTCTTCCTTGCCCGGCTTCAGAATGATGAGCATGCGCTCCTGACTTTCAGAGAGCATCATCTCGTAGGGAGTCATGCCGACTTCGCGCTGGGGAACCTTGTCCAGTTCCAGCTCGACACCCATGTCGCCGGAAGAAGCCATCTCGAAGGAAGAGGAGGTCAGACCGGCAGCGCCCATATCCTGAATGGCGACAATGGCATCTGTCTGCATCAGTTCCAGGCAGGCTTCGATCAGCAGCTTCTCTGTGAAGGGATCGCCAACCTGAACCGTCGGACGCTTTTCCTCGGAGGCGTCGTCGAACTCTGCAGAGGCCATGGTGGCGCCGTGGATGCCGTCACGGCCTGTCTTGGAGCCGACGTAGACAACAGGGTTGCCGACACCGGAGGCCTGCGCGGTAAAGATCCGGTCAGCCCGTGCAAGACCGACGGTCATTGCGTTGACCAGAATGTTGCCGTTGTAGGAGGAATCGAATTCGACTTCACCGGCAACAGTCGGGACGCCGACACAGTTTCCGTAACCGCCAACACCGGCGACAACGCCGGACAGCAGGTGGCGTGTTTTCGGGTGGGATGGCTCGCCAAAGCGCAGGGCGTTGACGTTTGCAATCGGGCGCGCTCCCATTGTGAAGACATCACGCAGGATACCGCCAACGCCTGTTGCTGCGCCCTGATAGGGCTCGATGAAGGACGGGTGGTTGTGACTTTCCATCTTGAAGATGGCTGCATAGCCCTCGCCAATGTCAACAACACCGGCGTTCTCGCCGGGACCATAGATGACCTGCGGGCCTTCGGTTGGCAGGGTCTTCAGCCATTTCTTGGAGGATTTGTAGGAGCAGTGCTCTGACCACATGACAGAGAAGATGCCCAGCTCCAGCAGGTTGGGTTCGCGGCCCATGATTTCCAGGATCAGTTTGTATTCATCCCGGGAGAGACCGTGTTCGGCAACGATTTCAGGTGTTACTTCGCTCATTCTTCGATCCTCACTCACGACAGGGAAGCCACGAGGCTCTCAAAGAGGCCTGCGCCATCGGTTCCGCCTTGCTGTGGATCGCACAGGCGCTCGGGGTGAGGCATCATGCCCAGCACGTTGCCCTTGGTGTTGTAGACCCCGGCAATGTTGTTGCGGGAGCCGTTCGGGTTGACGGCATCGGAAACAGCACCGGATGCATCACAGTAGCGGAACGCAACCTGGTTGTTGTCCTCCAGGGCTTTCAGGCCATCATCCTCAATGAAGTAGTTGCCGTCGTGATGGGCTACAGGAACGCGAATGGTCTGACCCTTTGCGTACGTGCCGGTAAAGGCCGTGTCGTTGCGTTCCACGGAGAGGTGGACGTCGCGGCACACAAAGGCCAGATCGCGGTTGCGCATCAGTGCGCCCGGGACCAGTCCGCTTTCGGACAGGATCTGGAAGCCGTTGCAGATTCCCAGAACAGGAACGCCTTTGTTGGCGCGTTCCACGACTTCCTTCATGACAGGGGACTTCGCAGCCATGGCACCACAGCGCAGGTAATCCCCGTAGGAAAAGCCGCCGGGCAGGGCGATCAGATCCACATCCTCAAAGGTTGCGTCCTTGTGCCAGACCATCACAGGCTCCTTGCCCATGGTCTGACGAAGGGCGACTTGCATATCCCGGTCACAGTTTGAACCGGGGAAAACGATCACTGCCGCTTTCATTGGCACGTTCCTCGCTCGTCTTGACGTTTACACATGAGTGGGTGAGGCAGGCCTCAGGTTTCCAGCTCGATGTCGTAGTTTTCGATCACAGTGTTTGCCAGCAGCTTTTCGCACATGGCAGCAACTGCTTCGCGTGCAGCAGCTTCGTCAGTTTCCTGCAGGTCCAGTTCGATGAACTTGCCCTGACGTGCTTCGTTTACGCCGTCAAAACCCAGTGAACCCAGTGCGTGTTCAATGGCTTTACCCTGAGGATCAAGAACACCGTTCTTCAGTGTAACGTGAATCCGTGCTTTCACAGCTATTCTCCCTTATTTCCATCTGGAGGCTGAAGTCATCCCCTTTTTGCAGGGACGATGTTGCAGTGTCACCCTGCCGCTTTCGGACCTGGTGTTGTGAAAATGGCAAGGGGGCGGATTGCGCCCCCTGAAATCTAGTCTTCTGTTGTGTCTTCCTGCAGGCCCGACTTGGGCAGGACGCCCAGACGACGGGCCACTTCCTGATAGGCTTCCTCGATACCACCCAGATCGCGGCGGAAGCGGTCCTTGTCCATCTTTTCGTTGGTCTCGACATCCCACAGGCGACAGGAATCAGGGCTGATTTCATCGGCCAGCACAATCATTGTGCCCTCTTCGGTTTCCAGACGGCCGAACTCGAGCTTGAAATCAACCAGTCGCAGGCCAATGCCGAAGAAGAGGCCGCGGAGGAAATCGTTGATGCGATGGGTGTAGTGAACGATGTCGTCCAGCTCTTCCTCATCGGCCCAGCCAAAGGCCAGCGCGTGTTCCTGTGCAATCAGCGGGTCGCCCAGTTCGTCGTCCTTGTAGCAGAACTCGACCAGACTCTCGTCCAGCATGTCACCTTCTTCAAGGCCGAGGCGCTTGCAGATCGATCCGGCCGCCACGTTGCGGACCACGACTTCCAGAGGAACGATCTCGACCGAGCGGACCAGCTGCTCGCGCATGTTGATGCGGCGAATGAAGTGTGTCGGGATGCCCAGTTCGGTAAGGCGCAGCATGATCAGTTCGGAAATGACGTTGTTGATCACGCCCTTGCCGTTGATGGTGCCCTTTTTTTGCGCGTTGAACGCGGTCGCATCGTCCTTGAAATACTGGATGATTGTTCCGGCTTCAGGGCCTTCGAACAGGACCTTGGCCTTGCCTTCATAAAGCTGTTTGCCGCGCATGGGGTTCCCTTCCGTTTTTCGGTGGTGCGGTGAGCTTTTGCTCTGCATGGGATCGATCAGACTTTTTTGCGTCCGACTTTTCACGCATCCTATAGCAGGAGGTGTGGTCAGAAACAATCTCTTTGAAGCGCATAGCAGCCTTGTGATGAGGATTGTCTGTCAAAGTTTGACGGGCTGGAATTCCGTCTTGTCGGGCTGGCCTTCTGCAAAAAGCCATAAGGGTTTGATTCCCTTGAGATGCAGCTCTGCCGAGGGCAGGGCAAGGATGGAGGAACAAAGCGTTTCAAAGCCGTTGCCTCTGCAAAAACAGAGGGCGTTTTCCGGGTCGCTGTCATCCGGACCGGAGCCATCAGGGTCTGCCGGGGCTTTTGTGCTGCCAAGAAGTTCTGCCCAGCCCCGGAAGTCTGTGAGCTGAAGGTCTTCTTGTGTTCCGATGTCGGGAAGGGATCGTTCAAAAGCCGGGCGATAGCTGTTGAGTTTCGGATGATCCTGATTGAGGTCGGAGTGGGTGATCATGCTGAGGCCTGCAGGAACAGGCTTCAGGTGGATGACCTGTCCGTCATTGTGCAGCCAGAAGGCATCCTTCCAGTCTGCGACAATCAGATTGAAGGGGCGGTAGGCTTCGGGGTTGAGGGCGGAGAGAGCCTTTGCGGCCTCGGAGGCTTCCGCGTGGTCCAGGGTCTCGAGGATCAACTCGCCCCGACTGCGCTTGTCCCCCTGTGGCCCCAGTGTGCCGTAGCGGTTGAGGATGCAGGCCGAAAGACCGAAATCGTTCAGCCCCATCCAGCTGCCGCCAGCCAGTTCATCAAGACCTGCAATGACTTCCGGCTGGTCGGGCCAGTGACGGGAAGGGGGAAGCCAGGGCCTGTTGTTCATTTCATCCCGGTTCGCACCGATCAGGAGGGGCCAGTTGCTGCCCGGCTGACGGGCAATGATAACGCTGCACATGGGAAAGGCATTCCAAAGAGTGATGTCCTTTCCAGAATAGCTGCCCTCTGGCGAGTTTCAATGTTGAAGATTGTTCTTATGTCCTTGAAAAAGGTGCGGACTCTGGATTTGTTTCTTGGATACGGACCCAATTTCGTCATAAAGTCCTGTTACAAGTGAGGTTCAATGCAAGATCAGACGTGATGTCGTTTTAAAACAGGAGATCCTGATTCCATGGCAACAATGAGCGATCGTGAAAAGGCCTTTGAAGACAAGTTCCAGCATGACGAGGAAATCCGTTTCAAGGTTGAAGCGCGTCAGGTGAAACTGCTGGGTTTGTGGGTTGCAGGGCAGCTGGGCAAAAGTGGTGATGAGGCAGAGGCCTATGCCAAGGAGCTCGTAACCTTCAATCTGGGAGAACCCGGACTTGATGATGTTGTCGGAAAGGTCATGACAGATCTGGAAGCGGTCTCATCAGGTGTGAGCAAGCATCAGGTTGAACGCAATCTGGCAGAGTGTGAAGCTGAGGCAAAGCAGCAGATCATGGCTGAGTAGCAGTGGTTCGGTCCGGCCTGTCTGAAGGCAGGAAACCGGGCAGATAATTGATTGAACAGAGGCCGTCCCGGAATGGGACGGCCTTTTGTTATGAAGAAAATTCAATTTTTTTGTGTATATGGATTGCACATTTTTTGTGAGAGCAAGCCGGGTATATCTTGTATGGGCTTTATACTCTGTAGCCTTGCCTGACTGTGTTTGCTGTCTTTGGGAACGGCTACTGCCCTGTTTCCCGGAAAAAACCAGGATTCAATTTGTCTCGAATGCAATACAAATGCGATCCAGTTCATAATTTTTTGTTCAAAAAGTCCCGATATCGTTTCAGGCGAGCAACGGAAAAGAGTTTCAATTGACGTGGGTAAAGCTTTTGAAGTCCTGACGTTGCCAGCACATAAGGCCCGCAGTCCGATCTCCGGATTGATCAGGGTTTACTTCCGAAGCATTGGGGACAGGAGAAGTTGAGCAATGTCTACACTGAGTGCACGTGAAAAGGCTTTCGAGGACAAATTCAAACACGAGGAAGAACTGCGTTTCAAAATCGAGGCGCGCCTTGTTAAAATGGCCGGTCTGTGGGTGGCTGAACAGGTTGATATGCCTGCCGCAAAGGCGGAGAGCTTTGCCCTTGATCTGGTTCGTTTGAACCTTGATGAACCCGGGCGTGAAAGGCTTGTTGCCCGATTGGGTGAAACCCTTGAACAGGGAGGTGTTGTGCTTTCTGACCATCAGTTGCAACGCAGCCTCTCCGAATTCGAGGCCGAAGCGCAGCGTCAGGTTATGACAGAGTAGAACTCTATAACTTCAGGTTATAAAAAAGCCGCCCGGACAGGGCGGCTTTTTCGTGCCGGGTCTGACCCGTATTTACTGGCCGAACACGCGTTCGAAAATCGTGTCGACGCGCTTGGTGTGATAGCTGATGGAGTCTTCTTCCAGCAGTTTGGAGAGCTTTTCGACACTCAGAATCTTTGTCAGTCCTTCGTCTCTGGACATGAAGAAGAAGAAACGGTTGTCGTGCTGGGCCGCTTCCTTCTCCACCGCATCCAGTTCCGGAGCGGAATCGGGGTTGTCGGGATCAATGCCGTAGCTTTTCCAGACGCGCATCGCATTGCGCTGGACGATGCGATAGGCATCCTCGCGGCTGACATCGTTCTGTGTCAGATAAAGCAGTACCCGCTGCGCATCGTGGATGCCGCCAAAGTTGTTGAGGTGGTCCATCATGTTCTGTGGATAGACAACCAGCTTTTCGATGGTGCCGGCCAGACGCCCAAGGGCAAAGTCCAGGGTAACAGTCGCATCAGGACCGATCATGCGCTCCACAGAAGAGTGGGAGATGTCACGCTCGTGCCACAGGGCGACGTTTTCCAGGGCAGGGACAACGGCAGAACGCACCAGTCGCGCAAGACCTGTCAGGTTCTCTGTCAGAATCGGGTTGCGCTTGTGCGGCATGGCAGAGGAGCCCTTCTGGCCCGGAGCAAAGTATTCCTGGGCTTCGCGGACTTCTGTGCGCTGCAGATGGCGGATTTCAATCGCGATGTTTTCGATGGAGGATGCAATGATCCCCAGAACGGAGAAATAGTTCGCGTGGCGGTCGCGGGGAATCACCTGTGTGGAGATCGGCTCGGGGGAAAGACCCATCTTCTCCGCGACGTACTCCTCGACGTAGGGGTGGACGTTTGCAAAGGTTCCCACAGCACCGGAGATCGCACAGACAGCAATGTCCTCGCGCGCCTGCAGCAGGCGGTCGCGGTTGCGTTTCATCTCGGCATAGAAACGCGCAAACTTCAGACCCATTGTGACCGGCTCGGCGTGGATCCCGTGGGAGCGGCCGATGCAGGGCATCATCTTCGTTTCTTCTGCGCGGGTTTTCAGGGCAGCAAGAAGGCGGTCCAGATCAGCCAGCAGAATGTCGGCAGCCTGTGTCATCTGGACGGAGAGGCAGGTGTCGAGCACATCGGAAGAGGTCATGCCCTGGTGGACAAAGCGGGCTTCCTCGCCAACGTTTTCAGCCAGTTCTGTCAGAAAGGCGATGACGTCGTGCTTCACTTCGAGCTCGATCTCGTCAATGCGCGCAATCCGTTCCGGAGTGTATTCCTTCCGGCCTTTGTCCCAGACAGCCTTGGCTGCGTCTTTCGGAATGACACCGAGTTCTGCCTGTGCGTCACAGGCATGGGCTTCGATTTCAAACCAGATACGGAACTTGTTGGCAGGTTCCCAGATATTGACCATATCAGGCCGGCTGTAGCGGGGGATCATCTTTGTCGTCCTCTTGCTGTCAGGGCTGTGAAGGGACAGCTCCAGCTTTTTGCACTGTTTGTCCCTGTGGAAGTGTCTGGGCCGAAACAACCGGAAAAGTCCGGCGCTGTCAATTCCAAAGGCTCCTTTCAAGGGCAGGAAGAGTCAAAGAAGTCCGTGATTGCGGAAACTCAGATGTTTTCCCCTGGTGACAATCAGATGGTCGTGAACAGTGATTCCGACGCTGGAACAGGCGGTCTGGATGGCTCTGGTGATGTCGATGTCGGCCCGGGACGGTTCGGGATCGCCACTGGGGTGATTGTGAACCAGAATAATGGCCGTCGCGCCGAGTTCCAGACTGCGCTTGATCACCTCCCGCACATAGACAGGTGTGTGATCAACGGTTCCTGTTTGCTGGATTTCATCGGCGATCAGGCGATTTTTGCGGTCCAGAAAAAGCAGGCGGAACTGCTCGATTTGTAGACGCCCCATCTGCATGCGGCAATAGTCTTCCAGCCTGTCCCATGAATTGATGACGGGAGCTTCAAGAATGTCCTGCCGCGCCATCCGAATGGCGGCTTCCGGAACGGCCCTGAGAATGGCGAGAGCGGAAAGACCCAGCCCTGATGTCCGGAGCAGCTGTTCGTCAGGTGCGGCGAAGACCCCGGCGAGTGTTCCGAAGCGGGCAATCAGTTCCTTTGCCAGCGGTTTGACATCGCCTCTGGGATTTGCACCGAAGAGCAGAAGTTCCAGAAGCTCATAGTCCGGCAGGGAAGACGCACCGCCCTCAACAAGGCGCTTTCGCAGGCGCTCCCGGTGTCCGTGCTGGTGGGGCGCAGCCTTTCCTGTTGCGCCTTCCGTCACGGGAGTTTTCCATTCAGGCCTGATCGTAAGGTGGCTGATGCCATCCTTTCGGGGAAAGTGTGAAGATTTCGCATCCGTCTTCAGTTACGCCAAGGGAGTGTTCGAACTGCATGGACAGGCTTTTGTCACGTGTGACAGCAGTCCATCCATCGTTGAGGATCTTTACATCATATTTGCCCAGATTGATCATGGGCTCAATGGTAAAGATCATTCCCTCTCTCAGGCGGGGGCCGGTACCGGCCCTGCCGTAGTGCAGAATGCTGGGCGGCGTATGGAACTGGAGACCAAGACCGTGTCCGCAGAAATCCCGCACGACAGAGCAGCGATTGCCCTCTGCGTGGGTCTGAATGGCGTGTCCGATATCACCAAGGGTGGCGCCGGGTCTGACGGCTTCGATGCCGTACATCAGGCAGTCATAGGTCACTGTGGCAAGGCGCTTGGCCTTGATGGTCGGCTTGCCTGCAAAGAACATGCGGCTTGTATCACCGTGCCAGCCGTCCAGAATCACGGTGACATCAATATTCAGGCTGTCGCCGTCCTTGAGGATACGCCCCTCATCTGGAATGCCGTGGCAGACAACGTGATTGATGGAGATACAGACAGATTTCGGAAAGCCCTTGTAGTTCAGCGGAGCCGGAGTGGCACCATGCTCGGTGATAAAGGCATGACACAGATCGTTCAGCTCACCTGTCGAAACGCCGGGTTTTACAAAGGGAGTGATGTAATCCAGGGTTTCTGCGGCCAGTCTGCCCGCACGACGCATGCCTTCAAAGCCGGCTTCGTCATAGGTGATAAAGCTTTTTTCTTCACGGGTTAAATCGTTCATCTTTGTTTCTGTGTGCCGTTTTTGTCAGGGAGCCAAGGGGCTGGTGCGAGTCTGTATAGCGATTCAGAAGACCTGATCCAAGCGAATTCACTTTTTTCAGATGCCAAATGATCCCGGTGGTCGGGGAATTCAGTCTTCGGTTTCGGTTTTTGTCGGTGGGCGAATAACCTGTGCTGTCACGCGCACATTGCGCATGGACGAGGCCGCAGGGCGCCCCTGTTCGATCTGTCTTTGAGGGGGAGATTTGCCCTGGGCAGGAAGAGGCGTCGTGCGCTGTGGCAGGGAAGCCTTGGGGGTGGAGACAATCCACAGCAGGCCGTAATCCTGTGCTGTTTCCATGCTCTTCATTTTGATGAAGCGGGCCTGCGCTGTTGTCACACGCCCGGGAACCATGCGGATAATTCTGGCATCAAGCTGTTCGTTCTTGCCGCTCATCAGGTCTTTCCAGGCGTCCTGGAGCGGTGCGCGGGAACGAATCTGGAACAGGGATGTCACGTCGACACCCTCAATGCGTTTCTGGTCCTCGCCCAGCCACTGGTAAAAGGCATCATTGCCGTCGACAATATGAAGATCGGACCGGATCAGCGCGCCGGGGGCGGGACTGGTTCTGAGAAACTGCGCAATGGAAGCCTCCCTGTTTTCCAGGGCGTGTTCGGCGGCGGTCTGTTCCGCTTCCAGCATGCAGTAGGAGCGCAGGAAGGAGGCAAAATTGATGCCCTCATGCTTTTCCTCCAGCTCAATGAGGAACTGTCCGAGCTTTTTCCGCCTTTCACGGGCCATGCGTTCAAGGGCACGCCAGAACACGGGTTCAAGCCGGATGGAATAGCGTTTTTTCCTGTACTGAACGATGCGCGGCTTGGGGGTCTGGTCCGCGATGTTGACTGGAATGTCGGGTTTGCTCATTGGCCGGATTGGCTTTTAGGATGTTTCAGGGCAGCATGATGTCGTCAGAGTCAGCCACAATACCCCCAAGGTCCTGCATCTTGCTTCGCAAGCCAAAGCGGCGGGACAGTTTTTTCTGCGCCGCCTGGGGAAGATCCGTCATGACGATCACGCGCTTGTCGATCAGCACGGAGATCAGATCCTCCAGAACACGGACCATGTCCCGGTCTGATTCAACCAGATCGCTGATGTACTGCTCGCGCTCGCCGGATGCCTCCTTGCTGTCGCTCCCGTCAGGATTGCTCAGAAAGGTCAGAACATCCGGATGATCCGGGCGGAGATACTCCAGATTATCGCTGTCCATTTCGCGGTGCAGTGATGTAATGGTGCCATCCGGCGCACGGGAAACAAAAGGCATGACTGTCCAATCCAAAGGTTAGCAAATTCTGAATGCACCAACTGATCTGCCTACTGCGGTCGAAATCGCTCAGTATCACTCTTTGCAGACTGTATTTTCTGAACAGAAATATACACGCCTCTGTTTGAAAATGACAAATTTTCTTCACAAAAAAGTTGATATAGCATTCCCGGAATTCACAAAAAATCAGTGCATTACGACCCGTTAAGGCTTACATTAAAAGGACTAAAAAAAAGATAATAATGAAAGGTCTTTCAATGACAGACGCTGAAAATAAAAAAAATGACAATGAAAATAACAACGGCGAAACGAAGTTCAGCGAAAGCAAGTTTTATCACAATCCTGAGTTTATGAACGCGCCTGAAGCGCGCGGTATGAGAATCCTTTCCGAATATTATGGACCGCAGACCCGTTTTGATAAGCTGAACGTGGACGATACAATTGTCTTCTTCGGATCTGCCCGAATCAAATCGCGCGAAGAGGCTGAAGCCATGGTTGCAGCGGCAGAGCGCGGCGAGGGAGATCCGGAGCGGGCCCGGAAGGCCCTGTCCATGTCCCGCTATTACGAAGAAACACGGGAGCTTGCCAAACGCTTTACCGAGTGGTCCAAGACACTGGATGAAAAGGAGCGGCGCTTCGTTGTCTGTACAGGGGGCGGCCCGGGTATCATGGAAGCCGCGAACAGAGGTGCTTCCGAAGGGCGCGGTGTGAATGTCGGCCTGAACATCTCCCTGCCTTTCGAACAGAGTGGCAATCCCTATATTACCCGGGAGCTTTCCCTGGAGTTTCATTACTTCTTCATGCGGAAATTCTGGTTTATCTATCTGGCCAAGGCCGTTCTGGTGATGCCGGGTGGCTTTGGAACACTTGACGAGTTCTGCGAGCTGCTCACCCTGATCCAGACGCACAAGATCAAGAAGAAGATGCCGATTGTCCTCTACGGCAAGGATTACTGGAGCAAGGTTGTCAATTTCGAGGCTCTTTGCGAGTTCGGGACGATCAGCAAGGAAGATCTGGACCTCTACATCGTCACGGACTCCATGGATGAAGCCTTTGACTATGTGACCAGGGGGCTGATGGAGTACTCTCTAGATCAGCCAGGGCCATCACTCTGATTTGAAAAAGAAAAAACAACTGAATGCTCAGTTTTCAAGGAGGGACAGATGTCCCTCCTTTTTTGTTTTTGGAAGCGGGATGAAAAATTTTCGATATGAAACTGAATGTGAATTATTGAGGAAATCAATGATTGACGCTTAAAATTCATGCCAAATTTATGAATTGTCTCCTTTATGATTACAAAGCTGTAACAAAGCTCACCTAGCTATGGTGCTCACTGACAAAAGACAGAGTCATCTGTTCAGACAAGATGGTCGTTTTAGGAGCAATCAAATGCAAAAATTTCTCATGAATTCCCTGGCTGGCGGTGTTTCTGCGCTGGCTCTGGCTGTTACTTTTTCTGGTGCGGCGTCTGCTGAAACAGAACTGACTGTTTACACTGCGGTCGAAGCGGAAGATCTGAAGCGCTATGCCGCTGCTTTCAACGAGGATCACCCCGATATCAAGATCAACTGGGTGCGTGATTCCACTGGCGTTGTGACTGCGAAACTGCTGGCTGAAAAGGAAAATCCGCAGGCTGACGTGATCTGGGGTCTGGCCGGAACAAGCCTGTTGATCATGAAGTCGGAAGGTATGCTGGAACAGTACGAACCCAATGGTGCTGACAAGCTGGATGCCAAATTTCGCGACACAACAGACACACCGTCCTGGGTTGGCATGGATGCGTGGGTTGCCTCTGTCTGTGTGAACACCGTTGAAGCCGAGAAAAACGGTCTGCCCATGCCTGCGTCCTGGGAAGACCTGACCAAGCCGGTTTACAAGGGACATGTTGCGATGCCGAACCCGGGTTCTTCCGGAACCGGCTTCCTGGACGTTTCCAGCTGGCTGCAGATGTTTGGTGAAGAAGGCGGCTGGAACTTCATGGACGGCCTGCACAAGAACATCAGCCACTACACACACTCCGGTTCCAAGCCCTGCAAGCAGGCTGCTGCCGGTGAAGTGCCAATCGGTGTGTCCTTCGCCTTCCGTGGTGCGAAGTCCAAGGCACAGGGTGCTCCACTGGAAATCGTTGTCCCGACTGAAGGCGTGGGCTGGGATATGGAAGCCTCTGCGATCGTCAAGGGCACAGACAAGCTGGATGCGGCCAGAACACTGATCGACTGGTCGATCACTGAAAAGGCGATGAAGCTCTACAACGAAGGTTACGCCGTTGTTGCGATGCCGGGTGTTGCGAAGCCTGTGCAGTACTTCCCCGAAGGTCTGACCGACGCAATGATCAAAAACGACTTCCAGTGGGCTGCGAACAACCGTGATCGCATCCTCAAGGAATGGACAAACCGTTATGACACCAAGTCCGAGCCAAAGAGCTAGGACGGTCGGGAAATACTGATTGCCTCTATGGCGAACAGACAGAAACCCTGACTCCCTGTGGGGGTCAGGGTTCTCCGGCTTTTTGAAATGGCTGTTCTGTTCGGGATTTCCGAACGGCTTTTGTTTTCGTTTTCTGATGTAATGGGGGAGCATGACCCGTGCTGGATCTGATGGAAAAGAGTGATGTCACAGGAGTGCAGCAGTCTGCACAGAACCAGACAGGAGTGCCCTATCTCACAATCCGGGATCTGACAAAACGCTTTGGCGAGTTTGTTGCGCTGGATTCAATTGATCTGGAAATCTTTGAAGGCGAGTTTGTCTGCTTCCTTGGTCCGTCAGGCTGCGGAAAGACAACCCTGCTTCGCGCCATCGCGGGGCTGGACATTCAGAACGAAGGGTCCATTGACCAGGCCGGACGGGATGTTTCTGTCCTGCCGCCGGCAGAGCGCGATTTCGGCATTGTCTTCCAGTCCTATGCGCTTTTTCCGAACCTGACCATTCACAAGAACATTGCCTACGGTCTGGAAAACAAGGGAACCGGCAGGCGGGACATCGACGACAAGGTTGCCGGGCTTCTGGAACTGGTCGGGCTTTCGGCCCAGGCGCAGAAGTATCCGGCCCAGCTCTCTGGCGGGCAGCAGCAGCGTGTGGCGCTGGCACGGGCAATCGCAACCCGGCCGGGTCTGCTTTTGCTGGATGAGCCGCTTTCTGCCCTGGATGCCAAGGTTCGCGGTCACCTGCGTCATGAAATCAAGGAACTTCAGCGCAAACTGGGGGTGACCACGATCATGGTCACGCATGATCAGGAAGAAGCCCTGACCATGGCAGACCGGATTGTGGTGATGAACCATGGTGTGATCGAACAGGTGGGAACACCTTTTGACATCTATCGCAATCCGGCCAGTCCGTTTGTTGCGGACTTTATCGGCACCATGAATTTCGTGCCGGGAACACTGCAGGACAGTCACCGTGTGGACATGCAGGGTGTTGCGCTGGCGTGTGACCCCGAAAAAATCTACAGCGACGGGCAGGAGGTGCTGGTGGCCTTTCGCCCGGAAGATCTTGTCGTGTGCGAAAGGGATGAGAGGGAGAACTGTTTTGCGGCCACCATTCTCGGGATGGAATTCCTCGGTAGTTTCTACCGGGCGGATCTGGAGATCGTGACGGGACAGGGCCGGTTTGTTGTGCGTGCCGACTTTTCCATTAACCTGATCCGGCGCGAGGCCCTTGGTGTCGGGCAGGAGATTCACGTTGCCCTGCGCACCGGGGTGATCTCCGTCTATCCTGCGCCGCAGGCGGGAGAACAGGGATGAGTGAACTGTCTCTGTCCGGAGCTCCTGTGAAACCCCTGAAGCCGAAGGTCAGTCGCGATGACTGGGCCATGCGCGGCTTTATGGTGATGATCGGTCTCTATCTGCTGGTGACGCTTGCCCTGCCACTTTATGCGATGCTTTCAAAGTCGCTGGAAAACAGGGATGGAGATTTTGTCGGCCTGGCGAACTATGTGGAGTATTTCTCCACTCCGGCTCTTTTCAATTCCATTGGCAATTCCATCACGATTTCACTGGTGACAACGCTCATCACTGTAACGCTGGCCTTCTGGTTCGCCTATGGCCTGACGCGGAGTTGCATGCCGTTCAAACGGACCTTCAGGATGCTGGCGATGGTGCCTATTCTGGTTCCTTCATTGCTGCCGGGGATCGGCCTGATCTACATGTTCGGAAACCAGGGTTACATGAAGGAACTGCTTTTGGGGCAGAGCATTTACGGGCCTCTCGGTATTGTCATTGCAGAGGTTTTCTTTACCTTTCCGCATGCCCTTCTGATCATCATGACGGCGCTTTCCATTGCGGACGGGCGCCTTTACGAGGCTGCTTCGGCCCTGCGGGCGTCGCGCTCGAAGGTGTTCCGCACGGTGACGCTGCCCGGCGCACGCTATGGTCTGATCTCTGCCGCCTTTGTTGTCTTCACGCTTGTGATCACCGATTTCGGAGCGCCAAAGGTGATTGGCGGGCAGTACAATGTTCTGGCTGTTGATATCTACAAACAGGTGATCGGACAGCAAAATTTCTCGATGGGGGCTGTGGTCTCTGTCATTCTTCTGATCCCTGCCATTATGGCCTTTGCGGTTGATCGCCGTGTTCAGAAGAAACAGGTGGCGCTTCTTTCCGCGCGGGCTGTGCCCTATGCCCCGAAGAGGAACAGGGTTCTTGATGTCGGCATGACGCTTTATTGCGGGGCCATTATCCTGATTATCCTGCTGATTCTCGGCACCTGCCAGTATGCAGCCCTTGTGAAGTTCTGGCCCTATAATCTGGAGCTGGGGCTGCAGCACTACAACTTCGACATTGTTGATGGTGGAGGCTGGGAGGCTTACGGGAACTCCATTCGCATGGCGCTCTGGACAGCCTTTGTCGGTACAGCTGTGATCTTTGTCGGTGCCTATATGGTCGAGAAGGGGCGTGGTTTTGATGAGGGGCGCGGGCTGTTTCAGTTCTTTGCGATGATGCCGATGGCCGTTCCGGGAATGGTGCTGGGACTGGCCTATATCTTCTTCTTCAACAATCCGGACAACCCGTTCAATTTCCTCTATGGCACGATGGCCATTCTGGTGATCTGCACCATCACGCACTTCTATACTGTGGCTCATCTGACGGCCATGACGGCGCTGAAGCAGATGGACAAGGAGTTCGAGGCGGTGTCCCAGTCCCTCAAGCAGCCGTTCTATAAGACCTTCTTCCGCGTGACTGTGCCGGTCTGTTCGCCGGCCATTCTGGAGATCGCGGTCTATCTCTTTGTCAATGCCATGACGACAGTGTCGGCTGTGGTGTTCATTTACGGGACCTCGACACAGCTTGCCTCTGTATCGGTTCTGAACATGGATGATGCCGGGGACATTGCACCTGCTGCAGCGATGGGCATGATGATTTTCTACACCAATGCTGTGGCCCGACTGGTGCATCTGGGTGCTTCGTGGTTGCTGGAAAAAAGAACGCAGGCCTGGCGCGTGAAGTAACGCGCGCCGGTCTTGCCCTGTTTCCTTGTGCCCCGTTTCTTTTGCGCCGCCTGAACTGTTCCCTGTAAGGCTGTTTCCGGGCAGGCTGATGACTGTCTTCAGGATTTGGCAATATGCTTGCCGGGGTCCTCACCTGTTGCGGCGGCCTGGAGCAGTTCAAAGAAGGCCTTGATCAGCGGCGCGTCCTTTTGCTCGGCCAGACAGGCAACATACTCTGTGGTTTCAGGGGTGGCATTGGAAATCGGAAGCGGCTTCAGGCGTGTGTCCGAGCCGATTTCATCCACAAAGATCACACCGATGCCCAAACCGGAAGCAACCACCTCCCGAACAGCTTCGCGTGTGCCAACGGTGAGACTGTCGCTGAGGTGGATCTCCCTTGCATCAAGCGCCTCTTCAAGCAGTTTGCGGGTTGTCGAGCCTTCTTCCCGCAGGATGATGCGGTGTCTGGCCAGTTCTTCCAGTGTAATGTTGTCCCGGCTGGCAAGGGGATGGTCCACTGCGACAAAGGCAACCACTTCTTCCCGCTTCAGGGCGATGGAGTGCAGGCGGCGCTCCGAGGGGATATCCGGCATGACGACAACATCGCAGCGCCGGTCAAAGAGGCTTTGCAGGATTTGTGTCGAGTTGCCGAAAGAGAGCGAAAACTGGATGCCCGGGTAGAGAGAATTGAAGGTCGCGAGCAGCGGGACCACCAGATAGGGGGCATCCGCATAGACACGCAGTTCGCCGGACATCAACCCGCGGGATGTTTGCAGAATCTGTCGCGCCTCGTTCTCAACGGCAAAAAAACGCTGTGTCACGTTCAGCAGCCGTTTCCCGATCTGGGTCAGGGCAATGCCGCGCCCCTGTCGCTGGAAGAGCTTTACATCATAGTGCGCTTCCAGACTGGCGACCTGTGTCGAAAGGGTCGGCTGGGTCACATTCATGACATCGGCGGCCCTTGTGTAACTGCCCTCTGATGCTACGGCATGGAAGGCTCTGAGCTGTGCATAATTCATAGCTTAAACAAATCTGTAATATTAAATATATCGATTTGATTTATATTATGGCCTGCTGTCATAAAGAACAAGTCAAAAGAAACGCGGTGAGAACCATGGCGCCGTTCCAGGGGTGACCGGGACGGAACCGAAAGGCCCGGAAGAGGCCTGCAAACCGCGGGAATTTTGGTTTGATAACTCGATTTCATTGATTAACGCCGTTTCATCAAGAGGCCTGGCAAATGACATCAAAAACGCCCCTTCCAGAACCTTTCCTGACACCATCCGGTGATCCCTGGCTTTTGACGCCGGGTCCCCTGACGACATCCCTGTCTGTCAAGGAAGCAATGCTCCGTGATTACGGTTCCCGGGATCAGGTCTTTATTGACATCAACGAGCGGGTGCGCCGTTCACTTGTCGAGATCATTGAAGGAGGGGACGAATTCACAACCGTTCCGATGCAGGGCAGTGGAACCTTTGCTGTTGAAGCCATGATCGGTTCGCTGGTTCCCGCCTCCGGCAAGCTGCTGGTGCTGGTGAACGGCGCCTATGGCGAGCGGATCTGCAAGATCTGCTCTGTTTACGGGCGGGCCTTTGACAAGCTGAGCTATGCCGAGGATCAGCCGGTTTCTGCAAGTGATCTGGATGCTGCCCTCAGGGCAGACCCGGCCATTACCCATGTGGCTGTCATTCACTGCGAGACAACATCCGGTATTTTGAACCCGGTTGCCGAAGTGGCGGCTGTTGCAAGAGCGCATGGCAAGTCATTGCTGATCGATTCAATGAGCGCCTTCGGAGCTCTGCCAATCTCTTCGCAGGACATCCATTATGATGCGGTTGCAGCCTCATCGAACAAGTGTCTGGAAGGTGTGCCGGGCATGGGTTTTGTCCTGGTGCGCAAATCTGTTCTGGAACAGTGCAAGGGCAATTCCCCGTCGCTGGTTCTTGATCTCCATGACCAGTGGGTTCAGATTGAAAAGACAACACAGTGGCGCTTTACCCCGCCCATCCAGTGTATTGTTGCCTTCAACAGGGCTATTGAGGAACACCGCGCCGAAGGTGGTGTTGCCGGGCGCGGTGGACGCTATGCCGAAAACTGCAGGGTGCTGGTTGAAGGAATGCGCAAGCTCGGTTTCCAGACCCTGCTTCCCGACGCGCTTCAGGCCCCGATCATTGTGACCTTTCACAAGCCTGTTGATCCGAAATTCGACTTTCAGAAATTCTATGACGAACTCGCCAGACGCGGCTTCCTGATCTATCCGGGCAAGCTGACTGTTGCGGACTCCTTCCGCATCGGTTGTATCGGGCGAATGGGGGTTCGTGAAATCAGGGTAGCCCTTGAAGCCATTGAGGCCGTTCTGACAGAAATGGGTGTGCAAAACTGTACGCCTGTTGCGGCTTGAGAGAGGAAATGACTATGAGTAAACGCGTTGCCGTAAACGGCCGTCTTTATAACCGATCCGAACGCCCCGTCGTGGTCGTTTGTGTGGATGGCAGCGAACCTGCCTATATGGAAACCGCGATGGCCCGGGGGCGCATGCCGTGGCTGAAGTCTCTCGTTGAGCGCGAAGACAGCACCAATGTTCTGGCTGAGTCCGTGATCCCGAGCTTCACAAATCCCAACAACCTGTCCATCGTGTCGGGTTGCCCGCCCCGCCAGCACGGCATTTGCGGAAACTACTTCTACAACCAGGAAACCGGTGAGGAAGAGTTGATGAACGATGCCAGCTATTACCGCGCAAAGACGATCTTCAAGGCCTTTCAGGAAGCCGGGGCCTCTGTTGCCGTCGTGACAGCAAAGGACAAGCTTCGCAAGTTGCTGGGGCACGGTCTGGATTTCAGTGGCGGCACTGCGGTCTGCTTCTCCTCGGAAGCGTCCAACAAGGCCAATCTGTCTGACAATGGCATTGAGAATGTCAACGATTTCGTCGGCCTGCCTGTTCCGTCTGTCTACAGCTCCGATCTGTCCGAATTTGTTTTTGCTGCCGGTGTGAAACTGCTGGAGCGCGACCGCCCGGAACTGATGTATCTGTCAACCACAGACTTTATTCAGCACAAGTTTGCACCTGAAGAAGAAGGTGCGCTGGCGTTCTATGAGATGATGGATGGCTACTGGGCGAAACTTGATGCCCTGGGGGCAATCGTTGTCCTGACGGCGGATCACGGCATGAAGCCAAAGCACAATTCGGAAGGCAGGCCGAATGTCTTCTATCTCCAGGACCAGCTGGATGAATGGTATGGTGAGAATTCCTGTCGTGTGATCCTGCCGATCACGGACCCCTATGTTGTTCACCATGGTGCGCTTGGCTCCTTTGCAACGGCCTATCTTCCGGATGGCGTGACTGCGGATGAAGCCTGTGCGCGTCTGTCTTCTGTTGCCGGTGTCGAGGTGGCGCTGTCAGGTCCTGCCGGATGTGACCGCTATGAATTGCCGGAGGATCGCATGGGCGATATCATCGTGATTACAGAGGATTACATGTCTGTCGGGACATCCGAGGACCGGCACGATCTCTCTGCCCTGGACCGTCCGTTGAGAACCCATGGCGGTTTGAGTGAACAGGTGGTTCCTTTCATCAGCAACTGTGCTATGCCTGCTTTGCCGAACGATATGCGTCTTCGCAACTTTGACGCTTTCTATTGCGCATTGAACTACGCCGTCTAAGCGATTTTGGAGAAGGTACGAAAAACCATGTCATATTCAGTTGGTCATCAGCCCATGCGCATTGCGGGCAGGAAAGTCGATGCGCCCGGTGTTATCGAGGTTCTGAACCCCTGGGACAATTCTGTCGTTGGAACGGTTCCTCAGGGCACTGTCGAGCAGGTTCGTGAAGCCTTTGAAATCGGCGCGAAATACAAATCCTCCCTGAGCCGCTACGAGCGTGCGGAAATCCTGCGCAAGGCCGCTGTTCTGGTTGAGGAGCGGGCCGAGGAAGTTTCCGATCTGATCACGGCGGAATGCGGGATCTGTAAAAAGGACAGCCTGTATGAAATTGGCCGCGCGTCCGATGTTTTCAATCTGGCTGCGCAGATGTGTATCCAGGATGACGGCGAAATCTTTTCCTGTGATCTGACAAAGCAGGGCAAGAAGCGCAAGATCTTTACGCAGCGGATGCCGCTGACCGTCATTTCGGCGATCACACCCTTCAACCACCCGCTGAACCAGGTGGCTCACAAGATTGCGCCTTCTGTTGCAACCAACAACTGCATGGTTCTGAAGCCAACAGAGAAGACACCGCTGACGGCCCTGATCCTTGCGGATATCTTCTACGAAGCCGGTCTGCCGGGCGAGATGCTCTCTATCGTGACAGGCCTGCCGGAGGTTATCGCGGATGAGATGGTGACCAACGAACATGCCGAAATGGTGACTTTCACAGGCGGTGTGCCGATTGGAAAGCACATTGCCCGCACAGCCGGTTACAAGCGCACAGTTCTGGAACTGGGTGGCAATGATCCCCTGATCGTGATGGAAGATGCGGATCTGGACAAGGCTGCCGATCTTGCCGTTGCCGGAGCCTACAAGAACTCCGGTCAGCGCTGTACGGCTGTCAAGCGCGTGCTTGTGATTGATTCCATTGCTGATGCCTTTGTCGAGAAGGTTGTCGAAAAATCAGGGGCGATCCGCTACGGCAACCCGATGGACCGTGACAATGATATGGGGACTGTCGTTGACGAGAAGGCGGCCACCCTGTTCCAGAACCGCGTGAATGATGCTGTTGAAAAGGGTGCAAAACTGCTGCTTGGCAACGAGCGTCAGGGGGCGCTTTACGCCCCGACTGTTGTGGACCATGTCCCGTTCGACTGTGAGCTGGTTCGCGAGGAGACCTTTGGTCCTGTTTGTCCGATTATTCGCTGCAAGGACATTGACGATCTGATCCGCATTTCCAACTCCACTGCCTACGGTCTGTCTTCGGGTGTCTGCACAAACCGCATGGACTATGTGACCCGCTTTGTTGAAGAGCTGGTCGTGGGAACTGTGAACGTATGGGAAGTGCCCGGTTACCGGATCGAGATGTCTCCGTTCGGTGGCATCAAGGATTCCGGTCTGGGTTACAAGGAAGGCGTGATCGAGGCGATGAAGAGCTTTACAAACGTCAAGACCTTCTCTCTGCCCTGGTTTATCTGACCGACAGAAGAATGACAGCAAAAAGCCGGGCAATTGCCCGGCTTTTCTGTTTGGAACTCTGACGGCTACAGTTCCTTTTTCTTTCGTTGCAGGATCTCCCTGAGGGCCCCCAGACACATGACCGATAGGAAGAAGACCAGTTGGGCCACAACAATGGACGGACCCGAAGGGCTGTCCCATTCCAGAGAGGCCCAGAGGCCTGAGAAGACAGACAGGCTGCCGAGAAGGCTGGCACCGATGGCCATCTGCTCAGGTGTTGCGGACAGGCGTCTGCTGGTCGCAGCGGGAATGATAAGCAGGGATGTGATCAGCAGAACACCGACAACCTTCATGGCCAGTGCGATAATCAGAGCGAGAATAACGGTAAAAAGGGTGCGGTAAGCGGCAATGTTGACACCTTCTGCCTGTGCCAGTTCCTCGTTCATGGTCAGGGCCAGAAGAGGGCGCCACATCCTGAGCAGGGCAAGAAAGCCCAGCGCGGAGCCGCCGTAGATCCAGTAGATGTCCTCGGCAGAAACGGCGAGGACATCACCAAAGAGATAGGACATCAGATCAACGCGATAACCGTCCATCAGGCCCAGTGCAACAAGCGAAATCGCCAGGCCGGAGTGGGCGAGGATCCCCAGCAGGGTATCGCTGGCAATCTTGCGCTGGTGCTGAAACCAGGAAACGGTCAGGGCGATGAGCGTTGCTGTTGCAACAATACCCAGCGTGACGTTGACATCCAGCAGGAGGCCGATGGCCACTCCCAGCAGGGCAGAGTGAGCAAGGGTGTCGCCAAAATAGGCCATGCGACGCCAGACGACAAAGCAGCCCAGCGGTCCGGCAATGATGGCCACACCGATGCCTGCGATCAGGGCGCGGAAAAGAAAGTCATCGGGAATGAGAAAGGACATTTCGGGGATTCTGTATCCTAGTGATGGCTGTGATTGTGGCGGTGATGATAGACAGCCAGGCCATCCTGCATCTGTCCGCCAAACAGAGCGCGATATTCCGGATCATCTGAAACCTGTCGCGGGGCACCGGTACAGCAGATATGTTTGTTCAGGCAGACCACCTTGTTGGTGGAGGCCATGACAACATGGAGGTCATGGGAAACCATGAGAACGCCGAAACCATACTCTTCGTGCAGATCTGTGATGAGGTTGTACAGGGCTGTCTGACCGTGGAAGTCGACTCCCTGAACAGGTTCATCCAGTACCATGAGGTCAGGTTTGCGAAGCAGGGCCCGGGCCAGAAGAACACGCTGGAACTCCCCGCCGGACAGGGCCTGAACGGGACGTTGCAGGCAATGAAGGGCACCAACGCGCTCCAGCATCGCCTTGCGGTTTTTCAGCGGGTGACGCTGTGGAACCGAAAGGAAGCGCTCGACCGTCATGGGGAAGCCGGGGTCAATGTTCAGCTTCTGGGGAACATAGCCGATGGACAGCTCGTCCCTGCGCCAGACCTGTCCGCTGTGATTGCGCTGGGTGCCCAGCAGCGTTTTGAGCAGGGTTGACTTCCCTGCTCCGTTGGGGCCGATCAGTGTGATGACCTCGCCCTTGTGCAGCTTGAGGGAAATCCGGTCCAGTGTGAGTTGTCCGTCAAAGCGAACGGAAACATCGTTCATGCTGACCAGAATCTCGCCCAGCATTTCTGTTTCTTCTGTGGGCAGGGAATGATCCATGCCGCATCCGCAGCTGTCCTGTTTTTCTGTCAGGGTCATGAGCGGTCCGCCTTCTGGCAATCCGGGCATATTCCGCGAATCTCGAGAACCTGTTGCTCCTGCGCAAAGCCGATGCCGGCGATTGTGTCAGACAGCTTTTGAAACAGGCGCTGGTCATGGACCTCAGCGGCGTGCTGGCAGGTGCGACAGATCAGAAACAGGCTGGAATGCTCGGTTTCCGGATGTGGACAGCCGACGTAGGCGTTCAGGGACTCAATCCGGTGTATCAACCCCTGTTCCAGAAGGAAGTCCAGAGCTCTGTAGACTGTCGGCGGGGCAACCTTTTCACCATCCTTTGAAAGGGAAGCAAGCAAATCGTAGGCCCCGACAGGTTTGTGGCAGTTCCAGATCAGCTCAAGCACCTGCTGTCTGATCGGAGTCAGGCGCGCGCCGCGAGTCTCGCACAGGCTTCTGGCAGACTTGAGGGCCTCGCTCACGCAGGTCTTGTGATCGTGGGAATGGCCGTCAAAGGAGAGGTGGGTGTTGTTAAAGTCAGTCATGAATTTTTTCTAACAGGGCTTGACAGCGATGTAAATGTTATAACATAACAAAATCTGGTTGGGCAATTGGCCCCTTTCAACTCTTTTGCAGGTTACAACATGTTGGTTTTGAGATCTCTTTCCAAACTCCTAGCAGGAACGGCTGCAGTCTGTGCGCTGTCCGCAGGTGCGGCCTGGGCTGAGGCGCCCAAAGTGGTGAGTTCCATTGCTCCCGTTCATGCTCTCGTTCAGTCGGTTCTGGGGGGGGAGGGAGAAGCTGAGCTTCTGGTGAAGGGCACGGCTTCTCCTCATGGCTTCTCCCTGAAGCCGTCACAGCTGCGCAGTCTGTCTGATGCCAATGTGATCTTCTGGATCGGCCCGGAGCTTGAAGGTTTCATGCCCAAGGTTCTGAAGTCCCAGAATCTGGAGAAGGTCAGTTTTCCCCTGATCAAGGCTGAAGGCATTCATCTGACAACGGTTCGCTCGCTTGAGAAGTGGGAGCGCAAAGCGCACGACCACGACGAAGGAGATCACGGAGATCACGCCGGGCATGACGAGGACCACCACGATGAGCACAAGTCTCACGGGGAACATGCGCACGAGGATGATCATCAGGATCACAAGGATGACCATCACGGTCATGACGGGCACGATGATCACAAGGAAGAGCATCACGCCGAGGCGCATTATGATGAGCACGATGATCATGGCGATCACGGGCATGAGGAAGCCGGACATGAAGAAGGTGAGCACCATGACGAACACGGGCACGAGGGGCATCATCATGCGCCTGGCTCAACCGATCCTCACATCTGGCTGGATCCTTTCAACGCCATTGCAATGGTCAACGCAATCGAGCAGACGCTGGTGCTGATTTCTCCGGAGAACGGAGATGTTTACAAGGCCAACGCAGAAAAACTCCGCAAGGACCTGAAGGCGCTGGACAGCCAGATCAAAGCGGATCTTGCTCCTGTCAAGGACGCGCCTTTCGTCGTGTATCACGATGCCTACCAGTATTTTGAATCGCACTATGGCCTGAATTCAATCGGTGCTGTCACCCTTGATCCGGAAAGAGGTGCCGGGGCAAAGCATCTGGCCGAGTTGCGTCATGAAATCGAGGAAAACAAGGTCAGATGTCTTTTCGTCGAGCCTCAGTTCAAGGGCACTGTTGGTAAAAGACTGGCTGCGGATCTGGATCTGAAAGTTGCATCCATTGATCCTCTGGGAACCAGCGGAGGTGATCTGGTTTCCTACGAGAAACTGCTTGAAAATCTGACAAGCAATCTGGTTGGGTGCCTGGCTCCTTGAAGGCGTGGAACAGGCATTCACAGACGCGCATCATTCAATATTCCGTATGATGCGCATGAGGGGTGGGTTCGGTTTTCCCACCCCTTTTTTTTGCCCGGAGGCTAGAGGCTTTTCAACATGCGGGCTTTCATCGCCTGCAGGGCATCTTTTTCATAGGGCCGGGCGGGTTTCGCACCCCAGACCGGTGCCGGCCAAGCCGGATCATCCTGAAAACGTGCAATGATATGGATGTGGAGCTGTGGCACCATGTTGCCCAGCGCTGCGACATTGATCTTTTCTGCCGAGAACTCTGCCTTGAGGGTCTTTGAGAGCGCACGCACCCTGTGCAGGGTTCTGTCGTAGGCGTCACTTTCAAGATCATCCAGATCCCGGAGGCCTTCCTGCTTCGGAACCAGAATGAGCCAGGGATACTGGCTGTCATTCATCAGCAGAATCAGGTGCTCCTCGGTTTCCTCGACAGGAACTGTGTCGGCTGCCAGTTGGGGGTGCAGGGAAAAGGCCATGGTTCGCATACCGTCAATTAAAAAGGGGACCCGCAGTTTCGCAGGTCCCCTTTAAAAATCAAGCATCCGGGCGATCGGATTTAGTACGGCGCCTCGACATCACCCATTTCAACATAGACAGATTTGGTCTGTGTGAAGTGGCGAACCGCGTCGGTGCCGTTTTCACGGCCAATGCCGGATTTCTTGTAACCACCAAACGGCATTTCAATCGGTGTGATGTTGTAGTTGTTGATCCAGCAGGTGCCGGACTCGAGCCTTGAGATCACGCGGTGTCCCCGTGTGAGGTCCTTTGTGAAGACGCCAGCTGCCAGACCGAATTCTGTGTCGTTGGCACGTGCGATAACCTCGTCCTCATCCCTGAAGCTCAGGACGCACATGACGGCGCCAAAGATTTCTTCCGTGGCGATGCGCATGTCGTCTTTCACATCTGCGAAAACGGCTGGCTCAAGGAAGAAACCCGCCTCGCAACCGGGAACTGTCACGCGGTTGCCACCGCACAGCAGCGTCGCGCCTTCGTCCTTGCCGATCTGGATATATTCGAGAACCTTGTTCATGTGGTTCTCGTGGATCAGGGAGCCAACGTGGGTGTTGATGTCCATCGGATCGCCGATCACCATCTTCCTGGTGCGTTCGACAAGCTTGTCGAGGAAGGCCTGCATGACATCTTCATGGACGAAAACACGTGTTCCGTTGGAGCAGATTTCACCCTGTGTGTAGAAGTTGGCCATCAGGGCTGCTGATACAGCATTGTCCAGATCGCTGTCTTCAAAGATGATCAGTGGAGACTTGCCACCCAGTTCAAGCGTGACGTGCTTGAGTGTTTCTGCAGCAGCACTCATGACTTTCTTGCCTGTCGGTACAGAGCCTGTCAGGGAGATTTTTTCAATACCCTCGTGCTCTGCCAGCATTTTCCCGACCGGACCAAGACCACCAACGACGTTGAAAACGCCGGCAGGCAAGCCGGCTTCCGTGTAGATTTCCGCCAGTTTGAATGCGCTCAGCGGTGTTTCTTCAGAAGCCTTGTAGACCATCGAGTTGCCGCAGGCGAGTGCAGGGGCTGACTTCCAGCATGCGATCTGGATGGGATAGTTCCACGCGCCAATGGCAGCGCAGACACCAAGGGGCTCACGGCGCGTGTAGGCAAAGGTGCCACCGCCCAGATCGATATGTTCCCCGTTCAGTGCGCCTGCAATGCCGGAGTAGTACTCGATACAGTCGGCACCGGAAATCACATCCACACAGTTTGCTTCCTGCAGGGGCTTGCCGGTGTCGAGAACTTCGATCTCAGCAAGCTCGTCATTGCGCTCACGCAGGATATCCTGTGCCTTGCGCAGGATGCGGGAGCGTTCGGCAGAACTCATTTGGGACCAGACAGCAAAGCCTTCTTTGGCAGAGGCGACGGCCTTGTCGACATCGGCCTGGGAGGCGATTTGAACCTCCGCAAGAACCTCGCCGGTTGCGGGGTTGCGGGTCTCAAAGGTCTCGCCGGATGTTGCATCGACGTACTGGCCGCCGATGTAAAGTTTTTGAACAGGGAATTTGCTCATGAGGTTGATCCTTCGGTTCAAGGGGAGGCATGGCCGTCCCGGATGAATTTTCCTGTGTATAATCTTTCTCAGCTGTCTTTGCAGCCAGATTCGATCAGTGTGTCGATATGTTGTTTCATAATACTGCGGGCTTCGGCCGGGGTGATGCCCCCGTCGCTGAGTGCGCATCTCAGCCAGAGTCCTTCAATCAGAGAAGCCAGGCTGATCGCCGCCTGATTGATATGCTGCTCTCCTATAAGGGGTTGCAGGGCACTGCGAAAGTTGCTTTGCATGCGTTGCTCGTTGATGCGGTGCAGGCGTGACAGCTGCGGAGATTGCGGCACCAGAGCCCAGAACGCCAGCCAGACATCGGCGACACCCTTCTTGAACTGGTTGTCGCTGAAGTTCGCATTCACAATGGCCATCAGTCGCTTGTGGGGAGAGTCTGCCTGTGCGAGAAGATCCCGAGTCTCCTGCCCCAGTTCCTGCATCAGGTGTTTCTGGGTCGCAACAAGGAGTCCATCCTTGTCTGTGAAATAGTGTGCAACGATTCCCGTGGACAACCCGGCATGCTTGCTGATCTTTGCAATGGTCGCAGCCGTAAAGCCCACTTCGTGGATGACCGCGATAGTGGCTTCAATTAACTGCTTTTTTCGGATTTCCTCTACGCCAATACGCGGCATTGAAATCTCCCCGGGTTCAATTTTTCATGATTATGACGCCCCGGAAAAACAACGTCCAATTATTTTTTATTGAACGTTCAATTAAAATAAACAATGATAGGCACAGGTCAAAGCGATGAAAGAGTGCGGAAGTCGGTTTTGCGCGGGGATAGCCCTCAGGATATGTCATGCGCCGGAAACCTGATTGAAACAAAACAATAATTGTTGATTTCGGCTCTCTTTTGGAGACTAAACTAACCAGTTCTTAAGTCGTTTTGTTCCATATGGAAGGGCTTGGTCACAAAAGCCCGAAAATTGGGAAGTCATTCACTTTTATGCGGAGGTAGTTTTTTACTATGTCAAAGCTTTCTTATCTGAAATCCGGCCTTGGTGTCAGCGCACTCGCTCTGACTGCAGCACTGACACTTGGCGCACCTGTCCAGGCGGCTGAATCTGCGTCCTGTCAGGATGTGAACTTTGCTGATGTGGGCTGGACTGACATCACAGCAACAACAGCTGCAACATCTGTTGTTCTGGAAGGTCTGGGTTACAACACCGATACACAGGTTCTTTCTGTTCCGGTCACCTATGCATCCCTGAAAAACGGCGATGTGGACATCTTCCTCGGCAACTGGATGCCGACAATGGAAGCGGATATTGCGCCATATCGTGAAGAGGGTTCCGTCGAGACACCGCGTGTCAATCTCGTGGGTGCGAAGTACACGCTTGCTGTCCCGACCTACCTTGCTGAAAAGGGCCTGAAAGACTTTGCCGATATCGCGAAGTTCAAGGACGAGCTGGACGGCAAGATCTACGGGATCGAGCCGGGCAATGACGGCAACCGTCTGATCCAGGGCATGATCGACAGCAACCAGTTCGGTCTGGGCGAGTTCGAAGTTGTTGAATCTTCCGAGCAGGGCATGCTTTCGCAGGTTGCGCGTGCAACCCGTCGTGACAAGGGCGTTGTGTTCCTTGGCTGGGCGCCACACCCGATGAATGCGAACTTTGAGCTGACCTATCTTTCCGGTGGCGATGATGTCTTCGGCCCGAACTTCGGTGGTGCCGAGGTCCGCACAAACATTCGCAAGGGCTATCAGACAGAATGCCCGAACGTTGGCAAGCTGATCGACAATCTGGAATTCACCCTGGCGATGGAAAACGAGATCATGGGTGCCATTCTGGATGATGGAGAAGATGCAGAGGATGCAGCGACAGCATGGCTGAGCGCGAACCCTGCAATCCTCGACAAATGGCTGGCTGGTGTGACCACCTTTGACGGTGGTGACGGTGCTGCCGCTGTCAAGGCTCACCTGGGCCTCTAACAGACTTTTTCAAAGTCTCTTCTGATGTGTTCCCCGGCATCCAAAGGTGCCGGGGGATATCTTGTGTATTTCCAAAAAGAAGCGCAAAAAAGCGTGGCTATTGTCTAAGGGCGACAACAAGGAGTTCGTTATGCTGGGCATTGAAAAGTGGCTTGAGGATAATAAAATCCCCTTGGGCGAATTGGGTGAAACTTTTTTTGATTTTTTGATTGATAACTTTTCCGGTGTCTTTGACGTCCTGACAGAGGTGTTCAGCTTTCTGATCAACACGGTCATCGACGGTCTGCTCTTTATTCCGGCTGTGGTGCTGATCACTGCCATTTCCGGTCTCGGGTATTATCTGCAGCGTTCAAAGGGACTGACGGCCTTTGTCTTCCTTGCCCTCCTTCTGATTGTGAACATGGGGTACTGGGAAGAAACGATTGAAACGCTGGCACTGGTGATTTCCGCGACGGTTGTCTGTGTTCTGATCGGTGTTCCGATCGGCGTTGCGGCAGCGCACCGCCCGTGGCTCTTTACAATCTTGCGCCCGGTTCTGGATCTGATGCAGACGATCCCGACTTTCGTCTATCTGATTCCGATGCTGACCCTTTTTGGTCTGGGTGCGGTTCCCGGACTGGTGGCGACGATCATCTTTGCGATTGCGGCCCCGATCCGTCTGACCCAGCTGGGTATCTCCTCTGTGCCGAAGTCCCTGATTGAAGCAGGGGAATCCTTTGGTGCCACCAAAAGCCAGATCCTGTGGAAAGTCGAGTTGCCACATGCAATGCCGACCATTCGTGCCGGTGTAACGCAGTGTATCATGCTGTCGCTTTCCATGGTGGTGATCGCAGCCCTCGTTGGTGCTGACGGTCTCGGTAAACCTGTTGTCCGTGCTTTGAACCAGCTGAAAATTGATGTGGGTATCGAAGCGGGTCTTTCTATTGTGATTGTGGCTGTGATCCTGGATCGCCTCTGCAAACAGCGTAACGCTCCGGAAGGATTGTAATCATGGCGATGGTTGAGTTTAAAAACGTCGACATCATTTTCGGCAAGAACAGCCAGGCTGCGCTGAATGCTCTGGACCAGGGCAAGAACCGTGAACAAATCCGGGAAGAAACCGGGTGTGTTCTGGGGACAGCGAATGCAAACATCAAGGTTGAGGAAGGCGAAATCTGTGTCCTGATGGGGCTTTCCGGCTCCGGCAAGTCCACCCTGCTTCGCGCCGTGAACGGTCTGAACAAGGTCGTGCGTGGCTCCGTTCTTCTGGAAGATGGTGGCACGCAGGTTGATCTGGCCAGCTGTGACGAGCAGACACTGCGCCGCATGCGGATGGAACGTGTGTCCATGGTGTTCCAGCAATTTGCCCTTCTGCCCTGGCGCACTGTCGAGGAAAACGTCGGCTTTGGTCTGGAAATCAAGGGCATGTCCAAGGAAGAGCGGACGCCGATCGTGGAAGAAAAGCTGAAGCTTGTTGGTCTTTACGAGTGGAAGGACAAGTATGCGCACGAGCTGTCCGGCGGGATGCAGCAGCGCGTCGGTCTGGCGCGGGCCTTCTCGACCGATGCGGATATCCTGCTGATGGATGAGCCGTTTTCTGCACTGGATCCGCTGATTCGTGATCACCTGCAGGATGAGCTGCTCGAGCTTCAGCGCAACCTGAAGAAAACCATTATCTTCGTCTCTCACGATCTGGACGAGGCGCTGAAGATCGGGTCTCACATTGCGATCATGGAAGGCGGTCATATTGTTCAGTATGGCGAGCCGGAAGAGATCGTTCTGAACCCCGCCAATGAATATGTGGCCGAGTTTGTGGCACACATGAACCCGCTGAATGTTCTCCGCTGCGCATCCCTGATGACCACGCAGGACAAACTGAAACGCGATGATGCCGGCAAGGTCCTTCTGGATCGCTTCAATGCCTTCAAGGTTGTTGCAGATGAAAAGGGCGTTCTGAGAGAGGCCACCTACGAAGACAAGATGCCTCTCAAGATCGTTGCCTTTGACGGTGAAACGACCTTTGATGCTTCGGAAGGCGATGTGATCATTGCTGCACCGACGTCCATCACAATGAAGCAGGCCATTGAGCTTCGCGAAAGTACCGGAAACCCTGTTCTGATGGTCGAGGACGGCCATTTCGTCGGGGTGGTTGGTGACGACGAGATCTATCAGGGGATCTTGCGTCAGAGTAACGTTACAGCCTGAGACAGATGAAACTGTGAAAGCCCGCTTGTTCAAGCGGGCTTTTTTTTGTTTCAGGACATGTGGTGAAGGCTCAGGTGCTCAACGACAGAGAGCTCGGACTTCTGGATTTCCGAGAGGATCCAGTCGCGGAAAACCGTGAAGTGTCGTGACGTTGCTCTCCATTCCGGCCATACGAGATAATAGGCCTTGCTGGAGAGGAGGGACTTGTCGAAAACACGCAGCAGGCGCCCTGTTTTCAGATCACCTTCTACAAGGGAGCTGCGCCCCAGGGAGAGGCCGATGCCATCAATGACAGCCTGCATCAGCGCGTTGCCTTCATCGAAGGAAGGCCCGGGTTGCGGGGAGATTTTTCTCAGACCGTTGAGGTCCAGCCATTCTCTCCAGTCCATGGTACCGATGCCATAGAGCAGGGGCAGCCTTTCCAGCTGGCTGGTGTCTTCGAAGGGGCCATGGGTTTCTGCAAAGGAAGGACTGCAAACGGGGAAGACGCGGTCACGGAAGAGTATTTCCTCGTGGCATCCCTTCCAGCCGCCAAGGCCGTAGCGCACGGCAAGGTCCACGCCGTCATCGAAGCTGCTCGGGGTGTTGGATGCACGGATGCGCAGATCAATCTCCGGATTGGCTTCCAGAAAACTGGCCAGTCTGGGGGCGAACCATTTCGTCGCAAAGGAGGTGGGCATGGAAACGGTCAGGCTCTGGCCGAGCTGCTGATCCCGGATGTCTCTGGTGGCCTGCTGTATCATGGAAAAGGCATCGCTCAGGACCAGACTGTAGCGCTTGCCTTCCTCTGTCAGGATCAGGCGTCTTCCCTGTCTGTGGAACAGTCTGAGACCAAGATCCTCCTCGACGGCCTGTATCATGTGGCTGACAGCTCCCTGGGTGACAAACAGCTCCTTCGCTGCTGCAGTAAAGCTGCCCAGACGCGCGGCAGTCTCGAAGGCTTTCAGGCCTTTGAGAGAGGGCAGGCGGATATGGCTGTTGTTCATGATAGACCCGATCTTTTCCTGAGATGGTCTCATAGTATGACAGATAATTCCTCTGATCTGCTGAATTTTATTCTGCTTTTGCATGAAAAAAGCTAATGATTGATCCCACGCAAAAAAAAGGGCGGCTGAGAGAGCCACCCTTTTGAAACGCTGCGGTATCCTGTGTGTGTCAGAGACCAAAGGCCTTGTTCATCACAGCACTGAAGCCCTTGAGGCTCAAGGGCAGTTGCTGGGTCTGGCCGTTTCTCGCCTTGAAACCGATCACACCGTTGTTCTGGCTTTTCATGTTGGCCAGCAGTTCCTGATCCAGGGTGAAGTTGGCAACACACTGGCCTCTGGCACAGATGTCAAAGGCAAGCTTGCGGGACAGATCGTTTTCCAGTGCAATCACAACGCCCGGTTTCAGCAGAATGCCGTCAACCAGTGTCACGCGCCCCTGGACTTCCCTTGTGCCATCCGCCTTGGTGATAGCGCCAAAGGCCAGCTCCATGAGAGGCTGCTGGGTTTCTGTCACAAAGACACGGAACGCTGCAAAGCAGTCGGTTGTATTGTTGGCGTTTGGACAGATGTAGTTCCAGTCGTCGATACGCTCGATCAGGGGTTCGCCCTGTGTGGCTTCCTGTGCAGAGGACAGCCCGGTTGCAGACATGGCAAAAGCAAACGCCAGAAAACCGGTTTTGAGCAGATTTTTGATTTTTTTCATGGGGCAGGACCCTTGTATGGCAAACAAATGAATTAAGCCCTTAAAAAACAGGAAAAGGCACAGTTGCAACAGACACTAAGCCATGGACCTTTGTCTGGCAAGCTCACCAGTGCGGCTGCTTCCTTTCTCCACCGGAATTGTGTTCTTTCAATGATCCTGTGCAAGCAGGTCTTTCAAAGAGAATCGAAAGACAACAGGGGCCATCGGATGCAAGTTCAATGGTCTTGCTGGACAGGGCTGATACAGCAGGTTAAAACCAGAAAAACTCTTGTAGCCATGGGCCCGGGCGAAACGGATTGTGCTGTTTCCGACCGTGGTCTGGATCAACTCTGCCTCTCTGGGATGGATCAGATTAATGATTACCGGTAACGATATTCGTCGGGAATTTCTCCAGTATTTCGCCAAAAATGGTCACGAGGTTGTGGACTCTTCTCCGCTGGTGCCTCGCAATGACCCGACCCTGATGTTTACAAACGCAGGTATGGTTCAGTTCAAGAACCTCTTTACCGGTAATGAAACACGCGACTACACACGTGCCGCGACATCCCAGAAATGTGTGCGTGCCGGTGGCAAGCACAATGACCTGGAAAATGTCGGATACACCGCGCGTCACCACACTTTCTTTGAAATGATGGGGAACTTTTCCTTTGGTGACTATTTCAAGGATCAGGCGATTGAACTGGCCTGGAACCTGATCACAAAGGAATACGGGATTGACGAGAAACGCCTGCTTGTGACGGTCTATTCCGAAGACGAGGAGGCTGCAGGTCTTTGGCGCAGGATTGCCGGTTTGAGTGATGATCGTATCATCCGTATCTCCACATCGGACAACTTCTGGTCCATGGGACCGACAGGCCCCTGTGGTCCCTGTTCGGAAATTTTCTACGATCACGGTGATCACATCTGGGGTGGCCCTCCCGGTTCTCCTGAGGAAGACGGGGACCGCTTTGTCGAGATATGGAACCTTGTCTTCATGCAGTTCGAGCAGCTTGACGAGCAGACACGGATCAACCTGCCAAAGCCGTCCATTGATACCGGAATGGGGCTGGAGCGGATCACAGCTGTGATGCAGGGCAAGCACGACAACTATGATATTGATTTGCTGCGCACGATCATCGAGGCTTCTGCCGATGTGACAAGCACTGATCCCGATGGTGATCTGGCCGTGTCGCACCGCGTGATTGCCGATCACCTGCGATCTTCCGCTTTCCTGATTGCGGATGGGGTGCTGCCCTCCAACGAGGGGCGTGGTTATGTCCTCCGCCGTATCATGCGCCGTGCCATGCGCCATGTTCACAAGCTGGGAACAAAGGACCCGGCCCTGTTCAAGCTGGTGCCGACACTGACAAGCATGATGGGGGCTGCCTTCCCTGAACTGACGCGTGCCGAGGCTCTGATCACAGAGACCCTGAAGCTGGAAGAAAAACGCTTTGGCCAGACACTGGATCGCGGCATGCGCCTGCTGGAGGAAGAGACTTCCAGGCTGTCCGAACAGGGCACTCTCAACGGTGAAGTGGCTTTCAAGCTTTATGACACCTATGGCTTCCCGCTTGATCTGACACAGGATGTCCTGCGCGGTCAGGGTCGGACTGTTGATACAGATGGCTTCAATTCAGCGATGCAGCGCCAGAAGGAAGCAGCCCGCGCCGCCTGGAGCGGTTCCGGCGATACCGCGACCGAGCAGGTCTGGTTCGGTTTGCAGGACCGTCTGGGTGCAACGGAGTTCCTCGGCTATGACACCGAGACAGCAGAGGGCCAGGTTCTGGCGATCCTCAAGGATGGCAACGAGGTTCAGGAAGCGGCTGCGGGTGACGAGGTTGCCGTTGTTGTCAACCAGACGCCTTTCTACGGAGAGTCCGGCGGTCAGCAGGGTGATCGTGGTATCATGTTCTCTGCAGAGGGAACCGAGCTTGCTGTGGCCGATACACAGAAGAAGCTGGGTGCGCTTTTCGTACATTCCGGTACTGTGAACAAGGGGACCCTGAAAGTGGGGCAGGCGCTTGAGATGCGTGTGAACACCGAGCGCCGTGGTGCTCTTCGTGCGCACCACTCTGCAACCCACCTTCTGCATGAAGCGCTGCGTCGCCGTCTGGGCACGCATGTGACCCAGAAAGGCTCGCTGGTTGCCCAGGAGCGTCTGCGTTTTGATATCTCCCAGCCAACCCCCCTCAGTGCCGAGGATGTTGCGGTTGTCGAGGCCGAGGTGAACGAACGCATCCGTGCGAATGATGAAGTGATCACACGCCTGATGACGCCGGATGAGGCCATTGCCGAGGGTGCGATGGCACTCTTTGGTGAAAAGTATGGGGAGGAAGTGCGCGTTGTCTCCATGGGCGGCAAGGATCTGGAAACAGGGAGCGGCTATTACTCGACCGAACTGTGTGGTGGAACGCATGTCCGTCGCACGGGTGACATCGGCTTCTTCAAGGTTGTCTCCGAAGCGGCACTTGCCTCCGGTGTTCGCCGTGTTGAAGCTGTCACCGGTCAGGCCGCGCTTGCTTATGTCAGCGAACAGTCCGGTCAGCTGGCAGCGGCTGCAAATGCCGCGAAGACATCGCCCGCAGAGCTGGAAAGCCGTGTTGCCGCTCTGGTTGAGGAGCGCAAGCGTCTGGAGAAGGAACTGGCGGATGCACGCCGCAAACTTGCCGCTTCCGGTGGTGCAGGAGCGTCATCCGAGCCAGCTGTCAAGGATATCAGCGGTGTGCCGCTGGCTGCCCGGGTGCTGTCCGGTGTCCTGCCAAAGGACCTCAAGCCGACGGCTGACGAGATGAAAAAGCAGCTCGGTTCGGCTGTGATCGTGCTGATCGCCGATACAGACGGCAAGGCATCGATCGTTGTTGCTGTAACAGAGGATCTCAAGGAGCGTTTCTCTGCGGTTGATCTGGTGCGTGCCGGTTCTGCTGCTCTGGGTGGAAAGGGTGGCGGAGGGCGTCCTGACATGGCCCAGGCCGGTGGTCCTGATGCCTCGAAGGCGAATGATGCCATCGCAGCGATTGAAGCCTTGTTGCAGGGCTGAGAAAACAAAGACTGACAAAATAAAACGGGGCCTGAACTGACAGGCCCCGTTTTTTGTCTGGCTGGTTGCAGCGTTGGTTTACCGGGCTGCGCGGACATCCGAAACGATGTGAAGATCGCGTTGCGGATAGGGAATGTTGATGCCCGCCTTGTCCAGGGCTTCCTTGACGGCGCGGGTGTTGTCGCTCAGGCAGGGGAAGTAGTCGGACGATTTTGTCCAGTAGCGAATGTTCAGATCGACAGAGCTTTCTCCAAGCGCCGCATTGAGTACGACAGGCTCCGGATCTGTGAAGATACGCTCATCCGCCTTGATCACGGCCATGATGGCATCGTGCGCTTTGCCAATGTCATCCCCGTAGCCAATGCCGACAACCAGATCGGTCCGGCGGGTTGTGTTGCGGCTGTAGTTGGTCACGACGGCAGACCACAGACGGGAGTTCGGAACCGAGAGATACAGACCGTCGATGGTTTCCATTTCGGAGACAAAGAGGCCGATTTCCTTGATCGTGCCGGCAACACCATCTGCATCAACATATTCGCCAACCTTCATCGGGCGCAGGATGAGCAGCATGACGCCTGCAGCAACGTTCTGCAGCGTGCCCTGCAAGGCCAGACCAATGGCCAGACCGGCAGCACCGAGAACGGCGATAATGCTGGCGGTCTCAACCCCGAACTGTCCGAGAACAGCCACCAGCACAAAGGCCAGAATGGTGTAGCGGACGATAGAGACCAGAAGAGGCCTGAGGGTGTCGTCGATCTTGCCGGAGCGCATCAGCAGGGAGCGGACGCGCCCTGCGATAAAGCCGGCAATCATGAAACCGATGATGAGGATGACAAGTGCAGTGACAATATCCACTGCAAAACCGAACGAAGTTTCCACGAACTGTTCACCCAACAGTTCTTTTACAAATTCAGGCGTGTGATCAGCCATTGTAATCTGTCCCTTTGTTTCTCTGTTCCTGTACGCCAGCTTTGCACACAGGGAAGCGTTTGATCCGGCGATTATAAGTCAACGGGTTCAAAAAGAATAAAGTTTTATTCAATGGCTGCCATGCGCACTGTGCAAAAAAAGAGGCAACCCTGCGGGGTTGCCTCTCCGGTTCGGTGCTGATCGTTTTGATCAGATGTCTGCAAGAACCCTGACGCTGTTCATGTGATCCGGCTCGTCAACAACGCCGCTGCCGGGAAGACCGCGCTTGATGCCGTCAACAAGGTCCATGCCCTCGACAACCTGTCCCCAGACAGTGTACTGGCCGTTCAGGTGCGGCGCAGGGGCAAACATGATAAAGAACTGGCTGTCGCCGGAGTTCGGGTTCTGGGCGCGTGCCATACCGACAGTGCCGCGTTCAAAGGACTGGTCGGTGAACTCGGCAATCAGTTTCTTGCCGCTTCCGCCTGTACCTGTGCCTGTCGGATCACCGGTCTGTGCCATGAAGCCTTCGATAACACGGTGGAAAACAATGCCGTCATAGAAGCCTTCGCGGGCCAGTTCCTTGATGCGGGCGACGTGCATTGGTGCCAGTTGGGGGAACATCTCGATGGTGATGCGTCCCGCGTTCATGTCGATAACCAGAGTGTTTTCCGGATCGAGAGTGTGATCTGTCATGGTTTTACCCTTGTTCGGAAGCTTGTTGTAATCCGGCTGCACGTTAGCGTCATAATTCAGGTGCAGCAAGGCATGATTCCTCAGACCGGAAAAAGAGAAAGGCGGGATCACAGATCGCGATCCCGCCTTTGCTCCGGACTTTTCAGGGATTACTGAATGTCTGCAAGCACCCTGACAGAAAGCATCCTGTCCGGATCGGAAACGGCACCGTTCTGTGCACGACTTCCACGCTTGATGGTGTCGACCTTGTCCATGCCTTCAACAACCCTGCCCCAGACAGTGTACTGGCCATCCAGGCTGGCTGCCCTGTCGAACATGATGAAGAACTGGCTGTCACCGGAGTTCGGGTTTTGCGAGCGCGCCATGCCGACGATGCCGCGTGCAAAGGGCTCTCTGGAGAACTCGGCAGCAAGATTTTTGCCGGACCCCCCACGACCGGTTCCGGTCGGGTCACCTGTCTGGGCCATAAAGCCGTCGATAACCCGATGGAAAACGATGCCGTCATAGAAGCCCTCGCGCGCCAGTTCCTTGATGCGGGCGACATGATTGGGAGCCAGATCGGGAAGCATTTCAATGACCACACGGCCGTTTTTCAGCTCGATGACCAGTGCATTTTCCGGGTCCAGAGCTGCTGCCGGTGTCGACAGCAGACCGAGTGTCGTAACGAGTGCTGCCACAAAAGGCACAAGTCTCTTGAAGAGTGATTGCATGGGATTTCCCTGTAAGACAAAAAGGTGATCAGGCCATGGCCTTCTGGAGGTTTTCATCCAGTGCATCCATGAACTGATCCGTTGTGAGCCACGCCTGATCCGGGCCGATGAGCAGGGCCAGATCCTTGGTCATCTGGCCGTTTTCAACAGTTTCGATACAGACGCGTTCAAGCGTTTCGGCAAACTCCACAACTTCCGGAGTTTCATCAAAGTTGCCGCGGAACTTCAGACCGCGTGTCCAGGCAAAGATGGACGCGATCGGGTTTGTGGAGGTGTCCTTGCCCTGCTGGTGCATGCGGTAGTGACGCGTCACCGTGCCGTGTGCCGCTTCTGCCTCGACAGTTTTCCCGTCCGGGGTCATCAGGACAGAGGTCATCAGGCCGAGGGAGCCAAAGCCCTGTGCTACGGTGTCGGACTGAACGTCGCCATCGTAGTTTTTACAGGCCCAGACAAAGCCGCCGTTCCATTTCAGGGCGGCTGCGACCATGTCGTCGATCAGGCGGTGTTCGTAGATGATGCCCTTGGCTGCAAACTTGTCCTTGAACTCTGCATCGAAAACTTCCTGGAAGAGATCCTTGAAGCGGCCGTCATAGGCCTTGAGGATGGTGTTCTTGGTGGAGAGGTAAACAGGCCAGCCAAGATCCAGGCCGTAGTTGAAGCAGGCGCGTGCAAAACCGCGGATGGAATCATCCAGGTTGTACATGCCCATTGCGACACCTGCCTCCTGGAAGTCGTAGACCTCGTGAGTGATCGGCTCGCCGCCATCAGCAGGGGAGAAGGTCAGTGTCAGCTTGCCTGCGCCGGGAACCTTGAAGTCTGTCGCACGGTACTGATCACCAAAGGCGTGACGGCCGATAACAATCGGTTGTGTCCAGCCCGGAACCAGGCGTGGAACGTTCTGCATGATGATCGGCTGACGGAAAACGGTGCCACCCAGAATGTTGCGGATTGTGCCGTTGGGAGAACGCCACATTTTCTTGAGGCTGAATTCCTCGACGCGCGCTTCGTCAGGGGTGATGGTCGCACACTTGACGCCGACACCGTGTTCCTTGATGGCGTTGGCGGCATCAATGGTGATCTGGTCGTCTGTTTCATCGCGTTTTTCAACGGAGAGATCGTAGTATTTCAGATCGACATCCAGATAGGGATGGATCAGCTTGTCCTTGATTCTTTGCCAGATGATCCGTGTCATCTCATCGCCGTCAAGCTCAACAATCGGATTTTTGACTTTGATTTTAGCCATTTATCGGTTCTCCCGTCTTTTGCTGTTGTGCAGACAACCCATTGGAAATCTGCTGTTCATGTCTGATTTATCATTCAATCCTGATCTGTTTTATGACTGCACAAACAGATCGTCAGGTTAAACCCTCCCGCAAGATATCAGGATCGCGGGAGGGTGCAAGTCCGTAGCTCAAAGACTTTGGCGTTCAGAAGCGCGCTGTGTTGGCAGCGACCTGCGGGACCGGTGCCAGTTCAAGCAGTTCCATCACGTGATCAAAATCCTGTGCGATGTGGAAAATCTCGTTCGGGGAGCGGCGAATAAACCCGGTTTTCCCCATGTGATTGAGGCAGGAAATCATCGGGGTCCAGTACTCGTTCTGGTTCAGCAGGATGACAGGCTTGTCATGCATGCCCAGTTGTTTCCAGGTGACGATTTCAAAAAACTCATCCAGGGTTCCAAGGCCTCCCGGCAGGATGCAAAAGGCATCTGCCCTTTTGAACATCTCCATCTTGCGGGTGTGCATTGAATCAACCTGGACAAGCTCGTCGATGCCGGTGTGGGCCAGTTCCTTGTCGACGAGATAGTCGGGGATGATACCGGTGACATGGCCTTTGCCGGAGAGCGCGCCGTCGGCGATGCGTCCCATGGAGCCGGCGCGTCCACCGCCGTAAACCAGTGCAATGGAGTTCCGGGCCAGTTGTGCGCCGAATGAGTAGGCTTGATCCAGAAAAAGGGGATCAACAGAGTCAGTTGCGCCACAGTAGACGCACAGTGCGTTAATTTCGGTCATTTTTATTATTTTTACCTGTTTTTCTTGTTATCAGTCTGTCTTTTTAACACAAAGGAACAGGGCTTTGTCAGGGCTTTTTGCGAAAGTTTTTCCTAAAGCTTTGTATTTGCAGCATCTGCACGGAAGAAAACGTTTTTGTGTACTGTTCAGCGCAGTGAGGAAATGGTAGGTATTAAGTTCGAAAAACGTTGTGTTCTTTCTGATTTTAAAGGGATCTGCCCGCTTTGCTTCGCCTGATCTTTGCCATACTTGTTATTCTTGTGGTTGCTGTTGGTGGATGGCTCCTTGTCTGGCAGGGTGGCGACAGTGGCGAAGATCGGCAAAGTGTTTCCCGGGACAGCTCCGGCAATGAAACAGCCAGCCGTGTGTCACCGTCTTCGCGCTTTGGGGCATCCGGTGAAAGTTCTGAAGATGATATTGCGCCTGCAGAGGAAAGCTCAGATTCTTCCGGTAACGGGAGCGGGGAGCCGCAGATTGACAGCCCGGAAAAGTCCGGGGCTGTGACTTCGGCAGAGCCGGGCGTGGAGGCTGAAGTCGTCAGCCAGTCCGTAGAACCGGTGACGGAGGATGACGGTCTGCCGGCTTTTGATGTCGTGCGCGTCGATCGGACCGGTGAGGTTGTCATCGCCGGGCGGACGCGTCCCGGTGAACTGGTCCGGATTATTGATGGTGACAGGATCATCGGCGAAATTGAAGCGGATGCAAACGGGCAATGGGTTTTTGTGCTGGAGGGGAGACTTGAACCCGGAACACATGAGCTGACTCTGAAAAGCCTCTCGGCTGATGGCAGGGAGGATCTTTCCGATCAGGTTGCCATCGTTGAGGTGCCCGAGCGGGAGACGGAGCAGGAGGTCCTGACGGTTCTGGTGCCGCAGCAACAGGATGGCACACCCAGCCGTGTTGTTCAGAAGCCCGGTGCGGAACCTGAAGTGATCGGTGAAGGCGAGAGTGGTGAAGGTGTCAGCAGCGGTGATCTGGCTGTTGATACGGTCGATTATGACGAAGAGGGCAAGGCTGTCATCGCCGGCAAGGCAAAGTCCGGTGACAAGGTGATTGCCTATCTCGACAACGAGTTCATTGGCGAAGGAGATGTCGGGCCTGACGGGCGCTGGGCGATCAAGCCACAGAAGGAGATTGAGGAAGGCCTCCATCAGCTCCGTGTTGATCAGGTTGAAGGTCAGGACAGGGTTGTTGAGCGTGTCGAGTTGCCATTCTCCCGTTCACCTTCCATCGAAGTCAGTGAGAACGAACGCGTTGTAAAGGTTCAGCCCGGAAACAGTCTGTGGCGTATTTCCCGGCGCATTTACGGAGAGGGTGGACAGTACACCGTTATCTATCAGCGCAATCAGGGGCAGATCAGGGATCCGGATCTGATCTATCCGGGGCAGATTTTTGTTGTTCCAAAGCAGACCGGAAATACGCAATAAAATTATATCTTCCCGTTTGAAAAGGCGCGGTCGGCATTGCGACAGCATAAAATGACTGTCCTGTGACGCTTGTCCTTTAAGTTTCTGTCACTTTTCCTTACATTACTGATACGAATGCTATATTGAGTTGCACCAACTGCGACCTATCTGCGTCAGGTCATGTTCTTTGACCGGTTTCCTGTTCTTTTGTCTGACAGGGAATTCATGAGACCTCTAAAGGAGACAACAGTGCTCAAGCACGTTCTGGTTCCAATCAACAAGGCTGGCTGGCCTTTCATTGTCGGAGCTCTGGCTCTTTCTGTTTTTGCTGCCCTGCTGTGGAAGCCCCTGGTCATTCCCGGCCTGCTTGTTGCTGCTTTCTGTACCTATTTCTTCCGTGACCCTGTGCGCCAGACACCTGTGCGCAAGGGACTGGTTGTCAGCCCTGCCGATGGAGTGGTTTCCGCAATTGAAACCGCGGTGCCACCCGCTGAACTGGAAATGGGAAGCGAGCCAAGAACACGGATTTCCATCTTTCTGAGTGTTTTTGATGTTCATGTGAACCGTGTTCCAACAGATGGCCGTATCACCGAAACTGTTTACCACCACGGCAAGTTTCTGAACGCTGCACTGGACAAGGCCTCTGAAGAAAACGAGCGCATGTCCGTGAAGATGGAAACCGAGGATGGCAAGGAAGTCGCCTTTGTCCAGATCGCGGGCCTGATTGCGCGCCGTATTCTGAACTGGCTGCATATTGGCCAGAATGTCAGGGCCGGTGAGCGCTTTGGCCTGATCCGTTTCGGAAGCCGTACCGATGTGTATCTGCCGAAGGGAACAGAGCCTTTCGTCGCTGTCGGCCAACGCATGATCGGTGGTGAGACCGTCATTGCCGATCTGAATTCCGATGAAGACCAGCGCAACGCCGAGGCGCGCTGATCATGAGACGACGTGCCCGTAAAAAACGCCTTCGCGGTTTGTCCATTGCCCGTCTGGTTCCCAACAGTCTGACCCTGCTGGGTTTGTGTGCGGGCCTGTCGTCCATTCGTGCCGCGCTGGAGCAAAACTGGGAACTGGCTGTTCTTGGTATTGTCGTGGCAATGGTGACCGATGGTCTTGATGGTCCGGCGGCCCGTCTTCTGAAAGCCCAGAGTGAATTCGGGGCCCAGCTGGACTCTCTTGCCGATTTCGTGAACTTTGGTGTGGCTCCGGCGCTGGTGGTCTATCTCTGGGCTCTGCCGGATGCCGGTGGTTTTGCCTGGGCTCTGGCAATTCTCTTTGCCATTTGCTGCGCCATGCGTCTGGCACGTTTCAACACGGGGCTGATTGACGAGAATCCTCCGGTCTGGGCCACGAAGTTTTTCGTGGGCGTGCCGGCCCCCGGTGGTGCCGGTCTGATGCTTGTGCCCATGGTGCTGAGCTTTGAAATGGGCGATGCCTTCTGGCGCAACGAGATCCTGAACGGTGCTCTGTTCGTTGCAGTTGGAGCCCTGTTTGTCTGTACCCTGCCAACCTTTTCCTCCAAGCGCATCCACATCCCCCGCAAATTTGTCGGACTGGTGATGGTTGCCATCGCAGCCTACGGGGCTTTCCTGTTGTCCACACCCTGGATTGCCCTTGCTCTTGCAGGGATCGGTTACGGTGTCAGCATCATTCTGGCCCAGTTCTCTTTCCGGACCATGATCCGCAAGATGGAAGCACAGAAAGAACGGCAGAAAGCCCGTTCACAGCCAGACGGGTCTGTTGATGACGACCCCGAAGACAATTCCTAGGTTTGTCTGTCCGGATCAGGGGAGGGTGAGTTTTGTTTGACGCCTCTTTGCGCAGGATTATTGATCCTCCCCTCAACAGGCTTGGCAGCAGACTGGCCCGGATGGGCGTGACACCCAATCAGATCACCTGGACCGGTTTTGTCATCGGGATGCTGAGCATTCCCCTTCTGGCATACCAGCTGCAATGGCTGGCCTTTGTCTGCATTCTGCTCAATCGCTGTTTTGACGGGCTCGACGGTGCCGTTGCGCGTGCTGTGAAACCGGATGGAGGCAGCTACCAGACAGACCTTGGGGGCTATCTGGATATCACGCTGGATTTCCTGTTCTATTCAGGAGCCGTCTTCGGGTTGATACTCTATGCTCCGGAAGCCAATGCTCTGGCTGGAGCCTTTCTGATCTACGCCTTTATCGGGACAGGATGCTCCTTTCTGGCCTTTGCAATCCTGGCTGCAAAACGCGGGATTTCAACGGAGATCAGAGGCAAGAAGAGCATCTATTACCTCGGGGGATTAACCGAGGGCGCCGAAACAATTGCGTTCCTGCTGCTGGCCTGTGCCCTGCCTCAGTACTTTGCTGTCATGGCCTGGATTTTCGGAACACTGTGCTGGATGACGACCGCCTTTCGTATCCATGCTGCCTTTGATGCCTTCAGGGATTAGGCAGGCGATCCTTCCCAAAAAGTAAAAGGCTCTGATCCGTGTGAAAGGATCAGAGCCTTTTTCCGTTTCCCGTGACAGGAAGGAGGGACCCTATTCGGCAGGTTCAGCAGCCTCTGTTTCCGATGGAGGCTGTTTTTTCTTCCTGCCTATGCGGGAGATGAAGTTTCTGAACTTCACCCGCAGCATCAGGGCGCAGGGTGTAACGATCAGTGTCAGCACTGTTGCAAAGCACAGCCCGGCGGCAATGGCTGTCGAGAGCTGCGTCCACCATTGGGTCGAAGGCGCCCCGATCATGACATTGCGGTTGATCAGGTCGATGTTCATGGACAGAACCATGGGCATCAGGCCCAGAATGGTGGTGATCGTTGTCAGCATGACAGGACGAAGGCGCTGGGCACCAGTTCTCAGGATGGCCTCGGCCGGGTCCTTGAAAAGCTTGTTCATGCGATCATGGGTGTCGATCAGGACAATGTTGTTGTTGACGACAATCCCCGCCAGAGCGATGACACCGATCCCCGACATGATAATGCTGAAAGGTTGCTGGATGATCAAAAGCCCCAGCATGACACCGGCTGTGGACATGATCACCGCGGACAGAATCAGGGCGGCACTGTAGAAGCTGTTGAACTGGGTGACCAGAATGATCGCAATCAGGAACAGGGCAATGCCAAAGGCCTTGCCAAGGAAGGCCTGTGCGGCTTCCTGTTCCTCGTTTTCACCCTTGAAGGTGATGCTGACCCTCGGGTCCCATTCCTGCGTTTCTGCCCAGGCTTGCAGGTCCGTGACGACATTGTCGGCCAGAACGCCCGGTGCCACATCTGCTTTGACAGTCACAGTGCGCTTCGCATCAATGCGGTTGATCAGGGAAATCTTTGGCACGGCTTCGCGTTTGACGAAGTTGGAAAGCGGGATCAGGCCGGTGTTGGTTTGAATCTTGATCTGATCCATGTGCTCGAGATTGCGTTTGTCTTCCGGCAGACGCACGACCAGATCAACTTCCTCGTCATTGTCATCAGGGCGGTAGGTTCCAACCTTCATGCCGTTTGTCAGCATGCGGACGTAGCTGCCAATGAGGGCAATGTCGGCGTTAAACTTTGCGGCCTGTGCGCGGTCCACGTTCAGGCGCCATTCAATCCCGGGAAGAGGCAGACCATCCTCAATTTCGACAAGGCCTTCCGTTTCATGAAGCTTGTTGGCAATGCGTTGTGCGGTCGGGTAGATCAGTTCCGGGGTGCTTGAGGAAATCTCCAGCTGGATGGCCTTGCCAACAGGCGGGCCTCCTTCTTCCTTGCGCGCCTCGACAGCAATACCGGCAAGGTTTGTTGTGCGTGTGCGGATTTCCTCGATGATCTCGTTGGCAGTTCTGCGATTGAACCAGTCGGTAAACTCGATCTGGATAATGCCAATGACATCTTCGGGGGTATCATTGCCGGAGGGGGTGTCGGCATAGGAGGTTGCGTAAATGCTGTGGAACTCTCCGTCCTCGCGCTGCATGTCGAGAATCACCTTCTCGACCTCGGCAACCAGTGAATCCTTTTCGTTCAGCGACATGTTGCCCTGTGCCCTGATCTGGACGGCCATCCGGTCCGGATCGACTTCGGGGAAGAACTCGATGCCCTTGCCGAACTGCCCGTAGAGCGTGAAGGAGGCAAAAAGGATACCGACCGTTGTCAGAACCACCAGTCCCGGATAGTTCAGGGCCTTTTTCAGGGTGCGAACATAAAGGCCGGTCGGGCCGGACAGAGACGTCAGGTCTCCGCTTTCCGAAGCGGCCAGATTGGCCATCACCTTCGGATCTGCGGCTCCCCCCGGTTTGCCGATCAGGCTGCCCAGGGTTGGTACGGCAATCAGGGCCATGACCAGAGAGGCAGAGAGCGTCATGATCAGGGTGATCGGCATGTATCTCATAAACTCGCCAACAGTGCCCGGCCAGAACAGCAGCGGGGCGAAGGCAGCAAGGGTTGTCAGTGTCGCTGCGATAATCGGCCAGGCCATACGCTGGCCCGCGATCTTGTAGGCCTCACGACGATGCAGGCCCTCGCTCATTTTCCGGTCGGCCAGCTCTGTCACCACAATGGCGCCGTCGACCAGCATCCCGACAGCCAGAATCAGGCTGAACAGCACAACCATGTTCACGGTCAGGCCAAAGGCATTGAGCAGCAGGATGCCTGTCAGAAAGGAACCGGGGATGGCGAGACCGACCAGCAGGCCGGAGCGAACACCCAGGGCCGCGACCACGACGATCAGAACGAGAATGATGGCCGATGCCACATTGTTCTGCAGATCCAGCAGCATGGTCTTGATCTGTGTTGACTGGTCCTGGGAAAAGCTGACCTGAATGGCATCCGGCCACTGTGCGCTTTCTTCCATGACAGCAGCGCGAACTTGATCAATGGTTTCAATGATGTTGGTGCCGGTCCGTTTCGAGATTTCCAGAGTGACTGCACCCTGTCCGTTGACGCGTGCATAATCTTCCGCATCCTTGAAGGTCTTGCGCAGCGAGGCAATGTCCCTGACGCTGACAACAGCATCGCCATCGGACTTGACCGGCATGTTCAGAATGTCTTCAGGTCCTTCGAAAAGGCCGGGAACCTGAATGGTAAAGCGTCCCTGCCCTGTGTCCAGTGACCCTGCAGCAACGACAATGTTGGAACGGGAAATGGCATCGACAATGGCAGAGGCATCCAGATTGTAACTTTCAAGGGCCAGCGGATCGACAACCAGTTCAACCAGATCTTCCCGTTCGCCGACAATCTTGGCTTCCAGAACGGTCTGGATCCCCTCGATCTTGTCCTGGAGACGATTGGCGGCCTGCAGCAGTGTGCGCTGCGGGAGCTCGCCCGACAGGTTGACCACGAGAATGGGGAAGAGGCTCAGGTTGACCTCGTTGACAGTCGGCTCGTCGGCATCCTCGGGCAGCTCGGCCTTGGCGATGTCGACCTTTTCACGGACATTGGCCAGTGCGATATCGACATCAAAGCCTGCGTCAAATTCCATCGTGACGTTGCCGCCACCCTGATAGGCTGTTGATGTCATCTCCTTCACGCCTTCAATATCCTTCAGTTCCTGCTCCATTGGTTTGAGCAGGAGGCGTTCGGAATCAGCAGGGGAAATGCCTTCATAGTGCATGCTGACATAGATGAAGGGAACGTTGATGTCCGGTGTGTCTTCCTTGGGAATGGTGATGTAGGAGATCGTTCCGCTGATGAGGATCAGGAGCAGGGAAGTCAGGACAGTCCGGGAGTGATGAATGGCCGCTGCAATAAGGGTGTTCATGAGGGTTGCTCCGCCGGGTTCACCTGCGCACTGGAGGAGCGGTCGGCATTTTGCTCAAGGCCGGCTGCACTCTGTTCAAAGGGCTGCAGGGTTTTGGCATCAACAGGCAGGACCTTCTGTCCGTCGAGGACGAATTCCTGGCCAACAGTAACCAGAACGGCATCGTCCGGCAGGTTGCTGAGCCACAGGCCGTCTGTTGTGCTTTCAAGAATGTCCGCTGGAACAAATTCCACTGTGTTGTCCTGTTTCAGTGTGAAAACGCCGACCTGTCCGTCATCACGGATGGTCAGAATTCCCGGGGAAACAAGATGGGCCTTGCGCGCAGCCATTTGAATGGAAAGTTCGGCAGTGACACCATCGGCAATGGAATAATCCGGATTGGGCACGATCACCTCGATCCGGAATGTGCGTGTATCGGGATTTGCCCTTGCTGCAATAAAGCGAACCTCGCCAACAGCACGCTGACCGGATGAGAGGTGAACCTCTGCGTGATCCCCAACGGAGAGGCTGGAAACCAGTTTCTCGTTGATTTCAGCAGAAACCAGTATCGAAGACAGATCAACAATGACACCAAGCTCGTCGCCTGTATCCAGATAGGTGCCGATTTCAACAGGGCGGGAGTTCAGGATACCGTCAAAGGGCGCCTTGATCTGTGTCTTTGCCAGATCAATTTCCATACGGCGAAGATTGGCGCGGGCGGCTTCCAGTTCGGCCTTGTTGGCTGCCAGCTGTGTTTCGGCCTTGAAGCCTTTTTTGGACAGGCGCTTGGCGGCTTCATACTCGATTGTTCTCTGGGCGAGGAGGGCTTTGGCTTCCTCGATTCTGGCGCGTTTGTCGTTGATCTCGACCCGGGCGATGACATCCCCTGCCTTGACGAAAGCGCCTTTTTCGAAGGGAAGCTCCTCGATGTTGCCCTGGACTTCCGATTTGACCGATACAGACCGGAGGGCCTCGCTTTGACCTCTCAGCGAGATTGATCTGCTGTAGTCCTGGGCGAGGAACGGGCTGACCCTGACAGACTGGATTTCGTTTTCCAGTGTCAGGTCAACAGGGGGCTTGGAGACAGGAATGACCTGCTCTTCACTGTCGCCGGTCTGGTCGTCCGCAGTTTGGTCACTGCCGGTTCCAACCTGCCCGGAAAGAACCCAGACCGCTGTTCCAGCTGCCAGAATGAAAGCTGTTAAATAGGATTTTTTCATGTGTTTATCCTGTTACTTCCCATGCAGCATCTTCAGGGCTGCTCCCGCGTGTCAGACCGTTGGAGACGTTGCGAGTGATCTGACACGGATAACATTTCACAGCCACTCTATGTTCATAGTACGGCATGAACAAGAAAAAGCCTATGGATGCATAGCTGCAACGAGACATTCGCATAAGCAGGGTGACCAAAAGGTAACGACCCTGCTCCGGCCTGCCATCCTGATGGATTGGCGGCCTCTATTCTCTGAACGTTGAAAGGGGGCAAAAGGTTCAAATTTGAGAGAAATACCTTTATTTGCCTTTGAACGGGCTTTCATCCATAGTTGGTGTCTTGCCACAGGATTCCAAGGTGGAATTCCGGCTTCCAGGAAGGAAGAGAGACAGCAGGATGCGCTTTGACATTCCCGTTTCAGGACTTCAGACCAATGCTGTTCGTGCCTCTGTTGCTGCGAACAACATTGTGAATGTGCGCTCTGTTGAGTCCTCGGCCCTGCCGGATCTTGTGCCGTTCCGTCCTTCCAGGGTTGAAGCGGTTTCCGGTGTGAACGGTGGTGTGAGCGCCGATGTCCGCCTGAGAGAAGGTCGCCCGGTTCCGCAAGGTCTTTCCGGCGGTTTGGCTGGTGCTTCCGGAATTGAGGCACAGAGCAATGTTTCCCTCGAGCAGGAAATCGTCGATTTGAAGGTTGCCTCTACTGCCTACAAGGCGAATGCAGCCGTGGTTCGTACCTTTGATGAACTCTCCGATACGCTTCTGGACACTGTGGGCCGCCGGGACGAAGAGGATTAAGGCTCCTCTCTTCCTTTGCTCTTTGCTGTTTCTCCGTTGCCGGCCCGGCTTTTGGAAATTGCCCGGCTGAGCAGAATGGTTGGAAGCAGTCCAACCAGAACAATTGTCAGTGATGCTGTCGATGATTCAGACAGACGCTCATCCGAAGCCAGATTGTAGGCCTGGACCGCCAGCGTGTCGAAGTTGAACGGGCGCATGACCAGTGTGGCAGGCAATTCCTTCATGACATCGACAAAAACCATGAGACCGGCTGTCAGAAGGCTGCCTTTCATCATGGGCATATGCACGTGCCAGAGGGTTGCGTACTTGCCCATACCGAGGGTGCGGGAGGCGTCTTCCATGGAGGGTCTGATTTTCTGGAGGCCGCTTTCCAGTGTCTGGATTGAAGCCGCCATGAAGCGAACCAGATAGGCAAAAACCAGCGCAGCGACACTTCCGGTCAGGAGCAGGCCCGTTGAAAAACCGAAGTTTTCTTTGGTCCAGGAGGCAAGGGCGTTGTCAAAGGCCGCAAGGGGGAAGAGGACACCAAGAGCAACAACGGTTCCCGGAATGGCATAGCCCATGGAAGCCATCCGGTTGGTCAGACTGATCATCAGACCGGGGGTCAGACGCTGGGCATAAACCAGAGGCAGGGCCAGAAGAACGGCTGCAACAGCAGTGATCGCCGCAATTGTGAAGCTGTTGCCTGCCAGAGTGAAAAACTTCGGGCCAAACTGGGCATCCCCGAGCTGGAAGCTCATGGCAATCAAGATGAGTGCCGGGACAATGAAACCGATCAGCAGAGGGATGAAACAGGCCAGAAAGGCCAGAAGGGCCTGAAGGGGTGAAAGCCTGTAGTCGGGCAGGGTTTGATAGCGGTTTGTGGCGTGGTGGTAGCGTGCCTTGCGCCTGGACAGGCGTTCCAGTGTAATGACCATGAAGACGAAGACCAGCAGACAGGTGGCAAGTTGTCTTGCTGCGTCCAGATCACCAAAACTGAGCCAGGCGTTGACGATACCGGTTGTGAAGGTCTGGATGCCGAAGAAGGAGACCGTTCCGAAATCGGCCAGTGTTTCCATCAGGGCCAGTGCCGTGCCGGCCAGAATGCCGGGGCGGGCCAGAGGCAGGGCAACCCTGAAGAAAGTCCGGAAAGGGCCGGCTCCAAGGGTTCGGCTGACCTCCAGTGCACAGATGGACTGCTCGTTGAAGGTCGCCCGGGCCAGCATGTAGACGTAGGGGTACAGAACAAAGCCCAGCATGATGGTGGCTCCACCAAGAGAACGGATTTCCGGAAACCAGTATTCTCCGTAGCTCAGGCCTGCCAGTTCCCTGATCAGCGACTGGACAGGGCCACTGACCTGTAAAAAGTCTGTATAGGTATAGGCCATCACGTAGGCCGGGACAGCCATGGGCAGGATCAGGGCCCATTCAAAAAAGCGGACGCCGGGGAATTTGCACATGGTCACAAGCCATGCCGTGCCTGTTCCGACAATGGCGACGATCAGTGCAACGCCGATGGCAAGAAGCAGGGTCGTGACAATGTAGTCGGTCAGAACTGTCGAAATCAGGTGATGCCACAGCTCGCCGGACGACTGAAAGGCCGTGGAGGTCACGACAATCACGGGAAAGACAAAAAGCAGGGCAATCAGAAAGGACAAACCGGTGAGGGACGGACTGAACCTCCTGACCGGGAAGCTCTTCTCTTTGTTCTGTTGTATCTCAGAGATCTGCGACAAGAAAAAACGCTCTCCAGAAAAGCGGACTGAAGACGGTGTTTCACCAGCCCTGCTGTGCCTTTGTTTGGTTCCATTCATCATCATCCGGCCTCGGATGTGATTATGCGTGGCATTATCAAAAAGGTTTTGCCTCTGTCATGGGTCTTCTGTCAATCGTTCGCAGAGGGTCTCAAGGTTAATTTTACGGTAAAGATTCCGGGAGCATGGAGAATTTTAAAAGGGGCAAAAAGCTTGACCCTCTTTCGGATAAAGTCTGGTCCAGGTTGTAAGCTTATGAAAACAAAGATGTATTTGAATAGAGAGAAAACGGGATTCTTTTTACAGATAGTGCGCCTCAGGTAAGAGGTTATTAATCTTCCTCTGCCAATCTAGGACACAACCGAACAGACGTAAGTGCCTGTTCGCAATTGTCTCTACAGTATAATTTGGCTGGAATGCGACTATGGATGATCTTTTGAGCGAGTTTCTGACGGAAACCAACGAAGGCTTGACCACTCTGGACATGGAGCTGGTAAAGCTAGAGCAAAATCCAAATGATACGGAATTGCTCAGTAGCATCTTCCGCCTGATGCACACCATTAAGGGAACCTGTGGTTTCCTTGGCCTTCCCAGACTGGAGTCGGTCGCTCACTCCGGTGAGAACATCATGGGCAAATTCCGTGATGGCGAGCTGGAAGTCAGTGAAAAGGGTGTTTCCCTCATTCTGGAATGCCTGGACAAAATCCGTGAAATTCTGGGTGTTCTGGAAGCTACCGAAGAAGAACCTGAAGGAGACGACAGCGATCTGATTGCGCGCCTCAACGCCCATGCTGATGGTATGGACGCTGGTGCTGCACCTGCCGCAGCGGCTCCTGCTCCTGTTGAAGCCGAGCCTGCCATGGGCGCTGCTGTCGAAGAAGAGGAAGAGGAACTGGACGAGCTGGAACGCGCATTCCGCGATGCTCCCGGTCCCGAGGAATTCGCAGCCATGCAGGCTGCTGAAGCCGCTGCCCAGGAAGAGGCTGCTGCCCCGGTTGAAGCTGCTCCCGCGCCAGCCCCCGCTCCTGTTGCCGAAGCGCCAAAGCCAAAGGCAGAAGCTGCCAAGCCGAAGGAACCAGCCAAGGCTGCCGCTCCGGAAACCTCTGTGGCCAATCAGTCTATTCGTGTGAACGTGGATCTGCTCGAGAACCTGATGACCATGGTGTCCGAGCTTGTTCTGACCAGAAACCAGCTTCTGCAGATTCTGCGGACCCAGAAAGAGAGCGAATTTGCTGCGCCACTGCAACGCCTGAACCACGTGGTTTCAGAGCTGCAGGAAGGCGTGATGAAAACGCGTATGCAGCCGATTGGCAACGCCTGGGCAAAACTGCCACGGATTGTTCGCGATCTGGCGCACGAACTGGACAAGAAAATCGATCTCGTCATGAAGGGCGCGGATACAGAACTTGACCGTCAGGTTCTGGAACTGATCAAGGATCCGCTGACGCACATGGTGCGGAACTCTGCGGATCACGGTCTGGAAATGCCCGCTGATCGTCTTGCCGCAGGCAAGTCGGAAAACGGTCAGGTTCTCCTGAACGCCTATCACGAAGGTGGACACATTATTATCCTGATCCAGGATGATGGCCGTGGCCTGAACACCGACAAGATCAAGTCGAAATGTATCGAAAACGGTTTGGCGACCGAGGCCGAACTGGAAACCATGAACGATCAGCAGATCCACCAGTTTGTCTTCAAGGCCGGTTTCTCGACCGCTGCACAGGTGACATCTGTATCGGGCCGCGGTGTCGGTATGGACGTTGTACGCACCAACATCGAGAAAATCGGCGGTACGGTCGAGCTGAATTCTGTGGAAGGCAAGGGAACAACCTTTACCATCAAGATTCCGCTGACACTGGCGATTGTTTCTGCCCTGATCGTCGAGTCCGGTCGTGAGCGCTTTGCCATTCCGCAGCTGTCTGTTGTCGAACTGGTGCGTGCATCCGACAATTCGGAACATGTGATCGAGCGTATCAATGACACGCCGGTTCTGCGTCTGCGCAACCGTCTGCTGCCTCTGGTGAACCTGAAGAGCCTTCTGAAGCTGTCAACACAGGAAGAGGACGAGCAGGACAAGCTGCGCAATGACAACTTTATCGTTGTGGCCCAGGTGGGAACCTACAACTTTGGTATCATTGTGGACCGCGTATTTGACACCGAGGAAATCGTGGTCAAGCCTGTGGCACCGATCCTCCGTGACATCCAGCTCTTCTCCGGTAACACCATTCTGGGTGATGGCGCTGTGGTGATGATCCTTGATCCGAACGGCATTGCCGCGTCCACCGGTGAAATCGCCGTTACGGACGGAGACATCGGTTCGCTGGCGGATCGCCATCTTGCCAAGGACGAAGAGCGTGTTGCCATGCTGGTCTTCAAAGGCGGAGACGAAGCGCCGAAATCTGTTCCGCTGGCTCTTGTGGCCCGCCTGGAAGAGGTGGACATGCAGAAGGTGGAGCACTCCGGTGGCCAGTATCTGGTCCAGTATCGTGGTCAGTTGATGCCGCTGGTTCCCATGGAAGAAAACACAGTGCTTCCGAAGGAAGGGCACAAGCCTGTTCTGGTCTTCTCTGACCGCAACCGTTCCATGGGGCTGGTCGTCGACGAGATCGTCGATATTGTCGAAGACCGCATGAATGTTGAAATCGGTGCAGGCAAACCCGGCTTTATCGGAAGTGCCATCATCGCCGAGAAAGCGACAGATGTTCTGGACACAACCTACTATCTGACACAGGCCTTCCCCGACTGGTTTGTTGCCGAGGGTGCTGCTGATGGAAGCAGTGGCGGACGCAGCCGTATCCTGATCGTGGATGACAGTCCGTTCTTCCGCAACCTGTTGACACCACTGCTCACAGCAGGTGGTTACGAGGTGAAGGCTGTGGACAGCGTCAAGGCTGCGCTTCAGCTCTGTGAGGACGGCAAGATGTTCGATGTGATCGTTTCCGATATCGAAATGCCTGACGTCAACGGTTTCGAGTTCGCTGAAATGCTGCAGCAGAACGATCGCTGGAAAAATATCCCGATGGTGGCGCTGTCTTCCTTTGCTTCTGCTGCCGATCTGGATCGCGGTCGCGAGGTGGGCTTCAAGGACTATGTGGCCAAGACAGATCGTGACGCGCTGTTGTCGACATTGAATGATACCCTGGCAGAGCTCAAGGGCGCTGCGGCCTAAGTGGTGATCGGAAAGAAAGGTAAAATCCGTGAGTGAAACCTATAAAGCGACAGAAGATTTTGTCACGTTTTACATCGCTGGACAGCTCTTTGGAGTGCCTGTCTTGACGGTTCAGGATATTCTCAATGCCCAGCAGATTACTCCCATTCCGCTGGCTCCTGTCGAGATTGCCGGTTCCCTGAACCTGCGTGGCCGGATTGTGACAGCAATTGATGTGCGCAAGCGTCTGGGGCTGCCGGACCGTGAGGAAGAGCACAGCATGAGCATTGTCGTGGAGCACGAGAATGACCTCTACAGTCTGATGGTTGATTCAGTGGGCGAGGTTCTGGCCGTTGATTCGTCTTCCTTCGAGAGAAATCCTCCGACTCTGGATCAGCGTTTCAGAGATTATTCTGTCGGTATTTACCGTTTGGATGGTACGCTTCTGGTCGTACTGGACGTGAATCGCTTCCTGGATTACGGCAAGCGCATCGAGGTTGCATAAGAGAACAGGGATGTTCAAAGCCCGGGACTGTCTTTATCCGGGCTTCAAAATAACTAATACGGAGCTGCAAAATGAAAACCTGTCTGGTGGTCGATGACTCCAAAGTTGTCAGAATGGTTGCCCGCAAGATCCTTGAAGGTCTCAGTTTCAATATTGAGGAAGCCGAAGACGGTCAGGTCGCACTGGATAAATGCAAGGCTGCCATGCCGGATGTCGTTCTGCTTGACTGGAACATGCCTGTTAAAAACGGTCTGGAATTCCTGATCGACCTTCGCGCGCTGGAAAATGTTCAGCAGCCGGTTGTTGTTTTCTGTACAACGGAAAACGATATGGCGCACATCCAGCAGGCGATCTCTGCCGGTGCAAACGAATACATCATGAAGCCGTTTGACAGTGACATCATTGAATCCAAATTTTCTCAGGTAGGTCTCCTCTAATATGCCTTCAGCACTTTCGCCCTCTGGACCATCCGTCAGAGATGCAGGGCAACATGACTTTCAGGTAATGGTTGTTGATGACTCCGCTGTGATTCGGGGACTTCTGACGCGAACGCTGGAGAGTGATCCCGCCATCAAGGTTGTAGAGTCTGTTGCGAACGGCGAGATTGCAGTTCGCAGACTGGAAGCAGATCCGGCCAAGATCGATGTTGTTGTGCTGGATATTGAAATGCCGGTTATGGACGGCATCGAGGCCCTGCCGAAACTTTTGCAGGCCAAACCCGGTTTGCAGGTTATCATGGCCTCGACATTGACACGCAAGAACGCCGAGATTTCCATGAAGGCCCTGAGCCTGGGTGCTGCGGACTACCTGCCCAAGCCCACGTCTTCAGGCTCTCTGACCCGGGCTGATGACTTCAAGCGGGAGCTCGTTGAAAAGGTCAAGGCCCTGGGAGCTGCGGCAAAGGGCATGAGAACCCGTATCGTGGTTGGCCCGCAAAAAACGGAACAGGGGCCCGAGCCTGAAGTGGCCAGACGCCCGGCGGCACCGGCCGCAAAGACGGCTGCGGCTCCGCAACGCGCTGTTTCACCGGCTGCTGCGACCCCCGGAGCAGGCAAGCAGGTTTCTCTGCGTCCCTTTGGCTCTGCCAAACCGGATGTCATTGCAATCGGAAGTTCAACGGGCGGACCACAGGCCCTGTTCGAGGTTCTGGGAAACCTGGGGACAACAACGCAGCCTGTGGTGATTACACAGCATATGCCGGCAACCTTTACGACCTTGCTGGCGGAACATATTTCCCGCGTTTCCCCGATGCCCTGCAAGGAGGGTGTTGATGGAGAGATTGTAAAAGGCGGGCACATCTATCTGGCACCGGGTGGATACCACATGGTGTTTGAAAAACAGGGAACAAACCTTGTTCTTCGTCTCAATCAGGACGCGCCGGAAAACTTCTGTCGCCCTTCGGTTGATCCCATGGTCCGGTCTCTTTCCGCGATCTATGGTTCCCGACTGCTGGTTGTGATACTTACAGGAATGGGGAGCGATGGACTTCGCTCTTCCGAAATTGTGACTGCAGCAGGTGGTTCTGTTGTGGCGCAGGATGAAAAGAGCAGTGTTGTGTGGGGAATGCCTGGTGCGGTTGCAACAGCCGGGTTGTGTTCTGCAGTGTTGCCATTAAAAGAGCTCGCACCTCAAATTCAACGTCTTGTTACAAGGTCGGCGGCATGAATGTGAAAGATTTCGAATATATCTCGGATATTCTCAAACAGAGATCAGGACTGGTTCTGAATCAGGACAAGTCCTACCTGTTGGAGAGTCGCTTGAATCCTGTTGCGCGTCGATGGAACCTCTCAGGCTTTGATGAACTGATCCAGAAGCTGCGCACGTCCAGTGACGAGCGATTGCTGGTCGATATCACAGAAGCGATGACAACCAATGAGTCGTTCTTCTTCCGTGATCAGAAACCCTTTGACCAGTTCCGTGATCTGGTTTTGCCCCAGCTGCTTGAAAAGCGTGCTGCGACCAAGAGCATTCGCATCTGGTCTGCGGCCTGTTCAAGTGGTCAGGAGCCCTACAGTCTCGCCATGTTGCTGGATGAGGCAAAGGCGAAGCTCATGGGCTGGAAAATCGAAATTGTGGCAACGGATCTGTCCAACGAGATTCTGCAAAAGGCCAAGGACGGTGTCTATACACAGTTTGAAGTACAGCGCGGACTTCCCATCAACTTCCTGATGAAGCATTTCACGCAGGACGGGGATCGCTGGCAGATTTCCCAGGATATCCGCAGAATGGTGACATTCAAGCCGTTTAACCTGTTGTCCAGCCCTGCCGGACTGGGCAGGTTCGATGTGATTTTCTGTCGTAACGTCCTGATTTACTTTGATCAGCCAACCAAGTCCAAGGTGTTGTCCGGCATGTCCGGTATCATGCAGGACGACGGCTTCCTTTATCTGGGAGGTGCGGAAACTGTTCTGGGTATTTCCGATGACTTCAAGCTGATCCCCGGACAGCGTGGCGTCTATGGCCTGACACGCAACATGTAACAGAAGCAGAGCCCTGCCGGCATGCCAGCAGCAGGGTCAGTCGATTGAACAGAAGCCCGTTGCGGAATGGTCCGGCGGGCTTTTGTTATGGCTGCAGACCCGGGGCAAAACGGAGCCACAAAAAAAGCTGCCCTGTGAAAAGGCAGCTTTCTTGTAAATGGTGACAGAGCGAAAGGAGATCAGCCGTTGGCCGCTGCCTGTTCCTCGTCCTCATAGGGGTCACGCAGGACGTAACCGCGTCCCCATACGGTTTCGATGTAGTTCTCTCCGCCGGTCACATTGGTCAGCTTCTTGCGCAGTTTGCAGACGAAGACATCAATGATTTTGAGCTCGGGCTCGTCCATGCCGCCATAGAGGTGATTCAGGAACATTTCCTTGGTCAGCGTTGTGCCCTTGCGCAGCGACAGCAGTTCGAGGATGCCGTATTCCTTGCCTGTCAGGTGCAGAAGCTTGTTGTCGACCTCGACAGTGCGGGTATCAAGGTTCACCGTCAGACGACCGGTCTTGATCAGTGAAGCGGAATGTCCCTTGGAGCGGCGAACAATGGCCTGGATACGGGCAACCAGTTCGCGCTTGTCGAAAGGCTTGGTCAGATAGTCATCCGCACCAAAACCCAGTCCCTTGATCTTGTCGTCCAGACCGTTGAGGCCCGAGAGAATAAGGATCGGTGTCTGGACACGCGCTGCGCGCATGCGGCGAATAACCTCGTAGCCTTCGATATCCGGAAGCATCAGATCCAGGATAATGATGTCGTAATCGTAGATCTTGCCGATTTCCAGTCCATCTTCACCCATGTCCGTGATGTCACAAACATAACCTTCGGATTTCAGCATCATCTCGATGCTTTGGGCGGTTGCAGTATCGTCTTCAACCAGCAAAACTCTCATGATTTACATCCTGTAAAATCTGTTTCTGCGTCAGATGAATCCTGACCATTCAGGGAATAGGTAACCTGTCGATTACCTTCGATTAAGAAAGGTTAACATAAATTTGATACTGCGCCATAGATGTTAACAAAACCTTACCGGTTGATAAAAACTGTGACAAAAACGGGGCATTTCAGAAAAAAGCCCTGCAGGGATGAATTTGCAGCAGTTTCCGGGGGCGGGACTCTGTTTTCTGTGAAGGAAAGAGGATGATTGTATGTGTTTTTGGTGTCTCTCTATTGCCGGGAACAGGCTTTTTTCATGAAACTTGATTAACAGCATTTACAGTAAAGCGAAAATTAAGGTTAAGCACCTCTGTGGTTCTGCCGGGGGTAAGCTGTGGTGAAGGGCTGTGTTTTCTGTTTCGCCTTGTCCCGGCGTCCCGGCAGAAAATCGCCTTCCTGAATCTCTGCAAGCTGTGATTTTAACTGCAGCGAAAGGGATGGGATGTTACCATCCGCATACTGAGGAAACTGACTGTTTTGCTGAAGAGTAGCCAATGACAATTGAAAGCCTGACAAGGGAAATTGACAATCTGTCTGACCATCAGGTCTATGGACGTGTTTCGGGTATCCTGGGCATGCTGGTGGAACTGTCCGGACTGGACAGGCTTTTGACAATCGGATCCCGTTGCAAACTCATTGGCCGCGACAACAAGCCTGTCCCTTGCGAGGTGATCGGTTTTCAGCAGGGGCGTGCGCAACTGCTTGCCTTTGGTTCCCTGGATGGAATTGGCCTCGGGTGCAAGGCCGTCCTGTCCCAGTCGACGCCGGTGATCCGTCCCACGAGAGCCTGGCTGGGGCGTGTCATCAACGCCCTTGGCGAACCGATTGATGGCAAGGGGCCGTTACCGGCGGGGCCTGAACCCTTCAAAATCCGCCGCCAGCCTCCGCCTGCCCACAATCGCAAGCGTGTCGGTGACAAAATTGATCTGGGCGTTCGCACGATCAATACCTTTCTGTCCTGTTGCCGGGGGCAGCGGATGGGGATCTTCGCAGGGTCGGGTGTCGGAAAGTCGGTTCTTCTGTCGATGATGGCCCGTTACACATCGCTTGATGTGAACGTGATCGGACTGATTGGTGAACGGGGGCGCGAGGTTCAGGAGTGGCTTGAGGATGATCTTGGCGAGGAAGGTCTTGCCAACTCGGTTGTCGTGGTCGCGACGTCTGACGAACCGCCCCTGATGAGGCGCCAGGCGGCCTATCTGACCATGGCCCTGTCCGAATACTTCCGGGACGAAGGACTGGATGTCCTGTGTCTGATGGACTCTGTGACCCGTTTTGCCATGGCCATGCGCGAGATTGGCCTGTCTGCCGGTGAGCCTCCGGCGAGCAAAGGCTATACACCTTCTGTCTTCGCAGAGCTTCCCCAGCTGCTTGAAAGAGCCGGACCGGGAACCTCCGAAAGAGGATCGGTGACAGGGCTTTTTACGGTTCTGGTTGACGGGGATGATCACAACGAACCCATTGCCGACGCTGTCCGGGGTATTCTGGATGGGCACATTGTTCTGGAGCGCCGGATTGCCGAGAGGAACAGGTTCCCGGCGATCAATGTCCTGAAGTCGGTTTCGCGGACCCTGCCCGAATGCAACAGTGACACTGAAAATGCACTTGTTTCCCGGGCGCGTGAGCTGCTCTCGACTTATGAGAACATGGCTGAACTGATCCGCATCGGTGCCTATCAGGCCGGTGCAGACCTTGCTGTGGATCAGGCCATTGCCCATCACGATGCGCTGGAAGCCTTTCTGAAACAGGGCAAACACGAACAAAGCGATCTGGTGACAGGCTATACACAACTGGCTCAAATTCTTGGAATTGAGGTTGGCACAGCCTTTTCGGAACCACATCCGCAGGAACCAGTTGCTGAAGAACTTTATGGACAACAGGCCGGAGCTGCCAGCGGGTTTTCCATGCAGGGGCAGGAACCGTCTTTGCGCGATTTCGAATGACGGAGGCTTAACAGATGCCTTTGAAAACGTCAGTGGACAGTCTTGTAAGGGTTTCGAATTACAGACTTGATGAAGCGCGCGAGGAACTCTTGCAGCGCAAGGGTTTTCTGCAGCGGATGGAAGAGGCTGTTGAGGCACTGGACCTTGCTCTGGAAAGGGAAAGGGCTTTTGTTCAGTCCCAACCTGAAATGACGGTGACCTTTCCGGCCTATATTGAACGCTATAAGCAGGAACGGGCAGAGGCACTGGAACGCGTGGCCCTCGCGCAGCAGGCTGTGGATGAGGCCCAGCAGATTGTCCGCGATTTCTTTCTGGAACTGAAGAAGTACGAAGAGGCCCAGAAAGCGGAACGTGAGCGTTTGCAAAGGGAACTGGATCTGAAAGAGCAGATCGAGATGGATGAAATGGGTACGCAGCTTCACAGACGGGCCTCTCGCTCCAGGCAATAGACACTGAAGGTTCGGCTGTATCAGAGCCCCGCGATCAAACCGATGAAAAGGCAGGAGATCACGAGTGCAGTGATGGCTGCTCTCAGTTTGAAAAACTCCCGTGTCACGGATAAGGCAACCCTCAGTTTGTGGTCGATATAAAGCAATGCGGCAAAGACCAGAATCAGCAGGGCAAGTCCTGTCGAGCCACCTGTCATCAGGGCAAGCCAGGCCGCCAGTGCCGTCACATTGCTGATGATCAGCAAGGGATAGCCGCTGTTTTTGCCAAACATTTCCCGGGACCAGTGCAAACCGGAAACAAAGGACGCGATGACCGCGCCATAACTCAGCAGAAAATGGTTCGCTGCAATCCCGAGAAAGGAGCCATCAGCAAGAGAGAGCAGGGCTCCGAAGACAAAGGGGAGTCCCCCGGCGAAGACCAGAGTTTTCATAAGGGGCGAGATTTTCGGAAAGGCAGTTTCAGGGGTGCTGAAAGACATGGGAACTCCGGGCCTTGCTGCTGGATGACGCTTTTCTGTTTCGCATTTATAGGTTTGAAACTGCTCTGCGGATCAGATGCTGTGATCCTGTGTCTGAACCGAATGGTTCTGCAGACTTGTCCAGTCCGCAGAGGCTTCGAAACGCAAGGCGCCCTCATATCCTGTGGCAGAGACTGAATCCGAAAAGAGCTGCTGGATATCCCGGGTCATTTGAGCGGGCAGGGGAGATCGCGTTCTGATGATCAGGTCGAAGCGTTTGCTCTTGACCAGTCCGTCCAGCTGCATGTCTCCCACTGCTCTGAGGTTCAGTTCCAGTTGAAAACGTGTGGTTTTATCCTGCGGGTCCTGTTCGCTGTCCTGCTGTTCCTGATCCCTGATATGGAAGCGCAGTGTTTCCAGCTGTCCGTCAATCCACAGGGGAATGTGCATGGCCCGCCAGTCCCCGGCCGGCGTTTCGATGGAACGGCCCAGAGTGGGAAGATCCTGCAGGAGGCGTTGCAGGAGCTGATCTTCGCCCAGATCGGCAAGTGCCTGAAACAGGGGGAGCGTTTCAAAGGACTGCCTGGGTGTTATGTTGAGAGCATTGAGGAAGAAAAGCAGCTTGCTTGTCAGCTTTGTATCTGGCTGGGGAAGGGAATTGTGAAACTGCTGTCCCTGCCCGTAGGAGTTCAGAATGGCCAGAGCCTGCCTCAGATCCTCGTGCAGACGCTCATCCGGGTTCAGGGTTTTTGAGAGAAGCGCAAGAGGGTTTTCGACAGAGACCAGACGCAGGGAAATGCTCTCGCCTTCTGCAAGATGGTTCAGGCCGGCGACAAGAATTTGACCCAGCGGGGAATTGAGAATCGTCCCGCCTGCATGCTGCCCGACGGCTGTTGCGGTAAAGGCCGGTGTGTTCCCCTGTGTCGAGGCTTGCGCGTGGAGTGTTCCGGGACTGTGGGGCAGGAGCTGGAGAACGGTCCCTGCTTTCAGGTTCGCAGTCGCTGGCAAGAGACCTGCTGCTTGTCCTGATGATCCGGGGCTGTTCTGTGTCGGGGTTCCTCCAGCCTGCACGCCATGCCCACCCTGCGGAACGCTTCCAGCTGGAAGGGAGGATGAGTGGGCAGGAGTGGCTGTCCCTGATGGAACGATCAGCAATCCTCTGAGTGGTGTTGTCCCCAGTTTCAGGCTGTCTGCCTGCACGGCAGGGGTTGAACTTCCCTGCAAGGAGGATCCCGGAGTTGAGGGCCCTTTGAGAAGCGTGAGGAGAACTGGTGTACCAGGCTGAGGCGCGGGTTGGGGTTGTTGCGTTGCAGGTGGCAGTGTCAGCAGGACAGATGCTCCGGCCTGCAGGTTTTTCAGGACAGAAGCAGGGAGTTCTGCTGTGCTGATGGTCACGGTCCCCTGCGCTGTCCGGATCACAGCCTGGCGGGTTTCGGTCTGAATGCTTTGAACTGTGCCGCGGATTTGTGTGGGCTGGCTCTGACTTCTGTCTGCGAGATCGGCCGACAGCGAGACAGCCTGAACAGGATGGCCTGTCTGTGCAGTGACTGTGCCTGAAGGAACAGAAGAAGCAGAAGGGGGAGGCGGTGTGATGTTTGTCATCCGTTCCTTCCCTTTCCACTTTGGAGACGTCCGAAGTTCCTGCCCTGGCAGGAGCGGTTACTTTTTGGGTTTGAGCAGGGACTGGGCAATGGCCTCAACACGCCGGGCTGCATCCGAACCGGGATAGCGAACCAGCAGAGGTGTCTGGTTTCTGATCGCATCCTTGACCTTGCCGTCCTTGACGATAATACCCGCCAGTTCCGGTGTGATCTTCAGGAAGGATTCACAGGCCTTGCGAATGGTGCTGTAGGTCTTGTGCCCTTCGTGCTCGTTCTCGGCCATGTTGACGACGATCCGCAGGTCGGCATCGGGATGCTGCATCCGTGTGAGTTTGATAAAGGCATAGGCATCTGTCAGCGACGTCGGCTCGTCTGTGGTGATGACCAGACAGACCTGTGCCTGTGAGGCAAGTTGACGAACCGTTTTGTCGATACCGGCACCCAGATCAAGGATCACATGATCATAGGAGTTGGATAGCTCGCCCAGATCGCGGCTGAGTTCAAAAAGGCGCTGGCTTGGCAGATTGGCAAGACTGCCGGAGCCGGAACGGCCTGCAATCACGTCAAAGTTTCCGTCAGGGTAGCGTACCTTTGCATCCGCAAGACTGTAGCGGCCTGAAAGCACACCGCCCATGTCCTTGTTTGGGGCAAGCCCCAGCTGGATATCAACGTTGGCCAGCCCGAGGTCGCCATCGAACAGGAGTGTCTTGTTGCCCTGCTGGGAAAGAGCGTGTGACAGGGTGATCGACAGCCATGTTTTGCCTACGCCCCCCTTTCCGGAAGCAATGGCGATGATGTTGTCGCTCTTTGGGCCAGTCTGTGTTGCCTGTCCGTGGAGAGCCTGAATGTTGTTTTTCTTCACTTCAATCATCTGCGTGTACCAGTCGCAAAGGGAGAGGGGACATGGGCTTGGTTTGCTTCCTGTGACAAATCACTCTGGGGGTCCTCTTCTCCGGGAAGCAAAAGTCGCGCCAGAGAAACAGGATTGATTGGTGTGAGCCCGTCGGCAATCTGGGGTGAGGTTCCCGCTGCCATCAGGGCCAGCTTGCCGGTCAGGGCTGCGGTCAGAATCCCTCCGTAACGATGTGTCATGTCCAGCTTGGTGGGAATAAAATGCCGGGCATTGATCGCTGCAAAGGCTTCGGCCTTGTCTGCTGTCTCAAAAACATCACCGCCTGCAGAGAGGACCACTGCGATTTCGGGATCGACAGTTTGTGTAAACTCTTCAATGTCCTGAAGGGCGGCCTGATCGAAAGGATTCACGCCGAAACAGTCAATAAGCACCAGTTCATCTGCACTGCGACGGGCCATTGCGGCGCGGAGTTCGTTGGGAGTATCCGCCATGTCCAGTTTGGCATTCAGACGGTGGCAGAAGCCCGAGATCTGCTCCAGTCCGCCGGTTTTGCTGCCATCAAGTGTGATAACGGCTGTCTTTTGTCCCTGGATCAGCTGACGCGCGCAGATTTTTGCTATGGTCGCTGTCTTTCCGTCTCCCGGAGGACCAACGAGCATCAGGGGCTTCTGGATCGGACCGCTCGGCAGGGAGGAAAAGGAAAGCTTGTTGTCAAAGGCTCCGGCCAGGGCAAGGTGCCATTCATGCGCCGGAACGCCCGAGGCGTCGCCGACGATCCGGTTGATCAGCGGCTGGGGCAGGCGGTGGAATTCCAGAATGTCTGTGATTCTGTCCAGAAAGTCGATGTCATCACTGGGAAAGTCGTCCTGAATGGCCTGTTCTTCAACGAACAGATCATCATCCAGACCTGCAGTCACCTGCACGCGTCCGTCCGACATCTCTTCGGAACTGAGGATAATGGCCTCGTCTCCCAGATCGTCCCGGATCAGGGACATCGCTTCCGGCAGGTTCTGGCAAATGTAGTGTTTGATCCGCAACTGCGGCTCACTCCTTCTTGTCGGCTGACACAATCGTCTTGATTTCGCAGAGTGTCAGAAAAGTCTTTCTATAGGTTTAAATCCGGCTTTTTATGCTTTCAAATTGTGGCCTAGACAGATCCCAGTGTCTTGATCTTCACCTTCGGGTGAACTTCATTTTGAGAGAGGACAACGGTTGCCGGTCTGAAACGCTCGACAATGGAGCGGACGTAGGGGCGTATCCCCGGACTGCAGAGCATGACGGGCGTTTCCCCCATCATGGCGTGCTGTTCAAAGATCTGGCGGACAGCGTTGATGAAATCCTGTAGCTGGCTGGGGGCCATGGAGAGCTGTTTTTCCTCGCCGTCCCCCACGAGGCTCTCTGCAAAGACCTGTTCCCATTGCGGGGAAAGGGAGAGCATCGGAATAAAGCCCTGTTCGTTGACGAGGCTGTTGGAAATCTGGCGGGCCAGCCTGGAACGGACGTGCTCGGTCAGGAAATTGGCGTTGCGGGTATAGTTGGTTGCCTCGGAGACACCTTCGAGGATGGTGGGCAGATCCCGGATCGAAATGCGTTCCGAAAGCAGGTTTTGCAAAACGCGCTGGAGGCCGCCGACAGAAATCTGGCCCGGAATGATATCGCCGATGAGTTTCTGGTGTTCCTCGGGAAGCTCGTCGAGCAGTTTCTGCGTTTCGCTGTAGGACAGAAGTTCGGAAATGTTGTCCTTCACAACCTCGGTCAGGTGGGTTGTGATAACGGTGGATGCATCCACGACGGTATAGCCCCGGAAGAGCGCTTCTTCCCGCTGGCTTTCATCGACCCATTTTGCCGGAAGGCCAAAGGTCGGCTCCATGGTGTCTTCACCCGGGATCGCGATGTTCTCGCCTCTCGGGTCCATGATCAGCAGCATGGTCGGACGCAGTTCCCCTTCGCCGGCGCCAATTTCCTTGATCCGCACAATATACTGGTTGGGGGGAAGCTGGAGGTTGTCCTGAATGCGCACTGACGGGAGCACAAAGCCAAGCTCCTGGGCGAGCTGCCGGCGCAGCCCCTTGATCTGGTCTGTCAGACGTTCCCCGCCCTGCCCGTTGATCATGGGCAGCAGGCCGTAACCGAGTTCAAGACGGATATGATCAATGTGCAGGGAATGGGAAATGGGGTCCTCTTCCACCGGTGCGGTTGCTTCCTGCTCCTGGGCGGCAGCCTCCTGCTCATTTTCCTTTTTGTCGAGTGTCCGGTTTGACAGGTAGCCCAACCCGCCAGCCACAATGGCCAGTGTCATGAAGGGAACAAAGGGTGTTCCCGGAACAATCGCAAGGAACCCCATGAGAACCCCGGACATCCCGAGCGCGCGGGGATAGCCGCCAAGCTGGCTGAACAGGGCTTCATCGGTTGTGCCGATCTGTGTGGATTTGGAAACGAGAAGACCTGCGGCCGTGGAAACAATCAGAGCCGGAATCTGGGAGACCAGTCCATCACCAACAGTCAGAAGTGTGTAGGACTGGGCTGCATCACCGACAGACATGTCGTTCTGGGCAACGCCGATGATGATTCCGCCGATCACGTTGATAAAGGTGATCAGAAGACCGGCGATGGCATCTCCGCGGACGAACTTGGATGCGCCATCCATGGAGCCGAAGAAGTTGCTCTCGTCCTCGAGTTTCTTGCGCAGCGTCTTGGCTTCGTTTTCGTTGATCACTCCGGATGAGAGATCGGCGTCGATTGCCATCTGTTTGCCGGGCATCGCATCCAGCGAGAAACGCGCGGCGACCTCGGCAATCCGGCCGGCGCCCTTGGTGATGACGATGAAGTTTACAATCACCAGAATGCCGAAGATGATGATCCCGATCACGAAGTTGCCGCCCATGATAAAGGCGCCAAAGGCCTCGATCACCTGTCCGGCAGCATCCGTTCCCTCGTGACCGTTGGCCAGAATCAGGCGCGTCGAGGCCAGGTTCAGCGACAGCCGGAGCATCGTGGCAATCAGCAGGACGGTCGGAAAGGAGCTGAAATCCAGAGGTTCCTTGATAAACAGGGATGTCATCAGGATCAGGACGGAAACGGTGATCGAGATCGCCAGAAACATGTCCAGCAGGAAACTGGGCAGTGGCAGGATCAGGACAGTCAGGATGGCAACAACACCCATCGCCAGCGCGATGTCGGGGCGACGCACTGTATTGAGGATGTCATTCAGCACGGAGGTTCCGCCAGATGATCCTGTTTGTTGTTCCGGGTTGCTCATAAGGTCCTATGGTCTCTTTCGCAGGGAATGCTGTGCGTTGCGCTTCGGTTACGAGAAAGACGGCGTGTCGCTGCCGCGAGGCATGGGGATTGCTGTTCCTTCCTCGCTGTAGATTTTCAGCTTGTTGCGCAGTGTACGGATCGAAATCCCCAGAATATTGGCGGCGTGGGTTCTGTTGCCAAGACAGTGATCCAGCGTGCTGAGGATCAGATCCTTTTCCACATCGGATACAGTTCGGCCAACCAGACCGACAGCGGTTTGTCCGGCCTGTACAGGATCCTGATCGGCCGGAGGAACAGCCGCCGCATAGCTGGCATATCCGCTTGCAGCCGATTGAACCGGAGAGGACACAGGGCTTTCCTGCAGGGGTGCTGTTTCTGCTGCAGGGCTGTTGGCCGAGCCGAGCATCGCACTTGTGACACCTGGTGTCGCGCCTGTCAGAATAACACTTTCCGGCGCAATCTGGTTGTCGCGCGCCAATAGAACGCAGCGGTGCATGGTGTTTTCCAGCTCGCGGACATTGCCCCGCCAGTGATGGGTTCTCAGCATCGTCATGGCTTCATCTGTGACAAGTGGTGTGGCAACAGAATTGGCCTTGGCATACTTTTCGACGAAATGTCGGGCGAGGACTTCGATGTCCAGCGGGCGCTCCCGCAGGGACGGCAGCATGACGTTGACAACGTTCAGGCGGAAATAAAGGTCTTCGCGGAATGTGCCCTTGCGAACTTCTTCTTCCAGATTGCGGTTCGAGGTCGCAAGAAGGCGGATGTCCACCTTGACCGGAGTGCTCCCGCCCACGCGATCAATCTCGCGCTCCTGAATGGCACGCAGAAGCTTGGCCTGAAGACGGGGGTCCATCTCGGAGATCTCATCCAGAAGCAGCGTGCCCCCATTGGCCTCCTCAAACTTTCCGATCCTTCTGGTGACTGCGCCGGTAAAGGCGCCTTTCTCGTGACCGAAAAGCTCTGATTCCAGCAGGTTCTCAGGGATGGCTGCGCAGTTGACAGAAATAAAGCTCTTCTTGGAACGGCGGGAATGGTTGTGGATGAAACGGGCCATCACCTCCTTGCCTGTTCCGCTCTCCCCGGTGATGAGAATACTGGCATCGGACGGTGCGATCTGTTCCGCGAGACGCAACACGGCTTCTGTGGCGGGGTCGCGGTAGATCAGGGAGGATGTTTCCTCGGTCACGGCTTCCAGAACAGCCGCGATCAGATCGGCATCGGGAGGAAGAGGCAGATATTCCTTGGCTCCTGCGCGGATCGCGTCACCTGCCTTGGAAGGCTGGGTGCCAATACCACAGGCAATGACGGGTACGGAGATCCGCTCGCTGTCCAGTGACTTGCAAAGCTCCATGATATCAAGGTCGATATCCGCCAGCAGCAGATCGGCACCCTGACCGGAGCGAAGAGAATTCAGCGCTGCAGGCACATCGTCAACATGGGCGACCTTTGCCTTGCGTTCCATCGCAATTTTACCAGCTGTGATCATGTGGCCGTTCAGGGAACCAACAATCAGCAAGCGCATGATACTTTCTCCAAAATCAGGCGACCCGGGGGCAGATCGCGTTTCTCTGTATTAGTCGTAGTAGTGAACACGGTCCTCTGCCGGGAGAAGTGTGTTCAGAAGTGTTTCGAGGCGTCTTGGGTTTTCCTGTCTGGAAATGGCCTCAAGACCGGTGCAATAGATCTGGTTGACCAGCATTTCCTCTTCTGCAAGGCGTTCGAGCTTTGCAGCGATAGGGTGGAAAATCATGTTGGCCAGGATGGCACCGTAGAAGGTGGTGAGAAGGGCAATGGCCATGGACGGACCGATGCTGCTCGGGTCATCCAGATTGCTCAGCATCTGAACAAGGCCGACAAGGGTGCCGATGAGTCCCATGGCCGGGGATACCTCGCCGGCGCGGCGCAGAATGCTTGCAGATTTTTTCTTGTGGAGGTGCTCTGCCTGTGTCTGCTGCAGCAGAATACGGGCAAGCTGGTCAGGCTTGTAGCCTTCCTGCAGCATGATCATACCGCGGTTCAGGAACTTGTTGCCCTTGGAGTTCTGCATGTATTTCTGCAGGGACAGAATACCCTGACGGCGGGCGTTGTCGGCCAGGAAAAGGCTTTGCAGTGCAGCATTGGAAGCCGGTTCCGCGTGGTAGGCAACCGCTGCAAACATGGTGCTTTGAGCGCGGATGACATCCTGCAGGCTGAAGGAGGTTGTGGTGACCAGAAATGTTCCCCCGAAGACAATGAGCAGCGAGGGGGCGTCCAGAAATGATCCCGGGCTCCCGCCAAGAACCATTGCGCCAATGATCATGGCAAACCCGCCGATCACACCCAGAATGGTCGCGTAGTCCAATGCTGTCGATCGCTGATCGTTCAGGGCATTCTCTGCTTCTGTGCGTGCTTCCGTTCGTGCCGTTGATGGCGGAATGTTTGTTTGGGTGTTGCTCATGCGCCCTGAACCTAATGCCTGTCCATCTTGATGATTTCTGTCATGGTCACGCCCAGACGGTTTTCGACCACAACGACTTCCCCGCGGGCAACCAGACGGTTGTTGACGTAGATGTCGATGGCTTCCCCGACCTTGCGATCCAGCTCGATAACAGCGCCGCGTCCCATCTTGAGAAGCTGGCTGACCTGCATGTTCGATTTCCCGAGAATGGCAGAAACCTGAACCGGAATTTCATAAACGGCTTCCAGTTCCTTCGCATTGGTTGGCGGTTTGCCGCTGATGGCCGGGATTTCAAAGCCGTCGTCCATATCCGGCATCTCCGGCGTGGACATTTCTGCCTGTTCTGGCGGGAGACCATTGTCGTCGTCGTTCATGTCGCTCATTGCTGTTCTCCGTTATCGATCATGGCCTCATCCTGGGATGAAGAGGTCTCCGATGGAGGTTCGGTCTCCGCCGGAGGGGTGATGGTGTTCTGTTCGGGTGTTGCCGGAAAGGTGCTGTCTATCAGCTCGAAAACCTTTTCCTGAATGTCGGACAGGTTGCGTTCGGCCCCGCCATCTGCCCATTCCACTGCGACATCGCTGAGGGCCTTTTCAGGATCGGGCAGGACAATCAGTTTCCCTTCAAAACCAGCTTGCTTGGTCAGATTGTCCAGAACGGGGTTCATGGCCTCGCACAGGTCCGGATGTATTCTGATGGCAATCCGGGGTTCATTGGGAAGCCGGAGAATGGACTCAGCCACAATGCGTTCGACTTCAGCCTGTGCCCGGCTTTGTTCAAGCGTTGGCAGGAGTTTTTTGAGGATCGTCAGGATGAGAAAACGCGTATCGCCAAGAAGCTTGTCGCGCTCCTGTTCCATGGTTTGGAAAAGCGCGGGGAGTGTCTGTGCAATTGCTGCGGTGGTCTGGTTGATCTGGCTTTCGATGGACTGGAGGGCTGAGACCCGCCCTTCTTCCATGCCTTGGGACAAACCGTTGCCAAAGGATTCCTGGCAGGCGGATTGCAGCTCTTCCTCGCTGTAGCCGGGAGCAATTTCTTCTTCCTGTTCTTCCGGGGCTGGCTCGGAAGGTGCTTGTGCAGACGCAGGCTTGCCTGGTGCTGTCGGCTCACCAAACAATCCGTCTTCAAAGCTGTTTTCGAACAGAAATTTATGCATTGGACCTGTGTTTCACTATTCGCAAGAAGATGTGTTTAACGCATGGAAAATGGCCGGTTTAATAAACCAGTTCATCGTCTCCCTTGGAATCTGCCAGAACAATTTCGCCTTTGTCGGCAAGGTCCTTGGCCATGGTCACCATGTACATTTGAGCCTCGTCAACATCCTTGAGGCGCACAGGCCCCATGGCCTGCATGTCCTCGTTCATGATCTTGGCCGCACGCTCGGACATGTTGCTGAAGAACAGTTCCCTGAGCGTATCGGAAGCCCCCTTGAGGGCAATGGCCAGCTTGTCCTTTTCTGCGGAACTGAGAAGTGTCTGAACACCACCCGGGTCCAGCTTGCCGAGATCCTCGAAGGTGAACATAAGCGCCTTGATCTTCTCGGCAGAATCCCTGTTGCGTTCCTCGAGGGAACTCATGAAGCGGGATTCAACCGTGCGATCAAGGAAGTTGAAGATATCGGCCATCATCTCGTGGGAATCACGGCGGGCGGTTCTTGCCAGGTTGGACATGAATTCGTTCCTGAGTGTTCTTTCGACATCATCGAGAACATCTTTCTGGACAGATTCCATGCGCAGCATACGCATGATGACTTCCATCGCAAAGGGTTCCGGCAGGAGGCCCAGAACGCGAGAGGCATGCTCGGGGCGGATCTTTGAAAGAATAACGGCCACGGTTTGCGGGTATTCGTTTTTCAGGTAGTTGGCCAGAACGCTCTCGTTCACGTTGGCCAGCTTCTCCCACATGGTCCGTCCGGCAGGACCACGGATTTCCTCCATGATGTTGTCGACGCGCTCCTTGTCCATAACCTTCAGGAGCAGGCGTTCGGTGTTGTCATAGTTACCGACCATTGTTCCTGTCGAGGAAACCTGATCGGCAAACTCGACCAGAAGGCGCTCGATCAGATCGGAACTGACTGTTCCAAGCTGGGCCATGGTCTGGGAGATTTCGCGGATTTCGTCATCATCCATCAGGGAGAACAGGGCCGCTGAATGGGCCTCACCCAGAGTCATAAGCAGCAGGGCGGCTTTTTCTGTTCCTGATATTGTTCTGTAGTCGTCGCGCATGGGATGAACCAGCCTTCCTGGATGACATGAAGGGTGTGACTTCTGTCGGGCGTTTAACCGTTTGTTGCACGATCCTGATGGAGCCACATTCTCAGAATCTGGACTGCTTCCTCAGGATTGTTGTCAACAATTTCACCGATTTTCTGAATGGATGAGGCACGAACCCTTCCGGAGACCTTGTTCATGTCGATCATCTGTTCGATCTCGTTGTTCATGGCATGGGCACTGCCGGTGATATCCGTTGAGGGGTCTGTCTGGGCTGCTGCCAGAACAGGGAGGTCCCCGGAATCATTTGTAAGTGCCGGCATGCCCGGAACCAGGGGGCTTGCACCCTGTGGTCCTGCAAGGGCCAGTTGCTGTCCATCCGGACCGTAGAGAAAGGAATTGACGTTTGGTGCGTCTTCGTCCTGTTTTTCGAAGTCTGTTTCGAAAATACGGTTGACCAGTGGGCGCACCACCAGCAGCAGGATGAGGATCGCAACAAGACCGAGAACAAAGAGTTCTGCAAAACGCATGATTTCATTGCGATCAAAGCCCAGAACGTCAGATTCAGGCAGCAGTTCCGGATCGACTTCGGCAAAGCGGAAATTGGCCAGTTCAACGGTATCACCACGCTCTGCATTGAAGCCGACAGCCGTCTGGACAATCGCCTGGAGCTTTTCCATCTCCTCCGGTGTACGTGTTGAATAAACGCGTTCGCCTTCCTCGCTGACGCTGACAGTGTCGTTGATCAGAACGGCCACGGAGAGCCTGTTGACAGTGCCTGATTCCTTGACCTGTGTGACAACAGTGCGGGAAATTTCGAAGTTGACGGTTTCCTCGGTGCGCTGGGAGTTGCTCTGACTGGAGGCTGCTCCGCCGCCAAGCTGTCCCAGTCCGGCATCGGGAAGATTGTTTTCAACGGAAATGTTGTCATTGCCATCGCTGTCCTGTTCGGATGCGACCTCTTCAACTGTCTGGGTCGAACGGACAACCTGACCATCGGGGTCATAGGTTTCGGAGTTCTCTGTGATGCGGTCGAAGTCCATGTCCACTGTGACCTGAACCCGGGCGTTGCCTCGTCCGACATAGCGTTCAAGAAGCTCTTCGACATTCTGCTGGAGGCGGGTCTGATAGGACAGACGGCGTTCCTGTGCGGAATTGGCAAGGGCAATGTCCTCGTCACCTTCCACACCGCGGGCGAGAAGATTGCCCTTGTCGTCAATGATGGACACCAGGCTTGGTTTCAGTCCGGGCACTGCCGCAGCAACCAGATGCTGGATCGCAAGGATCTGGGCCTTGTCCAGAACAAAGCTGCCCTGGGTTACAAGGACGATGGACGCGCTTGGCTCCTGCCTTTCACGGCTGAAAAGCTCCCGCTGCGGCAGGACGAGGTGAACGCGCGCAGACTTGACCCGGTTGATTGAGGAAATCGTACGGGACAGTTCGCCTTCCATCGCGCGGGTCTGGTTGATGTTCTGAACGAAGCTTGTGGTGCCCAGTGCATCCTGCTGATCAAACAGTTCATAGCCGATGGAACCACCACTCGGGAGGCCCTGCTCAGCCATCAGCAACCGCATGCGGCTGACCTCGCCACCGGGAACATAGATGCTGCTGCCATCAGGACCGAGGCGATAGGGGATCTGGCGGGTTTCAAGCTCGGTCACAATTTGACCACTGTCCTGAACAGTCAGATCGCCGTAGAGTAGCGACATCTCGGGCGTGGCAACCCTGCTCGTCAGATAGACAAAGAAGGACAGGGTCGCGATTGCGACAGCAGCCATAATGCCCAAACGGGCAGGGCCGAGTTTTTTGAGTGTTTCCAGAAATGGATTCACGAAGGTAACCCCTTGTTAACAATGGGAAAAGTGAGCCCGGAAAGTGATCAGCTTTCCGTGGGATCGGATGGCTCCTCTTCGCACAAGCTTCAGAGCTTTAATTTGTAAACTATTTCAGGGATTTAATATAGAAGTAAAGAGTTAACAACAGGTTAAGATAGGCAAAAATTGCCCATAAGTGGGAAAAAAATTCCTACATCGTTGGAATGAAATGGATTTTTGTCGATTATCTCTGGTGCTGGCTCTGGGAATGCTGTGGGCCGGAGGGGTGTCTGTCGCGGCTTCTGTACTGTTGCAATCTGGTTGTTCTCAATCCGGACAGGCCGTGATTGAGGATCAGTGTTTCCCACGACTGGAATTCCTCCTGGGAGAGCTGATAGCGCTCGCAGGCCTCTTCAAGGGACAGCAGGCCGGAGTGTACACCAAGCACCACCTCGGCCTTGCGTCTGATCACCCACCTCTTTGTTGAAGGCGGGGGAAGCTCGCTCAGGGACTTGGGTGTACTGATGTTCAGTGCTTTGGCAGCTTTTGCAGAAAGCCGGGCGGTCATTGAAGTACTCCTGCAGAATTACCGTCCTTTTCAGGAAATTATGACAAGAGGTTATTGAAAAACTATTAATTCCAAAGGCTTAAAAAATTTTAATAAAATTCTATCTATTGGTTTCTAAGTTCTTGAAATGAAAAAAGGCCGGACAAAATCCGGCCTTTCTGTTTTGGAGAGGGAACAGAAAATTATCGAATAATTCTGATCAGTTCGTCCAGCATTTCATCGGCTGTTGTGATCACCTTGGAACTCGCGGAATAGGCCCGCTGTGTGATGATCATGTTTGTGAATTCCTCGGCGAGGTCGATGTTGGAGGCTTCCAGGGAGGAAGCGGCAACCGTTCCCGTTCCGCCGATGCCGGGGTTGTTGATCAGGAAATCACCGGAGCCGATCGAACCACTGTAGGCATTGCCGGTCCGCCTTTCGAGGCCGTTCGGGTTGGGGAAGATTCCCAGAGCCAGCTGGTAGATATCAAGCTGCTGTCCATTGTCGAACAGCGCCTGAACGACACCTTCCTCACTGATATTGACGCCACGGAAGTTACCGAAGGCAATACCGTTCTGTTCAATTCTGGCAACCCGGAAATTACCGGCAAACTGTGTCAGGTTACCCGTTTGTCCCGGGGTGCCGACGTCCAGATTGATCAGGCTCGGGCTCGCGCCGATAGCTGCGTTCCAGGTGATGGCCAGAGGAGGGACGACAATTGTTCCGGGAAGACCGTTGGTAAAGGTGATGGATCGTGTGGAGCTGTCCACGGTACCACTCGGGCTGCCGTTCAATGTGGGGTTTTCAGCTTCAATGGCCCAGGCGTTTGGCCCTGTTTTCCTGAAATTCAGATTGATGTTGTGCGCGTTCCCCAGGTTGTCAAAAACCTGAATGGTTGCCGTCTCAATTGAAGGAAGCGTACCGCCTGTCTGTTGTGTCAGAGAGGTTGCATTGGCCGTGCCAATCTGACTGACGCCTGTTGCGGAACCTGTTGTGCCGAGATTGAAGGCCACGACCTGGTTGCTGGCACCGGTCGGGAAGGTGAACTCCGGATTGAGTGTCGGCAGTGCTGTTGGCAGACCGGATGCCGCGTCAAAGGTGATGGTGCCGGATGATGTGCCGCTGGCGATTGTACCACCTGCCGGAGCAGCAACAGATACCGTCCATTCGTTGGCGGTCGCTGTTTTGGTATAGGTTGTGACGATATCGTGTGTGTTTCCGAGATCGTCATAGATCTGCGTTGTGACGTTGTAGGTCGAGCTTGTTGCCGCCGTTCTGTCCAGGCTGACCTGTTGCTGGATGCCTGTAGAGGCTACAGGGGAGGTGCCTGTGGATGGCAGGTTCAGTCCCAGTTCAACGCTCGTTGTTGCCTGCGCTGTTCCGGACAGGTTGTTGATGTTGACTGTTTCCAGGCCCGCAAAGGTGCTGGCACTTGTGGGTGCTGGAGAACCTGTTGAGCTCAATGGATAGCCGCGCAGGAAGTATCCGGCTGTGTTGACCAGGTTGCCCTGGGCATCCGGACGGAACGAGCCGGCACGGGTGAAGAGGAACTCTGTGTCCACTCCGGTCGCGGGGCGATCACTGACCACGAAGAATCCGTTTCCGACAACAGCAAGATCTGTTGCCGAGGCGGTTCCCTGTAACTGTCCCTGGGTGTCAATGTTGCTCAGGGGGAAGGAGCGCACACCGCCCGGGTTGTAGAGATTGGGAATACCGGACTGTGCGACAACTGTCGAGAAGCGCGCCTGGGTTCCCTTGTAACCGGTTGTGTTCACATTGGCGATGTTGTCAGAGATAATGCCGATGGCGTTACTTTGGGCCGCAAGGCCCGAAACACCTGTAAAAAGTGCGCCATAGATACTCATTCTCTTTCTCCTCATCCTTTGTCAGCGTGCCTGTGTTCTCTTGCTGCTGACAATCCCTTGCGGGCTTTGGTGATAGGTCGTTGCTTCCCGGGCAATCCGGCTCGGGGGCGTCTGTATCAGTCTGTTATGCTGTTGGCTTCGGCAGAACAGCGCTGACGCTGTCTACCGGAACTTCCACTTCGCCGATCAGCAGGACGGCGCTGCCGTTGCTCATCTCGACACCGGTGACAGTCCCAACGACACCCTGTGCTGTGTTGAGCACCTTGTCGCTGGCATCCTTGGCAATGACTTCAAAGCTGAAGGTGCCGTCTGTCAGCAGGTTGCCGTTGTCGTCCTGGCCGTTCCAGGTCAGTTCGTGCAGGCCTGCGGCTGTCTCGCCCTCGATCTTGCGGACCAGCTTTCCGTCCTTGTCGCGAATTTCAATGACGGTACTGGCTGATTTCTCAAAGAGGCCGTAATTGATTTTTGCCTCGCCACCCTTCAGTTCGACGACAGAGCTGTCGGCGCGAACGGTTTGGCCGATATAGCCAATTGCGTCGTTCAGAACGTTTCTGTTCTGTCCTGCGATCAGTTGATCCAGTCGGGAGTTGGTCCCCAGGGCCTGTTCGGCCTGGGTGAACTGAACGAGCTGGTTGGTGTACTCGGTGTTGTCAACGGGATCCAGAGGATCCTGGTTCTGCATCTGCGTGGTCAGAAGCTGCAGGAAGGTGTCAAAGGTCGCACTGAGACTTTGCGCTCCGCCTGCGACAGTGTTCTGGTTGTTTCCTGTGATTGAACTCAGGCTTGTGTTTGTCGAAACATCCATTTTTCCGGTCCTTTGTCAGCAGGTTTAAATACTGATGTCCAGATCGCCGTCATGGCTTGGGCCACGGGCGCTGGCAACAGCTGTCTCTGTCAGGTCGTTCTCCTCGCCAAAGACTTCGGAGCCGTTGGCGGCGTTACCTGTTCCGCCATCCTGACCGCGATCTGCTGTTTGCTGGTTGTCCTGCTGGAGGCTGAAATTCAGGCTGCCGCCATCCGTTTTCAGGCCGCTTTCCTGCAGGGCTTTTTCAAGGGCTCTTGCATCGCGTTGCAGCAGGTCCAGTGTTTCCGGACGCTCTGCAACAACCAGTGCGCGGGTCAGTCCCTGATCATTGGTTTCAAGCTTGATCTCAACGCGCCCGAGTTCGAGAGGGTTGAGTTTCACTGTGATCCGGTCTGCACCGGCTTCAGCGCCTTTTTTGATGTTGACACTCACCTGGTCAGCGACAGTTACCCGTGTGGCGGGTTCCTGTTTGCCCAGAGGATTGGCCGTACCGGCTTTTGCATTGCCTGTTGCAGCCAGTGTGCTGGCGAAGCTTCCGGGGGCATTGGCTCCGGTCGTGGAGGCTGCGCCGGCATTACCGGCCTGCGCTGCAGCAACGTTCAGCTTGCCGTTGTTGTTCTGGCCTGAGTTGCTGTTGAATTGCTGGTTGTTGCCGGAGTTGAAGGCTCCCGTCTGCTGGATGGCCTGGCCCGTGTTTGCAGTTGCAGAAGCGCCTTTCCCGATGCTGTTCAGCGCCTGGGAGCTGCTTTGCTGCAGGGTGCGGCCTTCCCTGGCAGCAGATTCAGCGCTTGCCCGGGTGTCCTGTGTGGACTGGATCTGCTGGGTGAGGCTTTGATCAACAAGTCCGGTTGTCGACTGCTGAACCTGAACCTTGACAGCGGAGCTGCCATTGTTGACCTGGCTGTTCGGGTTCACAGTCTGCGTTTGCTGAGCAGATGTTTGCTGTGTTTCTGTCTGGTTGGCAGCCTTGGTCACGGGGCCGCTTTCAAGAGGACGCGTGCTGCGTGCTGCATCCTGGGATTGTGTTGCTGTTGTTGCTTCTGTGTCCGTGCTTCCCTGTTGCGCGTTGGCTACAGTGCCCTGTTCGACATTGTCAGAAGGAGTTTCGCGTGTCTCTGCTGCGGCCAGATCATCATTCTCGGCTTCAAGGGAGCGGTCTTCATCGCTTTGGCGACTGGCGTCGTCTGTTTCCCTGTTGTCTGTTTCACTCAGACCCTGATCCGGACGGCTGGCTTCGAAATCTTCAAGCAGGGAGTTGTCCAGATGGTCGCCGTTCAGGAAGTCACTCTGCGAATTGTCGGCGCCGGAAAAGTCAAAAAATCCTGCGCTGGTGTTCTGGAACTGCAGGGAGTTTGACTTGAAGGCCGCAGCCTTGAACTGTTCGCTCAGACTTTGGGTCGAGGAAATCTGCTGTGTCGGGTTCTGTTCCGAAGATGCACTTTTTTCCTTGTTCGCTTTGAGGACATCCGAAAAGGAAACCCTGGGCTGGACAGCACTGGCGGCTTCCTGTTTCAGGCGGTCCTGGTATGAGCGCGCTGATGCAAGGCCCTGAGTGATTTCGGAGGCAGGAAATTGAGTCTGTTGCATACCTCTTCTCCTTACATGTGGCTGTTTTTGTGAATGTGCATGCTGCCAAGCACACTGTTCTGTGAGGCAAAGGCGTTGATCTCTGCGTCCGGGAAGACGGCTGTCCAGGTTGTTCTCAGGCCCTTGATCGCTTCCAGGGCTTCCCTGGCCGAGCTTTCGCAATTGCTGACGTTGATGCGAATGTTGTTCGCCGCCATGCTCAGAGACGTGTTTTCAAAGGCCATATAGAGTGATGGTGTTGCAAAGGACATCAGAATGTCCTCGATTTCTTCCATCGTGGAGTTTGCCAGCTGTGTTGCCTTGAAGCGCTGTTCGATTTGTCCGTTGGCCAGGGCATCTTTCGCTTCTTCCTGTGCGGAAATTGCCTGATCGATTTTGATCAGCACCTGGCAGGCAATATCGTCCTGTTGGGGGGCAATTTCTGAGTTTGGAAATGCAAAAGTGTTCATTTTTCGTGTCCTTTGCTGCACGGGGCAGAGATGTTCGTTCTTGTTAAGCAAAGGTCGGGCCAAAAATTCATCGTTTTGTTATAAAAGAGATTTTTTCGATCTCTTACTGGGGCGCGGCTGTTTTTTCCGTGTTGTTTCTGCCTGTGCGGACTCATTTGCCGGGCTGGTCAGGTCCTGATGTTTTGAGCTGGTTTTCTGAATGGGAAGGCTGCCTGGAACCGGATGAGATCTCTGACAGGGTTATATTTATAAGGTGTTGCAAAGGCACTGCGTTACAGGGCGGACTCATTTTCCTACCAGGTGGGCAAATGAGTCGTTGTTTCGCTGTTTCTTTCCGATGGGAAAGTCGGAAGCAGGGAATGTGTTGTCTATTAGGGTGTTGTTTTGCAATGATTTTAAAGTTTGGCACAGTCTGTGCATTTCCTTTGGCAAATCGACGTGCGCCAGTTTTGGCAGGGGGCAGGAAGTTCCCTTCGTCGTGCGATACAGGAAAGGACAAGTATTATGCCTACAGTTACAACAAACACAGCCGCCAACTCGGCGCTCCGCTTTTTGAATGAAAACAATCTGGCGACAGGAGATTCCATTTCCAAGCTGGCCAGTGGTTCAAGAATTGTAAATGCGTCGGATGATGCTGCCGGTCTTGCAATCGGTACGCGCCTCCGTGCTGACAGTACCGTGCTGGCCCAGGCGGCAACAAACTCCGCACAGGGTGTTGCTGTTGTTCAGGTGGCTGACGGTGGTCTGGCGCGTATTTCCGATATTCTGCAACGTCTGAAAGCTCTGGCCGCTCAATCGCTTTCAGGTGTTCCAACCGATACAGAACGTGGTTTCATTAACGCGGAATACACGCAGCTGGTTAACGAGATCAGTGGCGTGGCGACAAGTACACGTTTCAATGGTGAGTCCCTTCTGGATGGAACCGGTGCCCAGTTCAGTTCTGCTGTTGCCTTCTTTGTGGGGGTTGATGTTTCCGACGTTATCACCGTGAACATCTCTTCTTTGAGTGCGACGGCAACCAACTTTACCGCGACCGAGCTCGGGGGAACAACACCGCTTGCGTCCACTGCGGTTTCGACAGCAGCAAGCGCTTCAGCGGCCTTTACAACGATCGACAACGCGATCAACGAGATTTCCGAAGCGCGGGCGAACGTCGGTTCCATTATTTCGCGTTTTGAGTTCAGGACACAGCAGATTGCGACGTCCCGTGAAAACGTTATTGCTGCGCAATCCACAATTCTCGACGTGGACATTGCTGCAGAGCAAAGCCGTCTGGCTTCTGCCCAGGTTCTTGTGCAGGCGTCTGTTGCGGCCTTGTCCCAGGCAAACCAGTTGCCTCAGAACCTTTTGAGATTGCTGCAGTAATTTCTGTTTTGCTTGTATCGCAAAAGAAAAAAAGAGCCTCATGTCAGAGGCTCTTTTTTTATGGAGTCTCCAATTGGGCTCTTGACTTTTTTTCGTTTTGTGAATTAATTGGATCAGGTGCCAAGAGTGGCCCCTACTGCAGGTAGGCAGTTACATACTCGCTTTGTTCGCGAGATCTCTTCAAGTAGAAGGAACCTTTAAATGCCGGTAATTAATACCAACGTGGCGGCGAACTCCGCTATTCGATTCCTCAACAATAGTTCTGCTGATGCTGCAAGTTCAGTTGCGAAACTGTCTTCCGGTTCACGTATTGTGCGTGCATCTGATGACGCTGCCGGTCTTGCGGTCAGTACCCAGCTTCAGGGTGACATCAACGTTCTGAAACAGGCTGGCACCAACGCTTCCCAGGCGGCTTCCATTCTGCAGATTGCGGATGGTGGTCTGGCACGTATTTCCGATACGCTCCAGCGTCTGAAAGTTCTGGCTGCCCAGTCTCTTTCCGGTGCGGTTACCAACACGGAGCGTGGCTTCATTGATGCGGAATTCCAGGCACTGGACGACGAGATCACCGAGATTGTTTCCCGGACAACTTTCAACGGTCAGTCCCTGATCAACCAGAACCTTGGCAACTTCTTTGTCGGTGTGGCATCAACTGATGTCATTACAGCAAACCTGTCCGGTTCTACAGTTGCTGCAACAGCAGGCGGTGTGTCCACAACGACATCTGCTACTGCTGCCCTGACTGCAATTGATGCCCAGTTGGCAAACGTTTCCAACCAGCGGGCGACTGCTGGTGCCCTGATTGCGCGTTTTGAAACACGTGGTCAGAACATTGCCACAACAATTGAAAACACCCAGGCTGCGAACTCTACCATTGCAGACGTGGATGTTGCCCAGGAGCAAACAGAACTGGTTGCTTCCAACGTTCGAATTCAGGCTGCGGTTTCTGCCCTGTCACAGGCAAACCAGTTACCTCAGCAGCTTTTGAGGGTTCTCCAGTAGAATCTGAAAGCTAATTTTGCCAGGACGGCAATTATCATCTTATTCCAGATAATTTCTTCAAGTAGAAGGAACAGAAAAAATGCCAGTTATCAATACAAACGTAGCAGCGAACTCTGCCATTCGTTTCCTCAACAACAACTCTGCCGATGCTGCAAGCTCTGTAGCGAAACTGTCTTCCGGTTCACGTATTGTGCGTGCATCTGATGACGCTGCCGGTCTTGCGGTCAGCACGCAGCTGACAGGTGACATCAACGTTCTGAAGCAGGCTGGTACCAACGCTTCCCAGGCGGCTTCCATTCTGCAGATTGCGGATGGTGGTCTGGCGCGTATTTCCGATACGCTCCAGCGTCTGAAAGTTCTGGCTGCCCAGTCCCTTTCCGGTGCGGTTACAGATACAGAGCGTGGCTTCATCAACGCGGAATATTCTGCTCTGAATACCGAGGTTGGCGAGATCGTTACCCGTACAACGTTCAATGGTCAGCAGCTGATCAATACCGATCTGGGTAACTTCTTTGTCGGTGTTGCGTCTGCTGATGTCATTCAGGCGGATCTGTCTACAGGTAACGCGTCCATTACCACAGGTGTTGGTTCTCCTGGTGGTGGTGTTGCGACTACAGGTGCAGCAACAACTGCTTTGACAAACGTAGACAACCAGCTGGGTTATGTTTCCACTCAACGTGCTGTTGTTGGTGCTCTGATCTCCCGTTTTGAAACACGTGGTCAGAACATTGCAACCACCATTGAGAACACCCAGGCTGCGAACTCTACCATTGCTGATGTGGATGTTGCCCAGGAGCAGACAGAACTGGTTGCTTCCAACGTGCGTATCCAGGCTGCGGTTTCTGCCCTGTCTCAGGCGAACCAGTTGCCTCAGCAGCTTCTGAGGGTTCTCCAGTAATCCTCGGGACTTCTAGAATTGCCAGGATGGCAATTGGCACTTAGTGAAAAATTTTTCTTCAAGTAGAAGGAACAAAAAAATGCCAGTTATCAATACAAACGTAGCAGCGAACTCTGCTATTCGTTTCTTGAACAACAGTTCGGCTGAAGCAGCAAGCTCTGTAGCGAAACTGTCTTCCGGTTCACGTATTGTGCGTGCATCTGATGACGCTGCCGGTCTTGCGGTCAGCACGCAGCTGACAGGTGACATCAACGTTCTGAAGCAGGCTGGTACCAATGCTTCCCAGGCGGCTTCCATTCTGCAGATTGCGGATGGTGGTCTGGCGCGTATTTCCGATACGCTCCAACGTCTGAAAGTTCTGGCTGCCCAGGCTCTTTCCGGAGCGGTTACCAATACGGAGCGTGGCTTCATCGATGCTGAATTTCAGGCACTGGACGACGAGATTACCGAGATTGTTGCTCGGACAACCTTCAACGGTCAGTCCCTGATCAACCAGGATCTTGGCAACTTCTTTGTTGGTGTGGCATCAACGGACGTTATTACAGCAAACCTGTCCTCAACAACGGTTGCGGCGACAGGCGGTGCTGTGAATAACACCACGGCTGCCACTTCAGCTCTGGCCTCTGTAGATACCCAGCTTGCCCGGGTATCCACTCAGCGGGCGACTGCTGGTGCTCTGATTGCGCGTTTTGAAACACGTGGTCAGAACATTGCAACCACCATTGAAAACACCCAGGCTGCGAACTCTACAATTGCAGATGTGGACGTTGCCCAGGAGCAGACAGAACTTGTTGCTTCCAACGTTCGTATCCAGGCTGCGGTATCTGCCTTGTCCCAGGCAAACCAGTTACCTCAGCAGCTTTTGAGGGTTCTCCAGTAACGGAGTAAGTCTGCCGGGGGCCTTTTCCGGGCTCCCGGTGGAATTTTTTCCATTCGTATGATAATGTTAAGGCAGTAAAAGGTTAGGAGGGTAAAATGGTCGACATTGTTCCAGGTGCCGCGCCTTTCCGTGCCGTTCAATCTTCTCCTCCGGTAGAAAGAACGGTGCAGGCAGTGCCGTCGGCAGTTGAAGCCCAGCAACAGAAGAGTGTTCCTGTTGCCAGTGAAGTTTCTCCGGCAGGTCAGGATAAATCCGAGGCTGTATCCAGGCCTGCGGCTAGCGTTTCTGACAGCTCCAATATTGTGACTTTCAGGGACGGGGAAACCGGCAGACTTGTGATCAAGCTCGTTGGAAGCAGGAATAACGAGGTTCTGGCCGAATTCCCGAGCCCGAATCAGTTGAGCCGCTATCCGACAGTTCGAGACAATCTTGAGGCAAAGCCTACGGTTGATGCTAAGGCGTGATTGGCACGTTGTTTGCTAGTAATCTGGCAAGCTTATCTCACAGGAGTTCATCATGGTTCAGGCTGGTACATTGACAACGCGCGCAGACGGCTCTGTCGCTCTGGTTGGTCAGTTTTCAGGATTGAATACCGAGGCGCTGGTTGAGGCGACAATTCTTGCCCAGCGGTTGCCGGCGGTTTCTCTTGAGAGGCAGATCAGTCAGGACAAGCTTGAAAGTACTGCGCTTGGCGAACTGAACACCATTCTGAACAATCTCCGCAACTCGGCAAACAAGCTGCGGAATGAACCGGGTTTCTCTGCTGCGCAGAACAATACCTTTCAGCAACGCAGCGCCTTTTTGACGTCCAGTACCAGCACGACAGCCTCGTCCGTATTGGGGTTGAGCGTTGATGCAGGCACTCCGACAGGTACTTACCAGATTGAGGTTTTGCAGACCGCAAAGGCCAACAAGCTTTCCAGTGGTGCTGTCGCCAATGCCTCCTCCGCACAGAACGTGACAGACACTCTGACAATCGGCCTGAGTGGTGGCACTACGGCAAATATTTCCATTACTCCGGATCTGACACTTGACCAGATTGCCTCTGCGATCAATGCAGAGCAGTCAAATACCAAGGTTCGGGCCTCGGTCCTGAAAATTTCAGATACGGAGTCACGCCTGATCCTGACCGCAGAAGAAACCGGCAAGGATATCCAGCTTTCCGGATCATCCGGTGAATTCCTGACCACCTTTGGTTCAGGTGGCTCACTGGAAACAGTTCAGACCGCTGACAAGGCACGCATTCGTGTTGACGGGATCTCAACTGTTATCGAGCGGGATTCAAACGATATCAACGACGTTATCAGCGGCGTTAAAATCCAGCTGTTTAAAGAGGACCCGGGCAATACGATCACTTTGGAAGTTGGTCAGAACCTTGGTGGTATCAGAACCGAGATTGAAAGTTTTGTTGCCTCCTACAATGCCTTGCGCGAGTTTTATGACGCGCAGCGGAACTTTGATCCGAATGACAGCAACGCGACCCAGCCAGCCCTTTATTCCAGTTCCATCCTCAGAGATGCGCTCTCTTCCGTGAGCGGTATTCTGGGAACGGGGCCGCAGGGGATTACAAGCGGAAATATTGCAACTCTCAGGGAAGTAGGTATCACGCTCAATCAGGAATCACGCCTTGTCATTGATTCTGCAGAGCTTGAAGATGCTCTGGTGAACAATCCGCAGCAGCTTGAAAATCTCTTTTCCTTTACGTTTGAATCAAGTGATCCGAACCTGCGCGTTCTGTCCAGAAGCCAGGCTGTTTTTCCGGATGATTTTGAAATCACCATTGATGGTGTGGACAGCAGTGGAAACATCACAGGTGCCAGTGTAACCGGCCTTGGAAACGTTTTTGACATTTCCGGAAAGGTTCTGACTGGCAAGGCGGGTACGGCCTTTGAAGGTTTGAGCCTGTTCTACGGTGGTGAAGACGGCTCGGGTTCCAACACGATCACGGTGCAGAATTCCGTCGGTGTTGCAGAGCAGTTTTTCAACACGCTTGAAGATTTTGTTGCCCCCGGCACAGGCAGGATTTCCGAACGGGTTCTGCAGATCGAGGAGGTCAATTCTGACCGGACTGATCAGATTGCTGCAATTGATGCCCGGCTGGCCCTGACGCGTCAGTTCCTGATTGACAGGTATGCGAGGCTTGAGCAGGCTCTGGCCCAGGCAGATGCAAGCCGTCGACAGCTGGAGGCTTTCGCAAACGCTTCCAATAACAACAACTGATTGTTCCCGAACAGAATTTCAACAAGATCTGATCGAACAATTATCTTCATGGTGTTGAATTATGTATCCTAATCCTTATGGCGCAAATGCATACAAGCAAGCTTCCCAGAATGTGAGCGCATTGAAAGCTGTGGTCATGCTCTATGACGGGATGATCCGGCTCGTCGGGGAAGCCAAGCGCGCGGATGCAGAAGGGCGTTTTGAAGATCGCTTCAAGTTGACGGAAAAGGCATCCCGGGTGTTGATCGGGCTGCAGGGTCAACTTGATTATGACAACGGTGGAGAGCTCTCTCCAAGATTGAATTCCTTTTATGATATGTTGTTTATGCGTATGATGCAGATTAACTCGCGCAATGCGCAGGTTGTTGCTGATGATGTGCTGGCGTCTCTCAAGGAAATGCGTTCTGCCTGGGAACAGGTTCGTCAGGAAGTCGACAGTCAGCCCGCTGCGACCAAATAAAAAGACAGAGCTGGTTTGGATAGTTAATGAATAAGCAGAAAACTCCGGGAAAAGACGATCTGCGTTCCAGGGAGATGTTATCTTTTCTCTTGCCAGGGAATGTAGGTCAAGCAGTTGAAATTGCAGAAAAAACAATGAAATTGGGCAAAAAACTCCCAGTTTCTTTTTTTGTTTTGGGCTATGCTGCCTTGATGGAAGGACAGCAGGAAAAGGCAGACGATCTCTTTGCAAAGATCAGGGTCAAAGCTGTCAGGGATCCCTATTGTGCCTATCAGATGGCTCTGTTCGACCAGAACAATGAAGCCTATGAGCGTGCGGAAAAGCTGTACAGGCGTGCCTCGGAACTCGAGGACGGTTTTTGGGAAGCAGAATACAATCTGGGCAATCTTTACCGTGATACCAAGCGCTATGACCTTGCGATGGATGCCTACAAGAGGGCGCTGAAGGGCAATCAGAACAATTCGGATATCCTCTTCAACGCGGGTATTACTGCCGAAGGCAGCATGCACTTTTCAGAAGCCGTTGATTTCTACCTGAAAGCATTGCCTCTGGATCAGGAAAAGGCTGAACTCTATTGCCGTCTTGGATGCGCCTATACCCTGGACGGGCAGCCCGAAGAGGCGGAAAGCTGCTGGAGCATCATAGAAGAGAGTTATCCCGACACTGCGATTTATTTTGTCACAAGAGCTGCCCTGGCCTTCAGAAAGGTTCAGGAAGAAAAAGGTTTCGCATATCTGATGGAGGCGATGGACAAGCATATTGTCCATCCGAGTGTCTATGCGATGCTGGCTGATTATTACAGCCGGAAAGACGACTTTGAAAAATCGCACGAGTATCTCCAACTGGGACTGGAAGAGTTTCCTGACAGTATTCCCCTGTGGGAAACAGTTCTGAAATATCACATCCACCAGGCCAATTACCGTCAGGCGCTGCAAATCGGGGAAGAGCTGAACGCTCTGGGGCTTGATTCCTTCTGGATGCAGTACAATCTGGCTCTGGCCCATTTCTTTGCAGGCGATGCTGAGGCTTCCAAGAATCTGTGGCAGGAGTTGCTCAAGGAACGCCCGAATCAGCCCGAGCTTATTACAGGTTTTCTTGGAATTCTTGCCTACAGCAGTGATTACTCGCCTGAGGAAATCTACAATGAGCACCTGCGTTTGGGAGAGGTCCTCTCCTGGGGTAAGGAACCTCTGGACATTGTGCCACCCGGAAAACGGAACAGGGACAAGCTCAGGATCGGATTTATTTCCGGGGACTTCAGAAATCACGCAGCTGCCAGGCACGTGTTTCCGTGGTTCCACAACCGCGACCGGGAAAGGTTTGAGTACTATGCCTATGCGCAGTGCCAAACCAAAGACTATGTCAGCAACATGTTTGAAAAGCTGAGTGACAAGTGGCAGGAAGTGACTTCTCTCAATGACATTGAGGTGGCAAAGCTGATTGCCGGTGACGAGATTGACATTCTGGTCGACCTGTCCGGTCACACGGCGCATAACAGGCTGGGCGTCTTCCCTTACAGGCCTGCTCCTGTCCAGATCTCGACGATCGGGGCCAATGTGACGACAGGTCTGCCTTCTGTGGATTATTTCTTTTCCTACAACGATGTTGTCGCAGAAACACAGAAGAAATATTTTATCGAAGAGGTCGAGAGCGTTCCCATCCACCACAGTGAGGTGGTTTCCGGCGGAGCGCTGTTCTCGAAGCAGGAATTTGTTGTCCCGCCGGAGCCGCCCCAGGTGGAAAACGGTTTTGTGACCTATGCCTGCTATTCCCGTGTCGAGAAAATTGAACCGCAGCTTATCGAGGTCATGATCGAGCTTCTGAAGCGGACTGACAATACAGTCCTGCGCCTGATGAACATGTCCTTCCGTGACAAGATCATTCTTGACAAGAATGTTGAATATTTCATGTCACAGGGTATTGAGCGGGAAAGGTTGAAATTTTATCCGGCCGTGCCGTTGGCGCACTATATGGGGTCCATGCAAACAGTTGATTTTGCTCTGTTGTCCTATCCCTTTACCGGCGGAACTGTCGCAGCTGACTTTGTGACAATGGGCGTGCCTTTTGTCACCCGGTACAGTGATTTGCCCCAGTCGCGTGACGGCTATGGTGTTCTGAAAATTTACGATCTGGAAGAGCAACTGGCGGTTCCAGACTATGACCGTTACCTTGAGGCGGCTTTGAAGTATGGTCAGGATGTCGATTTTCTTCGCAAATTCAGGGCCTTGATTAATTCTCTGCCCAGAGACAGCGATATGTTTACCCCGGCGATTGCAAAGGCGTTTGAGAAAATCTGGGTTGAGAAAGGCGGCAATCTGTCAGGATAACCCTGAAGCAGCCGGGTAGATGATGCCAAGAGAACCTCTGTATGTGACACGGCCTGCTTTACCGGATTATCAGGCCTTCTGCCAGTTGATGGAGGGGGTTTGGGAGCGCAGGTTCCTGACCAATTGCGGCCCCCTGCATGAAGAGCTGGAGCGTTCCGTTGCGGCTTATCTTCAGGTCGAACATGTCAGCCTGTTCAACAATGCAACGATAGCCCTGATGGCTGCGCTCAGAGCGCTGGATCTGGAAGGCGAGGTGATCACGACGCCCTTTACCTTTGCAGCGTCGGGCCAGGCACTTCTCTGGTGTGGCCTGGAACCGGTTTTTGTGGATGTTGATCCCGGAACAGGCAATCTGGATCCTGCCCTGATAGAGGAAGCTGTGACCAGCAGGACAAGCGCGATCCTCCCTGTACACTGTTATGGAATGCCGTGTGATATTCAGGCGACAGGGGACGTTGCGGCAAGGCATGGTTTGCGCCTTGTCTACGATGCGGCCCAGGCTTTCGGAACAACTGTGCAGGGGAGCAATCTTGCCCTTGCCGGCGATTTCTCTGTCTACAGCTTTCATGCGACGAAAGTCCTGAATACCTTTGAGGGAGGGCTGGTTGTTTCGCCTTCGGCAGAAGAGAAGAAGAAGATTGACCGGATCCGGAACTTTGGCCTCGGAACTGACGGGGAAATCCTGGAGCAGGGATTGAACGGGAAAATGAGTGAAGCCTCTGCCGCCATGGGACTTTTGCAACTTGAAACGCTTGAGGATGCGATAGCTCAAAGGACTGAGAGGGTACAGCGCTATCTTGATTGTCTTGAAGATTGTGAAGAGCTCGGAATTCTGAAGTTCCCTTCATCGGATGTTCGCTGGAATGCCGCCTATTTCCCGATCAGAATTACCGATCGTTCAAAACGCAGTCGTGAAGAGGTGATTGAGGCTTTCAGGCAGGAAAACATCTTTCCCAGACGGTATTTTTACCCCCTGCTTTCAAATTCCGGTGTTTTCAATGCGTCACGCAAGGCCGGTGGTTTACCGGTTGCCGACAGCCTGAGCCGGGAAATTCTCGCCCTGCCTCTTTATGATGATCTTGCTCTTGCCGATATCGAGAGCATTTGCTTTTTACTGAAAAAATTTACCTGTGGGCTCTGATCCTGGAAAGGCATTGAACAAGACGATGGACAGAATATTGGTTTTTCCGGGAGGACTTTCCGAGAGTCTGGAGTTCCTGAGGTATCACGTGACCCCGCAAAGCCTGATCGGAGCGTCTTCCATTGCGAATGATCCGGTGATGGAACGCTATGCAGACTGGAGTTTCATCCCGGACATGCACGACCGGCAGTTTGAAAAAGTGCTGGGTGAATTGATCCGGGAGAAATCCGTTGTGGGTATTTTTTGCCCGCACAATCTGGTGCATGAAAAGATCAGTGTTCTTATTGAACAAAACCGGCTTGATGTTGCCCTGATAAACAGGTGCCCGACGGATCAGGCCTACATGAAAATCGAGAACGTCAGGGATAACGCAGCACCTCTTTTTCAACTGGCACAGGACCTTTGCGGAGAGCAAGGCAGGGGAGTATTGCCCGATTTCGGCAAGATTGCGAGCTGGTTAAATTACAGTGACAGTATCTTTGGCCATTCTTCCTATGACAAACTTGCTGCCCTGCTTGCTGCCCTTGCCGACACGCCAAAGGGCGATGTTGTTGAAATTGGAAGTTACTGGGGAAAATCGGCGAGCTGGCTGGCCTTTGTTGCCGGACATTATGGGGTTGGTCCGCTTTTGTCTGTGGATCCGTGGGACAATGAGGCTGCTGTCCAGAAGGACTCACCTGACTTCCTCAAGGATATTATCAGGGACACTATGGCGAATGACGCCTTTGAGGGTTTTCTGATGTTTATGGGAATCATGCCTTCAGGCTCGGTGAATTACATTCGCTTGCCGTCCGACAAGGCGTTCTTCGAGTTTGAGAAGTCTGAAACAGTCTGTTCCGAAGCTTTCGGGGAAACCCCTTTCAGCAGAAGGATTTCACTGCTGCATATTGATGGAAACCATGATTATGAGGTGGTTTGCAGTGATCGGGATCTCTGGACACAAATGGTTGTGCCTGGCGGATGGATCGTGTTTGACGACTACGTCTGGGTTCATGGCGATGGCCCGCGCAGGGCAGGCGATGAATATCTGGAAGCCAATCGTGACAGGATTTCCAGAAGCTTTGTCTGTGGCAAGGCCCTGTTCGTTCAGCTCGCTTCCTGAATATTTCCGAAGCGGTGAGGAAGGTGGAGGTTTGTCCCGACGGTGTTCGGGAGGCCAGCAGGGCTGATCAGTGTACGGGATGGCGTACGTTGTAGTCATCCGAATTGAAAATGTTCTGCCAGGCGATCTGTCGTTCCGTATCAATAAAGACCGGCGCGCGCATGTTGACTGATTTCCTTGGGCCTGCAGGAGTTTGCCGGATTGTGGTAACCAGCATTACGGCAAGGTTCTCGGGCTTTATCTCGTGCTTCTGGATGACCTGTGCCAGGTCTTCAGGGCGCAGAACCTCTGTTTCATACAGATAGGGCTTCAGAATAAAGGTCAGGGTTTCTTCGGTGATGCACTGAAGAAGCATGTACCCCTCCAGAGCCGGGTGAGCAGGAACAGTCAGGGCAAATTCTTTGTGTTCGGAAAATCCAACCATGCCCATAGGCATTTTGATAGCATTCGAGCGATCAATTTCCATAACACCGAAACGGGTGTTGAGAGTAATAATGTTGTCGGATGCTTGTTCTGCAGTGGACATTGAATTTTCTAACCTTAAAGCGACCTGTGTCATAGCTGCACCATAATGGCCTTCATCTTCACATTAGGCAAACAAGATTAACAGTTCGTAACGATCCAGCCGAAATCTTATTAACGGATGAAATCGAGCAGGGTCAATGATGTAACGCGCTGCAGACTGATATAAGAGGCCTGAAGCTGCACCTGGTCGAAACTCAGTCGGCTTGTTGCTGCAGCGATATCAACATCCTCGATTGTGGAAATGGCGTTGGATATATAGGTTCCGAAGTCTTTGTGGTTTTTCTCGGTCCTGTCGATAATATCCAGCTGTGCGCCAACGGTGCTTCGGAGATCCGACAAGCCGTCCAGAGATGACTGGATCAGGGAAAAGGATTGTGTCAGGACACTCTTGTCCTGGTTCGCGCCTGCGTATTCCATATAGGAAATGGCCCGAAGCAGTTGCTCGAATGCAGGTTCATTGGCCGCAATGCCGTATTGAAGTTCGGTGCTTTCGTCAATCCGGATGGACAGCTGGGAAGAATCTGCCTGAAAATAGTCCGTGTCGGCAGTAAAGGTGCCCGGCAGGCCTGCCTGGGGGGTGTAGGCAGGGTCTGTAACGTCGACAGGCAGTGTATCTGTCTGATTGCCACTGAAAAGGTAGCGTCCTTCCTGCTGGCCGTTGAGCAGAGCGACGACCTCGGCCTGATAGCTTTTCGCGACAGAATCAAAACCGACTTCTGCAAGGTTGTTGCCGTTCAGGGCACTCTGGATCTGTCCGAGAAGCTGAGTGGCCAGATCGGTCAGGCTTTCCAGACGGGAATCAACGGTTTGCAGGCGGGTCCGTGTCACAGTGATGTTTTGTGCATACTGCTCGGTCAGGCGCCGGTCTTCCTCAAAGAGGGAAACTTCGAGAGCCCTGCTGGCAATGCCGGAATATTCCTGTGTGACCTTGCCGCTCGAGACCTGAATCGCCGTGCGGTTCACCTCGTTTTGGGTCTGTGCAATATTGTTCTGCAGGGTCTGGTTCTGAGCGTAGGTTGCAATGCGGATAAAAGTCATGACCTATACTCCTTAGGATGCGATACGCAGCAGTTCATCAAGCATTTCCCTGGTGGTCTCGATCACCCGGGCTGCTGCGTTGTATGAGTTTTGGAAAATCACCATGTTGGAAAGTTCTTCATCCAGATTGACACCGATTTGAGAGCGGAAGCGGTTCTCGATATCGTTGGTCAGGGTTCTCTGAAAATCCAGGGCGCTGCTCGTTGAAGCCGTTGTTGTGGCCTGCTGGGACAGCATGACGCTGGCATAGCCGGAAAAGTTGCTTGTGACCTGGCCTGGACCGTTGGCAATGGCATCAAAGGTCTGGTTCTGATCAAAAACGGCAGCCAGTTGCAGGGCAATCTTGTTGTCACCAACGCCCAGTGAATAGTTCGGGTTGGTGCCTGTGGCGCGACCTCTGGAAATGTTGGAGGGATCACCTTTGAGATCCGATCTGATGACAAAGTTTTCCGCCAGACCGATTTCCGATCCCTGGTTCTGCGCGCTTGGCAGGTTTGTTGTCAGATCGGTTGATTCGAACAGGTTGTTGAAGCCGAAGAAGTTTGAAAAACCCGAATAACTCTCGTTGATGCTGTCTCCGTCGGCATCAAAGCTGATGCCTGCATCGTTGTTGTTCGCAGCTGGTCCCTGATCCACAAAGGCCAGTCGAAGGCCGCTGTTCAGGCGAATATCAATTTCGTTGTCCGAATTGAAGACGGCGTTTCCGTTTGCACCCAGATAGGTGTTGATCTGGTTTCTGAGGGAATCTGCAGTGTAGGCACCGGCTGTAATGGTACCGGGTGTTCCGACGACATTGCCATTTGCATCAAAGAGGACAAGATCCACATTGTCATTGAGGGTAATGGGGGCTGCTGTGTTCGGGAAGCGGCGGCTGCTGCTCTGGACCGGATCATCAGCGAGGGTTGACCCCTTGCCCAGTGGTGTGTTTGATCCCCGGTTGTGTGCCTGATTGACAGCCAGCAGCATGTCATGTGCCAGTTGGTCAAGCTGCCGACCAACGGAAGGCAGGGAGACATCCCGCAACTCGATCAGGGACGACAGCTGACCGTCGGAAATGCGGGTTGTGATGTCCTTGCTTGCTCCGTTCAGACTCACGGTGATGCCTGAAAGCTGGGCAGGGTAGGCACTCAATGAGTTGACGAGAGGCGTTTCCTGGAAGGACAGAACGCCGGGAATATTGTTGACCACGAGGTTGTCACCGGCTGTGGTGCTGACATTGATCTGTCCGGTGGAGGTCTCGAAATACTGGATGTCCATATAGCCGGCAAGCTTGTCAATTGCGGCATCGCGCTGATCCCGCAGTCCGGAGGTGTCCTGGTTCTGGGCCAGAAGACCCGGAATTTGCTGGTTGATCTCTCCGATGATTGCGAGTTGCTCATTGATATCGGCCACGAGCAGTCCGATTTGCTGATCGGCCCGCTTGCGTTCATCCTGGACTGTCTGGGCCATGTTGCGGATGCGTGATGCAACCTCGTCGGCTGCGCTGACAGTGTTGAACTGGTTTGCAGAGACTTCCGGGCTTGTTGTCAGACTCTCAATGCTCTCACGCAACCTGGTGATCAGGTCCCCCAGAGCATTCTTGTTGGCAACAGATCCGTAGAGTGTTTCGATACGACTTTGATATTCCAGGGTGGTTTCAAGCTTTTTCTGGCGGGAAACTTCTGCGCGGTAGTCTTCCTGCAACAGGGCATCAACATCCCGTCTGACGTCGGCGAGGGAAACACCGTTGTTGATACCGGCAGAAATTTCTGACTGAAAGACAGCCTGACGGCGAACATAGGTGGGGTCATTGACGCCAGCAAGGTTGTTGGACGTCAAAGCCAGAGCACTTTGCGAAGCGCGCAATCCGGAGAGCGCGATGTTCATGGCAACAGTGATAGACATGACTTACACCTGTTTGTTCTGTTTAAAGTCGAAAGAAAATTGTGCCGGCGTATCAGAGACAGTGATTGACGTGGACTGAACCTGACCGGGATGGAGCCTTGTTGATGGTTCCTGCATTGGAATAGCCGGATGTTTTCGCAGTCTTCTTCTTGACGGCTTTTGAAACGGCCTGCATCAGACGCTCGTTGGCCGTTTTTGCCGACAGCAGGGCGCGTTCGTTCTCGCTCACCATAACGTTCAGCTGCTGGAGAACCTCTTTCAGTTCCGTTTTCAGACGGTCATCGAGATAATCCAGAAATTCCGGCTGGCTTCTCAGGGCGCGGATCTCTGTCTCGTAACTGTTGACCAGCGTAAGCTTGCGTTCCTGAAGCTCGCCCATTTCCTGGACGCGCATGGCGCGAAGCAGTTCGACTTCACGGCTCATGAGTTCTGTCAGTTCCTTGACTGTTTCAATAACAGCGTGAACGTTCAGAGGGTTGGAAGCGTGCGGGAAGTGTTGTGTGGCTTGCATTTTAGACCTCCTGTAACTTCAAAATGTCTTTGTAGACGCTATCGGCAATGCCGATGCCGCCATTCTTGGAGAGGGACTTGCCGTATTCCTGAACGATCAGGGAGCGATAGATCTTTTCTCCCTGACCACCACCTGTCAGGCCGTCTGTCGGAAGCTGTTCAAAAACAGGTGTCAGCATCTGTGTGAGGAAAACGGCTTCAAAGTCCTCGGCTGCTGCGCGGGCCTTTGCCTCCATTTTTTCCTTTGGTGTCAGGGATGAAGCCTGTTGGGCATTGAACTGGTCCAGCTTGCTGGCCGGTTTGTTCAACAGGTTCGGCGAGAGTGTTGTCAGAGCATTGTCCAGCATGGTTACATCACCTCGATATCTGCTTGCAGCGCACCGGCTGCCTTGATGCTTTGCAGGATGGTGATCATGTCGCGCGGACCGACGCCCAGCGCGTTCAGGCCATCAACGACTTCCTGAAGGGTCACGCCTTCCTGAAGAACAGCCAGGCGTTTTTCAGAGTCATCATCCACTTCGATATTTGTGCGGTCGACAACCTCGGTCTGGCCTGTTGCGGCAAAGGCATTGGGCTGGCTCACCTGGGGTGTTTCAGTGATGCGCACAGTCAGATTGCCCTGGGCAATTGCGACTTCATTGATGCGCACATCCTTGCCGATCACAATGACACCGGAGCTTTCGTCGATGACCACCTTTGCAGGGTTGTCGGGACGAACCAGCAGGTTTTCAATGTCGGTCATCAGGGCAACAGCATTGCCGTTGTACTTGCTCGGGATGGCCAGGCGGACTGTGCCGGGATCAATGCTCTGCGCTGCAGCAGTTCCCAGAAACCTGTTGATGGTCTGGGACATTCTGCTTGCGGTTGTCAGGTCCGGATTTTTCAGGGCGATGTCAACGTTTTCAAGGCGGCGGAGATCAAACTGGATTTCGCGCTCGATGATCGCCCCGTTCGCAATCCTTCCAACAGTTGGAATGCCGCGTGTAATGGTTTCCGCATTGCCCTGGGCGCTGAAGCCTGCAATGGCAATGGAGCCCTGGCTGACGGCATAGACTTCACCGTCGGCGCCAAGCAGAGGCGTGACAACCAGAGTTCCGCCCTGCAGGCTTTCTGCGCTGCCAATGGCAGAGACGGTGACATCAATGCGGGAGCCCTGACGGGCAAAGGGAGGCAGATTTGCCGTGACCATGACTGCAGCGACGTTGTCACTGTCCAGATCGTCATCACGTGCGTTGACCCCCAGACGTTGCAGCATGCCGATGAGGCTTTCACGGGTAAAGACAGCATCGTCCAGATCATCGCCGGTACCGTTGAGGCCGACAACAAGGCCATAGCCCACAAGGATGTTGTCACGGATACCTTCGAAGTCCGCGATGTCCTTGATGCGGGATTGCCCCAGGGCCGGATGGGTAAAAATTACCATCAGGACGGCACTGAAAAACGCAAGAAGTCGCTTTTTACCTACGTGGCAAAGCGAGCGTCCTGCTCTCTGTTTTTCTTTGTTTTCTGGCGTATTCAACACTGTTTCAGTCCTTTGCAAACAGTCTTTGGATAGCTGATGCTTCTGTTCTCGGACCTATCAATGCGAATTCTGTGCCAAAGTGCGCTTTTCTGCTGTTGCCGGTGAGACGGATTTAGAGTGAGCTGTTTGGAAGCCGTCGTGATAGAATGGGAAAAGTCCTGTTCTTGTTGATTTTTTGTTGAAGTGATACGACATTAACTCTAGTAGCTTTGGCAGCCGGGCTTGGCACAGGCCTGATTGCATCGGGGAAATCGTTTTAATCTTGGGGAAGGGAGCAGAATGATGAAAATTCATAACAATTCGTCTGTACGCCAAACCCAGGGCACGAAGAAAGCGGGTTCTGCGAAAGGCGGTTTTGGACAGGCTCTGCGCAATGAAGTCGGGAAATCGGACACATCGGAAACATCCGGTGTTTCTTCGGCCTCTGTTGTGAACCCTCTGCTGTCTGTCCAGGAGGTTCCCGATGCTGCCGAAGAGCGCAAGCGGGCCGTACAGCACGGGCATTCCATTCTGGATGAACTGGAAGAGCTGCGCATGGGGCTTCTGTTTGGTTCCATCCCCTTATGGCAGCTGGAAAAACTGGAGGGTCTTGTGAAGCGTCACAGGGAAAATCTTGATGATCCGCGACTCCTTGAGATTCTTGACGAAATTGAAGTGCGCGCTGCTGTAGAGCTGGCAAAGCTTGGTCGCTAGGCCAAAGAGTGCGGCTGTAACTCTTTGAAAAAGCTTAAAATATTTCTTCTTCTGGTCCCGTTGTCGATGTAGACTTGTTCACAGATGTGAATTCCATATACTGCATCGGCCTAAATGGATTTTATACGGGACTACCATGACAATACCTGTTCCTCCTGATTATCGCCCTTCTGATGATGAAGAGTTCATGAATCCAGTCATGCTGGAATATTTCCGTCAGAAGTTGATTCAATGGAAAGAAGAGCTGCTTGTTGAGTCCAGCTCCACTCTGAATTCCCTTCAAAATGAAACTGTTCAGGAGCCGGACATTGCAGACCGTGCCTCTTCTGAAACAGAGCGTGCCCTCGAGCTGAGAACGCGTGATCGTGAGCGCAAGCTGATCTCCAAGATCGATGATGCGCTTCGCCGTGTTGAAGAGGGTGAGTACGGTTATTGCGAGATTACCGGTGAGCCGATCGGTATTCGACGTCTTGAGGCGCGTCCGGTTGCGACCATGACGCTTGAAGCCCAGGAACAGCATGAGCGCATGGAAAAGGTTCACAGGGACGAATAAAAATCTCTCTGTATCTTTCCGTTCAGGAAACTGCCTGTTGTCCCGGTTTTTCCAGGCAGTCCTGTAAAGACAGTAAAAGGCCCCGCAATCTGCGGGGCCTTTTTGCTGGCTGTATCGTTGTGCCCGTGTTGTCTAGAACGGCCAGATAATGTCATAGAGCTGCTGACCGTAACGCGGTTGCTGGACATCGGACAGTTGACCGCGACCACCATAGGAAATTCTCGCCTCGGCAATCTGGTCGTAGTTGATCTGGTTGGTCGAGGTGATGTCTTCCGGGCGGATAATGCCGTTGACGAGCAGTTCGCGGACCTCGTAGTTGATGCGGACTTCCTGACGCCCTGCAATGGCGAGGTTCCCGTTCGGCAGGACCTGGGTCACAAGTGCGGCCACGCGAAGGTTCACGGACTCGCTTCTGGTCACAGTACCGGTGCCGGTGGAGGAAGACTGACTGTCAACATTGACCAGATCCCCGGGGACAATGCTTTCATTGAAGACTTCACCGAGCAGTGTTTCTGCACCGAGGAAGTTGTCCAGACCCGCATCTTCGGAGTTGTTTCTGGTTCTGGCTGTTTCGTTTGAAACGTTGGCATCGTCGTCAATCTGGATCACGACAGTCAGAATGTCGCCAATTTCGTCAGCCCGCTGATCCTTCAGGAAGGCGCGGGATCCCGGACGCCACAGGGAGTTGGCCTGTCTGGTGGCAACCTGGGGTGTTGGCATGGGCAGGACAATCGGCTCTGGCGGACCAGGGTTCTCGATTCTGCTGAGCTTGGGCGGCTCGCCAATTTCCGAGATGCGCTCCAGCGTGTTGCAACCTGTTGCGAGGGCAGCAATGGAAATCAGGGCGGCAGTTCTTGCCGTGGAAGAGTTCTTGAAGAATGTTTTCATCATTTTTTCCGCCTTCGTGGCTTGATCCCGTGGATTGTTTCCGTTGGCTCGGGTGGGCTTCCGTTAGCCGCCCAGTTGAGCCGTTGCTATAGTGACTTCTGCAGATCCCGAAGCATTGATTGTGCCAAGCACAACCTGGTTCGTCTGGTTGTTCATGATGCGAATGGTGTCGCCAATCGCACCGTCTTCAAGGGCTCTGCCTGTTGCAGTGAGGGTCAGGGCCCCCGAGATAACCTGCATGGTGATTGTCTTGTTTTTCAGCACGGCCTTGACGCTGTCGACGTCGGTTGCCTTGATCGGCGTCTCTGTTCTCAGGGTGCGGCGGGCGTATTTCCCGATCAGATCATCCATGTTCTGGATGCTTGTGCGGTCAACCTTGTTCAGAGAGACGAGGTGCCATTCCAGATCGCCTGCTGTGATGATATCTCCGGAGCGCAGGGGACGCACCGGGACGGGGACGGAAACCATTTCCTCCACCTTGCCCGAAAGTGTACGCGTTGTATAAGGCTGCCCATCGGGTTTCATGACAGATGCCGTTACGACAAAGCGTCCGTTCTGCGGGTTGTAGCGAACGAGATTCAACTCCAGATCGGATGAGTATTCAGTCGGAATCAGGATGTTCTTTGTCTTGCGATCAAGAGTGACGCCGATATCAACCGAGCTGCTCTGGGTGGTCATGAAGTCCTGGATTTCCTGCAGGACAATGTCCGAGGAAAGAAGGTAGCTGTCACGGCGCAGGGTGGTGGTCACCAGATGGGAATGAGGTTCCCAGTTGACGTTGTACTTTTTTGCAAGGGCTGACAGCCAGTGTGCCGGCAGCACGACGTCCTGCCCCAGTTTGGGGGCGCGTGCAATCGGCATCTCGGCTTCTTCATGCAGGCCGGCAAAGATGTCCCCCAGGCGAACGATGTCACCTTCCACGGCAATGTCCTGACGCAGTTCAACGGGCAGGGCTGCAATCTGGCTCTCTGCTGCGGTTTCAGGGCTGTTCTGTTTCCTGAGTTCGGCAAAGGAGGTCGCCTGTGCCTCACCTGTTCCCTGCAGATTGACGGCTGCGAGGGCAAGTGTTGCCGCAAGGGCAGCTTTTGAGGCTTGTTCAAATCTCTTCCTGATTTTTGCGGTGCGTGTCTTCATGACGGCCTCGTTTCAAGACGTGGGGTTAAGGTGGATTACCTGAGGTTGGTGATGGTCCGGAGCATCTCGTCGGAGCTTGTGATGACTTTGGAGTTCATCTCGTAGGCACGCTGAGCGGTGATCAGGCTGGTGATCTCTTCAACCGAGTTCACGTTTGATGCCTCAAGGGTGCCCTGAAGAATGGTGCCAAAGCCCTGTGTGTTGGCAGCACCGGTTGTTGGTGCGCCTGATGCCACTGTTTCCTTGTAGATATTGCTGCCGATGGCTTCCAGCCCGGCTTCGTTCGGGAACAGGGCCAGTTCAAGCTGTCCGACAACGGTTTCTGTCGTCGAGTTCGGCTGGCGAACGGAAACCTCTCCGTTCTGGTTGATGCTGATGCTCAGGGTATCGGTTGGAACTGTAATGCCGGGCTGCACGGTGTAGCCGTCCGGTGTCACAATTGTACCGGTTGAAGACAGCTGGAAAGCACCAGCGCGTGTATAGCCGGTCTCTCCCCCGGGCAGCTCGATGGAAAAGTAGCCTTCGCCGTTGAGAGCCACATCAAGCGGATTGTCCGTGATTCGCATCGTTCCCTGGGTGGTGATGCGGTATGTTGCCATGGTGCGAACACCGAGGCCCAGCTGCACACCGGTTGGAACAACCGTGCCTTCCTGGGAAGAGGTCGAGCCCGAGCGGCGCAGGTTCTGATACAGCAGGTCGCCGAACTCGGCTCTCTGGCGTTTGAAGCCTGTGGTGTTCATGTTGGCGATGTTGTTTGAAATCACTTCGACATTGGTCTGCTGTGCCAGCATTCCTGTTGCGCCGATGTTGAGAGCTCTCATTGTGATCTCCTGGTCTGGTGTTCTGTGTGTGTCTCTTGCCCCTGGGGGCTGCTGTCTCTTAGTTGCCGCGCATGTTTGAAATGGTGCGGATGGCATTCATCTGGCGCTGGTCTTCGTCCTTTGCGAAGCTGGCAGCGCGGGTGTAGGCACGTGTCACGTTGATCAGCTCTGTCATCGCGAGGATGCCCTGAACGTTCGAACGTTCAAGGGAACCCTGGAGAACTTCAATGTTCTCGGCGGCAAGAACCTCCTGATTGGGAGCTGACTTGAAAAGACCGCCTGCCTCTTTCAGCAGAAGGTATTCGTTTTCAAAGTCTGCGAAGCGCAGACGCCCGTGCTCACCCTGGGAGGACTGTATGACACCGTCCTTGGTGATCGAAATGCTGTGCGCACCGGCCGGGATATTGATGGGGCCGTCTTCGCCGAGAATGGCCTGGCCACTGTTGGTAACAATGTTGCCTTCAGCGTTCAGGCGCAGGCTGCCGTTCCGTGTGTAGCGTTCCTCGCCGTTGACATCCACAACGAGAAAGCCCTTGCCGGACAGGGCCACATCAAGCGGGTTGTCTGTTGTTTCAATCCGCCCGGGGGTCATGTCACGCACCAGACCGCGGTCAATGGACTGGCTGATGCGCTGACCGTCATCTGTCTTTGTCAGGAACTCCTGAAAAAGCGGGCGTTCTCCGCGATAGCCATTGGTGTTCATGTTTGCAATGTTGTGGGCCAACATCTGCAAATTCCGTCCAAGAGCGGTTTGGCGGGAGAGGATAATATAACCGGCGTTTTCCATTTTCCGAATTCCTGCAGTTGTGCTGCGTCAATGAAAGTTGCCCTCATCAATGCAGGGAGCGTGCCAGTTTTGGGAAATGTTGGATTTTATGGGTTTTTCGTGTTTTTTGGAGGAGCCTTGTCTGTGAAATGCACGGGAGCCCGGCAAAAAAAACAGGGTAAAATTGTCTTTGGGGGCAGCATTGCCTCAGACAGAAGGCCGTGAAAGGGGCTGAAAGCAAAAAAAACAGATTTTGCTTGTTTTCTAAAGGAATTAAACCGGATATTAACCATCTTGACGGTTTAGTAACCTTTTACAATTGCTCGCATACCATGGGGATTTGAATGTCTGAAGAAACTCAAGGCGGAGACGGGGGAGATGTCGAAGTCGAACTCGAGGAAAAGAAAGGGTTATCCGGCAAGAAGCTCGTTCTTTTTATTGTCCTGCCTCTGTTGCTGATCCTCGGTGGCGGTGCAGCAGCGTTTTTCCTGGGGGTTTTTGATCCGCCTCCTGAAGAAACAGTGGAAGAGGTCGTCGAAGAGGAAGGACCTCCTGCACTCGGGCCGTCCGTGTTCCATGACATGCCGGAGTTGCTGGTCAATCTTTCCTCCACAAGTGGCAACCGGACCAGTTTCCTGAAGATTGTGATCTCGCTGGAACTGACCAGTGATCTTGATATTCCTGCGGTTGAGGCTGTAATGCCGCGTATCGTGGACAACTTTCAGGTTTACCTGCGGGAATTGCGGGTTGAGGATCTGCGGGGTTCCGCAGGTATTCAGCGCCTGAGGGAGGAACTCCTGCTGCGTGTGAACGCGTCTGCGGCACCGGTTGTCGTCAAGGATGTTCTGTTCCAGGAGATGCTGGTACAGTAGTATCGACAAGGGTTTGAAACGCCGAAAATTTCAGGGTGAACTGAACAGAGCATGTCAGAAGAAACGGAAACAGAAGAAGTCGATCAGGAAGCCATGATGGCTGAATGGGAATCGATGATGGATGATGACGATTCCGACGGCGACGGTGGGGACGATGATGATCCCATGGCCGCGGAAATGGGCATGTCCGGAGAGTCTGCCCGTGTTCTCGACCAGAATGAAATCGACAGTCTTCTGGGGGTTGATGCCGATGGCGATGACATGGGCAGCAATTCAGGCATTCAGGCCATTCTGAATTCCGCGCTTGTTTCCTACGAGCGCCTGCCCATGCTGGATATCGTCTTTGACCGTCTGGTCAGGATGATGTCGACATCCCTGCGGAACTTTACCTCTGACAACGTCGAGGTCAGTCTGGACAACATCACCTCCACCAGGTTTGGTGACTATCTGAATTCCATTCCGCTTCCTGCCATGTTGACAGTCTTCAAGGCCGAGGAGTGGGACAACTATGGACTGATGACAGTTGATTCCGCGCTGATCTATTCGATCGTGGATGTCCTGCTCGGCGGGCGGCGCGGGACAGCAGCCATGCGGATTGAAGGGCGTCCCTACACCACGATTGAACGCAGTCTGATCCAGCGGATGAATGCGGTTGTGCTGGCCGATCTGTCCAGTGCCTTTGACCCCCTTTCACCGGTGACATTCCGTTTTGATCGTCTGGAGACAAACCCCAGATTTGCAACAATTGCCCGTCACGAGAATGCGGCGATCCTGATTACGCTGCGCGTTGATATGGAAGACCGTGGCGGACGAATTGAAATCCTGATTCCCTACGCGACACTCGAGCCGGTCCGCGAACTTCTGCTCCAGATGTTCATGGGGGAAAAGTTCGGTCGTGACTCAATCTGGGAAGGACACCTGACTGCCGAACTGTGGCAGACAGAAGTGGCCCTGCAGGCCGTTCTGGAAGAGACGGCCATTCCTCTCGGGGACATTCTGAACTGGGAGGTCGGGAGCTTCCTCGATCTGTCCGCGACGCCGGACAGCCAGGTCACCCTCCGATGTGGGGATGTCAACATGTTCAACGGTTCAATGGGGCGCAAGAACGGCAACATTGCCATCAAGGTTGCCAACAAGATTGTGCGTGAAAGTGGAGACGACGAATGAATCTCGAATTCCTTGAGATAGGTTTTGATATTCTGATTTCTGTCCTGCTGGTCGCGACCATTGTCTATGCTGTGATCCTGAACCGGAAACTTGATGCCCTGCGCTCCGCAAAAACCGAAATGGAAGTCCTGATCCGCAGCTTTGCCGAGACGACTCTCAAGGCCGAGCGCTCTATTTCCGAACTGAAGATGCATGCTGCAGAAGCCGGTTCCGGTCTGCAGGCACAAATCAAGCAGTCGGAAGCGCTGTTGACAGACATGCGTCTGCTCACAGAAAAGGGTGAAACTGTTTGTGAGCGCTTGCAGTCCTCCCTTTCGGAAAGCCCCGCAGAGGCAAGAGTGTCTGCTGGCGGAGCGCGCCGTTCGTCCGGAAATTCCACGGCCGGCTCTTCGTCCTTTAGTGTCCGGGATCCGGATATGACCTCAGAGGACCGATCGCAGGACACCAGAAAAAAACCAGACCAGCCCCGCAAGGCGGGCAAGGGAGAAAAGGTTTCTCCTGCTGCTGCAGATTTGTTAAAGGCTTTGAAAGGAATGCGCTGATAAACTCTGTTGCAAATGCGCAACGGGTGGTTGTCGCGTTGACGTTTTATTTATAGTTTTTTTGCTATTGTCCTGCTGGATCAAAACTCTCTTCGTTTGAACAGGAGCTTGAAATGAAGGCTTTGCCTTTGCTGATTGTTGTTGGCGGACTGTCACTGGTTGTAAAGATCGGTGGCATCTGGCAAGGCATGAGCTCTATTGATGTGGCGGTTGCGCAGGATACCCTGGGTGGTTTTGATGCGGGTGAACAGCTTGCCGCACTGGGGGCAGATGAAGCTGCAGCCCAGGAGGCTGGCGAAGACCTCCAGCCTGCAGGCGGGGAAAATGTTGCTGCAGCTCCTTCCGGGATTGTCGAGGAAGAAGCACAGGACGAGGAATTGCCTCTTCCGACTGTTCAGGGACTGGAAATTGATCCCTTCTCCATGACAGATGAAGAACTGGAAATTCTGCAGTCTCTTTCCCGCAGACGGGAAATGCTCGTTGAAAAGGAGCGCAATCTGGACAAGCGGGAAGTTCTGCTCCAGGCAACGGAAAAGCGTCTGGATGAAAAGCTGGAAGAGCTTCAGAAACTTCAGAGCACCATTGAAGGCCTTGTTCAAAAACATGACGAGCAAACCGAACAGCAGATGTCCAGTCTTGTGAAAATTTACGAGGCCATGAAACCCAAGGAAGCGGCCCGTATTTTTGATCAGCTGGACATGGTTGTGCTGCTCGATGTCATTGAGCGGATGAAAGAACGTAAAACCGCCCCAATTCTGGCTAAAATGTCTCCGGACAGGGCCAAGTCCGTGACTTTGGAGCTGGCACAGCGAAGAGCTTTGCCGCTTGCAAAGGAATAGATCGGAAAAGACAAGGCCTCTGGAAAGGGGCCTTTTTCTCGAACACTCTGATTGTATTAAGAGAATCCGTTCCCTGTTTAACTCTGCGTTAATCCTATGCTGCTAGCGTGTCTAGACAGTTAAGCATAACCAATAGGTCAAGGAGTTGCCAATGTCGGGCGTCGACATGAATATGCCAATTCTCATCGTTGATGATTACAAAACAATGCTGCGTATTGTACGCAACCTGCTGAAGCAACTGGGCTTCGACAATGTCGATGAAGCAACTGACGGAAGCCAGGCTCTTCAAAAGCTCCGTGCAAAGCACTACAGCCTCGTGATTTCCGACTGGAACATGGAGCCAATGAGTGGTCTGCAGCTTCTCAAGGAATGCCGTGCCGATGCACAGCTCAAGGACATCAGCTTCATCATGGTGACTGCTGAATCCAAGACAGAAAACGTGATTGCCGCGAAACAGGCCGGTGTAAACAACTACATCGTCAAGCCTTTCAACGCCGCGACCCTCAAGAAGAAGCTTACTGCCGTACTGGGTAACTTCTAGAACTTGAATAATCAGGGAGGGGCAAGTCGTGACCTTGACCGCCAAGCAGAAACTTGTTCAACGCTTTACCGATTTAACGGATGCTGACACAGCATCGGAGTTGAACGAACTTCTGGACGCTTGCCTCTCTTCGCATTTTTCGACAGCAAAACCGGGTCAAGACATGGATGAGGCGGAGCTGAATGCCCGCATTCACCATGAAATTGCTGATGTGGCGGACTATATTTCCAGGACACGCCACGATCTCGCATCCTTGCGGGCTGACGAGATCAAAAGTGAATTCCTTCCCACTGCCACAGATGAACTCTCGGCAATTGTCGGGGCGACGGAACAGGCCACGGATCTTATCCTTTCTGCAATGGAAAGGCTGGAGGAACTGGCTGAAACCTTGCCGGAAGACAAGGCTGAGGCCCTGACGGACAGTGTTACTTCTGTTTATGAGGCCTGCAGCTTTCAGGATATTACAGGGCAGCGTATCACACGGGCTGTCAACGCCTTGCGACATGTGGAGAACAAGGTCGATACCCTGCTTGGATATTTCGGGACCCTTGAGCTTGATGAGCAGAGCAGGGCAAAGGCTGCTCCGACACCAAAGCGTGCGGATGGGGTTGAAAGACCGGATGAGGATCTGCTGAACGGTCCCCAGATGCCGGGGCAGGGCGTCAGTCAGGATGATATTGACGCGCTTTTCGACTAGGCCGGAAGACATTACGACTTCGTTTTTTTAAAGATGATTTCCTGAAAAGAAAAAAACGGCTTTCCCTTTATCCCTTTCAATCTCTTGCTATAATTACAATCAAAGAGAACAGTACCGGTGCAGAATTCTGCCAGGAGGTACGAGCCGGGTTGGGTTGCCATGCTAAAGCTCATTGTTGAGAAACTGAACAGCACCCAGGATCGCAATCTGATTGCGATGCTGAGCCTCAATCTGCTTTTGCTGGCCTTTTTCATCATGCTGACGACGCTGGCAGATTTCGAGGAAGAAAAGGCCGAGGCTGTTCTGGCTTCTGTGAACCAGACATTTGACGGGCAGTCCTCACTTCCCAATCCCCAGGCGCGTTATGAGGAATCACTGGAAAAAATCGGTGAATCTGCTGCCCTGATTGACGAAATCGGCAGTCTTTTCCAGGAGACAATCCCCGTTACGGAGGTTGAGGAGGACAGTGCCCAGAACTTTTTGCGTCTGACGCTTCCGGTCGGGCGCGTTTTCCTTGAGCGTTCCGAGGAACTTCTGCCCGTGCAGGATCTGCTTGTTGCCCGTCTGCTCAAAGGCGTTTCCCGTTTTGAAAAAAATGGTGGAGCCAGCGAGATTGAATTGCTCTATGGCGTCGGTTTGAACCAGACGCTCAAGGGACGTGGCAATCTGGTGACACGACGTCTTGATTCGGCCCTTGCTCTCTTCGAGCGTGAAGGCTATCCCGCCAGACAGCTCTCCATTGGTTTGCAGCAGGGTTATGCCGACAGGTTCCTGATTGTGATCCGGCTCTACAGCGAGGATCAGGGGGCGGTAACCTTTGAGGAGCAGTTGCCATGACGCGGGCTCCGAAGGACGATCAGGATTTTGAGACCGACGGGCAGGAGCTTGCCTCACAGCAGGCTGCCGATATTCCCGAAAGCAGGGAACCGGTTGAGCAGCCTTCCGGGGAGCAGGAAGAGCAAAAGCCCGAAGACAGGCCCTATTCCCTGTTTGTGACCGAGAACGATTCAGCTGTTTCTGTCACTGTGATCGGGGAAACAATCGGTAACGAGACCAAGGACTATGCACAGGCCTGGCTGATCACCTTTACGGATCTTGTTGCCTTGCTGTTGAGCTTTTTTGTCCTGCTTTATTCCATGTCGGTTCTCAAGCAGGAAAAGTGGCATGAAATTGTGACGTCGCTTTCCGAGGAACTGACGATTGAGCGACAGACTGTAAAGCCTTTGCCTTCGACTGATTTCGGTCTTGATTCGCTTGATCTTGTTCCCGGCGTGAACCTTGATTATCTCAGCACCCTGATCACCCAGAAAATGACACAGGTGCCGGAGCTGAGGGGTGCTATTCTCAACAAGAGGGAAGACAGGCTTGTTGTTTCCCTGCCGGGTGAATTCCTGTTTGAGACAGGCGCTGTTGAGCTGGGTGCCGAAGGTCTTCAGACCGTGGAGGCTTTGGGGGATATCCTGCAATATGTTGACAATCGCATCGAGGTCGCAGGGCATGCCGATCCGTCCATTGCTGCCAGTGCATCCCTCTCGAACTGGGAGCTGTCGCTGATGCGTGCGATTTCTGTTAGCCAGGTCCTGAAAAAGGCCGGATATAACGGCACTATTCTGTCGCGGGGCTATGGTGATTCGCGCTATAGTCAGCTCTCGGAAAAGTTGCCGGATCAATTCAGAGAGCGCATTGCCAGACGTGTGGATATTGTCGTCCATTATTATGTTGATGAAGCGGTCGGAGGATCGCAATGACTAGAGGCCTGTCGCGCATTCTGGCGACGGTGGCGATCGTCTGCTTTCTGCCTTTCCTTCGTCTGGACTACCAGAGTTTTGCAGCCGAAAATGTTGAGCTTAGAACCGGGTTCCATCCGGGGTATCTGCGGCTGGTTTTTGACTGGCCCGCCCATCAGGCGACACAGGCCCGTCTGGAAGGGCGTGAGCTTGTTCTGACTTTCTCTGAAAACAACAGTTTTAACCTGCAACGGGTTTCAGGTGGCTTGCGCGGTTATGCTGCTGCGCCAAGGGTTTCCGAAAATGGCCGGGAAATGCGCTTTGCCTTGCTGGGCGATTTTGTCATTACGCAGCAACGGGTCGGAGAAAAAACAGTGCTGGACCTGAAGTTGCAGGATATTGCAACGGAACAGGACAGGGCCCGCTCTGTTCAGGCTGCTGCTGCTGCTCCGGAGCCAGAAAATACTTCTGGTGCAGAAACTCCGCAGCAGTCAGCAGAACAGGAAGCACCCTCATCTTCAGAAGCGTCTGAAACGGCCACTTCGACAGCGCCGGTTGCCCGGAATGCCGAACCCGAGGAAGGTCAGGAATCTGCGCGGAACATCGGAATGCGCTTTTCACCGCACCCGGGCTATGACCGGGTTGTCTTTGACTGGACTTCAGGCGTGAATGCCTCTTTGAAAAGGGATGGGGATCAGCTGGATATTGTTTTTGATCGTCCGGCAAGAATCACGGGGCTTGCCGGATTGAACCGGCGGCCAATGGACCGGGTGACGGCGATCCGGCAACTTTCCGAGGCACCGGCAACGGTTCGCCTGTCCCTGAAAGGAAATGTTTCTCCCAGACTGTTCAAGGTGGGGGAAAAAGTTGTTGTGGACGTCAGTCCTTCCAGCGAACAGGCTGCAGCACCAGCACCAGCACCAGCACCAGCACCAGCACCAGCACCAGCACCAGCACCAGCACCAGCACCAGCACCAGCACCAGCACCAGCACCAGCACCAGCAGCCGGAAATGAAGAGGGAACCCAGACGGCGTCAGCCGGTGAGCAACGTCCTGCGGAAGCAGAGGCTGAATCTGCTGGCCTGCCGGAGGTTTCCGAAGAGGAGATTATCAGGGAAGACGAACCCCTTTCTCTTCTGGGGGATGCAAAACCCCTTGATCTTCAGGATGTTTCCAAACCTGCAGAGGACGCACCTTCCGGTGCCTCGCGCTCTCCGAGGCAGGCTGCCCCGCGTGACGGACCCATTTCCCTTGCCGAATTCAGCAGGAGGCGAGAGCAGCAGGAGCCGCTTGATCCGGTTGTCGAGCAGGACGGGGATGACGGGAACCCCCTGGCCTACGTGGAGCAGGATTTCGTCGAGCGGGTGCGTCCCCCAAGTGATACGGATCTGATCCCGACACCGGGACGCAAACCGGACCTTCTGCCGCCGTTGATTTTGAACTTCAACTGGGAAGAGGATGTCCGGGCGGCAGCCTATCAGCGGGGCGGCAGCCTCTGGCTGGTGTTTGACAGGGAAGGCCCCGATAATCTGGCGCGTGCTTTGCGACAACTCTTGCCTGAAGTCGAAAGTCTGGAGAGTATCCCTGTGACCGGGGCAACTGTTCTGCGACTGGATTTGCCATCATCCCACGTGCCACGCCTGAGTCGCTTTGTGTTGGAAAAAGACGGTGCTTCGGATGAAACGAAAAGGGAAACGGCAGAGGGTGAAGAGGCCGGGAAAGCCCTGGGCTGGACTGTTGATATCAGAAGACGGACGCCATTGCCGCAGGAGCCGGTGCAATCAACCGTTCGGGGTGAGGGCGCCGAGGCAGAAATTCTTTATCTCCTGCGTTCTGCGCGCCGTTTGTTCTCCGTTCCTGATGCGCGCTTTGGTGATCGTGTTGTGGTCGCGCCCATTGCGGCCCTGAACAAGGGGCAGGTCCGCCGGGATCGCTATGCCCAGTTTGAAGCCCTGCCAACACTGCAGGGTGTGGTTTTGCAGCCTCTGTCCGAAGGTCTGGTTGTCTCCCTTGAAAGGCGTGGCTTGAAGGTGACCTCAAAACAGGAGTTGCAGATTTCCGACGAGGAACAGCGCTCTGTTCCGACGTCAGGTCTTGCGCAGCTGGAAGCACAGGCTCCGCTCCTGAATCTGGAAGCCGCCCGCAAGGGGCCTGTCGAGGACTATGAGACCAACAGGCGAGAGCTGTTGCTGAATGCCGCTTCCCTGACAGGGCAGGAACAGGCCGTTGCAAGGCTGGAACTGGCCGAGTTCTACTTTGCGCACGGACGTATGAACGAGGCGCTGGGGGTGCTGAACCTGATTGAATCCGAAAATCCCCGCCTGATGCAGACGCCTGAAGCCCAGCTTATTTATGGTGCAATTCGCTTTGCCAACCAGCAGTATGATGAAGCTTATGACATTCTCAATTCGGATATCATGCTGGGGGAAAGAGAACCCATCATGTGGCAGGCTGCCCTTGCTGCGGCCGCACAGGACTGGAAATCTGCCGCAGCAGGATTTGCTGATTCCGATGATCTGATGAGAGGACTGCCGGCAAATGTCCGCAATCAGCTCTATCTGACAGCGGCAGAGACCTTCCTGAAGGAAAATGAACTGGCGCGCGCAGAAGGTTACCTGCGCAGGCTTGATGCCGAGGATGCCGGCCTGACAGCGGCCCAGCTTGAACAGCGAAAGTATCTGGAGGGTCTGAAACTGCGCGTTTCTGATTCACCCGAGCTGGCAAAGGAGCAGTGGAGAGACCTGCGCTATTCCCGCCATCGTCCGACATCGGCAAGGGCGCGCTATGCCCTGCTGGAACTGGGGCTGGAGGAAGGAACCGTTGAACCCGGGGATGCGATTGAAACACTGGAACAGCTGCGTTTTGCATGGCGTGGAGACAGCTTCGAATTTATCCTGTTGAACAAGCTGGGTGAACTTTATGCCGAGATGGGGGATTATCGCAAAAGCCTTGATTCCCTGCGTCAGGCAGCGGCCCACTTCTCTCTCAGTGAACGGGCCGATGACAGTGCCCGCCGCATGCGTGACATCTTCGAGAGCATGTATCTGAATGATGGCGGACGTGCCATTCCGCCGCTCACAGCCATTGCGCTTTACGAGGAGTTCAAGGAACTGACGCCTGTCGGTGCCGACGGGGACACCATGATCACCCGTCTGGCAGACAGGCTGGTTGATGTGGATTTGCTGGAACAGGCCGGGAACCTTCTGAACTACCAGATTGAACGCAGACTGGAAGGTGAGGAAAAAGCCCGGGTTGGTGGCCGTCTGGCGCTGATTTCCCTGTTGAACGGCGAACCGACAGAAGCTCTCAAGGCACTGGAAAAAAGCAATGTTGATGCGGCATCGGAGGACCTGAAACGGCAGCGCCGTCACCTTCAGGCCCGTGCGCTTGCAGATCTTGAGCGGGCGGACGATGCTCTGTCCTTGCTGGAGGGCGATCAGTCGCTTGATGCCCTGAGGCTTGCGGCTGATATCAACTGGAAAGAACGCCGCTGGGATGAAGCGGCAAACAGTCTGGGGCAACTGGTCCCGGCCATCCCGCCGCAGGATCGTGCGCTTGATGACAATGAAAGTCAGGCTGTGTTGAACCTGGCCATTGCCCAGACCCTGAGTGGTGACAAGGAAGGTTTGACACTTCTGACATCGGCATACAGGGAAGCCATGGAGCAAACATCACAAAAGACAGTCTTTGATCTTTTGACACGTGACAGCGGTCTGGGAGGTGATCTGACCATCTCGACCGAACTGGCCGAGGTCGCGGAGTTTGAAGCCTTCATGAGGCAGATCAGACAGCAGGTTGATGATCAGGGCCTGAGTGCCGTCAACTAGCCTGTCCTGCTGGACCGGAATGCTGTGTCATCGTTCTTTCACGGATTGGTCATCCGAATGACCACGAGCCCCCTGTAACATCCTCCGAGTTTTGTGTTCGCGTTCAGGAACTTGAGAAACCAGGGGGTATCCCAGTGAAAAAGACAACTCTTCTTGCATCGGTGGCAATGGCTGCGTTCGGCCTTTCCACAACAGCTGTTGCAGAGCCGCACTTCAACCGTGTTTCCACATTCCCGGTTTATGAAAACCTTGCGTCCGGTGAGGACAGAAAATCGGAGACAGCTGCCGAGATTCTGGCTGCTGCAAAAAACGGAAATCTGGTGATCTATTCCGACTCTCCCATGGAGAGACTGGGTTTTGTCAATATCACCGACCCTTCCACGCCAAGGGCTGACGGTTTTGTCCAGCTGGATGGTGAGCCAACATCCGTTGCCGTTGTCGGAAAACGTGCCTATGTGGGGGTGAACACGTCCGGGTCCTATACCGATCCGTCAGGCTATCTCGGGGTTGTTGATCTTGACAGCCGCAGAATGGTCCAGCGCTGTGACGTATTGGGGCAACCTGATTCTGTGGCTGCCAGCCCCGATGGCCGTTTTGTTGCTGTTGCTGTCGAAAACGAGCGTGACGAGGATTTCAATGACGGGGTGATCCCGCAGTTTCCTGCCGGGCATCTGGCGTCCTTCAAGCTGGGAAAAAACGGTATGCCGGGCAACTGCGAAGCTGTCCGGTACACAAATCTGCTGGGGCTGGCGAAGATTGCCGGTTCCGATCCGGAGCCCGAGTATGTTTCGATCAACAGCGACAATATTGCCGTTGTGACACTGCAGGAAAACAACCATATCGTTCTGGTTGATCTGGAAAGAAACGAGGTGGTTGACCACTTCAGTGCGGGCACGACCTTCGTGCGGGGAATTGACACGCGCAAGGACAGATTTATCAGTCTGACAGATACGGGCGAAAACCTTTTGCGTGAACCCGATGCTGTTGCCTGGCTGGACAATGACCGTTTTGTCACTGCGAATGAAGGTGATTATGAGGGTGGTTCGCGCAGTTTTACTGTCTTCGACAAAACCGGCTCTGTTCGTTACGAATCTCTCAACCAGAGCGAGGCACTGAGTGTTTCCCATGGTCAGTATCCGGAAAAGCGATCCTCCAAGAAAGGAACCGAGCCGGAAGGTGTTGCGGTTGGCAGCTATGATTCAGGGCGCTATGTCTTTGTCGGACTGGAGCGCGCGGGTTCCGTGCTGGTCTACAGGGACACGGATCAGGGTTTGTCCTTTAGCCAGTTCCTGCCGACGGGTGTCAAACCGGAAGGTATTCTTCCGCTGACAGAACGCAATCTGCTGGTTGTTGCAAACGAGGAGGACAGTGCTGATGACAAGGTCCGCTCCACGGTTTCTGTCTATTCCCTGGAAGACAAACCGGCTTTCTATCCGCATATCCTGTCCGAAAAGGGTGAGAATGGTCAACCGATCGGTTGGGGTGCGCTTTCCGGGCTGGCGGCTGATCGGGATCATGCGCGGCGGCTCTATGCGGTGAACGACAGTTTCTATTCGAAATCCAGCATCTATACGATTGATGCCTTCAGTCTTCCTGCGAGGATTGTCAGGCAGACTGTTGTGCATTCCGGGGGTGAACCGGTTGCAAACCTTGATATTGAAGGCATTGCACAGGATGCAGATGGTTCGTTCTGGCTGGCCAGTGAGGGGCATCCGGAGAAAGACCGCGCAAACCGTCTTTTGCATGTGAAGGCTGACGGAGAATTGATGGAAACCATTGAACTGCCTGACAGTCTGCTGGAGGGCTGGAAGCGGTTTGGTCTTGAAGGTGTTGCTGTTGACGGTGAGCGGATTGTCATGGCTGTTCAGCGCGAGTGGGGCAATGATCCGAAGGGGCTGGTCAAACTGATCAGCTACGACAGGGGAACAGGTGCGTTCCATGTTGTACACTATCCGCTGGATGCGACTGAATCCCCTGCCGGGGGCTGGGTCGGCCTCAGCGAGATTGTGTCTTCGGGCAATGGTTCCTTCCTGCTGATCGAGCGGGACAACCAGAAGGGGGATGATGCCCGTATCAAGCGTATTTATTCCATCGACATGAACGCTGTAACACCGGTTGAGCCGGGTGAGGAACCTCCTGTTGTTTCCAAGACGCTGGTCAGGGATATCCTGCCTCTGATGCAGGCCGGTAACGGCTGGACACCTGACAAGCTTGAAGGCTTGACTGTGACACGCGACGGCACACTCTTTGCTGTAACAGACAACGATGGCGTTGATGATGCCAGCGGTGAAACACAGTTCTTCAATCTTGGAAAACTCTAGATTTCCGGATCAATCGATCAGAAAAAGAAGCCCCGGTTTTCCGGGGCTTTTTGCGTTTCAGTCTTCGGGGAAGAGGCAACCGGGATTCATGATCCCTTTCGGGTCCAGAGCCTGCTTGATGCTTTCCATCATCTGCCACTCGACCGGAGATTTGCGCTCCCTGTTTTCTGCGGCTTTGCGCCGTCCAATGCCGTGTTCTGCCGAGATTGAACCGCCAAAGCGGCTGACAAGGTCGTGGAGCCTGCCGGTTATGGTTTTCTCGTGGGACCAGAACTCCTGTGCATCCATCCCGACCGGCTGGCTCAGGTTGTAGTGCAGGTTGCCGTCCCCGACATGCCCGAAGCAGTACAGGCGGGTTCCCGGCAGGAGGGACTGCACGAGCTTTTCTCCCTCTTCGATAAAGGCCGGAATGGTGCTGAGAGGAACGGAGATATCATGTTTGATTGAAGCGCCTTCATAGCGCTGGACCTCAACAATGTTTTCCCGCAATTGCCAGAAGCTCGCGGCCTGTTGCTCTGATAGAGCAAGGACTGCGTCCCGGACAAGGCCCTGCTCAAAAGCCTGTTCGAGGGCCTGTTCGACAACAGCCCGGGTGGTTTCCTGCTGATCGCCCGAGGCAACTTCAAGAAGGATGAACCAGTCGCTTTCAAGGCTTTCCCCCGAAAGGAAAAGCGGAGCGTCCGGTTTGTGTGCGCCCATGAATTCGAAGGCGCGCCGGGGCAGGAGTTCAAAGGCTGTGAGACGCTCTTCTGCTGCCTGTTGCATGTGGTTGAAGAAGGGCAGGATGTCGTCCTGTCCGTTCAGGGCAACAAGCGCGGAAACAGAGCTTTTGGGTTTGGGGAACAATCGCAGTGTCGCGGCTGTGATGATTCCCAGAGTGCCTTCCGACCCGATCAGCAATTGCTTGAGGTCATAGCCGGAGTTGTCCTTTCTGAGGCTGCGCAGGCCTGACCAGACGGACCCGTCCGGCAGCACAGCTTCAAGCCCCAGAACAAGGGCGCGCGTGTTGCCATAGCGGAGAACATGGATGCCGCCTGCATTGGAGGCAATGTTCCCGCCAATCTGACAGGAACCCTGCGCTCCAAGAGACAGGGGAAAGAGACGATCAGCCTGATTTGCAGCCTCTTGAAGGTTCTGAAGAATGCACCCGGCCTCTGCTGTTAAGGAGTTGTTGGGGGCATCAAGTTCCCGGACCCTGTTCATCCGGCGCATGTTGAGCAGAAGGGTTGGGCGTCCTGTTTCCGGCTGTGCGCCCCGGACACGCCCCGTGTTCCCGCCCTGTGGCACAATGGTAATTCCGGATTGATGGCAAAGCCTGACAACAGCAGCGGTTTCTTCTGTCGATGCGGGGAGGGCGACCATTTCTGCATGGCCTGTGCGCCGTCCTCTGGTTTCTTCCAGAAACGGCGCAATTTCGGCTCTGTCTGCAATGATCCCCTTGGGACCCAGCAAGGCCTCAAGCTGATCCTTGAAGGCTTGCGGGAGTGTCTGATGCTGTGCCATGGAGGCGGTCCCGTTCAAAATCCGTCCAGTGTCAGGTAAGTGTGGCCCTGCCTTGATGGTTTGTCCATTGGAATTGATCAGCTTTTGGGTGCTGCAGCCCGTTTGAGGCGATCGTTGATGGCAAGGCCGATGCCCTCTTTCGGGATGGGCATGGCAGCGATCCCGAGAATGCCCCTGACCTGATCCAGTTCATGGAGAGCATTGAAGAGCGCACTGGCGGCTTCTTCAAGATTGCCGGAGCTGCTGAGATTGATTGTGGCTGCTGCGCCGGACAGAGGTGCGGGACCAAAGGCCAGGAGAGCCTCATAGGATTCCACTTCACCGGCATCCAGTCGCAGGGGCTTTTCCGGTGCGTAGTGGCTTTTCAACAGACCGGGAGAGGCCATGCCAGTGGCGTCCTGCTCGGCCTTTTGCTCCATGAGAGAGGCTGATTTCCCCACAGGCATTCCGAGGACGGCCTCGATCTCTTCCGCAGGAAGTGTTCCCGGGCGCAGGATCACCGGTGTTGTTTCATCACTCAGATCGATAACGGTTGATTCCAGACCGTCCTGACAGGCGCCTCCATCAAGTATCAGCGGGATGCGGCCGTTCAGGGAAGCAAAAACATGCTCTGCCTTTGTCGGGCTGATCTTTCCGGAGGCATTTGCACTGGGAGCAGCCAGGGGCAGAGCGCAGCTTTTGAGCAGGCGTTGCGCCAGGGGGTGTGCCGGTACGCGAACAGCCTGTGTTTCCAGACCGGGGCTGCAGATATCCGAGAGCCTGCAATCCTGTCTTTTTTGCAGGACGAGCGTCATGGGTCCGGGCCAGAAGGCCCTGGCAAGCTTCCGGGCGGGAGAGGAAAAAACAACCTCTTTTTCAGCCTGTTCAGCAGAGGCAAAATGGACAATCAGCGGATTGAAACCGGGACGCCCTTTGGCCTGGTAGATCCTTTTGCAGGCCTCATCGTCACATGCATTGGCGCCAAGGCCATAGACTGTCTCTGTCGGGAAAGCGACAGTTTGTCCGTCCCGAAGGAGGCTGGTGGCTTCCTCAAGGGCCGTATCGCCGGGCTGTGCAATGCGTGTTTCGATCATGAAAGGGAACTTCAGCTGTCCTTGGGCAGGTCTGCTTCGGTGACCGGGCCGTCTTCAAGATCAAACCCGGCATCCAGATGCTCACCCTCGGCAACAAAGAAGGAATTGCGGAACTCTGTTTTCCCGTAGAGAAGAGGATCACCATCGACATCGCTCAGAGAGCCGCCTGCAGCCAGTAGCACGGCATGTGCCGCTGCTGTGTCCCATTCCATTGTCGGCCCGAAACGCGGGTAAAGATCAGCGCGCCCCGAGGCAATCAGGCAGATTTTCAGGGAAGAACCTGCGGAGATTGTTTCATGCACTTTTCGCCTGGAGACAAAAGCCTCCAGATCCTCGTTCTGCCCGTGACGACGGCTGGCGACAACTGTTGCGCCTTCTTCCGGAATATCGCGAACCTGTGCCATAACAGGCTCGTAGCCTTCTTCAAAGAAAACACAGAGGTTCGTGCTGACCCAGGTCATGCCCTTTGCCGGAGCGTGAACAACGCCTGCAACGGGTGCACCCTTTTCGATCAGGCCGATGTTGACGGTGAACTCTCCGTTTCCGCTCAGGAACTCCTTGGTGCCATCAACCGGGTCAACCAGCCAGAAGAGTTCTCCGACCTGTGGGATCTCTCCGGCAGCAGCGGCTTCTTCCGAGACGACAGGAATGTCCGGTGTCAGCGTGTTGAGAGCACCCAGAATGAAAACCTCTGCTGCCTTGTCAGCTGCGGTTACAGGGCTTTCGTCTTCCTTGATCTCAACCTTGATTTTTGCTTCGTCACCATAATAGTCCATGACGATGTGACCAGCGCGCTCTGCGATCAGCAAAAGGGCATCCATGAGCTCCCGGTCACTTTCATGCACAGGCATTTCAGCCGGGATCGTCATTGTCGCGTGGGGCGCATTGGTCATGAGATGTTTCCTGTGTCGTTAACAGCGCGGGAGTTCGTCAGCCGATAGCTATAATACTGTGGGCCATCTGTCCAGTTTTCAGCGCTTTTGCTGGCTATGCATTTACAGCATGGATGCCCTGCTGCATGAATTCTTCATGACTGTACTTTATCGTCTTGGCTTTGTCTGCCATCTGTGTATGATGCAGCGTCAATTCAGATCAGCGCAACAAACCGCAGTTGTTGTAAAAAACGGCAGCTGCACCGTTGCTGGTCTTGTCCTGAATGTTGCGGACCCGCTGCAAAAAGGCGGCCGCCAAAATGGAGATTGACATGCGCATCCGTGAAGCCCTGACCTTTGATGATGTTCTGCTGGTTCCAGCTGCATCTTCCATCATGCCTGCTCAGGCGGATACCAGCACTCATGTGACAAAGAAAATCAAGCTGTCCATTCCAATGCTGTCTTCTGCAATGGATACCGTGACAGAAGGACGTCTGGCCATTGCAATGGCACAGGCGGGTGGTATCGGTGTTGTTCACAAGAACCTTGGTATCGAGGAACAGGCCCAGGAAATCCGCAAGGTCAAGCGCTACGAAAGCGGCATGGTGGTCAATCCGGTTGTCATGCATCCGGATCAGACACTCGGTGATGCCCTTGGCCTGATGGAGCACCACAAGATTTCAGGTATTCCGGTTGTCGAGCGCGGCACGAGCCGACTGGTTGGCATGCTCACCAACCGTGATGTCCGTTTTGCAGAAGATCGCGGCCAGCCTGTGTCCGAGCTGATGACCAGTGAAAATCTTGTCACGGTTCGCGAAGGCGTCGAGCACAAGGAAGCACGCAAGCTCCTTCATCAGTATCGCATTGAAAAACTGCTGGTGGTTGATGCCGATTACCGTTGTGTCGGTCTGCTGACAGTCAAGGACATGGAGCGCGCTGTTGCCCATCCGCATGCAAGCAAGGATGATCAGGGTCGCCTGCTTGCCGCTGCTGCGACAGGTGTCGGCTCCGAAGGATTTGAGCGTGCCGAGGCTCTGATCGAAGCCGGTGTCGACCTGCTGGTGATTGACACGGCGCACGGCCATTCCAAAGGCGTTCTGGATGCTGTTTCTGCCATCAAGAAAAAGCATTCGGCTGTCCAGATCATTGCAGGCAACGTTGCGACGGCAAGCGGAGCACAGGCGCTTGCAGATGCCGGTGCCGATGCGGTCAAGGTCGGTATCGGACCCGGTTCGATCTGTACAACACGGATTGTCGCCGGTGTGGGTGTTCCGCAGCTGACGGCCATTGCAGATGCCGTTGAGGCTCTCAAGGACAGTGGTGTCCCGGTCATTGCGGATGGCGGTATCAAGTTTTCCGGTGACGTGGCAAAGGCTATTGCTGCAGGGGCATCCGCGGTTATGGTGGGCTCGCTTCTGGCCGGAACGGATGAAGCACCGGGTGAGGTCTTCCTCTATCAGGGACGATCCTACAAGTACTATCGCGGCATGGGTTCCATCGGTGCGATGGCTCGTGGTTCTGCGGATCGCTATTTCCAGGCAGAGGTGTCCGACCAGTTGAAACTTGTTCCCGAGGGGATTGAAGGGCGCGTGCCTTACAAGGGGGCTGTGTCCCCGATCATTCACCAGCTGGTTGGCGGCTTGAGGGCTTCCATGGGCTACACAGGAAACGCAACAATCGAGGACATGCGCACCCAGTGCAGCTTCGTAAAAATTTCCAATGCAGGCCTGCGCGAAAGCCATGTTCACGATGTTTCAATCGTGCGCGAAGCACCAAACTATCGCCAAAGCTAGGCCCGCAAAGGCTTTAACGACGAATTCGGGAGGGGGAATGCAGAGGCGTTCCCCCTTTTTTCACGGGTAATTTCATTATCCTGTTGCTTAACCTGCTTTGGAATTCGTAAACAGGAAAGATTAATACGTCAGAGAAGACCAGAATCCGAGGATTGTTTATTGCCCGCCAAACCCCAACAAGCCCCGCGCCACAAACAAAGGCGCAGCGGTCAATCCGCAGAGGGTGATACCCGCAAGGGCAATGCTCCGCGAAAGCAGGGGCTGCCCAGGCACACGGGGATTCAGCGCCGCAAGCGCCAGGCGCGCCGGGACAACGAAGTCTATGCCGCAATCGATCTGGGCACGAACAACTGCCGTCTTCTCGTGGCACGCCGAAGCCGCAAGGCCTTTCGCGTTGTTGACACCTTTTCACGTATCGTCCGTCTGGGGGAAGGTCTGAGCCAGACAGAGCGCCTGTCCGATGATGCTGTGCGCCGGACAATGGCTGCCCTGAAAATCTGTGCCTCGAAGATCCGCAGACAGGGTGTGACACGGATGCGCTGTGTGGCAACGGAAGCCTGTCGCCGGGCACAGAATGGCGAGGCTTTTATCGCGCAGGTCGAGGAAGAAACCGGTCTCAAGCTCGAGATCATCGACAACAACGAGGAAGCTCAGCTGGCTATTCTTGGCTGTGCTCCCCTGTTGAATCCGAACCTTCCGGAATCACTGATCTTTGACATCGGTGGTGGCAGCACGGAAGTCAGCTGGATCACGAACGGTCCAGAAGTTGCGAACAGTGACAGTGAACCCAAAGCCCTGACGGCAGAAGAAGTTCCTTCTATAGAGGAGCCTGCTGCCCGGAATCAGGATCAGAAACGAAAAAGGCATCGCAAGGGCGATCCGGCAAAACGCCAGAAAGCTTCTGAGGAAAAGGGCAATGGCCAGGCCAGACGCTCGACTGTTCCAGTTATGAAGGACTGGCATTCTGTGCCCATCGGGGTTGTGGCGCTGGCGGAAAAATTCGGCGGGCGTGATATCACTCCCGAAAAATACGAAGCCATGGTCGAGGAGGTCTATCAGGCCTTCCGCCCCTTTGAGGAAAAACACAATTTTCAGCAACGCATTGCCAATGGTCAGCTCCAGATGCTGGGAACCTCGGGCACTGTTACGACACTGGTTGGTATCTACAAGAAACTGCCGCGTTATGACCGCAACAAGGTTGATGGCTCGCGCTTGAGACGTGATGTTGCCTTGCGGTTGTGCAAAAAAGTCTCCCGCATGAATTTTCAGGAGCGGATTGCGAACCCCTGCATCGGCAAGCAGCGGGCTGATCTGGTTGTTGCAGGCTGTGCCATCTTCGAGGCCATTGTTCGCCTGTGGCCTGTTGATGATGTCAGGGTTGCCGACAGGGGGCTGCGCGAGGGCATTCTGTTTCGCATGATGAACGAAAGAAAAAAGAGCTGATCCGCAAGGCGACTGGTCTTTTTGTTCAGAACTGTCTATATCAAGCCAGAATTTCTTTCCTGTGCTATCCTGAAGGGAAGCAGGTTTGTTCCGTTAGTATAAGGACTTTGACAGATGGTCACCTGGAAAGGCCGCAAGCAGTTTGGGGAACAGCAACGCAAGGCGCGTCAGGCGCGACGGGGCGGTTCCGGAGAAAAGGAAGAGAGCACCTTTACAGGGCGCGGACTGAAGGTTCGCGTCAAGACTGCGCGCGGGCGCAGCAACTCTTCTGCGCGCTGGCTGGAACGACAGTTGAACGATCCCTATGTTGCGGAAGCCAAAAAACGTGGCCTGCGTTCCCGTGCGGCTTTCAAGCTGCTGCAGATTGATGACCGTTTCAGGGTGATCACCAGGGCGGCCCGTGTGGTCGATCTGGGAGCCGCCCCCGGTGGCTGGTGTCAGGTTGTCCAGAAGCGCGCCGGCAAGGAAGCGAAGATTGTCGGCATGGACCTTCTGGAAATCGAGGGCATGGCCGGTGTGACGTTCCTGCAGGGTGATTTTATGGATGGAGAGGCACCGGACAATCTGAAGACTGCTTTGGGTGGTCCTGCCGATCTGGTGATCTCTGACATGGCAGCGGCCTCTTCGGGGCATCCGCCCACAGACCACCTGCGCATTATGGGGCTGGTTGAAGCTGCCCTGGAATTTGCGAAGGAGGTGCTGGAACCAAAGGGCAATTTTGTTGCCAAGGTCCTGCAGGGCGGAGCGGATGAAGCGTTGCTGGAGGAACTGCGCAGGAATTTTGATTCGGTGCGTCATTTCAAACCGGATGCGAGCCGCAAGGACTCCTCAGAAATGTATGTTGTTGCCCTTGGCTACAACGGGTACCGCAAGTCTGCGGCTTCCGATCAAGAGGATGGTCAGGACGCATGACGCCTGAAGGTCGCTATGCAGCGGTACTCGAAGTTCTTGAGCTTGGTCTGAATGAACCCGGAAAACCGGTCGAGCAGATTTTGCAGGGCTATACCCGTTCGAGACGCTTTATCGGCTCGAAGGACAGGCGCTTTATTGCGGAGCTTCTGTTCGATCTGATGCGCTCCCGAGCACGTCTGGGCTGGCATGTTGCACGGGTTGCTCCCCATTTGTCCCTTTCTGCGCGGCTGTGGCTTTTCTCCGGCCTGATTCTGAAGGGCGATCTTGATCTCGAAGAGCTTTCCTCCCTGTGTTCCGGGGAGGGCTATGCACCGGCTCTGCTTTCACCTTCGGAACGGTTCGTCCTGGAGGCGCTGGAGCCTGGGGCCGGGCCTGATCATGATGAGATGCCCACTGCGGTCAGAACCGAGGTCCCGGAGTGGCTCTGGTCTGAATTCGAGCGCAGTTTTCCCGCTGAAACCGTTGAACAGGAGGCTCTGGCTCTGCTGGAAGCTGCACCTGTTGTGTTGAGGGTCAACAGCCTGAAGCTCTCACGGGATGAAGCCCGGGCGCTGCTGCGGAAAGAAGGTTTCGAGACAGAAGAAACCGGCCTGTCTGCGTGGGGGCTGATCCTTTCCAGACGGGGAGCTCTGAACCAGACGGCGGCCTATCGCAACGGGCTGGTCGAGCTGCAGGATGAAAGCTCCCAGCTGTTTGTTGCAGAAACGGCAGTGGAGCCGGGGATGACTGTTCTGGATCTCTGTGCCGGAGCGGGTGGCAAAACCCTGGCACTGGCTGCAGCCATGAACAATGAAGGACGATTGCTGGCAACGGACATTGCACCTGCGCGTCTGCAAAAATCGAAACCCCGTCTTGAGCGGGCAGAGGCGTCCATTGCAAAAACGGGAAATTTCCCGGCGATTGTCTCCGGGCCGGAATTCAGGGGAGCCTTTGACCGCGTTGTTGTGGATGCTCCCTGTTCGGGGACGGGAACCTGGCGACGCCAGCCTGATTCACGATGGCGTTTGACGGCGGGTGCTCTTGCCGAATACAGGAGTGCCCAGTCCGGCTGTCTTGATCAGGCTGCCGATCTTGTAAAGCCGGGGGGGTGGCTCTGTTATGCAACCTGCTCTGTTCTGAAAGCGGAGAACGAGGATCAGGTTGCCGCTTTTCTGGCGCGTCGGCCGGATTTTGCCCCGGCGAGGGAACCGTTTCTGAAGCTCTCACCAGCCCGTCAGGGAACAGATGGTTTCTTCGGTGCCATGCTGGTTCGCAAAGACTGATTTTTCCTGTTTCCCCGCTCAGACTCCTTTTGACTTTTGCCCGGCTTTGCGGCACTTAGGGCCATGATTTTCACTTCGGAGGAAACGCAGCGCTCATGACCGACCATGTACTGATTCTGGACTTTGGTTCGCAGGTAACAAAACTTATCGCACGCCGTGTGCGCGAAGCCGGTGTTTACTGCGAGGTTTTCCCTTTCAACTGTGGCGAGGAGCGCATCCGGGCCTTTGATCCCAAAGGAATTATTCTTTCAGGTGGTCCTGCTTCCGTAACAGGGCAGGACTCGCCCCGCGCGCCGCAGATTGTCTTTGATCTGAATGTGCCGATCTTTGGTATCTGCTACGGTATGCAGACAATCTGTGAACAGCTTGGTGGCAAGGTTGAAGGATCTGATCATCAGGAATTTGGCCGGGCTGCTGTCGATGTCACAAGCGCCTGCCAGCTTTTTGAAGGCCTCTGGAGCGAAGGGGACAGCCCGCAGGTCTGGATGAGCCATGGTGACCGTGTGACAGCCCTTCCGGATGGTTTCAAGGTTGTCGGTGTTTCCGAAGGCGCACCCAATGCAATGATCGCCAACGACGAGCGCAAGATCTACGCTGTCCAGTTCCACCCTGAAGTGCATCATACCCCGGACGGAGCAAAGCTGCTGCGCAACTTCCTCTACAACGTTGTCGGCTGTTCCGGAGACTGGACCATGGCGGCCTACAAGGAACAGGCCATCAGGGCCATTCGCGAGCAGGTGGGCGACAAGCGTGTGATCTGCGGTCTTTCCGGTGGCGTTGACTCCTCTGTTGCTGCTGTTCTGATCCACGAAGCCATTGGTGACCAGCTGACCTGTATCTTTGTTGATCATGGCCTGATGCGCATGAACGAGGGGGAAGAGGTCGTGAACCTTTTCCGCGAGCATTACAATATTCCCCTGGTTCATCGCGATGCGAGCGAGCTGTTTCTGGGCAAGCTGGACGGTGTTGATGATCCGGAGCGCAAGCGCAAGATTATTGGTGCAATGTTCATTGACGTGTTCGAGGAAGAAGCCAACAAGATCGGTGGTGCCGATTTCCTTGCACAGGGAACCCTCTACCCGGATGTGATTGAGTCCGTTTCCTTCACAGGTGGCCCGAGTGTGACGATCAAGTCGCACCACAATGTCGGCGGCCTGCCAGAGCGCATGGATATGGAACTCGTCGAACCCCTGCGCGAGCTTTTCAAGGATGAAGTGCGTGAACTGGGCCGTGAACTGGGGCTGCCCGATACACTGATCGGTCGTCACCCCTTCCCCGGGCCGGGGCTGGCCATTCGTATTCCGGGTGCTGTAACACGCGAGCAGGCGGATATCCTGCGCAAGGCGGATGCGGTTTATCTGGACGCCATCCGCAAGGAAGGCCTCTACGACGAGATCTGGCAGGCCTTTGCAGTGCTGCTTCCTGTGAAAACGGTTGGTGTGATGGGCGATGGCCGGACTTATGAATATGTCTGCGCCCTTCGGGCTGTGACCTCTGTGGACGGCATGACAGCAGACAGCTACGCCTTCGAGCACGATTTCCTGTCCCGGGTTGCAACCCGCATCATCAACGAGGTTCGCGGCGTAAACCGTGTTGTCTATGACTACACCTCGAAGCCTCCCGGAACCATTGAGTGGGAATAGGTCACGTCCGGTTTTCGGGGCAGAGACCTCTGTTCACTTGAACAGAACAACCCTTTGGTTGGAGCCTGGCAAACGATCTGGTTGCCGGGCTCCTTTTTTAGGAAACAAGCGGCTTTGAAGACAAGGGGGACTTGCAGGTTTTGTGTGTGAAAACCGAAGTCCTGCCTGGTTCATTTGATTTTTGAGATAGCAGTCAGGCTAATTCTTTGTTTTTTCTTAACATTCAGGTTCTATAAGGATAAGGTATTTGAGTTCGGGACGGGCCAGATAGGAGAACAAGCTCTTGGATAAGCTAACTTCCATTCTTGAGGCCTTTGATGTGATCTGCCCTTCCGGTCTGCGTGGCAACTTTGAAGCCCGCAAAGGGATACTGGACGAACTGAACAGTCTGTCGAATATTGAGACGGAATTTAACGCTTTTTTGCTGTCGGATTTCAGGGAACGGGCCGGTCTTTTTAGCAGTACCGGCAATGATGTTCCGCTTGAAGTAACTGGCTCTGTTCTGATTATCGGAGCTGGCCTTGCAGGACTTTACAGTGCCCTGAAAATTGCTTCGCTGGGTTTTGAAGTGCAGGTTGTGACCGATGATGAACATGTCGGAGGCACCTGGTACCGGAATGACTATCCGGGCTCGCGGGTTGATATTTCCCGCGCAGTCTATCCTTTCAGTGATGTTGATTACTGTGACTGGAGGAACTACTACCCCCGACACAGTGAAATGAAAAAATACTGTGAAGAGCTTGCTTCCCGGGTGGGTGACCAGAAAATCTTCCTGAATAAACGGGTCGAGAAAATCGAGTGGTCCGGGCAGCGTTCGGGTTGGCTGGTTGATTTCCTGAAAGACGGGCAGAAGGAACAGGCTTTTTTCAACTTCGTCATGGATTGTACAGGGCAACTGTCGAGCCCGCGCAAGCTGCCGCAGGCGGACGGTTTTTCCGGCGAGATCTGTTCTGCTCCATCCTGGCCTGCCGGTATGGACCTCAGGGGTAAAAAGGTTGCGCTGGTCGGACTGGCAGCATCCGGGATCCAGATTGCCAGTGCCATATCCGGGGACGTTTCCGAACTGCATATTGTTTCCGGTACGCCAAACTGGATCAGAATGATCCCTCATCTGAAGCTTGGTGATGGCATGGACAAATTTTCCCATGGGCAATATGCGTTTGACCTCAAAGCGCGTGCACAGGCTGCCATCGGGGGATTTCAGGCGCTGGTCAAGGAGAACAGCACAGCACAGGCAGAGCTTCTCAATGCCTGTGAAAACTGGCTGGAACAGTTGCCCGAAGACAAGGCTGATCTCGTTCGTCCGGATTATCGGCCCGGATTGCGACGGATACTGCTGGACAATGGGGATTATGCCGATTGCCTGAAGCAGCAGAATGTTTTCTATCATGCTACAAGGCTGGAAAGTTGTGATAACAGAACACTTTATCTGAAATCCGGAGAGCTTGTTCCGGATGTGGATGTGCTGATTCTCTCGACAGGTTTTGACGTGCTTTCCAGCCATTTCCCCTATCGTGTAGTGGATCGTACGGGGCTTGAACGCATCGAAAAACCTGTCACGGGATTTGGATCTGTCTGCTTTGAAGCCCTGCCGAACTTTTTTCAGATCAACGGTTATGGCACAAATCTTGTTTTACATGGTGCAGCAACAATTCTGATGGAGATACAAACAGCCTTCAGTGCTGCCCGAATGCTTGAAGCCTGCCATACAAACGGTTCAGGCAGCGTGTTTGAGATTTCCTCGGGAGCAGTTGATGACTACCGGCTTGATTTCAAGGCCATGCATGACAGTCTGATATGGTCTGAAGCGCCGGAAAAACAGGGATGGTACTGGGGTATCTCCCGCGAAAATCCAACCAATCTTCCCATGACGATGGGGAGGTATATAGAAATGCTGAAAGGGTTGAACACCTCGCCATGATGCTGTCAGACAATGTCTTTCCGGTTTGCAACTATCCCGACGTTGTAATCGAAACAGGGCAGGGGTCCTGGGTTACCGACACGCAGGGACGCCACTATCTGGATCTGAATTCCGGGCAGTTTTGTGCTGTTGCCGGACATTCCTCTCCTGTGCTCAGGAAAGCCCTGATGAGATCGCTGGAAACGATTCAGGATACGCACACCGGCATGCTGTCTGCTGCTGCTCTGCAAGGATTGAAGGATCTTGGAGAGATTAGCGGATTTGCCAACCCGCATTCCATTCTGCTGACGACAGGTTCAGAGGCAACGGAATTTGCCTTGCGTTATGCAAAACACCTGAAGGAAAAAGACGGTGTTCTTGCGCTGGATGTCGGTTATCACGGGATCACGCACGGAGTGGCAGGATATTCCATGTCCCGGGCAAGGGTTCGACCTCCTCTGCCCCTGTCCTTTGCAGCGCCCGCACCGCTGAACAGGGATTTTTCAAATCCCGACAGTTATGATTACAGTTCCGAACTGGAAAGTCTCAGGGAAATTGTCGAGCAGAATTCCCGGCACATCGCTGCTTTCATTCTTGAACCCGTGATTTCGGGTGGGGGAATGTTTGCATTGCCGCCCGGGTATCTTTACGAGGCCGTCAAGCTTTGCAGGGAAAATGATATCTTCGTCATCTATGATGAATGCCAGACTGGTGTGGGCCGTCTTGGAGACTGGTTTTCCTACACGGGCGGCGAACTGCCCGAACCGGATTTTGTTGTTGCCGGCAAGAGCCTCGGACTGGGGATTCCTGTTTCTTCGGTGACCGCCAATCGTGACACGGTGGATCTGGAAAAAATAACGCTGGGGCATTTCAGTTCACATCAGAACGAAGGCTTTTCCGGCTTGATCGTCAGCGAGTGTGTGAACTGGATCAGACAGGATGACAGACTGACCTACATCCGGGATGCCGGTCAGGATTTCCTGCGAATGCTGCAGGCCCTGAACCACCCGATGGTGAATGCGCCACGGGGCAAGGGCTTTATGCTGGCATTTGATCTGACAGACGATGAGCCGGGAGGGGAGACGATTGCCCTGGGTAACCGTTTCGTTGAGGAAGCCCTGAAACAGGGGTTGCTGATGCAGCATTGTAATTACGGCAGAACCATCAGAATCCTTCCCAACTACAACACAACCCGGGAAGAGTTCAGGGATTTTATTCAAAGGCTGGAGGCCTTGTTTAATGAATTTGAATGAGATAGCAGCGCATCGTTCCAGAATTCTGGGAGAGCTTGAGAGCAAAAGTATCCTCCTGTGGGGAGCCGGCCCCCATGTCGGTGCAATTGTGGACAAGCTGAAGCACTGGGGCTGTGAGGATCGCATCGTTGGCGTTTTTGACACGACACGCGAGATTGGCCAGGACGAATGGCAGGGCGTGCGGGTTCTCTCGCGTCAGGAAGTGCGAAGCAAGTCTCATGACACCCATGTGGTTATTGCCTGTGCCGGATTGAATGAACTTTATGGCGGGATCGTCCCGGAGCATCTGTTCTATTTCCGTATTGTCCACCGCCGCGCGCTGGAAGCATGTTTCGAGCTGCCGGGGCTCATGGATGATATTCAGGGAGCGGTGGATCTTCTCGATGATGATTTCTCAAAAGAAATTTACCTGAAGCGGCTGGATCTGATGCTTTCAAGTGTGATGTTCCACGAGGCATTTAAATCGGTTGGAGGCCCCTATTACAACAATGATCTGGTGGATCAACTCGGGGACAGGTGGCTTTACGCGGGTGCTTACAACGGCAAGCACCTGGAGCGGGCCATGTCCTTCCGGCCGGATCAGGGAATGGTTGCTGTTGAACCCAGTGCGAGGATGTATCAGTTTCTGCAGGAAAACTTTGGCGGGAACCCTAATCTTGAACTGCAGAACTACCTGCTGTGGTCCGAGAGTGGAAAGGATATCCGTTTTGTTGATGACAGCAGCCATCAGGGGCTTGCTGCATCTGTTTTCATTCCGGAGGAATTCGGGGACGCCAGAGCTGTCAAGACGGTGACAATTGATGACCTTCTCGAGGGCAAGGGGGTGAGTGACATTGCGCTGGATGTCGAGGGATCCGAGCAGCATGCCGTCGCCGGGGCTGCGAAAACCATAGAAAAGTATGGTCCGCGTGTCGCTGTGTGCCTCTATCACAATCTGGACGATTTTGCGAAGTTGCCGGCGCAGCTGAAAAGCCTGACTGGTGATGCAAGGATGGCTGTGCGGCAGCACTCGTGTATTCCCTTTATTGAAAACGTCCTGTACGCGATACCAAAGTAGTTTCTGTCAGCTGCAGGGAGGTACTGTGTCATTACCGGAGGCTGGAAAGATTTTTCCGGACTGTTCCGGGCGGATGCTGTTGCTTCGAAGCAGGGTTGCACAAACAACCGCAGCAGGTGTGTTTGTTGTCTGATGCTCAGAAGACAGAATGAGGGGTGAAATCATGCGACGCGCTCTGTTGGTGGGGAGTAACTTCAGTGCCCTTCCCCTTTTGAATGCACTCAAAAAAAGAGGCATAGAGGTTTCTGTCTGCGGAAACAGGCCCGATGAGGTGTGTCACAAGGCTGCAGATCGTTCCTTTTTTGTGGATTATTCCGATGCCGGACAGCTTGCAAAACTGGTTCGTGAGGAAAGGTTTGATTTCCTGGTCCCTACGGGAAATGACTGTTCCTACCGGGTTTCTGCCCGGGTTGCCGGGCAGTTCGGTTTTGCCGGTTTTGACAATGACAGGATTACGGAAATCATTCACACAAAGGGTGCTTTTCGGCAGGCCTGTTTGACGGCAGGGCTTCGCATCCCCGGTTTTGATGTGGTGGAAGGGGCAGGCCCTGCTCCGGACTTGCCGTTTCCTCTTATTGTCAAGCCTGTGAACAGTTACAGCGGGCAGGGTGTTTCAAAGGTGGAAAACCGGAAGGAACTGGAGGGCGCTCTGAAAAAAGTGTTCGACCAGCCGGGAACTGAAGAAGCTATTGTTGAGGAATTTTTTGACGGCTCCCTTCACAGTCATTCGGCCTTTATCAGGGATCGCAAGATCTTCCTTGATTTTTTTGTGGATGAATTCTGCACCGTTTATCCCTATCAGGTGAATTGCTCCAATCATCCTTCCGGGTTGTCCGGGCAAATCAGGAACAGCATTCGCGAGCAGATTGAAAGGCTGGCTGCCTCTCTGGAGCTTGGTGATGGGCTGTTGCATACGCAATTTCTTGTTGATGCCGGGGGTGATTTCAGAATAGTGGAGGCCATGAGACGCTGTCCCGGTGATCTCTTCGGTTCTCTGGTCGAGCGATCGACGGGTATTGATTATGCAGATTGGTTCGTTCGACCCTTTTTGGGGGAGGAGTATCCCGAGCTGGCGGAAAAAGGTGAATGTGAGTTCTGGGCCAGACATACATTGAGTGCAGACATGTCCCAGTTGAATTTCTCTTTCACTCATGATTTGCCTGTGTCCGCGCAGGAAATTGTTGCCCTGCAAAGCAACGGCTATGCCCTGTCTGCGGCTCCCTACGGGAAAACGGCGTTGCTTTTCATGAAGTTTCCCGATTTGGAACAGTTGTTGCTGTTGACTCCCGTATTGGCCAAAAGAGTGAAATTGAAAGCTGTCGAGGAAATGAAATGACCTTATCAAACGACAAGAAGCTTCAGGTGGCATTTGTTGGTGGGGGTCGTGATTCTGCTGTCGGACGGGCGCACCGCTCTGCGTTGGGGCTGGATCAGAATTTTGAGCTGGTCGCCGGCTGTTTCAGCCGGGACAGAACCAAATGTCTGGAAACTGCGGCTGAATACGGCGTTGACGCGTCCCGGACCTATGATGATCTTCAAGGTCTGCTTGATGCGGAAAGGGATAAAGTGGACGCCGTTGTTATCCTGACGCCCCAGGATCAGCATTACCGGCATCTGGAACTCTGTCTTGAAGCCGGGGTGCCTGTGATCTGCGAGAAGGCCCTGACCGCAACTGTCCGGGAGGCAAGAAAGGTCAAAGCACTTCTGGAGGCAGAAAACGGTTTTCTGGCCGTGATATCGAACTACACCGGCTATCCGATGTTCCGGGAGCTGAAAGCACGGATTGACAAGGGGGAGCTTGGTTCGATCCAGCAGATTCAGATTGAAATGCCACAAGAAGGCTTTTTGCGACTGACCGATGAGGGGCAACCCATGGTGCCTCAGGACTGGCGTCTGGTAGACGGGGAAATACCAACCATTTCACTCGATTTGGGGTCCCATATGCACATGCTGGTTGCCTTCCTGACGGGGGAAAAGCCCCGGTCCGTTATTGGCAGTTCAGATACCTTCGGGAACTTCAAGGATATTACAGACACTGTGTCCTGTATGGTCCGTTACAGTGGCGGACTTCATGTCAATTACTGGTACAGCAAAACAGCTCTGGGCTGTCGGAACGGTTTGAAAATCCGTGTTTTTGGTCAGAACGGGTCTGCGGAATGGTTTCAGGCCGAACCGGAAACACTTGTCTGCAGCAACCGTCATGGCGGACGCATGATCTATGACAGGGCCAGCTATGGCGTACTGGCGGCAAACGGCATCGAGTACAGTCGTTTCAAGGTTGGTCATCCTGCCGGTTTTATCGAGGCACTGGCAAACTATTATTCGGATGTCGCAAAGTGTCTGCGGGCACGCAGGAACAATGAACAGCCTTCCAGCCCCTATGTCTTTGGCATTGACGAGGCAATGGAAGGGCTGTTCCTTCTGGATGCTGCAGAGCGTTCCGCACAGTCGGAGCGTTGGGAAACGGTGTCTGACGTTCGGTGAAAGGTCAGCTGATTTCCTTCATGACGCGGTTGCGTCCCTGATCCTTGGCGCGGTACAGCGCTTCGTCAGCACGGTTGATAAAGGCTTCCAGCGCTTCTCCGGGCGCATATTTCGACACGCCGATTGAAATTGTGATGCGCCCGAAGTTCTCCTCGGTCTTCTTGTTGCGAAGAACCTGCTTGGAGACAGCCTCGCGGATCGAGTTTGCCAGTGTCGAGGCGTCATCAATGCCTGTTTCCGGCAGGATACAGGCGAATTCCTCCCCGCCATAGCGCGCCGGAATGTCCTGTCCCTTGACCATTTGCTTGAGCCTTGCTCCGACAAACTTCAGGACCTCGTCCCCGACCCTGTGTCCGTGGGTGTCATTGAAAGCCTTGAAGTGGTCAATATCAATGAGCAGAAGGCAAAGTTCTGTCTCCTCGCGGGCCGCTTCGTTCGAGCACTCGAGAAGCTTTTCGTCAAACAGGCGGCGGTTGCCGATCTTGGTCAGGGCATCGGTTACAGATTCTGTTCTGGCTTCTTCCAGATTGCTCTGCAGGGTGGAGATCGCATCTGAGGAGGCATTGAGTTCCTGCTGAAGAAGTTTGTTCTTTTCAGTGATGGAGGCTGTTTCACTCAGCAACTGCGTGACCACCCGTTCGATCTTGTCGGCAGCGGTGACGTTGTTCAGTTCGCCGCTCAGGTTTTGCAGGGAGTTGCTGTAGCCTTCCGTGTTTTCCCCGGCTTCTGCAAGCTGGGAAATCATCAGTTGGAGAAGCATCTGCAGCTTCGCACTGGCATTGCGAAGCTCCTCGGCTTCTTCATCAAAGGAATAGAAGTCGTGATAGAGCTTGGAGCAGGCTTCTTCTGTAAAGGGGCGGCCTTCTTCTTCCATCAGTTCGATCTGGGCGCGAAGCCCCGGATTTCTGTCGAGGGTATGGTCGTACCAGAGCGTATAGTTCTGGGGGGTCGCGGGAATACCGCGCTTTGCCATTTCCGACAGTGCTTTTTCGGCAATATCCAGTGATTTTGAAACGGAGTTAGAAGCTGGCATTATTTTTTTTGTTCCCGCTTGATATTTCTTGTTTGGGTGTCGCTTGGATCAATCAGAAGGTTCATGAAGAACCGAAAGGGCCTCGATCAGATTTCGGCTTTTTTTCAAAGGTTTGTTTCCGCTGTGTACAGAAAACTCCGCGTATCTGCTCTTGTGCCCCAGACTTTTTGTAACGGTAAAAAGTGGGCGTTCATGGCTGTGTCGAAATATGGAAAAAATTGAGGATTGTTCAAGTATGTCAATGGCGTAGTCCCTCCATTCTCCTTTCGCAACATTCTGGCTGTAGAGAGCCAGAATCTGTCCCAGTTCGTCCTTTTCAAATCTGGAGGTTATGTGAGGAGAGGAAGTTCTGAAAGATGATGAATTCAAATGATGAACAGAGGCCATTCATTACCTGCTTAACCGCAATTACTCACTTGGGGGAGTATACACCTTTATGTTCGAAGATGCATCCTCGTAAGGTTTATCATAGCATGTCGTTCCACCCAGAGTTCTGTAACAATAAAGTGTTGGTTGCGGGCCGGATGAATTGCGACTGCCTTCTTCCACACAGTATTCCTCGCCTTTTGACCATTCAATTGCGGAGCAGTCTTCCGCCATTGCCCAGGAAACGACATGGTCCGTTATTGTCTTGTCTGTTGTGATCAGCGTTCCGACACTTGCCGCTGATGTCACATACGGATCTGCACAGGCCCCAAGGCCGGAAAGCAGGATGAGCGGGATAAAGAACTTTTTCATTTCCGTTTACCAGCGGTTTTCTCAAAAGAATGATTCGTCATGACAAAACAGGAGCTTACATTTTTTCAGATCAGTGTTCTATCTTGTAATTTATATCTATCCAGTAAAAAAATCCTTATCATCTCCTTAAAAAACAAGCTTTTAGAATTTTTTCTCCATGAAAAATTCCTCATATTTTTTAGGGATTTTAGAGCCCGGACCCGGCGGGGAAGAGGGAAGATATTGCCTGTTTTTTCGGTCTTTGCCCGAAATTGGTCAAACTCCGGGTTCACTTTGGTTGCTTCGGTGTGATTTTCTATATAAATTGCAGCAGTTTCGCTGCGAAGTCACAGACAGACTCGTTACGCTCTATAGCTTTGGAATGAAGACAGAAGGGAAGCCTCCGTGGCCGATATCTTTCAGGAAGTTGAAGACGATCTCAAACAGGAAAATCTGAAAAAGATCTGGAAGAAGTATGGTGCTCTCTTTGGTGCCGTTTCAGTTGTTGTGATTGCTGCAACTGCAGGCTGGCAGGGCTGGAAGGCCTATGATCTTTCTGTTCGTGAAGAGCAGTCAGCTGTTTTCTATCAGGCTGCAGAGATCTTTGCTGCCGGAGATTTGCAGGCCGCGGGCCAGCTTCTGGAGCAGGTTGGGGATGCAGCAGACGGTTATGGCGTTCTGGCCCGTTTCACCACTGCGCAAATCGCTGCAGATGAAGGGCGTGTTGAAGAGGCTGTGGCTCTTTGGGATCAGCTGTCCGCGGAAAAGCTTCCGGTTGAGCAGATGTCTGATATCGCGGCCTATCTGGCGGCCCTGCATTTGCTGGAGCAGAAGGATTTCACCGGATCCAGGGAGCGTGTTGCACTGTTGACCAGGGCCGGCTCTGCCCTCTATGGACACGCCCTTGAGCTGCAGGGACTGATTGCCCTGGAAGAAGGTGACAAGGCCTCGGCCCGTCAGACCTTTGAGCAACTGGCACAGGATGCAGAGGTTTCCGGTTCCCTGAAATCGCGTGCTGAACGCATTCTGTCTGTGATCGGGGAGTAGAGCGGATGGCCTTGTCCCTGAGATTGTTTCCCAGAGCCTCTGTTGCGGGGTTGCTGCTGTTGTCACTCTCGGCCTGTGACACCATTAACGATTTGATCGGTGAAGGAGATGGTCCTCCTTTGCCTGGTGCGCGGATCGCGATTCAGACAGAGGATCGCGGGATTTCTGCAGACAGTTCCATTGCCGATCAGCGCATTGTTCTGCCCGCTCCCTTTGAAAACAAGGTCTGGTCCCACTCTGGCGGAAACGCCATTCATGCGATGTTCCACCTGCAGCTGAGCGAGGCGCCGTCTGAGCGCTGGAGCCAGGACATCGGGGAAGCCAGTGATTACAACAAGGCCCTTCTGGCCCAGCCGATTGTTGTTGATCCTGTGATCTTCTCCATGGATGCCGAAGGGACCGTGCACGCCTTTGACAAGAACACCGGGCGTGAATACTGGAGCCGTGATCTGACCGATCTGGTTGAAGATGAAGGCGGTTTCGGTGGCGGTCTTGCCTATTCCCAGGGGCGGCTTTATGTGACAACGGGCTTTGCCTGGATCTTTGCGCTGGATGCCCGTTCCGGAGCTGTCCAGTGGAGCCAGCGTGCGCCCGGCCCGATGCGGGCTGCGCCTACTGTGAACGGCGGGCGGGTTTTCGCTGTGACACTGGATAACCAGACTGTCGCGCTGGCTGCCAATGACGGACGCCGCCTCTGGACTCATCTGGGTGCTCAGCAGGATGCGAGCATCCTTGGTGGTGCGAGCCCGGCTGTGGCTGGCAGAATGCTGGTTGTTCCCTATTCTTCCGGCGAACTGGTTGCCCTTGATGCCGTTGATGGTGACGAGCGCTGGTCCTTTGACCTTTCGGCCCTGCGCAGAACGGATCCTCTGACCGATCTGGCGCATATCCGCGGACTGCCGGTGATTGACCGGGATCGGGTGATTGCCATCAGTCACTCCGGGCGGATGGTTGCTCTGGACCTGAACAATGGCTCGCGTATCTGGGATATTGATGTTGGTGGTATTCAGACTCCCTGGGTGGCGGGTGAATACATCTACGTCCTGTCCAATGATGCACAGGTTGTTGCTGTTCGCAGACGCGATGGCCGCATTCGCTGGGTTCAGCCCCTGCCACAGTTTACAGATGAGGACCGCGATGAACCGATCACCTGGTATGGGCCGGTTCTGGCGAGTGATCGCCTGATCGTTGCAGGATCCTACGATTTTGCTGTTTCCCTTTCACCCTATACCGGTGACATTCTCAGCTATATCGAACTGTCCAATGGTGCAGCCCTTCCGCCTGTTGTTGCCGGAAACAGCCTGTATCTGCTGAACAATGATGCTGATCTGATTGCCTATCAGTAACTCTGCAAGGGCGAAGAACTGATTTCTGGATGGCAAGCCATGCAGTGACCGGATAGCTGATCGGTGCTGGAAGGTTCTGTGAAGGCTTGCCATTTTTGCATCCATGCCGCATAAGCCTATCAAAAGCTCCCGCGGTGCCAGCAAGCTCTTTGCCGGCATGTGATCACGGGTCAGGCAAATGGGATGAAAACCATGTATTCCGTAGCAATCGTTGGACGCCCGAATGTTGGCAAGTCCACACTCTTTAACAGGCTGACAGGCAAGCGTCTTGCGCTGGTTGATGACCAGCCCGGCGTGACGCGTGATCGCCGCGAAGGCCATGCCCAGCTCTTTGATTTGAGCTTTCGAATCATTGATACCGCAGGGCTGGAGGAAGCCTTCGACAATTCCCTGGAAGCCAGAATGCGCCGCCAGACCGAGAAGGCTGTGGTTGATGCCGATCTGGCCATTATGGTCGTTGATGCCCGCACAGGTGTTACGCCCATGGATGAACACTTCGCGCAGTGGCTTCGCAAGGGTAGGACGCCGATTGTCCTGATGGCAAACAAGTGCGAGGGGCGTGAGGCAGACATGAACCTGCTGGAAGCCTATTCGCTGGGACTTGGCGAGCCTGTTCCCTATTCTGCCGAACATGGCCTTGGGGCCAGTGATCTCTACGATGTGATCCGGGAGCACTTTATCCGCTGGGAAGAAGAGCGTGCCGCAAAGAGGACCGAAATACAGCGGGCAGCGCGTATTGTTGAGACCGAAGAGCCTGAAGAGGAATCTTTCGGGGAAGAAGAGACCTTCCTTTCGGAGGACGAAGACTATCTCGCCGAAGGTGATGTGGACTTTGACGAGGAAAGCGATGAGCCGCAGCTGGCTGATCTTTCCCTGGCTCTTGATGAAGAGGGCGAGCTGATCGACGATACGCCGCTGGGGCCTTTGCAGCTGGCGATCGTGGGACGCCCCAATGTGGGCAAGTCCACTCTCATCAACAGGCTTCTGGGTGAGGATCGTCTTTTGACGGGGCCTGAGGCCGGTATTACCCGCGATGCCATCACGGTTGATTACGAATGGCAGGGGCGCCCGCTTCGCATTGTCGATACAGCAGGGATGCGCAAGCGTTCCAAGGTGATGGACCGTGTTGAAAAGATGTCCGTGGCAGACTCCCTGCGTGCCTTGAAATATGCACAGGTTGTGGTGCTGACGCTGGATGCAGACGGGGTTCTGGACAAACAGGACCTGACCATTGCCAGAACAGTGATGAATGAAGGCCGTGCGCTGGTGATTGCTGTCAACAAGTGGGATGCCTGCGCGGACAAGAAAGCTGTTCTTCAGCGTGTTTCCGACCGCTTGCAGACTTCTTTGTCGCAGGGCAAGGGAATTCCTGTTGTCACCATGTCGGCGCTGAAAGGGCACAACCTTGACGGTTTGCTGGAAGCGGTTTTTGACATCTACGAAATCTGGAACACCCGCATTTCGACGGCCAAGCTGAACGACTGGCTGCAGGAAATTCTTGAAATCCATCCGCCACCCGCACCGGGAGGGCGCCGGATCAAGCTGAAGTATATCACCCAGGCGCGAACCAGACCGCCGACCTTCGCGATTTCCTGCTCCCTGCCGGAGGATTTGCCGGGAAGCTACAATCGCTTTATCGAAAACTCCCTGAGAGAGACCTTCGATATGCCGGGTGTTCCGATCCGGATCCACATGAAGAAGTCTCACAACCCTTACGCCAACAGGAAAAAGCGCTAGGGAAGACGAACAGAAAAAGGCCACTCCGAAGCGAGTGGCCTTTTCTTTTGTTGCCTGATCCGGGAAACCTGCTGGTCAGAGAAGTTTACTGGGCCTGCAGGATCTCTCCGTTCATCTCACAGGAGCTTTCAGCCAGCTGAACGAAAACCTCTGTGATGTCCTCCGGTGCCGGCAGGGTCATCGGGTCCTCGCCGGGGAAAGCCTTTTCGCGCATGTGCGTGCGAACGGCACCGGGATTGACCAGATTGGCGCAAACTGTTGTGTTGCGATTTTCTGCCGCGTAGACCTGCACCATTGTTTCCAGCGCTGACTTGGTGGCCTTGTAAAGCCCCCAGTAGGCGCGTGGTGTCGGTCCTGTGGTGACGAAAATGGCACGCCCCGCGTCAGATTGCTTCAGCAGAGGATCAAGGCTTCTGATCAGACGATAGTTGGCCGTGACATTGAGGCTAAAGGTGTCATCCCAGACTTTCGGGCTGATGTGTCCAAGCGGTGACAGTGGACCCAGCGAGGCAGCGTTTCCGACAAGAATGTCGAGCTTGCCGTATTTTTCGTAAAGGGAGTGACCCAGATGATCCAGTTCGTCATGCTTGTGCATGTCGTGAGGGATCAGAACAGAGCTTTCCCCGCCAGCGGCACGGATTTCATCATCCAGTTCTTCCAGGGCACCAACAGTCCGCGCCATCAGCAGGAGCTTGGCCCCCTCTGCTGCATAGCGTCTGGCAACAGCGCGCCCAATGCCGCGTGATGCCCCTGTAATCAGTGCCAGACGGCCTTTCAGTCTGGGTTCGCTCATTTTTTGTCGTCGCTCTTCTTGAAAACAGTCTTTGGAACGTCTTTGACGTAGTCCTCGTAATCATCAATACGGGTCGGGTAATAACCGGTAAAGGGCGAGTCGGTAAACTGCGGCGTGGTGTCGTCACGGGTTTCCTGTCCCATGGCGCGATACATCCCGTCGATGGAGATGAAGGAGAGGGAATCAACGCCGATATGCTCCGCCATTTCCTCAACACTCATCTGGGCGGCCAGCAGCTGCTTGGAGTGGCTGATGTCGATACCGTAGAAATAGGGGTAGCCAATGGGGGGCGATGCGATGCGCATGTGGACTTCTTTCGCACCTGCGGCGCGAACCATTTCGACGATCTTGATAGAGGTCGTGCCGCGAACCAGAGAGTCATCAACCAGAACAACGCGCTTGCCCTCAATGACAGCGCGGTTGGCATTGTGTTTCAGCTTCACACCCAGGTTGCGGATGGCCTGTCCCGGCTCGATGAAGGTCCGTCCCACATAGTGGTTGCGGATAATGCCAAGCTCGAAGGGAATGTTGGCTTCCTGACTGTAACCCAGAGCCGAGGGAACGCCTGAGTCCGGTACGGGGACGATCACATCGGCTTCAACGCCGTTTTCACGGGCCAGTTCCCGGCCAATGTTTTTGCGTGCTTCATAGACGGAAATCCCGTCGATTACGGAATCCGGGCGGGCAAAGTAGATGTACTCGAAAATACAGCTCTGCTTGGGTGTTGGCGGGAAGGGACGCAGGGACTGGATGCCGTCTTCGTTGATCAGGAGCATTTCGCCCGGTTCGACATCACGCACAAACTCGGCACCGATGATGTCCAGTGCGCAGGTTTCGGACGCGACAACATGGGAGTTTTCGAATTTGCCGAGAACCATCGGGCGAATCCCGTTCGGATCGCGAACCGCGATCAGGCCTTCCTTGGTCAGGCAGAGCAGGGCATAGGCTCCCTGGATCCGTTGAACGGCGTCAATCACCTTTTCGGTAATGGTTTCGCGAATGGAAGTCGCGACAAGGTGCAGGATGACCTCGGAGTCCATGGTGGACTGGAAGATGGAGCCGCGCATGACCAGCTGCTCGCGGATTTTCTGGGCATTTGTCAGGTTGCCGTTGTGGCACATGGCAAAGCCGCCCATGTAGAGATCGGCAAAGAGCGGCTGAACGTTGCGAAGCGCTGTTTCCCCTGTTGTGGAGTAGCGCGTGTGACCAATGGCCATGTGGCCTTTGAGGGCCTCGATGGTTTTCTGGTCCGAGAAGTTGTCTCCCACCAGCCCCAGGGCACGGTGGTTGAAGAAGTCCTTGCCGTCAGAGGAAACAATTCCTGCGGCTTCCTGGCCTCTGTGCTGAAGGGCGTGGAGCCCGAGTGTGCAAAGGGCAGATGCCCCTTCGTGTCCATAGACTGCGTAAACACCACATTCCTCGTGGAGCTTGTCATCGCCGTCGTCCAGATAATGGTCGGGAATCATTCTCTCTCTCCTCTGTCACATGACTTTTGTCATATGGTTTTCACCTCCCTTTTTGCAGGAGGTCCTGGATTAAAAGCTGCGCTTTTGCGCAAGGACTGTAAAAACCCGCACATTTTGATGTGCGGGTTTGGATAGAGTTACTCTGTTGTGTTCAGGTTCTCAATGGCCTTTTGAAGGTCATCACGACTTTGTTGATCGTATCCCGTTTCTCCGGAAGAGTTGGCCGGCTGGGTTTCCGACGGGCTCTCCGGACTTGGCGCAAGAAGCTGTTCATAGGCCCGGGTTGCGTCGTAGGCCGCGCGCGCCTTTCGGGCGTTGTTCAGCGCTTCTATCATAACGGCATTGCGGAACTCTTCGGGGATCAGTTCGATCAGCATGGCCGAACCCTGGACAAGAAGAGGCCGGGTTTTTGATTTCTGGACGTCGTTGGGCCAGCCACTGCTCTCGGGAATGAGGAAGACGAAGATAAAGACCCAGGCTATGCAGACAATAATGGCGCCGCGGACAAGTCCAAACAAAAAGCCAAGGGTTTTGTCCAGTGGGCCAAAGGTGCTTTCCCGCACATGTTTGCAGAAGAAACGGATCAGCGCGCTCAGCAGGCCGAGGACAACGACAAAAATGACCGTTCCGGTGGCAATCTCGGCAACAATCGGAATGTTGATGAATTGCGAGACGTGTGGCAGCAGCGGGTGAAAGCCGTAGAGTGTGGCAAAACCGGCGCCAACCCAGGCTCCTATGGAAAGGACCTCATGCAGCAAACCGCGCATGAAGGAAAAACCGCCGGAAACAAGGATGACAACCAGAACAGCAATATCCAGCAAGGAAAGCGGCAGGTTTTCCATTCTTACAGTCTAGTCCTTGTTACGAATTTCCGCAGGGTCTCTTGGCTCCTGAAGGTCTGTCAGCCCCGGGCCTTGTCGACAGAGCGCGCGGCAAAGAGGGCAACCAGATCCTGAAGGTGTTCAATCGTTTTTGTTTCTAACCCCTGTGTACTGCTCTTGCAATTCTTCTTTGAGCGTGAAGGCGGGATAATCGCGCGAAGGAAACCGAGTTTGGCGGCTTCCTTCATCCTGCTTTCTGCCTGGGAGACTGCGCGGACCTCACCGGAAAGGCCGATTTCGCCAAAGACAACGGTTTCCTCCGGCACCGGGACATCCATGGCGGCGGATATCAGCGCGGCAGCGACGGCCATGTCTGCGGCGGGTTCGGAAATCCTCAGGCCGCCTGCAACGTTCAGATAGACCTCGTTGCCAGCCAGCACCAGCCCGCAACGGGCTTCCAGAACCGCCAGGATCATGGCCAGTCGCCCCGAGTCCCATCCCACCACTGCCCGCCGCGGGTTGGCCTGCTGTGAAGGGGACACAAGAGCCTGTATCTCGACAAGGACAGGCCGGGAGCCTTCCAGTCCGGCGAAGACGGCAGCACCCGAGACGTTGCCACGTCTTTCTGCAAGAAACAGGGCCGAAGGGTTGGCGACTTCCTCAAGCCCCTGTTCGGACATTTCAAAAACGCCGATTTCGTCTGTTGGGCCAAAGCGGTTCTTGACGGCACGGAGAATGCGGAAGTGGTGCCCCCGTTCACCCTCGAAGGTCAGGACAGTGTCGACCATGTGTTCCAGAACCTTGGGGCCGGCGATGACACCTTCCTTGGTGACGTGTCCAACCAACAAAAGGCAGAAGCCGCGCGCCTTGGCAAGATTGATCAGTTCGTGGGATGACGCGCGAACCTGGGAGACCGTGCCCGGAGCAGAATCAAGACTGTCCACAAACATGGTCTGGATGGAATCAATCACGACAACCCGCGGGCCATCAACCTGATCAAGTGTGGAAGAGATATCGCGGACCGATGTTGCCGAGGCCAGTTCAAAATCGTCGCCTTTCAAACCGAGACGCTTTGCCCTGAGGCGAACCTGGTCAACCGCTTCCTCGCCGGAGATATAGGCACAGCGGACGCCTGACTGCCGGGACAGGGCTGCAAGAATCTGGGTCAGCAGTGTGGACTTTCCGATTCCCGGATCTCCACCGATCAGGACGGCTGAACCGGGAACAAGGCCACCCCCACAGACACGGTCAAACTCTTTGTTGCAGGAAATGTGGCGGGGAATGTTCTCGGAAGCGCCATCCAGAGACACGAATTCGATCTGGCGTCCGCGTTTGCTTGCGCGTTTGGAAAGGCCCCCCGGAACGGAATCAGGAAGAGTTTCCTCGACCAGGCTGTTCCATTCCCCGCATCCATCGCAGCGACCGGCCCATTTCGCATAGACGGAACCACAGGACTGGCAAACAAAAGAGCTGCTGGGTTTCTTGGCCAATGGATCTCTCCGTCCCTGAAAGTTTTTGTTCTCTTTATGTTCTAGTTTATTCCGCGGTTCTTGTGAAGAACGAAAACATCACAATGATCTGCTGGTGCTCAGGCGTGCCGGTCTGTCGTGTTCTGGAGCCGGATCGGACCTTCAAGCAGGCCATTGATGAATTGCCTGATGTAGGGATTGTCGGTTTCGTCCACACTGTCGGAAGGTCCGTCAAAGACAATTCTGCCCTGATAGAGCATTGCGATGCGGTTCGAGATGCGTTTGGCGCTGTCCATGTCATGTGTGATGGTCATGGCGCAGGCATTGAGAGACTGGATGGATTCAACGATCAGGCGATCAATCATATCGCCCATGACAGGATCAAGCCCGGTTGTAGGCTCGTCAAAGAACAGGAACTCCGGACCGGTGGCTACGGCGCGCGCCAGTCCGACACGCTTGCGCATACCGGCAGAGAGATCGGCCGGAAAGCGGTTGGCCAGTTTCTCGCTCATCCCGACGGCATGCAGTTTTTCAAGGGCAATGGAACGGGCCTTGCGGCGCGGGACCTTCTGGACCTCGGTCAGACCGAAGGCAACGTTTTCCCAGAGCGGAAGCGAGTCGAAGAGAGCGGCGTACTGGAAGAGCATCCCGAAGTCACGGCGCACAACCTCGCGTTCGCTCTCTGACATACGGGTGATGTTTTTTCCGTTGATCAGGATCTGGCCTTCGTCCGGTTCCATCAGTCCCATGATGCATTTGAGCAGGACCGATTTTCCGGTTCCCGAGCCGCCGATAACCACAAGGGATTCACCGCTGTAGACGTCCAGATCAACACCGTTCAGGACAATCTTGGGGCCAAAGGATTTCTTCAGCCCGCGGATGGAGAGAACCGGCGCAGGCCTGTCTGTTGTGTTGGTCTCTGCAGTTGGCTGACTCATTGGGAAAAGAACAACTCGGTGATGATGTAGTTGAAGGTCAGGATCAGGATCGAGGCTGAAACAACAGCGTTTGTTGTCGCAGAGCCCACACCCTGTGCCCCGCCGCGGGAGTGATAGCCGTGATAGCATCCCATCAGGGTGATGATAAAGCCAAAGGCTGCAGCCTTGACCAGACCGGAGATCACATCAAGAGGCTGGAGGAAATCCAGTGTGTTCTTCATGTAGGTTGCCGGGTTGAACCCCAGTTTGTAAACCGCGACAAGATAACCGCCCAGAACCCCGATAATGTCAGCGACGAGCACAAGAAGCGGCAGTGTCAGCAGCCCGGCAAGAACGCGCGGGACAATGAGGTACTTGAAAGGATTGGTGGCGAGGGTCTTGAGGGCATCAATCTGTTCTGTCACACGCATGGTGCCGATTTCGGCGGCCATGGCTGCGCCCACACGTCCGGCGACCATCAGACCGGCAAGGACAGGGCCAAGCTCACGCGTGATGGATACCACGACAACATTCGGGATGGCGCTTTCTGCCGAAAAACGCGCAAAACCGGTGTAGCTTTGCAGTGCCAGAACCATCCCGGTAAAGATGGCTGTCAGTCCGACCACGGGAAGGGAATAGTACCCAACCTCGATCATTTGCTTCAAAAGCAGTCGGGGGTAGAAGGGGGGCCGGAAGAAATGGGACAGTGTGGTGAAGGCAAAGACAGCGATGCGTCCGACAAGTTCGAAAAATGCGAGTGTCAAACGTCCCACAGGTTGAACAATAGGCATGGTTTATATGGTCCTGTAATTCCTGTGATAGCGCTGTCCCAGCAGCGTCAATAGTTCATAACCGATTGTTCCGGCATCTTTGGCGAGCTGATCAATTGCCTGATCAGGGCCCAGCAAATCCAGCCAGTCGCCTTCCTTTACGGCGTTTTCAGGCAGAGCGGTGATATCCACCATGACAGAGTCCATGGAAACACGCCCCCTGATCGGAAGAGCTGTCCCCTTGTGCCACAGATTTGCAGTGTTGGACAGGGAACGCAGCAGGCCATCAGCATAACCCAAACTGACAGTTGCAAGACGCTCCGGACCCGTTGCCTTATAGCTCGAACCATATCCAACCACCTGACCAACGTCAATTTTTCTGATTTGAAGGATGCGTGATCGTGCGTGAACGACAGGTTTCATTGCGCTCTCCTCCCTTCCGCAGGCATTGCCGCCATAGAGAGCATAGCCGGGGCGGGTGAGTGCGCCCCTGAAGGACGGATCCAGAAAGCAGGCAGCAGAGTTGGCCAGGCTGCTTTGGGCCTTTGGCAAGGGTTTGATCGCCTGGTTGAACGCTGTGAGCTGTTGCTTGGTCAGGGGGCTGTTCTGTTCGTCGGCACAGGCATAGTGATGCAGGTAATGGGTAATGCCTGTATCTTTCAGCAGGGCGGTGTCCTGCTGAAGTCTTTCGAGCTCCGTATCATCCAGTCCGAGCCGTGCCATGCCGGTATCAATATGCAGCATGGCCGGATGTTGCGTTTGTGAACTCCGGTTGTGGGACTGCCACTGCCCGAGCTGATCAAGTGAATTGAGGATCGGAACCAGCTGGTTTTCTGCATAGAGCGGAGCGAGGTTCGCGAGCAGGCCCGAGAAGATGTGAATCTCTGCTGTTTCCCGTGAGATGCCGCTGTCGTCAAAGAGCTCCCGCAGTTCGAGGCCTTCTTCAAGCGTGGCAACAAAGAACTGTCTGGCTCCGGCATTGTAGAGGCTCTTGGCAACAGGTGCGATGCCCAGACCATAGGCATCGGCCTTGACGACGGCACCGCATTGCGTTTGCGGGGCTTTGTTTCTGCACAGGCTGTCGAGCTTTTTCCAGTTCTCCGCAAGGGCGTTCAGATCAATATCAAGAATGCTCTGGGCGGTTTGGGGAGATCCGGAAGGGCTGTGTGTCATTCGGGGAGGACCAATCTGTTCGGGGGCTTGAGAGTGGTTTAGCCGATTTGTTCCGGGAAGCTTTCCGGATCATCGTAGTCACCGAACTGGGTGAAGTTGCCTTCAAAGGAGAGGGTAACCGTATCAATCGGGCCGTGACGCTGCTTGGCAACGATCATTTCGGCCTTGCCTGCTGCCGATGCCAGACGGGCTTCGTGGTTGGCGGCGCGTTCCTGGAACTGTTCCGCTGTCTCGTTTGCGGCCTGTCCCGGTTTTTCCCGCGCAATGTAGTATTCATCACGGTAGAGAAAGATCACAACGTCGGCATCCTGCTCGATCGAACCGGATTCACGAAGGTCGGCAAGTTGCGGACGCTTGTCATCACGCTGCTCTGTCTGACGGGACAGCTGGGACAGGGCGATCACGGGAACATCCAGCTCCTTGGCAATCCCCTTCAGGCCACGTGAAATTTCGGAGACCTCCTGCACACGGCTGTCGGATTTGCCACCGGGCGCACCGCTCATCAGCTGCAGGTAGTCAATGACAATCATGTCCAGACCGTGCTGTCGTTTCAGGCGGCGGCAGCGTGTGCGCAGGCCCGGAACCGTCAGGTTCGGAGTGTCGTCGATGAAAAGCTTGTACTGCGACAGCGCGCGGCTGACCTGGAAGATGTGTTCGTATTCGTCGTCTGTCAGTTCACCACGGCGCATGTTGTGCGAAGGCACACGGGCGGCTGAGGAGAGGATACGTGAAGCCAGCTGATCGGCGGACATCTCGAGCGAGAAGAAGGCGATGGAACGCGGAATCTCTGTCGGCTCGCCATCCGGTCCGTAACCGGGCTTTTTCGACTGGACAATCTGAAAGGCAATGTTGGTCACAAAGGCCGTCTTGCCCATGGAAGGTCGGGCGGCGAGAATGATCAGATCCGAAGAGTGAAAGCCACCAAGGAGCTTGTCCACATCCCGGAAACCCGAAGGAACACCGGAGATACCGCCACCCTGGCGGACCGCTGCATCAATGTGCTCGACGGAAACGGACAGGGCATCGCCAAAGGAGACAAAGCCGCCTTCCGTCTGACCTTCCTCGGCAAGGCGGTAGAGAACCTGTTCGGCCTTTTCAATCTGCTGGGAGGCCGAAAGGTCGATTTCGTGTTCATGCGCCGAGTTGACGATATTTTCACCAACGTCGATCAGTTCCCGTCTCAGATAAAGATCGTGAATGATCTTCCCGTAGTCGGAGGCGTTGATGATGGTGACAACGTGGTCCTGCAACTGGGCAAGATAGGCTGTGCCGCCCAGTTCCTCCAGGGTGCCGCTGCTTTCAAAGAAGGCTTTCAGAGTCGTGGCATTGGCCAGTTGCCCGCGCTCGATCAGGCTTTTACAGGCGGAATAGATCTCGTTGTGGGCCGGGTCGGCAAAGTGCTGCGGCAACAGGAAGTCGGAAACCCGCTCATAGGCCTTGTTGTTGGCAAGAATCGCACCCAGAAGGGCCTGTTCAACTTCGTAGTTGTGAGGAGGTGTGCGCAGCTCCGGCAGAAACTCGTCCTGTCCCGGACCAAAATCGGGAGCGCCGTGACCGAAATCCGGTGCGGCATCAGGTGGTGGCATGTCACCATAATCGGGTCCTTCGTCCGGAAGGGGAATGTTGTCGAGTTCGTTGTCGCTCATGGAGGCGCACTACTTTCCTGAAACGAGGCCTGTTGAAGATCATCTAGCTTTACCGTTTTGCAGGCACAAGCGCAAGCAAAGCGGCTTGTCAAAGAAGAGGGCATGTCAGGAAAAGGTGATTTTTTCAGTGTGTTAAGCTTCTGTTTTGTAAAAGCTTTGTTCACAACCAGTTTTGTCGGGAAAAAAGAAAGGCGCTCCGGATGGAGCGCCTTTCCCGTTTTCTATATCGGACAGAAACGACTTATTCTTCTTCGGAAGCAGGAGCTTCTGAAGTTTCAGCAGAAAGGTCGTTTTCGTCGTCTTCGCCGATCGGGCCAACTTCGCGTTCGAATGTTGGCTCGTCATCGCGAGCAACCAGAGCTTCACCGCTTTCAGCCTGAATTTCAGCTTCTTCGGCAGAGCGTGCAGCGTTCACAGTCACGGAAACCAGAACTTCAGGGTGCAGGGCGATTTGAACATCGTGCAGACCCAGGGTTTTGATAACAGTGTTCAGACGAACCTGTGCGCGGTTGACTGTGAAGCCTTCGGCAGTCACAGCTTCGGCAATGTCACGGGCGCTGACGGAACCGTAAAGCTGCCCGGATTCACCAGCCTGGCGAATCACGATAACTTTCAGGCCTTCCAGCTTGCCGGCAACAGCAGTTGCTTCGTCTTTACGCTTCAGGTTGTCAGCTTCGAGCTGTGCGCGCTGGGTTTCAAAAACTTCCAGGTTTGCTTTGGTTGCGCGAAGAGCTTTGTTCTTCGGCAGCAGGAAGTTACGAGCGTAACCGGGCTTGACAGTAACAACGTCACCGATTTGGCCAAGTTTCTCAACGCGTTCCAGAAGGATAATCTGCATCGTGTCTACTCCTCTTACTGAATAACGTAAGGCAGCAGAGCCAGGAAGCGGGCACGCTTGATCGCACGGGCGAGTTCACGTTGTTTCTTGGCAGACACTGCAGTGATACGGGAAGGAACGATCTTGCCACGCTCGGAAATGAAGCGTTGCAGCAGACGTGTGTCCTTGTAGTCGATTTTTGGCGCGTTAGGACCTGCGAAAGGGCAGGACTTGCGGCGACGGTTGAAAGGACGGCGGGAGCCGACGCCCTGACTTACGATTTGAACAGCCATGTTTCTCTACCTCTTACTTGGAGTCTTCACGGGAACGACGATCGCCACGATCACCGCCACGGCCACCACGACCACCGCGCTCATCGCGGCTGTTGCGGTTCAGCATGACAACGGAAGGACCTTCTTCCAGTTCGTCAACGCGAACTGTCAGAGTGCGCAGAACGTCTTCGTTCAGGCTCATGATACGCTCAACTTCCTTGATCGCAGCGTGTGGCGCGTCAAGGTTCAGCAGAACGTAGTGGCCTTTGCGGTTCTTTTTAACCTTGTAGGCAAGGTTACGCAGACCCCAGTATTCGGTTTTGGCAACAGAACCACCATTTTCAGAGATGATGGAGGTGAACTGTTCGGTCAGACCTTCGACCTGGGTGGCCGAAATGTCCTGGCGTGCGATGTACACGCATTCATAAAGAGCCATAATTACTCCTCACGGCTTTTGCGGATGACGCCAAAAAAGCAATGGCAATCAATCCATTAGCTGATCCTCAACCCGCGAAGAGGGATCAGCAAGGAGTTGTCAATTTGCGGATTAGACCGCTGCACTATATTCAGGACGTCACGGAACGCAAGGCTTTTGTGGATCCTGCGGCTCTTTCGGGGGCAAGATTCGTGTAAAAGCTGCGCAGTTGATGTCGTAATTGTTGACAGCAGGCATCAAGGGGGTATCTCTGTCATCCTTACGGGCCGTCCTGATGCATACAGAAAAGGCAGCTCTTGTATCTGACACGAAAATGATGTGGCGAGGAGTCATTATAATGAAGCGTGCTTTTGTTTTCCCCGGACAGGGTTCACAGGCTGTTGGAATGGGCAAGGCCCTGTCTGATGCCTTTCCGGTTGCGCGGGAAGTCTTTGAGGAAGTCGATGACGCGCTGGAACAAAAGCTGTCAAACCTGATGTTCGAGGGGCCTGCTGAAGATCTGACCCTGACAGAAAACGCCCAGCCAGCCCTGATGGCTGTATCCATGGCGGTGGTTCGCGTCCTTGAGAGCGAAGGAAAACTGAAGCTTTCCGATCACGCGGCCTTTGTTGCCGGGCACTCCCTGGGTGAATACTCTGCGCTGGCTGCTTCCGGTGTTCTGGGGCTTTCCGATACTGCCCGCCTGCTGAAAACGCGCGGTCAGGCCATGCAGGCTGCGGTTCCGGTCGGTGTCGGCGCAATGGCGGCTCTGCTGGGACTGGACTATGATGCTGTCGTTGCTATTGCCGAGAAGGCTGCCGAGGGAGAGGTCTGCTCTGCTGCGAATGACAACGCGCCGGGGCAGGTTGTCGTTTCCGGTCACAAGGCTGCGGTCGAACGTGCGATCGAACTGGCCAGGGAACAGGGCGCAAAGCGTGCCGTTCTGCTGCCGGTATCAGCGCCCTTCCACTGTTCCCTGATGGCGCCGGCTGCCGATGCGATGGCTGAAGCCCTGTCAAAGGTGACCTTCGGTGTTCCATCCCTTCCTGTCGTGGCGAATGTTCGTGCCGCTGCTGAAAGTGATCCCAACAGTCTGCGTGATCTGCTGGTTGAGCAGGTGACAGGTTCCGTACGCTGGCGCGAGTCTGTCGAGTTCATGGCAGGACAGGAGATCGAGCAACTGGTCGAACTGGGGGCTGGCAAGGTCCTTTCCGGTCTGGTGCGCCGCATCAACAGGGATATGAAAGGTGAGGCCGTCGGCACGCCCGAGGAAATCGAGGTTTTCCTGAAGTCTCTTTGATCGATTCAGGCCTCAAGGCTTGGTTCACTTCGCGGGATGGGGTAATCTGTCCCGCGTTTTGAGGATCATCTGATCTCAATTTGTTATTCTAAAAGCTCCAATGGAGAACATTCATGTTTAATCTGGACGGCAAGGCGGCTCTGGTTACCGGGGCATCCGGTGGAATCGGAAACGCCATTGCAAAGGCTCTGCATGCGCAGGGCGCGGTTGTTGGACTTTCCGGTACACGTGTTGATGCACTGGAAGCCGTTGCCGCAGAACTGGGTGGCGAGCGCGTTCACGTTCTGCCTGCAAACCTGTCGGAAGCCGGTGCTGCTGAAGACCTGATCAAGCGCGCTGAAGAGGCAATGGGCAAGGTTGACATTCTGGTCAACAACGCCGGTCTGACACGTGACACCCTGGCCATGCGCATGAAGGATGAAGACTGGGATCTGGTTCTGTCTGTGAACCTGTCATCCAGCTTCAAGCTTGCGAAAGCCTGCCTGAAAGGCATGATGAAGCGCCGTACAGGCCGCATTATCGGTATCACTTCTGTTGTCGGTGTGACAGGCAATGCCGGTCAGACAAACTATGCCGCTTCCAAGGCCGGCATGATCGGGATGAGCAAGTCCCTGGCGCAGGAAGTTGCATCCCGTGGTATCACCGTGAACTGTGTGGCCCCCGGTTTCATCCAGACTGCCATGACAGACGTGCTGCCTGATGCCCAGAAAGAGGCCCTGATGTCCTCCATTCCGGCCGGTCGCCTCGGTGCTGTGGAAGACATTGCGAACTCTGTTGTTTACCTTGCAAGCGATGAAGCGTCCTATATGACAGGTCAGACCTTGCATGTTAACGGCGGAATGGCCATGATATAGAGCCTGTCGTCCTGAAATATCCGAACTTCTGAAGTTTTGATGTATTAGGGCGTTGGCAACTCACCCTCAAGTGTGTTATCAGGCCGCAACTCGGGCCAAAAAGTGGTTACACACAGGGTGTCTACCTGACATGCTGTTAACAGAGGTCGGGTCGTGACAGTGCACAACGATTGTTGGTAAAGGTACTGTTGAACAAAGCAGAAGGGCGGAAGACCGCAGGTTTGCAGCTTCTGGCTCAATATGATTTTACCGGGTCGGTCTTAGTGCCGCGTGGGTGAGAGAAATTAAGGACAAAGATTAATGAGCGATATTGCTGAACGCGTAAAGAAAATCGTCGTTGAACACCTGGGCGTAGAAGAAGCAAAAGTAACCGAAGGTGCTAGCTTCATCGATGACCTCGGTGCTGACAGCCTGGACACTGTTGAGCTGGTAATGGCTTTCGAAGAAGAATTCGGTTGTGAAATTCCTGACGATGCGGCTGAAAAAATCCAGACCGTTCAGGATGCAATCTCCTTCATCTCTGAAAACTCCTGATTTTCAGAATGATACAAACGCCGGAGCCATGACTCCGGCGTTTATCGTTTCCCCGTAATAGCAAGAGTTTATCCGGATCATGAGACGAGTTGTAATTACTGGTGTCGGGATGGTTTCCCCGCTCGGAAGTGGGGTGGACCACGTTTGGTCACGTTTGATCAATGGTGAAACAGGTATTGGCAGGATTGAAGGTTTTGAAGCCGAAGACCTGCCCTGTAAAATCGGTGGTGAAATCCCGGTTGGCGAAGAAGCGGGTCAGTTCAACCCGGATGCCTATCTTCCTGCGAAAGAGCGTCGCAAGATGGATCCTTTCATTGTCTATGGCTGCGCTGCTGCTCAACAGGCTGTTGAGGATGCGGGCTGGCAGCCGACAGGGGAAGAGGACCTGTTCCGTACCGGTGTGATGATCGGTTCCGGTATCGGTGGTCTGCAGACTATTGCGGATGGCATGGTGACTGTCGGTGAGCGTGGCCCACGTCGCCTGTCTCCTTTCTTTATTCCTTCTGCGCTGATCAATCTGGTTTCCGGCCAGGTTTCTATCAAATATGGTTTCAAGGGTCCGAACCATGCTGTGGTCACAGCCTGTTCAACTGGTGCGCACGCCATTGGTGATGCTGCCCGTCTGATCATGCTCGATGATGCCGATGTGATGGTTGCCGGTGGTGCCGAAGCTGCGGTGTGCCGTCTTGGCTTTGCCGGTTTCTGTGCATCCCGCGCCCTTTCAACAGGATACAATGACACGCCGGAAGCGGGCTCCCGTCCATGGGACAAGGGACGCGACGGCTTCGTGATGGGTGAAGGTGCCGGTGTTGTTGTTCTTGAGGAATATGAACACGCCAAGGCCCGTGGTGCGAAAATCTACGGTGAAGTGACCGGTTATGGCCTGTCTGGTGATGCACACCACATCACAGCTCCTCCGGAAGACGGCAATGGCGGTTTCCGCGCGATGCAGGCGGCTCTGAAACGTGCCGGGCTGAACGCGGAAGACGTCGATTATGTCAATGCACACGGAACATCCACACCGCTGGGTGACGAGATTGAGTTCGGTGCTGTGAAGCGTCTGCTCGGCAGCAACGCCAATCTGCGGATGTCTTCCACGAAGTCAGCCATTGGTCACCTGCTGGGTGCGGCCGGTGCTGTGGAAGCGATCTTCTGTGCCAAGGCAATCGAGACCGGCGTTCTGCCTCCGACCCTGAACCTCGACAATCCGTCTGACGAATGTACGGGAATTGATCTGGTCGCGAAGGAAGCCCAGGAGCGCAAGGTTAACGTTGCGCTGTCCAACTCCTTCGGTTTTGGTGGTACAAACGCAAGCTTGATCCTCAAGGCAGTCTAGGCTGCTTTTCAGAGTGTTTTGATGGGCTGGCTCCTGCGGGGAAAGCGGGAGCCCGTTCAAATCGGGTGTTTCAGACAGGCGAATTGAATGAGTCAGGACAACTCTTCTCCGGACAGTCAAACGGACCAAAAAAAGGCGCGATCCTTCCTGGGGAAGATCGCGCTTTTCCTGCTTTTGCTTGCCGTAATCGCTGGAGGTGCAACAGCTGGTGGCTATTTCTGGCTACAGCAGAGGTTTCTGGTTGCGGGACCTCTGGCAGAGGAGACTGTTGTTGCCATTCCCAGGGGCGCAGGGCTGGCATCCATTGCACGAACCCTTGAAAGCGAAGGTGTAATTGAAGAAGCCCTGCTCTTTCGCATTGCGGTCCGTCTGCAGGGGCAGGCCCAGCGTTTGAAGGCCGGCGAGTTTGCCATTCCTGCTGCAGCCTCCATGCAGGAGGTCATGTTTGCGCTTATCGAAGGTCGGGCTGTTGATTACAGCATCACGATCCCCGAGGGCCGGACAATTGTGGAAAGCCTCGCACTGATCAACGCCAACAAAGTGCTGGAAGGGGAGATCACCTCGGTTCCTGCCGAAGGCTATATTCTGCCTGAAACCTATCACTTCGTGCGCGGGGATACCCGTCAGGGCCTTCTGGATCGCATGACGGCGGATCTTGAGCAGACCCTTCAGGAACTCTGGGCCGGCAGACAGGCTGATCTGCCTTTGAACAGCCCGGAAGAGGCGCTGATCCTGGCCTCCATTGTCGAGAAGGAAACCGGTCTGGCAGAGGAAAGGCCGCTGGTTGCCAGCGTTTTTGTCAACCGTCTGCGCAGGGGGATGAGGCTTCAGTCCGATCCGACGGTCATCTATGGAGTGACACTGGGGCAAGAACCCATGGGGCGCCCGATCAGCAAGAAAGACCTGAAGACACCGACCCCTTACAACACCTATACGATTGACCGCTTGCCTCCGACGCCGATTGCAAATGTCGGGCGCGCTGCAATTGAGGCTGTTTTGAACCCCGCCTCCAGCAACTATCTCTATTTTGTTGCTGATGGAACAGGGGGGCATGCCTTTGCCAGAACCCTGAACGAGCACAACAGAAACGTTGCGAAATGGCGCAGGATTGAACGGCAGCGCAAGGGGGGCTAGCTCGCCCCCGAACAGTCATGACGTCGCAGGCTTGTGATGCACTGTGTAGGCCTTTTTGAAGGCAGTGAATTGTTTTTCAAAGAAAAATTTGTTAATATGTCACTCTGAAAAGTGCAAATGCCGGTGCAATTCTGGCTTTCAAAAAGTTGGAATTCGAGCAGGATTTTCATCCTCCGGGCTTTTTCCGGCGTATCAGTCAGTGGCTGGCTTGCATGGGATCAGAGTGATCCTGACGCTGTTTCTGGCATCGCAAATGACAAGACGACTTGACCTTTCAGCGAAGATCAGTAGTGTCAGGCTCGAATTACGAGGCCAACAGAAAGGCATATTTGAATGGCTAAAGAAGAACTTCTGGAATTCAGCGGTGTTGTAACCGAGAAACTTCCAAATGCGACTTTCCGTGTAGAACTGGAAAACGGTCACGAGATTATTGCTCACACCGGCGGTAAAATGCGCAAGTTCCGCATCCGTACCATGGTGGGTGACCGTGTGGATGTTGAAATGACACCTTACGATCTGACCAAAGGGCGCATTACTTTCCGTCACAAGTAAGCAGGTCCTGGCAGGTCGTCCGGTTTCAGCCGGATCTCGGGACGGGATAGAACTGTTGAGCCTGCTCCGGTATTGTCCCGCCTACAGCTTTATTGTTGGCCTATACCCCAAGCCTGTAACCGGTTGGTTGCAGGCTTTTGGGCGTTCTGTCCCTGTCCGGTCACGCGCTCTTGTAGAGAGTTGAGTTCCCCTGCCGTGTTGCGCATGTCATCTCTGTACAGGATTTTTATACCCGGACAGAGATATCAATGGTTTCAGACAGCAGCTTCATTGGCGAATATCTCGCAACCACCAGTGACATTCTGGTGGCGGCGAGCATCTCCTTTACTGTTCTGGCCTTTTTGATCCGGGATATCCTCTGGTTGAGGTCGCTTGCCATTCTGGGCAATCTTTTCATGGCGATTTCCGATGTCACGCACGATCCGCTGCCGGTGATCAATTTCTTCGGACATCTGCTGATTGTTGCGATCAACATCGGACACAGTTTCTATCTGATTATGGAGCGGCGACGCGCGGTGCTCAAACCCAGAGAGCAGGCGTTGAGAGAACAGGCACTGGGGTCCATGGATGCTGTTACTGCAAAACGTCTTTTCCTGCTGGGACAATGGGTCTGGATCGACGAGGGAACGACGCTGATCACTCAGGGACAAAAACCGGACAGGCTCTACGCCCTGCTGGAAGGAAAGGCCTTTGCTGCTGCCCGTTACAGAAAGGTCGGAGAGCTTGGTCCGGGCCAGTTTGTCGGGGAGATGTCCTTTCTGACCAATGACACCGCCGGTGCCACTGTTGTTACCAGCGAGCGATGCCTTTGCTTTGAATGGGATCGTGAGCTCCTGCGCCAGCAGATGGACAGATCAAAGGATCTGAATGCGGCGGTTGTGGCTGCGCTTGGCGGGGATATGGCCCGCAAGATCATGAGCCAGAACATGCGGTTTGTGCGCAAGCAACTGCCCGCGCGGGGCTGACTAGTCCTTGGCGGGCAGCTTTTTGCCGATCCATTCGGAGAGACCAAGCGGCAGCCAGCTCATCAGAAGCGAAGCAGAATACATGGGCCAGGGGAAAGCAATTCTGGATTTGTTGCGCTCCAGCCCCGAGGCAATGCGTCCGGCAGCTTCATCGGCTTCCATAAGAAATGGCATTTTGAAGCGGTTGACAGCTGTTATGCGGCTGACGACAAAGCCGGGTGTAATCACCGAAACCCTGATGTTGTGTCTGGCCAGAGACAGGCGCAGACCTTCGCCCCAGACCCTTACAGCAGCCTTTGAAGCACAGTAGGCCGGTGCGGTGGGGAGGCCCTTGAAGCCTGCAAGCGATGACACAATCGCAAGCTGTCCCTGCTGTCTTGAAACCATCAGGGGAATGGCTGGCAGGATTGTGTTCATGACACCTGATACGTTGATATCAAGGATTTCTCTGGTTTGCTCCGGGTTTTCAACGCCGGGTGTCCGGCTATGTGATCCTGTGCCACCGGAGATGCCGGCGTTTGCAACAACCAGATCAAGGGGGGTTTGCCGGTCCAGTTCATTGATCAGCTGTTCCATGGCTTCCCTGTCGCCCGCAGAGACTGTGAAACCGCAGGCTGTGGCACCCTTGTTCTCGCAGGCCCTGCATACGCTGTTGAGACGCTCCTGATCCCGCCCGGTGAGGAAGAGAGTCTGGCCCGGCGCCGCATAGTGGAGTGCCAGGGCTTCTCCGATACCGCTGGAGCCCCCTGTGATCAGGATGATTTTCGGTTTTTTCTCTGTCATGACTTCTTCCATCAGGGCATGCTGTTCTTTTGTGGCCTGTTTGCTTGCACCTTTGCAAGCCCCTGCTTATAAAATGCTGCAAAAGGAACAACGGGAGACCTCTGATGGCTTCAATTCACAGCATGACAGGCTTTGCGCGTTTTGATGGTGCGCTGGAGGGCGACAGCTGGGTCTGGGAGCTGCGCTCGGTGAACAACAAGGGACTGGATCTGCGCATTCGCCTTCCTCATGGCTTTGACAGTCTGGACCCGGTGATTCGCAAGGCTGTTTCCAATCGCTTCAAGCGGGGGTCTTTCCAGATTTCGCTGCAACTGACCTTGCAGAAGCGTGAAAGCCGAACGGAGGTAAACGAGGAGATCCTCGCCCAGGTGCTGGAGCTTTCTGACCGTTTGCAAAAGGATCGCGGGCTGGCTCCGCTCTCGACGGATGGCCTGCTTTCGATTCGGGGCGTTCTGGATCAGGTCGAGCAGGAGGAAAGCGTAGAAAGTCGTGATGCCCTTGTTGAGGCCCTGACAGCAAGTCTGGACAAGGCACTGGCTCAGCTGGAGCAATCGCGTTATCAGGAGGGGCAGCAGCTCAGAGCCCTGGCGGAAGATTTTGTTCAGCAGATTGATGACCTTCGTGCAGAGGCTGCAAGTCTGGATGCTGTCACACCCGGAGCGATCCGGGACAGACTTCAGAGCCAGATCAAAGAGCTGCTGGGCAAGGACAATGCCTTTTCAGAAGAGCGTCTGGCCCAGGAGGTCGCGGTCCTGACGACCAAGGCTGACATCCGTGAAGAGCTTGATCGTCTCGCGGCTCACGTCGAAACAGCACGCGAGTTGATTGCCGGAGGCGGGGCCTGTGGCCGTCGCCTCGATTTCCTGTGCCAGGAATTTAACCGTGAAGCGAATACACTTTGCTCCAAGTCTGCAGATGTCCAACTGACGCGACTGGGTATCGATCTGAAAGCCCGCATAGAACAGCTGCGCGAGCAGATCCAGAACATCGAATAAGATCCGAAGAAAACAACCGTTCAACGATAGAGTTCCGTGATGACCTTTCCTCAAAACCGTGGCCTGATGCTGGTTCTTTCCTCTCCGTCCGGAGCCGGGAAAAGTACAATTTCCCGCGCTCTGCTGGAACGCGAGGAGCGTCTGTCCCTTTCCGTTTCTGCCACAACCCGTCAGATGCGCCCGGGGGAAGTTGAGGGGAAGGACTATTTCTTTGTAACGCCTGACCAGTTCAGTGACATGGTGAAACAGGGGGACATGCTGGAACACGCGACTGTTTTCGAAAACTCCTATGGTACGCCCCGCAAACCTGTTGAAGACAGTCTTCAAAGGGGTGAGGACGTGCTGTTTGATATCGACTGGCAGGGCACGCAGCAGGTTACGGCAAAGGCGCCCAATGACATTGTTCGGGTCTTTATCCTGCCACCTTCACTGGAAGAGCTGGAGCGGCGCCTGTTTGCGCGTGCACAGGACAGCGAGGATGTGGTGCGCAAGCGGATGGCCAAGGCGGCTGACGAGATGAGCCACTGGGCCGAATACGATTACATCATCATCAATGATGATATCGGCAAGTCCGTGGCCGATGTGCAGGCCATTTTGCGTGCCGAGCGTCTGAAGCGTGATCGTCGTGACGGGCTGCATGACTTTGTGAACAGCTTGCGCTCCAGCTGAGACCGAACAGGAAATGCAAGGAAACTGGGGTTCCCTGCTTATCCGTTGCCAAGCATTGCATCGTAGCAGCGGGCGAGAGTGCAGAATTCCTCGACGCTCAGTTCTTCGGCCCGGGCCGTTTCCCTGACGCCTGCCTCTTCGATCAGAGCCATGCTGTCAACGTCCAGGGATTTCAGACTCTGGCGCAGCATTTTGCGGCGTTTGCCAAAGGCTGCTTCTGTAATCTTTTCCAGTGTTGTCAGCCTGGCAGGCGCAAGTGGTTTGCTTCTGGGGGTGATGCGGACAACTGTGGAGGTGATCTTCGGTGGTGGTGTGAAGGCCTTGGGCGAGATGTCAAAGAGATGATGGGCATCACAAAGCCACTGGGTCAGGACAGACAGTCGTCCGTAATCGCGGGTGCGTGGCTGTGCCGTCAGGCGCTCTGCCACCTCTTTCTGGAACATCAGGGTCAGACTGGCATAGGTTTCAGGGTCTTCTGCAATCTGGGTCAGCCAGCCAACCAGCAGGACTGTTGAAACATTGTAGGGCAGGTTTGCCACGATGCGTCTGGGGGCAGGAGCCTCTTTCGTCAGGTCAAGTTCCAGCGCATCCGCTTCCATCACACGAAAGCGTCCGGGGTAGGCGGCTTCGACTTCGGCAAGCGCTTCAAGGCAACGGCGATCCTTTTCGATGGAGAGAACTGACTTTGCTCCTTCCATCAGCAGACCGCGTGTCAATCCTCCGGGACCCGGACCGATCTCGATAATGGTCCCTTCATCTAGCGGGCCGCCGCCCCTGGCAATCCGGGCCGTCAGATTGAGATCCAGCAGGAAATTCTGCCCCAGAGATTTCTTGGCCATCAGCCCGTATTGATTGATCACATCCTTCAGGAGAGGCAGGCCATCCTGTGCAAGACGTGGGGTCTCTGTTGAATCATCCATAAAAATCTACTGACTGTTTCCGCTGTTGAGCTGGGCTGTGGCCATTTGCCAGGCCATGTCCATGGATGCAATGAAGCTGGACGGATTGGCAATGCCCCTGTCTGCAATATCGTAAGCCGTTCCATGGTCCGGAGATGTCCGGATGAAGGGCAGGCCGAGTGTTACATTAACACCTTCGTCAAAGGCAAGTGTCTTGATCGGAATCAGAGCCTGATCGTGATACATGCACACGGCAGCATCATAGTTCTGGCGGGCCCGGTGATGGAACATGGTGTCTGCCGGCAGAGGCCCTGAAAGATTCAGGCCTTCTGCCCTGAGGCGATCCAGAAGGGGAGCGATCATTTCCTGCTCTTCCGTGCCCATGGAGCCATTCTCGCCTGCATGAGGGTTCAGTCCGGCAACCGCAATGCGCGGGGCCTTGATGCCGAAGTCCTTTTGCAGCGCTTCGTGTGTGACCTGAAGCGTGTGGCGGATCAGCTGTTCATCAAGCTGTTTGACGGCATCCTGAAGGGAGACGTGGATGGTTATGGGAACAACACGCAAATCGGGACTGGCCAGCATCATCACCGAGGGAGAAGGACTTCGGGCCAGTTCGGCAAGATACTCGGTATGTCCGGGATGGGAAAAGCCGGCGGAGTAGAGCACGGCCTTGTTGATCGGGTTGGTGACAACAGCCGAAGCCTCTCCACTCTGAACGAGAGACACGGCTTTTTGAATGGAAAGCAGGGTGGCTTCTGCATTGCGGCTGTCCCCCTGACCTTTGTTCACGGGGGCCGAGAGTCTGACCGGAAGCACGGGCAGGGCCCGGGGGCAACAGCTTCGGGCTTCCTCTGCTGTCGCAATTTCCTCAACAGGGATATTCAGGCCGAGTTTCTTCGCGAGAGACCTCAGGTGGTCCGGATCGTCCAGAACGAAGAAGCTGTGATGATCCTTGCGCTCAAGCCAGGCTTTCAGACTCAGTTCTCCCCCGATACCGGCCGGATCGCCCATTGTCAAAGCAAGGGGGGCGGGGGATGTTCTTTTCATGGCGTGGTCCTGATCCTAGAGACGGATGTCGATGTTTGCACTTCTGCGCAGATCCTGAAGGTGCTTCTCTGCCAGAATGTTGATGCGGTCATCCCTGAGCTTCTGTTCGATTTCCAGGCGGTTCACACCTGATCCGCTTTCCTGCCTGCCGCAGATGTAATAGATCTCGAAGCCGTCCGTTTTCCGGATAATGGCGCTTTTCTGATCTCTTTGAAGTCCCTGAACGGCCTGTTGAACCGCACTGTCCAGTTCCTTGATGTCCTTGACGCCGAGTTCTCCCGAGCCTTCGTCGCCAAGTTCTGTTGCCCTGTCTCTGACATTTGCACAGGTTTGCACATTGCGTTCGATATCTGCAATGCGGGAACGTGCGGCTTGCTGGGCGTCAAAATCGGCGTTCTGTGCCAGTGCGATGCGCATGAGCGCGAGGTCGAGCTTTGCGTCACTGGACACCTTGCGCTCATCCTGAATCATCAGGATATAGAAACCTGTTCTTGTCTGGATTGGTCCGATCAGGTTTCCGGGCGTTGCCTGGGCTGCAATCTGTTGCAGTTCCCTTGGCAGCTGTCCGGCCTGAACCCATCCCAGATCACCGCCAAAGCTTGCGCTGGAGGAGCGGGAGGCAACACGGGCGACAGCCCCGAAGTTGGCACCGTTTTTCAGCTCCTGAAGAATGGATGTAGCCTGGTCTTTCAGTTCGCTTTCAGTTGTGTCCCGTTCGGAAGGCAGGAAAATCTCGAAGATACGTTTCTCGGTATCCGTTCCGAGTTGCTGGATACGGTCGACAACGGAATCGATTTCAGCCTCGCTGACAACGACGTCGCTGTTGAGGCTTCTGCGAACAACCTGACGCCACGCCAGTTCTGCACGGAACTGGTCAAACAGGGTTTCCTGATGGATTCCAGCCGTGCGAAGCGTTGAGAGGACCTGCTCTGGTGTCTGGTTGTTTTGTGAGGCAATCCCCTGAAGGGCTGCGTTCAGTTCGCCCTGTGAGATCGAGATGTTCAGGCGCTCTGCTTCCTGCAGCTTGATACGGTCATCGATCATTGTCCGCAGCGTTCTGTTGAGGAGTTGCTGTTGTTGCTTCTGATTGAGTTTTTTGTTGTTGCCGATCATTGCAAGGCGACTGCGCTGAATCACGTCAATCAGCGAAATAATGTCATCATTGACGATGGCAACGGGTCTCAGTGTGCTCTGGGCATGAGCCTTTGACGAGAAGAGGGAAAAAACATCCGAACGCAGGATCTGTGCCTGCTGTTCATGAGCCTGCCCGATTGTTTGTTCAAGCGGGGCGGCCACCAGTGTCATGGCTGCAATGGCAAAACCTGAAACAAGCGGGGAGAGTTTTCTTTTTGCCATGCGTATCTCTTCGTCATTTATAAGCATAGATTGAACAGAAAATAATTCAGGTCTCATGATAGTTAATGGAGCCATTCTGATAAAGCTCTTCTTGTCCTGCCTGATCAGAATGGCTGAATGGAACCGAGATGCTTGAAAACAAGCTGAACGGTAAAGATCGTATCGTTTTCAACGTCTGTTCTGGTCGAGAAGCTTCTGCTCAGGCCTGAACTGATAATAAAGCATTCGTCATGGTAGGTCAGGTTGAAATCGGCATTGCGGGTATCTTCTGTTTCAAGATCGCGTGTCAGACTTGCCGATGTGGACCAGAATTCCGTCAACTGACTGGATACACTGAAGCGAAGTTCTTCGCGGCTGTCATCTTCGTCGTCCTGGAAATTGGTGTCCTGCAGATCCAGATAATTCAGAGTAACACGAAGTGCTTCGGGACCTGCGCCAACATTGAATTCGTTACGGCGAACCCTGAAGTCGTCCTTGTCGACACGGAAGCGGTACAGGGCAGAGAAGTTTTCGACTGTTTCAATGCCAATGTGACCAACATAATCGGAGAGACTGTCATCAAGTCCGTCAATCTGGTCAAAGAGGGAGTCGTCCGTGAAGCGGTAGCTTTGTCCGACCAGAATATCCGCTGTGTCTCCGCGCTCTGTTGTTGCGGCCCATTTTACACCGTAGTTCACACGGCTTCCGGAATCGACCAGATCCCGGCCACTGAATCTGTTCAGGGAGAAGAGGGAGGTGTCGTCAAACTCAAAGTCGGCGCTGTCGTCATTGGGGATTTCGTTCGGATTTGAACCTGCCGGAGCAGCAATACCCTGAACAATCGGCTCGATGGTCTGGGCGAAGTCGCCCTGATTGCTGACGAAGGGGTAACGCCATTCCAGAGCCAGTTGCGGGAAAATGCGTCCTGAAAACTCGTTTTCAGTCGGCCCTGTCGGATTGACATCCAGGGAGCCGGGGACAAAGTCCCGGGTGTAGTAAGCGTCGGTTTGAACCTGTGCTGTCAGTTTGTAGACATCACCGGCAGGGCCTGTATAGGGGAGGTCAATCCCTGTAACGGCTGAAAGACGTGCTGTGTCCCGACCTTCGCTTCTGGTCAGCAGGACAGCATTGCTGTCGAAGCGGGTGGTCAGACCTGTTGAAGTGGGTTCACTCTGGAAGGAATACTGAAAGCGCGGAGCAACGACGGGGATTTCGCTATCGTTGACATTGTCGCGCAGACTCTGAAAGGCATAGCTGTCCACACGGGCAAAGTTCCTGCCTCTGAAGCCTTCGACAAAGAGTGAGCTTTCGTAGGTGTCCGGGTTGCTGAAGCCATAGCGGGCCAGATAGTCTTCATCGCTTGCCCGCTCAAGATCAACACCCCATCGCCAGGTGTCATTGATGTCAAAGCGCCCTTCAAGGTCGATGTGACCGCGGAAGGCCTGATCTGTCCCGGAATTGTCTGTACGATCTGCATAGGTTGCACTGAAATCCACATCCAGATCACCGTTGCTGAACGCCCGCTCGTAGTTGCCTGCTGCGACGACACCCTGCTTTGTCGTAATGATGGGAGCAAAGGTGAAGCTGCTGCTGTCATCAATTGCAAAGTAGTAGGGGGTCTGCAGGGTTTGTCCCAGATCGCCGGAACTGCTGAAGGATGGCGCCAGAAAACCGCTTCTGCGTTTGACCGTCGGGTCGGGTGTTTCCAGCCAGGGCGTGTAGGCAACAGGGATACCGAAGAGCTCAAGTTTGGCATCGTAGTAGGTGATGCTCTGGTCGGCTTTGTCGTGAATCACCTCACCGGCCTTGATCTGCCAGATGGGAGGGCGGGTCGGATCGTTTTCACAGAGGTTGCAGGGGCTGAAGACACCGTTGCTCAAAACGGATCTGTTGCCATTTGTCAACTGACCGGTGACACCAGCCAGACGGCTTTTGTCGGTGAGCAGGATTCGGATGTCCTTGATGAAGCCTTCCTTCAGGTCATCTGTCAGTTCGACGTGATCTGCAAAGATAACTTCCCCGCTTGGTTCCAGCAGGCTGACGTTTCCGTTGGCTGTCACAAGGTTGCTGTTGACGTTGTAGGACACCTGATCGGCGATGACGACCCTGTCACCCTGGGAAATCTCGACATTGCCGCGGGCAACAACGAGTCCCAGTTCCTGATCGTACTGAACGTCCTGTGCGTTGATCAGGGCAGGAAGATTGCCGGGAGCTTCCTGGGCGTGGAGCTGTTTTGACGGGATGCTCAAAAGACTTGCCCCCGCAAGAACTGCGCAAACCGCAGTCGTTGCAGTTAAAAGTCGTTTGAAATTCCCCCCTGCTTTCATCTTCGTCCTCTTTTTTTTAACCGTCTTCAAGATGCAAGAGCATCGTTAGGCCAAGCATCATGGATACTGCCGCGGGTGTCCAGGCCGCGATGTAAGCCGGAATTTTGCCTGACTGTCCCAAGGCTATGACAAAATTCGACAAAAAGAACAACAGGAAACCTGTTAAAACACCGTAAAGGATCATCTTTCCGACACCACCTTTTCTGTGGTGACGCATGGAAAAAATTGCTGCAAGCAGAACCATGGACAGAAAAAGGGCCGGTTTTGAAATCTGTCTGTGGAATTGCAGGCGGTGTTTGTCCGCTGTGAAACCGGCCGTTTGGAGAAGATCAATGTAGTACCGGAGCTGCCAGAAGGAAATGGCCTTCGGGTTTGCAAAGCTGTCCTGCACCTTCTGGAGGGTCAGCTCTGTTGGAATCTTGTGGGTTTCAAAGGGTTCCGGCTGCTTGCCCGGACGGGAATACCAGCCGTTTTTCAAAACCCAGAAACCGTCGTCCAGAGAGGCTGTCTGGCTGTCGTAACGGCCCGTAAACTTTTCATTTTTGTCCAGGGCAAGAACCATGACATCGCTGAGCTCGAACGTCTGCTGGTTCAGGGTCTTGGCATGGATGGTCAGCAGACTGTCGTCCTGATTGTTCAGCTGTCTGAGCCAGAGACCGCTTTCAGACAGGTTCAGGCTGTTGTTGTATTCGCCCCCCTTGTACTCCTGCATGATCTCCCGGTTTTTTGTGTGGAGCGCGGCTGACAGGGGGTTGAGAACCGAAAAGGCAAAGACACCGATCAGTGTGGCCCCAACTGCAAAGGGCAGGAGGATACCCCAGACAGAAGTGCCTGAAGCCTTGATAATGATCAGCTCGCTTGATTTGTTGAGCCGCCAGAAGGTTGCCATGGCAGCGAAAAGAACCATGAAAGGCATGATTTCCTCAGCCAGTTCGGGCAAGCGATAGAGCACAATCTGGGAAATAACCCAGAAGCTTGCTCCCGTTCCTTCCAGATCATCGGCAACTTCCACAAGGGTGATGAGGTAGATCAGACCCAGCAGGCCGATAAAGAACCCGATAAAGGCAAAGGAAAAGCGTTTCAGGATATAGAAAAACAGGATGGATGAGAAAGACGTCTGTTTGGAGCGCTTTTTCTCGAAAGGATTGGACAGTTTGTCAGGAAAGGCCTCGACGCTCACGATGCTGTTCCTTTCGCAAGGGCTTCTCCGGGTGTGCTTTTTACCGGTCGGTTCCTGCTTTTCATCAGGAAGACAGATACAGCGATCACCACCAGGGGCCAGATGTAAATCAGCGGAATCAGATCAGAGAGGTTCTCGGTCCAGTCCTTGAGGATGAACTGGCTGAACATGACAAAGGCCATAAAGCCGATACCGGTAAGCAACCGTTTTGTGTTCCCCCGCCGACTGAATTCACCTGACAGCATTGTTGCCATTGCAACCATCGCCATGGCAAAGGTGAAAAGGGGGCTGCCGAGGCGATAGTGTGCGTTGGCTCTCATTTCCCGGATTTGTTCCGGCGACGTGATGCTTGAATCAGGATTGAGAAGCTGGGTGACAAAAAGCTCCCTTGGCTTCTGACGTCTGTTGTATTCGTTTTTGCCGATGCTTCCGAACTCCAGCACATACTGGTCCGAATAGGCAATGGACAGACGCCCGCTTTCCCTGTCAACGGATTGCCTGTTGGCATCCCAGAGAACAACCCGCATGTCGTCGCCTTCTTTCAGCAGGGCGCCGGAGGAGGCCAGGAAGGTGACTTCCTGATCAGGGTCGGAACCGTCGTGAACAATGATGTTTTCCATCTGCCCCGTTTGGGACTTGTCCTTGAAGTAGATGGTGTAGGTATCACTGATCGTGTTGAACTGCCCTTCCTTGAGCAGGAAAGGCGTCAGGTTCTGGGCAAAGTGTGCTTTCAGTTCCCTGAACTCGCGGTAGGAAACAGGAAGAAAGTACAGATTGAGGGCATAGACCATTGTTGTCGCGGTCAGGGCAATGACGAGGCCGGGTTTGGCCAGCTGAAACTGCGAAAATCCGGAAGCCCTGAGGACAATCAGCTCCTGGTCATTGTTGAGCTTGTTGTAGATAAACAGAACCGTACAGAAGGTGGCCAATGGAAGGACAATGACCAGAAAGTAGGGCATCAGCAGAATGACAAAGTAGAAAAAGTTGGAGGCCGGGACACCATCATTGACAATCAGATCAATAAAACGCAGCGACTGGGCGAGCCAGACAGCCAGAGACAGAGAAACGGCGACAGCCAGGAAAAACCCGATCAGTTGATTGAAAACATAACGCGTGATCAGCTTCATGAGGGCTCTTAACTCTTTGTCCTGAAAATACTCTGTGATCTGTGGGCTCGACGGAACCCGCTCAACAAACGCATGAACCTGTGGGCAACAACGAAAGGCATTGCTGCCCTGAACAACCAGACAGTGATAACGAATAGACCGCTGAGCTGTCCAGTGTTTTGGTGGTTTCGGGGGCTTCCGGTGAGCGGGAAGTGCCTATCATGATTTTGAATAAGGCTTTTTTGAGGCCTAAAGGGAGATGTTCCCTTGTAACGGAAGACGGGAAATCACAGTTATCTGATTGTTCCAAGAGCCTCCTTGTCTTGCCTGAGGCTATGGTGCAAGGTGACAGAAGTCTGCCCGATCATAAAACGAAACGAATCAAGAGGCCTGAATTATGGATTTCACATTTTCCAGTTCCGCTTTGCCAACCAGTGGAACTCTTGTTGCAACAGCAAAAGCTGATGCAGTGCTGTCAAAGTCTGCCCAGGTGTTTGACAAGCTGACAAACGGTGCGGTTGCCAAAGCTGTTGAAGCAGAAGGCTTTACAGGGAAGAAAGGTGAGGTTCTCGAGATTTTGGCACCGGCTGGAATGGATGCCCATCGTCTGGTTCTCGTCGGCGTTGGCAAGGTGGAAGAGCTGCTGCTGACCGACATTGAAAATATGGGAGGAGCACTCTACAAGAGGCTTTCGCCCAAGCATCCGGAAGCCGTTGCGGTGACACTCGACGGTTTGGCCGTTGCCGGTCAGAGTGCCGATGTAGCAACAGCACATCTGGCGGCCGGAATGATCCTGCGCAGCTATCGTTTTGATACCTACAAGACAAAAAAGGATGACGACAGGAAACCGTCGATTGGTTCTGTTGCGCTGCACGTTTCCGATATCAAGGAAGCCGAAGCGGCCTTCCTGCGTCTGCAGGCTGTGGCCGAGGGTGTATTCCTCACCCGCCAGCTGGTCTCCGAACCGCCAAACAAGCTGTACCCTGAAACCTTTGCAGATGAAGCCAGAAAACTGGAAGAACTGGGTGTGAAGGTCACGGTTCTGGGCGAGAAAAAGCTCAAGGAACTCGGAATGGGGGCTCTTCTGGCTGTCGGCATGGGATCCGAGCGGGAATCAAAGGTTGCCATTATGGAATGGCAGGGGGCAAAGGACAGGAAAGAGGCTCCGGTTGCTCTCGTCGGAAAGGGGGTCACCTTTGATACCGGCGGTATTTCCCTCAAGCCTGCGGCAGGCATGGAAGACATGAAGTTTGACATGGGCGGGGCCGGTGTCGTCTTCGGCGCCATGAAGGCTCTTGCCGGTCGCAAGGCCAAAGCGAATGTCGTCGGGATCTGTGGTCTGGTGGAAAATATGCCGGCAGGCAATGCACAGCGTCCGAGTGATATTGTGACATCCTACAGCGGGAAGACGGTTGAGGTTCTGAACACGGATGCCGAAGGCCGTCTGGTTCTGGCCGACATCCTGTCCTATGTTCAGGAAAAGCACAAACCCCGGGCCATTGTCGATCTGGCAACTCTGACCGGTGCGATGATTATTGCACTCGGACATGACTATGCCGGTATTTTCTCGAACAGTGACGAGCTGTCTGAAGGCCTGACGCAGGCTGGTAAAACAGTGGACGAGAAGGTCTGGCGCCTGCCGCTTGATGACTGTTATGACAGCCTGCTGAACAGTGAAGCAGCCGATATGAAGAATATTGGCGGACGTCCGGCCGGTTCGATTACCGCTGCCCAGTTCCTGCAGCGCTTCATTGAAAACGATACGCCCTGGGTACACATCGATATTGCGGGCACGGCCTGGGCCGGCAAGGAAAGCGCCACGGCTGCGAAGGGAGCCACCGGATATGGTGTTCGCCTTCTTGACCAACTGGTTGCGGACCGTTACGAGTCTTGATCAATCTGAAACCGTGAAAGGGCCGGTGTAAAATCGGCCTTTTTCCAACCCAGGAAAACCGGTCATGACGGAAGTTCGCTTTTATCATCTGACAAGAACGGCGCTCGAAAAGGCCTTGCCTGTCATGCTGGAAAAGGTGCTGGAACGCGAGCAGACTGCCGGAGTGGTTTCGACAGCACAGGCCGAGCTGGGCAATCTTGACGACAGCCTCTGGAGTTTCAGGCCCGAGAGTTTTTTGCCCCACAGTTTGCTGGGGGGCAAAACTGTCGGGAGTGATGATCCGATTGTCCTTACAACCGATCCTGCTCAGGCCCGGGAACGTGATGTTCTGTTCTTCCTGCATGGTGCGTCGCCGGATGCACAGTGGGCAGGTGGTCTGGAAGAGGGCGGGAAGCCATCGGTGATGGCTCTGCTGTTTGACGGGCACAATGCAATCGCGGTTCAGGAAGCCCGTGTGCAGTGGAAGGCTTTGAAAGCGCTTGATCGGCTGGAGCTGACCTACTGGCAGCAGACTGACCGGGGAGGCTGGGAAAAGAAAGCCTGAATGGAGCCCCACCATTTGAAAAGCCCTGCAGAGGTGCAGGGCTTTTTTGCGGTTATTTGCTTTTGCTGATCAGGTCAACGTAGGCGCGGACCGCGCCGTCCATCCCCATCAGAAGGGCGTCTGCTGTCAGGGCGTGCCCGATGGAAACTTCCTCGACCCAGGGAATGGTCTCAAGAAACAGACCAAGGTTTTCCAGATTGAGATCATGGCCCGCGTTGACTTCAAGCCCGGCATCTCTGGCGGCTTCGGCTGTCTTGCGGAAACCGTCAAGACAGGCCTGCCGGGAGTCTGTGCCAAAGGCCTCGAAGTACGGGCCGGTATAAAGTTCGATCCGGTCAGCTCCGACAGAGGCCGCTTCGGCAGCGATGGCAGGGACGTGATCCACAAAGACCGAGACACGTGCAGAGGTTTTGTCCCTGATGCGCGCGATAACCCCGGTCAGCAGTTCGCGATCTTTGTTGATGTTCCAGCCGTGGTCGGAGGTTTTCTGATCGGGATCATCCGGAACCAGTGTGACCTGTTGAGGCTGTGCAGCTTCGACCAGATCGAGGAAATCCGCAGTTGGATAGCCTTCGATGTTGAACTCGACGGGAGCCGGATAGTTGTTGCGCAGAAGTGTGGCGAGTTCAGAGACGTCTGTTTTGCGGGTATGGCGTTCATCCGGGCGAGGGTGAACGGTGATGCCCTGCGCACCGGCTTTCAGTGCAATCTCGGCCATCTGGATGACGCTCGGATAATCGATGTCGCGCTGGTTTCTCAAAAGAGCGACTTTGTTCAGGTTAACGCTAAGGACCGTCATGATCTCTATCCCGAATTTATGTAAGCAATTGGCTACAGGTCTATTGGGAAGAGTGGACCTTTAAAAGGTCCAGAATTTTAAATTTTGTTGGGGCCAGTTTCAGCTGGCGGCGCGTGCCATTTTCATCAGCCATTTTCTGAAGGCCTGTAACCGGGGAAGAGTGGCCTTTTCCTGGGGATAAACGAGATGATAGGCCAGCTTTTCATTGTTGGCTCCGGGCAGCAGCTGGCAGAGGCTGCTGTTGTTCAGTTCTTCCTCGATCAGAAACTTGGGAAGAAGCGCAATCCCCATTCCGCTGATTGCAGCATGGATCACCATGTGGAAATGCTCAAACCGGGGTCCGATTGTTGCTTTTGGTGCAGTGATGTCCTGGGTTTCGAACCATTCGCTCCAGGCCATCGGGCGTGAGGTCAGGTGAATCAGGGGCAGCCCGTTGGCGATATCCTCTGCTGATATCTTGTTGTTCTTGCAGATGACATCTCCGGAGTTGATGAGGCGATTGTGAAAATCGGGAGAGCAGACAGGCAGCAGCTCCTCGCCCATCAGAAAGTCGCTTTTTGCACCGGGCCACTGCCCTGTCCCGAAGTGAATGGCTGCATCAACCGGATCGTTGCCAAAATCAAACGGTCCCAGTCTGGTGATCAGATTCAGATGGATCTCCGGATGATGGCTTGTGAAATCCGGAAGACGGGGAATGAGCCAGCGGCTTCCGAAAGTTGGCAGGCAGGCCAGTGTCAGCTCTCCGCCGACGCCGCGATAGGCCATCAGTCTGAGAGTTGCCCCGTGAAGCTTTTCGAGACCTTCGCGGACTTCCTCGGCATAGCTGCGCCCGGCCTGCGTCAGAACCAGACGCTGGTGATGACGCTCGAACAGAACGAGGCCGACTTCATCCTCAAGCTGCCTGATCTGGCGGCTGACGGCGCTTTGTGTGACATTCAGTTCCTGAGCAGCCTGTGTAAAGGACAGGTGACGCGCTGCAGCTTCAAAGGTTTTCAATGCTGACAGGGACGGAATCATCCAAAGATTTCCTTATGATCAAAGAGTGCTCTTTCCGTGAGCTTTGCCATTTGAGTGTGACAGCCGCTGTGGAGCCTTTCCCAGAGAAGCAGCACCAGCGCGGCCATAAAGCGTGTCGCATGGAAAGCCGGCAGGCGATCGGCTGGCTGTTTTGCTGTATCCAGCATAGCCTTATCCTGCCCGATGGAGAAGTCTTCCATTAAACTCAGGAGGCTGAGGTCCCACAAGGCAGGGGCTGTTGAAGCGTATTCCCAGTCCAGAAGACTAATGGAGCCATCTGGATGAAGGAGGGCATTTCCGCAATGGGGATCGCCATGGCAGGGAGCCTGTCCCAGGGGCTGATAGAGAGCTTCAGCCCTTGCCTGAAAGGAAAGAAGCTCCCGGATCGGCGCCGGTATGTCCCGGCCATCATTTTCCAGATCCCTGCAATAGAGCTTCAGACAACCCCGCGGATCGAAGCGGTTGTGGAAAGGGATCGCAGCAGCATTGAGTCTGCAAAAGCATTCAACAAGGCGGTTGAAGATATGATCCGTGTCCAGATCGCTTTTCTGCAGGAGGCGACTGCCTGCACTTTCCCTGAAAACAAGCAGTCCATCGCGTGAGACATGGAGAGGTTGCTCTGCGATGGGGACGTTTTGCAGGACCCTGTAATTTTCGAATTCGCTGTTGCGTTCTACTGTTGTGCCCTGGGTGTCACCGGGAATACGAACGATCCAGCTCGCCTGAGCCGCGGACACGCGATAAACCTGATTGCTTCTGCTGGCAAGCCGGGTCAGGGTCACCTCGCTCGCCTTCAGGTTCCTGAGGTCTTCAATGCCGGTGAGCCGGATCTTTGCCTGCAGCAAGTTCCAGAGTGCAGTGTCCACAGCCTTTCCTTATGTCTTGCCTGACAGGAACCTTGATCCCGGAGCCGCAGGAAACGGCACCGGAATCCTCCTGTTTCTGTTCAGGCGTTCCCTCGCGGACGGGATCATGTCTTTCTGTTTCTGTCTGATCGCGCTCCGGTTCGCGTTGTCAGTACTGATTGATGTCTTCAGAAGACTTGGCCTTAAAGGCAAGCCTCATGACAACCAGGAACACGACAGCCAGAACCGAAACGGCAAGGAGATGATACGCCAGATCATGCTGAAAGAAACCGGCGATGGTGTCGGACTTGACCAGCAGCCCGACAAACAGGGCACCGAGACCGAATGAGATCAGGATGTAGCCTGCACCCAGAAGCATTTCCAGAATGACGAGGATTGCCCCCAGACTGATCCATCCGTTGCCGTTAAGAAAGAACTCATGCATTGCTGTTTTTCGATCCTATCAGTTCTGTCAGCAATTCAAGTGACCCCACTGCCTTTGTAATGTCCGTTGGCATGATGACGGTTTTGGAATTGCTGGAAGACGCGACTTCGCTCATCGCCTCGACCTGTCTTTTCATGATATCAAAGTTGATAGCGCCCTGGCCACCTTCGTTGATGGCCTGGGCAATAACGCGTGTTTGCTCTGCGGTTGCTTCGGCCTTGATACGGATAGAATAGGCCTCGGCATCTGCGGCGACCTTGATGGCCTCGGCTTCCTTCTGGGCCTCGAAAAACTTTGCTTCTGCGTTCAGCTCGACACTTCGCTTTTCGCCCTCGGCTCTGGCAACCGCAGCACGTCTTTCCCGCTCGGCATTGAGCTGTTGCCTTTGGGCATCCTTGGTTTCTGAGTCGACCTTGACGTCTGTGATCTCTGTGCGGGTGATCTCGACACCCCAGATTTCAGCTGCAGACTGGAGATTGGTCAGGATCTCGGCGTTCATCTTGGCCCGGCTGGATTGCAGTTCGTCCAGATCGAGCTTGCCAGCGGCACTGCGGACAATTGACTCGGCTGTCGTCTGGATGGCGCGGTTGACGTTCTGAATGCGATAGACCGACTTTGCAGAGTCCACAATCCTGAAGAAGTTGGTTGCCTCAAGGATGACTTCGACGTTGTCCTTGGTGATCACGCTGATCTCAAAGGCATCAAGCTGGCGTTCCAGAATGGAGATCTTGTGGCGTGCGACATCCAGAAAGGGAACGATGAAGTTGATCCCTGCGGACAGGGTCATCGAGTACTTGCCGAAACGCTCGATCACATATTCCTCTGATTGCGGGACGACCTTGATTGCCTGGAAGGCGACCACAATAAAAAACACGGCCAGAATCAGGATGACGATCGTGCCGCCTGAGATTACGTCCATTTTAAACCCCCTCTTTTTGTAAATTCTCTTTCTGGGAAGCTATTCTTCATTCTGGAAGTTGAGTGTCAAATTAAATAATTCAATCTCTGGTCCGATTCATGATCACGGGTTGTCGTGGACCTGCTTGTTAAAGCTGTGAGACTTGCTATTTTCTAGCAGAATTTCTTTTGTCACCCGGAGGGCCAATGACGACATTTTTCAGCTCTGTGCAGACATTCATGTCCGGGATCGAAGCTGACCGCCAGCGAAGCTTGCAGGCCTCTGTTCTCTCCGGTGACGGATTGATCGAACAGGGTGGACGCCGTCTTGTGAACATGGCCTCCAACGATTATCTGGGACTGGCCAGTGATCCGCAGATCCGTGAGGCGGCTGCAAGGGCTGCGCAGGACTGCGGTGCGGGGGTTGGTGCTTCAAGGCTTGTTACGGGCAACCATCCCCTGTTTGTCGAGGTTGAGGAAAAACTGGCTGCTCTCAAGGGAACGGAAACAGCGCTGCTTTTCAACTCCGGCTTTCAGGCCAATGCCGGATTGCTGGCAGCTCTGCTGGACGGAAGACTGCACGGATTGAGAGGCAGGGCCCCGAAGGTCCGGCTTTTTACCGATCGCCTGAACCACGCGAGCCTGCATTTTGGCATTGCTGCATCCGGGGCCGTCCAGAAGCGTTTTCGGCACAATGATCTTGATCATCTTGAAGAACTTCTGGAGCAGAGCAACCCCGAAGAAGGGCCCGCAATTGTTGTGACCGAGTCTGTCTTTTCGATGGATGGTGATCGCCTTGATGTCGGGCGGATCAGAAGGCTTGCGCAGCAGTATGATGTCTTTCTGATGATCGATGAAGCGCATGCCAGCGGGGTGCTTGGCCTGAACGGGATGGGGCTTTGTGCCCATGATCGTTCGGAAAATTACGACAGTGCGGAACTGGTCATGGGAACTTTCGGCAAGGCGCTGGGCAGCTTTGGTGCCTATGCAGCCTGTTCGGACGTTATGAAGCAGTATCTGGTCAATCGCTGTAGCGGTCTGATCTATTCCACAGGCTTGCCTCCGGCTGTTCTTGGCGCGATGTCGGCTGCACTGGACAGGGTGCCGAAGATGGAGGCCGAACGTGCGCATCTTCAGGGCCTCTCTGATCGGTTGAGGGAAAGGCTCGGGATGCTGGGGCTGGACAGCCTCGACAGTTCGACACAGATTGTGCCGGTGGTTCTGGGCAGTGACCAGCGCGTTATGTCGGTGGCAAAGGCCCTGAAGGAGAGAGGATATCTGGTGGGGGCAATCCGCCCGCCAACAGTTCCGGAAGGGACCGGACGCCTGCGCATTACCCTTTCAGCGGCTCATTCCTGCGAACAGGTCGAGGGGCTGTTGAGCGGGTTAAAGGACATTCTGGAAAACGGGGGACCGTTGTGAAAATTCTCTGTATCAGCGGATGGAGTTTGGGAGAAGCTCTCTGGGAGCCTTTTATCAGACAGTTGAACCCGGAATGGGAGGTAAGCTGCTTTGCGCCTTCGGAACAGGATGACCCTGTCGATGATCTGGGGGTCCTGCTTCTGATGGGAGGATTTGATGCTGTGGTGGCGCATTCCTGGGGCGGGGCGCTTGCCCTGAAGCTTTACAGTGGTCTTCAGCTTGAAGAGGGGCCTCCTCTTTTGCTTTGCAACAGCTTTACCTGCTTTGCCAGAAAAGCGGATCTGGCAGAGGGAGTGGAGCCCAGAGTGATCCGGCGCATGATTCGCGGTCTGGATGCTGATCCGCAAAAGCTTCTGGGGGATTTTCAGAAACAGGCGGGCCTTGAGACCGTTGACAGGGCTCTCATGGCAGACCCTGTGGAACGGGACCGGCTTGTTCAGGGGCTGAATGCCATGCTGGAGGATGACCTGCGCAAACACTGGTCCCTGCAAAAGGACCGGCAGGCTGTTGCTGTTCTGGCCTCTGACAATGATCTCATTGTGCCAAAAGCCTTGACAGAAGCCTGTTTTGAAGGTGAAACGCTGCAATGGATAAAGGGCGGAGGGCATCTGTTGCCTCTGTCGAACCCGCAAGGTTGCGCAGAAGCGTTGCTCAGCCTTTTGTAACGCTATCCGGGCAGGACGATTTTATGACAACCGAACTGTGGAAAAATGCCGTCGCGCAGGCCTTTGATGCGGCCGTTGAAAGCTATGACGGGCAGGCGGCGGTTCAACGCTGGGTGGCGGGTGAGCTTTCCGGTGATATCCAGTCGTTGCAGGAGGGCGTGAAAACGCGGTCTGTTCTGGAGATCGGGTGCGGGACCGGTGCGCTTTCCTCGGCATTGCTGCCGGTTTTTGACCGGGCGCACTGGCTGATCACGGATGTTGCACCGGCCATGGTCGCTGCCTGTGAGGAAAAGCAGAAAGAGACTGCAGGAAAAATCAGGGGGTCTGTAACCTACCACGTGATGGATGGCGAGGATCCTGTTGCTGCCCGCGACTATTGTGAGCAAAGAGGCTGGAACGGATTTGATCTGATCTGTTCTTCGCTGGCCTTTCAGTGGTTTGCAGACCTGCCGGGAACTGTCGCCAGACTGCGTCAGCTTCTTGCGCCGAAGGGACATCTTGTCTTCACGACGCTGGGTTCGCAATCCTTCGGGCAATGGAAAGCGGCTCTGGAACAGGCCGGTCTGGATGTGCAGGGATTGAACTATCCGGATTTCAGGCAGCTGCTGGAACAGGCCGGACGCTCCGGAGCTGTTTCCATCCGGGAGGAAGAAATCCGCGAGCCCTACAGCAGTGCCCGGGATTTTCTGAACATGCTCTCCGGTCTGGGAGCAGATCGTCAGAAGGCCGATGTGGCTCCGGTCAGTACCGCAAAACTGCGCAGGGCCTTGCGAAGCCTTGAGGAAGACCCGTCCGGGATCGCTGTGGATTACGAGATTTTCTTTGTTGTCTGTTCTGCCAGATAACAAGGGATGCAGGCGGATATGAAAAAGGCGGAGCATTGCGCTCCGCCTTTTCTTTTCGGGAACAATTGTTCGTCAGGAAAGATCCCGGATTTCTTCTGCAACGATTTCCCGAACCTTTTCCTCGTCCTGAATGCGTTCACTGTTTTCGCTGGAGATGGACTTCAGCAAACCGAGAACCATGACAATCAGAACAAAGGTGAAAGGAAGGGCGCCGGCAATGGAGGCAGCCTGAAGGGCCTTGAGCGCTTCCTTGCCACCGATCAGCAGAATGATGATGGTGATCACGCCCAGCAGTATACCCCAGATGATACGTTGCTGGGTTGGGGGGCGGCGGCCAAAGGCCAGCAGGCGGCCCAGTACCAGAGTACCGGAGTCAGCCGAGGTGACAAAGAAGACCACGACGACAATCAGTGCGGCAATCTTTGCAATTGTCGCTGCGGCACCCGGAGTCAGGACCTCGAAGGCCTTGTAAAGCGTACCGGCGTAATCCCAGTTGTTCACAGCTGTGTTGTAGATTTCCATATCGGCGCGATAGATACCTTCGTAGATACCGGCAGAACCGATAATGCCGAACCAGATCAGGGCAACCATGGAAGGCACAAGCATGACACCGAGAACGAACTCGCGGATTGTGCGACCACGTGAAATGCGGGCAATGAACATACCGACAAAAGGTGCCCACGCGATCCACCAGCCCCAGTAGAAGATGGTCCAGCCACCCTGCCATGTCCGCTCATCCGGGCTGCGGGCTGTCCACAGGGACATCTGAACGGCTTCTGACACATACTCGCCCAGCGCAGTGATTGTGCTGGCGATCAGGTAGTTGGCGTTGGAAGCCATCAGGAAGTAGCCGAGGATTACAATACAGATCCAGGTGTTCAGTTCGGACAGGATCTTGATCCCCTTTGCAACACCGGTTGTTGCAGAGAAGGTTGCAATGCCTGTCACAACGAGAATGGAAACAACCGTAACGGTCTGGCTCTTTTCGGCAAGAATGCCCAGAGACACCAGACCGGAACCGATCTGTTCAACACCCAGTCCCAGTGTTGTGGCAATACCGAAGATCGTGCCGAGAACAGCCAGAATATCGACGGTGTGACCCAGCGGACCGTAAATCCTGTTGCCGAAAAGCGGATAGAGTGCTGAGCGGATGGACAGGGGAAGGCCTCTGCGGAAAGCGAAGTAAGCCAGAGAGAGGCCAACGATCCCGTACATGCCCCAGGCAACAGTGCCCCAGTGGAAGATTGTGAGCTTCAGGCCGCCTGCAGCCGCTTCTGCGACCAGATCATTCGGGACCGGGAAGCCTTCATCTCCGGGCAGCAGACCTGCTGCCAGAGCTGTTTCCTTGGCCTGGAAGAAGCTGGCAACAGCCGCCTTGACCTCGGCTGTCAGGAATGGGTTGCCCCCGCTCCAGCCACTGGCAAAGTGGATCAGGGGTTCGGACATGCTGAAGAACAGCATGCCTGCACCGGTGCCGCAGCCAAAGAGCATGGAAAACCATGCAAAGTTCGAGAATTCCGGACGATCCGTATCCTGACCAAGGCGGATTGTGCCGGCCTTGGACAGCATCAGATACATACAAACCAGAAAGGCCCCCATCATAACAGCGATGTAGTACCAGCCCAGAGTTTGCTCAATCCAGGATTTCAGGCCTAGGAACTGGGCGCTTGCCGTGTCCCCCAGAAGAATGGTGTAGAGGATAAAAACGGCCACCATCGAGATGGCGGTAATTCCCAGTGTTGAATTCAGACCCTTGAGAATGCCGCGTTTGGCAATCAGGTCATCAAGTTCGTCGTCAGTGTACATCTATTCATCCCTATTCAGTTTTCATTTTTATGTATCGCCCTGTTCTTGTTTGGTGGGTGAACAGGTTGTAAAGACCTCTGTCAAACAGGTTCAGAGATCAATTCTGATGGCCCCTTTCGGGCGGCTGCAGCAGGCCAGAATGTAACCTTCTGCACGTTCGAATTCCTGAAGACCGCCGAGATCCGGCATGTCGACCTCGCCACTGGCGAGTTTGACCTTGCAGCTGCCGCAGATACCCTGCTGGCAGGAGGATTCAACCCAGAGACCGGCATCGAGAGCGGCTTCCAGAACCGTTTCATTGTTGTTGCATTCAATACTTTTTCCGCTTTGGAGGAACTCCACGGATCCGCCTTCGTCGCTGCCGGGCATGGGGATTACAACCGCCTCGCCGAAGCTTTCCTGATGAAGCGCTTTGACAGGAACCTGTGATGTGATCTCGCGGGCAATTTTCATGAAGCCTTCGGGGCCGCACATGTAGATTGTGCGTTCGGCATGATCCGGCACGAGCTCTTCCAGCAGTTCGGGAGAAAGGCGTCCCTCCCTGCCGTCAAAGTCTGTTGAGCCCTCGAGATCATCAACAACAAGGTGAATGGTCGCCTGCGGATAGCGCTTGCGGATAAAGGCCAGTTCGTCAGCGAAGATCAGGTCTGACGGGTTGCGGGCGAAGTGAACGAAGGTCATGTCCAGATCGCTCGCCTGATCCAGCAGGGTGCGCATCATGGACATCACGGGGGTAATGCCGGATCCTCCTGACAGGAAGAAGGGTTTGTCGCCTGGCAGGTCAGGAAAATTGAAATCGCCACCGATGTTCATGATTTCGATTTCGGAACCGGCGACGACAGTGTCATTCAGCCAGTTGGAGACGAGCCCGTCCGGAACCCTTTTGACGGTCAGATGAAGCGTGTCAGGTCTGCTGGCGGGGGAGGAAATGGAATAGGAGCGCAGGCAGGTCTTCCCGTTGATAGACAGTTTTATCGTGGCAAACTGTCCGGCTTTGAAGTCAAAGCTCCTGCCGTTTCTGTCCTTGAGGATAAAGGTTTTGCTGAGCGCGGTTTCTTCGATGACAGCAGCGCAAACCAGCGTTCCGGGACTGGTAAAAATCTGTCCCGCGTTCTGATTGACTGAGGGGGATGACATGTGCGCTTGCATTTCGGGTTGTCCTGACTTTTGCGAATTCTGATTCAATAGCCCTGCATTTTAAGGGGGAGCTTTAATTATTCCCATTAAGTGAAAGTGCATTATCGATCATTTTTATCGATTGAATTTCGATGCGGGTCCGCTTTGTCAGTCAAGCCGTCGGCAAAACATTCTTTTCCCTGCTTTTTGATCTCTGAGTCTGAACGCCTGCTTCTGTCCTCCCGTGCCTGTTGTTTCGTTTTGTCCCTGACTGAGGATAATGCAGGGAGGTACAGTCTGTGAACACCCATTGTTGTTATTGTTGCCATAAAGAACACTTATAGGATGAGTTGGCAAAGGATTGCCGGGCTGCACCATTGTCAGGCGTTGATGTTGTGACGGCTCTTGCTTCGCATGGGAAAAACGGGGAGGAGTTCTGTCTCCACCTGTATGGGAGATCAATTCCTCCGGGGGGAGAGACTGAATTGTTGCCTTGCAGAAATTGTCCGTGCGATCATCCTGTGGTGAGCACCGAGCACCGAGCACCGAGCACCGAGCACCGAGCACCGAGCACCGAGCACCGAGCACCGAGCACCGAGCACCGAGCACCGAGCACCGAGCACCGAGCACCGAGCACCGAGGAGTTATGGAATGATGTCCGCGTGCGGATTATGGCTGGTGCTGCCTGAATTCCTCTTTCAGGGTGGAAATGGCTTTTTTGACAGTCGGGGAGTGCCTTTTCCTGAAATGGACGACGGCAAAGACATCCTGGGAAATGATCGGTGCACCCTCGACCAGCCTGTAGGTCGTGTCGTCCCGGGTCAAACGGTTCCCGACGTGCAGGGGTACATAGGTCGTGCCACCATAAAGATTGAGAAATTCCATGGCCAGATCATCATTGCCGGCGCTGAGCTGCGTTCGCGTCAGGTGGGGAAGAAGCTCGTCGTGCTTTTTCTCGAAGCTCGGTGTGTAACCTATTTTGAAGTAGTGTTCCATCCTGACGTCAGACAGCTTGCTGATGGTGTTTGACACCATCACAAAGTGCTCCTTGCCGATGGATTCAATGGTCATGTCTGACAGGTATTGCGGAGAAAAGATAATGCCGATATCTGCAGTGCCTGAACTGATGTCCCGCATCACCTGCATGGAATAGTCCAGCTCGAAGTGCATCGAGACAGAAGGCATGGCTGTTCTCAGCTTTTTGGACCACTCCAGAATTACGGAACGAATCAGACTGGGCTGTGCTGAAATTTTCAGGGACTCTGTGAAACTGTTTCCGACAGAGGCATCCTTTACGGCCTGTCCCCAGGTGTTCAACAGTGATCGGCAGTGGGCTTCAAAACGGCGACCTGCCGGTGTCGGTTCGGCTCCGCCGCGGCCTCTTTCAAAAAGACGGGCGCCCAGATCATCTTCCAGCATGCGGACACGCGCGCTGACAGTCGATTGCGTGATGTTCAGGCGGTCTGCGGTCCGGTTGAAGTTTCTGGTTTCCAGAATATCCAGAAAAGTCAGGAGAAGGAGCTTGTTCATTTTAATCGCCAAAACCGATTGATATGAAGTGTGTGACAATATTTATCGCTGAAAGTCTCTCCACTAGTCTAGCAAAAAACAAAAAGCCGCCCCTGCGGGGGAATGAATTAGAGAGAGGAGACATTCATGTTCACGGTTGATTGTGATTGCCATAACTACTGGTGCAGCGCCACCGTGCTGGAACCATACATGGAAGGGTTGTTCAAGGACATGTTTGTCCGTGGTGAACGCACCGGTCCGCGCGGGGCTTTTCCGCATGGTCACCGTCCGTGGTTTCACCCTGAAGGTTTCGCACGTCACGACGTGCAGCCTGTAGAGGAAGACGACAACTATGCCATCATGAAGGCAAAGCACCTGGACAAATACAACATTGATGTTGCGATTCTGACAGGTGATGAGCCCATTGAAGCCTCGACACTGGCAAACCCCTACTACGCGGATGCCCTGTGCCGTGCCTACAATGACTATATGATTGATTACTGGCTGCCGAAAGACGAGCGCTTCTGGGGTTCCATTGTGGTCGCCCCGCAAAACCCGCAGCTGGCTGCTGCCGAGATTCGCCGTCTGGGAAGCCACCCTCGCGTTGTTCAGGTTCTCGTTAGCCATGGTGCGGCGCGCCCTTACGGGGATCCGTTCTATCACCCGATCTATGAAGCCTGTGCGGAAATGGGCTTGCCCTTTGCCATGCACCTGGGCGGACAGGGTGGTATCAACTCCACACCGATTGGTGCGGGACCGTCCACTTTCTTCTGGGAAACCCACGCGATTCTGCCGCAAACGGCCATGACACACATGGCGAGCCTGATTGCGAACGGCGTCTTTGAAAAATGGCCGGACCTCAAGGTTGTCATCATCGAGTGCGGTGTGGCCTGGGTGCCGTCGGTTCTGTGGCGTCTGGATGCAAACTTCAAGGCACTTCGCAAGGAAACACCATGGCTGAAACGCCTGCCGTCAGAGTACTTCAAGTCCAACATCCGCATGTCGACCCAGCCGCTTGAGCAGCCGGAAAACATCCAGCATCTCTGGGCAACTCTGGAAGCGATGGATGGTGAGAACACGCTGATGTTCGCATCCGACTATCCGCACTGGGACTACGATGACATCACCAAGCTGCACATTCCTCCCCAGTGGAGAGAAAAGGTTCTGGGGCTCAATGCGCTTGATGTCTACACGCGCATTCCACGCCCTGTGACAATGGCTGCTGAATAAAGGTTGGGAAGAGAAAAATGGCGGAAAAACACTTTGCCTGCAAAGCAGAACAGGTTTCTGCAGAAAAAGCGACAATCGTAAGTGTGAACAACCTGAGCGTGGGCGTGTTCAAACTGGATGACGGTTTTCATGCCCTCCTGAATGTCTGCCCCCACAAGGGTGCTGCTCTTTGCGAGGGGCCCCAGTGTGGCACAACAAGGGAAACCGACAAGGAAGAGTTTGTCTATGACAAGGCCGGTGAGCTTGTGCGCTGTGCCTGGCATGGATGGGAATTTGATATCCGGACAGGGGAATTTCTGGTTGATCCAAAGATCAGAGCGCGCTCTTTCCCTGTAACGGTTGAGGACGATGATCTTTTTGTCCACATCTGACCGTTACATACTCCAGCTTGTGATCGGGGATTTGTGAAACCTCTGCCCCTGCTCTCACAAGCTCACTGGGTTGATCCATTTTCAAAGTGGATCAACCTTTTTTTATGCGAACGCCGGGCAGAAGGTCGCAAGGCTTGAAAAACTGGCCTGAAAGCGTATTTATGACTGAATTGTCATTTTTACGGACAGATGCCTTGTCTCCTGATCTTTCGCAACATCTCCGTCGTGGAATCTTCGTCACCGGGACGGATACAGAGGTCGGCAAGACCTTTGTTTCTGCTGCACTTACCCGCAAACTTCAGGCTCACTACTGGAAACCGGTGCAGACCGGCCCCGTCGAGGACCACGATCAGCCGACGGTGCAGCGCCTGAGCGGCTTGCCGGACAGTCATTTTTCCGCCTGCCATTCCATTTTCCCGGACCCTCTCTCTCCGCATGAGGCTGCGAAAAGGGTGGGGAAAACCCTTGATTTTGCATCAGTGGATTTCCCGGCTGTGGAGGGCGATCCCTTCTGGCTTGTCGAAGGAGCAGGCGGGGCGCTGGTTCCGCTTGATGACACCCATCTCATGACGGATTTGATGAAGGTTCTGGGACTGCCTGTTGTGATCGTTTCCCGATCCGGGCTGGGAACAATCAACCACACCCTTCTGACACTGGAAGCGTTGAGGAGCCGCGCAATTGAAGTTGCCGGTGTGATTATGAACGGCCCTGAAAATCCGGCAAACAGGGAAGCAATAGAAAACTATGGTAAGGTCGAGGTACTTGCAGAACTGCCAAGACTGGATACTGTAACATCAAAGACAATGGAAAGCCTGATGCCCCACCTTGATCACGCTGCCGATATTCTTGTGAAAAGGAGCAGGGGCAATGAATGAAGAACTCGAAAGACTGGTTGAACTGGACAAGAAGCATGTCTGGCATCCCTTTACCCAGGCGCAGACCGCTCCCGACCCGGTTCCGATCGAACGGGGGGAGGGCGTTGTCCTCCATACGGCAGACGGACGCCAGATCATTGACTACATCTCGTCCTGGTGGGTGAACCTCTACGGGCATGCTCATCCAAGGGTCAGTGCTGCCATTGCAGAGCAGGCCTCACAGCTTGAGCAGGTCATCTTTGCCGGTTTTACCCATCGGCCGGCCATCAGGCTGGCAGAGAAGCTTGCAGAGCTTTTGCCGGGTGACCTGTCGCGTGTTTTCTATTCGGACAATGGATCGACGGCAGTCGAGGTCGGACTGAAAATGGCCTACCAGTACTGGGCCAACAAGGGACAGAGCCAGCGCAAACGCTTCCTGACCTTTGACGGGGCCTATCACGGAGACACGGTTGGAGCCATGTCTGCCGGGGTTTCCTCCCGGATGTTTGATGCCTGGAAAGAGCTGTTCTTTACGGTTGATGTTCTGGATTATCCGAACACCTGGGAGAATGATGCCCGCTGTGAAGAAAAGGAAGCCCGGGCCCTTAAGCTGCTGGATGATTTTCTGGACCGGCATGCGCAGGAGACCTGTGCACTGATTATGGAGCCACTGGTTCAGGGCGCCAGCGGTATCCGGATGGTTCGTCCGGAATTTGTGAAGGCGGTTGTCGAGCGTCTGCGTGAACATGGCATTCTGGTGATCTTTGATGAGGTCATGACAGGATTTGGTCGAACCGGATCGAACTTTGCCTGTGAAAAGATCGGGGTTGTTCCTGATATCATCTGTTTGTCCAAAGGCCTGACGGCAGGCTTCCTCCCCTTGTCAGTGACCGTTGCACGAGAAGAGATTTACAGGGAATTTCTTGGCGAGAGTTTTGACCGGGCGTTCTGTCACGGGCATTCCTTTACGGCAAACCCGCTGGGCTGTGCTGCTGCGCTGGCCTCGATGGAGTTGCTTCAGAGCGAGGAGGTCCGGCAGTCCTTCAAACGGATCGAGAAGGCGCATGATCGCGGGCTGGATTATCTGAGAGACCTCAAACAGACGACGGCGCATCGTATCTGCGGCACAATCGGAGCCTTTGATGCCGTTGTGGACGACGGAGGTTATACCTCGTCGCTGGGCAATGATCTCAAACGCTGGTTCTGGGATCGCAACATGCTGTTGAGACCCCTGGGCAATGTTGTCTATCAGTTGCCGCCCTATGTGATCACAGACGAGCAGATTGACCTGGGATGGAAAGCTGCGGCCGAGGCCATGATCAAACTTAATCCGCCAAAGGCCTAATGAGTTGTCTTGCCCAACCTGATCAGTCAGGATAGAAGAGACATGAAATTGTAATGCAGCGAATGGACAGTGTTATGGACCTCGCCTCTGCGTCAGAGACAGTGCTCGATACAACAGAAACATCTGCGGACGAGTTGAGAATTGAAAAATTCGTGTATGACCCGAAAGCTCCCAAGGCAGACGTGCGTCACGATTGGATGATCCCGGAGATTCTGGCTCTTTATGACCTGCCATTCTATGATCTGCTCTTCAAGGCGCAGACCATGCATCGCAAGCATTTCGACCCGAACAAGGTCCAGCTGTCGACACTGCTGAATATCAAGCAGGGTGGCTGTGCTGAAGACTGCAAGTACTGTTCCCAGTCATCGCGCTATTCCACGGGGCTCAAGGCCAGCAAGCTGATGGATACCGATACGGTTCTGGAATACGCCCGTCAGGCCAAGGAAAACGGTTCCGGCCGTTTCTGCATGGGGGCTGCATGGCGGGATGTGAAGGACCGCGATATCAGCAAGATTGCGGACATCGTGACGGCCGTCAAGGACATGGGCATGGAAACCTGCATGACGCTGGGAATGCTGAGCTTTGATCAGGCCAGACAGCTCAAGGATGCCGGGCTGGACTACTACAATCACAACATTGATACTTCACCCGAATACTACAAGGAAGTGATCACCACGCGGACTTTCGAGGATCGTATGGAGACGCTTGCAAACGTCCGTGAGGCAGGGTTGAACGTTTGTTCCGGCGGGATCATCGGGATGGGTGAGCAGCGTCGGGATCGTGCGGCCATGCTTCAGGCGCTTGCCAACATGCCGAAGCATCCGGGATCTGTTCCCATCAACATGCTGGTGCCGGTCAAGGGCACGCCGTTTGGTGACATGGAACGGATCGACAGTTTCGAGATGGTGCGCACCATCGCTGTGACCCGTCTGGTCATGCCAAAGGCCTATGTGCGCCTGTCTGCCGGTCGCCGTGCTCTGGGTGAAGAAGGGCAGGCTCTTTGCTTCATGGCTGGAGCCAATTCGATCTTTTACGGGGACAAGCTGCTGACAACACCAAACCCGGAAGAGAACGATGACATGAAGCTCTTTGCCAAGCTTGATTTGGTGCCGGAGCACAAGGGCGTGCGTTCCGAATATGAAGATGTCCACCCGGACAAGCCCTGTGGCTGTGGATCGAAGGACTGAGTGTCGGCAACAGCGGAATTCATTTCCTGAAAACAGAAGAACGGTCTGCCCTGTGACCTGGAGGCAGACCGTTCTTTTTTGAACTCTCTGCAAGTCAGAGGAGTTCGAATTCCAAACTTTATTCCTGGTCAGATGACGCCACAGGCCAGACGGGCGCCTCCGCCCCCCAGCTTTGCAGGGTGGTCCGAGTAATTGTCTCCTCCGGCATGGATCATCAGGGAGCGGCCTTCCAGATCGGACATTTTGAGGCGTGGAGCCAGAACAGGGGTGACAACAATACCGTCTTCACCGGCGTAGAGTGCGGGAAGATCGCCCAAATGGTTGTCTTCACCCCATGGGTGTCCGTGTTTGCCAGTGTTTTCCGGGTCGTAGTGTCCACCCGCAGCACCGCCAAGAACAGTCTTTCCATTCTTTTCTGCTGTTTCACAGCTCGGGTTGGTGTGCATGTGAAACCCGTGTGTGCCGGGAGTGATGGAATGCAGATCCGGTGTGAAAACCAGACCGTGCTTGCTTTCGCTGATCTTGATCGTACCGGCCGGGATTTTTCCATCGGCGCTCAGAACGTCCATTTGTACAGTTACAGCTTTTGTGTCAGTGTCGCCAGCGGCCGCAGGCATGGCTGCAACAGCCAGATGACCCAAAGACGCAATCAGGGCAAAAGAAAAGACGGATTTCTTCATCGGTGTGTCCTCATAGGTAGAAGCAGGAATGTGGACGCCGCATGGGCGACATGACAGAAACGCTGTTTGCTGATTTTTTATTCTTTCACAAAAATGTGAGGATCGTTTTTGTTTGAAAACAAGAGGTTGTTTAATTGATAACACCGCAGGCCAGACGGGCTCCGCCTCCGCCAAGCGGGGCCGGATGGTCCGAATGGTTGTCTCCTCCGACATGAATGATCAGGGCGCGTCCTCTGAGATCGGCAAGGCTCAGGCGCGGGGCCAGAACCGGGTCTGTAACCGTTCCGACAGCATCAGCGAAGAGGGCCGGAAGATCTCCCAGATGGCTGTTCTGATCCCATGGGAAACCGTGTTTTCCGGTATTGTGCGGGTCATAGTGACCTCCCGCAGCGCCGGCGAGAATTGTTTTGCCGTCCCTGACAACGGGATCACAGCTTCCGTGTTCGTGAAGATGGAAACCGTGGAAGCCGGGGGTAATCGAATTGAGGACCGGCTTGAAGAGAATGCCGTAAGGTGTTTCTTCAATGGTTATGGTGCCGGTTTCTATATTTCCCAGTGTGCTCAGCATCAGCATTCTGACCTTGATGGTCTGGTTCTCTGATGAAGCTGTGCTGTCCTGCCCGGGTGGATGTGCCGCTGAATGGGGGGATAGAAAAAAAGTTCCCAGAACGGCTTTGACCAAAAGGAATGTCAGGGCTTTTTGCATGTTCCTGTCTCCTGTCGCTGGTGAGTTCATGACAGGGGAACAGACCGGAGCGGGCTTTTATTCCTTCACTTCAGTGTGATGTTTTTTGAATGATCCACCAGAGACTTCTTTGAGAGATTGCGGACCTTGTCATACAAAGGAAACAGGGATGTACTAGTCTGATCAATCAGGCAGGGGGGCAGGTTGTATGCTGGAATATATTGATATCTATTGTGAACGGCTTGCGCCGGGGCTGTGGGGGGAACCCCTCAATCTGATCAGCAATCTGGCGTTTTTTATTGCAGCGTTTCTTGCCTTTCTTCTGGCCAGACGTAAAGGTGCGGAAACTGACAGATCGGTCCTGATCCTGATTGTCCTGCTCTGTGCAATCGGCGCTGGTTCCTCAGCCTTCCATTCTTTTGCGAACCGTCTGACAGCGCTGATGGATGTGCTGGCAATTGCGATTTATATTCTTGTTTATCTCTGGTTCTACTGTGCCCGGATTCTGAAATGGAAAGGGTGGGTGGCCGCTCTCGTTTCAGGAAGCTATCTGATCTGCAGCCTTGCCATGGGGCCTGTACAGGAGGCCCTTTCGGATACTCTGGTCGGGCAGATTATGGGAGGAACGCTCTCCTATGTACCCGCACTGTTTTATACAATCGGATTTGGTCTGTATCACCGGTCTCGGCAGTTTGTTTTTGCGCATGGTCTCTTGCTGGCCTCCGCTGTTTTCATTCTGTCGATGACGTTGCGCAGTCTGGATCTCCACGTGTGCGGGGATTTGCCGATCGGGACACATTACTTCTGGCATATCTTTAACGGGATTGTTCTCTATCTTACTCTTCGAACCTATATTTTGAATGTGCATTCAAGATAATGTGATTTCATGCCCGACACCCATAAGGCTTAGGCTTGCTTTCGTTGTGAGGAAAGAAGTCTTTCGCATCTGCTGAAGCGGTCTCCGGTTCGTCAAACGGCCGGCAAAAAAGAACCGGAAGGTGCGTTCGGGCGTAAGGTTCAGTGTGATTCCGACTGAGTAACTTCCATAAACAGGACGAGAGTTTTCTCAAGGAGCTAGAAATGTCGCAGAGCAATTCCCTTAATCGCAGAGGTTTTTTCAAGGCCGGACTGGCCGGACTGGCCCTTGCAGGTTCAAGCCAGATCACGACAGCAGCGCATGCTGCTGCCCCCAAAAAAGGACCTGCTGGCGGACAGTTTCACCGTTTCAATCTGGGCGGGTTTGAGGTGACAACCCTGCGTGACGGTTCCTTCTCGGTTGATACAGTACAGGGTATTTTTGGCCAGGATCAGCAGCTCTCGGCTGTTGAAACGCTGGCCCATGAAAATCATTTGCCGAAAAATCGCATGACCATTGGTTTCGCACCTGTGCTTGTGAACACGGGCAGTGAACTGGTTCTCTTCGACACAGGCAATGCTCCGGGGCGCCGTCCGGGTGCAGGGCATCTGGTCCATGCTCTGGAAGCGTCCGGCATCAGTGCAGGCGATGTCGATGTTGTGGTGATCACGCACATGCATGGCGATCACATTGGCGGGATGCTCAAGGATGGCAAGGCGGCTTTCCCGAATGCCCGCTATGTCACCGGCCAGGTCGAATACGATTTCTGGACACATCCTGACCGCTTCGCTGGTGAAACCGAAAGCCGGGCGCAACTTGTCAAGGACAACGTGGCCCGCTTTGCAGACCGGATGACGTTCCTCAACGGTGGTGGTGCTGTGGCCTCAGGAATTGAAGCCGTTGAGGCGTTCGGGCATACACCGGGGCATATGGCTTTCCATATCGAGAGCAACGGACAGCGTCTGATGCTCTGTGGAGATGCGGCGAACCACCCTGTCTTTTCCTTGCAGCGCCCGGACTGGCATGTGAAGTTCGATATGGACAAGGCAGCGGCTGCAGCAACGCGCAAGAAACTCTTTGGAATGGTGGCTGCTGACCGTATCGGTTTTACAGGCTATCACATGCCGTTTCCGGCTGTGGGCTTTGTGGATACAAAGGATCAGGGCTTCCGGTATGTTCCGGCAAGCTATCAGTTCTCCTGACGGATTGGTCCGGCAGTTTGATACAGAAAAGGCCCGCAGAGGAAGTTTCTGCGGGCCTTTTCCTTTGGTATGTCCGGGCTATCAGCGCTGACTTGTTTCCCAGTTCGGGTTGATCCAGACCGGCGCATTTGATGGCGGCAACGGATCCTTTCCGAGGATGATGTCCGCAGCCTTCTCGCCAACCATCATGGTCGGAGAGTTGAGGTTGCCGTTCGGAATGGTCGGGAAGATGGAGGAATCCACCACACGCAGGGCCTCGATCCCGCGAACGCGGCATTCGTTGTCCAGAACAGCCATCGGATCATCGTCTGCACCCATTTTACAGGTACAGGACGGGTGGTAGGCACTTTCGGCGTTGTCCTGGATCCAGCTGTCCAGCTCGGCATCGGACTGCATGGCCTCTCCGGGCTGGATTTCACCTCCGACGTAATCGGCCATGGCCGGTTGTGCCATGATCTCCCGCGTCAGGCGGATACACTGGCGGAAGGCTTCGCGGTCTTCTTCTGTCTCGTTGTAGTTGAAGAGGATGAAAGGCTTGTCCTGCGGATTTGGAGAGGTGATGTCGATATGCCCGCGACTGGTTGGCTTGTTCGGGCCAACGTGAACCTGAAGGCCGTGACCTTCAAAGGCAGCCTTGCCGTCGTAGCGAATGGCTGCAGGCAGGAAGTGATACTGGATGTCCGGGGACTTGCGTCCTGCTCGCGAACGGATGAAGGCACAGGACTCGAAGTGGTTTGTTGCACCCAGACCGGACTTGTTCAGGATCCATTCGGCGCCGATCATGAACTTGCTGAACAGGCCGAGTTTGCCGTTCAGGGTAATCGGCTGCTTGCAGTGGAACTGGAAGTAAACCTCAAGGTGATCCTGCAGGTTGCGTCCAACACCCGGCAGATCGTGCACAACTTCAACACCAGCCTTTTTGAGGACTTCGGCAGGACCGATACCGGACAGTTGCAGCAACTGCGGAGAACCGATGGAACCGGCAGAAAGAATCACTTCCTTGTTGGCATAAACCTTTTTCGGTGTGGAGCCGTTTGCCAGATATTCCAGACCGACAGCCTTCTTGCCTTCCAGCAGAATGCGCTTGGCCAGGGCGCCGGTAACCAGCTTCAGGTTCGGACGGTTGAGGGACGGTTTCAGATAGGCATTGGCCGTGGACCAGCGAACGCCGTTCTTGACGTTCATGTGCATGGGGCCAAAGCCTTCCTGACGGTAGCCGTTGTAATCTTCCGTCTCGCCATACCCTGCCTCGACACCGGCCTTGATGAAGGCATTGTACAGAGGGTTCTGGCGGTTGTTGCCATTGTTGGTGTGAACGGGACCGCTACCGCCACGGTACTGGTCTTCGCCGTTCATCCATGTTTCGTTGCGCTTGAAGTAGGGCAGGCAGTGCTTGTAGGACCAGTCCTTGGCACCCTGTTCTTCCCATTCGTCAAAATCACAGGCGTGACCGCGCACGAAGACCATGCCATTGATGGAGGATGATCCGCCCAGAACCTTGCCGCGTGGAGTGTGGAACCGGCGGTTTTTCATGTGGGGTTCCGGCTGGGATTCAAAGTCCCAGTTGTATTTTGTCGTGTTCATCGGGATGGACAGTGCGGTCGGCATCTGAATGAAGATGCTTTTGTCGCTTCCGCCAAACTCGAGCACGAGAACAGAATTCTTTCCATCGCGGCTCAGGTGCTCGGCGAGAATTGATCCGGCAGATCCTGTTCCGACAACAATATAGTCAAATCTTTCTTCGGACACGTTGCGCTCCTTTAACGAGGGGCCGGTTGTTCCTGTTCAGGATGAGGTCAGTCGGAAAACCGGTCTTGTCTGATTTGATCGCAGTCTATTTTTTATTGAACGTTCATTCAATAAAAAACCTGACGGGAAGTTCTTTCCTGTGCGAATCTGGAAGGAAAGAGGAATATTCCGTGCAAAACTCCCTGATATCGGGCTTCACAGTGTGAAAAATTGTACGGATACAATTTCTGCAGATCTTTGCCGCTGCGCAATCCTTGAAATATTATTTCGCAGGAAATGCCAAATGCTCTTCAAAATTAGAAAAGGTAAGGTTTGTTGACCTAGTTGGCGTGTGAATCAGGGTTTCAGCAAGGTTGCAGGATTGTGTCGGTACAATATCGAATGTGATCCGCTTCGCTGAAAAGACTGGCATGCAGGGGCTGGATAGAAGTAGATTGCGGATGAAAACAGCTGGAGAAGTCTGGGCCGAGGCAGAACAGAGAAAGCAAAGGGAGTTCGTTATGGAAGATCGTCGTACCCGTTCGATCCGTCGTCTATTGGTCGCCAACCGCAGTGAGATTGCAATCCGTGTGTTCCGTGCTGCTACGGAGCTTGGTATTGAAACGGTGGCCATCTATTCCAACGAAGATCGCTTTGCCCTGCACCGTTTCAAGGCGGATGAGAGTTATCTTGTCGGTGAAGGCAAGGGGCCGCTTCAGGCCTATCTGGATATTGAAGAGATCATCCAGGTTGCAAAGGAAGCGAATGTGGATGCAATCCACCCGGGCTATGGTTTCCTCTCTGAAAATCCGGAGTTTGCAGAGGCCTGTGCGGAAGCCGGTATTATCTTTATCGGTCCTGATCCGGATGTGATGCGCTCCCTCGGGAACAAGGTTGCCGCGCGCAATCTGGCTGTAAAGGCCAAAGCGCCTGTCATGCCTGCGACCGGTCCGCTTCCCTATGAAGATGAAGAGATCCGAAAGCTGGCAAATGAAGTCGGCTTCCCGGTCATGCTGAAGGCGTCCTGGGGCGGCGGAGGTCGCGGGATGCGGGTCATCGAGGATGAAAGCAGCCTGCTGGACAACGTTGCAACAGCGCGTCGTGAAGCCCTCAATGCCTTTGGCAATGACGAGGTCTATCTGGAGAAACTGGTGCGTCGTGCCCGTCACGTAGAGGTTCAGATCCTTGGTGATACGCACGGCAACATCGTTCACCTTTTTGAACGCGACTGTTCTGTTCAGCGCCGCAACCAGAAGGTTGTCGAGCGTGCTCCGGCGCCCTATCTGAGTGAAGCAAAGCGACAGGAATTCTGCGATGCAGCGCTCGCTCTGACACGTGAAGCCGGCTATTCCAATGCAGGCACGGTCGAGTTCCTGATGGATATGGACAGTGACGAGATTTACTTCATCGAGGTCAATCCGCGTATTCAGGTGGAGCATACCGTCACGGAGATTGTGACCGGCATTGATATCGTCAAGGCACAGATCCGCATTGCCGAAGGGGCAACGATTGGCGATGGCATCTGTGGTGTTCCTGTCCAGGACGAGATCAGACTCAACTCCCACGCCCTGCAGTGTCGCGTGACGACCGAGGACCCGGAGAACAACTTCATTCCTGACTACGGCAAAATCACGGCCTACCGCGGAGCGACGGGATTCGGTATCCGTCTGGATGGCGGCACGGCCTATTCCGGTGCCCTGATCACACGTTATTACGACTCCCTGCTGGAGAAGGTGACAGCCTGGGGCAACACACCGGATGAAGCCCTGTCCCGCATGGATCGCGCCCTGAAGGAATTCCGTATCCGCGGCGTTGCAACAAACCTCCAGTTTGTCGAGGGTCTGCTGCGCCATCCGAAGTTCCGCAGCAATCAGTACACAACCCGTTTCATTGACGAGACACCCGAACTCTTCCAGCTGCCAAAGCGCCGTGATCGTGCGACACGTCTGTTGTGTTTCATGGGAGAGGTGCTGGTCAATGGCAACGAGGAGGTGAACGGTCGTGTTCATCCGGCTCATCCCCATGTTGCGCGCTTGCCGAACATTCCAAAGGAAGCTGCGCCAGAAGGGCCAAAACAAATTCTGGAACGTGACGGGGCCGAAGGTGTTGCACGCTGGATGAAGGAGCAGCAGCGCCTCTTGATGACGGACACGACATTCCGTGACGCCCACCAGTCCCTGCTGGCAACCCGTGTGCGGACTGACGATCTTGTCCGCGTTGCGCCCTTTGTTTCCAAACGCCTGCCGGAGCTGTTCTCTGTCGAGTGCTGGGGTGGTGCAACCTTTGATGTGGCCATGCGCTTTTTGAAAGAATGCCCCTGGGATCGACTGTTCAAAATGCGCGAAGCCATGCCGAACCACCTGTTGCAGATGCTTCTGCGGGCTTCGAACGGTGTGGGCTATACCAACTATCCGGACAATGTTGTCCGGCACTTTGTTGACCACGCTGCACGTGGCGGTGTTGATGTTTTCCGCGTGTTTGATTCCCTGAACTGGGTTGAAAACATGCGTGTTGCCATGGATGCGGTTTGTGAAAGCGGAAAGATCTGTGAGGCTGTTGTGTGCTACACAGGGGACATTCTCGATCCGAACCGCCCGAAGTATGACCTGAAATACTACGTGAACATGGCCCGGGAACTGGAAGCAGCCGGAGCGCATGTTCTGGGAATCAAGGACATGGCCGGGCTTCTGAAACCGGAAGCCGCGCGTATTCTGATCAAGGCCCTGAAGGAAGAGGTGGGGCTGCCCATCCATTTCCACACGCATGACACCAGCGGTATTTCTGCTGCAACGGTTCTGGCTGCTGCAGATGCCGGGGTGGATGCTGTCGATGCCTGTATCGATTCCATGTCGGGTCTGACATCACAGCCGAATATGGGATCCATTGCCGCTGCCCTGCGCAACACGGCACGGGACACAGGTCTCGATCGTGAAGCCCTGCTTGAGTATGAGGATTACTGGGAACAGGTGCGCAGCAACTATGTCGGCTTTGAATCCGACATCCGCTGTGGAACATCGGATGTCTATCACCATGAAATGCCTGGTGGTCAATACACCAACCTGCGTCAGCAGGCCCGTTCCCTCGGCATTGAGGAAAACTGGCCGGATGTCTCCAACGCCTATGCCGATGTGAACCAGATGTTTGGTGACATCGTGAAGGTCACACCGTCCTCCAAGGTCGTCGGTGACATGGCATTGATGATGGTGACATCGGACATCAGCAGGGAAGATGTTGAAAACCCGGATGTTGATGTGGCCTTCCCTGAGTCGGTTGTCTCCTTCTTCAAGGGAGATCTGGGACAGCCGGTCGGCGGCTTCCCTCAGGCCTTGCAGAAGAAGGTGCTCAAGGGTGAAAAAGCCATGACAGAGCGCCCCGGTGCCCTTTTGCCGCCTGCAGATCTGGAGGCCGAGCGTAAGCTGGCCGGGGAAAAGGCGGGACGTGAGATCACCGATTTCGAGTTTGCGTCCTATCTGATGTATCCGCAGGTCTTTGTTGACTTCATGAAGCACAGGAAGGAATACGGTGACGTTTCCGTGCTGCCGACGCCTGTTTTCTTCTATGGTATGGAAGCGGGTGACGAGCTGGCAATCGACATTGACAGGGGCAAGACCCTGATCATCCGGTTCCGTGCTGTTTCGGAGGCTGATGAAGAGGGCATTGCAACTGTCTTCTTCGAACTCAACGGTCAGCCCCGGACGGTCAAGATTCGCGACAACAGCCGTCAGGCCTCTGTGGCGGCCCATCCGAAGGTTGAAGACGGCAACGCCGATCACCTTGGCGCACCGATGCCGGGACTGATTGCAACTGTTGCTGTCAAGCAGGGGGATGAGGTCAGGCGTGGGGATACCCTGATGACCATTGAAGCGATGAAAATGCAGACCGCGGTTCTGGCAGAGAAGGATGGTGTTGTGAAAACGCTTCTGGTCGAGCCGGGCTCCAAGGTCGAAACCAAGGATCTTCTGGCTGTGATCGCATAAGAGACTGCAACCGCAGACTGTTAACAGAGAGGGGAGCACGGGCTCCCCTTTTTTGTCGAGGCGCTGTCTTCAGAGCTTCAGGGATTTCACATGTCTGAATTTTTGCAGGCGTTCGTTCTGCTCGCTCTGTCGCGCAGCAAAGAGGTTGCTGCCGATATGGTGGTGTGAATCCCACTGTTTGGGGCGCAGGGAGCCCAGAGACCTGTATTCAAAACAGAGATCGTGGGTCATGCAGTTTTCCCTGATGATGGGCCAGACTGTGGCTCTTAGCAGGTGCTGGTCAAAATGCATGTTGGGGTGATCGTTGGACTTGTAGGTCGAAACCAGCTTTTCCAGTTCCGGCAGATTGCCTGCAACGCCGCCCCACAGACCGGCGAGAATGAGTTCCGAATGGCTCCACCAGTCGCGGATAACATGAAAGAGTTTATCACTGGCAATCCATCTTCTGACCAGTTTCATTTCTCTTTTGGTGATGACAGAATCTGCATCCCTGACCAGAAAGCGTCCGCAGTCCTCACGCGTTGAAACCTCAAAGCGCCACAACAGTTTCTCGTGACCCGGGCAGTTTGAGGGACGCATCTCTATTTTTGCATTGTTGCGCTCAAGCTCCCCGAGCAGATCGTCAGGAACCGAACTGTCGGCGTAGACCAGCATCTGCCAGTCGGGATAGAACTCTTCAATGGACAGCAGGTTGTCCAGAATGCCGCGCAGATAGCGTGGATTGTCCCCGAAAAGGGAAAAGGCAACGTAGTTCCTGAGATCCCTGTCGCTCCTGCCCAGCAGGGTGCTGGCCTTTTCCGGGCTGCAGGATACAAAAGCCGGAGGTTCACAGGCTTCCCGATCTTTCAGGGTCAGGGATTTGATGCCGTATGTCTTTGCCTCCTCAAAGCGTTTTTGTTTGAAGAAAAGACGTGTTGCTATATCGAACATGTTGCTGTTCAGGGTGCTGGTGTTTTCCAGTTCCCGAAGCATCTTTTCGGCTTCTTCAAAGCGTTCCATGCGCACGAGCAAAAGCAGGCAGCCTTCGCGAAGGCTGTGCTCCTTGCCGGCTTTCAGGGTCAGAGCGCGTTGATAGAGCCGCAGGGCGGAAGGGTAGTCCCCAAGTTCGCTGACAAGGTAGCCCAGAAGCTCCAGCAGACGGACCTCCTCCTGAGGTTCGGGCGCATTGTTGAGGGCATCAATAAGCGTATCCACGGCGCTTTTTTTCTTTCCCTGATCCCAGAGGGCGAGGCACTGCACGAGGAGTGATTGTGTGTTGCTGGAGATGGAGGGATCAGTAGCCATGGAACTCTAAAAACAGGATAGATGACAGCCAATTGTGTCCTCCGATGACAGTCCTGTCAAAAGTTCAAAGGTTAATTTCCGGGGTTAATTGCCCGGCAGGTCACAAAAAACGGGCTGAAGGCATGGCCCTCAACCCGTTGTTCTGTTCGCTCGAGCTGAAATCAGTCGATTTCGATTTCCGCAACGCAGTCGACTTCGACAGCAATGCCCAGTGGCAGGCTTGGTGCAGAAACAGCGGCGCGTGCGTGAACACCCTTGTCACCAAAGACTTCAACCATCAGGTCGGAGACACCGTTGATAACCTTTGGCTGATCAACAAAGTCAGGAGTGGAGTTCACAAAACCGCCGAGCTTGACGATACGCTTGACCTTGTCGAGGTTGCCACCGGTTGCCGCTTTCAGCTGGGCGAGGATGTTCATGCCACAAAGACGGGCAGCATCCTGACCTTCTTCGACAGACATGTTTTCACCGAGCTTGCCCTTGAAGAGGATCTCGCCGTCTTTGGCTGTGATTTGACCGGAAACAAAAACCATGTTGCCGGAGGTCACGTAACCAACGTAGTTGGCAACAGCTTTTGCAGGTTCCTTAACTTCCAGGCCCAGTTCTTTCAGGCGCGCTTCAATAACACCAGTCATGGCGATCATCCTTTTTGACAGATAGAGGGGTGGTCAAAACGGTTTGGCAAGAATCTTTCGATCATCGCCCCGATTTCGCGCGGAGTTTAGCCTGAGTAACCTGAAAAGCAAAGCATTCTTGCGTCATGCGCACAGCATTTCGCGACCTGCTCTTTCTGGGGTGGTCAAGCGCGGTTCTGCAAGAGGGAGAACGGCACTGGAAACCAACAGGAGGCGAAGCCCGTCAGAGCTTCGCCTCCTGTCATTTGATGCCGGTCTGTTCACAGAAACAGCCGACCTCTCTGGAGAGTGTTAGCTGCAGCCTGTTGTGCCACCGCAGGTGTCACATTTCAGGCAGGTGCCGTTGCGAACCAGTGTGAAGTTACCGCATTCCGGACAGCTGTCGCCTTCGTACCCTTTCATGCGGGCCTCGCGGACCTGTTCGGTTCTGCGATCAGCAGGCTTGCTGCTGGAGGTACTGATGCTTCCGGTCTGGACAGGTGTCTCGTTGACAACCTGCTGGAGCGGCAGTTCGGCTGTTGGTTCCTGTACAACTTCACTGCCTCCGTCGAAGACACGCAGTTTGTTGCGAACAAAGCCTGTGGAGGTCACACGGCGAACTGTTGCGGCAACAGCGGCTTCACGGGCAGAGCTTGCGTCGTCTTCCTCCAGATCACTCTGGTTGGTGCCTGTACCAATGGAGTCAGGCAGGACATCGGACGGTTCAACGTGTGCCAGATCGTTACGGCCGAGATAGGAAACCGCCAGTTCACGGAAGATGTAATCCAGAATGGAGGTTGCCATCTTGATCGCATCGTTGCCCTCAACCATGCCGGAAGGCTCGAAACGCGTGAAGGTGTAAGCTTCAACAAACTCTTCCAGCGGAACACCGTATTGCAGGCCAATGGACACGGCGATGGCGAAGTTGTTCATCAGGCTTCGGAAGGCAGCGCCTTCCTTGTGCATGTCGACAAAAAGCTCGCCGAGATCGCCGTCTTCATACTCACCTGTCCGCAGGTAAACCTTGTGACCACCGACAACAGCTTTCTGGGTGTAGCCCTTGCGGCGTGTCGGCAGTTTGCGACGCTCTGTCGGCATGACCTTCTCGACAACGCGCTCGATGATGCGCTCGGCAACAACCTCTGCCTTCACAGCGGCAGGTGCCTCTGCGAGAGCCTCGACCTCTTCCTCGTCCAGATCCTGCAGAACGGAGGAGGAGAGTGGCTGGGACAGCTTGGAGCCATCGCGATAGAGTGCATTGGCTTTCAGACCCAGTTTCCAGGACAGCATGTAAGCGTCCTTGCAGTCGTCGATCACTGCAGAAGCCGGCATGTTGATGGTCTTGGAAATCGCACCGGAGATGAACGGCTGAGCCGCAGCCATCATGCGGATGTGGCTTTCATAGGACAGATAGCGTTTGCCGATCTTGCCGCAGGCGTTTGCACAGTCAAAGACAGGCAGGTGCTCGTCTTTCAGGTGTGGTGCGCCTTCGACAGTCATGGTGCCTGTGACGAAGAGGTTGGCTTCTTCACGCTCTTCCTTGCTGAAGCCCAGAGCCGCCAGCATGTCGAACTCGAAGTCGTCCAGCTGTTCGCCGCTGAAGCCGAGGACGTCCTTGCAGAACTCTTCGCCCAGTGTGAACTTGTTGAAGACAAACTTGATGTCGAATGCGGAACCGACAGCAGCCTCGATCTTTTCCAGAACCTCGTCTGTGAAGCCCTTGGCTTTCAGGGTCTGGTGATTGATGGCCGGAGACTGGCGGATGCTGCCGTGACCAACAGCGTAGCCAACGATCTCGTCGATTTGCTCCTTGTTGTAGCCCAGCTTTTCCAGGGCAACAGGAATGGTGCGGTTGATGATCTTGAAGTAGCCACCACCGGCAAGCTTCTTGAACTTCACAGTCGCAAAGTCCGGCTCGATACCGGTTGTGTCACAGTCCATGACCAGCCCAATGGTGCCGGTTGGTGCAACAACTGTGGTCTGGGCGTTGCGATAGCCGTGCTTCTCACCCAGTTCCAGAGCCTTGTCCCATGATGTACGAACGGCTTCGGCCAGATCTTTCAAAGGACAGTCATCGGCATTGAAAGGAACCGGTGTGACTTCAAGCTGCTCGTAGCCTTCCGTTTCGCCATAGGCTGCACGGCGGTGGTTGCGCATGACGCGGAGCATGTCGGCCTTGTTTGGCTCATAGCCTTCAAAGGCACCCAGCTCCCCGGCAATTTCGGCAGATGTGGCATAGGAGACACCGGTCATCACCCCGGAGAGGGCTGCACAGAGCGCACGGCCTTCGTCAGAGTCATAGGCGATCCCCATGGCCATCAGCAGACCGCCGATGTTGGCATAGCCCAGACCCGTTGTCCGATAGCGGTAGGACAGCTCTGCAATGGCTTTGGACGGGAACTGCGCCATGGTGACGGAGATTTCCAGTGTCAGCAGCCACAGGCGGTTGGCGTGGATGTAGGCTTCAACATCAAAGCTTCCGTCCGGACGCATGAAGGTCATCAGGTTCAGGGATGCAAGGTTACAGGCCGTGTCATCCAGGAACATGTACTCGGAACAGGGGTTGGAGCCATTGATACGACCGGACTGCGGGCAGGTGTGCCACTCGTTGATCGTGGTGTCGTATTGCATGCCCGGATCAGCACAGGCCCAGGCTGCATAGGAAATCTGGTCCCAGAGATCGCGCGCCTTGATGGACTTGGCAACCTTGCCGTCGATGCGGTTGGTCATGTGCCAGTCATCATCTTTTTCAAGGGCATTGAAGAAGCTGTTGGGCACGCGCACGGAGTTGTTGGAGTTCTGGCCGGAAACGGTCAGATAGGCTTCGCTGTCCCAGTCTGTGTCGTAGGTCGGGAACTCGATTTCTGTGAAGCCCTGCTCTGCAAACTGGAGAACACGCTGCACGTAGGACATGGGAATGTCGACTTTGCGCGCATCGCGGATGGCGGCTTTCAGGGCTGCATTCTTTTTCGGATTGGCCTTGTCTGCAACGGCTTCCAGTTCTGTCGCGGACTGGATGGCTTCCATGATGAGTTTCAGATGTTTCTTGCAGGCCTTGGAGCCGGCAACGATAGCGGCAACCTTTTGTTCCTCGACAACCTTCCAGTTGATGTACTCTTCAATGTCCGGGTGGTCCAGATTGACTGTGACCATCTTTGCGGCGCGACGGGTCGTGCCACCGGATTTGATCGCACCTGCTGCACGGTCGCCGATTTTCAGAAAGCTCATCAGGCCGGAAGAGCGGCCACCACCGGAAAGAGGTTCGTTTGCACCGCGCACAGCAGAGAAGTTGGAACCGGTACCGGAGCCGTATTTGAACAGACGGGCTTCGCGCACCCAGAGATCCATGATGCCGTTCTCGGAAACGAGATCATCGTCAACGGACTGGATGAAGCAGGCATGTGGTTGCGGGTGTTCGTAAGCGGATTTGGAACGTGTGAGCTTTCCGGTTTTGTAATCGACGTAATAGTGGCCCTGGCCGGGACCGTCGATGCCGTAAGCCCAGTGCAGGCCTGTGTTGAACCACTGCGGAGAGTTGGGCGCAGACATCTGTTTTGTCAGCATGTAGCGCATTTCGTCATAATAGGTCTGTGCGTCTTCCTCGGTGTTGAAGTAGCCGCCCTTCCAGCCCCAATAGGTCCACGCGCCCGCCAGGCGGTCAAAAACCTGTTTGGCAGAGGTTTCGCCGAGGATTTTATCGTTCTCGTCCATATTGGCCATGGCTTTGGTATCAGGGACAGAACGCCACAGCCATGATGGAACATCATTTTCTTCAACGCGCTTGAGCTTCGCCGGTACACCGCGCTTGCGGAAATACTTCTGCGCCAGAATATCACTGGCGACCTGGCTCCAGCTTTCAGGAACCTCGATGTTGTTGGCCTGAAAGACAACAGATCCGTCCGGATTGCGGATTTCACTAGATGTAGTGCGAAAAGCAATGGAACTATATACGGCACCGGCATCGTAGTTGCCTTTGGATGCGGTGGTAAAATGGCGCGCGATTTTCATGCTTTTGTCCCTAAAAGCTGTAGTTTCAAATGCAGGGGCGAACCCCGTGTATCAAGAAGCAGGTTCAAACAGATTCCAGACAGGGATTTGAGGTCTGTTGATAACCGACGTCTTCTATCCTCTTTCACAGGAAAACTCTCACTTTCTCACGGGTCTGTGATCCGGGGAAAGCAAGAGAAACTGCATATCTGGTGGTTATGTTTTGTATTTAACCACAAGATTTAGTGTTCGTCATGGTCTTTTAGGGGCTTGACACCAAAATAGGGTGTTGTGTTGTGAACAGGTTGCCTGTGGATAACTGTGTGCATTTTATGTTTGTATCTGAAAGCTGTTTTCCTGAATCCGCACAAATGCTGGCCTTGTGCTTTTCAACCGGGCCTGTGGATTGTGTTCAAAAGTCTGAAAACAGGCATTTTTGTCTCCGATTCAAGAATCGGATCGTTAAAGCTTGAATGGAATTTTAACTATTTTTTAAGGATTTAGCTCTGTTTCGATACTACTACATCTTGTGTCCGGGATGAGCGGGCACTTTCATGATGTTGCGGAGTTCTGTCTGAGATTGAGCAGGCAGAAGGCGACGAGTGCAATCAAAACCAGGGCAGAGCCGAGCAGCTGGATTTCTCCGGGTGTTTCGCCGAGAACCACAATGGACAGTCCAACGGCAAAGACAGGCTCGGCATTGTAGATCATGGCTGCGTTTGAAGCCGGCATGAACTTGAGGACGTGCACCTGGATCAGGCCGGCAAAGAGGTAAAAGATACCGATTGCGCTCAGGGCACTGATGCCAAAGCCTGTTGAGGGCAGTTCCACAGGGGAACCGGTCAGCAGCTGGTAGGGGATGACGAGAACAAGGCAAAGCGCATTGACATAGAAAATCAGCTTTGCAAGCGGAATGACATCACCAAGGGGTTTGACCACAAGAAAGTAGGATGCCAGCCCCACTGCGGCGGCCGCGGACCAGAGCGCACCCTTGACGACGGTGCCGTCCACGGAAAGGTTCCCCAAATCGAGATTGCTTCCCACTGCGATACCGACACCGGCAAAGGCCAGCAGCAGAAGCAGGGCCTGGGAAAGGGGAGGAAGCTTTCTGGCAAACAGGCTTTCCATCACAGCAACCAGCAGGGGATAGAGGTAGAAGATCACAACCCCGAGGGAAACAGGGATGAACTCAAAGGCGCTCAGAAAGGCCAGGGTCAGCAGAAACAGCATGGCTGTTGCGAACAGAAGTCTGGGAAACTGTGTCTTTTGAATACGGAAATCCTGCCCGGTCAGGATCATGTATCCGCCTGTGAGGGCAGCTCCGATCAGAAAGCGGCCAACTGTCATGGAAAGCGGGGAGGCGCCATCTCCGAGTGCATAGGATGAGCTCGGCCCGACAAGTGCGAAGAACAGCGCACTTAACAGGGCAAGAGCAATACCAAGGGAGAGACGGGAAGAGGTTACGCTCATGGAAAGTCGGGTTCCTGAATTGATCCGGATGTCACAAAGCCGGGAAGCTATACCGCATGACAGGACGGAGCAACATATAAAGCTTTTTCTGAATGGAAATGGATAACCTGTCTTGAGGTGATCAGGCTTTTTTGCGCATGATGCATTTGATAAGAGGTGAGGGGACGGACTGTCCCGCCTGACTGGAGAAATATGTGATGTCTGCTTCAACTGTAACTGTTCCGCTGGATGAATTCCGGACAAGGCTGGGGGCCTGGCTGAAGGATCGCCATGTGGGGCCCCGACTTGATGATGAAGCACATGGACTTGCGATGGATTCCCTGGTCTGGCTGGAAAGCCATCATCGCAATGCACTGGACTACGTCCTGCGGAACGACCAGGCCTTTCAGGTTCCTGCCCGCAAAAGTGAAACCGGAGAGGAAATCGAACCCGAGGTGACGGTTTCGATGGAACGCGATCAGGTTCTCTTTCTGGAGGCGGCCGGTCTGCCGCTGGTTTGTGCTGCCAGCCAGGCTGTGGCAGGCGCTGTGAAGAAGGCCCGGGAACACGGTCTGGGACTTTGCATCATCAAGGATGTCAGGGATGTGATCGCCCTTGCCCCCATACTGGAAAGGGTCGCCCAAAGCGGGATGGCGGCCTTTGGCAGCTGGACTGTGGAACCGGCAACGAGGGAAGCTGTTGTGCTGGACGGGGTGTCGAGCTCTGCGCGCTCCCTTGCCTTTATTCCGCGCGAGGATGACACGATCCTCCATATGGAATGTATGGGGCTTGTTCAGGCACACATGCGGCAGATGAGAGGTGTGGTGCCCCAGAAGCTTGGCGATCTGATTGCGCAGTCGCTCCTGCCGACGGATGTAAGTGTTCCGGGGGTGGCCATTCTTTGTGCCGATTTGCCGGATGCCTTTGAAAACATGGCCAAAGCGATGGAGGTTGCTGCGCGCGAGGCACCGGCCCGGCTGTTCCATGACTGGGAAAAGAGCAAGCGGAATGCGGACGTGGCGGAAAAGGGGTTCGAGCTGGAAGAACTGTCCTGGATGCTGGTGGCCTCTTCGCGGCTGGAGATCCCGGCAGGGAATGTGGATATTCCCGAGACGGAAGAGGAAAAGCTCTGAATCCGGCAGGAAAAACGGCTTTTTGCACGTGAGGTCTGGACGGATTGCTTCAGCAGTGTATTATCCGGACAAACTGAATTATCAAGATTCTGAAGTACAGGAGCTGCGGTCAGATATGTCAAAAGCGACAATCGGCACACGTCTTTACACCTGGGCCAAGGGTGAACTGGTTGGTGAAGACAAGCAGGGCAACAAGTACTACCGCACCAAAGGTGGTAGCGAAATGCACAAGGACAGCCTGCGCAAGGAACGCCGCTGGGTCATCTACAATGGTGATGTCGAGGCAAGCCGCGTTCCTGCGGACTGGCATGCGTGGTTGCACCATACGGTCAACGAACTGCCGCCGAAGGAAGGCCTGCCCCGTTATGACTGGATGAAGGATCATCAGCAGAACATGACAGGGACGGATCAGGCCTATCGTCCAGGCGGAAGCCCTTATGCGGGCGGACAGCGTGAGCGGGTCTCTTCCGATTATGATGCATGGCAGCCTGAATAAGGCCCCTGTGATTTGAAATAAACACAAAGCCGATCTCCTGCGGGGTCGGCTTTTGTCTTCTGAACAGATCTGAACACAGTGTGTTGTATTGTGGTGAACGGGTTTCAGGTTTTCTGTTCCAGCACTTAATGCTATCTAGTTCTCTGAATAAAGAGATGACTTGGTGTCGGGAGTTCCTGAATGAATCGCAATCTGGTCGAAACTGTCGTCGGCGCACTGGTGTTGGCAGTGGCAATTGTCTTTGTCGTCTACGCTTTCAACTCTTCTTCGTCCGGTTCTTCCGGTGGTTATCGTCTGACTGCCGAGTTTGACGATGCCAGCGGTCTTGTTGTTGGAACTGACGTGCGCATGGCAGGGGTTAAAATCGGACGTGTTGTGGATCAGCATCTGGATGGTGAGTCCTTCTATGCTGTTGTGACCATGGAAATTGACAGGGCCGTTATCCTGCCCAAGGGAACCTCGGCCCGGATTCTGAGCGAAAGCCTGCTGGGTGGCTCCTTTATCGGTCTGACACCGGGGGGCGAGGATGACAATCTCCAGGATGGGGATGAAATCTTTGACACCCAGGGCGCTGTCAATCTGATGGATCTGCTCGGACGCTTTGTTTTTTCTTCTGCGGACTCACTCTAGGGTTTTTGAAAATGGCTTCTGCGGTCAAGGATCTCTTCCCGGTATGGACACAACCCGATGGTGAGCCTTTGTCCTGCCATGAAAAGATCAAGGTTCTGAATGAGAATCTCGAGGAAATCATGGAGATGGCCCAGGATGCGCTGGAGGATGCCATCCTGATGGGCGGGGACGAAAAGCAGGTCAGGGCTGTGCTTCATGCCATGATTGACCGTCTTGAAAACCCCTATGACAACCGGAACTGAGAAAGCGGACCCGAAGCAGATGAACGCCATGAAGAAGACTTTCCTGATGACTGTGGTCAGTCTGCCGGTTCTTTGTGCTGGTACTGGAGCGTTTGCTGCGATGAACCCGCATGGCGTTGCTGTCCTGCAGGCGCTGGACAAGGTGACAGCCCGTGTGACAGAGATGGAAGTTCCCGTCGGGCAGGCTGTTGAATTCGGGTCCCTTTCGATCGAGGTTCAGGCCTGCTACAAGGCGTCTCCGGAAGACAAGCCCGAAGCGGCGGCCTTTACCATTATTCGTGACACAAAGCTTGAGCCTGACGAACAGCGCCAGTTCAGCGGGTGGATGTATGCTTCCTCACCCGGGCTGTCGACAATGGAACATCCGGTTTATGCTGTCTGGACGCTGGACTGCAAGGACACCCTCAGCCAGCAGGATGAAGCAGGTATCAATCTTCTGGAAACCCCGGCGGAACAGTAGACTTTTTCAGTCGTTGTCCGGATCTGTTTCCAGATTGTCCGGGGACGGGGCAGGAGGGTTGCCCTGACACGAGCGGATAAACTCCTCCAGTTCTTCGCGGGATAGCTCGGGATCAAGGGTTGCGCCAATCTGGAGTGCCATGTCCAGTCGCTGATGGTAGGTATCCCTTGGAATTTCGATAACGCCAAACCGTGCCAGATGGCGGGTCAGGAACTGGGTGTCCAGAAGCGAATAACCCGATTTTTTCAAGCGTGCGACCAGATGAACCAGAGCCACCTTGCTGGCATTGGTTTCGCGGGAAAACATGCTTTCCCCGAAAAAGGCCGAGCCGAGTGAAACGCCGTAGAGACCTCCGACAAGGCGTCCGTCTTTCCAGCATTCGACGGAATGGGCAAAACCGGTTTGGAAAAGCTGCTGGTAAAGGCGCTTGATCTGGGGGTTGATCCAGGTTTCGGAGCGGTCCGGCCGTGGCTCGGCACAGGCTTCCATAACCTGCATGAAAGCGGTATCACAACGGATCCGGAACGGCTCCTTCCGGAGTGTTTTCCTGAGGGATCTTGGTATGTGAAGTGAATTGAGCGGGAGCACTCCGCGCTGGCGTGGGTCGATCCAGTGCAACTCGGCAGCATCGTGGCTCTCTGCCATGGGGAACACGCCGATGGCGTAAGCTTTCAGCAGTATGTCCGCTGTAATTTCCATGGTGTTGAACAGATCCCGGATCCGGTTGTGATGTGTCTGTCCAATATAGATGGGTTGTGAAAGGAAAACCAGCAAGAGCCTGTCTTGGAAGGACAAAAGCTGGTGAAAAGTACAGAGAAGCAAAAAGCTCCTTTAAAAAAAGCCCCGAACCGGAGAGGTTCGGGGCTTTCTGTCTGCGTCGGTCTTGTGCCTACTTCTTCTGGGCATTCAACTCGTCAACAAACTTTTCCAGCCAGTGGATGTTGTAGTCGCCCTTCATGATGTCCTCGTTGTGAACGAGATCAAGATGAAGCGGAATAGAGGTTTGAACACCGTCAATCACATATTCCTGCAGGGCACGACGCGTTTTCATGATGCAGTCTTCACGGTCGCGTCCGTAAACGATCAGCTTGGCAATCAGGCTGTCGTAGTTGGATGGAATGCGATAGCCCTGATAGAGCTGGGAATCAATCCGAACACCAACACCACCCGGTGTGTGATAGCTTGTCACCTGACCGGGGGATGGCATGAAGGTATAGGGGTTCTCGGCGTTGATACGGCATTCAATGGCGTGTCCTTTCAGGACGACGTCTTCCTGCTTGTATTTCAGCTTCTCGCCGGCAGCGACACGAATCTGCTCTTCCAGAATATCAATGCCGGAAATGGCTTCCGAAATCGGGTGCTCGACCTGAATACGGGTGTTCATCTCGATAAAGAAGAACTCGCCGTTTTCATAGAGATACTCGATTGTACCGGCAGACTTGTAGCCGAACTTGAGCATTGCTTCAGCAGAGATGCGGCCGATGCGCTCACGCTCTTCTTCTGTCAGGACAGGAGAAGGTGCTTCTTCAAGCAGCTTCTGGTGGCGGCGCTGCAGGGAGCAGTCACGTTCACCGATATGAATGCAGGTGCCCTGACCGTCGCCGAGCAGCTGGATTTCGATGTGACGGGGCTGACCGAGGTACTTCTCCATGTAGAGGGTATCGTCGCCGAATGCAGCCTTGGCTTCTGTTCCGGCCAGACGCACGGCGTCACGCAGCTCATCTTCGCTGTTGGCAACCTTCATGCCGCGCCCACCGCCGCCGGAAGCGGCCTTTACGAGGACGGGATAGCCGGTTGTCTTGGCAACTTCGATGGCTTCCTCGGCAGAAGCAATGGCACCGTCTGATCCCGGAACGACCGGAATACCCAGCTCAATCGCTGTTTTCTTCGCAGCAACCTTGTCACCCATAACGCGAATGTGCTCGGGAGAGGGGCCGATGAAAGCCATGCCATGGTCTTCAACCATTTCGGCGAAATCAGCGTTTTCAGAGAGGAAACCGACACCGGGGTGGATCGCATCAGCACCTGTTACGGCAGCTGCTGTGAGAATAGCCTGAACATTCAGATAGCTGTCCTTGCTGGGTGCGGGGCCGATGCAGACAGACTCGTCAGCAAGGCGGACATGCATGGCATCCGCATCTGCAGTGGAGTGAACTGCCACCGTTTGGATGCCCATGTCGCGGCAGGCTCGCAGGATACGGAGCGCGATTTCACCACGGTTGGCAATCAGAATTTTCTTAAACATGGGGCTTCCCGATTGGTTATGCGAGAACGACCAGAGGCTCGCCAAATTCTACAGGCTGACCATCCTGAACGAGGATTTCCTTGACCACACCGGCTTTCGGGCTTGGCAGAGGGTTCATGACCTTCATGGCTTCCAGGATCATCAGGGTCTGGCCTTCGCTGATCTTGTCGCCGACCTTGATGAAGTTCGGAGCACCGGGTTCGGAAGCCAGATAGGCTGTGCCAACCATCGGAGAGGTAATGGCATCAACAGGAGCAGCAGGCGCGGCTGCCTCGGCGGCTGGAGCTGCTGCAGGGGCCGGAGCCGCAGCGGGGGCTGCAACAGCTACAGGAGCGGCGGCAGGGGCAGCCACAGTCACGTTGCGAGCCAGACGAAGACGCTGGTCTTCTGTCTCGTATTCGATTTCGGTCAGGCCGGTGTCCTTCAGGAGTTCAGCCAGCGCGCGGATAAAGTCTTCGTTTACTTCGTGTTTTGACATCAGTCTTCTTTATCGCTGTTCAGCAGGTGAGCCATGGCGTCCATCGCCAGCAGGTACCCTTGCGGGCCCAGTCCACAGATCACAGCCTGTGCGACCCTGGAAACATAGGAATGGTGACGGAATTCTTCACGGCTGTGAATGTTCGAAAGGTGAACCTCTACAACGGGTCGGTCAACACCCAGCAAAGCATCCATCAGAGCGACGGAGGTGTGCGTGAGGGCTGCAGGATTTATGATGATGCCTTCGTGTTTGCCACGTGCTTCGTGAACCCAGCCAATCAGCTGGCCTTCCCAGTTTGACTGACGACATTCGAGCTCCAGACCAAGACTGCGGGCGCGCTTTTGGCATTGGGATTCCAAATCCGCAAGCGTATCGTAGCCGTAGATTTCTGGCTGACGGGTTCCCAGAAGATTCAGGTTGGGACCATTCAGGAGCAAGACAGAAGACACGGAATAATCCATTCCATCCAGTTGGTTCAGGCTTGCGATGCCGAGGAGCAATTGAACAGTCTGCAATCGGATTTGCAGAGCGCCGGGACGGAAAGCCGAACGACACCTTGTTCAACTGCATCAGCAACCACAAGCGACCTTATTACGCGAATTTGGCGGCAGGCGCAAAGCGAAATGACACAGCTTTGCTGGCTCTGTGTCAGAAAAAACTCCCTGAGGTGGAAAAAGGTCCGCCTTTTCCGACTCAAGCCGTGTGTTTTTCCGCTCAGCCTTTATTTTGCGCGCGAATCTCGGCGATCATTTTTCTGAATTCAGCCGCAGGTGTCCCCGGAGGAATAGATTTGCCGTTCAAAACAAAGGCAGGGGTTCCGTTGACTCCCAGAGCTGTTGCAAGCTGGCGTGTTTCCAGGATCTGCTGTGTGACTTCGGGACCTTCCATGTCAGCCTCGAACTTTGCGACGTCCAGATCCAGCTTGTCAGCGAGGGACAGCAGCCTGTCGACAGACAGGTCACTTGCATTACGCATCAATTCAAAATGATATTCCTCATAGGCACCCTGCTGACCTGCTGCCAGTGCCGCGCGGGCGCCAACAACGGATTCAGGGCTGAGGATCGGGAATTCCTTCATGACCACCTTCAGGTTCTGGTCTTCGTCGAGAAGTTCCTGAACGACGGTTGCAGCGCGACGGCAATAGGGGCATCTGTAGTCAAAGAACTCGACAAGAACGATGTCGCCGTCCGGATTGCCGAGAACCGGGCTGCCTTCACTGTTTTCCAGATCGTTTCTGAATTGCTCGAAAGCCGCTTCCTGCTGGCGGCGCTCTGCGGCGCGCTGCTGCAGCTGGTAGATCTCGATCGCTTCAATGATAATCCGGGGATTTTCCAGAATGTATTTGTGAACTGCTTCATTGAAGGCATCACTGCCTGGTGCCGGGCTGGAGGAATCCTCTGCCTGTGTTGCTGTTTGCGAAAGCAGGAGGCCTGAGAGGAAAACCGAGCTGATGAGCGTTTTTTTCAGAGCTTTTGAAGATGAGAAAGACGGGAAAGGCATTGTTGAAATTCCATCATGTGATTTGAAGGAAAGATGAAGAGATGCCTGTCCTTGTGCAAGGCCAAAGACAGGCATCTCTCAAAAGCGTGATCGCTGGTGGCGGGGAATGGAGAGCGCGGGTTACTGTTTTCTCAGGCGTGCAGTCGCAACCAAATCGTTTGCACGAAGCTTTGCGGGGGTTCCTGCATCGAGGAGCTTGATGGCGCGTTCACCGTAGCCGATGGCCTCTCCGAAATTTCCCAGAGCAAAGGCGCGTTCGGCCAGGGCAAGGGAGGTCATGCCCTTGTTGTCCTGACGGCCAAAGAGGATGGCGGCCTGTCTCCAGAGACCGGGATGGTTCTGCTGGATCTGAAGCGCGACATTGAGATGCTCCATTGCCTTTTTGTTGTTTTCGGGTGTGTCGCTTTCTGCCAGCGCACGGATGAGGAGGTAGCGAATGGAGTTTGCCTTTGGCAGGATGGCAACAGCCTGTTCCAGCGGTGCAATGGCTTCCTGTCCCTTGCCGAATTCGAACAGCATCTGGCCCTTGAATTCCAGAAAGTAAGGGTCCTGCGGATTTTCAGCGATCAGCTTGTCCAGTTCGGCCAGGGCCTTGTCCAGTTCGCTGTCCTTGTAATAGGCAATACTGCGCGCATATCTGGCTGGCAGGGAGGTATCGCTTTCGGGATAGTCCCTGAAGGTCGAATTGACGGAATTCAGAAAGGCAGCGAGTTTGGCTTTGACACGTTCGTGCTTTTGTACGAGGTCGGCACGGACAGGGCGATCCTTGTAGGGAGAGCGCTGTGTCTGGTCGTCCAGAAAATTGACGCGATCCCTGGTCAGCGGGTGGGTCCGAAGATAGGGGTCCTGATTCTGTGTGAGCAGAACCTCCTTGCCCAGCAGGACTGACATGAAGTCTCTCAGACCGGCAGGTGATTGCTCGGTCGCTTTCAGGTAGTTGATGGCCGCCTGGTCTGCTGCGGCTTCCTGTCTGCGGGAGTAACTGAGAATATTTGCCAGACCGGCACTCTGACCTGCTGCCGAGAAAACCCCGGCGGCAGCTCCTTCACCGGTTGCAATCGCGACCCCGACGCCAAGGAGAGTGCTGGCCAGGGCAATGATGTTGGAGTTTTCGAGGTTCTCTCCCCGCAGGGAAACGTGACCGCCGGCAATATGCCCTGTCTCGTGGGCGATGACCCCGATAACCTCGCTCGGGGATTTGGCCTGCATGATCAGCCCTGTATTGATGAACATGCGATTGCCTGCCGTGACAAAGGCGTTCAGGGCGGGATCATTGACCAGAAAGATGCGAATGGACTGGGGTGACAGTCCTGCGGCCTGAAACAGTGGTGTTGAATATTCCCTGATCAGGTTTTCCGTTTCGGCATCTGTGATCAGCGAAAGCCCCTGTGCCCTTGCCTTCGGGATATGCAGTGCCGGTGTGAGAAGGGCCAGGATCATGAAAAAGACACAAAACTGCGTGCAAATCTGTTTGGACGTCCTGAGAAATCTGGCCTGGGAAAAAGAAAAATGCACGAGCAGGTTATCCTTTTGGGTGGCAGGTGTGGGCAAAACCAGAAAAATCTTGGTCTTGGAGCGAGTTTCAGCGATAACTTTGACCATCTTATGACTTGGGCTGCTGCAAAGAAAATAGGCTCAAGGGCTTTTCACATCAATATGGCAACGATATTTTCATTGCCTCCAAGACAAAGCATTTCCATACGGGAAAATCATTATGAAGCTGAAGGCTAGTTTCCGTTCCGTCGCAAGTTTGACCGCTCTGGCTCTTTTCCTGGGAGCCTGTAGCGAGGAAGCGAGCGGCCCCGAGATCAAGGGAACCCTGATCAATACCGTTGAGGGTTTTGCGGGGGTGATCGCCGCTGATGAGCCAAGGGCTGTGCAGATCGGCCGCGAGGTTCTGGGGCGTGGTGGAACTGCAGCGGATGCTGCAACAGCGATGTATTTTGCCATGACAGTCAGTCTGCCATCCCGTGTCGGACTGGGTGCAGGCGGTGTTTGCCTGATTCGTGACCAGGAGCGTGACGAATCGAAAATGCTGAGCTTCCCGATCATTCAGAGCAAAGAGGGTGGTACGGTCCCGACATCCCTGCGTGCCATTGCCGCCATGCAGGCGCGCTATGGCATCATTCGCTGGGGAGAACTCGTCAGTTATGGTGAACGACTGGCCCGTTTCGGTAATCCTGTCAGTCGCTCCTTTGCCTATGATCTGGCGCTTGCCGAGAAAAGGCTGCGTGTGGACAGAAGGTTGCTGTCACGCTATGCCCGCAAGGATGGGCGCCTGCCCCGTGAAGGGAACTCGATCAACCAGTTTGAGCTGGCATCCGTTCTGAGCGGCATTCGTGCCCAGGGGGCGGGATATCTTTATGACGGACAGCTGACAAACCGCTATGCACGTGCTGCCACTGCAGCGGGAATGCCGATCCAGCCTGCAGATCTGCGCTCCTACATTCCTGCTTTTGTCGATCCCATCAAGGTCGAGGTTGATGACGAGAGTGTCATCGTTTCCGGCCAGGCTGGTCAAAGCGGCGTTGTTGCCGGTACAGGTTACGCCCTGATGGTGGATCACTTTGATCTTGAAGATGCAGATCAGGAGGAAAAGGCGGTTGCCATTGCCGAAGCCTTGAAGCGTGCCTGGTCTGCACGCGGTGAGGCACTGGCAACAGGGAAAAACTCCCTGACCGAGGAAGGTCTTGAAGGTCTGGCGGCCGGTTTCAATGCTGAAAAGGCTTCGAACTTCGCTCTGGCTTCCAACGCCCGTGCGGTGGCTGGCAATCCCTTTTCTGCAGGCTTTTCGGTCATTGATCGTTTCAATGGGGCTGTTGCCTGCAGTTTCAGTCTGAACGGGCTGTTCGGGGCGCAACGCGTTGCCGGTGAAACCGGTGTGATCATGGGGAAAGCTGATGCGGGGAACAAGGTTCCGGTTTCAGACAATTTGACGGCAATGCTGATTGTCCATGAAGCACGCGGGGAAGTCCGATTCGCCGGTTCTGCATCCGGAGGAGCTGTCGGAGCTTCTGCTCTGGCGCAGGTTGCAGCCTTGTCCAAAGGAGGAGCTGTTCCGCTCAAGGACGCGGGAAGCAATCCGAGAATTCACCACAGTGGTCAGCCTGATGTCGCCTTTGTTGAGCAAAAGGGCAAGGAGGAGCTGTCGGTTCTGACCTCGGCAGGTTTTACAGCCAGACAGGCGCCGGAGTTCGGGCGTGTCAACGCTGCCCTTTGTGTCCGGAGTGTGGATCGCAATCCCAACAGCTGCACCGCCTATTCGGATGAAAGAGGCTATGGTCTGGCGCAGCGGGCCCAGTAGGGCTCCTGTTTCAGGGGTTGTGTGAATGTGAAGAAGGCCCTTTCCCGGGGAGAGTGGGAAAGGGCCTTCTTCGTTATCCGGTTGCCGGAACCGGATCAGACGAGATTCAGACGGACCTCGACATTGCCGCGGGTCGCGTTGGAATAGGGGCAGACCTGGTGGGCTTTTCCTATAAGGGACAGAGCTTCGGTCCGGTCCATGCCCGGCACTGAAATGTCCAGGGAAACTGCGATGGCAAAGCCGCCATCAATCGGGCCAATACCCACTGTGCCTGTGATGGACAGATCATCTGTCAGGTTTATTTTTTCCTGTGCTGCGACGAATTTCATGGCTCCGAGAAAACAGGCTGAATATCCCGCTGCGAAGAGCTGCTCGGGGTTGGTGCCGTCACCGCCTGCGCCACCCAGCTCCTGTGGCGTTGAAAGGGCAACATTCAGTTTGCCGTCTTCAGAACGGGCCGTTCCGTCGCGGCCGCCTGTCGCTGTTGCTTTGGTGCTGTAGGCAATAGGGTTTGGGGTGTCCATGGTTTGTAACTCCGAATGGAAGTGAAACGTTGTTTTTTAATCGCGCGCGATATATTTATGGAGAGAGACAATAAAAAAGTCAATAGCGATTTAATCGTGCACGATTTAATGTGAGGCCGAATGAACTCCCACAAATATGAACTGCAGGTCGAGGATTTCCTCTGCTTCGGGCTTTATTCAACCAGCAATGCAATGAACAAGATCTACATTCCGTTGTTAAAAGGGCTCAATCTGACCTATGCCCAGTATCTTGTCATGACGGTGCTCTGGCAGGGAGATGCCCTGCTGGTTAAGGAGATCGGACAGCGCCTGCATCTGGAATCCAATACACTCACACCCCTGCTGAAGCGTCTGGAAGCCGCGGGACTGATTGAGCGCAGACGCTCTGAGGAAGACGAGAGAAAGGTTCTGATCTGGCTTACAGAGGCCGGGCGGGAACTGCAGGAGCAGGCCAGATGTGTGCCGGAAGAGGTCATGAAGGCGACCGGTCTTGAAGAAAGGGACATAATGGAGTTGAACAGCAAACTTCAGACCTTGCGTCAGGCACTGGACCGGTCCAGACAGGAAGGCTAGGTTCCCGGAACATGTCATATGAAAAGACTGGAAAATAAAATGACAATCAAGACAGCAGCACGTGGTCAGGTCCCTCCGTTCCTTGTGATGGATGTTCTCAGAACAGCCAATGCGATGGAAGCAGAGGGCGTGAAGATTGCCCACATGGAGCTGGGGCAACCGGGAACAGCGGCGCCGCAGGCTGTGAGAGACGCTGTGAAAGAGGCTCTGGACAGGGATCCGGTGGGCTATACAAATGCCCTTGGTCTCCCCGCATTGCGAGAGGCGATTGCAAAGCATTACAAAGAGGCCTACGCCTACGATCTGGACCCGGCGCGTGTTGTGGTGACCACAGGCTCATCGAGCGGTTTTATCCTGTCCTTTCTCTCAGCCTTTGATGCAGGGGACCGTGTGGCTCTCGCTGCTCCGGGCTATCCGGCTTACAGAAACATTCTCGAAGCGCTGGGCGTTGAGGCCGTCCTTTTGCCTGTTGGTGCAAAGGAGCGTTTCCAGCCGACAGTGAAAAGCCTGCAAAAGGCTGTTGCTGAAGGTGGAAAGCTGGATGGCCTGATACTGGCCAGCCCGTCCAATCCGGCAGGTACCATGGTTTCTGCGGATGAGCTGAAGACCTTGAACAACTATTGCGCGGAGCAGGGAATTCGCCTGATCTCCGATGAGATCTATCACGGGATTACCTTCGGAGTTGAAGCGGCGACAGCCCTGAGCTTCAACGCGGATGCAATCGTGATCAACTCCTTTTCCAAGTACTTTTCCATGACGGGGTGGAGGCTGGGCTGGATGGTGGTGCCGGAAAAGATGATCCGTCCTGTTGAGTGTCTTGCACAGAATCTCTTTATCTCTGCGCCAACCCAGTCCCAGCTTGCCGGTGTCGCTGTCTTTGACTGCAAGGAAGAGCTGGATGGCTATGTTGAAGTCTATGCGGAAAACCGGAAGCTCCTGCTGGAGCGGCTGCCGGAAATCGGTTTTGACCGTCTGGCTCCTGCAGATGGCGGATTTTATATCTATGCAGACATCAGTGCGTTCAGCAATGACAGCCAGGCCTTCTGCAAGCGTTTGCTGGGGGAAACCGGGATTGCTGCAACGCCCGGTGTTGATTTCGATCCTCTCAACGGTCACCGTTTCATGCGCTTTTCCTTTGCCGGAAGTCCCCAGACAGTCCGGGATGCACTGGGGCGTCTGACGGTCTGGATGCAAGAGAACTTTCTCTAGAGCGGATTGCTGAATCCGGAACAAAAAAAGCGCCGACAGAAGTCGGCGCTTTTTTGTTTAGTTTAGCGACTCCACCAGCCGGATCGTTTCGGGCGATCCGGTTTTTCCGGTTGTTCGGCAGGTGCTGAAGCTGTGCTCTGATCAGAAGCAGCAACAGTTTGGGAGACAGGCTCTGCCGGTGCAGATTCAGAGGCTGGCGCCGGTGTTTCTGCAACAGCAGCCGGTGCAGTCTGAATGGGGATGTCTACAACCAGGTCTTCAGTCTGTTGAACAGTTTCCCCAGTCGACCCGGAGACTTCTGTTCCTGCGGATTCTTGCTGCTGGGCCTTCTTGCTTCGCGAAGAAGGCCGTCCGCGTCGCACACGGGGGGTGGTTTCAGCCTCGTCCCCGCTTTGCTGTGTTTCCTGCTCCTCTGAAGACGGTGCTGCTTCAGGGCTTTCCTTCTTGCGGCTGCGTGTGCGTTTGCGCGGTTCCTTTTTGGGTTTCTCCGCTTCTGCATCTGCATTTGCTTCCGCTTCCTGAGCGGAGGAAGAGCTTTCCTCTGCGTCCTGTGTCGGAGCCTCTTCGCTGGTTTCGTCCTTGCGGCTCCGGCGAGAGCGCGACCGGACGCGCCGGTTGCGTGCAGGCTTATCTTCCTCATCGGTGTCAGAAGATGTTTCCGTATCTGCGGATGTCTCATCCGATGGTTCGGATTCCGGAGAGTCCTCTTCGCCTGCAGTTTCGTCGTTCAGTTCCTCACGCCTGCGTCCGCGTCTGCGGCCTCCGCGTTTGCCCCTGCGACGGCGCTTGCGTGGGCGTTCATCGTCATCGCTGTCCGATGCTTCATCCCGGGTATCCTGACCGTCTTCATCGTCCGCGGATTCTTCTGACGACGGCGTGTTGCGATCCTCGTAGCCGTCCTCATCGCGATCCTTGCGGCGACGGCGGCGTTTGCGACGCTTGCGGTCAGAACCGTCCTCGCCATCATCGCTGTTGCGGCTCTGGTCCTGTCTGTCCGTTTCCTCAAAGACCATCAGTTCACTGACCGGCCCGTCGTTGCGGGACACGACGCGTTCCAGACGGAACTGGTCAACCTTGAGGGTGTCATCAGCATTGACGCTGACCTCAAAGCTGTAGCGCTGTTCGATCTCGATCAGGCGGCTGCGTTTCTGGTTCAGGATGAAAAGGGCGATGGAGGTGGGGACATCCAGATCAATGGAGCCGCCTCCGCGACGGATGCCGTCTTCTTCCAGAACCCGCAGAACGTGCAGGGCCGCTGACTCAATTGTACGGATGCTGCCGATACCCTCACAGTGAGGGCAGACGACTGTCGAGTTTTCGACAATGCTGGGGCGCAGACGCTGACGTGACATTTCCAGCAGACCGAAGGGGCTGATGCGTCCCATCTGAATGCGGGCCCGGTCAACGGACATCGCTTCTTTCAGGCGACGCTCGACCTCCCGGTTGTGCTTGTTGTCGTCCATGTCGATAAAGTCGATGACAACAAGTCCGGCCAGATCCCGCAGGCGAACCTGACGCGCGACCTCTTCAGCGGCTTCAAGGTTCGTCTTGAAGGCTGTTTCCTCGATATGGCGCTCCTTCGTTGCACGGCCGGAGTTCACATCAATGGCAACCAGTGCCTCTGTCGGGTTGATGACAATGTAACCGCCTGACTTCAGTTTGACGGTCGGGTTGTGCATGGCGTCAATCTGGCTTTCCACCTGGAAACGATGGAAGAGCGGGATTTGCATGCCCTTGTAGTTTTTCACCTTTTTGGCATGGCTTGGCATCAGCGTGCGCATGAAGCTTTTGGCTGACTTGTAACCCTGCTCGCCCTCGACAAGGATTTCTTCCATGTCGCTGGTGTAGAGGTCGCGGATGGCGCGTTTGATCAGATCGGCCTCTCCGTAAATGAGGGCAGGCGCTTCCGAGGAGAAGGTTGTCTCGCGGATTTCGTTCCACAGACGCATCAGGTATTCGTAATCGCGGCGGATTTCCAGCTTGCTGCGCTGGCTTCCGGCTGTGCGGACGATCACGGCAATGCCTTCCGGGATTTTCAGCTCGCCCAGAATGTCCTTGAGGCGCTTGCGGTCATTGGCGCTGCTGATCTTGCGGCTGATGCCGCCGCCCTTGTTGGTGTTTGGCATCAGGACGGAATAGCGACCCGCCAGGGAAAGATAGGTTGTCAGCGCAGCGCCCTTGTTGCCCCGTTCTTCCTTGGTGACCTGAACCAGAAGAACCTGCTTGCGACGAATGACTTCCTGGATTTTGTACTGGCGCAGGAAGCGCATGCGCTTGGCCTTGCGGATCTTGGTCTCGCGATTCTCGTCTTCATCGCTGTCGCTGTCGTCTTCCTCGCTTTCCTCGTCGTCATCATTGATGCTGTCGACAGAGCTTTCACCCGCGAGTTCCTCGATGGTGTCATCCTGTGAGGCGGTCAGCGCAACGGAATCCTTGACCGGGCTGGCCTCGTTGTCTTCGACGCTGTTGTCGGAGGCTTCACCATCCGGTGCTGCTTCTGCATCGGCAGAGGCTTCGCTGCCTTCTGCTTCCGGATTGTCCGGGCTGTTTTCGTCCTGTTCGGAAGTCGCAGATTCGGCCGGAGTTTCAGCCTGGGCTCCGTTGTCCTGACTTTCCTCTTCTTCCAGAGGGCCGTTCTCAAGAGCGTCCAGCGCTTCGCGATCCGCTGTCGGGATGCGATAGTAATCCGGGTGAATTTCGCTGAAAGGCAGGAAGCCGTGACGGTTGCCGCCGTATTCCACGAAGGCTGCCTGTAGTGAGGGTTCAACCCGTGTAACACGGGCCAGATAGATGTTCCCTTTCAGCTGCTTTTTTGAAAGGGTTTCAAAATCAAAGTCTTCGAGACGGTTCTCGCTGTGAACCACGACGCGAGTTTCCTCGCTGTGCGTGGCATCGATAAGCATTCGTTTTGCCATTGATGTGTATTCCTGTCGCGCCGCAAGGCTCGCACACGGACAAGTCCAACTGATTGAGGATCAGTGAGTCCGGATTCGGCGAGGGGGCACGTTGTATGAGATGAATAAGCTGTTTCATTTCGAGCGTTCTTTAACCTTCTCTGCTTGCATTCCACCGCACAGAAGGGAACGCTCGGCCAAACTGGTTTGAAGGACTGGATGGCATCTTGAAAAAACAGCCAACCCGGTCCCCTGTATTTTCAAGGATCAGTTCCTCTCGTCTTTCATCCGGCCCGGGTGTTTTGAAGAAACTTCAGGGAACATCGGGATGCCCGGACAGACAGATGTCTGATCCTCACGGAGTTTTCGCTTGCATCCGGTGCGCTATGGGCGGGGAAACGGCAGCCCGTTTTTAACAGCAGCTGCTTTGACGTTTCCGTTTTGACCGCTTGAGCCTGGGCTTCAGGTGAAGCCGAGCAGATTGTTGTCATCCTGTGACACGACTGATGTTCCCTGTCCGGGAACGAAACCGCTGGCGCCTCAGCTGCCGAGCGGGGAATGGGGATGAAAACGCTCTGCGCCTTCCGGGGCGTGAGCGAACGGCCTGCTCGCGTGAACTCAAAACGCAGACCGTCTGGAATTTTGCTCGGCAAGACTAGCAGCAGTTTTTCTGCAAGACCAGAAGGGAAATGCGCTTTTTTGCGATTTGTTCGTTTTTGCAGTCGGAATACATGCAGAGGCAACAGGGTCTGCTCCCATGAAACATTCTGAATTTGTGTCGTTTTTTACAAAATTGTGCCTGTGAATTCTGCTCTTTCACTGGGTGCATTTATTCACTAAGTTAGGGCGTGGAAGAACTCCATTTTCAGGGAACAGAGGTTTTCAGCAGTATGAAGGCACAGAGCAAGGCTTCGGCAACAGCAGGGATGAAGGGCAGGGCACTGCTTTTCCAGGGACTGTTTGCTCTGACAGTGCTTCTTTTGTCTTCATGGGCGCAGGCCTCGGATGTGCTGGATGTTCGTGTCGGGCAGCATCCCGACAAAACGCGGTTCGTACTGGAACTGTCTGACAATCCCCGATTTGACATCTTTACACTGGCGGACCCTTTCCGGGTTGTGATCGATCTGCCGGATCTGGACTGGAGCAGGGCACGACACAAGAGCCTGGACAGCAAGGGACTGGTCAAGTCCCTGCGTTACGGCAATTACAAGCCCGGTATCAGTCGCATTGTCCTCGATCTGGCTGGTCCGGGCGAGGTTGTTTCGGCCTTTGTGCTGGCGCCGAAGGAAGGTTACCAGAATCGACTGGTGATCGACATTCATCCGGTTTCGCGACAGGACTACGCTGAACGGGACCTGCTCAACAAGCGCGTGTCCTCTGCAGCACCTCTGGAGGTTCCTGATCTCGTTGAAGCTCCGGTTGTGCCAAAGCGCAGACCAACCAGTGAGGCGGCCCGTGTCGCCCAGCAGGTTCAGGCAGCGAAGAAAGTGGTTGTTGTGGATGCAGGGCACGGCGGAATCGATCCGGGCGCCATCGGTGTTGCCGGCACGCAGGAGAAGGAACTGGCTCTGCGCTACGCCTTTGCCCTGAAGGATGTCCTTGAAAAGAGCGGGAACTATCGCGTTGTGATGACCAGAACGCAGGACAAGTCCCTCGCGCTTCGTGACCGTGTTGCAAGGGCACAGAAGGCCAATGCAGACCTTTTCATTTCCCTTCATGCGAACACACACAGCAATCGCCGGATTTCCGGGGCCTCTGTCTATACGCTTTCCGAGTCCGGTTCGGACAAGGAAGCCGAGGCACTGGCGGCGAAAGAGAACAAGGCGGATGTCCTGATCGGTGTGGATCTCAGTGCGCAGTCCGATGTGGTCAGCAAGATTCTGATTGATCTGGCCCAGCGTGAAACCAACAACCAGGGCAAATACTTTGCAGGCATTCTTGTGGATGAATTCAAGGCGGAGACCCGATTGCTGACCCGGCCGCACCGTTCGGCAGGCTTTGCTGTGCTGAAGTCACCGGTTGTGCCTTCCGTTCTGGTCGAACTGGGCTATCTGACCAATCCGAAGGAAGAAAAACTGCTGAACCAGAAAGCACACAAGCAAAAGCTGGTGGGTGCAATCAAGCGGTCTGTGGATCAGTATTTCGGACGGCTGGCTGCTCTTCAGAACTGACAGGCAAAATCCTTGCCCATCAAAGTTCTGTCATGAGGCAGCCACAGTTTTGCATTAAATCCTGAAATGTGGGACAAGAGCCTCGGAAGAATGTGAGGCGTCATATTATCGCTACGGGGAAGAGCGCGTGAAGATTTTAAAGGTCTTTGGGGTACTTTTTGCTATTGGCTTCGTGCTCTGTGTTATTGGTGCAGGTGTAGCAGCCTGGGGCCTCTATCACTATGGGCGCGGCCTGCCGGACTATCGCGAGCTGGCTGAATACATGCCGCCGACTGTGACGCGTGTTCATGCTGGAGACGGGCGCCTGCTGGAGGAATATGCCACGGAAAAGCGTGTCTATGTTCCTGTCAATGTGATCCCCAGGCGGATCAAGGATGCCTTTATGGCAGCCGAGGACAAGAACTTCTACGAGCACTTCGGTATCAACCCGCTGGCACTGGCGCGGGCCGTTGTCACCAACATCCAGAACATCGGAACCGGGCGTCGTCTGATCGGGGCCTCGACCATCACGCAGCAGGTGGCCAAGAACTTCCTGCTGACCAACGAGACCTCTATCGAACGCAAGATCAAGGAAGCCATTCTGTCCTTCCGGATCGAGCAGGCCTTTACCAAGGATCACATTCTTGATCTCTATCTGAACGAGATCTTTCTGGGCTATCGCTCCTACGGGGTTGCAGCAGCCGCACAGAACTATTTCAACAAGTCGCTGGATGAACTGAGTGTTGCCGAGGCCGCCTATCTCGGAGCACTGCCAAAGGCGCCGAACAACTATCACCCCGTTCGCCGTCACGCAGCTGCTCTGGAACGCCGCAACTGGGTGATTGGCCGAATGCTCGAGGACGGTCGCATCACGCAAGAGGAAGCTGAGGAGGCCTGGCAGGAACCACTGGTCGTGGCCGAGCGCACAGAGACAGAAGTTGTCGATGCTCCCTTCTTTGCAGAGGAAGTCCGCCGCGAGCTTGAAAACCTCTATGGCGAGCAGGGCCTTTATGAAGGTGGCCTGTCTGTTCACACCACAGTTGATCCCCAGCTGCAGGAGATTGCCCAGCGGACCTTGCGGGAGGGGCTGGAAGCCTATGACCGTCGTCACGGCTGGCGCGGTGCGCTGGGTGTGATTGATCTGCAAAGCACGGACGGCTGGAAAGCCGAATTGCAGAAGGTTGCAACTCCGGGAGGCGTTGCGCCCTGGGAGCTGGCGGCTGTGATCGATACCGACAACAGGGGCTATGCCCTGATTGGTCTGAAAGCCGGAGGTCTGGCAAGGATCCCGATGGATGAACTGAAATGGGCGCGTCCCTGGATCAAGGGCCAGAAGGTCGGAGCCGGGCCAAAGCGTCCTTCCGATGTGCTGACGCCCGGGGATGTGGTGCTGGTTGAAGCCTTGCCCATGGAGCAGGAGCCTGAAAAGCAGGACGAGCGTCTTTTTGCCCTGCGGCAGATTCCGGGCGTGAACGGTGGTCTTGTGGCGCTGGACCCGCACACGGGACGCGTTCTTGCAATGAGCGGTGGCTTTGCCTTTGGTCAGAGCCAGTTCAACCGCGCAACCCAGGCCAGACGCCAGCCGGGCTCGGTGATCAAGCCCTTTATCTATCTGGCCGGTCTGGACAACGGCTACACGCCGGCTTCCATCATTCTGGATGCCCCCTTCGCTCTGGATCAGGGTGTTGGTCTCGGCAAGTGGAAGCCCAAGAACTACAGCAACGAATTCTTCGGGCCGACCCGTATGCGTGTCGGTGTGGAAAAATCCCGAAACCTGATGACCGTGCGTCTGGCGCAGGATGTCGGCATGGACAAGATTGTCGATTACGTTCAGCGCTTTGGTATCGATCCGAACATGGAACCGGTGTTGTCGATGGCGCTGGGTGCGGGGGAGACAACGCTGCTGAACATGACCACGGCCTATGCGCAGGTGGTCAACGGCGGCAAGGATATCACACCGAGTTTTATCGACCGCATTCAGGACCGTTATGGCAAGACCATTTACCTGCATGATCAGCGCCCCTGTGCGGACTGTCAACTGGCGCAGTGGGATGGCCTGCCCCCACCGGAACTACCGGATACGCGCGAGCAGCTGGTTGATCCGGTCAGTGCCTATCAGTTGACCTCCATTCTCGAAGGAGTTGTCCAGCGCGGAACGGGGCGCCGGATCGCGGAGCTGGGCAAGCCACTGGGCGGCAAGACCGGAACAACGAACGACAGCAAGGACACCTGGTTTGTCGGCTTCTCGCCCGATCTGGCGGTGGGCGTTTACATCGGTTTTGACAACCCGATCCCGCTGGGCAACCGGGAGACGGGGTCCAGCGTGGCGGCTCCGGTTTTCAAGGCCTTCATGAAGGATGCTCTGGCCGATGCTCCGCCGACACCGTTCCGTGTGCCCTCCGATGTGCGTCTGGTGCGGATCAACACCGAGAACGGCCTGCTGGCCCGCCCGGGTGACAGAAATGTCATTCTGGAGGCCTTCAAGCCGGGCACGGTGCCGTCGGGGCAGGGCGGCACACGCTCTGCCAACGGCAACCGGGGGGGCGGCACGCTTTTCAACGACAGTGATGATCTGGGGCTGGGTGGCGGCCTTTATTAGGCCGCTTCACACCGCTTTGGCAGAGGAAGGGCTTGTCCTCGGGCAGCTCTCAAGCTAGAAGATCGTCGATATTTTGAGTAACTCAAGCTGACGAGGAGGCCGTACATGCGCGCCGAGATCGAAGCAGCGGTAGGCGAGATCAAACAATCGCTGACCCTGCTGAGGAGGCATCTTTGACTGGGATGCAGCCCTCAGAAGACTGGATGAACTGAACGCACGGGCGGAAGATCCCGACCTGTGGAATGATGCCGATCTGGCTCAGAAACTGATGCGCGAACGCACGCAGCTGGAGCAATCCATCAATGGCGTGCGCGAAATCGAGGAGGGCATCGAGGAAGCGGCCCTTCTGATTGAAATGGGCACAGACGAAGGCGATCAGGATTCCATTGACGAAGGCGAAAACCAGATCCTTTCTTTCAAGGAACTGGCAGCCACCAAGCAGCTGGAAAGCCTGCTGTCCGGTGAAGCGGACAAGAACGACTGTTACCTGCAGGTCAATGCGGGTGCAGGCGGAACCGAGGCACAGGACTGGGCCCAGATGCTGTTGCGCATGTATGTGCGCTGGGCCGAAAAGCGCGGCTACAAGGTCTCCTATCTTGAGGAAAGCCCCGGTGAAGAGGCGGGGATCAAGTCCACGACGCTGCAAATCTCCGGTCACAATGCCTTTGGCTGGCTGAAGACCGAGTCCGGTGTTCACCGTCTGGTGCGGATTTCACCCTATGACTCCCAGGCGCGCCGTCACACCTCCTTTACCTCCTGCTATGTCACGCCTGTTCTGGACGAGGACTTTGATCTGGAGATCAATCCGGCAGACCTGCGCATCGACACCTACCGGGCGTCCGGTGCGGGTGGTCAGCACGTGAACACCACGGACTCTGCGGTCCGTATTGTCCACATCCCGACCAACATTGTCGTGCAGTGTCAGAACGACCGAAGCCAGCACAAGAACCGTGCGACCGCGATGGGCATGCTGAAATCCCGTCTCTACGAGCACGAGATGCAAAAGCGCGAGGAAGCGGCGCAGGCCGAGGCGGATGCCAAGACCGACATCGGCTGGGGTCACCAGATCCGCTCCTATGTCCTGCAGCCCTACCAGATGGTCAAGGACCTGCGCACAGGCGTGGAGTCAGGCAACCCGACAGCTATCCTCAATGGGGATATCGACGCCTTCCTCGAAGCCTCTTTGGCTTCCAAGGTCAAGGGCGCAAAGGATGAGGATGAGAGCGACGAACTGCTCTGATTTCTTTTCACCATTCGGAAACAGTCAGAAAAAGCGGAGCCTTCGGGTTCCGCTTTTTTATTGCTGTATCTAAACTGGTTACTGAGTTGTAACAGTATAGGATTTGCTTATTTTTTATGGTTGTGTATCTTTATAAAAGCGCAACTAAATATTGAGAAAAATGAAATATGTAGCGCTGATGGCAAGCCTTGTTGAGTTGGTTGAAACTACAATAAGGAGCAAAAAATGAAGAAAAATCAAAAAACTGAAGCAGGAAAAGCTGTTCGGAAGCCTGCGAAACCAGCGCATTGTCAACCTTGATTAGTTGAATGTGAGCAAGAGGTGCTGGCTTGTTTGACAGCACCTCTTGAAAGGGAGGTTTTGCGATGATCTGTCAAGCTGATGTAATTGAAAGCATCGCTGGTCTTGATTTTGAGTGGATAGAAAGGAAGCTTACGAAAACTGATCCGAATATTGCTAGAGAATGGACATCTGAAGGAGTGCGGGATGCCATTAGCCAGTATCGTAATTTTATGTTCCTGCTTTATAAATACAGCGAAACGCACAGGCTCGTGCCTTCAATAGAAGTAGATGAAATTTGGCATCATCATATTCTTGATACGCGGAAATACTTTGAAGACTGTGAAAAGGTCTATGGGAGGTATATGCATCACTTTCCTTATTTTGGTATGAGGGGAGAGGAGGACTTCGCAAATTTGCAGCGAAGTTTTGAAAGTACACAAAAATTGTACTTCCAGCATTTTGAAGAATATATGTATGAAGTTGACTTCTAGTGTGCTTAAAGAGCTGCTGCTGTCGCTGTCATTTCTGCTGGATCGTGTGACACCTTCCCTGCTTTATTTCCTGTCGTTTTTCCTCGTTGTGAACCATGCCGTGCCTGATGCTGCGGATGCTTTTTCAATTTATTATTCTGCGTTCAATTCCTTTGTTGCTCTGGCGTTGGGTTTCACCACTTCAGTAAAGTATTTTTCGGCGCGGAGCAGGCGGGACAGTCTCCTGCCCGAACTGGTGTTCCTCTGCCTGCTTTTGGGGGGCGTCGCATCTGCTTTGTTCCTGCTTTATGCAGATGAACGGGTGCCTGTTCCTGTTCGGGATGTGCAATTGAAGTGGCTGTTTGTTGCCGCCATTCTTCTTGTCGCCTGTTTTTACTTTGTATCCTCCCTGAACGAAGGGCGGTTAAGGGTTGCGGGAAACAACAGATCCAATGCTATGTCTGTAATTGTTTTTCCGGTCTGTTTTTTGATCTTTGAAGCTCTCTTGCAGAATGTTCTTTACTCGGTGTGCTACGGCTTTGTCGTAACCAGGGCTGTTATGCTTTTGGTGATTGTGGCGAATTCGGGCTCAAATCTGTCCGGTTGTGAAAGGGTTCGCTTTGAACTTGTCGGGCAAATCCTTTTGCATGGTTTACCGATCACACTGCTTTTTTTCGTTCAGAAATATATCCAGACCGAGGCACTGATCCGGGTTTCTGATGCCGGTGGCTCTGCCAGTCTTTTTCAGATGATTCTGACAATTGCATTGCTGTTCAATTTGTTGGGCAATGCCGTTTCCACCAACGGCTTTATCAGGATATCGAGGGACAGGAGCAGACAAACAGTCTTACGCTTCTTGGGTTACAGCATGGTTCTGTGCCTCTGTGCTTTTGGTGTCCTGTGGCTGTCCTTTGAAACCGGAGACGGGGTTTTCTGGAAGATGGTGATTGTCAGTGAGGTGCTTCAGGCTGAACTTTTTGCGGTCAAAACCCTGGTGCTTGTAATGGCGGTTTCGGAGATGCTCTTCGTCATCGCGGCCCTGTTTTCCAGAGGCATGGGCGACAACTGGCGCATTCAGCTGATCTGGGTTTCTTCTGTCGTCGCGGTCTATTCTGTCGCTGTAGACACCCTTTCCATTCAGAGCAGCTGTCTGGTTTTTGCCGTTGCATCATGCCTTTCCTTTGTTTTTGGGCTGGCCTTTGTTTTCAAAAGAGCAGAAGAGCAATGAGGCTTGTGGCAGGGCTGTAATTTCTTTTCCCCTGTGCCTTACAGCACAGACAAGTTCAGGGTCACAGCAACAGGGTGAAGAGATAGACAGTGACAAAGGAAACGGGGATGCCGAGGCTGATCAGGGCGGAGGACAGCACGGGGTTGAGGTTCTTTTCCATGGCGATAATTCCGGCAACAATCATGGGCGGCATACCGGCCTGCAAAACAGACACCTGATAGGCGAGGCTGTTGCTGTCGTTCACAAGGGGCAGCAGCAGGACCATGACCAGCAGCGGTACCAGCAGGAGCTTGCCTGTCAGGCCGAGGGCAATCATCTTTCGCTCTCCGGCGACTTCCCTGATCCGCAGGCTTGCTCCGACCGAGACAATGGCAAGGGGCGTCAGCGTGGAGCCCAGCGTGGTCAGTCCTTCATCCAGCCAGAGTGGAAAGTCGACGGGACGCAGCGCCAGAGCCGCAAGGGTTGCCACCATGGGCGGGTAGGTGACGATCTTCCTGAAAATGCTCTGTTCGTCTTTGGGGTCAGCCGAAAAGTAGTTTGCAGCGAGCAGCCCGAGAACAGTCATGACGATAAAGTTCGCCTGATCAAAGATAACGGTGTAGCCCGTCGCCTCTGCACCGTAAAAGGCTTCGATCAGCGGAATGCCCACAATCGAGGTGTTGCCTGTCCCGCAGACCAGCACCAGACAGCCCGCTGTTCCCCTGTCCAGCCGACCCGTTTTCCACAGCCCCAGCACCAGCACGAAGGCTGAGAAAAAGACCAGAAAGGGGGCCACCATCGGCAGAACCGCAGAGCTGTCCAGCGGAATGGCGTGGAGGTGTTTGAGGATCAGCGCAGGCAGAGCGACATTGATCGCAAAGGTCGCCAGAGCCTTCGCCATCTGTCCGTCCTGATTCCTGGGACTGTTGCCCAGCAGGAGGCCAATGGCGAGATAGATGAGGATGAAGATCATGGCAGGTTCGAGAGAAGAGGAGCAGTCAGTCTTGTGCAGGTGTTATCAGCCTAAAGCTATGCGAACATCTTTGTGTCGTCTATGGCGTTATTGACTTTGTCCTGAATTTGCTCGCTTCCTTCTCACGGATACTCTGTATCTCTCACAACCCGTTAATCGGCACCTTCAGCACCGGGTTGCCTTTCTCGTCGGTGGGGACTTCGCCGGCGCGCATGTTGACCTGCAGGGAGGGGATGATCAGCTTGGGCATGGCGAGCTGTGCGTCGCGTTCGGTGCGAAAGGCGATGAACTCCTCGCGGGTTTTGCCGCCGCCGACGTGGATGTTGTGTTCGCGCTCGTCGCCCACGGTGGTTTCCCATGCGATCCCGCGCCCGTTGGGGCCGTAATCGTGGCACATGAAGAGGCGGGTTTCATCGGGCAGGTTCAGGATTTTCTGGATGGAGTCATAGAGCTGACCGGCATCGCCACCGGGGAAGTCGGCACGGGCCGAGCCGCCATCCGGCATGAAAAGCGTATCCCCGACAAAGGCCGCATTACCGATCACATGGACCATACAGGCCGGTGTGTGTCCCGGTGTGTAGAGCGTCAGGGCCTGCAGGCTGCCGATGGTGTAGCGGTCCCCGTCCTCGAACAGGGCGTCAAACTGGGAGCCGTCGCGCTGGAAATCCGTGCCCTCGTTGAAGATTTTACCAAAGGTGTTCTGGACCACCATGATGCCGGAGCCGATGCCGATCTTGCCACCCAGTCTGTCCTGCAGATAGGGGGCTGCGCTGAGGTGGTCTGCATGAACGTGAGTTTCGATAATCCATTCCAGGGTCAGATCGCGCTCTGTAATCCAGTCGATCATGGCATCGGCGTGTTCGTGGGTGATGCGTCCGGCGGCGTAGTCGATGTCCATGACGCTGTCGATGATCGCACAGGAGGTTGAACGGGGGTCCCTGACGATATAGCTGATGGTGTTGGTGGCCTCGTCAAAGAAGCCCTGAACCTCCGGCCGGACAGACAGATCAACGGGATAGCGCTGCGCTTCGCTCATGAGCATCTTGACCCTTTTGCTGTTCATTTCTTCCTATCATATAGGCATTCGGGCCGTTCCAGAAAGCCTGTTTGTGGCTCACATTGTTGTCAGGGGCTTTGTGAACCGTGCGGAAGCTCTCACTTTTTCCGCCTTTTGCGCCGGAGGTTCCTGAAAAGAGGTCTGTTTTGCCGGGAGGAAGAACAGTTTGCTCTTGTCCGGTCTTCGGATGAGGAGGGCAGAGCAAACAGGGCGGGGAGCGATCCGGTTTCAGAGATCGGCAATCGGTCCGTAGAAATCAATCGGGAAGTTGGCGAGGTCGCGGCCCTCGATATTGAAGGGAGACTTCACGCTGCCACGGAAATACTTCATCACCAGCTTCTGCCAGGTCTCGATCGGCTCGGTGCCCTCGCGCTCGCACAGCAGTTCAAACCAGCGTTTGCCGCGGGCCACGTGGGTGATTTCCTCGTCATAGATGATGTCCAGTCGGGCAGAGGAATTGAAATCCTCGGCTGCCTGGAGCTTTTCGATCATGCCCGGCGTCACATCCAGTCCCCGGGCTTCCAGCACCATTGGCACAATGGCAAGGCGCGCCTTGAGGTCGGCCTTGGTGACATCTGCTGCCTGCCATAGTCCGTCGTGTGCCGCCATGGCTCCGTAGCGGGAGCCGAGTTCCTCCAGCCGCTCGCAAAGCATCAGGTGGTGGCGGGCTTCGTCTTCGGCAATGCCGACCCAGTCGTCATAGAAGCCTTTGGGCATGGGGATCGCCGTGAAGCGCGCAATGATATCCCAGCAGAGGTTGATGGCATGAAGCTCGATATGACAGAGCGCGTGGAGCAGGGCTGTGCGTCCGGCAACGGAACGGTTGATCTTGCGGCGGGGAACCTTTGCAGGGGGTACCAGTTCAGGCTCTGCCTCGCGGGCAGGCTCATCCGCAGGCATGGCTGTTCCGACCTCCGCAAAGCCGTTCTCCTGCCAGTGTTTGGCAATCAGCAGGGACAGACGTGCCTTTTCTTTTGAATTGGCGGTGTTGAGCGCCTGAACCGCGGCCTCTGCCAGTGTGTCCGGAAGCTCCGGTCTCGGGGTTTCTTCAGTGAAAAGGGCAGAGAGTTCGTCAGCCGTGAAGTTGTCACGCGCCCAGCGTCTGGCCTTGTCGGTCTGGCTGTCAAAGCTGTTGGCGGGCTGTGCGTCTGACATGGCTCGTGTCGTCCTCTTGCGTGAAACAGTTCGGCGCAAGCTAGGCCTTTTTCCTGCGACTGGCAAGATAGAGACCCGGCAAAATCAGGCCCGCCCCGAGGACGTGATGAGGTTCCAGCTGTTCGTCCAGCAGCAGCCAGGCCACCAGAACATTGTAGAGCGGCAGCAGATACATCACCAGTGAGGCCGGGCCGGAACCCAGTAGTTCCTGCGCGCGCCCATAGGTGAGGAAGGCGGCAAGGGAGGGAATGAGTGCCAGAAAGAGAAAGGCCGGAATTGCAACATCAACGGAAGGCAACTGCGGGCTTTGCGCCAGTTCCCACAGGCTGAAGGGCAGGAGCACCAGAACGCCGGAGAACATGATCACCGCAAAACGGGGCAGCAGTCCAAGAACAGAAGGGCTGTGACGCAGGGTCAGGGAATAGACGGCCCAGCCCACGGCGGCCGCCGCGATCCAGAGATCGCCCGATGTGAAGTCAAGCGCTGTCAGGTTGGCAAGTGCGCCGTTGGAGAGGATGGCAAGCACCCCGGCAAAGGACGAGAAAATGCCCAGAACCTGCAGCTTGCCAAGTCTCTCTCCGAAGAGCAGGGCACCAAAGCCGATGATGGCAATCGGCGAAAAGGCATAGATCAGGCCGATATTGGTGGCGGTTGTGGTCTCTGCCCCCTTGTAGACAAAGGCGCCGCAAACGCCCATGCCGGTCGCGCCCAGAACAAGCAGGGCCTTCCACTCCTGCCTGAGGACTGTTGAAGCCTTGTCCCTGAGCGGGCGCCAGACGAAAGGCAGAAGGATCAGGGCCGAAAGCAGCCACCGTCCGAGAGCCAGGGTCGAGGGCGGAACCTCGTGCGCGAGGACCTTGGCGGAAATGGCATTGCTGCTCATCAGCAGAGGGCAAATCAACAGGAAGGCCAGCCCCTGCATGGTTGCAGAGTTGTGCGCGCTGTTGCTTTCTTCCTGCTGGTCTGCCGACATTGTTCTGCTGATCCTGTCTGGTTACCGGGCCGCTTTAAAGGGCTTCGACAGCTGCAATGACGTCGTCGACGTGCCCCTTGACCTTCACCTTGGGCCAGACCTGGCGCACAATCCCCTGATCGTCGATCAGCAGGGTGGTGCGCTCGATCCCCATGAATGTCTTGCCGTACATGGATTTTTCCTTCCAGACACCGTAGTCCTCGCAGATTGTGGTGTTCTCGTCGGAGACCAGAGGGAAGGGCAGCTCGTGTTTGGTGGCAAAGTTGCTGTGGCGTTTCAGGCTGTCCTTGGAAACACCGATGACCTTGACATTCAGACTGGTCAGGCGGGCGATGTTGTCGCGAAAATCGCAGGCTTCTGTCGTGCAGCCCGGCGTGCTGTCCTTCGGATAGAAATAGAGCACAACGGTCTGACCTTTAAGGTCGGACAGGGTGAGGTTTTCCTCCGCCGAAACGGGGGCAGTGAAATCGGGCGCGGCAGAGCCGACGTGTGGCAGTTCAGCGCTCATGGCAAGTCCTTGCGTGTAGAGAGAACAAAAAGGGTCCTGTTGAAAACGATCCCCTGAGCTTTGGCACAGGTTTCCCTGTTACGTCAAATGCTCCCGATCCGGTTTGGATCAGGTGTCATCCGGATTGATATTGTGATTGGGGAAAGAGCAGACAAGGAGGTGTGTGACAACAGGTTGTCCACTACAGAAGGGCAGGATCACGCGCTGGTAATCATAGCGTTTTCTGTCAAAGACACCCTTGATCTCGTAGAGGGTTGCCTCACAGTGTTCCACGGCATGGCTGTAGTGATCTTCCAGCATCGACATGTATTCCGGGTTGGTGGTCTCGTCCACCCAGTGTCCCGTCAGATCCCGGCCTTCGATAACCGCCATGTTCGAACCAAAGAGACGATAGAGAAAACGGTACTCCTTGCCATCCTGGTTCCGGTGGACATCCAGCATGTTGACCCGACCCAGAGCAAAGGTGACGGCAGCAGGGCTGAAGCGTTCCCGTGCGGGACACAGAGCGTTGCCGCGAAGGAAATTCCAGTAGCAGTAAATGGCGCGCAGCCGGACATCCAGTGTGCTGATCAGTCCGTTGTCCGGATCGGATGTGCTGGCGGTGTGTCCGCCTTGCAGGGTAACGATTTCCCGAACCAGACTGGCCCAGTCCGGTTCTCGCTCCTCTTCCAGAATCCGTTCGTCATTCACCAGCTTTTGCCAGAGAGGATGAATGTGTTCCTCAATGGAAAGTGCCTTTACCGAAGAGAGACTGTACATGGATGCCCGGATCTTTGCTGTTTTTTGATACCCTTTGTTCCCTGATAGTATCCTATTGCAAGGTTCCCATATAGTTAATAGCGAATCTTCAGGCGTCTTTTGTGCTGTAGTCCCCGATCCTTTCCGCAAACAGGGTGTGGATGCGCGTGCTGTTCCGGGCAATGACCTGCAGCATCTCGTCCGTTGTCGAGGCCCCGAAGATTTTCAGGGCACGTTCCCTGGTTGCCTCTGAAAGCTCTTCCGGTTGGGAAAAGCCTCCTGAGGTCAATCGAAGCAGACGCTGCAAACGCTGGAGCTGGTCCAGCTGCAGCGCGACCTGTTGCCCCTGCTCGCCTGAAAGCAGTCCGAGTTCTGCCGCCGTTTCAAAGACGGCAAAGGTGTTCTTGCGCAGTATTGCACCGTTCCCGGGGGCTTCAAGCAACTGGAGGAACTGGGCCAGAAATTCCAGATCGGTCAACCCGCCGGGAATGGCCTTGCAGTCCAGTGGACCTCTGGGCGCTTTTTCCTGATGCAGCCTTTTGCGCATGTCCAGAACATCCTGCTGAAGCTTTTGGTTGTCCCTCGGCGAGCAGAGGCGGTTCTGTACGGCAGTTCTGATCTGCTCCAGAAAGGCTTCAGGCCCTGCGATGGGCCTGGCGCGCGTCAGGGCCATGTGCTCCCAGGTCCAGGCCTGTGAACTCTGGTATTCCTCAAAGGCCTCAAGGGAGATGGCCAGGGGGCCTGCCGTTCCGGACGGGCGCAGCCGCATATCGATTTCGTAAAGTGTTCCTTCCGGTGTCATGGCTGTGATGGCGTTGATGACCCTCTGCGTCAGCCGGATGAAATACTGATTGATATCCAGAGGCTTGTCTCCGTCCGATTGCTGGAAGCCTTCGGTCTGTCCGCGATCATAGAGGCAGATGAGGTCAAGGTCGGAAGTCGGTGTCATCTCCCGGCTGCCGAGTTTCCCCATTGCAACGATGGCAAAGGACGTCCCCGGAACGATGCCGTGTCGTCTTGCAAAGTCCTGTTCCACATGGGGAAGGAGTGTTTCGAGAATAACCTCGGCAAGGTCGCTCAGGGCGCGGTTGCCTTCCGGAACATCGCAGGTGTCCCGCAGGATCTGGACTCCGACCTGGAACTTGAAATCCTTTGTCCACCTGCGGGTGATGTCCAGAATGTCCTGATAGTCCCGCGCTTCGTTCAGGGCTTTTTGCAGGCTTTGTCTCAGGAAATCCTTGTTGGGCAGGGGGGCAAAGAAGCTTCCGGTCAGTACGGCTTCCAGAAGGTTCGGGTTCTGCCCGAGCGTTCTGGCCAGTTCGGGGGCTGTGCCCATGATCTCCGCAAGCAGGTCGAGGAGGTTCGGATTGGCCTGAAGCATGGCAAAGAGCTGAACCCCGGTCGGAAGAGTGGACAGGAAGGTGTCAAACTGAAGCAGCGCCTGATCGGGGTGGCCGCTGTTTCTGAAGGCGATCATCAGGGTTGGCAGAAGCTGGTTGATCAGGTTTCTGCTGCGGTTGGAACGGACAGCCCTGTGTCGGCCTGCCTTCCAGTTCGTGACAATCCCGAAGGCGCGTTCAGGGTCCTCAAAGCCAAGCCCTGTGAGATCTTCGAGAATTTGCGGTGTGGGATCGGAGCCTGCGAACACGAGCTTGGGCAGGGATTCTTCTCTCTGTTCCGGTTCTGCTGTCTGTTCCTCTTCAAAGAGGCGGTCATAATGGTATTCGACACGCTGGAGATGTCCCAGAAGCTCCTCTTCAAAAAGGGGCAGGCTCGCATATCCCATAAAGGCGGCAATGGCTTCCAGTTTTTCCTCTGTCTCTGGCATGATCTGGGTTTGCTGGTCATCAATCATCTGCAGCCTGTTTTCAAGGCGGCGCAGGAACCAGTAGGAGCGTTCCATGTCCTGACAGACTTCGGCTGTGATCTTGCCCTTGTCAGTCAGTGCCCTGAGAGACTCGACAGTTCGGGATGATCTCAGGTCCTGATCGCGGCCTCCCCAGATCAGCTGCTGGGTTTGGGCAAAAAACTCGACTTCCCGGATGCCGCCTCTGCCCAGCTTGATGTTGTGCCCCGGCAGTTTGATGGAATGCCCGCCCTTGTGCGCATTGATCTGGCGTTTGATGGCGTGAATGTCATCAATGGCAGCAAAGTCCAGATGCTTGCGCCAGACGAAGGGACGAATTTCCGAGAGAAAGCTCTTGCCGAGTTCAATGTCCCCGGCAACAGGGCGTGCCTTGATCATGGCCGCACGCTCCCAGTTCAATCCCAGGGATTCATAGTAGCTGAGAGCGGCATTGTAGGAGAGGGCAATGGGGGTTGCGCCGGGATCCGGACGGAGCCTGAGGTCTGTTCTGAAAACATACCCGTCCTTGGTGCGATCATTCAGAAGCCGGACGAGATCCCGCGTGATTCTGACATAGCCTTCCTGCGGCCCCCTGTCGTGGCGGTAATCACATTTTGCAGGATCAAAAAGAACAATCAGATCAATATCAGAGGAATAATTCAGTTCATCAGCGCCCAGTTTTCCCATGGCAAGAATCACATAGCCGCAATCATCCTCCGGATCCCCGGGATTGTGCAAAACAAGGTTGCCGCGATTGTGCTGGACCAGCAGCAGATGTCTGAGGGCGGCCCGGATTGATGTGTTGGCAAAATCCGAAAGGGCCTTGACGATTTTACAATCGTCCCAATCTCTTGACAGGTCTGCGAGGGCGATGGTCAGCGCGGCCTGTTGCTTGGCGTGCCTGAGTTGCTCCTGAACAGACGGGGTGGAGGTTTCGAATGCGGTTTGTTCAAGGAGCCTTTCACAAAGACTTGTGAGACTTTTGTCTGGCCCGTCCCGAAGGAGTTCGTGCACAAAGGCTGTGTGGCGCAGCATGCACTGGCTCAGGTAGGGACTGTGGCACAGGGCGCTGGCAATGAGTTCCCGGGACGGGCTGGTTTCCGACCGGCTTTTCAGTGCGGATTGCAGTTCCGGCTCCTGGAGCCTGTCCAGATGTTCAAGCCAGTGAGTGGCAGAAGGCAGTTTTTGCCATTCTTCTGGTATCTTTGGCAGATCCTGTTCTGAGACGGAAAAACCACAAGTCATGGAAAAGGTTTGCCTTTCGTTGATGGGGAAGCATCCCGGCTTCCGGTGCTGATTGCAATGGTCAAGCCCCTGCAAGTCGGGTTATATGAATGGAACTCTGTTCCTATTCAGGATTATAACAGTGGGTGGATGTCAAGGATATCTGCTTTGATTGGGTGATAATGTTGGAAAGGTCACTGGCAAGGTGATGCGGAAAGTGACGCGAATTTCGCTGGAAATTTTGGCCGGATTGCTGATGGTGGCAGCGGTTACAATCGGTGTGCTCGTCTGGCGCCTGAGTGCCGGGCCTGTCTATCTGGATTTTGTAACGCCCTATCTGGAAAAGGCGCTGGTGAATCGTGAGCGCGGCCTGCACCTTGATGTCGGGAACACCCTGCTGGCCTGGGTTGCCGAAGACCGCTCCATTGCCCTGCGGGTTGAGGATGCGCGTATTCTCAACAAACAGGGTGATGTCGTTGCTGCTGTTCCTCTCATGGGAATTGAGCTGGATGTACCCCTGGCCCTTCGCGGACAAATCGTTCCGACTGTCATTCAGATCATCGGACCACAGTTGAGCATCGTCCGTCTGGAAAACGGGAACTTTGTGATTGAGGAGCTCTTGCCGTCCGGTGCAGGTAATGGAGAGGGACAGGTGAGTGCCGCCGATCTGGCAGAGGCTGTTGGTGCCGAGCTGCCGGAGGCGGAGGAAGAACTTGAGATCGCCAGTGGAGATCCGTCCCCGAATGAAGCGGAAACCACTGAAACCGGCAATGGGGAACAGGCGTCGACCGATGACGGTGGAGCCAAACGTGAAAGCGCGGTTCTGGGTGCAATGATGGCTCTGCTTGAAGAGCGCAGTCCCGACAACCCGCTTTCCTACCTCAACGAGATTTCCATTCGCTCTGCGACGATCAAGTTTGATGACCGGGAGCAGGGGATTACGTTCTTTGCGCCGCGTGCAGACATTTCTGTCCGCCGGGATACCCTTGGTCTGGCTGGTGATTTGAGGTTCGCGGTCGATCTTTCCGATGATGAGGTTACATCAGGCGGGGCTGCTGCCGAAACCGGGAAGAAAGAGACAGCCTTTGAGCCTGTTCTGGTTGAAGGAGCCTTTGTCTTCGACCGGTCTCTTGATGTTATTGACTTGGCTTTGGAGAGCCGCGGATTGAGGCCGGCCCGTCTGGCCCGACTGATGCCGGCGAGTGTCAATCTGGAGCAGTTTGACCTTCCGCTTTCACTGAGCCTTGTCAGTTCGCTTAATCTGGATGGGGAAATCGGCCGGACGCGTTTCGAGATTTCCGGCGGAGAGGGCAGTCTGGGAATTCAGGAGCTTGATGTCGCTCCCCTTCCGGTATCCGCTCTTTTGCTGAAGGGAAGCTATGCTCCGGAAAGCGAGCGTCTGGTTCTGGACAATTTTGCGATCAATTTCGGTACGTTTAGTAAACCCGGACCAAAGCTTGCTGTGGCAGGAAATATCTCTGACTGGTCCGGACAAACGAATGTCTTGCTGGGGGCTCGCGTTCTGGAGATGCCGGTCAATGATCTGGAACTCTACTGGCCTGCTGCACTGGGTGACAATGCCCGCGAGTGGGTGACCCGGAACATCCGGAGCGGAATGGCGAAGGAAGCCTCGATCAAACTGGTTCTCAAGGCCGGGGAGACAGGGACCGGGCAGAACGCTGATGCACCATCTGAGACGGAAACAGAGGCAAACCCGGAAAGCCCGGACAATGCCGGGAAGACCGAGTCTGAACCGAAGGAACAGCCCGTTCCGGAAGGTGGACTGGCCAGACTTGTTCACGCGCTGGAAACACAGGTGCTCGAGATTTCCTCTCTGGAGGGAGCCATTGAATACGAGGGACTGGATGTTCATTATTTCCGCCCGCTGCCTCCTGTCAGAAATGTTGCGGGAAGTGCCGTTGTTCATGAAAAGGGCCTGACACTTTTTGCCGACGGTGGAACGCTTCTGGATATGAAGGTCCATCCCAGCACGATTGATATCAAGGGGCTGGATATCGGTCAGGAAAGCATCGATATCCAGACGTCTCTGGAAGGACCGGTTCCAACGGCCCTGAAGGTTCTTGACCAGAAACCGCTGGGACTGATTTCCAAGCTCGGCCTGAAACCGGATCAGACAGGGGGTAAGGCCCTTGTTGCTGTCGATTTCTCCTTCCCTCTTTTGCAGGATCTGCTGCTGGAGGATATCAAGGTTATGGCTTCTGCGGATCTGACCAATGCTGCCTTCGAGAATATCTTCCGGGAGCACAATGCAACGGACGGGACGCTGAAGCTGGATGTGACACAGGATGGTATGGTGGTGACAGGCCCTGTCCTGCTTGAAGGCCATCCCATGGATATCCAGTGGAACGAGAGCTTTGTTGATCTCCCGACGGATCAGCCCACGACAACGCTCAAGGTCGGTATCCCGAAGATTGACAGTGCCGATCTGAAGACGCTGGTTGAGCTGGAGACCGCGCCCTGGGTTGAAGGTCCCCTGTCTGCGAACCTGCTTTATGAGCAGTTTCCGGGAGGAATTGGGCAGGCCTCTGTCGCAGCAAACCTGAAGGAAGCCCACCTCGGTATTGCTCCTTTGGCCTGGCAAAAGGAACAGGGCGTGCCGGCAACGGTTCAGGCTTCTCTGCGCTTTGATGACGGAGAGCTGAAAAGTATCGACAAGGCCGTTGTCTCTGCTGATGACCTGAATGCCGAAGGGCAACTGGTACTCGAAAATGACGCAATACGCTCTGCCTTCTTTGACAGGCTTGCCCTCGGGACAACCGAGCTGGAGGCTGTCGGGGTTGTTTTTGAACCCTTTGAAAACGGGCAGGAACTGCGTCCCGTGATCACCATTGGCGGCGGTGTGCTGGATGCCAGGCCTTTTATCGGTGATGAAAAGGATCAGTTGAAGGAACTTGAACAGGAACTTGACGGGGCCAGCCAGACGACTCAGTCGCCGGTTGTTGCTGAAAGGGATGAAGCCACGGTTCCCCTGACTGAAAACAGCGCTCCGCCTGAAGCTGTCGATGATGAACCGACACCTCCCTTTGTTTTGCAGGCGGCTGCGCTGGACAGGGTCATTCTGGGTGAGGAACGCTGGCTGGAAAATGTCTCGCTGGATTTCGACAACACTGCCGAAGGCTGGAAGAGGCTCGGGGTGAAGGCCCTGATTCCTGAAACCTTCCGTTCCAGAAGTACCGGGGCCGTACAGAATACGACGGTGGTGAAGAACCCGGACAAGGATGATGTTGTTGCCGAGCAAAGACAGAAACAAAAAGAGGAGGAAGCTGCGCGAAAGGCTGAAGAGCTTGAAAACGCGCCTCCTCCGGGAATTGTTCTGAGGTATCAGCCTGATGAGCAGGGCGTTCAGAGGCTTTCTCTTGAAACAAGGGACCTCGGCGGTTTTTTGAGGTCGGTTGATGTCCTTGATTCCGTGCAGGGCGGGACGCTTCGCGTGCATGGTCAGGCCCAGTCATGGCACCGGGATATTCCGCTGACAGGACGCCTTGAGGGAGAAAGTCTCCGTTTTGTGGATGCTCCCATTCTGGCAAAGCTTCTGAGCTTCGCGTCCCTGACGGGACCTTTGAATGCCCTCTCCGGGGAAGGCGTTCTCTTCGAAAACCTTGAAGGCGACTTTACCCTCAAGAACGGTGTGTTCGTCAGCGAGGACCTGCGCCTGTACAGCTCCGGTCTCGGATTGACAGGGAAGGGATGGATTGACAGCAATTCCTCTCACCTTGATATGGTTGGCACAATTGTGCCTGCCTACACCCTGAACCGTTTCCTGGGAGGAATTCCGATCCTGGGACAGATCCTGACCGGTGGCGACGGGGGAGGCATTGTTGCTTTCAACTATTCGGTTCGCGGCAGCACCAGTGATCCTGATGTGTCAATCAATCCCCTGTCAGGACTGACACCGGGCTTTTTGAGACGGATCCTTCCGAAGGGAGCCGAGGATGTCCCCGAGCAGGGCGTTGTGACCGAGGACGAGGAAGAGCAGTCGGAAGCCCTCCAATAGCAGGAAATTTTCTCCTTGAAGAATGTAAAAAAGAGCGGTTCCGGGAAAGGAACCGCTCTTTTCTGTTGTATCGGTATCTGTGCCTGCTGTTATGCAGGGCGTACCAGCATGTGGCGCTTCTTCCCGGCAGAAAGCTTGATTGATCCTTCCGCGTTCAGATCGGCAAGGGTGACAACACGGTTGTCTTCCCTGACCTGTTCGTCATTGATGCGGGCACCGCCGCCCTTGATCAGCTTGCGTGCTTCGCTGCTGCTCGGGCAAAGGCCGGTTTCCTTGAGCATGACAAAGAAGGGCTGTCCCTCTTCAAGCTTTGATCTGTCGAAGTCCATGGAGGGCAGGTCGGCACCGAGACTGCGCTCTTCAAAAGCCTTGCGGGCTGTCTCCTGTGCTTCCAGTGCCTTGGCCTCGCCGTGGGCAAGCTTGGTCACTTCTGTTGCAAGAATCTTCTTTGCTTCGTTGATTTCTGCACCCTCAAGCTTTTCCAGACGGGCAATCTCGTCCAGTGGAAGCTCTGTGAAGAGGCGCAGAAAGCGCCCCACATCGGCGTCTTCCGTGTTGCGCCAGTACTGCCAGAAATCGAAGACGGAACAACGGTCCTCGTTCAGCCAGACGGCCCCGCCGACAGTTTTGCCCATCTTGACACCTGAAGAGGTTGTCAGCAGCGGAGAGGTCAGACCAAAGACTTCATTCTGGGAAACCCGGCGGGTCAGGTCGACGCCGTTGACAATGTTGCCCCACTGGTCGGAACCGCCCATCTGCAGCAGGCAGTCGTGCCTGCGGTTCAGTTCCATGAAGTCATAGCCCTGAAGGATCATATAGTTGAATTCAAGGAAGGAGAGGGACTGTTCGCGGTCCAAGCGCAGCTTGACGGAATCAAAACTCAGCATCCGGTTGACGGAGAAGTGAATGCCGTAATCACGCAGGAATTCCAGATAGTTCAGATTGCCCAGCCAGTCATCGTTGTTGACCATGACGGCATCGTTCCGGTCTTCCCCGAAGCTCAAGTACTTGGAAAAGACCTGCTTGATGCCATCCATGTTGTTCTGGATGTCTTCGAGGGTCAGCATCTTGCGGGCTTCGTCCTTGAAGGAGGGATCACCGACCTTGCTGGTGCCGCCGCCCATCAGAACGATTGGCTTGTGACCGGTTTTCTGAAGCCAGCGCAGAAGCATGATTTGCAGAAGGCTGCCAACATGAAGAGAATTGGCAGTCGCATCAAAGCCGATATAGGCGCTGATGGAACCAGCGGCCATTTTTTCGTCCAGTGCGCTCAAATCCGTACCCTGGTGAATATAGCCGCGCGCGCTCAGTTCTCGCAGGAATTCTGAACGGAAGTTCTGTGCAGCAGGCGCAGTCATTGGGGTTCTCTTTTCTGGTTTCATTCTGTTTAATCGGGGAACGCAGGTCGAAGAAATATCAGTTCCGACTTGCAGAACAGGGCGGGATTTACCACACTCCTGCACTGGAAACAATAGAGGTGCGAATGACAGCAGGGCACGATACAGGCAAATGGCTTCTGGGCCTGATGAGCGGAACATCCATGGACGGAATTGATGCGGCTCTGATCCGCAGTGACGGAGAACGGGTTCTGGAATGTGGCGAGAGTTTTTTCAGGCCTTACAGTCTTCCGGAAAGGGAGCGCATTGAAGGTTGTCTGCTTCAGAAGGACCGGTCACTTGAGGCAGTGCGAGCTCTTGAAGAGGAGCAGACACTCTGGCATGTCGAGGCTGTGGAACAGCTGATGCAAAAAGCCGGACTTTCGGCCTCGGACATTGCCCTGATCGGCTTTCACGGTCAAACGCTCTGGCACAACCCTGCGGACCGGGAAACCCTCCAGATCGGTGATGGTGCGCTGCTGGCGTCCAGAACCGGAATTGCGGTGGTCAATGATTTCAGGGCAGCGGATGTGGCCCGTGGTGGGGAGGGTGCCCCCTTTGCCCCGGCCTATCATGCGGCTCTGGCACGTTCTGCAGGGGGTGGGCAGGAGACTGTTGCCTTCCTGAACATCGGGGGTGTTTCCAATGTGACGCTGGTGCGCGGAGAGCTGGATGACCGGATGCTTGCCTTTGATCTGGGTCCGGGAAATGCGCTGATGGATGACTGGGCCAGAGCCTGGACCGGGCAGGCCTGTGATCTCGATGGCGAGATGGCGGCAAGAGGTGTTGTGGCGCAGGAGGTTCTGTCTGAGGCTCTTGAACATCCCTTTTTCAGAAAGTCCTTTCCGAAATCCCTTGATCGGAATGACTTTTCCCTGGAGTTTTTTGCCAGCCGGATCGAAAGGTCCGAGGATGTCATGGCGACGCTGGCGGCCTTTACCGTGAAGGCGATCGGAGCAGGTGAGGCTCTTTTGCCCGAAAAACCGGCGAAATGGTTCGTGACGGGAGGAGGACGGCACAATCCTGTCCTGATGAAAACCCTGTCCGAAGAACTGTCCGGTGAAGTTCTGCCTGTGGAGGCCCGGGGCTGGAACGGGGATGTGCTCGAAGCGCAGGCCTTTGCCTATCTGGCGCTGAGAAGCCGTCTGGGGTTGCCGCTGTCCTGGCCCGGTACAACAGCCGTGCCGGAAGCCTGCCGGGGTGGTGTGCTCCATCAGCCGGCCTAGATAAAAAGAAACCCCGCTCGGTCGGAGCGGGGTTTTTTGTTCGTGGTTCGCAGGACCTAGCCTGCAATCAGCGGAACTCCGTCTTCGGCAAAGCGTTTGCGAACGTAGTCCTGGATGTGTGCTTCAACAAGCTCCATCTGGTTTTCGAAGTAGTGACCGGCATCCGGCTCCAGACGGTAATCAATGGAAATGCCCTTTTGGGAATTCAGCTTGTCGGCCAGTTTGGCAACACTGGCTTCTGGCACAACATCGTCGCGCTCACCCTGCAGGATAAGACCGGAGGAGGGGCAGGGGGCAAGGAAGCTGAAGTCGAACATGTTTGCTGGCGGAGCGATGGAAACAAAGCCGTTGATTTCCGGACGGCGCATCAGAAGCTGCATGCCGATCCAGGCGCCAAAGGAAAAACCGGCGACCCAGCACTGGCTGGCATTCTCGTTGACAGACTGCAGCCAGTCCAGGGCAGATGCAGCATCGGCCAGTTCGCCCTCGCCGTCTGCGTAGACACCCTGTGAACGACCAACACCGCGGAAGTTGAAGCGCAGCACGGAAAAGCCCATTTTTACATAAGCATGGAACATCGTGTAAACGATGCGGTTGTTCATGGTACCGCCGTGCTGGGGATGCGGATGAAGCATCATGGCGATGGGAGCATTTGGAACTTTACTGTGATAGTAGCGACCTTCGAGACGGCCTTCCGGGCCATTCAGAATAATATCGGGCATCCTGCCGTGTTTCCTTAACTGCCTATGCTTTTTGTCTTTCCTGCAAAACTGCGCTTTCCTTGATTGGCACAGCCTGTGTTACTATATGCCCAGAAGGGCCATAGCACGGAAACGCCATATCAACGGGAGTGATCACAGGAATATCAAGACAGCGTACCTTATAGGGTAAGGTGAGGGAAATCTCCAGCTTTTTCCGGTAAGAGATTGACTTTGAATGTGAAAATGCACTGTCTTTTTTCCTGTATCGAGTCTGGGAACCTGTTTTGGTTCCCGCTGACAGCTTCGGAAGAGAACTAAGGACTTGAAACTGTCATCCGGATATGTTGCAAAGCTTGTGATCTGCTATGATCTGATCGACCTGTGAACCTGTCCCGGTTTACCGGTCGGTGACAACAACAGAGGCTGATTTTGCAGCCCGAGACGAGATGAGGAGAGGATCAAGAAGATGTTCAAGAGCCTGATCCGAGAAATTGATGCAACAATGGCACGCGACCCTGCGGCGCGTTCCCGGCTGGAAGTTGTCCTGTGCTATCCGGGGTTCCAGGCGGTTGCCTCTCATCGTCTGGCCCATCGTCTCTGGAAGGCAAACTGGCGTTTGCTGGCGCGCTTTATCTCGCAGATCAGCCGGGCCATTACCGGTATTGAAATCCACCCGGGAGCAAAGGTGGGCAGCGGGTTTTTCATTGACCACGGTATGGGTGTTGTCATCGGTGAAACCAGTGTGATTGGTGACAATGTCACGCTTTATCACGGAGTAACGCTCGGTGGTGTTGCACCCTCGGTTGATTCCGATGCCCAGCGCGGGGTGAAACGTCACCCGACCCTTGGCAACAATGTCATTGTCGGTTCCGGTGCCCAGGTGCTGGGGCCGATCGAGGTCGAATGCGGGGCACGCGTTGGCGCGAATGCTGTCGTGACCCAGGATGTGGCGTCCTGCACAACAGTTGTCGGGATCCCGGCCAAGGCGATCGGACGCAAAAACCGCGGAGCCCAGCCGGAAAGTCAGCCCTTTGCAGCCTACGGTATCCCGCAAGGTGATATTCCCGATCCTGTGGCCCGTGCTCTGGAAGGCCTGATGGCCGAAGTCCAGATGCTGCGCACAAGAGTGGTCGAGCTTGAGGATCGTGAAGCCGGGGAAAAATCGGCTCCACCGCCCATGCCGACTGTTGAGGCACCGGTTCCCCAAAACAAGCAGCGATAGGAAAAGCCTCCCTGTTCAGGGAGCCGTCACGCCTTGTCGGCTGTAAAACCCTTGACAAAGTGCGGTTAAAAGGGGCATCTGCATATAACAGACCCTTTTGGTCGGATAAGACGCAGGCGGAGCAACAAGCCTGAAGCAGGAGTGAAAGCCGTGAAACTGAGCACCAAGGGGCGCTATGCCGTGATGGCCATGATTGATCTGGCACTTTATGCGCAGGACAATCCGGTAGCGCTGTCGGATATTGCAGATCGTCAGGAAATATCCCTGTCCTATCTTGAGCAGCTTTTTGCCAAGCTGCGCCGCGCTGGCCTGATCCGTTCCGTGCGGGGACCCGGTGGGGGCTACATGATGGCCCGCCCGGCAGATGAGGTCGTGATCACACATATCTTCAAGGCTGTCGAGGAACCGATCCGGACGAACGCCTGTAATCCGGACAGCCCGCATGGCTGTCGTGCGGACAAAAGCCGCTGTATCACTCATGATCTCTGGCTTGGTCTTTCCAACACCATTTATGATTACCTGGACTCCGTAACGCTGGATGACGTTCTGAAAAGGCGCGTTCCGATTTCGACCTATCAGCCGGCAGCCCAGTAATCCGAATTTTTGAACAATCCGTAAGCGTTCTGTTTGCCCGGACTTGAAGCAGGCAGACATACCCACAACGGAAATGAGACTTTATGACCGCTTCTCATATGACCCTGCCTTCGGGAAAAACGCCTGTTTATCTTGATTACAATGCAACAGCACCCATTCGTCCGGAGGTGATTGAAACGGTTGCCGCTGTGATGGGAGAGGTTGGCAATGCCTCGTCTGTCCATGCCTTTGGCCGTCTGGCCAGACGACGTGTCGAAGATGCGCGCGAGGCACTTGCCAGACTGGTTAATACGCGTGCGACCCGCATCATTTTTACGTCCGGCGGGACAGAGGCCAACAATCTGGCCCTGCGAGGGGCTGGTCGCTCGCGTCTGATGGTTTCTGCCGGAGAGCATGATTCCGTTCTGGCCGTGGATCCGGAGGCGTTCCAAATTCCGCTGAAATCCTGCGGACGTGTTGATCTGGAAGCTCTGGCTGATGCGATTGGTGAAGACGGAAGCGATGTGCTGGTGTCCGTCATGTATGCGAACAACGAAACCGGTGTGATCCAGCCCGTTCGCGAGATTGTCGAGCTGTGTCACAGCCGGGGGGCGCTCTGTCACTGTGATGCTGTACAGGCACTGGGCAAAACGCCCGTTGATGCCATGGCCCTGGAGACCGATTTTCTGACGCTGTCTTCCCACAAGATCGGTGGTCCCCAGGGTGTGGGGGCGCTTGTGCTGGGCAAGGGGATTGATGTTCTGCAGCAGCAGGTTGGTGGCGGGCAGGAAAGACGTCGCCGCGGAGGAACGGAGAACGTTGCCGGTATTGCAGGTTTTGGCAAGGCAGCAGAGCTGGCTTTTGAGGAAGTCGGCAACGAGACATCCGGCAACGGGGAACAGAAGCACAACAGTCTGGCTGTCATCCGGGCCCTGCGCGATGACATGGAGCAGCGGGTTCGGGACATTGCGCCCAATGCGAAGGTTTTCGGACAGAATACAGAGCGTTTGCCCAACACTTCCTCTGTGGCCATGCCCGGTGTACCTTCGGACACACAGTTGATGGCCCTTGATCTGGAAGGTATCGCCGTTTCATCCGGTTCGGCCTGTTCGTCCGGAAAGGTACAGGCATCCCATGTGATGAAGGCAATGGGAGCAACGGACGAGGAAGCCGGGTCTGTCCTGAGGTTTTCCCTGGGCTGGAAAAGCACGCAGGAGGACGTGGATCGCTTTGTGGAGTGCTGGTCTGCTCTCTATGAGAGAAAGGGAGACAAGCTTCATGGCGATGTCTCCGGCGATCCTGCGACAGAAAAACAGGTCAACGTCTGAACTGTTCTGTGCCAGCATGGGAGCAGTCATCGGTCTTTAGGGTAAGTGTCTTTGATGAGTGATACGCCAGTTTATCTTGATTATCAGGCGACGACGCCAACGGATCCCCGTGTTGTCGATGTGATGTTGCCGCTTTTTACCGAAGAGTTTGGCAACGCGCATTCTGTCGATCACAGCTATGGCCAAAAAGCTGCGGAGCTGGTCGAAAAGGCCAGAAAGCAGGTTGCGGACCTGATTGCAGCCGATCCCCGGGAAATCATTTTCACGTCCGGTGCGACAGAAGCCAACAACCTGGCGCTGAAAGGTGTGATGGCCTTTTTGGCGGAGCACCCGGTGCGCGGACAGGAAAAAAGGCGGGTTCTGGTTTCTGCTGTTGAGCACAAGTGCGTTCTGGAAGCCGCCAGAACCCTGGCCCGTCAGGGCTGGGACATGGAGATCCTGCCCGTCGATGGTGATGGTTTGCTGGACATGGAAAGGCTCCGCTCTGCGCTTGCTGGCGGTGATGTCGCCCTTGTTTCGGTCATGGCTGTGAACAACGAAACGGCTGTTGTGCAGGATCTTGCGGCTATCGGAAGGCTTTGCAGGGATGCAGGTGCATATTTCCACACGGATGCAGCACAGGCAGCCGGGAAGATTGAACTGGATGTCGAGGCCATGCAGATTGATCTGATGAGCCTCTCCGGTCACAAGGCCTATGGCCCCAAGGGTGTCGGGGCGCTTTATGTGCGCAGGCGTCCGCGTGTGCGCCTCCTGCCGTTGCTGGATGGCGGCGGGCAGGAACGCGGTCTGCGATCGGGAACGCTTCCGGTTCCGCTTGTCGCCGGATTTGGTGTTGCGGCCGCTCTGGCGCTGGTCGAGCAGGAACAGGAGCAGGACATGTTCCGTGAATTCAAGCAGCTTCTTTTGAGCAGGCTGCAGGATGCTGTTCCGGGAGTGCTGGTAAACGGCAGCCGGAAACAGGCTGTGGAAAACGGTGTGAACCTGCGCATCAGCGGCGTGTCTGCGCCGGAGCTGTTGAGAGCCATGCCCGAACTGGCTCTGTCCATGGGCTCAGCCTGTTCTTCTGCAGAGCTGGAACCCTCCTATGTTTTGCGGGCCATGGGGCTGGACGAGGAAGCGGCGCTGGAGTCATTTCGTCTGGGAATGGGGCGCTTTACAACCAGGGAAGAGGTCGAAAGAACAGCAGATGTGATGATCGCTGCGATCCGTTCCCTGCGGGCAAAGGCAGCCTGAAGAATTTTTCGGACAAAAAGCCTCTTCACAAACCGGAAAAAGCCTTCCTATATAGAAGGAAATAAAAAATACAGCCTTTGTGAGGAGAGATAAGGCATGGCTACTATGACCTTTGTCGAAGCTGATGGTACGGAAAAGCAGGTGGACGCTCCTGTCGGGATGTCCATTCTGGAAATTGCGCATCGCAACAGTGTTGATCTGGAAGGTGCCTGCGAAGGTTCGCTGGCCTGTGCGACCTGTCATGTCATCGTCGATCCGGCGTGGTACGAGAAAACCGGTGTCATTTCCGAGGATGAGGAAGACATGCTGGATCTGGCATATGGTGTCGAAGACACATCCCGTCTTGGCTGTCAGCTGATCATGACAGAAGAACTGGATGGCCTGAAAGTCCGCGTGACGGATGAAATGTAGGGCATTTCCCCGGATCGTTTCTCATGAAAACACAGCCTGTCTGACGGGCTGTGTTTTTTGTTTCCGGAACAGTTTTTCCAGAAACTTTTTTTCATGTTTTCCCGGATGACCCGTGCTTTTTAAATCGAATCTTAAGACTTTCGGCTTCTAGTCTCACCGAACAAAAAATCACAAGAAGAGCAGGATAAACACAGCGCAATTGTGTTTATTTTGCAGTGAGTTAAATAAGAGAGTACAGGCATATCATGTTTTTTGACGAGACTGATGTTACGAACATTCTGAGCACTATCGAGAAGTCATACGCTGTTATTGAATTCTCACCCGAAGGAACAATCATACAGGCGAACCAGGCGTTTCTTGAAACCGTGGGATACCGGCTGGACGAGATCACGGGCAAGCACCATTCCCTTTTTGTTGATCCGGCCTATGCAGCCAGTCAGGAGTATCAGGATTTCTGGGAGAAGCTGCGCAAGGGGCAGTCCGCTGTGCAGGAGTTCCAGCGTTTTGCCAAGGGCGGTCGTGAAATCTGGCTGCGGGCCAGTTACAGCCCGGTCTTTGACGAGACAGGAGCTGTTTACAAGGTCGTCAAGCTGGCAAGCGATATCACGGATGAAAAACTGAAAAATGCCGACCTTCAGGGGCAGCTTGAAGCCCTGAACAGATCGCAGGCTGTTATCGAGTTTGAACTGGACGGAACGATCATCCATGCGAATGAAGCCTTCCTCGGGGCAATGAACTACCGGCTGGATGAAATTGTCGGAAAGCATCACAGCATCTTTGTTGATCCGGCCTATGCCGGTTCTGCCGACTACCGGCTCTTCTGGGAAAATCTCCGCAAGGGACAGTACAGTGCCGATGAGTTCAAGCGCTTTGCCAGAGGCGGTGAGGAAGTCTGGATTCAGGCGACCTATAACCCGATTTACGACATGAACGGCAAGCTCTTCAAGGTCGTGAAGTATGCAACGGATATCACGGCACAGATGAGGGCGCGTGTTCAGGCCGGGGAGATGACAAACTCTGCCTCGGGCCTTGTACAGGCTGTCAGTGGCGCTGCAGAGGAACTTCTGGCGTCCATTCAGGAAATCAGTGCCACCATGAACCGCTCGCAACAGACTGTGGGCAGCATTGTCGGCCAGTCCGGTCATGCGACAACGCTGGCTGGCGAACTGGACAGCACAACGGATTCCATGTCCGGGATTGTGACCATCATTCGTGACATTGCAAAGCAGGTCAATCTGCTGGCTTTGAATGCAACCATTGAGGCCGCGCGTGCCGGAGAGGCTGGCAAGGGGTTTGCCGTTGTCGCAACCGAGGTCAAGAATCTGGCCGGTCAGGTTTCCCAGGCGACGGACGAAATTTCGAAAACCATCGAGGCGATGCGCGACATGGCCAACAAGGTTTCTTCCAGCAGTTCCGAAATTTCCGATTCCTCAAACAATATTGACAGCTATGTCTCCTCGGTGGCCGGTGCACTGGATGAACAGAAAACAGTTGTCAGTGATTTGACCAATAATATCAGAATGATCCACGACAATATCGGGGAACTGAATGACTGCGTGCAGCGCATTTCCGGTGCCTGATCGCGAAAGTCCCGGCAGTGTTTGCTGTCGGGACTGACATTTTCCTGTAGCGAAACTGTTATAGAAAGAAGGGGCAAACTGTGATGGAAGATCCTCTTGGCCCTTGATTCCCTGCATCCCCGCCTGCCTGCCCCAAAGCTTTATCCGCTTTTTGACGGGCCTTTCAGAAAACTCTTTCTTCGCCCGTGGATGGATGCCCTGGCCTTGCGGCTGGGTGTTTCTGTTGCCTTTCCGGCAATGCGGGAAGCCGGCCGTATCGTCGAGAGGGAAAATCCCGGCAGGGAGGGGCAATGGGACAGGCTCCTTGAGCTTTACAGGGAGCAGGAAAGGGCCCTTATGGACTGGGAGACGGTGTTCTTTCCGGAAGACAGCCAGCTGACCCACAGCACGCTTTACGACGCAGGATCTCTTTCACAGGGGTATGAAGAGCGTCTTCAGGCTGAACTCAGACGACAGAAAAGTTCCCGGGATCATGTGGCCTTTATCATTCGCAACGGCTTCAGGCTTTCGCGCGGTGTGCCGCTGATGGACTGGGACATTCCGACACCGGAAGAGACACTCCGGTTCCTGACGGAAAATCCTGTGGTGTCTTCGACCGGCTGTTTCGGGGGGGAAGGCCAGGCAGCGCTTCCGGATGCGAAGCTTTCAGCGCCGGTTCTGAATACCATCGGGCAGGAACGCTGGATGCAGATGCCGTCCAGACGGGGAGGAACCCAGTGGATCCGCATCTTTGAACCCGAAGGGCAGGGAAATATTCCCCTGCCGACAATTCTTTATCTGCAGGGCCTCTGCGTGGAACAGGATCAGGGGGAGGACAGGCGCGACCCCTTTGTCGAGCTGTCCGGGCAGGGCTATCGTATTCTCCGGGTTCAGCAACCCGGTCACGGTTTCAGAAAACCTCTGACCCACTTTGCAGGTCAACAGGTGGTCGAGCGCGGACCGATGGGTTTTGCGCTTTCGCTCTGGCGCTGGGTCGAGGAGCTGTCCGATCTGTTCCTGTGGTTGCGTCATCACGGTGTCAGCCAGATTGGTTTTGCCGGGATTTCGCTTGGAGCCATGGCCGCTCAGCTCTATGTGGCCATGGCGTCGCAGTGGCCGCGCAGCCTGAGTCCCGATGCCCTGCTTCTGATGACGACAACGGGGCGTGTGGTCGAGGCGGCAACCCGCGGTTCCCTCGCCCGGGAACTCGGGGTCTTTACAGAGATGGAAAGAGTGGGCTGGACCTCTGAAACGTGCCAGACCCTGTCTCCCTGCCTGGATCCCTGCGCGGTTTTACAGGGAGTTGGAAAGAGAAATTACGGAGATTTGCATCTCTCCTCCGATCAGATGGTGTTCCTCCTGGGGCAGGAAGATCGCCTGACTTCCTTTGATGGAGGGCTGGAATTTGCCGAGGACTGGCGCATTCCTGGGGAAAATCGTTTCTTTGCACCGCGCCGGGGGCATTTGACCGCTGTGTTCCAGCTCCTGCGGCATCCGGAACCGATTGACCGTTTCCTTCACTGCCTTGACCGGGCCTGATGGAACAGCCCCAAAACGCGCTAAAGCTTGACAAGGGAACTCGGGTTTCCTTTATATGCAGCTAACAGCGCGAGCAGGGCGGCTATGCAGCAAAGGCCGTTCACAGTCCTGACAGCTTTTGTTATGGTCCCGCGCAAGCCATGCCGATGGAGGGGCAAAAGTCCTCCCGGCTGATTTTTGTTTAGTCTGAAAACCTCTTGTTCAGGATCACGTAGCGATGGTGAATTCCCTCGGCTTTGACAAAGACCCGAAAGACACACGTGTTGTTGTCGCCATGTCCGGTGGCGTTGACAGTTCTGTTGTGGCCTGTCTGCTGAAGGAAGAGGGCTATGACGTGATCGGTGTCACACTTCAGCTTTATGATCATGGTATTGCTTTGGAAAAATCCGGAGCCTGCTGTGCGGGTCAGGACATCTATGATGCCCGTACCGTTGCTGATCGCTACGGCTTTCCGCACTATGTCCTTGATTACGAGAACCGGTTTCAGCAAAGCGTGATGGAGGATTTCGCTGACAGTTATCTGCGGGGTGAAACGCCGATCCCCTGTGTGCGCTGTAACCAGAAGGTCAAGTTCAAGGACATGCTGGCCATGGCCCGGGATCTTGGAGCTGACTGTATGGCGACCGGCCATTATATTCAGCGCATTGACGGCGAGAACGGCCCCGAACTGCACCGTGCCTTTGATGATACAAAGGATCAGAGCTACTTCCTCTTTACCACAACAAACGAGCAGCTGGATTACCTGCGCTTCCCGCTGGGTGGTCTGCCGAAGAGCGAAACCCGTAAGATGGCCGAGCGCATGGGGCTTCATGTTTCGGACAAGCCGGACAGCCAGGACATCTGTTTTGTTCCCGATGGGTCCTATGCACGTGTTGTCGAGCGTTTGCGTCCCGGTGCTCTGGATGAAGGGGATATCGTTCATCTCGACGGGCGTGTCCTGGGACAGCACAATGGAATCATCAACTACACGATCGGGCAGCGTCGCGGTATTGGTGTCGGTGGAACGGCCGAGCCTCTTTATGTGATCCGTCTGGATGCAGAGGCCAAGCAGGTCATTGTCGGTCCGAAAGAAGCTCTGGCCCGGACTGTGGTTCTGATCAACGAGCTGAACTGGCTTGGCGAGGAAATCAGTGACAACGGCAAGGATGTGCTTGTGAAGTTACGCTCTTCGCAAAAACCTGTTGCTGCAACGCTTTATCCGGAAGGACAGGGGCTTGGAATGGGTGGTGCGCGCATTGTGCTTCACGATCCCCAGTTCGGTGTTTCTCCGGGGCAGGCCGCTGTCTTCTATGATGGAAACCGGGTTCTGGGTGGCGGCTGGATTGTTTCCTCTGAGCAGGAAACAGTTGCGGCCTGAGAGCTTTGTGCCTGAGAACGCTCTGCATCTCTCCGGATTTGGGGGTATTTCTGTCGGGAACTGTCTTGCGCTGGAGCAGACGGGGCATCTTTGCCGTGGGACGAATGTTCCCTGTTCCGTTCATTTTTTCGGAACTTGACACAACCCGAAACTTCTCCTAAAAGCCTGTCACGTCTTGGAAACAAGGCCTTTGCGGCGGATTAGCTCAGTTGGTTAGAGCAGTGGAATCATAATCCATGTGTCCGGGGTTCAAGTCCCTGATCCGCCACCATTGCAAAGTCCCCGGTTGAGCAGCTTGCTCCCGGGGATTTTCTGTTGAAAACAGCCTGCCTTGAGTGTCTGCCTGTGGATCCTTTCCGGGTGGGCAATCGTCGCATTTTGCAGGCGCCTGAAACCACAGCAGGAAAGCCTTGCTGGCAAAGCCTGTGATGGAGTGCCGTGCGAGAGCTGTTCAGGTCACTGTAAACTGACCCATCATGCCGCGATCTTCGTGTTCGAGAATGTGGCAGTGGTACATGTAGGGAAATTCTGCAGTTGCGCGATGGTCAAAACGAACCAGAACAGAAGACCAGTCGTCGTCGTCCAGAACAACCGTATCTTTCCAGCCGCTTTGTGAGAGAGGAACAGTTTCACCCTCCATCTGTTCAATCAGGAAGGAGCAGCCGTGGATATGGAAGGGATGGGCCCCCTGATCTGCGCGAATGCGCCAGCGCTCCCATTCGCCGCGTTTTACACGCTCGTTGATCACGTTCATGTCCATGGCCTGCCCGTTGATGCCCATGTCCATTGCGGCATGTCCCTTGTGGCCTGCGTGGCTGTCAGCATGATCCATGGTCAGGACAAAGCTGCGTGTGCGTTTGATTTCGCTTTCTTCCGGTCGCACAATTGTCGCCATCTTTTCCGGGAGCGGTGCCCTGTTTGCTCGCAGGCTCTGGTCAACCTCAAGGGTGAGTGCTGCCTCTTGCTGGCTGAACTCGGACTGGCCCATGACTGAGAGAATATCATCAATGATGCCTTCCCCTTCGGCATCGAGGAGGTCCTCGAACAGTGTCAGAAGCCGGGCCGTCTGCCCATCGGACAAATCAACGACAATCTCGCAGCGCTCACCTGGTGACATTTCCATGGATGTCAGGGGAACAGGCGCTGTCAGCAGGCCGCCGTCACTGGCAATTTTGTGAAAGGTACGGTTGTCGGCGAAAGTGACAATGTAGAAACGTGCATTGGAACCGTTCAGGAGCCGGAGCCTGATCTTGCCTGCAGGCACCCGTGCAAGGGGGGAAATGGCCCCGTTGATAACCACAGTCTCGCCCAGCCAGCCATCTTCACCCGCATCCTCAAGGGAGTAGACCAGTCGGCCCCGGGCATCAAAGGTGCGATCCTGAATGATGACCGGAAGGTCATCAATGCCGTACTGATCGGGGAGTTCCAGTGAGTCGGAAAGCGCGTCGTCAATGATGATCATGCCGGCCAGCCCGTGATAGGTCTGGTATCCGGTTCTTCCATGCGTGTGGGAGTGATACCAGCAGGTTGCCGCCGGCTGGACGATGGGCAGGGCAGGTTGCCATTGTGCGTCCGGAGCCATTTCCAGCTGTGGTCCTCCGTCAAGTGAACCGGGAACATGCAGGCCATGGCCATGTATCGCAACGCCTTCGTCGAGCCTGTTGTGATAATTCAGGTTCAGTGTGCTGTGCTGACGTGTGCGCAGTGTTGGTCCGAGGTAACTCTGGTTGATGCCAAGTGTCGGTGTTCTGACGCCCGGCATGAAGGACCATTCTCCGCTTTGTATCTGCAGATCAAGCAGGCTGCCGTCACGGCCATCAGCCAGGGGAGGGATCGGCAGTGGAGGATGAGAGGAGGCGGACCAGGCCTGTTTCAGGCAGCTCGTACCCAAAAAGAGTGCTGCTGTGCCAAGAAACTGGCGTCTGGAAAGTGTTACAGGCATGATGGTTCTCCTCACCGGGTCTTGTCTGCCGGCAGAGCCGCAGAATGAAACTTGAATGCTCTTTTCAATTTATGCGGCGTGGTCTTCGGGTCTATCGGGCAAACGCCGGATTGGGGCTGTGAGGCGTAGGACATAAGGTCATTTTCAACGCCCTGACAGGATGTTGTGCTGATGGAACACACTGGAACCGGAAACACTGGTATGCTTGATGAAAATGGGAAAATTCCCTATCGCCAAATGATTTTTACTGTTTTTGTTGTCTTTGTTTTCGGGATGAGCGCTGTTGAAATCGTTATCGAGTTCTCTGCCGGGGAGACCGTCGCGGCAATGGCAGATGATCTGGCAAGATTTGCTATCAGCGCATTGGTTCTGGCTGTTTTTGTCTATGAGCAGTATGAGCAGCGAAAATCGATTGAGATGCTGCGGCTTCAAATCAGCAAGGCCCGTGGCCAGCTGGCTGATCTGGATGCTGATACGAAGGAAATTGCAAATCAGTATCGCAGGGTCATGCAAAAGCAGTTTGATGCCTGGGGGCTGACTGCCAGCGAACAGGATATTGTGATTGGTATCCTGAAAGGATTGTCCTTTCGGGAGATTGCCGGTTTGCGTGAGACAAGGGAAAAGACGGTGCGTCAGCAGGCGTCCAGTGTCTACAGGAAAGCAGGTGTCTGTGGCCGCAATGAGCTTACGGCATGGTTTTTCGAGGACATGCTGGACCCGCCGCATGTCAACCGGGACTAGAGACAGCCCTTGTTTTCTGAACCGGGCCGGTTTGGTCCTGTGTTCCCGTGGGGCGGGACGCTCTTTGCCGGAAGCGCGGGAATGTCTTGTCCGGGAGAGGGAAGCTGTTTACACCTTAAAGAATATAGCAATATAGTATTGTATGATAATTACGTCTTGTTTATGTTAAAATGAATGCAAAATCAGGCTGATCAAATTTGTTGGGGTGAGCGGTACCCGCTTTTGGGCCTTTGGGCTGGAGCAATTTGAATGGTGTCTTTTGTGTCTGATTTGCGAGGTCCCGGTTCTGGCAGACTCGGAGATTTCCTGAACTACTGGAATTCCCTGAGAAAGGGACAGGCGCTGCCGCTGAAAGCTGATTTTGATCCGCTGGATATTCCCAGACTTCTTCCTTACACAGAGTTGATTGATGTCCTCTATGACCCGCTGGATTTTCATTACAGATTGCTCGGAACGGCGATCGACGAGATTTCCAGACAATCCTATGGTGGTTTGAAGGTCTCTGAAATTCCTTCACAGAAGGAGCCCAGCACGATGTTTTCCCTCTATCAGAAAGCTGTGCTGTCCGGAGAACCGAGCTTTACAGAACTGGATTATGTCGGCGAGGTGGTCGGAGTCTACGGCGTAAAATGCATTGTCTGTCCCATGACGCAGGAGCCGGGAGGCCCCGTGACCTGTCTGGCAGGCTGTATTGATCTTGTGGGGCGCTAGCTTCTGATCTGCATCAATGCGTTTTGAGGCCTGTGGTGCACAATGAATCCTATCCACGATGGACAAACAGGATCATTGAAAGGCGCAGAGATGTCACAGCATACTCCTCATGAACTGGATCAGGAATTTCCGGATCAGGTATCCAGAATCCATGAGCTGAAACAGTCGGATGCTCATTTTGCAAAGCTTGCGGACGAGTATCACGAAGTGAACCGTCAGGTTCACCGGCACGAAGTCGAGATCGAAGTGCTTTCCGATGAGCATATCAATGAAGTCAAAAAACAGCGTCTTTCCCTGAAAGACCGGATTGCAGATTATCTGTAACCGCAATGGCCTCCGCAAAAAGCCCTCTGTTCAGGAGGGCTTTTTCATTTGGGGAACAGCCTTTTGTGCTGTTCCCTGACCTGCTTGATTTCATCCCTGATCCAGTTGCCGAGACGTTTGTAACCCTCTGTTCCGGCATAGGCAGGGGTGGTGACCAGCCAGTATTTGGCCGGTGAGAGGACAGGTTCGCCGACAGCCACCAGAAATCCGGCTTCCAGATCGTTTTCAACAAGAAGCGTTCTGCCAAGTGCCACGCCCAGGCCGCTTATGGCAGCCTGCAGGGAAAGGTCCGTTCTTTCAAAGGGAAGCAGAGCGGTTTTCTGGGCTTTCTGCCATCCCCGTTTTTCAAAATATTCGGACCAGCTGAACCCGGTTGTATCACTTTCTCCATGCCTGTCGCTGAGCAGCCGGATATCCTTGCCGGGCTGTTCGGGCGACAGAGCACCGGATGGCAAAAGCCCGGGGCGGGCCACAGGAACAAGCCGGGCCTGAAGGAGCGCCTCGGCATGCAGGCCGGGATAGGGGCCGGGACCATAGCGCAGGGCAACCTGTGCTTCTCCGTTATGGAGATCGGAGAGCTTCTCGTTTGTGTCGACAACCAGATCCAGACCGCTTTGCTGGATACGTGGCAGTGCCGGGAGAACCCACTTCATGGCAAGGGAGGAGGAAACCGAGAGCCGGATCGTTCCGGATGTCCGGGTCTCTCCTATCCTGATCAGGGTATCAGAGCAGATTTCGCTGCACTTTCCGGCAGCCTCACAGACAATTCTTCCGGCTTCAGTGGGCACAATCCTGCGGGTTGTCCTTTCAAACAGGCGCACGCCCAGGGCTTTTTCAAGAGATTTGATACGATGGCTGACAGCTGACTGTTCCAGACCGTTCAGCAATCCTGCACCGGAAAAACTGCCTTCCTGGAGTATTGCATGCAGCAAGGAGGCGTTCTGCAGCAGTCTGTTTCGAAGCTCAGGTGTGTTTTTCATGAATTTGATTCATTTGTTAATGCATTGAGTCTTTCTGCTTCACGAATAATTCTTGTTTTTATTTCATGTTGTCAAGGAGGCAGATATGACTGGACACAGACAGATTGTAGCGCGGATTGTAAACGGTTTTGTCACACGCAGGGATGATGGAACTGTCTTTGGGGGGAACCCGGCAGGAGTTGTTCTGGAAGCCGACGGGCTGACTGAAGATGATATGCTGAAAATCGCAGGCAGAGTGGGGCTTTCCGAAACGGCCTTTGTTTCCAGCTCCGGAACAGAGGGGTTCAGGCTGGACTTTTTCACGCCCAATCGCAGAATTGCCCACTGCGGGCATGCCACGATTGCAACCTTCAGCTATCTGGCCGCGGCAGGGCGTGTCGGGGAGGGGGTGACATCAAAGGAAACTGTGGACGGGCCAAGACGGATCATTATGAAAGAGGGCGCAGCCTTTATGGAGCAACTGGCTCCGCGCTATGAGCATTCCGAACAATGGCCGGATCGCTCTGTGAGCGGGCAGGATATCCTGGCTTCACTCGGGCTGAAGGAGGATGAGCTGGATCGCCGTCTGTCTCCTGTTCTTGTGAACACGGGAAACAGCTTTATGGTTGTCGCGATCCGCGATGCGGAAACACTGCGGAGAATTTCTCCCGATCACTCCCTGATTGCCGATATCAGCGAGAAGCTGGACCTGATCGGATATTATCTTTTTACCACGGACAAGACAGAAGCGGATGCGACAACGCGTATGTTTGCACCCCGCTATGCCATTGACGAGGAATCTGCAACGGGAATGGCAGCGGGACCTCTGGCCTGTGTGCTTTTTGACCAGTTGAAAATCCGCAAGAGCAGAATGGTGATCGAACAGGGGCATTTCATGGAACCGGCTTCCCCGAGTGTGATCACTGTCGATCTGGAACTTGAGGATGATCACATCACGGGACTGATGGCCGGAGGATACGGGGCTGTGATGGACGAGGTGCAGGTTGAATTCTGAGAGGGGAAAGGGGTCGTCAGAGGGATCAGAAAGGCTCTCCGGAAAGGAGAGCCTTTTTTTAAAGATTGTCAGGCAGCAGGTCTCTGGTTTCGAGTTGCGTCCGGAACTGTTCCCAGGCCTCTGCAAAACCTTCGGAAGGTGCGATGAAAGTCTTGCTTTGGTATCCGTAGTCGCTGAAACGGACCGTGAGATCCTGACCGGCGAGCAGGGCATCCAGCCAGTCCCGGAGATCCTGCCCTTCCAGTCTGCAGCTCCCGTAGACGCAACGCGCAAGGGAGTGTTCATACCCTCCCGAGCCTTCAATACCACCCCCGAGATGGAGACTGACGGCCTCGAAGCCCATGTCGAGAACAAGCGGGGCCGAGGAACTGGTGTTTTCAGGATCAGGTTGTAAAAACCAGATGGAGGCTCTCAGGTCCGGGCGCGGATTGTAGATTGTGGTAAAGCGGAGGTTGCAGCTTTCCGTGGCAGCAGAGCCAAAGTTGCCGCAGAAAATTTCCCACTCTCCGTAAACGGAAGCGTGGGTGAGTTTGAAGTTTTCCTTGATCCGTTCGTCTTCTGCATGAGCTGCGGTGGAAAAAGAGAGAGCGGAACCTGCCAGAAGGCTCGCAGCCAGCAGTGTTCCCGTAAGCAATGAATTGGCTTTTTGCATGATGGGCCTTGTTGTTCTGATTGGAGAATCTGGTTGTTCTTGTCTGTGATTTAAGTGTCCTGTTCCGGGCATTCTTTCAAATCACATTCATGTAATGTGGCGGGAAGATCAAAGGAGGGCGGCTTTCTTTCCCTTTCCTGCTCGGCTTTCGTGGACAGCTGCCATTTGATGGTTTAAATATCTGGCCAACATATTTGCCTTCATCGGGCAAGAGTCCCTTTTCCAACAAATTGGAGCAATCAATGGCTTCCTATCAGTACATTTACCATATGGATCGTGTCTCCAAGACCTATCCCGGTGGCAAAACAGTTCTGAAAGATATTCGTTTGAACTTCCTTCCGGGCGCCAAGATCGGTGTTCTCGGTCTGAACGGTTCCGGTAAATCCTCCCTGATGCGGATCATGGCTGGCATTGATCAGGAGTTTAATGGCGAGGCCTGGGCTGCTGATGGTGTGAAGGTGGGTTACCTTCCACAGGAGCCGGAGCTGAATGCCGAAAAGGACGTTCTGGGTAACGTGATGGAAGGTGTTCAGGAGATCAAGGATCTTCTGGTGAAGTTCGAGGAAATCTCTGCAAGGTTTGCCGAGGTTGATCCGGATGAGATGGATGCTCTGATCCAGGAGCAGGGCGAGCTGCAGGAAAAGATTGATGCGGCAAATGCGTGGGATATTGACCGGACTGTCGAGATCGCAATGGATGCGCTGCGTTGTCCGCCCGGTGATGCCGATGTGACGAAGCTGTCCGGTGGTGAACGCCGCCGTGTGGCTCTCTGCCGTCTGCTGTTGTCTGCCCCTGACATGCTGCTGCTTGACGAGCCGACCAACCACCTTGATGCTGAATCTGTAGCCTGGCTGGAACGCTATCTTGAAGAGTACAAGAGCACCGTTGTCTGCGTGACGCACGATCGTTACTTCCTCGACAACGTTGCCGGCTGGATTCTGGAGCTCGATCGCGGTCAGGGCCTTCCCTACGAGGGCAACTACTCAAGCTGGCTGGAGCAAAAGCAGAAGCGTCTGGCACAGGAAGAAAAGGAAGAGTCTGCACGCCAGCGCTTCCTGCGCGACGAGCTTCAGTGGGTCCGCCAGGGCGCCAAGGCGCGTCAGAGCAAATCCAAGGCACGTTTGCAGGCTTACGACCAGCTGGTGTCGCAGGAAGTGGATCGCGCTCCGGAGCCGGGCCGCATTGTCATTCCGCCTGCGCCACGTCTGGGCGATCTGGTGATTGAAGCCAACGGCATGAGCAAGGGCTTTGGCGACCGTATGCTGGTCGAAGACCTGAGCTTCAAGATTCCCAAGGGTGCGATTGTTGGTATCATCGGTCCGAACGGTGCGGGTAAGACAACCCTGTTCCGCATGATCACAGGGCAGGAGCAGCCCGACGGTGGCGAACTGACTGTCGGTGATACTGTGCAGGTCGGCTATGTTGACCAGAGCCGTGATGAACTCTCTCCGGAAAAGACAGTCTGGGAAGAAATCTCCGGTGGTCACGACATTATCGAGATTGGCAAGCACACCATCCAGTCCCGCTCCTATGTCGGTAACTTCAACTTCAAGGGTGGAGACCAGCAGAAGAAGGTCGGGCAACTGTCCGGTGGTGAACGCAACCGTGTGCACCTGGCCAAGATGCTGAAGGAAAACGCCAACGTGATTCTGCTCGATGAGCCGACCAACGATCTTGATGTGGATACACTGCGTTCGCTTGAAGAGGCGATCCTGGACTATTCCGGCTGTGTTCTGGTGACATCGCACGATCGCTGGTTCCTCGACCGTATTGCAACCCACATCATCGCCTTTGAGGGCGATAGCCAGGTTGTCTGGTTTGAAGGAAACTACGAAGACTACGAAGCGGATCGCAAGCGCCGTCTGGGCTCTGAAGCCGATCAGCCTCACCGGATCAAGTACAAGCCGCTGACACGATAAAGGCGGGTTCTTCACAAAAAGGGCGTCCGGTTGCGATCGGGCGCCCTTTTTCTTTGTCTGCCTTAATCATCTCTGTTCGGGGAGGCGTTCTGACAGCAATGTTTCCAGGGCCTGGTCCGTTTCTTTCTCAAGCGCCAGCAAGGCTTCGTAAGGGTCGCCAGAAAGCCTCAGCAATGTTGCAAAGGCCGGTTCGGTTTTGAGACCCTGTTCTTTCAGCGTGACAACAGAGGAGCGCAGATCCGGCCTGAGCGCGAGGAGGCGCTGTTCGATCCTGAAGTGGCGGACACCCCATTGCCTTTCCGTGTTTCCGGTTTGACAGAACAGTTCGAAATCCCAGCCACAGGCCTGAAAGGAAACAAGGGTGCTGGGGCTGTTCTGGCAGATCATGCTCCGGATTGAAAGGCTTTCGAAGCCGTGAAAGGCCTGTCTGGCAAAGGCGGAGAAACGCCCGGTGACCTTTTCCGAACAGGCAATGTCGATATCGCTGTTGTCGATGGCTATTCCCAGTGGAGGCGTTCCGATAACGACAGGTGAGAAGTCCCGGAGGGTTTCCAGCAGTTCAAGGTTTTCTATCGCAGCATCATGGGGTGGTTTCATGCTATGAGCCATGCTTACAAAAAAACAGGCCATTCGTGCTGTGAATGGCCTGTTTTGAAAAGGGTGATCGCAAAGGGGATCAGCTCTTGTTGAGCTTCTCCCGGAGCTTTGCGTTGAACTCTGTCATATCGCCTTTCAGGCTCTTGAGAGCCGAGGTGTAGTCCTCGCGATAGGTTGAGCGCATGGAAATGCCTTCAGGGGCAACATCCTTGATCCGGAAGCTGTCTTCTCCCTTGGGGTCAACACGCCAGAACAGATTGGCTGGTTCACCGTTGGGGGTCAGGATTGTCGTTGTAACGATAAAGTAGTCCTTGCGCTTCTTGCTTTCGACGACCTTGAACTCTGCTTCGGCATACTCTTCAAAAACAGGAAGGAAGCGCTGAACAAGAATGTTCTGGAACAGTTCTGTAAAATCAGAGCGTTCCTGCTTGTCCGCCTTGCGCCAGAAGCGGCCCACGACGAAGCGGGCTGTGTCTTCAATGTCAAAGTTTCTGGCGATCAGCGCCTTGAATTCCTCACTTCTTTCGTCCGGGCTGAGAGAATCATCTTTGACTTTCTCAACAGCTTCATCACGAAGGTTCTGAAGAAATGCACCGGCCTGATCGGCCTTGTCGCTGGCAAAAACAGTTGTGGCGCCCAGCGTGAGCAGGGCAACCACAGTAATCATGAATTTTTTCATCAGGAAATCCGAAGCGATGGTTTTGAGCATCTAGCGTACCGTATCACTCTTCCAGATAGGACAGCTGGTCGTCATCTTCAGGGAAGATGTTGCCCAGATCGGGAGTGTCTTTCTCTGTCGCGCTGTCGACGTTTCTGATCTGGTTCTCACGAAGCTGACCGTAAACGGAGCGAATGCGGGCGTAATAGTCCAGAGAGTCCTCTTTCAGGGCATCGAGGGATTCGATGTTGCGTGCGCGTGTGTCGAGACCATCGACAATCGCACGGCCAAGAAGAACATCGTCGTTCACTGTGTAGGTCAGCGGGTCAATCAGAATGTCGGCAATCAGGCCAACACCGTCACGGGCATTGGACGGACCGAGGATCGGAAGGACCAGATAGGGGCCTTCACCAACACCCCATGTTGCCAGTGTCTGGCCGAAGTCCTCGTCGCGGTATTCATGGCCTGTGTGCTCGCCGGCGATATCAATGATGCCGCCAAGACCGACAATGGTGTTCAGGAAGAAGCGGGTAAAGGTGTTCTCGGCCGCTTCCAGATCACCCTGGAGCAGATTGTTTGCCAGAATGACAGGGCTTTGTGTGTTGCGGATGAAGTTCCGGATGTTGTTCTGGATCGGCTCCGGAACAATGAAGCGATAACCTTCAGCAGCAGGGCGAATGATCAGGGTGTCTGCAGCTTCGTTGAAAGCGAAGACAAAACGGTTGAAGGTTTCCAGAGGATCATTTGCTTCCTCTGTTGTGGCAGCATCCTCGGTTGATGCAAAAAGATCGTCTTCAGGCTCTGAAGTTTGAAGATCAGCCTGCTGGCTTGCGCAACCAGACAGAAAGGCGACAGCAAAGAGAGCGATGAAAGTGTCTTTGCGAAGAATGTTGGCAACCTTGAACAACAGTCGTACCCCGAATATTTCTTCCACCTGCGAAGTGGTGTGGAAGCCCATTGGTTATTGTCTAAATCAACTCGAAATGGAGCAGCGTCACTGCCATTCCATCCCCCTGACGAGCACAGATCATATCCCTGTCCTGGTTAAGACGTGGTTTATGCCATGCAGGTTCAATTGTAACGCATTTACAACACACAGTACCTTTTTGGTGGCAGTGATCCTGTGAACCACAAGATGGACACACTCCACACATTTGACCTAACTATCACAGAGACTTGGCCGTTGCCAGCAAAACAATGGGGTTTTCTCGTCTGCTCCCTGTTGTGTTGCTTAAATGCAACAGTTTTGCTGTCCGCTTGTCTTGCTGTGGCCGGGCTTGATGCTTCTGCAAGAGTGCTATCCCCGGGCAACCCTGTTGCGTCCTGCCTTTTTGGCTTTGTAAAGCGCCTTGTCGGAACGCTTCATGACATCATCGAATTCTTCGTGTTTGTAGCGCCTTGCAGCGACTCCGATGGAAACAGTGATCGCGGTTTTCTGGGTGTTTCCGGTGCTTTGTCCCCGGACCTGCTTCTGGGTTTTTCTGCCGGCAAGCTCTGTCGGCCTGTCGGGGCTGCGAATCACAAAGGGCCTGTCGGCAATGGACTGGCGGAGCTGGTCCAGATGTTTGAAAGCGGTTTCAATGTCCTGGGATGGAAAGAGCACCGTGAATTCTTCGCCACCATACCTGTAAGCCTTGCCGCCGCCTGTAACCTGCTGGAGGCGACCGGCAACCATTCTGAGAACCTGATCGCCGATGTCGTGTCCCCAGGTGTCGTTGAAGGACTTGAAGTGATCAACATCAACCATGCCGACACAATAGCGTTTGCCCAGCTTCTTGGTATCCCCGAACAGGGCCCGGCGTCCCGGCAGCTCTGTCAGTTCGTCCAGAAAGGCCATGCGATAGGATTCCTGGAGCAGGGCAAAGATCAGAATGATGGCAGCAAGGGCTGTGAAGATGTCAGCTCCGGAAGAGGGAGGCCGCTGTATGGCGGCTCCGGCCAGGGCCAGAAAGCCTCCCAGATAGCCCGCATCCATGGGGCGTCCGCGTTTCATAAGCCTCACGGTCAGGGCAATCATTCCCAGCACAAAGACGAAGACCGCCAGAGCGGGCAAATGTATGGAATAGGTCCAGGTGGGAGGACTGCGCAGGCTCTCCAGCAGGGCATCCCAGTTCTCTGTACCGAAAAGGGAGGGATAAAAACCGCTGTTCATGAGGGTCAGCAGAATCAGGCCGAGGACAATGGCTCCTGCCTTCATGGCTCCCCAGCGTGTCAGCAGTCCCCTTTCCTCGGACAGGGCAAAGTAAAGCCACAGGATGGGCAGGATAAACAGTGTTGCTGCTTTCTGATCCGCTGTGGCTGTAGGGAGAAACTCATGGAAGACAGGAACGAGAGCCAGCGCAAAAACGGGGTTCGCTCTGTGAAACCACAGGCAAACGGCAGCGCCTGTCAGGGCAAGGGCAACGGGCGCCCAGGCAACGATCTCCAGCACAGTTTTGGGAAGTGTACTGGCATTCAGGGCCGCCCAGGTCGCAGGAAGCAACAGCAGCAGAACCAGCATAAACTGTCTGAGAGGAGGTAAGAGCAAGGTAACTGCGAATCCTGATGGCGGGGCCCAAAGGCGTGAGCTGAAGTGTTACGGCAAGATATCCTGCTGAATCATAACAGAAAAATGTCACAGATTGAAAGGCGTTGTGTCAAAGGCTCGAGCCATTGCCCCGCAAGGCGTCCCGATCAGGCGTTTCCGGCCTGGGATGGAAAGGCATCATCAGCTTCTGTATCGTCATCCTGGGCCATGGCCTGTTTGCTGATGCGCTGCATGATGCTCTCGATTTCGCTGCTGCCGACTTCCTCGTTTTCATCTGCAGCCACAGCTGTTTCCTCAGCCGGAGCCTCGTCAAGGGAGGAGAGGTCGAATTCTTCTGATTCTGCAGAGTCTGCTTCGGCTTCCATCACCGCGTCTTCGGAATCTTCAGGGGAAACATCCTCGTCGAGTTCCAGAACACCGCGAATTTCTGCAATCAGTTCCCGGGTTTCCGTGTCGTCTCCGGCAGCGTCCCGGGGTGTCTCTGCTTCCTCTTGTGTCGTTTCGGTTTCTGCAGCGATGGCGTCCGGCGCACTGTGTTCTGGCAGTTCAGAACCTTCGCTCATGTCAGCGGTGAAATCCGCAGTGATGTCATCTTCGGCAAGCTCTGACATTTCGCCTTCTGCCGCTGTTTCCTCAGCAGCCATTTCCTCAACAGCTGGTTCTTCTGCAGACTGAGTGTCTTCCAGGCTTTCTGCATCGATGTCTGACATCTCTGCTGTTTCGAGTGAGACTGCCTCTTCAGTGACGTCAGTTTCTTCGACCTCGAAGGCTGCAGTCTCTTCAGGAGAAAGATCGGAGAGAATTTCATCTGCCGGCATTTCGTCAGCTGTTTCCCCGGAAGGATCGCTTTCTTCTGATGCGCTTGCGTCAGGAGTTGCCTCTTCCGCCATTTCGAACCCGGACAGATCCTCTGCCGGATCTGTTTCCGCTTCCATGTCCTCTGTCAGCGGGCTTGCCTCTTCAACTGTTGTGTCTTCCAGGACAAGGGCTGAATCATCGACAGGCATCCCGGCTTCTTCCGGGGGAATCTCGTCGTCCGGTACCGGAGCAGCTGTCTGATCTTCGCTGCTTGCAGTTTCGGCGGGTGACGGCTCCGAAGTCATGCTGGAGATGCGTGCATCCATGGCAACCAGAGTGTCTGCAAGATTTCCGCTTTCGATCGCCTGGAGGAGATTGAGCAGCATCTTGCGCAGCTCTTCATTCTCGTCCTTGCTGGTGGACATCTCGTTTGTGATGCTCTCAAGCAGACCTTCAAGCTCGCCGATGCGTCTGTCTTTCTCTTCAGCTTCCCGTGCTCTGGCTTCTGTTGCGTCCATCAAGTCCACAAGCCGCTTGCTGTAGTGCACGGATTTATCGGCAATCAGGCCAAGCTTTTCTTCAGCGGCTTCGACTCTCTGGCGAAGAAGATCGAGATCAGACATGGAATATTCCCCAATTATGGCAGATCACTTTCACAAGGATAACGCTGGAAAGCCACAAACCCAAGCGATTGTGATCACAATATCCCTGATTATCGGTAAAAAAGGTTTTGAATTTCCTAATTCTGGTGCAAAAAACAAAGCTGATCTGGTGAGCCTGGTTCCTGAAGAGCCTGAAGGTGACCCCAATGACAGTTTCAATGCAGGATGCCGGGAAAAGAGAATGACAGTTCAGACCCCATCAGGTTCTTATTCGGGAGACATTACTGTTCAGGAGGCTTGGGAAGCCCTGCAAAATGACGAGATGGCTGTCCTTGTTGATGTTCGGACCCTGCCGGAGTGGCAGTTTGTCGGTGTGCCCGATTTGTCTTCTCTGGGCAAAAAGGTTCTGACCGTGTCCTGGCAGGTTTATCCGGCAATGGACGTGAACAGCAATTTTGTCGATGTGATCCGGGCCCAGGGGTTGAAGGTGGACAACAGGATTTTCATGATCTGCCGCTCGGGTGTCCGCTCCATTGCCTCTTCTGTTGCACTTTGTGCGGAGGGCTTTCAGGCCTTCAACGTCCTGGATGGTTTTGAAGGCAATCATGACGAGCAGGGGCATCGTGGCCGCAAGGCGGGCTGGAAAGCGGCAGGTTTGCCGTGGCAACAGGGCTGAAACGCTCTTTCCTGACGTTTTGGTGATTGTCCCAAGACATATCTTTGCTTGATTCGCCGGGAGAGTAAGGCTAAGCAAAAGCCTTGCTGACCAATGAGTCGCACCTTCTTCGATAATTCGTATGGTTTTTGACAGAGGCAGAAATGAGCAATAGCCCTGAAAGCAAGATTAAGCGCGCAATTCGTCCACAGACCTCACTGGTGCGTGGCGGGCTGATGCGTAGCCAGTTTCAGGAAACCAGCGAAGCCCTGTTTTTGAACTCGGGCTATGTCTACGACAGTGCCGAGGCTGCTGAGCAGGCTTTCAATGGCGAGAAACCGCGTTACGTCTATTCCCGTTATGCCAATCCGACCCTGAGCATGTTCGAAGAGCGCCTGCGAATGCTTGAAGGGGCTGAAGTCTGTCGCGGAACAGCCAGTGGTATGGCCGCTGTCTATGCTGCGATGGCCTGTTTTCTGCGTTCCGGTGATCGCGTTGTTGCATCCCGCGCCCTGTTCGGGTCCTGCTCCTATATCCTGAAGGAACTGCTGCCGCGCTGGGGTGTTGAAACCATCCTGCTTGATGGCACCGACCTGGAGGCCTGGGAAGAGGCCCTGTCAAAGCCGGCCAATGCAGTCTTTCTGGAAACACCGTCCAATCCGGGTCTCGAACTGGTTGATCTGAAGACTGTGAGTGACATGGCCCATGCTGCCGGTGCGCTTGTGATTGTGGACAACATCTTCGCAACACCGATTTTCCAGAAGCCGATGGAGTTTGGTGCGGATATCGTTGTCTATTCCACAACCAAGCACATTGACGGCCAGGGGCGTTGTCTGGGCGGGGCTGTGCTCTGCTCCCAGGAATTTGACGACAACCACTTGCGGGATTTCCTGCGTCACACCGGGCCTTCGCTGAGTCCTTTCAATGCATGGACAGCCCTGAAGGGAATGGAAACCCTTGATCTGCGCGTACAGCGCATGGGACAGAACGCCATGGAACTTGCAAGGCATCTTGATGGCATGGCCGGTCTGAAGCGTGTGATCTATCCCGGTCTGGAAAGTCACCCGCAGCATGAACTGGCGAAAAAACAGATGCTTGGTTTCGGTACCATGGTGGCTCTTGAGGTCGAGGGCGGCAAGGAAGGTGCCTTCAGGCTGCTGAACAGGCTGCAGGTGATCGATATTTCCAACAATCTGGGGGATGCCAAGACACTGGCAACACACCCGGCTTCCACGACGCACCAGCGTTTGAATGATGAAGAACGTGCGGAAGTGAACATCATGCCGGGTACACTCCGCATTTCCGTTGGACTCGAAGATATCGAGGATCTGAAAGAGGACATCACCGAGGCTCTCAAGCCCTGACTGTTTTCCGGTATGGGATTTTGAAAAGGCCGCTGTTTCAATGACAGCGGCCTTTTTCTGCTTTATCGCAGAGCCTGTCCTGGCGTGGTTCTGACAAGTTCCCTGATCTGTTGCGGTCTGGATTGCCATGGCATGGGAACGGCGCTGCTTGAACGTTTGAAAAGCGTACACTTGATCAGGAAGGAGGGAAGACCTGCATGACAGGTCATGGGCAGGATCAGACGCCTGATAAAGGGTGGTCCGACTTCGTATTCGTGCTCCGAATAGAGGCCGGTTCTGCTGTGCAGGGCCTCGTTGAAAAGGATGTTCAGATGATCGGCATAGGCGGGAATGTTTGCGAGAACATCATCCAGATACTGACCGGAAGGATCAATGCCCTCGGAAAGGGCTGTACCGGCCAGCCTGTATCTGAAGCGGTCCTCACCGGCAGGTTTTTCCAGAACAGCCATATTGGGAAGAAGGATTTTGGGGAGTTTTGCCGGATCAAGCTTCTTCTTGGGAACAGTGCCGTTTTCCTCACGCAGGCTTTCCCAGTATCGGTAAAGCTCTGCAAGTTCCGCTTTTTTCATCACACGCATCTCTGAAATCTGTCTCGTCCCATTATTATTGGGAAAGAGGCTGTTCGTCGATTGATTTGTGATCTGCGGATCGCCTATTGCCGGAAAAGTTCTGCCGGATCGCCGTGCATAACCTTTTCTATTCCGGCGGGATTGGCCTGCCAGGCCGACAGGGACTCATCGCTGTTGTTCTGACTGATCTGTCCTGTGATGAGATATCGGACATTCCTGTTGCGTCCCATCAGGGGCAGAAGCAACCGTCTGATGGAAGAGGGCCCGTTTGAATAGCGATATTCGGTTAGGAGGCCTTCTGCACGTCCGATGGCTTCCTTGAGCAGACTCTGTTTGTGTCTGCGATAGGGCGTGTCAGGCAGGGCTTCATCGAGAAACTGCCCTGTTGGATCAATGCCTTGCGCAACAACGGTTCCGACCAGCCTGTAGCGAAAGCGCTCGTGATTGTCGTAACTTTCAATAATGGTCAGATAGGGCAGCAGATCCGGTATTTCGACAGGATCAATGCTGGCCTTGGACGCAAAGCCGTTTTCATCCCTTTTGCTCTTCCAGTAGAGGAAGAGTTTGTAGAGGATTGGATCATTCATAGCGCACTACCCGAACATTCTTGTCTGTTTCATGGTAGCTCCCAGGCTTTTAAAATCCGTTAATTCCTCCGGGCGGAACTCAGATCAGTCCCATTTGCCGCTCAACCCTTTCAAGGGAGTGTTCGACAATATCCATGGCTCTGTCCATTTCTTCAGTGGAAACGATCAGGGGGGGCGTAAAGGTCAGGACATTGCCCATAGTGGTCTTGAAGCTCAAGCCCTGCTCAAGGGCCTCATAGAGAACACGGTCGGCGGCTTCCCTTGCGGGCTCCCGGCTGTCCCTGTCCAGAACAAGCTCTGCTCCGAACAGGCAGCCTCGCCCTCTGACATCCCCGACAAGGGGGTGACGGTCCATCATGTCATGCAGGCGCTTCAAAGCCCGCTGTCCCTGTCTGGCAGCATTTTCTGCAAGTCCTTCGTCCTCAATGATTTGCAGGGTTGTCAGGGCTGCTCTGGTCGTCACCGGGTTCTTTTCGTGTGTGTAGTGTCCGTAGGCATAGTCTCCGGCGACATCCAGGTCCTCGCGTACAAGCGTGGCCGCGATCGGAAGGATCCCGCCCCCCAGGGCCTTTCCGATCACAAGCATATCCGGGACAACGTGATCGTGTTCGCAGGAAAACATCCTGCCCGTCTTGCCCAGGCCTGTGGGGATTTCATCAAAAATCAGCAGGGTGCCGTGATCATCACAGGCCTGTCGGACCTCCTGCCAGAAACCGGGCGGAGCGACATAGGGGACCGCGCGGGTGGGTTCGGCAATCACGGCTGCGACGTCGCCTTCCTTTTCAAGAACATAGCGGATTGTGTTGGCGCAAAGCTGCGCGGACCCTTCCCGGACGCCCCAGGCGTTGCGGTAGTCTCCGAAAGGGGGAACATGTTCTGTTCCGGGAAGAAGGGGGCCAATGGGGCCGGATCTGAACATTTCCTCTCCGCCAACAGAACGCGCGCCAAACCCTGATCCATGATAGGCATCCCAGAAGGAAACGGTTTTAAAGCGTCCGGTTGCTGCGCGGGCATAGGCCAGAGCGACCTCAACGGCATCGGAACCGCCTGTTGTAAAAAGCAGTTTTCCAAGCTCTGTCCCTGTGTGTCCCTTCGGGGCGATTTCGATCAGCTTTTCGGCCAGTTCAACAGCCGGATCGCAGGTAAAACGTCTTGGCGCAAAGGGGAGTGTTTCCATCTGCTGTGTGATTGCTGCTTTCAGGCGGGGGTGACCGTAGCCAATGTGATGGACGTTGTTGCCGTGAAAATCCATGTAGCACTTGCCACCGGCATCCTCGATATAGAGGCCCTCTGCCTTTTTGATAACCGAAAGACAGGGGGTGGACACCGACTGATGAAGGAAAACCCTTTCGTCCCGTTTCAGCAGCTTCCGGGCTTCGGGATCAATATGCCTGTCCTGCCAGATTGCGCGATTGGGCGAGCTGTTGATATCCCCCTCGGCGCCCTGGGGAATCTGGTGAGTGATGCCGGACATAGTGAGGACCTCCCGGAAAAGCGTGCCTTTGTCCTAGGGTGTCAGCCTTTCTCCGGCAGGTCCAATTGCCTTTATGAATAGGGAGTATACGGGCTTTTCTATAGCTGTCATGAAAAGACAGTCAGGAGTGTTCCGGTGCCATTTCCCGTTCAAGAATGCGAACACCTTCTTGTCGGCAGGGTTGCTCGTTGTATGCCATGCGGGACATCAGAAGTGTTGAACAGCCCGAGCGTTGCAGCGTGTGAAGGCTGTCACGGTTCACGTCATGGCTGCCACCAAAGGGAACTGCAAAAAGAGGGCTGATAGAGGATGTATCCAGTCTTTGTGTCAGACGATCCCGGCAGGTGGTGATCTCCTGTTCCTGCTCGTCCCGGGTGAGGGAGGAGAGAACAGGGTGCGAATGGCTGTGGTTGCCGTAGCGCAGGAGGGGATGAGTTGGAAGCTCGTCCCACAGGGCGAGAAAACGCTCACCATCCTGCTGGAGTTTCCTGTCTTCCAGAAAAGAGAGCAGCGCCTTCTGGAATGTTCCGGAGTTCACCGCAGGTTTCTTGCTGTCCCTGTAAAGGCGTTCTGCCCGAACCTGTTTTCTGAAGGATTCAGCCTGTGGGCTTGCCAGAAATTCCGCTTCGAGCCGGTTGGTGATGAGAATGCGGACAAGGTCTCTCCAGAACGGCTGTCCGGACAGATGTGCAGAATTGACAAAGACCGTGACCGGGATGCCGCGTTTCAGCAGTTCGGGAATGGTTTCGTGAAAGATGCAGAGATAGGCATCGTCAAAGGTGATGGCAGCCTTGCCTCTCACATCCTCCAGACCGGCCATTTCCTCGGCGCTGATCAGGTCATGGTTCTGTTGCAGCCAGTCCGCTTGCCGGAGGACCTGTTCGGGTCGCACATTGTGCAGTTTTGTGCCCAGACAGGCGGGGGCCTCTTCAAAGGTGGAATGATAGAGCAGAATGCGTCCGGGATTTCCATCCGGAACTGTCAGGCTGGCGCGGTGAGGGGAGGAGGAGCCATTTTCCATACGTGTGCCTCAGGCTGCATCCTGTCTGTTGCCGCCAGCCAGAAGGAAGGCCTTGTAGGCTTCGGGGATGACCTCGGCTCCCGCACCGGGCTTGAAGGCATTCTCGCTCAGATGGCGACGCCAGGCGCGCGCACCGGGCAAGCCGTTGAACAGGCCGAGAACGTGGCGGGTGATGGATTTGACGGGAACGCCCCCGGCAACCTGCCGGGAAGCATAGGCATGCAGCCTTTCAACAATCTCTGCACGGTCAGGCAGGGGCGTTTGCTCGCCAAAAATGCGCTGGTCGACTTCTGCGAGAATGTAGGGGTTCTGATAGGCCTCGCGTCCCATCATGACGCCGTCCATAATCTCGAGCTGCTCTTTGCAGCTTTCCAGTGTGGTCAAGCCGCCGTTCAGAACCACTGTGAGTTCCGGATAATCCCTTTTGATCTGCCGGGCGACCTCGTAGCGCAGTGGAGGGACTTCCCGGTTCTGTTTCGGGCTGAGACCCTCCAGCCAGGCCTTGCGTGCGTGGATAATAACCGTTTCAGTGCCTGCGGCCTTTGCCTTTTCCACCAGGGTGCACAGGAATTCATAGCTGTCCTGCTGATCAATCCCGATTCTGGTTTTAAGGGTGGCGGGCAAGCCGCTTTCAGCCATGGCAGCCAGACATTCCGCAACCAGATCGGGTTCTGCCATCAGGCAGGCCCCGAAACGCCCTTTCTGGACGCGATCACTGGGGCAGCCGCAATTGAGATTGACCTCGTCATAGCCAAAGTCCGCAGCCATTCGGGCGCATTTCGCCAGATCGGCCGGATCGGAGCCGCCAAGCTGCAGTGCAAGGGGATGCTCGCTGTCGTCATAACGCAGGAAGCGCTCCGGATCCTTGCCGTGAATCAGGGCTCCGGTCGTTACCATTTCCGTATAGAGCAGGGCGCGTGCTGAAATCATGCGCAGGAAAGCCCGGTCGTGACGATCCGTCCAGTCGAGCATAGGGGCAACAGAGAAACGGTGGGGAGCAAAGGACACGGCTTTAACGGTGCTTTCTGTGAGAAGGGGAGCGGTGAAATCACTCTATAGCGTTGAAGGTTTCTTTTTTCCAGTCCAGTCTACAGGCTCTTGCTCCGGAGCGGAAGATACCCAGATATATCGAACAGACACGAAGGGGTATGCAATGCAGAATGTAAACGACCTGATCAACTGGATGCTGCGGGAAGGGCGTCTGCTCGGCGATGCTGTTGCCATTACGGAAGCTTTCGGGAAGAAACTTCTGGAGGCTGGTATCCCGCTTGACCGTTTGCGGGTGCCACAGCGGTTTGCCAATCCGATCCTGATGGCCTGCGGAGTGATCTGGACAAAGGATCATACCGAGTTCTACACCATACCCCGCACCACCATGGCGACCTCCGCCTGGATCGGGAGCCCCTTTCAGTACGTCGTCGAGAACAACAGGCCGCTTCGCAAGCCACTGAATGCGCAGACGGCCCCGGAACATTCCATCTATGCGGAACTTCACGAGCAGGGCTACACGGACTTTCTGGCGATACCCTTGCCCTATGGAAACGGAGAGGTTCAGTCGTCGAGCTTTGTGACCAGAAGTCCGGAAGGATTTTCAGAGGAGCATGTCCGTTTTATCGAGGCAGCGGGGCCGGTTCTGGCTGCTGCCCTTGAACCGATTGCCATGCGTCTGACGACAGACAGCCTGTTGCAGACCTATCTTGGTCATGGTCCTGCCGAGGCTGTTGCCAATGGAACCATTCAGCGTGGGGAACACACGGAAATCGATGCCGTGGTTCTCTTCAGTGATCTGCGCGGCTTCACCTTCAAGTCGGCCAGCTGGGCGGAGGAGGATCTGCTGGATGCACTGGATGACTACTTCGAACTGGTTGTCCATGCTGTCCAGGAGGAAGGGGGCGATGTGCTGAAGTTCATGGGGGATGGAATTCTGACCATCTTTCCTGCCGGAGAGCAGAGCTATGCCTGCAGCGCTGCTGTCCGTTCCGCGCACGCGATCCTCAGGGGGCTTGAAGAGGTCAACAGCAAAAGGCTGGCCGCAGGCAGGGAGGAACTGGCCCTGGGGATCGGCATGAATGCCGGCAAGGTCACCTTTGGCAATATCGGCAGCCCGGACAGGCTGGATTTCACTGTGATCGGGCCTGCGGTTAATCTGGCCAGCCGCCTTCAGGATCTGACCAAAACGATCGGGAAGCCGGTTCTTGCGACCCTGCCCATTGCACAGAACAACCGGGAAAGCTTTGAAAGCGAAGGGGTGCAGGAGGTCAGAGGGGTTGTTGAACCCGTCGAGGTCTTTTCTTTGAAATGCTGAATTTTGTTTTCTTTTTGGAAACAGTCTAATCGAAAATAGAGGTCTAAACCCCTGATCGTTTCCAAATTAAGTTAAAAGGGAACGCGGGCACTCGGGAATGTGCAAAGAGCCTGATCATCATCCGGCCGCGTCATTTGCAACCTTTTGACTTTCTATGGAGACAGACCATGAGTCGCAATATTCTCATTCTTGATTCCTCTGTTCTGGGAGACAATTCCACGACACGGAAGCTGACCCGGAACTTTGTCGAGACCTGGCAGGCGCACAATCCTGCTGACGTGATCGTCCAGCGTGATCTGGCGCGCAATCCGGTCCCGCATCTGGATGCCGTGGAAATCGGCGCGCGCTTCGCTGCGGAAGAGGAGCGTTCCGAAGAGCAGAAAGCCTCTCTTGCCCTGACTTTCGAGCTGATTGCGGAGCTGAAGACCGCAGATGTCGTCGTTGTGGCGGCTCCCATGTACAATTTCTCTGTTCCGACAACGCTGAAGGCCTGGATTGATCGTGTGGCCTTTGCCGGTGAAACATTTCGCTACACGGACAACGGTCCTGTCGGTCTGCTGGACAAGGACAAGAAGGTTTACATTCTGGGAGCGCACGGCAGCGATTATTCCTCGGATGCGATGACGCCGCTGAACTTTGCTGATCCCTATCTCAAAACGGTCTTCGGGTTTATGGGCGTGCAGTCCGTGGAGTTTGTGACAGCGGAGGGCGTTGCTCTTGGCGAGGCCGGGGTTCAGAAGGCCCGGGAACGTTTGAAAGATACAATTGCAGCCTGATTTGACGGGCTGTCCGGAAGGGAGATGCTGTTGACAGCTCTCCCTTTTTTGCCAAGTTCACTCTTGGCAAGGATCGGGATGCTCCGTAAAAGAAAGCATGACCCAAAAGCCTGCTTCCCTGAAAAACAAAGCTCCTGCCCGCGCCTGGCAACGCATGTTGTCCGGTCGGCGTCTTGATCTGCTTGATCCTTCCCCTGTTGATATCGAGATCGAGGACATTGCCCTCGGACTTTCACGGGTTGCGCGATGGAATGGTCAGACCACCGGAGCCTGGGGCTACACCGTTGCCGATCACTCCCTGCTGGTGGAGCGTCTTTTCAGGGGCTTTCGGCCCGGCGCTTCTGCGCAGGACTGCCTGATTGTGCTTCTTCATGATGCACCGGAGTATGTTGTCGGCGATCTGATCACGCCGTTCAAGTCCGCTGTGGGCGGGGATTACAAGTCTCTCGAAGAGCGCCTGATCCAGGCGGTGCATCTGCGTTTTGGTTTGCCTGCAACGATCAGCAAAAGCCTGAAAGCGGATACCAAGCGTGCGGACAGAATGGCTGCCTTTCTGGAGGCAACCCAGCTTGCGGGTTTTTCTGAAGCCGAAGCGCGAAAGATACTGGGCGCTCCACCCCGTGGCATGATTTTCGAGGAACTGGAGGCCTTGCCTCCTCAAAAGGCCGGGGAGGCCTTCCTGGCGCGCTTTGCAGAGCTGAATGCGGCTGTTCAGGCGGGGCTGCAGCAGAAACAGAGCCCAAAAAGAAAGCGCGGATCGTAAAATCCGCGCTTTCTTTTGGTTGGGTGACAGAGCGTGTCAGCCTTCTTCGTGTGGCAGTCCGGAAACAGACTGAACGTAGTTCTGGATGCCGATTTGCTTGATCAGGCCGAGCTGGGTTTCGATGTAATCGACGTGTTCTTCTTCACCAGCCAGAATTTCGACAAAGAGATCGCGGCTGACAAAGTCTTTCACGGAGTTACAGTATTCCGCAGCTTCGCGATAAAGCTCACAGGCCTCGATTTCGGCTGCGAGATCACACTCGAGGATTTCCTGAACATCTTCACCGATTTTCAGTTTGTTCAGATCCTGCAGATTTGGCAGACCTTCAAGCAGAAGAATGCGATCGATGAACTTTTCGGCGTGCTCCATCTCTTCGATGGATTCCTTGTACTCGTGCTTGCCGAGCGCTTCCACACCCCAGTCCTTCAGGAGCTTCGCATGCAGGAAGTACTGGTTGATCGCAGTCAGTTCATGCGTCAGACCCTTGTTCAGAAACTCGATAACCTTCTTGTCGCCCTTCATGATCATTTCTCCTGACGTAATGACTGACCACTGTTTGCTGTAGTCAGCCCTGGCTAATTAAGGTGACGTTTTCTTCATGTTGCAGTCTGAGATTGTGTCTCAGTGGCATCAAAAAGTAAATTTTAAATGCCGTAGTCTGCACATGAATGCCTTTTTAGAATCTTTCTAAACAGGATGATGGGACGAAATGGGGAAAAGTTCAAGCTTTTTTTAAATCCCTGTTTGTGTCGTTTTCTGGATTTTTATGGTCTCAATTTGAATTCTATGGTGTTTTGCTGTAGATTTTTACGTGGAAGGGCCTTCAGGGCCTCGCCAATTTCAATCTGCAAGAGTCTTTTGCTTGCAGGTGGTCAGATCTTAATTAGGTTCCCCCCCAACTAAAGGGGATTCCTTGAGGCAAAAACTGTCAGGGTTTTTGCCTCATTTTTTGTCTGGTGTTTTTTTCGGGGCGGCAGCAGGATGGGCTTGCGAAGCTGATGCGTGCTATGGCCAGGCGGCTTCCGGCGGCATGGACATCAGGATGGCCTCGACGTTTCCGCCTGTTTTCAGGCCAAACATGGTGCCGCGATCATACAGAAGATTGAACTCGGCATAGCGTCCACGCCGGAAAAGCTGGTGTTTGCGTTCCTCGTCGGTCCAACTTTTCTGCATGCTCTTGCGAACGAGCTGCGGGTAAACCTCCAGAAAGGCCTTGCCGACATCCTGTGTGAAGGCGAAATCTGATTCCCAGTTCCCCGTGTTGAGGTAGTCATAGAAAATGCCGCCAACGCCTCTGGCCTCACCGCGGTGGGGGATGAAAAAGTATTCGTCACACCAGTCCCTGAAGGTCGGATAATAGTCGGGATTGTGTGCATCACAGGCTTTTTTGAAGGCTGCATGAAACTGCTGTGTGTCTTCCTCGACCGGGAACATGGGGTTGAGATCGCCCCCTCCGCCGAACCAGCTGCGTGTTGTGATGATGTGGCGGGTGTTCATATGCACCGCCGGAACCAGGGGCGAGCGCATATGGGCTACAAGCGAAATACCGCTGGCCCAGAAACGGGGATCTTCCTCTGCACCGGGAATGCGCTTGGCAAAGTCTTCCGGGAAGGTACCCATAACTGTCGAGATGTTCACGCCGACCTTTTCAAAGACACGCCCGCGCATGATGGACATTTCTCCGCCGCCTCCGGAGCTTCCGTCCGCCTGTGGTTCGCGATCCCATTTCCTGCGTTCAAAACGTCCGGCTTCCGGGGTGCCAAGACTTTCAAGCAGCTCCCCGGACAGCTCGTCTTCCAGCGTTTCAAAGGCCGCACAGATCTGGTTTCGCAGATCCCTGAACCATCCTGTTGCCCGTTCCCTGGCATTCTCCGGAGCGTTGTGTTCCGGGAAGTCCCTGTTGGGGGCCTGGCGTTCGTAGCTGCTGCCTTTTTGAGAAGAGCTCATGAAAGTGAATCCTGATGCAATAGAGTCCTGAACCGAGGCTTCAAGGTTTAAGGGAAGAGTCCGGCTTTGGGAAGGATGAGGTTTGTCGCAAGGCTTCTCCGAGTACCATGGCGGCTGAAATTGCAATGTTCAGCGAACGGACACCCCCGGCCATCGGGACGATGATGCGCGCATCGGCAGCGTCGTGAACTTCCCGGGGGGCACCGCACGATTCCTGCCCGAGCAGCAGAATGTCATCCGGCTGAAAGGTAAAGTCGCTGTAGGCTGTCGTTGCCTTTGTGGTCAGAAGGACAAGGCGGGGTGTCAGGGAGAGCGCTTTGCGTTGCTGCTCGAAACTTTGCCAGGAGCTGTGGCGTTTCATGGCAGCCAGATCAATGTAGTCCATGCCCGCGCGTTTCAGTCTGCGATCATCCAGAATGAAGCCGCATGGCTCTATAATATCCAGACCAATTCCCATACAGGCACTCAGGCGCAGGAGTGTTCCGGTGTTCTGGGGAATGTCGGGTTGATAGAGGGCCAGACGCATGAAAACGAGCCTTTTGCGGGAGTAACAAGGTTTTTTTACAGGGTTCCAAAAGTCTGTTAGTGTACTGACATTTGTATTTCAAGGGACAGGAGGGGAAATAAAAAGATTTTCGGCATAAATCTTTGCCTTTCATTTACAAATCCACTATAGCCTTGCTGGATTAATGAATCGTTTTCCTTCCGGACTGCGACAGTTTGGCAGATTGGGAGGACTACAATACGAGCAAAAATTGTTGTAAGCAGTGTGCTCGAAGTGCTGTGTGGAAGTTTCGGCTCTGCTGTGGTTTTTTCGCAGAACTTAAAGAATATCGTTGAGAGATGAACATAGGGAATACGAAGAATGGCAGATGGCGCGACACCTGTGAATTCTGCTGATGGAGAAAATCGGCGTGAGTTCCTCTATCTTGCCGCTGGAGCGATTACTGCAGTTGGGGCCGCAGGCGTAGCCTGGCCTTTCATCAACTCGCTGAATCCTTCTGCTGATGTCCTGGCGCTGGCTTCGACCGAAGTCGATTTGAGCCAGATCGAGGTGGGACAGAGTGTGACAGTGACATGGCGGGGTAAACCGGTCTTTATCCGTCACCGTACAGAAGACGAAATCAAGCAGGCTGAAGGCGACGATGGCGCCGGTCTGGTTGACCCTCAATCGGATGAAAGCCGTGTGATCAAGCCCGAGTGGCTTGTCGTAGTTGGTGTCTGTACGCACCTCGGCTGTGTTCCGCTGGGGCAGAAGACCGGAGAATCCCGCGGGGATTACGGCGGATGGTTCTGTCCATGCCACGGCTCTCACTACGATACTTCCGGACGTATCCGTAAAGGTCCTGCGCCACTGAACCTGCTTGTGCCCGAGTACGAGTTCCTCAACGACACCAATGTCAAGATTGGATAAACGGAGAGAGACATGAGCACATTTAAGCCGAAAAACCCGGTTGCAGCCTGGATTGATCACCGTCTGCCGATCTTCACATTTCTGAACCATGAAATGAATGAATACCCGACGCCAAAGAACCTGAACTATTTCTGGAACTTTGGTTCTCTGGCGGGTGTTGCACTGGTAACCATGATCGTTACCGGTATCCTGCTGGCCATGCAGTACACTCCGCACGTGGATTACGCCTTTTCTTCTGTCGAGCGTATCATGCGTGATGTGAACTCCGGCTGGCTGATCCGTTACGTCCACATGAACATGGCCTCCTTCTTCTTTATTGTGGTTTACATCCACATGCTGCGCGGCCTGTATTACGGTTCCTACAAGGAGCCTCGCGAACTGCTGTGGCAGCTGGGTGTCCTGATCTTCCTGCTGATGATGGCAACGGCCTTCATGGGCTACGTTCTGCCCTGGGGCCAGATGTCCTTCTGGGGTGCGACTGTGATCACCAACCTGTTCTCTGCCCTGCCGATTGTCGGCGAGCCGATTGTGACCTGGCTCTGGGGTGGTTTCTCTGTTGACAATCCGACACTGAACCGCTTCTTTGCGCTGCACTATCTGCTGCCGTTCATCATTGCTGCGGTGGTTGTTCTCCACATCGTCGCCCTGCACCGTTTCGGTTCCAACAACCCGGTTGGTATCGACATGAAAGGGCCACAGGACAGCATTCCGTTCCACCCGTACTACACACTGAAGGATGCCTTCGGTCTGGGTGTGTTCTTCATGGCCTTTGCCGTGTTCCTGTTCTGGGCGCCGAACTACATGGGCCACCCTGACAACTACATCCCGGCTGATCCGCTTTCCACACCGGCGCACATCGTTCCGGAATGGTACTTCCTGCCATTCTATGCGATCCTGCGTGCGATCCCTGACAAGCTGGGTGGCGTGATTGCGATGTTTGGTGCGATTGCCATTCTCTTCGTGCTGCCATGGCTGGATCGTTCAAAGGTGCGTTCTGCGAACTACCGTCCGCTCTATCGCTTCTTCTTCTGGATTTTCGCCATCAATGGCATTTTCCTCGGCTGGCTTGGTGGCCAACCGGCGGAAGAGCCTTATGTGACAATGTCCCAGATTGCGACAGCGTACTACTTCTTCCACTTCCTGATTCTTCTGCCATTCATCCTGCCCAGGATCGAGAAGACAAAGCCGCTTCCGGCTTCGATCAGTGAAGCTGTGATGGGTGGTGGCAATGCAGGTCAACCTGCACAGGCAATGGAGAAAGCAGAATGAAGAAAGTAATTGCTGGTCTTTTTGCGGCGGCTCTCTCTTTTGCCGCTCCGCAGACTGCGACTGCCGCAGGCAGTGCAATCGAACTGCCAAGCTACGAATGGAGCTTCGAGGGCGTTTTCGGCTCTTATGACAAAGCCTCCCTGCAGCGTGGTTTCCAGGTTTATCAGGGTGTCTGTGCATCCTGTCACTCGCTGGATTACATCAGCTTCCGCAACCTCGCGGATCTGGGTTTTTCCGAAGATGAAATCAAGGCGATTGCTGTTGATTACACCGTTCAGGACGGCCCGAATGATGATGGCGAGATGTTTGACCGTGCCGGTCTGCCATCAGACGCTTTCCCGGCTCCTTTCTCCAATGCGAAAGAAGCGGCTGCGTCAAACGGCGGCAAGGCTCCACCTGATCTTTCCCTGATGGCGAAAGCGCGTGTTGGTGGCCCGAACTACATCAAGGCCCTTCTGGTTGGTTACGAGGAAGCTCCAAGCGGTTTCGACGTGGGGCAGGGGAACTACAACAAGTACTTCCCGGGTCACGTGATTGCCATGGCCAACCCGCTGTTTGACGATGCTGTCGAGTATGCTGATGGTACACCTGCGACTGTCGAGCAAATGGCTGGTGATGTGTCCAACTTCCTGATGTGGACGGCTGAGCCGAAGCTTGAAGACCGCAAGGGTACAGGTGTGTTCGTGATGATCTTCCTGATCTTCTTCACGCTGATCATGTACGCTGCGAAGCGCAAGGCTTGGGCTGACGTCCACTAGGACGATCACATCGGTACTGGATCTCGGAAACTGAACCCGGGAAACACGGGTTCTCCTCCAGTCAGGAATGAAAAAGGCCGTCACTCTTCGGGTGGCGGCCTTTTTCGTGTCTCCTGCGGAAGATATGGGGAAGAACCTGCGAGGGCAATGTCTCAGGCGCGATCGATCCGGCAGTGGAAGCAGTTGTTGCTGGCGGAACGGATATGGATAAAGGCGACAGCATCGTTGCTGAAGAGTTCTCGGGCGTAGTCGTGAATCTCTTCCCTGGGAGTGACTTTTCCGGTGCCGTAAATGATCCGCTCATCAGCACTATAACCCCGGAGAATATAATTCGGACTGTCTATAATCTCCGGTAATAGTTCTGTCTCTGCAGCGCGTTCACAGCTTTCTGCATGCAGAAAGATCGGTCCTGTTTCGGCATAGGGCTGCAGTTGCGTGAAAGGGCGCCAGGCCAGGGCGAGATAGTCCTCGCCTTCTGCCACCATCTTCATACAGTGGCGGCAGGGAACTCCGTTCCCGTTCGAGGTGAAGCGATCGGGCTGTTGTCCGTAGGCGTCGCTTCCGCCCTGCTGGACCTTGAGAACGTCATGTGTCGGGAGTGCTGTAAAACGGATTTGCATCATGTGCCCCTGAAGTTTGTTGGTAACAGGGACAGCATGGTGCAAGGGGTTTTGATGCAAACTCCGTTTCTTGCTCTACCGGCTTTCCATGATCGTGATGACCACAGTTTCCTCCTCCAGGGCCTCATAGCTGTGGGGCTGATCGGCAGGGAAACTGTAATAGTCGCCTGCCTCCAGTTCGACCTGTCCGCTTTGCGGACCGGCTTTCAGCCTTCCTTTCTGGACCAGCAGGTGTTCCACAGTTCCTGTCTGATGAGGATCGGAGCGAAGTACAGCATTCTTTTGCATGGTCTGGATATAGAGGTCCCAACGTCCGGCGGGAGGGCTTGAGGCCAGAAGCGCAGCCATCATCCGGGTGTCGCCGGAATAGATGGCCCGGGCTTCTCCGGCGCGGACCAGTCTGGTTTGCCGGGCAGGCTGCTCAAACAGTCTGCTGACCGGAATGTCCAGGGCATTGGCGAGCGCCCAGAGTGTTTCGATACTCGGGTTGCCGTTTCCTGATTCCAGTTGGGACAGGGTTGATTTTGCTATTCCTGCGTTGTGAGCCAGTTGGGAAAGGGACAATCCGGCCTTGCTGCGTTCCGCGCCCAGATTGCGTGCGATGGTCTCGTTTGGTGTCATGGTTTCCAAGATTTGTTCTTTATAAAAAACGAATGTTCGTTTTGACAGATTGTCTGTCATGTGTTCATTATAGAAAACAGTCGTTCTTTACAGAAGGAAAAACGGAAGAAACCATGAGTGACGTTCCGGGAAAGAGAATGCCGTTTCGGGAGTTTCAGGCGGGATTGATCGAGATTTGGCCGCTCGGTCTGGGAGTGCTGGTTTATGGCTTTGCCTTTGGAGTCCTGACCGTTCAGGCTGACATGACCCTGTTGCAAACCGGCATGATGGGCGCGTTTGTTTTTGCAGGCGCGTCCCAGATTGTTGCTGTCGAACGGCTTGTCACAGACGGGGCCGTGCTGTCCGGGATTGTGGCGGGTTCTGTCCTCAATCTGAGGTTTCTTCTGCTGACAGCTTCCCTGTGCTCTGAACTGGGAGGGCGTCCCTTCTGGCAGATTGCGCTGGGTGTGCATATGACCGGGGATGAAAGCTGGGCGCTGATGCTGTCCAGAAAGAACCAGGGACAGGCTGTCGGTTACTGGTATCTGGTCGGGGGCGGTTGCAATCTTATGCTGTGCTGGCTGGCCTCGACAATGGCAGGAAACTCCTTTTCCAGCTTCATTGCTGACCCGATGGCCTGGGGGCTGGATTTTGCCTTTACGGCTGTTTTTATTGCTCTTCTGCGAACCTTCTGGAAGGGCCGTGCTGTGAGCCTGAGGCCATGGATGGTTTCTGTCGCAGTGGTGATGGGCCTGCAGTGGCTGGGACTGGAGTCCTCATGGACCCTGATGGCAGGAGGCGTCGCCGGTGCTGCCGTGGCTGGTTGCCATGTCTGAAATCGGGTTTCTTGTTCTGGGGCTGGCCCTTTCGACCTTTGCCATCCGCTATGCCGGTTATGCGCTGGGCGCAGCGATCCCGCAAAGCGGCTACTGGGCCAGAGTCATGGGGGCCTTGCCCGGATGTCTGATTGTCTCCCTGCTTGCCCTTTTGATTTCGCAGGGGGACCGAACGGTATGGCTTGCATCCCTTCTGATCGCGCTGTTTGCGACGCGCGTGCAGAATCTGGCTCTGGTCATGCTGACAGGAATGGGGCTGATAGCCCTGCTTCGGCACCTTGTCCCTCAGGTCTTGTAAGAAGGAGGTCTCAGAGTGACGCCCAGAGGCTGAGAAGGGTGAAACTCATCCAGAACCCTGCTCCGAGATAAAGCTGGAGAGCTCTTTTGATGTCTCTGGCATTCAGGAGCGGTGTGCCGTTGCCCATGTAGGGATCGTCGACCGTATAGCCGGGGTATTTGCGCGGACCGGCCAGAGCAAAATCAAGTGCTCCGGCAACGGCGGCTTCCTGCCATCCGGCATTCGGTGATCTGTGTTTGCCGGCATCCCGCAGCATGGTTCCCAGAGCCTTGCCTGCAGAGGCAGAAGGGACCAGCAGGGCACCCAGAACATAAAAGAGACCGGCAATGCGGGCCGGTACAAGGTTGGCCAGATCGTCAATCCGTGCGGCGACCTTGCCGAAGGCTTCGTAGCGATCGTTGCGATGTCCGATCATGGAGTCGAGGGTATTGATGGCCTTGTAGGCACAAAGGCCGGGGAGACCGAGAAGGACAAACCAGAAAAGGGGGGCGACAACACCATCGGAATAGTTTTCGGCCATGCTTTCAATGGCGGCACGTGAAACGCCGGCCTCATCAAGGCTTTCCGGATCCCGGCCCACCAGATGGCTGATGGCAATCCGTCCCTCTGGCAGTCCCTTGCCAAGCTCCGTTGCAACAAAGAGAACAGCCTTGCCAAGGCCGCGATAGGCCAGCAGGGAAGACGCAATAAGGGCTTCCGGTATCAGCGCGAGCCATTGCGCTTCTCCGGATGCCAGATGAAGCACGGCTGTCAGGCCGTATCCGATCCCGGCTGCCAGGGCGATCACAAGGAGACTCCACAGGCCACCGAGGACGATCCGGGTCAAGCGTCCCGCGTTTTCACTGTTCAGGCGCTTTTCCCCCAGGGAAATGAGATTGCCGATCAGAACAACCGGGTGGGGGATATGTCTGTAAAGCCAGTCGGGATCACCCAGCAGGGCATCCAGGGCCAGAGCCAGCAGGACAGTGAGCAGAACCAGAGATGGTGTTGTGAAAAAAAGATCGGATATCAGCATGATCGGGAAGATGGACGCTGCCGTAACAGTCGTCAAGCTCTGGTTTGGAGAAGGAAAGCCCCCGGTTTGCCTTGAGAACAGGAGGCTTCGCGTTGAAGGCGCAAACAGACGTTTTTTCTGTGGTCACTGTGGTCCGGTGCTGCTATGACCGCTTTCAGGGTCACAAGAGCCGTTCTGATATACTCATATTCAAAGAGATGAGCCCATGGCAGAAGTGGATGTGATGGTCTGTGGTCATGGCAACCGTGATGAACGCAGAGGCCAGTCATGTTCAGGGGCTTGATGACCACCATCACCACCCTGTGCCCATGCGGATCATCTGCAGGGGCCGGTTGCACTGAAGGATTGAACGCCGAGTGTCTGACAGACTCCGGTCTTTGCAATCTTCCCATGGCTGCTTTTCTGTGGCATGGCTAGTTTATTGAATGCTGAGGCTCGAACAGCTTGTTCGGGCCTCTTTGATGATCATGAAAGGCAACAGTCCTTGCAGTACGATTACATTCGTGAGCCTCAGGCCATCTATGATGAATCCTTTCGCCAGATCCGGGCAGAGACCCCTGCGCTTGCGGGGATGCCGGAGGATGTTACCGATCTGGCTGTGCGCATCGTCCATGCCTGCGGAGAGCCAAAGGTCGCTGAAGATCTGGGCTGGAGCGATGACATTGTCAGAAAGGGGCGGGCTGCGCTGGTCGATGGTGCGCCCGTTATCGTGGATTGCCGTATGGCCGGTGACGGTATCATTGCAAGCCGCCTGCCTGCGGATAACACTGTTCTCTGTCCCCTGACGGATGAGCGGACCTATGCGATTGCAAAGGAAATCGGCAACACGCGTTCTGCTGCGGCTGTCGAACTCTGGAAGCCGGATCTGGAAGGTGCTGTCGTTGTGATTGGCAATGCGCCAACAGCCCTGTTCCGTCTGCTCGAAATCCTGCATGAGGGGGCACCGAAACCTGCTGCAATTCTTGGTTTCCCGGTCGGCTTTGTCGGAGCTGCAGAGTCAAAGGAAGCCCTGATTGAAGCAGCGCATTTCGGGATTCCCTACATGACCCTGCGTGGTCGCCGTGGCGGCAGTGCCATTGCAGCGGCTGCCCTCAACGCTCTGGCCAAAAACAACCAGTAACGACGATTGGATTGTGACATGACAGATCAGCAGACTTCCGGACAATGGCTCAGAATTGTCGGTTTTGGAGAGGACGGCTGGTCTGGCTTGAGTGATGCAGCCCGTACGCTTGTCAGCAGTGCTGATGTGCTGGTCGCCGGGGAGCGCCATTTCCGGATACTGGATGAAAGTCCGGAGCAGGCAGGGTTCGCCCCTGTGGATCAGGAACGGATTGTCTGGGAGAGCCCTTTTGGCGCCATGCTGGATCGTGTCGAGTCCCTGAAGGACCGGTTTGCGAGTGTTTGTGTACTGGCAACCGGAGACCCCATGTGTTTCGGGGTCGGAGCCAGCCTGTCGCGTCGTGTCCCGGCAGAGGAAATCCTGCTGGTTCCCGGACAGTCGGCTTTTTCCCTGATGGCGGCGCGGTTGTGCTGGCCGCTGATGGAATGCGAGCTGCTGACCATTCACGGGCGGGCCGTTGAACAGTTGCACCAGAAGCTGGTGGACGGGGCGAGACTGCTTTTGCTGTCTGCTGACGAGAAAAGTCCTGCTGCTGTTGCAGAAATCCTCAGGGCACGCGGCTTTGGGCAAAGCCGGATGACCGTGTTCGAGCACATGGGTGGTGATGATGAAAGGCGTCTGGACGGAACGGCAGAAGACTGGCCACATGAGCCAGGTGCTTCCTTCAACGCCATCGCTGTTGGCTGTGTTGCAGATGAGGATGCGCTGAGCTTCTCACTGGCTCCGGGATTGCCGGATGATGCCTTTGTTCACGACGGTAAAATGACCAAGCGGATCGTTCGGGCCGCGACGCTGGCCATGCTGCAGCCCATGCCGGGACAGCTCCTGTGGGATCTGGGTGCAGGCAGTGGTTCCATTGCAATTGAGTGGATGCGTGCAGCCCCCAGAACAAAGGCTGTCGCTGTTGAACGGGAAGACAGTCGTCTGGCCATGATAGGCGAGAATGCGATCCGTTTGGGGACCCCGGATTTGCAGATCGTCAAAGGTTCTCTCCCGTCCGTTCTGGATGAATTGACCGCGCTGGAAAAGATTGCCAGCCCCGATGCAATCTTCATCGGTGGTGGCGCGACTGCAGACGGTCTTGTCGAACGCTGCTGGGAACTTTTGAAGCCGGGAGGTCGCCTTGTGGCAAACGCTGTAACGCTGGAAGGCGAGGCGAAAGTCATGGAATGGCACAAGACCTACGGTGGTGAACTGAACAGGATTGCGGTCAATCAGGCTTCCCCGGTTGGTCCCTTTTATGGCTGGCGTCCCGCGATGCCTGTCACACAGTATGTGGTGAATAAAAAAAGATGACAAAATCAGACAGTGTTGCCCGGGACCTGCAAAAGGGACGTGGCAAACTTTTCGGTGTCGGGATTGGTCCGGGAGATCCGGAACTGGTCACCCTCAAAACGCTTCGCCTGATCCGCTCGGCGGATGTGCTGGCTTATCCGCAGCCTGACAATGGTCCCAGTCTGGCGCGTGCCATCGTGGCTGAACACATTCCGGACAAGGGGCCGAACGGTCCTCTGGAAGAGTATCCGATTGTCATTCCCATGGTGACAGCACGCTTCCCGGCACAGGATGTCTATGACACGGCTGCCGAAGAGCTGGCTGAAAAGCTGAGGGAAGGCAAAACAGTTGTTGTCCTCTGTGAAGGGGACCCCTTTTTCTACGGGTCCTTCATGTATCTCTACGGGCGCATGCAGGGTGATTTCGACGTTGAAGTTGTGCCGGGGGTCTCTTCCATAATGGCATCGGCTGCGATCACCGGAGCGCCACTGGCTGCGCGCAATGATGTGCTGACTGTCATCCCCGGCCCGGTCGGGGAGGAAACGATGAGGGCGCGCCTGTCCTCTGCCGAGGCGGCTGTCATTATCAAGGTTGGTCGCCATTTTGGCAAAATCCGCTCCGTCCTTTCCGAGATGGGGCTGATGGAGTGCTCGCGCTATATCGAGCGGGCCACGATGGACAACCAGCGTATTCTCCCTCTTTCGGAGGTCGACGAAGGCGCGGCACCCTATTTTTCCATGATTCTGGTTCACAAACGCGGCGACGCCTGGTCGCTGGATGCAGCGAAAGGCTGATACAAATATGACTGCGAAACAACTGGTAACGCCTGTTTTCGTTGCCCTGACCGAATTGGGGGCTGCCCAGGCCCGTTCCCTGAAGGAAAAACTGGGGCGGGGGATCATTCACGGTCGCCGCGGACGTGTTGCAGAAGAGGCTGCTGATCTCCTCTTTGATCATGCTGTCGAGCATATCCGTGATCTCTTTCAGGCCGGAGAGGCCATTGTGGGCCTCTGTGCGGCCGGAGTGATGACACGCGCTGTTGCCCCTCTGCTGGCTGACAAGATGGATGAACCACCTGTGCTGGTGATGGCAGAGGATGGCTCTGCTGTTGTGCCGTTGCTGGGTGGACATCACGGTGCAAACGAACTGGCGCGTGAACTGGCGGCATTGCTGGACAGCGTTGCTGCGATCACAACGGCATCAGATACGCGCTACGGAGTGGCTCTCGACGAGCCGCCTGCGGGCTGGAAGCTTGGTAATCCGCAGCATTACAAGGCTTTCATGGCCGAGGTTCTCGCCGGCGCATCCATCAGGCTGGACGGGCAGGCGGACTGGGTCAGCCAGTCAGACCTGCCACTGGCTGCAGATGGCGCCCTTACCCTGACGGTGACTGAGGCACCTCGCGAAGGCTCTGAGAAAGAACTGGTTCTGCATCCGGCAACGCTGACACTGGGCGTCGGGTGTGAGCGCAATGCTCCGGCAGAGGTGCTGGAGAGCCTGGTTCTGGAAACGCTTGCGGCAAACAGTCTGTCTCCGAAGTCGCTGGCCGGCGTCTATTCCATTGACCTGAAATCCGACGAGACGGCGGTGCAGGCTCTGGCCCGAACGCTTGATGTTCCGGCGCGTTTCTACACTGCCGGAGAACTGGCTGAACAGGGCCCGCGCCTCAAAAACCCGTCCGATGTCGTGATGGCAGAGGTTGGCTGTCCCGGTGTTTCCGAAGGAGCAGCGCTCGCTGCCGGTGGCCCGGACTGTGAGCTGATTGTTGAAAAGCACAAGAATGCCAAGGCCACCTGTGCCGTCGCCCGTCGTGCAGAGTCTCTGGACGGCAATTCTGTCGGTGTTGCACGGGGGCGTCTGGTCGTGGTCGGCCTCGGTCCGGGTGACAAGTCCTGGCGTGCGCCTGAAGTGGATCAGCTGGTCCGCGGCGTGACCGATCTGGTTGGATACCACCTTTATCTGGACCTGCTGGGACCGATCGGGGAAGGCAAGGAGCGTCACGGCTACGAGCTGGGCGAAGAGGAAATGCGTGTGCGCATTGCCCTGAACCTGGCCGCAGAAGGACGGTCCGTTGCACTGGTCTGTTCCGGTGATCCGGGGATCTATGCGATGGCAGCTCTGACCTTCGAACTGCTGGACCGTGGCAATCGTCCCGACTGGAACCGTGTTGATATTCAGGTCGTGCCGGGCATCTCCGCCCTTCAGGGCGCTTCGGCCCGGATTGGTGCGCCACTGGGGCATGATTTCTGTACCATTTCCCTGTCCGATCTCCTGACACCGTGGGAAGCCATTGAAAAGCGCCTGAACGCTGCTGCACAGGGTGATTTTGTCGTTGCCTTCTACAATCCGGTGTCCCGTCGCCGGACAGAGCAGCTGACCAAAGCCGTTGAGATTCTTCTGCAGCATCGTCCGGGTGATACACCTGTCATGCTGGGGCGCAATCTCGGACGTGAGGGTGAAACCATGACTGTGGTGCGTCTGGATGAACTGAAGTCCGAAATGGTTGATATGCTGACAGTTGTTCTGGTTGGCTCCTCGACATCACGGCGCGTTGCCAAATCCGACGGCAGCTGCTGGGTTTACACGCCACGAGGCTACGAGAAAAAGGCGCATCTTTACGCTGATATGGATGCCGACAAGGTTGCAGGAGGCCAGTCATGACCGTTTATTTCATTGGCGCAGGTCCGGGAGCAGCTGATCTGATTACTGTTCGCGGGCGCGATATTATCGAGCGTTGCCCCGTGTGTCTTTACGCCGGGTCGCTGGTCCCCCAGGGTGTCATTGATTTTGCGCCGGAAGGTGCGCTGATCAAGGACACAGCACCGATGAACCTGGACGAGATTGTTGCCGATATGGTCGAGGCCCACAAAAAGGGGCAGGACATTGCACGCGTTCATTCAGGAGATCCCTGTCTCTATGGTTCCATTGCCGAGCAGATGCGCCGGCTGGATGAGGAAGGCATCGACTACGAGGTTGTTCCGGGCGTGTCCGCCTATGCAGCGGCGTCTGCCGAAATCCAGAAGGAACTGACCCTGCCGGATATCAGTCAGACCATTATTCTGACGCGGACCTCCATGAAGTCTTCAGCCATGCCGAACAATGAAGATCTCAAAACACTGGGTTCCTCCGGTGCCACGCTGGCCATTCACCTTTCTGTTCGCAACCTCAAGCACATTGAGGAAACACTGACACCTTTCTACGGAGAGGATTGTCCTGTCGTTGTGGCCTACCGGGTGACCTGGCCGGACCAGATGATTATCCGTGGTACGCTGAAGAACATTCGCGAAAAGGTGCGAGAAGCCAAGATCACGCGGACGGCTCTGATCCTGGTGGGGCATGTTCTGGCCGAACACAGTGACTTTACAGACAGCAAGCTCTACGATCCCGATTTTGTGCATGTTCTTCGTCTTGGAAAGGACAAGAAAAAAGCACAGGAAGTGGAGCGCGAAGCCAACACCCCGGGTGGCACTGATTAAACCGGGCGGTGTTGATTAAAGCTTTGATGGCAGGAGCCGGATCAGATAGCCTGATCCGGCTTTTTTCTTTTTATATCAAGCTGAAGGGATCGAACTCATGACCTTGCCCAGAACTCCGTCTTTCCGTCTGGATGGTCGCAAGGCACTCGTTGCGGGTGGCACGTCCGGCATTGGGCTGGGATGCTCGGTTGCGCTTGCAGAAGCAGGCGCTGAAGTCCGGGTTGCAGCCCGCCGGGAAGCGCAGGTCATGCAGACAGTTGACCTGCTCAGAGAGCAGGGCTGGAAAGCGGAAGGTGTGGTTCTGGACGTCGCAGATCAGGAAAGAACAGCGCAGCAGGTCAGGGAGCTTGGTCCCTTTGACATTCTGGTCAACAGCGCGGGTACGGCAAGGCACAGTCTGGCCGTCGAGACCGAAACGGCTGACTATGATGCTGTGATGGACCTGAACCTGCGCGGGGCCTATTTCCTCACGCAGGCTGTAGCGCAGGGGATGATAGACGCAGGCAGAAGGGGAAGCATTGTCAATATCTCTTCCCAGATGGCGCATGTTGGCGGAATGGAACGCGCTGTTTATTGCGCGTCGAAATCCGGTGTGGAGGGCTTTTCCAAAGCCATGGCCATCGAACTGGGCCAGAAGGGGATTCGCGTCAACACAGTTTGCCCGACCTTTGTCCGAACTCCTTTGACGAAGCCGACCTTTGATGATCCGGACAAGATCAGGTGGATTGAGAGCAAGATCAAGCTGGGGCGTGTTGCCGAGATCGAGGACCTGATGGGGCCAGTTCTCTTTCTGGCGTCCGATGCCTCTGCGATGATCACGGGCACATCCCTGCTGGTCGATGGAGGCTGGACTGCGGATTAGGGATATCGGGGCAGGGGCTGATCTGCCGGTTCCAAACAGGGAAAAGGGCAGCTGTGCGCTGCCCTTTTTTGTGCCTGCTGGCCGAAAGCGCTGTTCTGAAAGTCAGGACGCGTCTTTCAGGTGGGCGTAGCTTGCCCTGAAGCGTCCGAACTTGTGCTGCCCGCAGGTGACGGTCTCGTACTGTGCAGGGCGCTCCGGGGTCACACACTGCGCAAGAGGTCCGAACTCTGCATCGAAATCGGCATCGATGAAGAACGGGATGGAATAGCGTTCGCGTCCGGAGGTGTTGACCACACGGTGCAGGTTCGCGAGGTACCGGTCATTGGTCAGGCGCTGGACTAGGTCGCCGATGTTGATGACAAAGGTGCCGGGAACCGGCGGACCTTCGACCCACTGGCCTTCGCGGTTCATCACCTGCAGGCCACCAACGTCATCCTGTGCAAGGATGGTGAGATTGCCGTAATCCGTGTGCGCGCCGATCCCCATCACACTCTCGTCGATCTTCCCGGTCTGGGGCGGATAGTGCAGCAGACGCTGGATGGAAATCGGGTTTTTCATCCTGCTCTCGAAGAAATCCGGCGCAAGGTCGAGACTTCTGGCGATACCCTGGAGCAGGATTTTCGAGAGAACCTTCATGGCCTCGTGATAGCCATAGACAGCCTCGCGGAACTGCGGACGGCTTTCCGGCCAGAGATTCGGACCGAAAAAGGGTGTCACGGAATCTGCTGTCTCCGGACCAATATCAAAGCATTCCTTGAAATCCTTTGTCTTGGCCGGATCGGTGTTTTCTCCGAACATTTCGATATAACCGCGCAGGGCTGTGCCGGATTTGCTGATGTGCAGGTCCATCTTTTCCTCAAGCGGAAGATCAAAGAAGGCGCGTGCTTCGGCAAAGGTATTTTGCACCACGGCATCCGGTGTGCCGTGATTTTTGACGTACATGAAACCAACATTGGTCAGGGCCCAGTTGATCTCTCCGGCAACCTTGTCCGGGTCTGATCCGTCAATCAGAGGGGCAATATCGATCACGGGGATGGAATCAAAGTTCTGGCGTGTCGCTCTCAGGCTATCATCCAGCATGGAAAGAGGGGATTGAGTCATTTCAGCATGTCTCCTGTCTTGATAAGACAGTGATGTCTGGTATTTTATATGTATACAACGGTGATTAAATTCACCATTGTTTAGTTTTTCTAATCTGATATGGGGTGTGATCATAACGATAAAAACATTATCCCCATTTTGCGGGAAAGATACACTATGGCAAAGCGTCCCTACGATTTACCCCCTCTCAGTGCCCTGGCCAGTTTCGAGGCTGCTGCGCGGCATGTTTCCTTCAAGGAAGCGTCCCGAGAACTGAATGTGACGCCGGCGGCTGTCAGTCATCAGGTCAAGGCGCTGGAAGCCGAACTGGGGCAGCTGCTTTTTCACAGAAAACAGCGGGGTGTCGTTCTGACAGAGGCCGGTGCCCTGCTTTTTGTTTCCCTGCAAAGAGGCTTCGAGGAGATGGCTGATGGTGTGCAGCGCCTGAAACGTGCGGCCCATGATGCTCCGGTTGTGATTCAGGCAACCTCGGCGGTGTCCTCTCTCTGGCTCACTTCCCGTCTGGCGCGTTTCTGGAAGGACCATCCCGACATTCAGGTCACCCAGCACGTGATGGACAAGGTCGAGGCCTCGGACGGTGTTGATCTGCTCATCAACTACGGGGAGATGCCTGCGAACTCCCAGAACTGTTTTCCGCTCTTCGGGGACAGGATCATTGCCCTTGCCAGTCCTGCGGTTGCAGAGAAGTACAGTGTTCGCAATCTGGAAGACTTTGAAAATGTTCCGCTGATCCACTTGAACGACAACCTGCTGAACTGGACAAGCTGGCAGGAATGGGCCGAACGTCTGGGGTATCAGGGGAGCTACAGGCGAGGCACCTTTGTCGACAATTACATCGTGGCCCTTCATGCAGCGCAGGATGACATTGGCTTTATCCTGGGATGGGAAAAACTGACCCGTCAGCTGAGAAAGACCGGGGCACTCGTCCAGGTGCTTGAGGTGTCGATTGAAGCGCCGCACATCTATTATATCGAAACCCGCAATTCCAGTTCGGAGAAGGTCTCCAAACTTCGGGACTGGTTGCTGGCCGAGGCGAAGGCATCACCCGATTTCAACTGATTCAGCGGTCCGGAAAACCCTTGAAGCAGGCGGCAGGGCAGGGCGGTCAATCATGAGGACGGGAAGGCCGAGCGTCCGGGCGGCCTTCAGTTTCCCGGTTGTGCCCTCTCCCCCGGCATTCTTCGTGACAATAAGGGTGATCCCTGCGGATTGAAGCAGGGAGAGTTCACTGTGCTCGTCAAAGGGGCCGCGGCTGAGAAGGACACTGAGATTTCCGGGTTTTGACTCTTCTGAAAAGTCCGGGGCTTCAATCATTCTGGCAAGAACGGAGTGCTTCGGGTTCTGGCAGAAGAGCGGCAGCTCCTTTTGACCGGTGGTGAGAAGAACAGTCTGGGGCTGCTCAAGCGCTGCGAGCTTTTGTGCGGCGTCCTGAAGGTGTTTGCAGGATATCCAGTTGTCGTCTTCTGTTGCCTCCCATTCCGGACGTTGCAGGAGACAGTGACCGATGCCCAGGTCCCGGCAAACGGAAAAGGCCGTTTCTGTCATACGCTCTGCAAAGGGGTGGGTGCCATCCACAACAAAGTCGATCTTTTCACGGAGCAGATAGTTCCTGAAGCCTTCAAGCCCGCCAAAGCCTCCGAGCCGCTCTTCACCTGCGATTGTACTTCTGGCTCTGGTGACGCCTGCACGGGAGGTGATAATGCGTTTCTGGTCTCTTTGTTCCAGGACGAGCCTCTGCGCCAGGGCATAGGCCTCCGGCGTGCCGCCAAGGATGAGGATGGTGCGGGGAGAGGGGGTCATTTCTGTTTTGATCCTGAGGCCTCGGGACTGCGGGCAACGATTTCGCCAGCGCGTGTTATCAGAATGACATCGACTGTTGTTTCGGGCTGTCTGCTTCTGTCGGCCTTTTCATCGTCCCGGTTGAGAACAGCCAGAGCCTGATCCCGTGCCAGGGTTGCGACCCTCTCCCCAAGGGGGATGTGCAGAGCCTCACAAAGACCGAGCACCTGATTGGCTGTGTTGGCGTTTTGAATCCGGGCAGGCAGATCATCCGGAGCTTCAAGTTCCGGGTTCTCGTCCAGCAGTTCGACAACGCGATCCACAAGCCAGCCCATATCAACCTGGGATCTGCTGGAGTGGAGATCCATATGCCCCATGGCGAGCTTGGTCAGTTTCCCGAAGCCTCCTCCAATCGTCAGACGGGGAACGGGGTGCCGCCGCAGATACTTCAGCATACCCCCTGCGAAATCCCCCATATCCAGCATGTCGCTGTCTTCAAGTCCGTAGAATTTCTGGACCGCTTTTTCGGAAGCATGGCCCGTACAGCCGGCAACATGAGGGCGGTTGTTTGCAAGGGCGACGTCAATTCCGCGGTGGATGGAGTGAATCCAGCTGGAACAGCTGAAAGGGATCACCACACCGGTTGTTCCCAGAATGGAAAGGCCGCCGAGAATACCCAGCCGCGGGTTCCAGGTTTTCTGTGCCAGTTCCTCTCCGCCGGGAATGGAGAGGGTTACTTCAATGTCGGGGTTGCCTTCAGCGTCAAAGGTGAGCTTGTCGAGGGCCGGATGATTTTCATCCTGAAGGGTTTGCAGGACTTCTTTCACGTTATTTTGAATCATCTGCCGCGGGACAGGATTGACAGCAGGTTCTCCGGGGGGAATGGGCAGTCCGGGTTTGGTCACGGTGCCGACCCCTTCGCCAGCAACAAAACGAATGCCGCTTCCTGACAAGCCAAAGGTGACAGAGGCGCAGATTTTAGCCAGATGCGTGACATCCGGATCATCACCGGCGTCCTTGATCACAGAGGCCTCGGCCCTGTGCGCTTTCGGAAGGAGTTCTTCTGTACAGAGCGCAAAGGCAACCCTGCTTTGATTGGGGAGTGTGATGGTGACGGGATCAGGGAAATGACCTGTCAGCAGGGCTTCAAAGGCTGCACGTGACGCGGCAGTTGCGCAGGAGCCTGTTGTCCAGCCCCGCCGGAGCTGGTTGTGTTCCTGATCAGCTGCAGCTTCATTTGTGCTATGATCATCTGGCCTCTGGACCATTGCGGCTTGTCCTGTTAAAGCGTGTCACAAGTGTTTAACCCTCTACAGACTTTCATATCCCAAGAAAAGTCATACGAGAAGGATTGTATTGCAGATGGAAAAGCAGAGCCTGGATTTACCGCTTGATTTTCCCGAGTTTCAGGAAGGCTGGGTCTGGCTTGTCGGGGGTGGCCCCGGTGATGCCGGTCTTCTGACACTTTACGGATTGCATGCTCTGCGTTCTGCCGACGTCATCGTTTATGACGCTCTGGTTTCCGAGGATATCCTCAAAATGGCCCGTACCGGTGCCGAGCTGGAATTTGCCGGCAAGCGCGGCGGCAAGCCATCGCCAAAGCAGGCGGATATTTCCATGCGTCTTGTTCAACTGGCCAGACAGGGCAAGCGGGTTCTGCGTCTGAAGGGAGGTGATCCCTTCGTCTTCGGGCGTGGTGGAGAGGAAGCGCTGACGCTGGTCGAGCACAAGGTCCCCTTCCGGATTGTCCCGGGCATTTCCAGTGGAATCGGGGGACTGGCCTATGCCGGTATTCCGGTCACGCACCGGGAGTGCAATTCTGCAGTGACCTTTGTCACCGGGCATTCAGCCTCCGGCCGTGTGCCGGAAAACCTCGACTGGAAGGGGATTGCAACCGGATCGCCTGTGATCGTTCTCTACATGGCCATCAAGTATATCGACAACATTGCAACCCTGCTGATGGAATACGGTCGTTCTCCGGATGAGCCTGTCGGTATTGTGACCTCTGCCAGTACGACGGAGCAGAAGGTCTATGAAACAACGCTGGGAACCTGTGCCCGTGATGTTGTTGAAAAGGGCATTCAGCCACCGTCGCTTGTCGTGATTGGCGATGTGGTCCGCATGAGAGCCGGGCTGGACTGGCTGGGCGCTCTGCAGGAGGGACGTGTTCTCGTTTCCGATCCCCTGAACAGGGATTATCCTCACGCAGAGTCAGCCTGAACAGAGTGAACGGCGGAGAAGAGCATGGTGGACAACTCCTTGCGCGGACTGATCATCGCGGCTCCGTCATCCGGTAGCGGCAAGACGACCCTGACCCTGGCGCTGCATCGCCATTTTCGCAATCAGGGCATGAAGGTTGCGCCGGTCAAGACTGGGCCGGATTACATTGATCCTGCCTTTCATTCCACAGCCAGCGGGCGGCCCTGTTATTCGATGGATTCATGGGCCATGCGCGCCGAGACGCTTCGTTCCGTTGCCGAATGTGCCCTTCTGGGGACTCCGGAGCAGGACGGGGCCGACTGGATTCTGGCTGAAGGTGTCATGGGGCTCTTTGACGGAGGCCCGGGAGGTGCCGGTTCAACGGCTTCGCTGGCAAAGCTGACAGGCTGGCCTGTTGTTCTGGTCGTTGATGTGATGGGAATGTCGGCATCGGCAGCGGCGCTGGTTCATGGCTTTGCAACCTTTCACAGGGATGTCCGGGTCTCGGGTGTGATCTTCAACAGGGTTGGCTCCCCGCGACATGCCCGCTTGCTTGAAGAGGCCTGCGAAGGCCTGAACATTCCGATTTTGGGGCACGTCAGTCGCAAGGAGGATGTCGCCCTGCCGGAGCGTCATCTCGGACTCGTGCAGGCTGCGGAACATCCGGAGATCGAAGCCTTTCTGGATCGCGCTGCGGACCAGATCAGCCGGGAAGTTGACTGTGACGCCCTGGCCCGCCTTGCTCAGGACGGTCAACTTGCAAATCCTGCCCCCGTGACACAGGAACAACCGTTTCTTCTGCCTGCGCTCGGGCAACGTATCGCGATTGCCAGGGATGTGGCCTACGCCTTTGCCTATCCGGCCGTGCTGGAAAGCTGGAAGGCGCAAGGGTGTGAGCTGTCCTTTTTCTCTCCGCTCAAGGACGAAGCACCGGCGGGAAACAGTGACGGGATCTATCTGCCGGGTGGTTATCCCGAGCTTTACGCAGGCAAGCTGGCATCCAGTTCCCTCTTTATGGAGGGACTGAGACAGGCCGCCGGACGCGGAGCCAATATCTATGGCGAGTGCGGTGGCTATATGACACTGGGCAAGCGCCTGATTGACAAACACGGGCAGGCCCACGCCATGGCAGGCCTTCTGCCCGTCAAGACATCCTTTGCCGTCAGAAAGCGGGCGCTGGGCTATCGACAGGTCGAGTGTCTGGCGGATTCTGTTCTGGGGTCTGCAGGCTCATCCTACAGAGCCCATGAATTTCATTACTCGACTGTTGTCGGTGACGAATTCGACGAAAGGACCCGGCCGCTTTTCTCCGTGCAGGATGCCGCTGGAACCGATCTTGGGCAGGTGGGCTGCCAGTCGGGAACCGTGATGGGATCCTACATCCATCTGCTGGACCGTTTCGTGGGTTGATTAGCCTTGCAGCGTGCATCCGAGTCGCATCCGAGTCCGGCGGGGTGATTCACTCCGGCTTTGATTTGTGAACTGTCAGGAAGCCTGCTTCATGTATTGCTGAAGTGACAGGCTGTGATCCCTTGCAGCGCGCAGGACCTCCGGCTCCTTCATATCTTCCGGTGTGGCAAAGAGACTACGTTGTGGAAGGGCTTTTTGCGTCAGCCATGACAGAGGCGCGGCAATGATCATACAGGCTGCGATCAGAACAAGCTGGGGTGTCAGGATGCCTGTAACGATACCGGCAATCATGATCAGACCGAGAACTGTTTCAACAGCATGGAAACGCAGCACTGTGGCAAAGGCTGTCTGGCTTCCTTCACGCTGTTGAGGTGCCCAGCCTGCATCGCGGCCCATCAGAATGCGGACAATGATCAGAACATGCTGGATCATCATGCTTGGCGCCATCAGGGCAGAAAGAAGCAGTTCGCCTGTCAGGGAGGGCAGGAAACGATGCCATCCGCCCCACTGACGCATCAGGGGATCTGTGAGAATGGCATGGGTGACACCCAGAAGCTTTGGCGCAAAGAGCAGGGCAAGTGTCATGACAAGCAGTTCCTGCGCCATGGCACTGTCCATCACGGGCCAGCGTGGCATAAAGCTGTAGGGTTCCGGGAAATAGTCAACAGGGGCTGATCCGGCATAAAGCGCAACCAGAGCACCGGCGAGCAGGAAGCCCAGCCAGAAGAAGGATGCAATGTAGGACATGGCGCCGTGCAGCATGTGGAAACGGTTTGCCGAACGCAGGCCTGCGCCGAAGATCAGTCCCAGATGCTGCAGGTTGCCCTGACACCAGCGGCGGTCGCGAACCAGATAGTCAATAAAGCTCGGAGGGCTTTCCTCATAGGAACCGGTCTCTCCCGCAAGCAGCTTGACGGACCATCCTGCGCGTGAAAGAAGGGCGGCCTCGACAAAATCATGGCTGAGAATGGCACCGTTGAGGACCGATTTGCCTTCGCGGTGGGGAAGGTCTGCACAGCGGGCAAAGACGGCTGTGCGCATAATTGCGTTGTGGCCCCAGTAGTTGCTTTCCCGTCCGGCCCAGGCACTGAAGCCCTTGGCCAGCAGGGGACCGTAGAGTGCTGTTGCGAACTGCTGGAGGCGCGGGAAAATGGCTTTTGAGCGAACGATGCGCGGAACAGATTGCACCAGTCCGAGAGCCGGGTCGGAAGCCAGTTCATCCGTCAGGTTCAAAATGGTCTGACGGGTCAGCAGACTGTCGGCGTCCAGCACCAGCATTGCATCATAGTTTGCGCCCCAGCGGGTGATCCAGTCCTTCAGGTTGCCTGCCTTGCGGCCTGTGTTGTTCTCCCTGTGGCGATAGAACAGCCGCGCTGTGGCTGCGACCTGCTGGCGGGCCCACAGAAAGGCTTTCTTTTCCTGTCTGACATCCTGCTCGTCGCGTGTGTCGGACAGGAAAAACAGGCTGTAGCGATGGCGACTGTCAGCGGCTGTCAGGGAGTTTATCATGGCAACGGCATTGCCAAAGACCATCTCCGGCGCTTCGTGATAGAGCGGCAGTAAAATGGCGACGTTCAGGTCATCGGACTGTTTTTCGGTTCTGGCCTGTTCCCGTCTGAAAAGGCCAATGAGGCCCTGATAGGATGCCATGCCAAAGCCAAGCAAGGCGTTCACAAAGCCGATCCCCAGTCCGACAATGCTGAACACAAAGAAGATCATCATCATGATCTCCAGACCGGCAAAACCCTGCGGGGCAAGCACGTCATGGATTGTCAGGGAGAACCAGCAGACGATTGCGGCCAGAAGGCTGATGCAGAAAAATCGCAGCGACAGGATCCGCTTTTGCCGGATAACACCGGGGCCTTCAGGATCAACGAAACCGTTTTTCAGGCACTGTGGTTCCATTGCCAGAGGCGCAGCTTCGGGCATCCAGTCCGAAGGCCTTTGGGGCAGACGCAACAGCTTTCCTGTTTCTGCATCGGCAGTTACAGGAACTTCACGAGCAAAGCTGTTTTCGTTTTGCGTGTTCAGACTGTCCATCGATAAAGCCATACTTCGCTGAGAGGTTTGCCGGTTTCCCTGTGGCGCAGCTGTGCGCGCAGGTCAGACCAGCGATCTGTCTGGGGATCAAAGTGGAACGTGAGACGAATGCCGCCTGTGTGCCAGTTTTTACGCAGGCTCCATGACTTGATCTTGCCGGCCGGTGTGGAACGGTTGTCCAGGGTGATTTCGTCCAGATCGTCCGGAAGTCCCTCGTGTGCGGCAAAGTCAACCATGACCATCCGGCCACCCTGACGGTGCTTGCTTATAATGGTGCCTTCGACTTTAGACAAGGGATGCTTGATCGGAGCTTCCCAGCACCAGTCGAGATCATAGGCGAGGGAGTACTGTTCACCTGGCATCAGGGGTTCATCCGGTCGCCAGTAGGCGGCAATGTTGTCATTGGTGGAATCGATACTCGGAATTTCGACAAGTGTGACAGCACCCTTGCCCCACTCACCTTTGGGTGTCACCCAAAGCGATGGGCGGGATTCATAACGGAAGTCCAGATCCTGAAAGTCCCTGAAGTCCCGCGAACGCTGCATCAGGCCGAATCCCCTGGGGTTTTCATCCCGGAAGGCACTGATCTGCAGGTGGACGGGATTTGCGAGCTGGCGCCAGAGATACTCGCCGTTGCCGTTCAGGATCATCAGGCCGTCACTGTCGTGTTCTGTCGGACGGAAATCGTCAAAGCGCAGGTGGTCTGTCTCGTCAAAGAGGAACATGCTCGTCAGCGGGGCAATGCCGACGTGGCGCAGTTCTGCGCGGGGGAAGAGGTGACAGGAGATTTTCATCTTTGTGCTGTCATCCGGTGTGATGTCGAAGCTGTAGCATCCGGTGATCCGCTTTGAATTCATCAGGGCATGAACACGGATGGACTGCGCATCGGGAGCAGGCTTTTCCAGCCAGAAATCTGTAAAGTCCGGGAATTCCTCGCCCCAGGGTTCACCGGTGTCAATGGCAAGCCCGCGTGCGGAATTGCCGTACCAGTGATTGCGCCCCAGACCGCGGAAATAGCTGGCCCCCTGGAACACGACAAACTCGGCTGCGTAGTGCGGTTCGTTGATATAGGTGTGCAGGCGGAAACCGGACAGGCCGATTGTTTCGTCAAACGGCAGATCCGGCACGTTGTCTGCGTAGGTGAACATGTTCCTGTTGAACAGCACCCTGCGGGCCTCGTCACCTTCGACAATGTTCAGATTGATCGTTTCCTTGTAGAGGAACCCCGGTGCAAAGAACTGAACCTGATATTCACTATCTTCCTCGTGCCACAGGGCTGTGTCGTGCCGGGAGAGGATGCCCTTGTACTCGTCATAGGACAGCTGCCCCCATTCCTCTGGAACCTTCTGAGGAGGACTGTAGGGCTGCTGAGAGAGCAGACGCGCCTTTTCAATCAGTCCCTCCAGGGAGAAGCTCTCGGCTGTTCCCAGCTTTACAGAAGCGTCACCGGTTGCGGGAGGCTGGTCTGAAGCCATGGCCTGTCCAACCAGAGAAGGGGCCAGGGACGACAATCCCATAAGGGTCATGAAGGTGCGACGATCAATGGTCATGGTGCTCAGGCATCTCTCATGTGCTTGGCGGCAGGAAGTGCAGACGGGGATGTTTCTGTCTGTGTCCTGTCTTCGGAAACCCGGGGTTCGGGTTTCTTGCGCCAGGGCTGTCCCTTGAACCAGGACACAATGTAGGCCGTTGCGATCAGAATTGCGAAGCCAAGCAGGTTGAACAGGGCTGTGTTCAGGCCGGTACGTCCCATTTCCTTGAGCGCAAGACCCAGGAACCAAGATGCGACCAGCCCCATCAGGAAGACGGCAAGGGATTGCTGTCCGACCTTGCGAATAATGTTGAAGAACTGTCCTGTTCTGCCCTGCATCAGGCGGTGCCCGTAAACCTCGAAGGCTGCCCAGGCGAGGTAGGCTGTTGCCAGGAAGTGTATAAAACGGAACAGGCCAAAGTGGGTCTTGTTGATCCAGACCGGGACCAGTTCGCTCTGCCAGAAGGCCTTGATTTCAGGGAAGGCCTTGTGGAAGAGATGGAAGTCGAGAGGAATGATGGCAACAACAATTGCTGCACAAAGCCAGACAAGGCGCTTGTCCAGGGCAGGAACCTTCAGCCAGCCCAGTCCGAAGGCAAAGCCGGTAAAGAACACAAGCTGCCAGCCCAGCGGATTGAAATACCAGATCCGGTCAGACCAGGGTTCCGCGGGGAATTCAACCAGACGGTACTGTGCAAGAAGCCACAGCCCGACAACAAAGGCCAGCACAGCGAGCAGGTGAATGCGTGCAAAGAACATCACAGCCGGGATCAGGGCCAGAATCACAATGTACATCGGGAGGATATCAAAGAGATTTGGCACATAGGTCAGGGTGAAAAGGCCGACCAGCTGCGGCATGGGATCATTGAAGAAATGATGCAGGTTCAGTTGCTTGACGTAATCGAATGTCCCGTCCGTATGGAGATTCAAAAAGGCCAGTCCCCCCGCAATGACGAGGAAGACTGCAATCTGGGCCCAGTAAACCTGCCAGACGCGATGTGAAATGCGGGCGGTTCCCATCCACCAGCCATGATTTTTGAAAACAGAGGCAAAGGCAAAGCTGGAAGCCATGCCCGAACAGAACACAAAGGTTTCTGTCGCATCGGAGAAACCGAAGCGGGCAGGGATCCAGAGCGTCCAGCTGTTTCCTGGCAGGTGGGCGATAAAGATGATGAACATCGACAGCCCGCGGAAGATATCCAGTCGGGGGTCTCTGGGGCGTCGTCCTGCTGCGGACTGTGCAGCAGGTGCCGATGTTGTTTGGGAACCAGTCATTTTTTTAAGTCGTCGCTTTTTAAAGTATTGTTTTTGAACCTTTTAGAGGTTTTGGAGGTTCAAAAGCCTTTTACTCGCCGGCCATCAGATTTTGTTGTGACAATTCACGGACAAATGCTGTGCGTTTGCGGGCGTAGCTGTCTTCGGCCCCGCGCAGTTTTGTGCGGTCTGTCAGTATCTCCCCAACTTCGTGGAGAGCGCCGGCGCGGATACCCGCTTCAATTGTAACACGTTCAAAGACATCGCGCTGCGCATGGCTTCCGCCCACTGTTTGCATCAGGTTGCGTGCAGAGGCAAGCTGTTTGAAAGCGAGGCTGTGGTTGCCTTCCGAGAAAGCCATCAGCCCCTGTGCGGCAGCCAGACCGGGAGCTTTGGCAATGTAGTCCATATCACCGTTCAAGTTTGCAGCCTGCTGTTCCATCTGGCTGATCAGGCGGCGGGCGGCTTCGTCACGATCCCCGCCAAGCAGGGACAGCATGTAGTGGAGGTCTGCGAAAACCACGCAGTTGTCATCTGTCCGGCCTTCGGACAGGTTCGCCAGCTCTTCCCAGCGGTTGCCGACATCAACGCCTTCAAGCTCGAGGCGCATGAGCATGGATGCTCCATTGGAGATGTCGCGGTAATCGTCGGTATGGTCCAGACGTACCTTGCGGTCATAGAGGTCCAGAACAGTGTCGTATTTGCCGCGATCAAGGTGGAACAGGGCAAGGTGCCACCAGACGTGATAGCCGAAGTTGTTGCAGTGTTCCCAGGATGACGCACGATTGCCAAGCCACTGGACACCTGTGTCAGCGCGTCCTGTCATGTCGTAGACGTGCGCGACAGAGTGAAGGCCCCAGGCGTCGTCCGGGGCCATTTCGACGCCCTTGTGACCGAAGCGCTCGGCCCGGGCATAGTCGCCGGTTTCCTCCAGCGCGAAGGAATAGCAGCCGGAGATGTAACCGGCGTAGGGATGATCTTCGCTATAGGCAGAGATAATGGCTTCAATGGAGCTGCGCATGCCGTGGTTGTCACCCAGCATGAAGCGGATACCGTGGCTGATCTTTGCTGCGAGGGCATCATAGGGGTGTTTGCGCAGAACCTTTTCGATTTCCTCGATGGCGACAGACGGCTTTCCTGCGAGCCAGACATCAAGAGCCGAAAGATAGAGTGCTTCTGTTGCATTCATGTCGCCGGCTTCACGGGCGAGATGGGCTTTCCCTGCGCAGTCACGGGCTGTTTCAATCAGTTCCTTGCGCCCCAGCATCAGACACATCAGACCCTTGACGGCGTGCCCCATTCCGAATTCGGGCTCTGCTTCCAGGACAGCCCCCAGATGAACCGGTGTTTCACTTGAATGAGCCAGAAAGGCTTTGATCATTGCGTCCCAGCTTGCACACGTCTGACCATTTTTCAGGGAAACTTCATAACCGTTGGCTGTCATCATACCCATTTCTGGAATTCCTATCGCTTTTCGTTTTTTCGCTGTCGCATTCGCAGGAAGGCAGCAAAAATCCGATGTTTTTTCCAACCCGTCCGATTAAACTATCTATCTGACATCCCTGTCAGTGTCGCATCACGTATGTTCACGATCATTTGAGAGACTTTTCAGACATTCTCATACGGGAATATGACAAACTCTTGACCTGAATCATGGTGTTAGCGTGCTCTAGCACAACTCTTACGAAAGATCATGAAGCTTTTTTCAAATAATTTTAGGGAAAAGACATGTCAATTCCTGCTTTGCAGACATCAGACGGTCCGAAGGGGCGGCATGTTCACAAAAACGGCCTGATACTGGCTTTTCTGATCACTTTTTTGTTGTTGTGGCAAGTTTGGGACAAAGGGAATGACCGACTGCTTGCAGCAACCGCTGTGGGTTTGTTTGCAGGATTCTCTCTCTATCACGCATCCTTTGGTTTTACTTCTGCGTGGCGTCGATTCCACAGTGAGGCAAGGGGGGCGGGGCTGCGCTGGCAGATCCTTTTGATCCTTCTTGTTGCGCTTGTGTCCTATCCCCTGATCAGCCCGGACGGGCTTTGGGGGGTGAAGGCTGGCGGTTTTGTGTTTCCCTTCGGAGTGGCTGCGGCCCTTGGAGCCTTTGTCTTTGGCATCGGAATGCAGTTCGGCGGGGGATGCGCTTCCGGGACACTCTTTACAGCTGGCGGAGGTTCGGTGCGTATGATGATCACGCTGGTTTTCTTTGTCGCGGGATCACTGCTGGCCACAGCTCATTCCGAAATCTGGGGGAACTGGCCCCGTCTGCCTGCTGTCTCGCTGGTTCGGGAATTCGGTGCAGTTGGTGCCTATGGCATCCTGCTTGCCTTGCTGGGCGGTGTTTTCCTCTTTTCCCGCTGGTGGGAAAAAAGAAGGCATGGGGTGCTGGAACAGGACAGCACGACGCCAACGCTTGTCCGGGGGCCGTGGCCGAAGAGCTGGGGTGTTGTCGCACTGGCTGTTGTCAGTCTTGCAACCCTGCTGATTTTGTCCCGGCCGTGGGGCATTACATCGGGCTTTGCCCTGTGGGGTGCCAAGATCGCCGCGGGTCTTGGTGTCGAGGTTCAGAACTGGGCCTACTGGAAAGGGCAAAGGGGCGCGCTGGAAAACTCGCTTTTTACACATTCGACCTCTGTGATGAATTTCGGGATCATGGCAGGAGCTCTCTTTGCGGCTTCCCTTGCAGGGAAGTTTGCCCCGACGCTGAGAATTGCACCGCGCGAGATCCTGACAGCCGTACTGGGCGGTTTGCTGATGGGCTATGGCGCACGTCTGGCTTATGGCTGTAACATTGGCGCTTATCTGGGCGGGCTTGTCTCTGGCAGTTTGCACGGCTGGGGATGGCTGCTTTTCGGTTTTCTGGGCAGTGTGACCGGAGATCGCCTGAAAAGAGGCCTGCTGCAGGCCTAGAAAAAGGCCGCAGTCCAATGGAATGATGCGGCCTTTTCTGTTAGGATGTTGAAAACCCTAAAACTTTCCGTCGTAAGCCTTGCGACCAATGCGGCAGGCCAGCAGGGTGAAACAGTCGCGTTTCAGAGCTGCATCGGCTTCTGCCTTGAGGGTTTCCTCGTCATCAATCCAGACACCGTGACCGCCCAGGGCTTCGGCAATGGCCGGGAAGTTGCTGCCTGTAAAATCAACGCCGCTGTTCTGGCGGTTTGAGTTGCGCTGTTTCAGCTCGATCAGGGCGAGGCTCTCGTCAACGAGAACGCAGACAACAACAGGCAGTTTGTATTCCCGCAGTGTCGCCAGTTCTCCCAGTCCCATTTCCAGCCCGGCATCTCCGACGAAGGCCAGAACAGGAACATCCCGACCCGTTTCCTCCAGTGCCATTTTGTAGCCGGAGGCAAGGGGCACGGCACAGCTCATCGTGCACAGGGCCGAGGATTGCAGGAAGCTGCGCGGACTGGTGCTTTCCCACATCTGGCTGACCAGAATGCGGTGCGCCCCGCTGTCCGCTGTGACGATGGTGTTTTCCGGCAGGCATTTGTGCAGCGTGTCAAAAACCTGTTCCGGTCCAAAGGCGGAGCTGTCTTTGGAAACAGAAAAGGCTTCCTTCAGGGCAGAACGAACCTCGGCAGGACGATTGCTGTTCCAGCGTTCCTTCCCGGGTTCCAGGCCTTCTGTCAAAAGGGGAAGGGTGTCCCGGACCGTGCCGAGCAGGGTGTGGCTGGCATAGTGCATGGTGTGATAGCGGGCTGCCGGTGTGATGTCGATAACAGGAACATCCTGCGCCCAGGGATCGCGCCATCCGGTCCGCATTTCAATGGGATCATACCCCAGCAGCACAAGGCAGTCCGCCTCTGCAATCAGGGGCATGAGGTGCTTGTCAGCCTTCGGGGAAAGCCCGGCGCCGCCCAGAGCCAGCGGGTGGCTTTCATCCAGAAGTCCCTTGCCTTTGTAGGAGGTTACAAGGGGGATGTTGAAGCGGGTGCAGAAGTCCGTGATCTCCTGACCTGCGCCTTCGTTGACGGCATCGACACCGGCAACAGCCAGCGGGTGCTTTGCCTTCAGGAGAGCCTCGCGTGCCGATTGCAGGGCCGGTCCCGTCGCAGGAGTCACAGGCGCAATCATGGGCTGAAGGGGCCAGTATGCTTCGGGGGAGGTTTTTTCCGAAACGGAAATGGGCAGATCGATGTGAACCGGTCCGGGCTGCCCGTCCAGTGCAAGACGGATGGCCTTGTCCATGATCCGCCCCACAGCGCCTTTGGCGACGCGGAAGCTGCCTTTGACAATCGGGGCAAGCAGGGCACGGTGATCAAAAACCTGGTGGGTGTAGCTGTGTTCCTCGATTTCATCAACACAGCCGGTAAAGAAGATCATGGGCACGCGATCCTGCATGGCGTTGGCCACGACATTGATGGCGTTGGCAGCACCCGGGCCAATGGTGGCAACCAGCACGGGGAGCCTGCCGGTGGCATGCCAGTGTCCTTCAGCCATGAAGCCTGCTGCGTTCTCGTGGCGTGTCAGCTTGAAGTCAATGCCGTTCTGCAAAAAGCCGTCCAGAAGTCCGAGAACTTCGCCGCCCGGCATGCCAAAGGCATGTGTGGCGCCGGCTTCAACCAGCTTTTCGGCAATAATGTCTGCACCGCGTTTCTCAGTCATGATGTAAACCAATCGTCCCTTTTTCTGCCAGTTCGGCAATTTCATCGTCGCTTTTGTTCAGAACAGTGCGAAGCACTTCTGCACTGTGTTCCCCCAGCTCGGGAGGAGCTTTTCTGTAGGTGACAGCGGTGTCGCTGTAGTTGATGGGGTTTCCTATCAGATCCACGCTGCCCTGTGCAGAGGCTGCATGGGCCAGGGTGATTTTCATGCCGCGCTCTGTTGTGTTCGGATCGGCAAAGACCTGGGCAATATCATTGACAGGACCACAGGGAACGGCATTGGCAGACAGGAGATCAATCCATTCCTGTGCCGTTCTGGTCCCGGTGACTTCAGCAACCAGTGGAACGAGGGCGTCGCGATTGCGGACACGGTTGGCATTGGTGGCATAGTCCGGATTGTCAGCCAGTTCCTCGCATCCGGCAAGGGAGCAGAACTTGCGGAACTGATTGTCATTGCCCACAGCCAGAATGAAATGCTGGTCGCTGGCAGGGAAGGTCTCGTAGGGGACAATGGTTGGATGGCCGTTCCCGAGCGGTTGCGGTGTCTGTTCGGAAACGAGGTGGGCGACACCCTGGTTGACCAGCCATGCAATCTGACTGTCGAGCAGGGCGATATCAATGTGTTGTCCCCGGCCTGTGTGCTGGCGCGCATGAAGCGCGGCCAGAATGGCGCTGGAGGCGTACATGCCGCACATGACATCGGCAATGCCAACGCCAACCTTGGTCGGAGCGCCGCCCCGTTCTGCAGGTTCTCCGGTTATGCTCATGATCCCGCCCATTCCCTGAATCAGGAAATCGTAACCGGCCTGATCGGCGTAGGGACCTGTTTGCCCGAAACCGGTGATCGAGCAGTAAATCAGTGATGGATTGACGGTTTTGAGTGTGTCGTAATCCAGCCCGTATTTCGCAAGGCCGCCAACCTTGAAGTTTTCAACCAGAATGTCGCACTTTTCTGCCAGTTCGCGAACGATGCCCTGTCCTTCTGTCGAGGTGATATCCAGCGCAAGGGAGGACTTGTTGCGATTGGCCGAGAGATAGTAGGCGCTTTCGCGGGTGTCCCTGCCTTCCCTGTCCTGAACAAAGGGAGGACCCCAGCCCCGTGTATCATCGCCCTGGACCGGACGCTCGATCTTGATGATGTCCGCGCCCATGTCGCCGAGAAGTTGTGTGCAGGTTGGTCCGGCCAGAATGCGTGAGAGGTCAAGAACACGCAGTCCTGTCAAAGGACCGTTGGTGAATTCCCTGGTCATTGGTGTGTCGCTGTTCCTTTTCTGTAAGGCACCGGCTAGTGCCAACCCTTTGCTTCTGACAGTTTTTGCCAGGCCCGTTCAACCCATTCCGTGCGAATGGAGTGTCCGCCGGAATGGAGGCAAACTTCGAAGAGGTCGCTCGGAGCCCTGTCCGTCCAGATCTGGCAGGTCAGTCTTCCGTCCTCGGCCAGATTTTCATCGCTGGCTTCAAACTGCCCCTGTTTTTGCCAGACAGCAAGGCTTTCCCACATGTCGCCCTGTTTCCATTGCAGTCCAATCGGGCGTCCGGCGATGGGGACAACAGTATCACTGGTGCCGTGAACATGAACCATGTTGGGGACCGGAGAGGGACATCGCTCGGGGAGCGGTTCCCAGAATGCGCCGGCCACAGGGGCAAATCCGGCAAAGTCTTCGCCGCTGAAACAGGCAAGATTCCAGACCATGGACCCGCCCATGGAAAAGCCGGTGGCCATGATTCTGTCGGGTGCAATGTTGAAGCGCTCAATCGCGTCTTCGCGCACGGCACGAATAAAGTCGAACTCGTTTCTGTGCTGTCTGGGAGAACCCGGATAGGACCAGGTCTTGCCCTCGCCATTGGGGGCGATCAGGGCGACACCCAGACGCCGGGCCAGACGAACAAGACTTTTGTTGCGCATCACGGCAGAGGACTGCCCCTGCCAGCCATGAAAGAACATGATGGCGGCAACGGGCTCTTCACTGGCCGGGGTGTGGTTTTCCGGCAGGGTGATGTTGTAGAAGCCGTTTGAGACCATGCAGGGTTCGGTTTCGCCGCAGCTTTCCCCGGTTCGGGATTGCGCCTGTGCTGCCTGCAAAGGCAGGGACAGAAGAAAAAGCAGGCTGATCCAAAAACGGGTTGTGAGGCCGCTGAAGGCAGCCGTCGGGGGGGTCCGTTTTTTTCGTCTGCTGCTGATGGGGGCCGGCAAGGCAGAAAGGCTGGTCATAAATCGTGATCCGTCGAAGGAATGTCCGTTTTAAAACCTGAAAGGGGCCATTTCAGGACAACTTCTTATATCGTCAAAAAAGCATTTGGACCAATGACAGCATGCCAACAGAAGGCACACAAAAACGTGAGGAGTTTTTTATAAGTTTTCCCCGGAAGTCGGACCTATATTGATTTCAGGTTCTTGTGAACGCCCGTTTTGCGGGTGGGATTTCTTTAGCGATTAAAACTGTGACCTTGGAGATTTCAAATGCGTAAACTCGCTTTTGCTTCTGTTCTGGGCTTCGGCCTTCTGTCTTCCGGCTTTGCGTTTGCTGGTGAGCAATACATCGACAATACCGGCTTTGCTGTAAGCGGCTATGATGTTGTGTCCTACTTTGACCTTGAAGACAAACAGGCTCCTGTCGGGTCTCCGCAGCCTGCGCCAGAGCGCGGCAGCTTCAAGTATGTTGCAGAATACAACGGTGCGAACTGGGCTTTTGCTTCCGAGGAAAACCTGAAGAGGTTCAAGGCAAACCCGGCCCAATACGTTCCGGCTTATGACGGTCACTGTGCCTATGGCGCATCCCTGAACGGCAAGGTGCCTGCGAACCCGCTTCTGTGGCGCATTGTTGACGGCACTCTCTATCTGAACATCACACCGAACGTTGTCGGTTTCTGGGAGAGCGATATCCCGGGCAATATCGACAAGGCCGAGCACAACTGGAAGTCACTGGAAGCGGTAGATTCCCCGAACAAGGCTGTTCCTGACTTTGATTCAACCCAGGCACCGGTCCAGGGATAATCCTGTCCTGATTGCTGTCCCCTCCAGGGGATGAAAAAGGCTCCCGGTCTTCGGACGGGGAGCCTTTTTGCATGGTGCGATGTCAAATCCTAGAGAAGGTCTCTTTCCTCGAGAACCTTTCGGGCCACGCGGAAACACTCCAGTGACTGGGGAACGCCACAATAGATGCCGATAACATGAATAATGGCCTGGATTTCGTCTTTGGTAACACCGTTGTTCAGAGCGCCGCGGCAGTGGATCTCCCACTCGTGCATTTTGCCGAGTGCCCCGATCATGGAGAGGTTCATCATAGAGCGCGTTTTGGGATCAATGGTGTCATCTCCCCAGCCAAAACCCCAGCACCACGCTGTCATGGCTTCCTGGAAGGGACGAGTGAAGTCGTCTGCTGCGGCCAGATTCTTCTCGACGTATTCGGCGCCCAGAGTGGCCTTGCGCTGTTCGAGACCCTTTTCAAAGAGGTCCTTGTCCATGAGTTTTCTCCCTGTTGATGGTTCTGCTGATTATCCCAGCTTGATGGCGATATTCTTGGTTTGAACGTAGTTCCAGAGTGCCTCGCGGCCCTTTTCCCGGCCATAGCCTGACTGTCCATAACCACCGAAAGGTGTTTCGACGCCACCGGCATACCATTCGTTGACATAGATCTGCCCTGCGCGAATACGCTGAGCCGCCTGCGTTGCGCGCTGCAGGTCTCTTGTGAAAATGCCGCCGACCAGACCAAAGGGAGTGCCGTTCGAAATCGCGATGGCTTCCTCGTCACTGCGGAATTTCAGGACTGACAGAACAGGGCCAAAGACCTCTTCGCGGGCAATGGTCATGTCCGGTGTTACATTGCCGAGAACTGTCGGCTCGAGAAAGGCTCCGGGGAGATTGAGCTTGCGCCCGCCGGCTACGAGGTTTGCACCTTCGGAAAGAGCCTGCTGGACCATTCCTTCCGCACGGTCCCGCTGGCCTTCACTGACCATTGCGCCCATGTTGGCACCAAACTCTGTGCGTTCGATGCCCGGCCCGACAGAGAGTGATCTTGCAATGCCGCTGATGCGTTCAAGCAGTTCATCGTGGATGGACTCGTGGGCAATCACACGGGACATGGCAGAGCAAACCTGTCCGGCGTTGAAGTAAATTCCCCAGCGAACATCGCGCTCAAAGGCATCCAGATCGGCGTCTTCATGAACGATGGCAGCAGATTTTCCGCCCAGCTCCAGAATGCAGGGCACAACGTTTTGTGCTGCTGCGGAGGCAATGGCGATGCCTGTTTGAACGGAACCTGTAAAGACAATCTGGTCAACACCGGGATGGGCCGAGAGGGCTGCTCCGGCTTCATGGCCCAGACCACAGAGAATGTTGACTGCTCCTTTGGGCAGGCCGACGGCTTCAGCGGCATGGGCGTACCACGCATTGGTCAGGGGAGTCATTTCCGGTGTTTTGATCACAACGGTATTGCCGGTTGCCAGTGCGGCTGAAAGGGAACGGGCTGTCATTTCCATGGGGTAGTTCCACGGAATGATCTGGGCGGAAACCCCGCGCGGCTCGTGAACGGTGAAATCAAAGTAGCTGTCACCCAGTGGAATGGATCGCCCTTCAACCGTTTCAGCCTGGTTGCCGTAGTATTCCATGTAGCGCGCACAACCGCTGATTTCCAGCTCTGCTTCCCAGAGAGGCTTGCCCTGTTCCAAGGTCAGAACGCGGGCGATCTCGTCCCTGTGTTCCAGCAGGTATTCGCCCATTTTACGGACCATTCTGCCCCGCTCGACAGGGCGAAGACCTGAAAGCTCACCCGACAGATGAACGCGTTTTGCAGCCTGGACGGCACGATCGACATCCGCTGCATTTGCAAGGGCCTGCTCGGCCAGTTTTTCGCCGGTGCCGGGATTGATCACGTCGATGCGGCCAGAGCCGCCATCGACCCATTCTCCGTCAATATAGTTTTGCCAGTAGGGTTTTGTCTCTGTCATTTGATCGTCTCTTTGAGCGGGATTTTTCGGGTGTGTTCTTTTTGAACTGATGAAGCCGTTAATGCTCCGCGCCTTCCTTCATCCACTCCTGAAGCTTTGCGATGGAATGTTCCGACAGAACACCGCAGGCAGGATCGAGGACGAGGGGGCCCGGTTTGTAGCCTTTTGACTGTAAGCCTCTGTGAACGCTTTCGACAAGAGTGATATCCTCTGCAACGGTTGTTTGTCTGTCCTGGATGGCAAGGTCGCGAATGACGTCGCTTTCATGACCCTGTTCGGTGTACCAGCCTCGCCAGACCGTACAGCTGTCCACGGAATGGGGACGCCAGTGATAGGTGTTGAGAATGTTGCCCGGATAACACTGGAAGGAGAAGGTCGGCCACAGGAACCAGGATTGATAGTCCCCGGCGCGCGGATTGCTTTCCAGATCAATGGGGTAGGTCATTTTTTCAAGGCTTTGGCATTCTGTTACATGGCGCAGCACGTAACCGCCGTTTGCGTCGGGCTGGATGTCATAGGTTTCGGGTTTGATGACACCTGTTGCAAAGGTCGGATGGTTTGTCGGGCAGTGATAACACTCCGAATAGTTTTCGATTGAAACCTTCCAGTTGCAGTGCTCCGGTATCTCGACCCATTCCAGGGGGGCGAGGTCCGTAACATGAGGGACAAATTCCCGGATTTCATCGCGCACACCGGGGAACCATTCATCCATGGATGGTGTGTTGTCATCCAGATTGACAAAGATAAAGCCGAGAAAATCCTCGGTTCTGACCTCTGTCAGGCAAATTTCGGATTTGTCGAACCCGGGAACCTTCTTCAGGTTCGGCCCGGCGCGAAGCTGGCCGGTCAGTTCGTAGGCCCAGGAATGGTACGGACAAACCACGACCTTCTTGTTGCCGCTTCCATTCACCAGTTCGTGGGCCCTGTGCTGGCAGACGTTGTAGAAGGTGCGGATGACCTGATCGCGCCCCCTGATGCAAAAGAGGTTCTGACCTGCGATCTCGAAGGCAAAGTAGTCCCCGATGTTGGGAATCTGGGAAACATGTCCGGCAAACTGCCAGGTTCTTGACAGCAAACCGTTTCGTTCCTGCTCGAAAACAGCCGGATCCGTATAGTAATGGGCAGCCAGACTGCGGGTCAGAGGTGTGGTCATGACGTGTTGTCCTCCTGATAGATCCCGTGTTGAAAACGGCGTTTGTGGAATTTTTCTACCCGCTCGACAATTTCATCTGTTGCAGAGGCAATGACAAAGGAAAGCAGGGTTTCCAGCACAGCAATAACCGCCGTGGATGACGGGAAGAACTGTGGTGTGTCGACAGAAACGACAAAGGGGTGGTCGGCCATTCTGACGATGGGAGAGGCCAGGGAGTCTGACAGGGCGACAACGGTCATACCCTGTTCTCTGGCGACCCTGACAGCTTCCACCACTTCGGTGCGATAGGGCTTGCAGGTGATGGCAATCAGGACGTCGCGCCGGTCGGCCCAGGCAATGTCGTCGATGGGAACGGAGCCCGGTCGGGGAATGGTGTGAAACTGAACCATGCCGGTGCGCGCCAGATAGGTGAAGTTCTGTGCGTTTGCGCTGTTTACTCCAACGCCGAGAGTATAGACATCCCGCGAATTCCAGATGGCTTCTGCTGCGGCCCTGAGCTGTGGCTCGTCAATCCCGGCAAAGGTTTCCTCCAGATTGCGCAGGGTGTTGGACACCATATCGGCATAGAGGTCACCCATGGCTCCCTGCTTGCGGATACCCTGAAGCCATCTGGCCCGGTCGGGGAAGGAGGCGTTGCCCCGGCGTATGGCGTCGCGGAAGGGTTCGCGGAAATCGTCATAGCCTTCAAAGCCCACCTGCCGTGCCATGCGGACAAAGGTGTTGGGTTTGACTTTGGCGGCCTCTGCAATTTCACGCACTGTTGAAACGCCAACGTCCTGGGGGTTTTCCAGAACGTAGCGGGCGGCTTTTTGCGCTTCCGGAGAGAGGGCATCCCATTCTTCGGACAAGCGGCTTAAAACGGATTCTGATACATTTGTGTCATTCATGATTGACGACGGTACAAATATACTCTTAGTCTGTCCATAAAAATGTGACACCGTTCAGGGAAAAGACAATGAGTGAGAGAGAGTTTCCAAGCCGTGCAAAGGTTGTGATCGTTGGCGGCGGCGTAATGGGATGTGGTCTGGCTTACCATCTGGCTCATGAAGGCTGGGGTGAGGAGACTGTCCTGTTGGAAAAGGCCGAGCTGACCAGTGGCTCCACATGGCATGCGGCGGGCCAGATCACCCACTCCACCAGTTCCTATGGTCTGGGCAAGATGGTGGACTACAACATCGAGCTCTATTCAAGGATGCTTGAGGAAGAGACCGAACAGGTCGTCACCTGGCATGGTTGCGGTTCTTTCCGTCTGGCCTATACCGAAGACGAGATGGACTGGTTGCGTCACACGCTGTCTGTCGGGCGTTCGCTGGGCTTCAATATCGAGCTGGTCGGGCCGGACTTTATCGCTGAAAAACATCCCTTCTATAATCTGGAGGGTGTCCTGGGAGCCCTCTATACTCCTGATGACGGTCATGTCGATCCGTCAAATGTCACCATGGGGCTTGCGCGGGGTGCACGCTTGAAAGGTGTGCGGATTTTCCGTCGGTGCCGCGTGACCAACATCACACAGAATGCAAACGGTGAATGGGTTGTTGAAACGGAACAGGGAACCATTGTCTGCGAGCATGTTGTCAATGCAGGAGGAACCTATGCGCGCCAGATGGGTGAGTGGTCCGGCCTGCAACTGCCCATGACCAGCATGACCCACCACTATCTTGTCACGGAAAATGTCCCCGAGTTCATGGAACTGGATACTGAACTGCCGGTGGTGCGCGATGACAGGATGGTGTCCGGCTATATCCGGATGGAGCAGAAAAAGGGCCTGATCGGCATTTACGAGAAGGAAAACTCCAATTCTGTCTGGGAGGATCACTGCCCGTGGGAAGCCGAAAACGAGCTTTTCTCTGCGGACTATGACCGGATTATGCCGTGGCTGGAAAATGCCATGGAGCGGATGCCTGTCTTTGCGGAACTGGGGATTACCCGTGAAGTCCACGGCGCGATTTCCCACCCGCCGGATGGCAACCCGATGATCGGTCCGGCGCCGGGTGTGCGGAACTACTGGTGCTGCTGCGGAACCCAGATCGGGATTGGTTGGGGGCCGGGCTTGACCCGTGAACTGGCCAAATGGATGGTGCATGGTGCAGCCGACATTTCCATGCGTGAGTTTGATCCGCGGCGTTTTGGCGCCTATGCCAACAAGGACTGGCAGGTAATCAAGGCGCATGAAGATTACTGTCTGCGTCATGAAATTCCCTTTCCGCATTTCAATCGTCTGGCAGGACGTCCGATCAAGCCGTCACCGCTTTATGAAATCCTGAAGGAGAAGGGAGCTGTTTACGAAGAGGTCTATGGTTTTGAACGCCCGCGCTGGTTTGCGAAAAACGGTGTCGAGCAACGCGACCACTACAGCTTCAGGCGCAATGAGGTCTTTGATGTCGTTGGTGAGGAGGTCCGCGCTGTCCGCAAGTCAGTCGGTCTCATGGATGTGACGGCTTTCACCAAGGTCGAGGTTTCCGGCCCGGATGCCCATGCCCTGCTGGATCGTCTGGTGGCGAACAGGATGCCGCAAAGGGATGGCTCGATTATCCTGACGCACCTGCTGAACAGGCGTGGACGCATCGAGCTGGAAACAACGCTGGTGCGCATGGCGGCTGATCGCTTCTATCTGGTTTGTGCAGCCTTTTTTGAGCAGCGTCTGCTGGATCATCTCCATTTCAACCGCAAGGCAGAGGATGTGGCCATCAGGGCCTTGTCAGAGCAGTGGTCTGCCCTCAGCCTGAATGGTCCGAATTCAAGAGAGGTGCTGTCAGCCTGTACTGATGCCGATCTGTCCAATGCCGGTTTCCGCTGGCTGACGGCGCAGGAAATTGTGGTGGCCGGTCACAGGGTCTGGGCGTTCCGCATGTCCTATGCCGGTGAGCTGGGGTGGGAGTTTCACATGCCGGATGAGGCCTGCGTGGATGTCTACTCGGCTCTCTGGAAGGCCGGGGAACCACACGGTATTGTCGATTATGGTTCCTTTGCCATGAATTCCATGCGGATGGAGAAGGCTTTTCCGGGTGCGGGGGAGCTGACGAACGAGGTGACCTTGCCGGAAGCCGGTGTCATGCGGTTTGTCTCCCTGGACAAGGAGTATCTCGGTTCTGACAGAACAAGGCTCAGTGCCGATCAGGCTGAAAACGGGACAATGCCCTGGATTTGCGCCTATCTGGAAATTGACCCGGATGGCATTGAGGACGGACACGGTGGCGAGCCGGTCCTGGTGAACGGAGAGATTGTTGGCACCACGGCTTCTGTGGCCTTTGGTCATTCCGTCGGAAAGATCCTCGCCTTTGCCTACATCAGGCCGGAAGCGAATGTTGCCAGTCAGGAGATCACCGTTCTGATTGCCGGGAAGTCGAGAGCGGGCCGCATTCTGGGACAGGCTGCCTATGATCCGGAAAACAGGCTTCCGAGAATGGACGGGGCTGCATGATCGCGGAATGGATGAAAGCGGTTGTCCTGACAGGACATGGCGGTCCGGACAGCCGGTCTGGGAGTTGCTCCTGAACTGGAGCTTTTGGGAGAACCGGTGGAGGTTTACGAATGAAAATAAAATCCATTCATCTCTGGTCTGTGCCCCTTACAAGTCACGAGACCTATTATATGGCCGATGGCAAGACCTGTGACACAACAGTTTCAACTGTTGTCAGACTCGAGACGGATACAGGTCTTTGCGGATGGGGCGAGGTTTGCCCCATCCCCCATTACCTGCCAGCCTATGCAGGCGGCGTGATCCCCGCTGTTCAGGAGATGGCCCCGTTGATTCTGGGGGCTTCTCCTGTTGGGCCGGAAGCCCTGATGGAACGGCTGGATCATCATCTGCAGGGGCATTCTTACGCCAAGTCGATGATTGATACGGCGCTGTGGGACCTGATGGGCAAGGCTGCAGGCCTGCCGCTTTATGCCTTGCTGGGGGGGCGTCAGGTTGAGGACATGCCGCTTTATCACTCCATCACCTGTGTTGCTCCTGACGAGATGGCGAGAATGGCAAGAGATGCCCATGATCAGGGCATGCGACAATTTCAGGTCAAGCTGGGAGCAGACAGGGACTGGCAGGCTGACGCAGAACGCCTGATCCGGGTGCGGGAAGCTGTCGGGCAGGGATCGCTTGTCTATGGTGACTGGAACTGCGGATCGGATGCCCTGACCGCGATCAGGACAGGACGGGCAGTTTCCCATCTGGATATCATGCTGGAACAGCCCTGTCGCACCATTGACGAATGTGCCGAGGTTCGCCGTGCGACAGGCCTGCCGATGAAGCTGGATGAGTCTGCACAGGACAGCCTGTCCATGCTGGAAGGGCACCGCAGGGGATGCATGCAGGCGGCGGCCCTGAAGCTTTCGAAAATGGGCGGCCTTTCGCGGATGCGTCGCCTGCGGGATCTCTGTCTGGATCTGGGCACACAGATGTGTATCGAGGACACCTGGGGGAGCGATATTACCACCGCTGCCCTTTTGCATCTGGCTGCAGCAACGCCGGAGCGCGGGATCATGAACACCTGCGACCTGAGTTTTTATGTCGGGCCGAGACTGGCGCCGGACGGACCGATCCGGCAAAGCGGGCGTATTCGCCCGCCGGAGGGGCCGGGGCTGGGGATTTCTCCTGATCCGGATCTGCTGGGCCGGCCCGATGCTGTCTTTTCCTGAAGAGGAGTACTGTTATGAACGCCTTTCGCAATGACTATCCGACACACGATCCGGAATGGGTTCAGGAAATCCACGGTGAGCATTATCTTCAAAGCTGGTCCAAACAGGGCGGGCGTCCTCCTGTTATTACAGGAGCCGAAGGAAGCTGGTTCTGGGACAGCACCGGAAAGCGCTATCTGGATTTTCAGTCCCAGTTGGTCAATGCCAATCTGGGGCACCAGCATCCGGGGATTGTTGAAGCGATCAAGAAACAGGCCGATCGCCTTTGCTATATCGGCCCCGCGATGGGATCGGATGTGCGCTCCGAACTGGCCGCACTCATGCTGGAGATCACACCGAAGAACCTGACCTCGACATTCTTTACAACGGGTGGTTCGGCTGCAAACGAGACGGCCATCAGACTGGCGCGACACTACACAGGCCGTTCAAAGATCATTGCGCGCTACCGCAGCTATCATGGCGCGACAGGTGGCACACTCAGCCTGACCGGTGATCCCCGTCATCACCTGACCCGCGCGGATATGCCCGGTATTGTACGCATGCTGGACCCCTATCACTATCGCTGCCCCATGGGGCATTCCGATGTCGGGAACTGTCCGGTTTGCCGGGGAGGGCCTCATCTTGAGGAACTCCTGATGTACGAAAACCCGAACACTGTCGCGGCTGTCATCCTTGAGACCGTCGTCGGAACCAACGGGATTATTGTCCCGCCGGACGGTTATCTGCAGTCCATCCGGGAGGTCTGTTCGAGACATGGTATCCTCCTGATCCTTGATGAGGTCATGGCCGGATACGGGCGAACCGGAAAGTGGTTTGCCACTGATCACTGGGGTGTCGAGCCGGATATCATGACGGGTGCCAAGGGGATCAATTCCGGCTATGTGCCGCTGGGAACGATGTCTGTTTCAAAGGATATTGCTGACTGGCTGAAGACCACGCCCCTGCCGGGTGGTCTGACCTATGCGGGGCATCCGCTGGCCTGTGCGTCAGGGGTGGCAGCGATCCGCGCCATGCAGGAAGAGGATACCCTGACCCATGCCACAGCCATGGGGGAAAAGATGCGATCGGAACTGCACAGGCTGGCCGAAAGGCATCCGTCGATTGGTGATATTCGCGGTCTGGGCCTCTTCAACGGTATTGAACTGGTCAGAAATCGCGAGACCCGCGAACCGCTTGTTCCTTTTGGTGCGAAAGGCGCTGAAGCAAAGCCGATGGCGGAGATGATGTCCTTTGCCATGGAGCAGGGTCTTTATCTGAGTTTCTTTTCCAATGTGATTCGCTTAACTCCTCCCTTGAATATTTCTGCTGAAGACTTAAAGATCGGATTGGATATTCTGGATCGAACACTCGAAATCGCTGATCGTGAGTGTGTGTAGAAAAAAGGAAGCCTAATGGGAGACAACACCATCAAGGGAACCGTTATCGTCGGTGCAGGACAGGCTGCCCTGTCCTGTTCCTCCAAACTCAGGGCTCTTGGCTATGAAAAGCCGATCACCCTGATCGGGGAAGAAGACTTTCCTCCCTATCAGCGCCCGCCTTTGTCCAAGGCCTATCTCCTCAATGAAACGGGACGGGAGGATCTCTTTCTCCGACCATCCTCCTTCTATGAGGACCAGAACATTTCCCTGAAGCTGGGACAGCGTGTCGAGGCAATTGATCCGGCCGCAAAGTCCCTGACGGTCGGAGGGGATGTTGTGGAGTACGAGAACCTTGTTCTGGCAACGGGAACGACACCGCGCCGATTGCCTGCGGCAGCCGGTGGTGATCTGGGCAACTGTTTTACCATTCGCAGCATCGCCGATATTGACCGGCTGGCTCCCCATGTTCGTAAAGGGCAACGGCTGCTGGTGATCGGTGGCGGTTACATCGGGCTGGAAGTTGCTGCTGTTGCCGTCAAGCTTGGTCTTGAGGTGACACTGGTTGAAGCCTCCGAACGCATTCTGCAGCGTGTTGCGGCACCGGAAACATCCGACTATTTCAGAAAGCTCCACAGCGAAAGGGGTGTTCGCATCCTTGAAAGCACCTCTCTGGAACGCCTGGAGGGTGAAGGTACTGTCTCGGGTGCAACACTGGCAAATGGCGAGACGCTTGCCGCGGATTTTGTTGTTCTGGGGATTGGCGTTACGGCCAACGCCGAGCTGGCCGAGCAGGCGGGTCTGTCTGTCGAGAACGGTATCCGGACCAATGAAAAGGGACAGACGTCTGATCCATCCATCTGGTCAATCGGGGACTGTGCCTCCTTCCCGCACGAGCGCGGGCAGATTCGTCTTGAATCCGTTGGTCATGCCATTGATCACGGCAATCTTGTGGCGGCCAACATCATGGAACAGGACAAAAGTTATGTTGCCAAGCCGTGGTTCTGGTCTGACCAGTACGAGGTGAAGCTTCAAATCGCTGGCCTGAATACCGGTTACGACAATGTTGTGGTACGTAAGAGCGACGATATTGTCCAGTCTGTCTGGTATTACGAAGGCGATCGTCTGCTTGCTGTTGATGCCATGAACGATGCGCGGGCCTACATGGTGGGCAAGCGTCTGATTGAAAGCGGGAAATCGCCTTCAAAGGATATGGTGAGCGATCTTTCAATCGATCTGAAAGCGCTGCTGAAAGCCTGATTGCTGCCACAGGGCGCTGGGGTCTGACAGGAAAGGTTCCCTCAAACACTTTTCCCGGCTATGGATTGTAGTGATGAGTTGTTTGGGGGATTTTCCATGGGGTATCTTTTGAAACACTGGCGGGGTGAGCACTCCCTGGCGCGTTCATTCTGGTTCAATTTTTTAATTCTGGGCTTTCTTCTGGATAAGATTTTTCAGTCGGTTTTGGAGGACATGGAAAGTTTAGGAGTTTTTGCTTTTGTCTTTGCCGGTTTCCTTCTCTTCTGGATCTGGCAGCTGGTTGGCACCTGGAGAGCAGCGGTTCGATACGACAAGCTCTGTGTCGGGGAACGTTCCAGGCATGGCTACAAGGCAACGCTGGCGAAATCCATTGTCCTTTTGGTATCCGGGCTTTGGGTGTTTACCCTGATGCTTTCCCTCTTCGTCTTCTAAAGCGTTCATCAAAAAAGGCCTCACCGGATTGGTGAGGCCTTTTCGTTTGCTCTTTGAGGCAAGGGATCAGTTGTGACCGCCGAATTTCTTCACGAGGAAGTGGTCTGCAGAGAAGGTTCCGGCGCCCTTGGCAATCAGCAGGCCGAGGAAGATCATCCAGTAGTAATGCTGATCGTGCTGATAGGCTTCCGGCAGGGTGAACTGGATCACAAAGGCCATCACCAGCATTGGCAGGGCCGCCAGACGTGTGAAGAGACCGAGCACGAGAAGAACGGGAGCAACTAGTTCAACAGCTGTTGCCCCGAAAGCCGCCAGCTCAACCGGCAGGATTGGAACCTGATATTCATACTCGAACAGGAAGAGTGTGCTTTCCCAGTCGTTGAGCTTGGTCAAACCAGCCTTGAAAAAGATGTTCGCCATCCAGACGCGCAGAAGAAGCTGCATCGCAGGGAACAATACGGTGTCAGCAGTTTTGGTTGCTGCACATGCAGCAGGCTTGATTTTATCGACCAGTGTTGCATTTGCAGTATCAGTCATGGATTTATCCTTAAGTCCTTGTCCGGTTTCTTGAGTTGTTCCGGTATGTGTTTGTCATTGGGTCGTTGCCGGACCCTTTGGTTTGCACGGTAAAAACGTGCGGGGGGGAGGCCGGGCTTTCAGGCCGTGGCCTCCGGTAAATGGAATGCGGTGAAGCAGCCTTTCTGCAGGCAATCCGCAAGAGCGGCCTGTAAATCTGTTTCAGGCGCTTCCTGCAAGGCTGCTGCTGCGGCCTCTTCCAGAGTCAGACCTTTGGCAAAGCTCTCCAGCAAGGCGAGTTGCCCGGTCGGGATGGTGGCCTGTTCAACCTGGAACCACGGACGATGTACGAGGATAGACTGCCCGTTGCCCTGAAGCTTGACGGCATTGAGGTCTTCCTTTGTCACTGTGTCCTGCTGGTGAAGCTCCCAGATTGTCATAACGGGCCAGTTGCTTTTCATCAGGCGCAGGGCCGGATGAACGGTAAAACGAAGCTGTCCGTAAGCTTCCGGCGGGACGCCCTGAAGCGTTTCCGGTGCCAGTGGCGCTGCATCTTCAGCGAAATAGGCTTCATTCATGAGCCATTCGAGCTTTGCAACATCCGGCAGATAGGGCAGCGGTTTGACAGGGTCGAAATTTTGCAGGAAAGGAATGAAGTCGGCACCATAGGCCAGAAGCTGTGGTGCCTGCGGGGGATACTGTCCGGCAAAGACGCGTGCCATGCGTCTGAAGAAGTTTTCTCCCAGCAGGCGGCAGACGACCGGAAAGGCGTGCTGCATGGCTGTGGCAAGGGAGCCGAGCGTGTTGTTGCGATAGATCGCAAGACGATCGCCTTGTTCAATGCCGTTCCGGTGAATTTCCCCGGCCACCAGCTCGTTGCCTGTGCGGTCGAGAACAAAGTCACCAAAGTTTTTCTGGAGATCACGCAGCATGACCGGCTCCGCTTCGGCGCTCGGCTGCTGCGTCCAGCCTCAACTGGGCCTTTTCCGCTTCGCCCAGCAGGACGTCCAGTGCAGGAACGTTGGTGTCCCACTCAACCAGGGTTGGAACAGCACCGATCATATCGAGGGTTTTTGTAAAGAGTGCCCAGACTGCATCGTTGACCATGGAACCATGGTCATCAATCAGGATTGTGCGCTCGTCAAACTCCTTGACCAGATGTCCGGCCACATGAATTTCCTGAACCTTGTCCAATGGCACGGCCTTGAGGTAGGCCTCCGCATCGAAATCGTGATTTTCCGCGCTGACGTGGATGTTGTTGACGTCCAGAAGCAGGCCGCAGCCGGTCCGGCGGACGATTTCACTCATAAACTCCCATTCAGGCATCGTTGATTCAATGAAACTGACATAGGAGGAGGGGTTTTCGATCAGAATTTGCCGGCCAAAACTTTCCTGCGCGTGCTCCACATTTCTGCAGATTACATCCAGAGCTTCCTCGGTATAGGGAAGGGGCAGCAGGTCGTTGAGGTAAGTGCCGGAGGTAACAGACCAGGACACGTGGTCGGAAACGAGGCCCGGTTCAACTTTGGCATAAAGGGCCTTCAGGCGGGCCAGATGTTCTTCGTCCAGTCCTTCGTATGACCCGAGAGACAGGCCAACGCCATGACAGGAAATGGCATAGTTCTCACGAATTTTCAGCAGAGCGTCCTGACGGGGCCCTCCTTCGGCGAGATAGTTTTCACTGTGGACTTCCAGCCAGGCTGTTTCGGGGCGCCCGTTGACAAAGTCCATCAGGTGTTCGCTGCGCAGACCAATCCCCGCCTTTGAGGGAATGATCCGGTGATCAAAGGCGGCAGACGAAGGGAGAGAACCCGTCTTTGACAGAGTGTTCGGGCCATTCTGCAGCTGTGTCGCAGGGGTTGAACGTTGTTCTGTCACGGGTTCTCTCCTTTCAATCTCATAGGGTGTGTACCCCGTTAAAAGGGATCAGCGAGGTACGGTAACCTAAATCCGGATCAGGATTTAACGTCAGCGTTTACACCTTCGAAGGATGTCAGCTGACCGCCGAGCTCGGCACAGGTGCCTGCATCAACCAGTTTCCAGTCACCACCGTGGTAGTCAACTGTGGACTGACCCGCACAGGAGTGTGTGCCTGCAGCGTTTGCACAGTCGTTTTGGCCTGCTTTGGCAACGCCCCAGCATTTTTCCTTGCCAGCAGCCTGTGCAGAGAAAGTTGCAGCCATTGTCATCGCACCAGCCAGAGCAGCAGCAACACCCAGAGTAGTTACAGTTTTATTCGCCATGATAGTTCTCCCGTAGCTTAAAGTGAATCGTGGCATGTTAAAAAAATCGCATCGTTGGCAGACAGGCTGCCTTGGTCACACTCAAAATCTAGTGCAGACCTTTCTGACACCAAAGTAACATATCAGTTATCTCAGATGGTTCGTTCTGTGATCACAGTGAGAAAAAAGAGGCGCAGATGCGCTGAAAACCGGTGAATTTGCTCCCTGATCTTCATGGGTTCGAAAGATGCGATCCCTGTTTATGGCACAGCAGTTATGAAAAAAAACTTTATAACCTCTTGCGCGAGGTATGTAGTAAATGGCTGAATTTGTGTCACTTATTCTGCTCAGACTCTCCTGAAAGAGCAGGATGTCCCCAGGGTTTGCTCAGCCAGGCTGTCCAGTGAACTGTGATCAATGGCACTGTCCAGGGACGTCAGCAAAAGGGGGGTTGTCACGGGCCCTGTCAGGCTTTCGTTCGGTGCTGTGTGGTTCAGGCGTGCAGCGTGTCTGTCCAGGTAGCTTTTCAGGGAAAGGGCGCAAAGAGAAGGCTGACAGATAAAATCCGGTCTGTCCGCTTCGGGCAGGAGTTCTTCAAAGGCTCTTTTGAAAGAAGCCAGAGCCAGAGGGTAGTGAGTGCAGCCCAGCAACACCTTGTCCAGAGGTCTGGAGTTTGAAGACGGGGGAACCTGCGCGAGCAATTCCCGGGCATAACCGAGAATAAGCCGGTCCATCCTGTCTGCCCGGAGGCTTTGTTCTATGGCAGGAACCAGTTCGGCACAGGCTTGGCTGTAGAGCCGGATTGTTTCTGAACGCTTGCCCACTTCGGTGTCATAGCTGCGGCTGCGGACGGTTGCCTCTGTTGCAAAGAGGCCAATTCTGTCGGATGAAGCCCGGGCGGTGACAACCGGGGTTTCAAGCCAGGGGCGTCCCGTGACAGCCTCGATGGTTGGCACGAGAATGCCGAGGATGGAATGGGTCTGTCCGGGATAGTGCTCAGGCAGCCAGTCCTGCTGCAGCTTTCTGAGAGCGATGGCTGCAGCTGTATTGCAGGCCAGGATGACAAGGCGGCATCCCTGGCTGAAAAGTTTTTCCACAGCCCTTTGGGTCAGAGCGTAGATTTCGCTGTTTGTTCTGGGGCCGTAGGGTGCATTGGCATGATCTCCCAGATAGACAAAGCTTTCTCCCGGAAGATGCTTTTGCAGGCCGGCCAGAATGGTCAGGCCTCCGGACCCGGAATCAAAGACGCCGATCGGACTGTTCAGAAGGGAAGGACAGGACTGTTTCATCAGTCCCCGTTTCCTGCAAGATTGCAGTTTCTGCGTTCAACAGGGTTGTTGCCGGTTGCAAAGGAGATGACAACGCTTTCTCTCTGCGTTGCCGGAATTTTCCGGCAGAGCTGTTCAAGCGCCTTGTCCAGGACAGTTCTGTCTGTGTCGCCTTCGAGAATGAGGTGCAGCTCGGAGGCAGACAGGATTTGAACCTGCTCGATGCTGTGGTCCGAGAGACGCCCCAGGGCCGCAATGGATTTGTAAAGAGCCTCCCGGTCTGCTCCGCCGGTTCGCTCCGCTGTTCCTTCAAAGAGATCGGTCGTCAGGTAGGCCGTGAGCAGGACCGCAAGAGCAATGAGAGGAAAGGAGGCCAGGGCCAGAAAGCGTGGCATGATTTTTTTGTCCAAAGGAATGTGCTTTTGTGTTTCTATGACAGGAGATAAAAGCAGGATCAAGGCAGAGCGAAACCCCATTGTGAGTTCTTTGTGACGGCGGCCTTGAAAAGCCCTTTTTTTATCGTTTGTTGTCGGGTGAGGCGAGTGGATATTTTTGTGTGTCTTTATAATATCTTTACGACCAGAGCATAGTGTCTGAATTCATCCAGACAGGATGAACAGAAAAGAGATTTCCGGTTACCTTTTTCATGCATCGTTCATTGTTCAATTTCGGATCAGTCGCTTTTGTTGCCGCGCTCTCTCTGGCTCTGCTGTTTGCGCCGGCACGGGCAGACAACTTTGAAGAAGGGCAAAAGGCCTTTGAAGAGGAAGCCTATGAAGCCGCTTTTCGTCTCTGGCTGGTTTCTGCTGATCAGGGCCATGGTCCTTCGCAGCTGGCTTTGGCAGAGCTTTATGTGAACGGTCTCGGTGTGCCGAGAGACGCGATTATTGCCTATCTTTATGCAACTCTGGCTGAGCGTGATGGTTTGAATGATGCCTCTTCACTGGTTGAGGAACTGGAGCAGGGACTGGATGAGGCAGAGCTGAAGCTCGCCCGCAAACTTGTTTCTGACTGGAAGCCTGCCACCCCGGAAAGGAATGGCGGCGAGGAAGAGGTGAAGGGACAGCTTCTGGCAAGCTGGTTCCAGGCCATTGAAAATGGTGAATTTGAAGCCGTCAGAAAAATGGTGGAGGACGAGTTTCCTGTCGACCGGCTGGATCAGGATGGCTGGACCGGCCTGCAACTGGCTGCTTTGCTGGGGATGCCCAAAACTGTCGGGATGCTGGTGGAGGCCGGAGCCGAGGTCAATCACCGTGATCCTCTGGGAATGACACCTTTGATGGCTGCAGCTCTCTCGGGGTCCGAACGGATCGTCAAGCGTCTGATTGCTGCTGGTGCAGACATTGATGCAGAGGACAATGCCGGGGAAACGGCGGCCTATATGGCCGAGCAGGCCGAACATCTGCGACTGGCGCGCTATCTGGCGACGGCCGAGCTGCCGCGGGAGCAGATCAGGGAGACCCAGGAGCTTTTGATCCAGGCAAACTATCTTTCCGGGGAGGCAGATGGAGTGGCCGGGAAGAACACCAGAAAGGCTGTCAGGACATATCAGAAAGCCATGGGACTAAAGGAGACGGGTCTTATCCGTCAGGCGCTTTTAAAGAGCCTGAGGCTCCGCAAGGATCCTGAAAGCGATCAAACTATTGAAGATAAAGAGCTTTCTGAACAGCTTTCCGAATAGGGCTGTATGAAGCAGGCTTTTTATCGGGAATAAACTTTCCCTGAAGTGTGTCAGCTTTTATAAAAACCATTTAAAATCAGATGGTTGAATGATAGTCGATTTTTTTTTACACAGAGACTCGACTCCGGTGATCAGCCTCTATATGTTACCCCGACGATTCGCCACGGAAGTGGACCATAAAAACAACAGTAGACGTTTCGAAATCGGATAGACTTGATGAACTGGACAGAAGAGCGCATCGAGCTTCTCAAGAAGCTTTGGGCTGAAGGGCATTCAGCATCCCAGATTGGCAAGGAACTGGGTGTTTCCAAGAATGCTGTGGTCGGTAAGGCGCACCGTATGAAGCTTTCCGCACGCCCATCTCCGATCAAGCGTAAAAAGGCTGCAGAGGATACAGCGGCCTTGGCCACCAAGGACACAACAGCCGCGTCTGAAAAGCCTGCAGAGAAAAAAGCGGCTCCAAAGACTGTATCTGCGCCAAAGGCTGAAGCAAAGCCGGCAGCAGAAAAGGCAGCGGCTTCCAAGGCGAAAACAGCTCCTGCCAGAGCTGATGCCCCTGCTGCTGTGGATGCCAAGACAGCAGAGATGCAGAAAAAAGCTGCGGCTTTGAAGGCTGCTGCGATAGCTGCAAAGTCTCAGGCCGAGACATCTGCGGTGGCCGAGAAAAAAGCTGCGGCTACTGCAGGGCGTTCCGATGCCGCACGCAAGACTGACAGCAAGAAGGAAAATCAGGAAGCGATCGAAGCTGCTGACCGCCGTCTTTTCAGCGGTGCGACTGCTGCACCGCGCAAGAGCCGTGGTCCGAAGTGTCTGTGGCCGATTGGCGATCCCGGCGATCCTGACTTCCACTTCTGTGAAGCTCCTGCTGTTCACGGCAAGCCCTACTGTGCAGAACACTGTGCGCGTGCGTACATCACCAAGACCAAGGGTGAGGCGCCTGAGCCGGCCGAGCCCGAGCCCGAGACATCAGAGTCAAACAATGAGGAAGAAGCAGCATAAGAGTATTGGTGCTGTGCTATATTCCAGAAGGGGGACTGAGCAGATCAGGCCCCCTTTTTTGTGGTATAATATGTGACAGACCTTGATTTTGTCAGGCTTTTGCTACAGTTCAGTAACAGAGTTGTTTGTGATATGACGCTGGAAGAACAGGACAGGATAATGAAACGTGTCGTGAGAGGTTCCCGTATTGTGTTGGTTGCTCTTGCCTTGCTGGGGACAGGAATGTCGCAAGCTGTGGCTGATTCTCCTGCCGAGGAGTTTGAAAGGGATGCCGAGGAAGCGATCGGAAAGATGCAGGAGGGGCTGAGTGATGTTCAGAAATCCCTGGAAAATCTGATTGAGTCTCTTCCGCGTTATGGTTTGCCCCGTTTTGACGATGACGGGAATATTGTGATTGAGCGTCACGATCAGAAACCGCAACAGGACGAAAACGCCGGTCCGGATGAGGAAACTCCGGAGATTTGAAAGAAGGCAGTTTACGGTTCCCCTTTTCCTGAAATGAAAAAACTGCTTTAAGGCAAACAGAAATCACTGTTTGCCTTTTTGTTTATGAACCGCGTCGGGTGATCCTTATGTTTGACAGTCTTGGTGCTTTTGTTCCGAATGGAAATATGACCTTTGAAGGTGCCGGAGAAGGGCCGCTCAGGGGTTATGGCTTTGCCGTCAAGGACATCTTTGATCTCAAGGGCTATGTGACCGGATATGGAAACCCGGACTGGGCCAGTCGGCGGCGTCCTTCCAAAGAGCATGCGAGAGTGGTCGCCGATTTGCTGGCTGCAGGTGCAATGGTGGTCGGAAAAACGATAACAGACGAGTTTGCCTACAGTCTGAACGGGCAGAACCTTCATTATGGCACGCCTGCAAATCCCGAAGCGCCCGGCCGTATCCCTGGCGGTTCCTCCAGTGGCTCTGCATCGGCCGTTTCCGGCGGCCTTGTTGATTTTGCACTGGGATCTGACACCGGAGGGTCAATCCGGGTTCCGGGCAGCTATTGTGGCCTGTTCGGCATTCGTACAACGCATGACCGGATTTCCCGCGAAGGTGTACTCCCGCTTGCAGGCAGCTTTGACACCGTCGGATGGTTTGCACGTGATGCCTGGATGCTGGAGCTGGTTGGGCGTGTTCTGTCCGGTCTGGATGCCGGTCAGCAGGTTGAGGCTGCGCCATCACAGCTCCTTGTTGCCGAGGATGCCTTTGAACTTCTTGATGAAAATGTGCGTCGGGCCTTTGCTCCGCATCTTGAACGTCTGGAGCAGCGACTGGGCAGGGCCGTTCGCGTCAGACTGGCTGACGGGTTACAGGATCTGGCCGAAGGGGCTGATCTTTTCCGGACTGTCCAGGCCTATGAAATCTGGCAGGCCTATGGCGACTGGATGAGCCGTGTAAAACCGAAAATTGCCGAGGACATCCAGCAGCGTCTGGACTGGGCAAGCTCTGTGACACAAACACAGATGGAAGAGGCCCAGGCCAAAAGAGAGCACTACGCCCGGGGATTGCGCCTGAAACTGGGGGGAGGTGCTGTGCTCGCCCTGCCGTCAGCGCCGGGGATTGCCCCCATGATGAATGCGAAGGCAGAGGATCTCGCCCAATACAGGATGGACCTTCTTGCCCTGACATCGCCTGCCGGTCTGACCGGTTTGCCACAGGTGACAATGCCTCTGGCCTCTTTTCAGGGGTGCCCGCTGGGGCTGTCCCTGATGGGCGGGGCAGACAGCGATGAAAAGCTGATGGCCTTTGTCAGAAGCTTTGCAGGCGGAGAGGACAGTGCCGGTGAAGCTGCGCCCCTGATGCCTTTTTAGGAGGCGCGCTGTTACTGGAAAGCCGGGAGGTTTTGCCTGAACGGCTCTTCCTCTTTCTGCTTCCAAAACAAAAGGCCTGTCCGGAGGATCAGGCCTGTGTGGGTATTGTCAGCAGTCCGGCTGGTCTACATTTCCGCAACCAGCGGCGCAACAATCTGGATGTCACTGCTGTCGTGATAGACCGTAATGCCGTTTGCAAAGTGGCTGAAGGTCAGGCCGGAAACATTCTCGCCTGTCATGGTGATATGGTCATGCTCGACAACACCGCTGTTGACAACAGGACTGTCAGACTGAATTGAAACGGGATCATCGCTGGCAAAGAGAACCACTTCCCCTGCCTCATCAGGCAGCAGATCAGCGAGTTCCAGCGTAATCAGATCGTCGTTTGTGTCCATCATGTTTTCTATAGTAATCGGTTCTTAACGATTTGCAAGCCTCTAAAGACTTCTAATCACACCTTTAAATGCTTTTTTGACATATTTTGCAAGGATCATCTTTAACCATTATTGATTTTTTATAATCAAAAGCTGCCTTCCGGGAGTTAATCCGTGCAGACATCAGGGGTTTCTTGATGTTTTTGACGAAGATTGGTCGCTCCCGGTCTTTTATTTTTCGCGAAAATCAGTAGTCTGTCACCGTCCTGTACAGGAAATAATTTCTCTTCTTTGCGTGTGAGGATTCCAGCAGGGTTTCCTGTCCGGTCGATGATCTGTTGAAGAGGGGCCCTGTTCAGGGGTAGAAGGACCCGCAAAAGGGACTTGAGACGAGTTGAGGATGGAGTAGGCAGATGGCAACTGGTGGAGATATAAAAGACATGAAAGCTCAAAAGCAGACTGAAAAAGCGACAGAAGCAAACACCACCAGCGCGACCCGGATGGCGACGGCAACCAATCCGGCTACAATGGGGGCCCTGCCGGTTCTGAACAGCACACTTGTCGGAAGTGACAGATATGCCCGGGCCAGAGAGTTGCGCGATGAAATGGCAGAGCGCCTGATTGATCTGCGCCAGAACATGCAGGAACGTCCGCTTTCCAACCCGGTTATGGAAATGGCTCATGATATTTCCGAACGCCTGCATGATGGCGATCTGAGTGCGGAGCTTCTGGAGCAGCTGGTTCAGGTTGTTTCCGTCGAGGCCATTGCCGATCGTGCCGAGCGCACCATGAACTATCTGGGGGTGCGTGAAGAAGCGGACAACCGCAAGGCCCTGACAGAGCTGCTTGAAACTTTCGCTGTTGCGGAAGATGGAAAGTCCGTTCGCCCCTTTGAAGATTTTGCCAGAAAACTGGAGCGTGCGGCGCAGGGAATTGTTGTCACTGCGCACCCGACTTTCGGGCTGTCTGAAAAACTTTATCAGGCCATGGCGCAGCTGGCTTCCAACCAGACACTGGACGGAGAGGTTCTCGAACAGGCGAAGGCCGAGGAACTGTCCCGTTTCATTCTGGAAAGTGAACACAAGCCGGATGCTTCCATCACCTTGCTGGATGAACATGCCCAGGCCCAGAAAGCCCTTGTCTCCCTGCAGAATTCGTTGCGTGTTGTCTATGATGTTGCTTTGGGAGTGGCCGCAAAACACTACCCTGACCAGTGGACCCGGTTGACACCGCGTTTGCTGACCCTTGCCAGCTGGGTCGGATACGATCTGGATGGCCGGACGGATATCACCTGGGCCAACACGCTTCACACACGATTGAAAGTCCAGGTGGCCCAGTTGAAGGCCTACATTGACCGTGTCGGAGGTTTCCAGTCCGTCCTGTCCGGCGATCAGCAGGAACTCAAGGACCTGTTGGCCCTCTTGCGCAGCCGTCTGGTTCTGGCCCTGCGGGTGGCCGAGCGTGAATGTGACTGTTTCGGAGGAGCCTGCTCGAGCAGCGAGGAACTGCGTGAAACCTCCAGGCGGATCGTCGAGGACGAGAACGAACGACTGGTGGACACCTCGGAGATCCTCCAGCAACTGGATCGCGCTGTGGCTCTGGCCCGGAAAGACGATCTGGTGCGTCAGCTTCTGGTCTTCAAGGCAGAGATTGCCAACTACGGTCTGGCTGTCTCGCACATGCACATGAGGCTGAATGCGGCCCAGCTGCACAATGCCATCCGCAAGACGATCGGCATGGAAGGAGATCCGGATGATACCGGTCGCAGCCGGACCAACGTCACCCGCCTGAACGAGCTGCTTTCCACTGTCAAGCCGGTCCGGATCAATTTCGGTGATCTCGCTGCTGAAAACACCTCTGCCAAGCGCACGTTCATGTTGCTGGCGCAGATGATCAAGTATGTGGATTCAACACAGCCGATCCGCTTCCTTATCGCTGAGTGTGAAACACCCTTCACGCTGCTGAGCGCGCTTTATTACGCCAGACTGTTCGGTATCGAGGATCTTCTGGATATTTCCCCGCTCTTCGAGACAGGCCTGGCCTTGCAGCGCGGGGCAGGGATTATCGGGGACCTGCTGAAGAACGAGCATTATCGTGCCTATGTTCAAAAGCGCGGACGCCTGTGTATCCAGACCGGTTTTTCTGATGCCGGGCGTTATCTGGGGCAGGTTGCGGCCTCTCTGGCGATTGAGCGTCTGCACATCAAGCTGGCCAAGCTGGTTCATGATGAAGGACTTGAAGGGGTCGAGGTGGTGATCTTTGACACCCATGGTGAGTCCATGGGCCGTGGAGCGCACCCGCGCTCTCTGGAAGATCGTCTGAAATATCTCTCCTCTCCGCAGGCGCGCAGCCACTATGAAGAGCTGTCTGTTCCGCTGAAACACGAGATCAGTTTCCAGGGCGGTGACGGCTATTTGATGTTCCAGACGCCGAAGATGGCGCTGACAACTGTGACCCGTCTGCTGTGTTATGCCTATGGCAGGCAGGAAAAGCCGAATGATCCTTTTTACGAGGACACCAGCTATTCGCTTGATTTCTTCCTGACGCTCAAGGGCTTCCATGAAAATGCCATGGAAAACCGCGATTACGCTGCCCTTCTGAGCACGTTCGGAACCAATCTGCTCTATCAAACCGGTTCCAGAAAGAGCAAGCGCCAGCATGAGCGTCAGCACGGTGTTGATGTTGCTCACCCGTCACAGATCCGCGCAATCCCGCACAATGCCATCCTGCAGCAGCTTGGTTACATGGCGAACACGGCCAGCGGCTTTGGTTCGGCTGTATCACGCGATCTGGATCGCTTTATCTCCCTTTACCGTTCTTCGGATCGCGTCCGTCGCCTGATGGACATGGTGTCCTTTGCCAAGGGCTTTAGCAGCCTGAACACGCCGGATGCCTATGCTGCCCTTTTCGATCCGCGTCACTGGCTCATGAAGGCCTATGCCGTAAAGGGAACGGAGCGTGGTGATGAGTTCCTGCGCCTGTCGACCCATGTTGCAGAGCTGGAAAACTACGAAGGCATCAAGCGCATGCTGCGCATCTTCCGTGAGGATGCAATCAGGCTGCACCAGGTTCTGGATGGTCTGGAGGCCGATGGTCAGGAGGCGCACTTCCCGTTCCATGCCCGTCGCCGGATCAACCTTCTGATTCTGCACGTTGTCCGTATTTGCCTGATGCAGCAGATGTTCCTGTCTTCCATGCGCATTCCGCAGTTTGCCGTGAACAACGACTTTACCAAGGAAGATGTGGTGAAGGATATTCTGGCGCTGGAAATTCCGGCGGCACTCGAAGAGCTGCGCACAACCTTCCCGATCCTGGATGATGTCCAGCTTGATCAGGGAGACTACGGTGAGCCAAGCGATTACCACGATGAGAGCAACCGGGATTACCGGATTGAGCATGAACGCATCTTTGCGCCTCTGGAGGAGCAGTATGAACTGTGCCGCCGGATCACGGTCGGCATTTCAAACTGTATCGGTGCGCACGGTTAAAGGTGATGCCTTTTTACTGAGGCCGATACTTTTTTGCCAAGAAAAGAAAACAGGGGTGTGGACAGAAATCCGCACCTCTGTTTTCTTTACAGGGAGGGCAGGAATGGGGGGGTTGAATGAGCACGGAATATCATGATGTTTTGAAGTTCTGGTTTGAACAGAACAAGCCGGAACAGTGGTTCATGAAAAGTGACAGCTTTGATGAGGCTGTTCGCACGAACCTTGGTGAACGGCATGAACAGGCTGTCACAGGCGCGCTTGACCACTGGATGGAAAGCCCTGATGGCTGTCTGGCGCTGATCATTTTGCTGGATCAGGTTCCTCGCAATATTTTCAGGGGATCTCCGCGCTCTTTTGCCTCTGACGAGAAGGCCAGAAAGATCTGTTATCATATGCTTGAAAAAGGGTTCGATGCTGAGTTTGAGGGCGACAGGCTGGCCTTTTGCTACATTCCCCTGGAACACAGTGAAAGCCTGGCAGATCAGGAAAGGTCTGTGGAGCTTTTTGAAGCCTTGCGGGCGTTTCAGGAGAGCTATTATGACTATGCTGTCCAGCACAGGGTTATCATTGAACGCTTTGGTCGTTTCCCTCACAGGAATGCTGTGCTCGGGCGTTCATCAACGGATGAGGAGCAGGCCTTTCTCAAGCAGCCGGGTTCCTCTTTCTAGGACAAGATCATGAGTATCCTGAAAATTGCCAGAATGGGGCATCCTGTTCTCAATCAGACAGCGCAGAGGGTCTCTCATCCGTCTGATCCTGCCGTTCAGCGTCTGATTGCGGACATGATCGAAACAATGGAGGATGCCGGTGGAACGGGGCTGGCGGCTCCACAGGTGCATGAAGGACTCCGTATTATGGTGTTCTTTGTATCCGGTCGTCGCGCGGGTGCGGAGGCAAAGCGTCTGGGGTATGATCAGGATGACCTGCCTGCAACAGCAGCCGTTCCCCTGACAGTTCTGATCAATCCGGAGTTTGAAATACTGGATGGTCATCTGGAAGAGGGGTGGGAAGGCTGCCTGTCGATCCCCGAGCTTATGGGGCAGGTCCCGCGTCCGGCGAGAATTCGCTACCGGGGTATAACGGCCGAGGGAGAGGAACTGGTTCGCGAGGCTGCCGGTTTCCACGCCCGGGTTTTCCTCCACGAGTATGATCATCTGGACGGTATCCTTTACCCTGAACGGATGACAGACTTGAAAAAACTGATCTTTTCCTCGGAAATAGCGTATTATCAAGAGAACGTGTAAGACACTCCACAGGAGGCTGAAACGATGAGCGAAACAGAAGAAATGTCCCGGGATGAGACGGTGAAAGCTGTTCTGGATTCAGTCCTGTCCCTTGTTCCCTTCGAAGGCTGGAGCGAGCGGGCACTGATTGAAGCCGCTGAAGAGAATGATCTTTCGCGTCAGCAGGTTCTGGCACTGTTCCCGCGTGGTATTCAGGATGTCGTCCGGGTTCTCAATCAGCGTTTTGATGATGAAATGCTGGCGGCCTGTCCTGCTGAAGAGCTGGAAGACATGAAGGTCAGAGAGCGCATTGCCACTCTGGTTCGCACGCGTCTGATGGTGATGGAACCCCACAGGGATGCGCTGAAACAGGGCTTGTCCTACTTTGCCTTGCCGGGCAATGTGACAGAGGGCTTTCATACGCTGTACGATACGCTTGACCGTATCTGGGTTGCGGCGGGTGATCGCTCCAATGATTACAATTTCTACAGCAAGCGCATGCTTTTGGCCGGGGTCTACAGCTCGACACTGCTGTACTGGCTGGAAGACGGTTCCGAAGGATATGAAAAGAGCTGGGCCTTTCTTGATCGCAGGATTGCGAACGTTCTCAGGGTTGGCGGCTCTTTGGGCAAGGGCGTGAAATGCCTGAACGAGTTTTCGAAAGGCCTGAAAGTCTTTTCTCCCTTCCAGTTTGTTATGCCCAGACGCTGAAACTTTCTTGAAGACTGACGAACGAAAAGGCCGGAGGGATCAGCTCCGGCCTTTTTGCCAACTTTTTATTGATCTTCGGGAGAGTGTCAGCCTTCTCCGCGCGGGATGATGCGGTTGACGTGACCCATTTTGCGTCCGGGTTTTGCTTCTGCTTTCCCGTAGAGGTGCAGCTTGTTGTTCGGATCGGACAAAATGGCGTGCCAGTCGTCGACATCGTGTCCCAGCAGGTTGGTCATCACGACATCGCTGTGGCGCTCGACAGAGCCGAGGGGAACGCCTGCAACGGCGCGCATGAACTGTTCAAACTGTGATGTGACACAGCCGTCCATGGTCCAGTGACCGGAGTTGTGCGGACGCGGGGCCATTTCATTGACGAGGATTTCATCGTCTGTTGTCACGAACATCTCGATAGCCAGCATGCCCATCAGTTCCAGCTTGTCTGCCATCCGGCGTGCAATGGCTTCTGCACGTTCCAGCAGCTTGTCAGAGATGCGTGCCGGCACGATGGTGCGATCCAGAATATGGTTTTTGTGCTGGTTCTCGACAGGAATATAGGTCTGACAGGCCCCGTTGAGGCTGCGCGCAACAATCACGGAAATTTCCATGCGGAAATCCACCACGGCTTCAACGATGGTTTGGATGCCTTCCTTGCCGCCAGTGACCTTTTCCCAGACCTCTGTGAGGTCGCTGTCCTGACGGATAAAGCTCTGTCCCTTGCCGTCATAGCCCATTTCTGTTGTTTTCAGAACGCAGGGGCGGCCCATGTCGCGCACAACGCGTTCCAGACTTTCAAAGCTGTTCACTTCCGCATAGCGGGTTGTGGGAATGTCGATGGAGTTGCAGAAGTCTTTCTCGCGCAGGCGGTTCTGACAGATGTGCAGGACATTTGGCCCCGGATGAACAGCCTTGCGTTCCAGCAGAAAGGCCGCTGTTTCTGAGGGAACATTTTCGAATTCATAAGTGACAACATCGACAGCACCGGCAAAGGCTGCCAGGGCATCCCAGTCGTCATAGGCTGCAACTGTGTTGTCCCGGGCCACTTCTGCTGCCGGACTGTTCTGTTCCGGGCAGAAAACATGACAGTGATATCCCATGGCAGCCGCCGCCTGGGCAGCCATGCGCCCCAGTTGCCCTCCACCCAGCATGCCGATTACGGAACCGGGGGGCAGGGGAGCTGTCAGGGAAACGGTCGGACGCGAGTTGCTCATTGTTTGCAATCCTCAAGGAAAGGGCTGGCTTGGAGTGATACGGGAAAAGCTTACCCGAGGTTCTCTTGATCAACGGGTTCCAGGGCGATTGATGCTGTCTGGGCTGCCCGGAAATCGTCCAGAGCCTTTGCTACAGCAGGGTCCTGCAGGGCGACAACCGAGGCGGCAAGCAGGCCTGCATTGATGGCACCGGCTTTGCCGATTGCCAGCGTTCCAACGGGAATGCCACCCGGCATTTGTACGATGGACAGCAGGGAATCCTCACCCTTGAGCGTGCGGCTTTCGACCGGAACGCCAAAGACCGGAAGTGTCGTGTAGGAAGCGGTCATGCCCGGCAGATGGGCGGCTCCACCGGCACCTGCGATGATCACCTGGAGACCACGGCCCCGTGCTGCCTTTGCGTATTCTGCCATGCGATCCGGAGTGCGGTGCGCGGAAATAATCCTTGCTTCGTAAGCCACGCCCAGCTTCTCCAGTGATTCTGCTGCGTGTTTCATGGTTGGCCAGTCGGACTGGCTGCCCATGATGATGCCGACAAGTGGTTGAGCAGAGGAAGCAGAATTGTCTGTCATGCGAATAATCCCGACGAGGTTTCGTTTCCGGACGGCCGGAGAAAACTGTTTGATTGTGTCCGCTTTTATTAGGTTCTTTTGTCCTGTTTCGCAAGCAAAAGCGAGGGTTTTAACAGCTAAAATCACCCTCTGTCAGAATTTGCTTTGCGCCCTGTTCTAACGGCCTTGTGATGGAAGATGAGTTCTGGAAACATATATATGTAGGTAATTTCAGGCAATAGTATCTATTTGCTTTTGAAGAACCGGGCTGTTCTGCTTGCAGATGGTTTCAAAAAATACTGCATGTAACGGGTGAGCGCGTTATAAGACCTTTAACCAAAACCGTTTAAATTCATGGCAATGGCCAGCGATAAACGGCAAGGCATGATGAGTTTGGAGCACGTTTTTTTATGAGAATTCCCACGAAGCCACCTTCGACCAGTGCTGCGAAGCCCGTTGGCGGAACTCGCAAGGCTGGGGGTGTTGATGCCACGCAAGCCAGCGGGGCGGTGGGAAATGTTGCCTCCTCTTCCGGTGTGGGCAGTCCGCTTGATGTCGCAGAGATCATGGGACTGAGCCCTGCGGATCTCTCGCCGAAGGTTCAGGCTGCCATGCAGCGTCTTTTTGCAGAGGTTGCAGAAATGCGTGAAGAGTTGCAGGTTGCCAGAAAGCGGATCAAGTATCTCGAAAACCTTGCCGACACAGATGTGCTGACGCCTGTGCTCAACCGCCGGGCCTTCGTCCGGGAGCTTGGACAGGCAATGGCCTACAGTGAACGCTATGATGTGCCGGGCGCCATTCTCTTCATCGATGTCAACGGCATGAAGTACATCAATGACAGTTACGGGCATGATGCGGGGGATCTTGTGATCCAGCATGTGGCGGAGCTTCTGATGAACAACATCCGTTCCACAGACTATGTCGGGCGACTGGGCGGGGATGAATTTGGCATTATCCTGTTGCAGGCCAACTCGGAAGTTGCAGCCAGAAAGGCGGCAGAACTGACAGAGCTTGTTGAAACGACGCCGCTTCTCTATCAGGAGGCAGAGCTGCAGGTTCATGTGGCAATCGGAATTCAGATTTTCTCGGGCGTTGATGCCGATGCTGCTCTGCGGGCGGCCGATCAGGCCATGTACCAGCAGAAAAAGGCTCAAAAGGCGACTCGGGAAGACATGGAAAAAGCCAGAGACAAGGGCGGAGATACTGCCGAATAGCTTCTCTGCCTTTGCTGTCAGTCCTTAAAATGAAGGCCTTCGCTCAGGAGCGTCTCTGATCTGTTGAAACGGGGATTGGAGCCAGCCGCATCGAAGAGAGCCCGAAAACCGGACTCTTTGTTCCGTCCTTGTGGTCATCGTCATCATCGTCATATGGCATGGTCATAATGGCGATCCCCATTGCAATGCTGGAAAAGGTCAGGGCAATCGAGAAGAAGAGCAGCAGCACCGGAAGAACCGGATTGCTGTCACCTGAAACGAGCGTCCACAGGCCAAGGGTATCCGTGTAAAGAAGGATGGCGACCAGAAATGCAGCGGCCATGCTACCGATGCAGATGTTCGTGATCAGAATTCTGAAGAGCGGGTAGCGTCGAAAAAACGAGCGTGAGCGCGGATTGTAAGGGGGCAGTGCAGTCATGGTCTTATTCTGCCAATCTGGTTGCGATACTCTCGCCGTTTTGAAGCGGAGCGCTGAGGAACAGCCGGTTCTTTTACATATTGCTCTTTGTACTCGAATTTAAAGCAACAGGATTAATTTTTTCCTGTCGGCTTGTCGTTTTGTCTCAGGCGATAATGTCCGGCAGCAGCATGCTTTCCAGATGGGCAATCTGATCCTTGAGAAGGAGCTTTTTCTTTTTCAGGCGAACAACCTGGAGATTGTCAAAAGGCACGTCCTGTTGCAGGCGATCAATCGCAGCATCCAGATCGCGGTGTTCCTGTTTCAGGGTCTCTAGCTGATTACGAAGTTCGCTGCTGTTCACTGCATCCATTTCCAGACAAAATCCAATTATTTTTCCTGTTCCGATTTGTTCCACCGGACGGTAATTTTTATGTCAGGGGACTTGTTCCTGACCATCGAACATTATACTCCTTCTTGAGAGAGTTTGATACCCAATAAGAAGCCGTTAAGGCTTTTTCATCTTTTGAATGCAAGACTTAATCATGCCAGGCAGCAATTCAACCTTGGAGTGGACTGGAATATGACGGCCATCACGTCCAGTGGTGTAAAAAAAATAGGCGTTTTGACATCCGGAGGAGACTGCGCAGGTCTCAATGCGATCTTGAGATCTGTCACTCACAGGGCAACGCTGACCTATGGCATGGAGGTGCTTGGCATTCGGAACGGCTCGGCGGGACTGCTGGAAGATGTGCCCAATGTCATGCCGCTGACGGAAGATCTTTTTAACGGGGACATCCTGCGCAGGGGCGGAACCATCCTCGGGACAAACAACAAGGGGGATCCCTTTCATTTTCCCACGGGTGATGGAAGCTTCAGGGATCGTTCCGGCGATATCGTCGATGCCTGTCACGACCTGGGGCTTGAGGCGCTGATCGGTATCGGTGGTGATGGCAGCATGGACATTCTCAGGCGCCTGACCCGTCAGGGGGGTGTTCCCTTTGTCGGCATTCCCAAAACCATCGACAATGATCTGGGCTGTACAGAAGTTGCTGTCGGATATTCGACGGCTGTGGATGTGGCCACACAGGCCCTGGACCAGTTGCAGCCGACTGCTGCCAGTCATTCACGCGTGATGGTGCTGGAGGTCATGGGGCGTGATGCCGGGCATATTGCCCTGAACGCCGGCGTGGCCGGAGGGGCGGATGTTATCCTGATCCCGGAAGTGTCCTATAGTCTGAAATCCATTGAGAGCAAGCTCCAGCGCGTCTTTGACAGCGGCCGCAACTTTGCACTGGTTGTCGTGGCCGAAGCCGTCAAGGATGAAGAGGGCAACAAGGTGACGGCACTTCAGAGCCAGGGTGTCGAGACCTATGGCGGTGTTGGGCACTATATCGGGCGTCGCATTGCCGAGGAAACGGGTGCGGAAACCCGTGTGACTGTTCTGGGGCATTTGCTGCGCGGCGGTGTGCCGTCCCCGACAGATCGTCTGATGGGAACAATTTTTGGTGTTCATGCTGTTGATCTGGTTGCAAGGGGGGAATTTGACCGTATGGTGGCCTGGACGGGTCGCAAGTGTGTGGATATTCCCCTGGCTGATGCCATAGCAGGTTACCGCGCTGTGGACCCTGATTCATCTGTAATGCAGGCAGCACGAGGGATTGGAATCTGTTTTGGCGATGATTGATGCCCTGCCGGACAATCTGGCTCAATCTGACAATCCCTTCTGGCAGTTCTCCCTCTCTGTCTATGGCAGCGAAGGGGTGGCGCCTGCCTGCCTTGCCCTGCAGGACAAGCATGGTCTTGACGTCAATATGCTTCTCTTCGCCTGCTGGGCCGGTTTCTGCGGGCACCGCTTCAGCGAGGATGAACTGGTCCGGGTTTGCAGGGAGGCAAAGGCCTGGAAGGAAGCTGTGGTCCAGCCCCTGCGCTCGGTGCGGCGCTGGATCAAGGCGCAGGACCCGGAAGCCCTGCCAAAGGGGGCCATGGCGCTGCGGGATGACATCAAGTTACAGGAACTGCACGCCGAGGCCCTTCAGCAACATTACCTGCACGCCCTGATGCCTCTGATGCCGCCGGAGCCGGAGTGTGAAGAGAGCGTTGAAGTTGCAACGCCGATAAAGGCCAGTCCCCTGCAGCCGCTGGGTGATCTCTTTTCCCGTCTCTGGGAGCGGCCCAAAACCCTTGAGGCGAAGAAATCCAGTGCGGCCTTCGCGTCTGCAAACATGCTGGATTATCTGAGGGCAGAAGGTGTTGTCGGGCTGGACACCACGGATGCAGCAGATCTGGCGGCAATCTTGCGCGGTGGCTTTCCTGAAGTGCCGCCTCTGGAAGCTGTCTGGCTCTTTGAATAGCCCTTGCGACGATTTTGTTCGCTTGCTTTGTGCTGGATGTTCAGTCCTGTGGACGTTGCTTGCCGTCCTGATCCCAGCGTTTGATATTGCTTTCCAGATCGAAAAGATCCAGCACTCTGCCGATGGAGTGATTCACAATGTCTTCAAGGCTTTCCGGCTGGGCGTAGAACGCAGGAACCGGGGGCGCAATGATGGCTCCCATTTCCGACAGCTGGAGCATGGTTCTCAGATGTCCGCTGTGCAGGGGGGTCTCCCGGACCATCAAAACCAGTTTGCGCTGTTCCTTGAGGACGACATCGGCAGCCCGGGACATCAGGCTGGATGTGACGCCGGTCGCAATCTCTGACATGGTTCGTATGGAACAGGGGGCGACAATCATCCCCATCGTCTTGTAGGAACCGCTGGAAATCGAGGCGGCAATATCGGTGTGATTGTGCACGACATCGGCGAGCGACTGAACGTCGCGGACCTTCATCCGGCTTTCGTAGGCCAGCGTGATTTCAGCGGATTTGCTCATGATCAAATGGCTTTCAATGTCCATTTTTTTCAATTGCTTAAGAAGAGTAATGCTATAGGTAATGCCACTTGCGCCCGAGATGCCGACGATCATGCGTTTGGTTTTCATGGAAATTTTCTTTCAATATAAATCAGTGGCTTGGAATTTTCTTCAGCCGCGCTTCTTGGCAAAGCCAGTCTTTCCTATTACCTTTAGAAGGTCAACACAGGAAAAAGGAGTTTAAGAATGGCGACAACAGATCGCGTAATTGCCCTCCGTGCCAAGCATCACAATCTGGAAGCTGAAATCGACAAGGAAAAGCAGCGTCCTTATCCTAATGACAACTACATATCGGAAATGAAACGCGCAAAGCTGAAAATCAAGGATGAAATCGCAACTTTGCATGCGTAAGACATACGACCCGATCAGGGAACTGGTTTAAAAGGCTGGCATATCACTAAGACCAGCTTTTCAGACAAAACCGCCGCAAGTCAGTTGCGGCGGTTTTTTCATGGGGGTGACGCTTGTACGCAGTGACAGAAGCACCGCTCCCCTTTAGGATCGCGGGAGTGATTGTGGAGTGATGTGATGTCTGAAAAGTTTGACCGGATTTCCCCGGAAACCATTCATACTCTGGTGCACAGCTTTTACGGGCGCATTCGCGCTGATGGTGTGCTTGGCCCTGTCTTTGAAGAGGTGGTGCAGGGACGGTGGGACAGCCATCTGGAAACGATGGTCAGTTTCTGGTCCTCGGTGATGCTTGCAACCGGCAGTTACAAGGGCAATCCCATGCGCAAGCACATGGAGGTTCCCTCTATCAGGCAGGAGCATTTTGCGCGCTGGCTTCTGATCTTTGGTGAAACAGCCCGGACACTGTTTGAAGACAGGCAGGCCGGGGCCTTTGAGGAAAAGGCCGGGCGGATTGCAGAAAGCCTTCAACTGGGACTTTTCTACCGGCCCGAGGATCACATGCCTGCACGCTCGGCAAAGGTTGACAGCGGCTTTAGGAAATAGATGGCTAGATGAAACAGAAAAACCCCGGCTGATTTTCAGCCGGGGTTTTTTTTAGGGTTGGGCCCTGTCTCAGAGAGACAGGATACCAAGGCCGTTCAGCAGGATCAGTGCAATGGCTGCCGGAGCAACAAAGCGCAGAATGATGATCCAGATGTTGATCAGCAGGTTGTCTCCGCCCATTTCTTCCTTGGCTTTTGCACCCATGACCCAGCCAACGTAAAGGGACACGAGCATACCGCCCAGTGGCAGCAGCAGGTTGGCTGTGAAGAAGTCCATCAGATCCAGGAAGCCTTTGCCAAAGAAAGTGACATCGCTCATGACGCCCTGAGAAAGGGAGGATGGAACACCGAGGATGAAGGCGATGACCGCGGTTCCGATAACGGCTTTGCCACGGCTGATGCCGCGTTCACCGGCAAAGCTGACAACCGGTTCCATCAGGGAGATGGAAGAGGTCAGTGCGGCGATTGTCAGCAGGAAGAAGAACAGACCACCAAAGATCACGCCACCAGGCATGGAGTCAAAGACTGCAGGCAGGGTGATGAAGGTCAGTGCAGGACCGGCGCTGGGGTCCATGCCCATTGCAAAAACAGCAGGCAGAATGGCCAGACCGGCGATAATGGCCACGGCTGTGTCAAGGAAGCCCACATAGAAGGAGGACTTGCCCAGTTTCTCTTCCTTGGAGAGATAGGAGCCATAGGTGATCATGACGCCCATACCCAGGGAAAGGGAGAAAAAGGCCTGCCCCAGAGCGGCCATGACTGTTGAGCCGGTGATCTTGCTGAAATCAGGTTCCAGATAGAAGGAGATACCTGCTTCTGCACCCGGGAGTGTCACGGAGCGGACAACCAGGGCAATCATGATGATGAAGAGCAGAGGCATCAGGATCTTGCCTGCGCGCTCAATACCCTGCTTGATGCCACCCATCACGATCACGGCTGTCAGGGCCATAAAGATCGCAGCATAGATCAGGGGTTGAACCGGATCGGCAATAAAGCCGACAAAGGCATTGGTGAAGCCGTCGCCGTCCAGACCGCTGAAGCTGCCGCTGACAGTCTTGACGATGTAGGCAATTGTCCAGCCTGCGATCACGGCATAGAACGACAGAATCACAAAGGCTGCAAGGATGCCCATATAGCCAATGACGGACCAGCCGGGTGTGCCGAGTTTCTTGAAAGAGCTCACTGCATCATGTTGACTCTTGCGGCCGATAACCATTTCGGCGCCGAGGACAGAGATGCCGATTGTGAAAACCAGTGCCAGGTAAAGGATGATAAAAGCGGCACCGCCGTTTTCACCGGTGACATAAGGGAATTTCCAGATGTTGCCCAGACCGACGGCAGAGCCTGCCGCAGCCATAATAAAGCCCAGTCTGGAACCCCAATGTTCGCGTTTGCTTGTCATTGTTAAGTCCAGCAATAATTCAGTTGTTTTCTCTTTGTTATTCGCCTGATCCTGCGGCATGAAAAAATGTCACAAAACAGACTTGTTTAAACTTCTAGAGGAAGAGCGGGGCCATGGCCCTTGCTAATGAAGTATTGCTGATATGTCTTTAGCGTATGGCTTGAGAATCTTTTGCAACTGAAAAGCAAAAAAGCGCTGCAACCCTTTCGGGACAGCGCTTTTTGATTTCCGGCTTTTATGGAAAAGCCTAGTTCTTGTTGTCATTCCCGTCGAATGAAATGCCGCTTGTGAAGGCAGCGAAAGGATCGTTGCTCACAGTATCGCTGCTGGTGTCTGCAGACTGTTCTTCACTTGCAAAGGGCTCTGGCTGGGGCAGGGTGATGCCGGCAGCTTCCGCTGCAGCGCGTGCCTTTTCAACCAGACTGTTCAGATCACTCTGACGGCAAAGACCCAGCAGAACCGGATCGCGTGGCGTGATGTTGGAAATGTTCCAGTGAGAACGGTCACGGATTGCCTGAATGGTTTTCTTGGTTGTGCCGATCAGCTTGGTGATGTCTGCGTCTGACAGTTCCGGATGATGGCGAACCAGCCAGGCGATTCCGTCCGGCTTGTCCTGGCGCTTGGCAATCGGTGTGTAGCGGGGACCCTTGGTGCGCTTGGATGGCGCAGGCAGATTGTCCTTGCGCAGCAGCTGCAGATCTTTGCTGCTGTCAGCTTCACAGCGTTCAATTTCCTCGCGTGTCAGCTGGGAGTTCGCAACCGGGTCCATTCCGCGAATACCGGTCGCAACCTCGCCATCAGCAATGCCCTGAACTTCCAGCGGGTGGAGGCCGCAGAATTCGGCAATCTGATCAAAGGTCAGCGCGGTGTTTTCTACAAGCCACACTGCAGTGGCTTTTGGCATTAATGGTTGAGACATTGATTCTCCTCGGGGTGCTGCTCTGACAGAATAACAGGAACAGAAGGGTGCAGCACACATCATTCTTCAAAGGGCTGTTTACCCTGAATACACCGGAAGGCAAAGAGGTAAATCTGTACTTTTTGTAATTTTTGTTGCGTTTCTATGTCTTTTGGGGCGTCTGTTCGCCGATTTTTAACACGATCTTTCCAATGTGACTGGAGCTTTCCATCAGGGCATGGGCCTCGTTTGCCTGTTCGAACGGGAAGGTTCTGTTCAGAACAGGGGCCAGCTTGCCCTGTTCCAGCAAAGGCCAGACCCTCTCATGAAGGGAGCGGGCGATGACAGCCTTCTCCTGATCGGGACGGGCGCGCAGGGTTGAGCCTGTGATTGTCTGGCGTTTGAGCATCAGGTGCATCAGGTCCAGTTCTGCCGTGGACCCCCCGAGAAAAGCAATCATGCAGAGCCTGCCCTCAACAGCCAGCAGTCTGAGGTTTTTGGGAATGTAGTCTCCACCCACCATATCCAGAATGATGTCAAATCCCCTGAAACGAAGTCGATCACCTTTGGGTTCGTTCAATTGTTCCAGGGTTTTGAAAGCCGGTTCAAAGTCCTCTTCCCTGTAGTTGATGGCAGCTTTGGCGCCAAGTTTGAGGCAGGCCTGGCATTTTTCCTCTGAACCGGCTGTGGTGAACACCTCGGCGCCAAAGGCACTTGCGAGCTGAATGGCTGTTGTGCCGATGCCTGACGTTCCCCCGTGCACAAGGATGCGTTCCCCGGCCTTTAAATGGCAGCGGTCAAAGAGATTGGTCCAGACCGTAAAGAAGGTCTCGGGAAGTGCTGCGGCCTGCTCAGGGGAAAAGCCCGATGGGATGGGAAGACACTGGGTTGAGGGGACTGCGCAATACTCTGCGTAACCTCCGCCATTGGTCAGGGCACAGACCCTGTCGCCGGTTTTGAAGATGGAGCCGTCTGCCGTCCTGACGACAGTGCCGGAGACTTCAAGTCCCGGAAGGGGAGAGTGCCCCTGTGGGGCCGGATAGAGCCCCTGGCGTTGCAGGATATCCGGTCGGTTGATGCCTGCACAGTCTACTTTGATGAGCACTTCCCCCTTGCCGATTTCGGGCAGGGCAACTTCTTTGAGGGAGAGCGTTTTGTTCTCGATGGTTTGTGCACGCATGGTCGCGGGAAGGGAGTGGCTCATGCCGGATGTCCTTTTGCAGGAAAATGCTGGTATCTGATCCGGATAATACAGCAGAGCAGCTGGCAAGGTCTTGTTTTATGTCAGAAAAGGGCCATTCTTATAAAATCGGATCGTTTTTCACAGGGGCAGTTCCATGGATTATGAAGAGGAAATCCGGATCAAAAAGGACCTTCGCCTGCTTGATCAGGAGCAGCTGGAGCAGATGGGTGTTGAGGAACTTCAGGGTTACAGGAGGTTGCTTTTGGAACAGGCCGAAAAGGTGGAGGCTGTTGTACGTTCCAAGGAAAAACACAAGGCAAGCCTGGACGGGCTTTTTAAATCCTGAGGCTGTTACAGTCGCGGGATAAAAGAAAAAACAGGGAGAAACAGGCGATGGCTTCAGCGGGAAAACTGTCGGGAAAGACGGCACTGGTAACGGGTTCGACGGGCGGCATCGGTCTGGGAATTGCCGAGGTGCTGGCCGCAGAGGGTTGTCATCTGATACTGAACGGTCTGGGCGAACCGGATGTGATTGAGGAGCAATGTGAGGCCTTGCAGCGGACCCACGGGGTCAGGGTCGCCTATGATCCGGCAAACATGATGGACGCCGAAGCGGTGCGCGGGATGGTGGCAAAGGCTGATCGCGACAGTGACCGGGGACTGGACATTCTGGTCAACAATGCCGGGATTCAGCATGTTGCGCCGATTGAAGACTTTCCGCCCGAGCGATGGGATGCCGTGATTGCAATCAACCTTTCGGCTGTCTTTCATGCGACGGCTGCTGCCCTGCCTGCCATGAAGTCCAGGGGGTGGGGGCGAGTTGTCAATATTGCGTCTGCGCATGGTCTGCGTGCTTCTGTCAACAAGTCAGCCTATGTTGCGGCAAAACACGGTGTGGTGGGTTTGACCAAAACCACTGCTCTGGAGGTGGCCGGGCAGGGCGTGACCTGTAATGCGATTTGTCCCGGATGGGTCCTGACGGATCTTGTCCGTGCCCAGATTGAAGCCAGAGCCGTTAAGAGCGGACGGTCCTTTGAACAGGAAGCTGAAGATCTTCTGTCTGAAAAAATGCCGGCCTGTCAGTTTGTAACACCTGAACAGCTTGGCCAATTTTGCGTATTCCTGTGTTCAGAAGGGGGAGATCTGATGACAGGCGGGGCCTATGTTATGGATGGAGGCTGGACGGCCCGGTAGGAACAGGGTTTTCCGAAGTTGTGGTGAATAATTTAATCGCCCCAAAGGTTTGTCTCTTTTGGAGATAATTTGTCGTTTATTGAATAGTGGTGTTTTTTATTGTTTTCATTTCAATGCTTTCTGCTTTTTCTTTCTTGAAAAGAACTGCGTTAACTATTTTTTAGGATTGAATATATTAAGATGAAAACCATATAGAGGATATAGTTCTTGTTGGTTTTTTATGAATACTTTGTTTGTACGCCTCCCTGTTAACTTGTCGCTGATTTATCAGCGACATTTTTTTTGGAACAGGGAATCTGTATTTTGTGAAATAAGTTAACATTTAAGAGCTTTTTAGCTATTTTTTAAACTATAATTTTTTAGGGCTTGACGCTTTTGTCATCTAACCGTAATTTAATACCCGTCAAGGCAAGTTGACAGGGAAGTGATAAGGGCTTGACGCCTAAAAATATCAGGTAAAACAATAGCCTGAATAAAATTCAAAAAGCCTCGCGACATTTCATCGCGGGGTTTTTTATTTGTGCTCTCCGAGGTGATTAACGAAGACGTCAATGAACAGTGACTTGTGTCTCTGCCCATTTGACTGTTTAATCAAATTACGGATCTTTTGTGTGTTGACCTGTTAAAGAGTGGGAGGGAAAGCTGCATCAGCATCATCCCCATAGTTTGAAAAGCCCACTGGAGGCGATTTATCGCGAAGCTTTGGATTTGACCAGAGAAACACGCGATTATCTGACCTATTCCCGTTCACTGCCCGTCAACAGAAGCGAGGGACTGGACAGTGAGGAAAGTCTGACAGTTTCCTGTGAGGTTATGCGTATGACAACGCGCTTGCTGGAGGTTATGTCCTGGTTGATGGCCCAGAAGGCTGTCCATCAGGGGGAGGCTCACAGCGATGGCGAGCCGTTTATGCCCTTGCGCCTTTCCTGTGATGATATCTGTATGAAGGAAATGGAACTTCCTGAAAAAACGGACCCGGGTATTGTCAATCTCTACAGCAAGAGCCTGCAACTCTATCAGCGGATACGTCGTCTGGATGCAAACCTTGACCAGACCCTGGCCCGGATGGAGCGAAAATCATCCGGTGAATGAGCGGGCTTGCGATCAACGCAAAAAACCCTCTGACAAACATTGATCTGTCAGAGGGTTTCTTCATGCAAAAGCCGTCAGGCTGCTGGCTTATTTCAGGCCAAATGCAGCAAAACGCTTGTTGAACTTTGCAACCTGGCCACCAGAGTCGACCAGACGGTGCTCACCAGTCCACGCAGGGTGGGACTTGGGATCGATGTCGAGGCGCATTACATCGCCTTCCTTGCCCCAAGTAGAGCGTGTTTCAAATTCGCTACCGTCAGTCATAACGACCTTGATGGTGTGGTAATCTGGGTGAATGTCTTTTTTCATAGTACCTGATCCCTTTGGGAAGTTGCCGCTTCTTAGCCGAACCTTCGCTTGGGATCAAGCAAAAAGATTATGCGTCCGGAAAGAAAAGGGGAAGGACCCGTCACAATCCGGAGAGGCTGCACGCGGCATTCTGTGCAATTGAAATCTGACAGTCTTTTGTGGTTTTTCAGCAGGGAGTGCAAGATTCTTTTTTGCATTTTTGTAAAAAAGTGACAAAGAGAGTGTGATTTCCTTCTTCAATGAAGGGTCCGGACGCTATTTTAAAGAGAGTTACAATGGCCTCAGCCTCGGATGACAAAACAGCAACTGCGCAAACATCTGCTGCCGAAAGGGTGGAGCAGGATGCGCGGGACAGACCAAAGAACAAGGATCTGAAACATCTGCGTTCCTTGCTGCGTTTTGTCCTGCCCTACAAAATGCAGGTCATGGGAGCCATGCTGGCTCTGGTGGTTGCCGCAGGGACAGTGCTGACTCTGGGGCAGGGGCTGCAGGCGCTGGTTGATGAAGGATTTTCAGACGGGAATGCAGATCTCCTCGACAAGGGGATCTGGGTGCTGTTCGGGGTGATTGTGTTGCTGGCCCTTGCCAGTTATGCCCGGTTTTTTCTCGTGTCCTGGATTGGTGAACGGGTTGTTGCGGATGTGCGCCGTGCCGTTTTTGATCACATCATTTCACTCTCGCCTGCTTTTTTCGAGACGACGCGGACAGGTGAGGTTCTCTCCCGCCTGACGACGGATACGACGTTGCTGCAGATGGTTGTGGGTTCGTCCTTTTCAATCGCCTTGCGCAACATTCTGATGTTTACGGGTGGTTTTGCCCTCTTGCTCTACACCTCTCCGAAGCTGACGGGGCTGGTTGTTCTGGTTGTGCCTTTTGTTCTGATACCGATCATCTTCTATGGCCGCATGGTCAGAAAACTCAGTCGTGAAAGCCAGGACCGTGTCGCCGGTGTCGGTGTCTACGCCGATGAAGCCATTTCGGCTATCCGGACTGTTCAGGCCTACTCCCACGAGCAGGAAGACAGGAAGCTTTTTGGAAACGAGGTCGAGGGAGCCTTCAAAACGGCTGTTGAGCGCATCCGTGCCCGCGCCTTGCTGACTGCAATTGTCATTATTCTGATCTTCGGAGCGATCTCCGTTATTCTCTGGGTCGGCGGGCATGACGTCCTGGCGGGCAGAATCTCGGCTGGCGAGTTGTCGTCCTTTGTTTTCTATGCTGTCGTGGTCGCAGGGTCGCTTGGGGCCATCAGTGAGGTGATCGGGGATTTGCAAAGAGCAGCAGGTGCAACAGAACGCCTGATGGATCTGCTCCATACAACGTCGGACATTGAAGCACCTGAAAATCCCGAAGCCATGCCGGAAACGGTTCATGGGTCCATCAGATTTGATGCCGTTTCCTTCAACTATCCGGCGCGTCCGGATCAATCGGCGCTCAGTGATTTTTCCCTTGAGGTCAAGCCGGGTGAAAAGGTGGCTCTGGTTGGGCCGTCCGGTTCGGGCAAGACAACGGTCTTCCAGCTGTTGCAGCGTTTCTATGACCCGCGCGAGGGGCAAATCCTGCTGGAGGAGATGAATCTGACGGATCTTGACCCTGTTGAACTGCGCCGTCCGATGGGGATGGTTTCGCAGGAGCCGGTGATTTTCTCGGCGTCAGCCATGGAAAATATTCGCTATGGCCGTCCGGATGCGACAGATGAGGAAGTGGTTGAGGCAGCCAGAGCAGCTGTGGCGCACGATTTCCTCGAACGCCTGCCAGAAGGTTATCACAGCTATCTGGGTGAAAAGGGTGTGCGACTGTCCGGAGGGCAGCGTCAGCGCCTTGCCATTGCGCGTGCCATTTTGCGCAATCCGCCTGTGCTGTTGCTGGATGAGGCCACGTCGGCTCTTGATGCCGAGAGCGAGAAAAAGGTTCAGCAGGCTCTTGATGGCCTGATGGAGAACCGCACAACCCTGATGATTGCTCACCGTCTGGCCACTGTCCAGAAAGCCGACAGGATTGTTGTCATCGAGGAAGGCCGCATTGTTGAAAGCGGAACCCATGCGGAGCTGACGCAGCAGGATGGACTCTATGCGCGTCTGGCCCGTCTGCAATTCAGTGATGTTGCCGGGGACAAGGATTCTACTGAAGCCGCCGAGTAACGGGTGTTGAGCTAGAGCTGAAGCAGGGGGCGCTGGGCGAGCAGATCGTTTGCGCGTTCAGGGGCGGCACGCAGGGTTGATGGTGGCTCGCCAAAGGATTTGCTGAAGAGTCTCGAGAAGTGCGCAGCATCCGAAAAACCGCAATCGGCGGCAATATCACTGATGGAGCGGTTGGTGTGCATCAATTGCCACAGGCCGTGATGCAGGCGGATTTCCCTGCTGATTGTCTGTGGAGAATGCCCAAGTTCTGTCAGGAAGAGACGCTCCAGATGCCGCTTGGATACATTGATCTGCTCTGCAATCTCCTGCACCTTGAGCGGAGTGCTGAGGTTCTGCTCGATAATGATCAGGGCCTTGCGAACGCGATCATTGGATGCGTTCAGATAGGTTGAGGGTTGAGGCTGTGCTGCTGTTCCGCCCCGCACACGATCGACCTGCATGATCCGCATGGCCTTCTGTGCAACGCCCCGTCCCAGATGCTGTTCCACCATCCAGACAGCAAGATCAATGGCCCCTGTACCACCAGCGCAGGTGATCCGGTGTCCGTCAACAACGAACATCTGACTGGAAACGGGCGTAACCTCGTCTGAAAGCGCCAGCAGGTCGTTGTGGTGATACCATGAAACACAGCAGCGTCTGCCTTTCATGATGCCTGCACGGACGAGGGCAAAGCTGCCCGTGCAGAGCCCGACAAGCCTGACCTTTTGCTGGGCTGCACGCCGGATCACATCGAGAACCGGCCCCGGAGCCTGCTGTCCTTTCAGCAGCCCCCCCACAACCACAAGATAATCGTACTGCCCCAGATCATCACAATCGGCCCAGGGCTTGATCTCTACTCCGCAGCTGGACGTAACAGGATCATCTGTCAGACCGATCAGAGTCCATCGACAACGGATGGGGCGGCTTTGATCGCCCTCATCGGCCGTGAGGCGCAAAATGTCGATCATGCTTGAAAAGGGAGTCAGTGTGAATTGAGGCAGCAGAAGAAATGCGACATGCAATCCGGGGGCGTTTTCGGTTTCTTTTTCTTGCATTTCTGTCTGTTTTTTCTCTGTTTTCCGGATGTGCAGGAGTCTTTGAAAAAGGCCCTGAAAGGCAAAGCCCGCGTCTCTCCTGGCAGATGGCGTTCCGACGTGATGCTGCTGAAAAGACAAAAGATCGTCGCTTTTGGGGAGTCAGTTTAGCGTTGAGTCGCATTTGTGCAAGTATCTTGTCCGTATTGTTCATGGTGGACTGCGACCTTTCGGCATAGGATGCATACCGAACAGAGATATCCATTAAATTTATTGGAGTGATGTCGGCAATGTCCCGTTATTCGATCTTCAGCCTGGCGCGCAACGCCATGAGCTGGCATCAGAACTGGCCCCGCCAATGGCGCAGTCCGGATCCCAAGCCGGAATATGACGTCGTGATTATTGGTGCAGGTGGTCATGGTCTGGCTACAGCTTACTATCTGGCTAAAAACCACGGCATTACCAATGTCGCAGTCATCGAAAAAGGATGGCTCGGTGGCGGTAACACCGGTCGTAACACAACCATTATCCGTTCCAACTATCTGTGGGACGAGGCTGGTCTTTTCTACGAACACGCGATGAAGCTCTGGGAAACCATGTCCCAGGATCTGAACTACAACGTGATGTTCTCCCAGCGCGGTGTTTTGAACCTTGCACACAACCTCGGTGATGTCCGTGAGTCTGTTCGTCGTGTCAACGCGAACAAACTGAACGGTATTGATGCCGAGTGGCTCAACGCCGAAGAGGTCAAGGAATTCTGCCCGATCGTCAATATCTCCAAGAACTCCCGCTATCCGGTGCTGGGTGCAACCCTGCAGCGTCGCGGTGGTACAGCCCGTCACGATGCGGTTGCCTGGGGTTATGCACGCGGTGCTGATGAAATGGGTGTTGATATCATCCAGAACTGTGAAGTTCAGGGCCTCGATATTGAAAACGGCCAGATCACAGGTGTTCGCACAACGCGCGGCAACATCAAGGCGAAAAAGGTTGCGATGGCCTGTGCCGGTCACACCTCTGTCGTTGCCGATATGGCCGGTATCCGTCTTCCGATCGAATCCCACCCGCTGCAGGCGCTGGTTTCCGAGCCGCTCAAGCCGGTTATCGACTGCGTGGTCATGTCGAACGCTGTACACGTTTACGTGTCACAGTCCGACAAGGGCGAACTGGTGATGGGCGCGGGTATTGATGCCTATGTCGGTTACAGCCAGCGCGGTTCCCTGCACGTTATCGAGGACCAGCTGGCTTCTGCCATGGAACTCTTCCCGCTGTTCAGCCGTGCACGTCTGATGCGTTCCTGGGGTGGTATCGTGGACACCTGTCCTGATGCGTCTCCGGTTGTGGGCAAGACACCTGTCAAGAACCTCTACGTCAACGCAGGTTGGGGTACAGGTGGCTTCAAGGCCACTCCGGGTTCCGGCTGGGTCTACGCACACACAATTGCGAAAGACGAGCCGCATGAACTCAATGCGCCGTTCTCTATCGACCGCTTCATCACCGGTGCTCTGATTGACGAGCACGGTGCTGCTGGCGTGGCGCACTAAGGAGGGATGGAAAATGCTGAGAATTGAATGTCCTTTCTGCGGTGAGCGTGACGAAATAGAATTCCACTACGGTGGTGAAGCTCACATCGCACGCCCGCATGATCCTGATTCACTGACGGACGAAGAGTGGGCGGAATATGTGTTCCTGCGCACCAACGTAAAGGGTGCCCATAAGGAGCGCTGGGTTCACTCCGATGGCTGCCGCAAGTGGTTCAATGTTGTGCGCGATACCGCAACCAACGAAATCATTGCTGTTTACAAAACCGGTGAAACCTACGAGATCCCAGAGGATCGCAAACCACGTCAGGTTCCACCTTGTGACAAAAAAGAGGGTGCGTGATGGCAGAGCAGTTCCGTAGCACTTCTGGAACGCGTGTTGATCGTTCCAAAGTCATCAACTTTACCTTCAACGGCCGCAAGCTGACAGGTGTCGAGGGTGATACCCTGGCCTCTGCACTGGTGGCCAATGGTATTCATCTGGTCGGCCGCAGCTTCAAGACACACCGCCCGCGCGGTATCGTGTCCTGTGGTTCTGACGAGCCGTCTGCACTCGTACAGCTGGAAACCGGTCCGCGCAGCGAGCCAAACTTGCGTGCGACACAGATCGAGCTTTATGAAGGCCTGGAAGCCAAGTCTGTCAACTGCTGGCCGTCTGTCGACTTTGACATTCTGTCCGTAACAAGCCTGGCATCCCGTCTGTTCGTGGCCGGTTTCTACTACAAAACCTTCATGAGCCCGAAATCCTTCTGGATGACTGTTTATGAGCCGCTGATCCGCCGGATCGCCGGTCTGGGTGTTCTCTCCCACGAGAAGGATCCCGACACCTATGATCACATGAACGAGTTCTGCGAGGTTCTCGTGGTTGGTTCCGGTCCTGCCGGTCTGACTGCGGCTCTGGAAGCCGGTCGTGCGGGTGGTCGTGTTGTTCTGGTTGACGAGCAGGCCGAATTCGGTGGCTCTCTCAACAACACACGCGACATTATCAATGGTCGTCCGGCCCAGGAGTGGGTTGCCGAGGTTGTTGCAGAGCTGGAAGGCATGGACAACGTTCGCCTTCTGAAGCGCTCCAATGCCTTTGGTTATTACGATCACAACTACATCACGGTACACGAGCGTCGCACAGACCACATGGGTCCTGGTGCCATGCCGGAGCTGGCCCGTCACCGTATCTGGCACTTCCGCACCAAGCAGGTCGTGCTGGCAACAGGTTCGCACGAGCGCCCGCTGGTCTTTGCCGACAATGATCGTCCGGGCATCATGCTGGCGTCTGCCGGTCAGACCTATGCCAACCGTTATGGCGCTCTGCCGGGCAAACGCGGTGTTGTTTTCACCAACAATGACTCAGCCTACAAGGCGGCTCTGGACCTTCTGGAAGCCGGTATGGAAATCGCGGCTGTTGTTGATCTGCGTGAAAGCGCAGAAGGTGAACTGGCACATGCTGTTCGCAAGAAAGGCGTTGAAGTCATCACCGGTTCCGGTGTTGTCGATACACTTGGCAAGAAGCACGTAAACGGTGTGATGGTTGCGTCTGTTTCTTCCGATGGCGAGAAAATGACCGGTCAGAAGCGTCGCATTGATTGTGACACCATTCTGATGTCCGGTGGCTGGAACCCTGCGGTCCACCTTTTCTCCCAGTCTATCGGCAAGCTTCGTTATGATGACGAGAAGGCCTGTTTCCTTCCGAATATCTCTGCTCAGAAAGAGCGCACAGTGGGGGCCTGTTCCGGTGCCTTCACTCTGCAGGAAGCTCTGGATCAGGGTGCAGCAGCTGGTGCAGCTGCCGCAAAGGATGCCGGTACCGGCAAGGGTGCTGTTACCGTCAAGGCAGAAGGCCTGGTGGTCGAAGAGCAACCGCTCAAGGCCTATTGGGTTGTCCCGACAGATCATCCGGTTGGTCAGGGCAAGAAGAAGCACTTCGTCGACTATCAGCACGACGTGACCGCAGCCGACATTATGCTGGCTGCACGCGAAGGCATGCACTCTGTCGAGCACATGAAGCGCTTTACAACAAACGGTATGGCGACAGACCAGGGCAAGATGTCCAACGTGAACGGTCTGGCGATCCTGTCTCACCAGATCGGCAAGGATATTCCGAAGGTTGGTACAACAACTTTCCGTCCTCCCTACACGCCGGTTACCTTCGGTGCGCTGGCTGGCCGTTCCATCAATGGTGATCTGGCGGATCCTGTTCGCCGCACGCCAATGTACAGCTGGCATGTCGAGAACGGTGCAACCTTCGAGCCTGTTGGCCAGTGGCAACGTGCCTGGTACTACCCGAAAGCGGGTGAGGACATGCATGCAGCTGTTGCTCGTGAAACAAAGGCTCTGCGTGAAGGCGTCGGTATTCTGGATGCGTCCACTCTGGGCAAGATTGACATCCAGGGTAAGGATGCTGCCGAGTTCCTGAACCGCATTTACACGAATGCATGGCTGAAGCTTCCGGTGGGTTCTGCCCGTTACGGCTTCATGCTCAAGGAAGACGGCATGGTCTTTGACGATGGTGTGACCACACGTCTTGGCGAAAACCACTTCCACATGACCACAACAACCGGTGGTGCTGCCGGTGTTCTCGACTGGCTCGAGGAATACCTGCAGACCGAATGGCCAGATCTGGAAGTTTACTGTACTTCTGTGACCGAGGAGTGGTCCACACTCTCGATCGGTGGTCCGAAGGCACGTGCCCTGATGGAAGAGCTGTGTTCTGACATTGACTTCTCCCAGGACGCTTTCCCGTTCATGACCATGCGTGAGGGAACTGTTGCCGGTGTCCCGGCGCGTGTGTTCCGTATTTCCTTTACCGGTGATCTTTCCTACGAGATCAACGTGCGCAACTGGCACGGCCTCCATGTCTGGAAGGCCTGCATGGAAGCGGGCAAGAAATACGACATCACACCTTACGGTACTGAAACCATGCACGTTCTTCGTGCGGAAAAGGGCTTCATTATCGTTGGCCAGGATACGGATGGTACGCAAACACCTCAGGATCTGGGGATGGACTGGATCGTGTCCAAGAAGAAGGGTGACTTCGTTGGTCGCCGTTCCTTCGCACGTGAAGACACGGCCCGCGAAGGCCGCAAGCAGCTGGTTGGTCTGATCACCGAGAACCCGAAAGAGGTTCTGACAGAAGGTGCACAGCTGACCAACGAGCGGGATCACGCTTTGCCTGCCCCGATGCTTGGTCACGTGACCTCCAGTTACTGGAGCCCGAACCTGGGTCACTCTATCGCAATGGCCATGTGCAAGGATGGCCTGAACCGTACGGGTGAATGGATCTACGCTCACGACCGCGGCAAGGTGACGAAAGTCAAGATTGTCAGCCCGGTCTTCTATGATGCAAAGGGAGAACGTCGTGATGGCTGATGAATTTCGTCTGAGCATCATTGCCGACAAGTATCAGGACATGATCAATGGTTCCTCCAGCGGTGACGCTGGAGTGAGCCTGAAAGAAGTGCCGTTTCAGGCTCAGGTCACAATCCGTGGCAACCCGCGCAGTCCCAAGTTCAAGGACGGTGTGAAGTCTGTTATCGGTGTGGATGTCCCAACCAAGGCAAACACCTGCAACACTGCCGGCGATTACACGATCTTCTGGCTGAGCCCGGATGAGTGGCACATCGTTGGCCCGGTTGACAATCAGGACGAGCTGACAGCCAAACTCCGCGAAGCTCTCGCAGGGCAGCATGTCTCTGTCGTTGATGTTTCCGGCAACCGGACCTGTCTGGAACTGTCTGGTGCAAAGGCCCGCGAAGTGATGAAGAAATCCTGTCGTCTTGACATGGATGCCCCGTCCTTCAAGCCGGGCGACTGTGCGCAGTCCCGCATCGAAAAGGCGCCCTGTATCATTCAGATCGTTGATGAAACACCAACCTATCGCCTCTATGTGCGTCCGTCCTTTGCAGAGTATCTGGTGGACTGGCTGCTGGATGCGATGAAGGAATATCGCCTGAGTGCCTGAATGCGGTCCGTAACAGGACAAGAGAAAAACCCGCCGGAAACAACCGGCGGGTTTTTTTATGGGGTATGTCGATCGTGTCGGGAAGGCGCCCGGAAGACAGAGGCCGGATCAGGCGCTGACAGAAGAGCCTTCTTCAACGGCTTCGATCGGACCGGGAATACAGCGCTCTGCCGGGAAGGTGAGGGTGACAGTGGTGCCCTGTCCCACCTGGCTTTCGATTTCCAGTGAACCGTCGTGCTGTGTCATCAGGGATTTTGCCAGCGGGAGGCCAAGGCCTGTTCCCTCGAAGGTTCTTGTCATCGGGGTGTCTGCGCGCATGAAAGGTTCCATGACCTTGTTAAGCTCATGCTTTGAGATGCCGATCCCGGTATCTGCAACCTGGATCATGATCTCGCCGTCCTCGTTCTTCCACTGGCGGAAGGTGACGCGACCGCCCTCGGGTGTAAACTTGACGGCATTGGACAGCAGGTTCAGGAAAATCTGTTTGACGGCCCGCAGGTCTGCCATCAGGCACGGACGCGGACAGGCAATCTCGAAGGCGACCTCAACCTTGTTTGCCGTTGCCTGGCCTGTCACGAGATTAACAGCTGCGCGGGCCTCGTTGATGATATCGATCATCTCGTCTGTCAGCTCGAAGGCTCCGGCCTCGATCTTGGACAGGTCAAGGATATCGTTGATCAGGGACAGCAGGTGCGTTCCGGATGAGTGAATGTCGCTGGCATAGGACTTGTAGTACTCGGAACCCAGAGCGCCCATCATTTCCTTTTTCATGATTTCAGAGAAACCCAGAATGGCATTCAGCGGTGTTCTCAGTTCGTGGCTCATGTTGGCAAGGAAGCGGGACTTCGCCTGATTGGCCTGATCGGCCGTTTCCTTGGCAAGGCGAATTTCCCTTTCCTGCAGTTTCAGAGCGGAAATGTCGGTCGCGATCACAACGGTTTCACCGCCGGGAGTCTGACGGTGTGTCATTTGCAGCCATTTGCCGTTGGACAACTGGATGATCATTGTCTCGTGGCTTTGGGAGTGGATCTTGTGCAGGTTCTGCAGATACTCCTCGGGATCGTCAACCCCGATGAAATCCCCCATCTCGATCAGCTTGCGCATGATGGTCATGAAGGGGGTGCCGATTGTAATGACGCGCGAACGGTTTTCGGAAAGATTCCTGTAGTTGTTGTTGCACAGGACCAGCATTTCGTTCTGGTCGTAAACAGCAAACCCCTCGGACATGGTCTCAATCGCCTGGGAGAGCTGGGCTTCCGAGCGTTTTGCCCGCATCTCCGAGCGTTTGACAGCCGTTTCATATTCCGACTGCTTCGCCAGCAGGTCGTTGTAGGCCGAAACAACAGTGCCGAGTTCATCGTTGGATGACCATTCGACAGGCTGTCTGTTCTTGTGCTGCTTCTCGATTTCGATGGAGCTCAGCAGCATACGTAGAGGCCGACCGATAAAGGTGTTGGTTGCAAGAAGTGTCAGACAGGACAGGACCATCACGGTGACCGCGATGACAAGGGCATCAAAGATCAGGCGTTCCTGAATCTCTTCGCGAATGAGGCTGTCATGGAAGCTGACCTTGACCGAACCGATGGCTTCTGTCTGACCGAAGGCCTGATGATTGATCGGTGCGGTTTTGACCAGCTTGTTGGCGTCTTCATAGCGGTCAATGTTGTCAGCGGGTTTCTCGCTCAGGACCTGGCCATCAACATCATAGACTGTCGCAGAGTAGAATTCGGGATTTCGCGAAAGGGCCAGAAGGATGGATTCAATGGAACGGATGTCATAGTTCCAGACAGGGGTCGCAAGGGATGTACTCTGAACCGCGACCATTTTGTCCAGACGTTCTGTCAGTTCGCTGTTCAGCTTGCGGATGTTGCGGCTTTCAAGAACGGCGAAAAGCAGCAGCAAGCTAAAGGAAATCAGCGGGACATAGACAGAAAGAAGCTTGCCACTGATAGATTTGAGAAAGCGAGATTGCACCTTAAGACCTCTATAACAGCCCTTTTAAATACCTTCGAGCGGCTTGTTCTTTCAGGTCTGAACTACTTATAGGTGTTTATGTCCGTACCCTGAAGAATCTAGTTGCTTGGACAACTATATACCAGTTCTGTGATTTTCGCATCAAGACTAGGACAAACCCGTTAATGAAAAGTGTTTTTTTAAAATGCTCTCTTTAAAAAACTCATTTTTTTGGGATTTTTCACAAAATGGTCGAATAAATATTAGCAATTATTGTTTCTTTTTGCCATCCAAAACAGGTCGAACCTGAACCTGTCCGGGAACTTTAGCGGAGAAATTGGGGAGAAAGAACTTTCCTTGTCTCAGGTTTTGGTAGAAAGTTTCGCAAAAGGGGATTTTGAAATGACTGTAGTGCTTCGGGGGGCTGAAACACTGCAGAAAAGCTGATTGTGATGAGTAGGATTTAATGATGGCGAGTGTGACAGGCAGTGTTGGCAGGCTTTTTGAAGAAATTGCTGAATTGAATGCAGAAATCGAAAAGGTTGACGCTGTTGCCAAGCAGATTGATGCAATTGCCAGACAGACAAACCTTCTGGCCTTGAACGCGACCATTGAAGCCGCCCGTGCCGGTGAGGCTGGTCGTGGCTTTGCCGTTGTTGCGGGTGAAGTCAAGCAGCTGGCCAGTCAGACAAGTCAGGCCACAACAGAAATTGGCCAAACCCTTGCCTCTCTGGGCAGCCATATCGAAAATCTCCGCAAAATCAGTGAAACAGTCCAGGCGACACTGGGGACAGAGGAACAGGCTGAACAAGAGTTCTCTGATGCCGTCTGATCTGAAGGCGGAAAAACAGCACTATGTGATGCTTGTTGCCCTTGGACTGATCTGGGGCAGCTCCTTTCCGTTGATCAAGATTTCCCTTGAAACGATTGATGCGCTCAGCGGTGTTGTTGCCAGACTGGTGCTGGCTGCGGTCTTCATGACGCTTTTTACCCTGTCGCGCGGATTGCGCCTTCCCCGGGATCCGGCGCTCTGGGGAAAGTTTTCTCTGCTTGCCATGATGGGAACGCTGGGGCCCTTTGTACTGATCTTCTGGGCGCAGCAATATGTTGATGCCGCACTGGCTTCGATCCTGATGGGGCTTGTTCCCCTGAGTTCGCTGGTCATGGCGCACCTTCTGACCAGTGACGAGAAGATGTCGGTGCCAAAGCTGGCGGGGGTCCTGGTCGGGTTTGCGGGGGTGGTTGTCCTGATCGGGCCGGAGGCCCTGTCCGGTCTGGGCACCAACGTGATTGGTCAGATTGCCATTGCCCTGTCTGCGTTCAGTTACGGCTTCAACAGTGTCATGGCTCGGCGGACGAGGGTCACGGATTTGAATCCCTTTGTCAGCACTTCGGGTGTGCTGATCTGTTCTGCGCTCCTGTCCCTGCCGTTGCTCTTCATCGGAGGAACAGAGCTTCATACCGTGTCTCTGCGCAGTGGTCTGGCTGTTACAGGGCTTGCTGTTCTGGGGACCTGTGGGGCCTATATTCTGCTCTATACACTTCTGCGGCAGGTCGGAGCAGCCTTTACCTCGCTGAACAATTATCTGGTGCCGTTGTCGGGTGTCGGAATTTCGGTCGTATTCCTCGGGGAGCAGTTGAATGCCTCCGCGCTTCTGGCCTTTTGTCTGATCGTCGGAGGAATCGCCATTTCCAGGATGCGGATTGGTCGTAAAGCTGTTACGACTGAATAGGGTTATTCCTCTGCCGGGCAGGGGGCAGACGTCGTTGAGAGAAGGCAAAAATGGGTAAAAAGTTTCCTCGAGCTGTAACAGTAAAAAGACACATCACCTTTTTTGCTGCAGCGCTGGTCCTGTCCGGCTGTGCTGCCAGTTCCGTCGATCCCATTCCTCAAAAACCTTCCCGGATTGTTCAGGAGGCGCTGGATGCGTCCTATGAACGCTATGGCAGAACGCCGAGTTCTCCCTGGGGCTTTGCCTATTGTTACAGTGCATCCAGCACAAATCTGGGCAAGCTCATTGAAACGGCCAAAAACACCTGTGGGCGAGGACGCCTTGAATATCGCGGAACGGACAATGTTTTTTCTGACTGTCCCCTGTTCCAGATCAGTCGCGCGAACTTTGTCTGCTATCCCCAGGCTGGCAGCGGCGAAACTGCTAAGGAATTGCCGGATCTGGGAACCTACAAGGATGACAAGGACTGGGCTGACGACTTTGACTAGGCCGCCCCGTTCCATTCCCATTCCTGTATGACGGCCTTATCGTCCTCCAGATGGACGAGTTCGTTTTTCAGGGAATGAAAAGCCTCCGGTTCGGACAGCTGCCTGCAAGCCCAGACAGCCATGGCCCTGACCAGTGGAGAGCTGTCTCTCAGCAGAGGGTAAATCTGTTTCAGGCTGTGGCTGTCTCCGCTGTTTCCCAAAGCAATCAGAACGTTCCTGACAAAGGCATTCCTGCCGATCCGCTTGATGGGTGATCCGCTGAAGACCTGTCTGAAATCGGCATCACTGAGCTGGACAAGCTCAACCAGTTTCGGAGCGGTCAGTTCGATGCGGGGGAAGACATTGGGCTCCAGTGTATCGTCTGCGAACTTGTTCCAGGGGCAGACAGCAATACAGTCATCGCAACCATAAATTCTGTTTCCAATGGGCTTGCGAAATTCCTCTGCAATGTGCCCCTTGTTCTCGATGGTCAGGTAGGAGATGCAGCGCCTTCCGTCCAGCACATAGGGAGCAGGAAAGGCCTTCGTCGGGCAGACATCCAGGCATCGGCTGCAGCGCCCGCAGTGATCCGGTTCTGCTGCATCCGGTTCCAGATCCAGCGATATGTAGATTTCACCGAGAAAGAGCCATGAACCGTGCTCTCTTGAAACCAGATGAGTGTTCTTGCCCTGCCAGCCCAGGCCACCCTGATTGGCGAAGACTTTTTCCATAACGGGGGCTGTATCGACGAAGACCTTGACCTGGCAATCCGGAATGGTGGTGACGATCCAGCGGGCGAGGGCCTTCAGCCGTTTTTTGACAAAGTCGTGGTAGTCCCTGTTGCGGGCATAGACAGAGATATTGCCGCGATCCGGGTGTTCCAGCAGTTTGAGAGGATCTTCTGCCGGGCTGTAATTGCAACCCAGTACAATGACGGACCGGGCATCCTCCCACATTTCCCGGGGGTTTTCACGCCAGTTGGAGCGGTCTTCCAGCCAGCCCATGTCGCCGTGATAGCCTCTGGCCAGGAACTCTCTGAGATGTTCCTTTGCCATGTCGCTGATCCGGGCAGGAGAAAAACCGATGGCGTCAAAACCCAGCCTGAGTGCCTCGGCCCTGATGTGTTCTTTCAGGAGCGCGTCACTGCTGTGCAACTCTGTCTTGCGGGCGGCCTTGCCGTGATTGCCCATCTCGCACAAACCTCATCAAGGGTGATGGCTCCATCAGAAACGATGGTCTGTCCTAGTCCAGAGGCGGGATGTCTCCGGCTTCCTGAAGACGATGGAATTCAAGCTGGAATTCCTCAAACCGTCCGTTTTCAATAGCCTCGCGCATCCCTGCCATCAGATCCTGATAGTATGTCAGGTTGTGGATGGTCAGCAAGATCGGTCCCAGCATTTCCTTGGCGGTGAAGAGATGCTTGATGTAGGCGCGGCTGAAACGGGTGCAGGCCATGCAGCCACAGTTCTCGTCCAGCGGGCGCGGATCGTTCCTGTGACGGTTGTTGCGCATGTTGAGCGCGCCATGCCGGGTAAAGGCCTGCCCGTTGCGTCCCGAACGGGTCGGAAGAACACAGTCGAACATGTCAATCCCGCGCGCCACGGCACCAACCAGGTCCGAAGGCTTCCCCACGCCCATCAGATAACGGGGTTTGTCTGTCGGCATTGCAGGCATGGTGAAGTCGAGAACGTCAAACATGACCTTCTGGCCTTCACCGACGGCCAGTCCGCCAACGGCGTAGCCTTCAAAGCCGATGTCGGTCAGGGCCCTGATGGACTCATGGCGAAGGTCTTCATAGGTGGACCCCTGAACAATACCGAACAGACCGTAGCCGGGACGGTTTCTGAAGGCCTTGCGGCACCGTTCGGCCCAGCGCATGGAACGCTGCATGGAAACGGCGGCTTCCTTGTGGGTTGCCGGGTAGGGGGTGCATTCGTCGAGAACCATGGTGATGTTGGAATCAAGCAGATCCTGAATCTCGATGGAGCGTTCGGGGGTCAGGTTGTGGCGGCTGCCGTCGATATGGGACTGGAAGGTCACGCCTTCCTCGGTGATTTTCCGCAAACCCGAAAGGGACATGACCTGATAGCCGCCTGAATCTGTCAGGATCGGATGGGGCCAGTCCATGAATTTGTGAAGTCCGCCGTGCTCGGCAACAAGCTCTGCTGTTGGGCGGAGCATCAGGTGATAGGTGTTGCCCAGCACGACCTCTGCACCAGTGTTGCGCAGTTGGTCAGGTGTCAGGCCCTTGACGGTCCCGGCTGTACCAACGGTCATGAAAGCCGGTGTCTGAAAGGTCCCGTGTGCCGTTGTCACTTCACCACGACGTGCGGTGCCATCCGTGGCCTTCAGTTCAAACCCGAATTCCGGGGCTGTGTTTTCCTGTTGTGTTGTCTGATCTGTCACAGTCTGTCTTCCCTCTCCAGCAGGCTGCAGTCGCCATAGGAGTAAAAACGATAGTTGTTTGTCATGGCATGGCTGTAGGCGGCTTTCATGCGCTCAAGGCCGGAAAAGGCCGAGACGAGCATGAAGAGTGTGGAGCGTGGAAGGTGGAAGTTGGTCAGCAGGGCATCCACGCATTTGAAACGGTATCCCGGAGAGATAAAGATATCGGTTGCATCGTTGTAGGGCTTGATTGTGCCGTCTTCCCCGGCCGCTGATTCCAGCAGGCGGAGGGACGTTGTACCCACAGCAATAATGCGTCCGCCGTTTTTGCGGGTTTCATTGATCAGGCTGGCGGCTTCGGAACCAATGATGCCGTTTTCACTGTGCATCCTGTGATCCTTGATGTCATCCACCTTCACTGGCAGGAAAGTCCCGGCCCCGACATGGAGTGTCAGGGTGGTGTTGCGGATGTTGTGCTGTGCAAGCTGCGCCATCAGGCGATCAGTGTAGTGCAGACTGGCTGTCGGGGCTGCGACAGCTCCGGTGTGTCTGGCGAAGCGCGTCTGGTAGTCCTTGCGGTCCTGATCATCGGACCCGCTTTCCCGCTGAATATAGGGGGGCAGGGGCAGGGAACCCTTGTGTTCCAGCACAGGGTAAAGCTCTTCCGGGCTCAGATTGAATTGCAGCAGGACTTCGCCTTCGTTCTTGCCCAGGACCTCAGCATTGAGGTCTTCGGAGAACACAATTCTGTCTTCGGGTTTCAGTTTCTTGGCCGGTTTGGCAAAGGCAAACCAGCGGGCCAGACCTTCTTCCGAGGGTGGTTCCTGTTTGTGAAGTGTCACTTCAACGCCTGCCTCGCCGCGTTTCCCTTTCAAGCGTGCCGGGATGACACGCGTGTCGTTGAACACCATCAGATCGCCGTCCCTGAGCAGGGCCGGGAGATCCAGCATGGTGTGATCCGTCAGGGAGGAGGCAACATGCAGCAGTCTTGCCGCATCACGGGGGGTGACCGGTCGCTGGGCAATAAATTCGCGTGGCAGATCAAAATCGAAGAGATCTGTTTTCATTCAATGGAACTCGGCTGTTGTGAAGTCGATGGTCAATCCACAGCGCTTCATCTGTTCAGACAGGCGCGCTCTGAGCGGATATCAAAAGGCATCCGGCGCAGTGGTAACAGATATTCCCGAAAAGTCAAAGTTCAACGGATATTGACTTTACAATCCCCGTTTTCTTGCTCAAGACTGGCTGGATTGAACTCGCCAAAAAGAATAGAAAGTCCCGACGAATGCGTGCGCTTTTCCTCTTTGCAATTATGTGCCTCCTGTGGGGTGCGACCTGGTACCCGATCAAGGTCGCCGCAGAGATTGCCGGTCCGTTCTGGATGGGCTCTGTACGCTTTCTGATTGCGGGCGGACTGATCCTGCTTTTCCTTTATCTGAAGGAAAAACGCCTGCCTGCCGTGCCGGGGTGGCCGCGTTTTGTGGTCGGGGCCCTTATTCTTTATGGCTTCCTGTATCTGGGGCTGTTCTGGAGCAGCACACGTCTGCCTTCGGCCGTTTCCGCGCTGGTTCACTTTGCCATGTTGCCGGTTGGCTACATGATTTTTGGCTCGCTGATCGAAAAGGAAAAGCTGAGCTATCGGCACTTTGTCGGGCTGTTGCTCGGGTTTGTCGGTGTTTCGATGCTCTTTGTTCCCAACATCGAAGGAGATATCGGGACCCTGGACGTGATCGGTGTTGTTGTTGTTCTCGTGACCACGCTGACGATGGGACTGGGGGCTGTGATGGTTCGTCCGGTGATGCAGAGCATTCCGGTCTATGCCGCTGCTGGCTACGGGCTTTTGATTGGTGGTTCGTTTCTGCTTGTCTTTGCCGTCGCTGAAAAGGCCGATGGCTGGTATGACATTGTTGTGTCGCTGGAAAGACCCGATTTTCTGCTGTCCTTTATCTATCTGGTCTTCTTTGCATCCATGGGAGCACTGGGGATCTATCTTCTGCTTCTGAGAGACTGGGGATCTGTGCGTTCCAGCCTCTATGCCTATGTCTCTCCGCTGATTGCGCTGATGATCTCGGTTTTCATCACGGACGAGACGGTTGTTCCGGTTCAGATCGCAGCGGCCATTCCGATGCTGCTGGGCGCAGCCTTTTCCTCGAACGTTCCCTGGGGGCGTCTGCTGAGAGGAAAAAGCCTGAGCCCTGCAAAGCCGGTTTCCGACTAGCTGCTGACCGGCACCTCGTAGCTGTAGGTGCTTTCCTGTGCCAGCTTGACATCATACCGCAGGCCAAAGCCGACACGTCCCTTGCTGAGATTCTCAACATAGTGAAACGGGCGGTGCTCAATGCCGGCATAGTGTGTGCCGCGCATCAGGATCATGATCCCGCGCTCGGCCCTGATCAGCTGGCTGTTTGTTTTCTGGCGATCCTCACAGATATAGAAATCCCCTGTGCCCTCCAGTGTCAGGATGGCGACAACCGCTTCAAAGCGCTTGAGATCCTGGTGGGGTGAAATACCTGTCGAACCCTGCGGGTAGCGCAGCATGGCGCGGTCATTGAAGTGAACCGGGGTCGGATAAGGCTGCGGGGACATGGCTTCCAGCGCGGCATTGAACTGGCGTTCGAAGGCTGCGGCGAACTCGTCCAGTCGCGTGCTGTCTGTAAAGTTCAGCGCGATGTCGAAATCCTGTGTGACGGCTCTGTCACCTGTTCCGACAACGGGGGAGCATTCCCGATATTTCAGATTGTTGGCCTCTTGCAGCAGGATGTCACAGCCTTCATCATCCAGAATCCGCAGTGCTGCTGCACCTTCAGCGGGAAGCTTTTCCAGTGTTTCGATCAGGCTTTCCGTTGTGCTGAGAAGCAGGCGTGTGTCGAATTCGTTGACGGGCATGCGTTTGGAATAGAGCTGTTCTGCTCCGGGTTCCATTTCCCTGACGACGGTTTGCTTGCTTTTTTTCTGGCTGGAAAAAGACATCGTGAAAAATTCCTGAAGTGTGAAGACCTGTTATCCCCCTCAGTATGCTTAGCACAGGATCGGGGTCTTGTGTGTTCTGCTAAAGTGTCGCAGACATCAAAAAACGACAGCCTTTCGGTTTGTATCCAAATCCTTTATGAAAGAGACCAAAGAACAAGCCTTTGCATTGGGGGTTACGATGAAACTTTGGGTGGGGTCTGCCGGTTTGTTCGGCGGTTTGTTGCTTGCGGTCGATGCCGCGACCAGTCACGGGACGGCTCTGGATCAGGAGGCCATGCGCTGGATTGATCTGGCCAGCAGCTACGGAATGATCCATGCCGTGGCCATGATTGCGGTCGGTTTGCTGGCCTTTGCACGCAGTCCGCTGCATCTGGTGCGCAGGATCAGCGGGACCTGTTTCCTGCTGGGAATTCTGTTCTTTTCGGGTGGTCTTGTGACAAAGGCCCTGACGGGATCTTTTCCGCTTTCCTTTCTGATCCCTGTCGGGGGCGCCCTGCAGATCCTCGGCTGGTTTTTGCTGGCGATTTTCGGATTGTCCTGCAAGGCAACCAATGAACGCTCTGTGCTTTGAAGACTGGAGAAGAAAATGAGTGAACATCTGCTGGATGCGATCGGGCTGAAATGTCCCCTGCCTGTTCTCAAGGCCCGCAAGGTTATGAAGCCTTTGCAAGCCGGTGAGGTTCTCAGGATTCTGGCAACGGACCCGAGTGCGCGTCAGGATTTTCAGTCTTTCTGCGAGACGACAGGATACAGGCTGATTTCCATTGAAGACAGGGATGATGTCACATTGGAAATTCTGATTGAAAAGACCTGATGATCCGGCGCGTTTTGCTTTGTCTTCTGCTGCTGGGGCTGTGGTGGATGTTTTCGGCAGCCTTTTTCCCGGCCTATCTTGTTGAGGGCACGAGGAATGTTCTGGGGTTCTCTTTTGAAAGCAAGGAAACCTACGTCTGGACCGTTGTTGCTGTCCGCTGTTTCTACTGGGCTATCTGGTTCGTGCTGTTTGCCCTGCTGGGACGAACGGTCTGGATGGGTTTCAAATCCGGATAAGGGAGAAAGGGGAAGCTGTCTTGCTTCCCCCTTTCCTATTCTGCCGCAATTTCATTTTGCTGCTTCGCCCGGTTGCGGGCGAGCCTGGCATCTTCCCGGTCACGCTGGAGCACGCCTTTGAGCAATGCGAGGATCGGCGGGATGATGAGAAGGGTCAGGACAGCAGAAAGAGCCAGTCCTCCGACAACGACTGATCCCAGTCCGCGATAGAGTTCCGAGCCTGCACCCGGCACCAGCACGAGCGGCAGCATGCCGACAACCGAAGTCAGTGTCGACATGAAGATCGGGCGTATACGGTTGCGTGTTGCTTCCAGAATGGCCTTGATCGGGTCCATGTCTTCGGAACGCAGGTGATGCAGGGTCTGATGCACCAGAAGAATGGCGTTGTTGACGACAATCCCCACCAGAATAACGAACCCCAGAAGTGTGAGCATGTCCAGAGGCTGGAACGTCAGCAGGTTGAGGCCGGCCAGACCGGCAACGCCGCCTGCTGTGGCCAGAGGCACAGCCAGCAGGATGAGAAGCGGATAGAGGAAGCTTTCAAAAAGGACGGCCATCACGAGGTAGACAATGACAATGGCCAGAGCCAGATCAAGAACCATGGCATCCCAGGTTTGCGCCAGTGAGTCGGCCGTTCCACTCAGATTTAGCCGTACATCCCCCGGAAGCCCCTGTGCTTCAAGAGGGGCGATCACATCTGCTTCCAGTTTTTCCAGCACTGCCTCCAGTGGAACGTTTGCGGAGGGTCGCAGTTCCAGTGTGATGGTGCGCAGTCGCTCACGGTGTCTGATTTCCGTCGGTCCTGATGTCAGGATGATGTCGGCAAGGGCGGAAGCCGGAACAATACGGCCATCCCGGGTGACAACCGGCAGGGAGTTGATTCCCTGAGTCTGGCGGATGTTGTCCTCGGGACCCTGTAACATCATGTCGACACGCTTGTTGCCAAGAGTGATTTCCTGCACGCGCAGACCGTCGTTGAAAACATCGATGGAGGTGTTGAGATCGCGCACTGTCAGGCCGTTGTCGGCCAGCTCGATACGCTTTGGCAGCAGCCGGACTTCGGGTGCTCCAAGTTCAAGGCCCGGTCTGGGACGGAACTGGTTGCCCTCGTGGATGGGGAAGGCCTGCAGGAGCATGCCGGTTGTCTGTCCTGCCACAGCAATCAGCTGGTTCAGATCGGAGCCGGAGATATCAAGATCGATCTTGCGCCCTCCACCGATGCCGCGCCCAAAGAGAGAGGGTTGATTGATGAATCCAAAGGTTCCCGGCTCCCGGAAAACGGGTTCCTGAAGCAGGGGAATCAGCTCTGCGACGCGGGAGGGATCTTCTGTTGAGGCCCCCACAAAGGTGCTGGATCGTGTTGCCACAAAGAAGAAATTGTCGATTTTTGGTGGAGCATCAGCGTTGCTTTCTCCATCTGCTTCGCTGTTCCACAGAGGGGCAGCAACGCTCTCGACACCTTCTGCAATCTCTTTCATGGTGTCCAGATTGTAGCCGGGAGGTGGCAGGATGATGCCAAAGACCAGATTGCGGTTTCCTTCCGGCAGATACTCAAGCTTTGGCAGGAAAAGCCAGGAGCCTGTCAGGGTCACACCAACCACGGAGGCCACGACAACGAGGGATCTGATCCGGCTGTTCAGGATGGACTTCTGCAGGCCCATGACTGTTTTGACAAAGCCGCTTGCGAAGTTGTCGATGACGGGCAGATGCAGGCGTTTCTGGACAGGCTCGGGGGTGAGATCATCACCGCGTCGTGTCATGAACTTGCGTGACAGGGCCGGAATGACGGTGATTGATACAAGCAGGGAAAGAACAACGGACACAGAGATGGCAACGGCGATATCCCGGAAAAGCTGCCCGACCTCCAGCTCCATGAGCAGGATGGGAATGAAGACCATCACGGTTGTGAGGGCAGAGACCAGAATGGCCCCCCAGACCTGTTCGGCCCCGATACGGGAGGCTTCGGCAGGACTTTTGCCTTCTTCCCTCAGGCGATAGATGTTCTCCAGAACAACGATAGCCGCATCGACAACCATTCCGACGGCAAAGGCAAGACCGGCCAGAGAGATCACATTGATCGAGCGTCCCAGTGTTGCCATGGCGACGAAAGAGCCGATAACCGAAACCGGGATGGCCATGGAGATAATGACGGTTGCACGAACGGAGCGCAGGAAAATCAGAAGCACTCCGGCTGCCAGAACGCCCCCGAACCAGATGTTCTGGCGCACCAGCTCAATCGCGGAATCAATGTAGATTGTCTCGTCATAAACCTGCTGGAGTGTCAGGCCGCTGTCGGGAATAACCCGGGTGTTGAGTTCGTCGACAGCCTTTTGAATAAGCTCCATTGTTGCAATGACATTTGCACCGGTCTCGCGGGTGATGTTGAAAGCCATGGCAGCATTGGCGCGGTGGCGAATGGAGGCTGTCGGTTCCTTGTAGTTGTACTCCACTGTTGCAATGTCGCCGATGGTGACGCGGGCAACGTTTCCTGACAGGACGTCGGTTTCGCTTCTGAGCACAACCGAGCGAATGGCGTCCAGGGTATCAAGTTCACCTTCCGTCCTTACGATGTAGAGACGCTTGCCTTCCTCGACATCCCCGGCGGAAACCGAGGCGCTGGCATTGCGCAGTGTGTTTGCCACTTCGGTTGCTGTCAGTCCGTAACGTGCGAGCAGGTCCGGTTGTGTGATAATGCGGATTTCCTGTTCGCTGCCGCCAAAGATGTTGACGCCGGAAACGCCGGGAACACGCTCGATCCGGTCCTTGATGATATCTTCGGCAAAGTCACCGTATGTGTGGATTGGCTTGTCGTTTCCGGGAACCCGCTTGATCACAAACCATGCAATGGCATTGTCTTCCGAACCGGAGGTGCTCAGGGTGGGTTCGTTGGCTTCTTCAGGATAGTCACTGACCCTGTCCAGCCGGTTGGCTGTCAGCAGCAGGGCGCGGCTCATGTCTGTGCCGACATTGAATTCCAGGGTGATGTCTCCTTCACCCCTGGAGGAGCTGCTGGTCATGCTGACAAGGTTTTCAAGTCCTGTCAGTTCCTCTTCCTGCTGGGTGATGATTTCGCGCTCGATCTCGGCAGGTGCGGCGCCGGGCCAGCTTGTTTCGATGCGGATCACCGGTTTGTTGACGTCCGGAGCAAGCTGGATGGGGATTGTCTGCAGGGCCACCAGACCGAAAAGCACCGTCATGATGATGGCCGAAAGCACTGCGATCGGGCGGTCGATGGAAGCCTTGATCAGGTTCATCCTTCGTCTCCCGCATCTTCGCCTGTCTGAGCCGCTGTCTCAGGCGTGTCGAATTTCAGCGGTGTACCGGGGCGGAGGCGTTCATTGCCACGGATGACAGCATATTCACCTGCGGAAAGACCGGAGAGCACTTCAATGCGGTTTTCAACCTGCTGCCCAAGCTGCAGGCTGCGCAACTGGGCTGAACCGTCCTGTGCAACAAAGGCAATCGGGCCGTTGGGGTTTTGAACAACAGCATCCTTGTGAACGGTCAGGGCCTGGCGTTTCCTGCCGGCAGGAACAAGCAGGGTGATGCTCTGATTGTCGGCAAGTTCGGGATGGCCGGACAGATCAGCAGACAATCTGACAGGCCTTGTACGGGTCAGGACATTCTCTCGCGGCAGGATGGCCCGCAGGGTTGCAATCAGCGGGGAACCGTCGGCCATGGTAAAGGTAAAGCTTTGCCCGGGCTGGACACCATCAAGGCGGCTGGAGGGCACATCCACTTCAATCTCGAGGCTTTGCGGGGACATCAGGTTGATAACAGCATCACCCTCGCTGACATATTCACCGGCCTCTGTTTCCTTGCTGAGAACAACGCCGTCATAGGGGGCCAGGACCGTAGCCTTGGACAGCTCGATCTCGGCCAGATTCAGCCTTGCGCGAACTGCGGCGATATCGGCCCTGCGCTGGGCGACTTCGGCATCGGCAATCTGCAGGTTCTGGATCGCATCATCATAGTTGGCCTTGCTGAAAGCTGTTGAGGAACGCAGTTTTTCAAGTCGGTCAAGCTGTTGCTTTGCAAGGGTGCGGCGGGCTTCAAAGGTTTTGAGCTGTGCCTGCGACGCCTGCAGTTCGCTTCGAACGAGTGCACGGTTGGCACTGAGCGTTTCAATGTCCAGTTCGGCAATGATCTGTCCTTCCTGAACCCGGTCCCCGACGGCCACGTGGATCACGGAAACAGGCCCATTGATCTGCGCTGCGACTGTCCCGCTCTGGCCGGAAACCAGACGGCCAATGACAGGGACTGTTTCATTGAGGGTTGTTTCGCGAACCGTGTCGACCTGCACCAGAGATTCCCGGGCCTGGGCGAAGGCTGTCTCCGGCAGGAGGACCCGGACTGAAAGCAGCAGGACCAGAACCCCGAACAGCTGTCTTTTTGGGGAGCGTGCAAAAGGAGTCGTCAGTTTCACGGTTCGAACCTTGTTCTGTTCTGCAAGGAACTGCCGGTCAGCACAACCTTGCGGGGCGAGTGGGAAAAGCGAGCTTTGCATCATCAGGGCAATCTACTGTTTCTAGATGAGTTTTGCTCTGTAAAAAGACCAGTATTTTTTCTTTATCATTTGCTTTTTGTGATCATATTTTGTCGGGGCTGGCGCCGCTGCAAAACATAGTGTTTTCAGAATAAGACATTGTCGCTGTTAGGATGTCCAGAAAATTAAGCTGACCGGATTGTTTGAAGTGCAAGGAGCAAGGCATGACCACCGGACTTTATCACGACAGTTCCTTCTTTGATCATGATACCGGTCCGGGGCACCCGGAACAGCCGCTGAGAGATCAGGCCGTGCGGGAGGCTCTTTCCCACCCGGATTTTGCGGCCTTGCCCCGGTTTGAGTGCTTGCCGTTGGACTGGCATGCAATCGGACGGGCTCATTCACCGGACTATCTGGCCTATCTCAAGGCAGCCGGGAGCAAGGCGCAGGATACTGGAGGGCTTGTCCAGCTTGACGGTGACACCATTCTGTCACCGCCTTCGCTGGACATTGCGCGCCGTGGCGCCGGTGCAATCTGCTCTGCGGTTGATGCTGTGGTTACGGGGGAGCTGAAAAACGCCTTTGTGGCGTCCCGTCCGCCGGGGCACCATGCCGAACGGGACAGGGCCATGGGATTTTGCCTGTTCTGTAACCCGGCCATTGCTGCCTTTCATGCACAGGACAAGTGGGGCGAAAGCCATGGTATCAGGCGTGTTGCTGTTATCGATTTTGATGTTCACCACGGCAACGGGACACAGGATATTTTCTGGTCGGAAGAAAACTGCTTTTACGGATCGACACACCAGATGCCCCTCTATCCCGGGTCCGGTGCAGCAACGGAACGGGGGCAGTTCGGTACCATTTGCAATGCACCCTTGCCCGGTGGTGCAGACGGTCATGTTTTCAGGGAGGCCATTGAAGACAGGATTTTGCCCGGGCTCAATGCCTTTGCCCCCGATCTGCTGATTGTCTCGGCCGGCTTTGATGCGCATCGCGATGATCCTCTGGCGGGTTGCAATCTGCTGGAAGAAGATTTTTCCTGGGTGACAAGGCGGCTTGTTGAGGAAGCTGAAAGGCTGTGTGAGGGGCGTTTGATCTCCGTTCTGGAGGGAGGCTATGATCTGGCCGCGCTCAGGGGATCTGTTGAAGCGCACCTTCGTGCGCTGTCAGAACATGGGGTTTGAACAATCGTGGGGGAAAAGATGAAAATTCTTGTATGCGGTGGGGGGATCGCAGGCCTGAGTGCGACCATTGCCTTGCAACAGCAGGGGCATCAGGTGTCTTTGATCGAAAGGTCAGAAAACTGGCAGACTTTCGGTGCCGGTTTGCATTTGCCGGGCAACAGCGAACCGCTGCTGAAGCATCTGGGGGTGCTGGAAGCCGTTGAAAGGCAATCGGCTTCGTTTGAGCAACTGTGCTACTGCCGCGCGGACGGGAAGGCGCTTTTTTCCCTGAATGTTGCAGCGCAGGGCTGGCCTCGTTTCAGGGCTCTTTCGCGACAGTCCTTCCATCGGATCCTGCTGGACAGGGCGGATCTGTCTTCAGCACGGACGGGTGTTGCTGTGAAGAGTGTTTCTGCTGAGGGGCATGTCATTTTGTCTGATGGCACGCAGGAGAACTTTGATCTGGTCATTGGAGCGGACGGGATCGGTTCCCGGGTGAGACGAAGCCTCTTTGGAGAGGCTTGCAAACCACAGGAAACAGGTTTTCGCTGCTGGCGCTGGATTGCCGATGATGCTGATGTGATGGCTTATCCGCGGTTTGTTATGGGACGCGGTGTTGTTCTGCTGGCAATGCCTCTGGAGGGTGGAAAAACCTATGTTTTTGTTTCTGTCCACGATCCGGAGGAACAGTTCAGGGAGCTGTCTGTTGCAGCAATGAAGAAGCTTCTGGAACAGTTTGAACCCGGCCTTGTCGCGCGACTGACAAGGGACCTTGATCCGCACAATCTCCATGAAGGCACCCTGCAGCAGATGGAGATGCAGCAGTGGAGCCGGGGCAGGGTTGTGCTGATCGGAGATGCCGCGCATGGAACCCTGCCGACCCTCGCGCAGGGCGCAGCCCAGTCCATGAAGGACGCAATTGAGCTGGCTGCTGCGCTTGATGAGGATGGAGAAATTTCTGTTGCGCTGGCCCGTTTCGAACGCAGGCGCAAACCGGAAGCGCACTGGGTGCAAGGGCAGTCCTTCAGGAGAATGGGGCTGGCCAGACTTGACAGTCCTGTCGCTGTTTTCTGCAGAAACGCGCTGTTAAGGTTGCTGGGGTCCCGCATTCTGGCTTCAGGCTGGCGTCCGCTGATTGATGGAAACTTTGCAGGCCGCCCGGAATAGGGTTTCTGGAGCTTGTGCAGTCTGATCAGGCAGGCTAAGGTGCAGGCCGGAATTTGACAAAGCGTTCCAGCGCTGAAAGACGACAGGAAGACACGGAATGACAGAGACTGCAGCTTCTCAACGCCCTGATGTTCAAAATATGAGTTTTGAGGAGGCTCTGGCCGAATTGCGTACGATTGTCAGTCGTCTTGAGCAGGGTGAAGGCAAGCTGGATGAAGCGATTGATGCCTATGAGCGCGGCGCTGCACTGAAAGCGCACTGCGAGGAAAAACTCCGTGATGCCCAGGCAAAAATCGAAAAGATCACTTTGAAAACCTCTGCCGACGGGCAGCAGGACGTTGGCGTGACTCCTTTCGATTCAGAATAGGCCAGAGGTACAGATCGTGAGTTTCGAGGACAGATTGCAACAGCATGTCGCTGCTGTGGAAAAGGCACTGGAAGAGTCTCTGCAATATGATGCAGAAGCTGACCGCATGGGATGCCGGGATTCCAGAAATGCCCTGAACGAATTGTATGGCTCCATGCGCCATGCTGTTCTGGCAGGGGGGAAAAGACTGCGTCCTTTTCTGGTGCTTGAGACAGCAGCACTTTTCGGGGTCGGCTATGAACAGGCCCTGCCCTGTGCGACGGCTCTGGAGATGCTGCACAGCTATTCTCTGGTGCATGATGACCTGCCTGCCATGGATGACAGTGATCTGCGCCGGGGAAAACCGACGGTTCACAAGGTCTGGGATGATGCAACAGCCATTCTGGCAGGTGACGGGCTTTTGACTGAAGCCTTTGCTGTTCTTGCCAGAGAGGAAACGCATCCCGATCCGGCTGTCCGGATTGAACTTGTCGCTGCACTTTCGAGAGGAGCAGGAGCTCTCGGCATGGTGGGAGGGCAGATGATTGACCTGTCCGACATCCGTTCAGAGCTCGGACTTGACGGGATCACGCATCTGCAGGCACTTAAAACCGGTGCCCTGATTGCCTTTTCCTGTGAAGCCGGTGCTATACTGGGGCGGGCCACAGCCGAGGAAAGACGAGCCCTGCGTCGCTATGCGGATTGCATCGGTCTGGCATTTCAGGTTGTTGATGATCTGCTGGATGGTGATCTTTCGCCGGAAGAAGCCGGAAAACCGACAGGGGTTGATGATCATATGGGCAAAGCCACGTTTGTTGGTCTGCTCGGACGCGATCAGGCGCGCCAGAAAGCTGCTGATCTCGTGGAAGAGGCGAAATCTTCCCTTGATCTTTTCGGTGCAAAGGCGCAAACCCTGCGGGATGTAGCAGATTTTGTTTTGAAAAGACGCTCATAGGTTCTATCTGAAGGAAGAACCTGTCTGAACGGAACGCCCGGGCCCTGTCGTACAGAACCGGGTGTTAAGCCGGAATGGAGTGAGACTTGTGAGTCAGTTTGGACATAACCGCCAGACCCCTTTGCTGGACGAGATTCAGTCGCCGGAAGACCTGCGCAAACTTGATGAGAGCCAGCTTCAGCAGGTTGCTGAGGAAGTGCGTCTGGACATGGTCAATTCCGTGTCCAAGACAGGCGGGCATCTGGGTGCCGGTCTGGGGGTTGTTGAACTGACTGTCGGTATTCACCACGTTTTTAACACACCCGGTGACAAACTGATCTGGGATGTTGGCCACCAGTGTTATCCGCACAAGATCCTGACTGGTCGCAGGGACGCCATGGGCACTATTCGACAGGGTGGCGGTCTGTCCGGCTTTACGGCGCGCTACGAAAGTGAATATGATCCTTTCGGTGCAGGACACAGTTCCACATCCATTTCTGCAGGGCTGGGTTTTTCGGTTGCACGCGATCTCAAGGGCGAGGATAACAACGTCGTCTGTGTGATCGGTGACGGGGCCATGACAGCAGGCATGGTCTACGAGGCCATGAACAATGCCGGGGCGATGAACTCCCGTCTGATTGTCATTCTGAATGACAATGACATGTCCATCGCACCGCCTGTGGGGGCCATGAGTGCCTATCTGTCCCGTCTGATTTCCGCCAAGCCCTACATCTCTGTGCGCAATGCAGCCAAGGAACTGGTCAGCCACCTTCCGGACCGTCTGGAACGTGCCGCCAAGCGTGCCGAGGAATATGCACGTGGCATGCTGACAGGCGGAACACTTTTTGAAGAGCTCGGTTTCTTCTATATCGGCCCTGTGGACGGACACGATCTGAACCATTTGCTTCCGGTTCTGAAGAATGCCCGGGATCAGGATTACGACGGACCTGTTCTGATCCATGTCGTCACCCAGAAAGGCAAGGGCTACGAGCCTGCAGAACAGTCCGCAGACAAGTATCACGGCGTCAGCAAGTTTGATGTGATTTCCGGAAAGCAGCAGAAATCCAAGCCCAAGGCTCCGCTTTACCAGAACGTCTTTGCAAAGGCGCTGATTGCCGAAGCACGCGAAGACGAAACCATTGCGGCCATCACTGCAGCCATGCCGTCCGGCACAGGTGTGAATCTTTTTGAAGAGGAATTCCCCGAGCGGACCTATGACGTTGGAATCGCGGAACAGCACGCTGTGACTTTCGGGGCCGGTCTGGCCTGTGACGGTATCAAGCCCTATGTGGCAATCTATTCCACCTTCATGCAACGCGCCTTTGACCAGGTTGTTCACGATGTCGTGGTTCAGAAACTGCCTGTGCGCCTGATCCTTGATCGCGCCGGTCTGGTCGGGGCTGACGGCATCACGCACCAGGGATCCTTTGACCTTGCCTATCTTGGTTGCCTGCCGGGCATTGTTCTGATGGCTCCTTCTGACGAGAAGGAACTGATGGACATGGTTGCGACTTCGGCAACGATCAATGACCGTCCCTCTGCCATCCGTTTCCCGCGCGGGGAAGCGACAGGTGCAATGGAACTGCCGGACCGGGGTACCGTTCTGGAAATCGGCAGGGGCCGGATTGTCAGGCAGGGCAGCAAGGTTGCGATCCTCTCGCTGGGGACCCGTCTTGAAGACAGTCTTGCCGCGGCTGCACAGCTTGATGCGCGCGGTTTCTCGACAACAGTTGCGGATGCGCGTTTTGCCAAGCCGCTTGATGAAGCCATGATTTTGAATCTGGCCCGGGAACATGATGTTCTGCTGACTGTTGAAGAGGGATCAAGCGGCGGTTTTTCTGCGCTGGTCATGGGGCTGCTCGCGAAGGAAGGTGTTTTTGACAAGGGACTGGTTTTCCGTCCTGTTCACCTGCCGGACGAACTTATTGACCACGACAGTCCTGCTGCGCAGATGACCCAGGCCGGTCTGGATGCCGAGGGTATTTTCCAGACGGCACTGAAGGCGCTGGGGCCGGGCTCTGCAAGTGAGCTTTCCTCTGAAAGCAAGCAGGCGAAATCCTGACAGACTGTCATCAGACTTTCCTTTGCCTTTTGTTTTTCAGGCTTTATGCTGTTGAAAGCAAAGACAAATGAAAGGTTCAGGACATGACGGGCAAAGACGACAAACCCTTTACAATGGCTGTTGTTGCGCATGATCGCATGAAACCTGTGCTCAGAGCATGGATGGAGCGCCATCAGGCTGTTCTGACCGATGCGCAGATCTATGCGACCGGAACAACGGCCAGGGTTTTGCAGGAGGCTCTTCCCGGGATCACAATAGAAGGGCTCAAGAGTGGTCCTCTTGGCGGTGATCAGCAGGTTGGCGCCATGATTGCCGGCTATGATGTCGATGCCCTGGTCTTCTTTCAGGATCCCATGACACCTCAACCGCACGACGTGGACGTCAAGGCGCTGATCCGTCTGGCCGTTCTCTATGATGTTCCGCTGGCCTGCAATGAAGCCTCCGCATCCCTGATGATCAAAAGCCCGCTGCTTGAAAACTATCGGGAGATGCGTTCCAAGCGCCATCGGGAGACACAGTTTGAAGACTATCGCCATCGCGAACTCTGAACGTCGAAAAACAACATTTACTTGTGTGTGAAATTCGGTAGGCTGTTCGCAGGTTTGACGTTTCTTGCAGGAGGAACTGCGCGCATTGCCGGTTGGCGGCTGTCTCTGCGCTGCTGTTTGCAGGGGCAGGTGTCAGGCCGGGCAGAATTCTCGATCAGATTACCCACCAGATCATCCGGATGAAATGCCACCAAACTCTATAGGGGTGACAGATGAAGCTGGTTTGGGCTTTGGTTTTTTCCTGTGTTCTTTTGGCGGGCTGTGAGTATATCGAAATGGACAAATGTCTTGATCGCGGTGGACGCTGGGATTACGAAAAGAGAATATGCAAGTTTGTGGACGCAGATGAAGAATTCCTGATGTTGTGAAAACCCGGATTTGTGATTGTTTCAAGTTCCCGGAAGCCCGGGCTTGAGATTTCTGGTCGCAGACTTTTGTTGAAAACGGCAGTTGGGTTGCATTCGGGTTCCTGTATTATCGGCTCTGTTTTAGTTCTCCATCGCAGAAGAGGACAGCAGAACTCGCATTTTTCTGAAAGCTGATGAAATGACTATCGAACAGACTGCCGTCGTGCATAACGACAGGCAGCCCCATCATGAACCGCAAAAACCGCGTGTGCCGGATCTCTCCTGGACGGAAGAGATGCGTGAGACACTGGTGTTGGCCTGGCCAATGGTCGCTGCCCAGCTTGCCATGATGGCGCTGGGGGTGACAGATGTCATCATGATGGGCTGGCTCGGTCCGGAGAAACTGGCTGCAGGAGCCATTGCAACCAGCCTCGGCTTTACCTTTTTTCTGGGCTTTGGCGGCGTTTTGAATGCTGTGTCTCCGATCATTGCGCAGGCCAGGGGACGTCGTGATATCAAGTCGGTGCGCCGCTGTGCCCGACAGGGATTCTGGGCCTCACTGATTCTGTTCTCCGGCCTGACCGTGATTTTGCTGAACGGGGAACGGCTCCTGTTGCTGTTCGGGCAGGAGCCACTGGTTGCCGCGCGTGGTGGCATCTACATGCTTTATGCCGTGTGGGGCTTTTTCCCGGCGATGCTGGCGATGGTCTTGCGGTTCTTTCTGGCAGCGCATGCCGATACCAGACTCTTCCTCTGGGTGACCATTGCCGGGGTCGGTGTGAATTTTGTTGGCAACTATGCGCTGATGTTCGGAAACTTCGGGTTTCCCCGGCTGGAACTTATGGGGGCGGGGATCAGCACGTCTGTGGTGAACGCCTTTATGTTCCTGTGTCTTCTGGCCTATGTTCTCTGGCACCGTCATTACAAGCGTTACTATCTTCTGGTGCGTCTGTGGAAGGCGGATTTCGAACGCCTGCGGGAGATCTTCCGCGTTGGAACGCCGATCGGAGCGATGATCTTTGCTGAATCCTCCCTGTTTGGTGGTGTTTCGATCATGATGGGCTGGCTCGGAACAGATACACTGGCGGCTCATTCGGTGGCCCTGCAGTGTATTGCTGTTGCGTTCATGGTGCCGCTTGGGCTTTCCCAGGCTGCAACAGTTCGCGTCGGTCTGGCGGCCGGGCAGCAATCGCGTGAAAATGTCCGGAAAGCTGGCTGGGTGTCCATCGGCTTCGGGGTTGGCTTCATGTGCATCACAGCCGGGCTGTTTGCAGTCATCCCGGAGGTTTTCATTTCTGCCTTTCTGGATGGGAATCTTGAAATTAACAGGGAACCCATTCGTCTTGCGATCACCTTCCTTCAGGTGGCTGCGGTCTTCCAGCTGGTTGACGGGCTCCAGGTTGTTGCGGGTGGTGTGCTGCGTGGCCTCAAGGATACCAGCTTTCCCATGTGGGCCGGCATTATCGGCTATTGGGGGGTCGGCGCACCCTTTGGATATCTGATGGCTTTTGTTTTTGATCTGGATGGACGCGGCATCTGGATGGGCATGGCGGCCGGTCTGGCTGTCGTGGCTGTTATCCTTCTGATCCGCTTTATCAGAAGGGAACAGGTCGGACTTTTGAAGGAATGCTACTAGGTCATGTCGGAAGCGGCGAAAAAGCGGCTGGATCAGGTTCTGGTTCTGCAGGGGCTGTGCGAGAGCCGGGCGCGGGCGCAAAGCCTGATTGAAAGCGGCGCGGTGATGCTGGACGGGCAGGTTTTGAGCAAGCCGTCAAGCAAGGTCGCAGAAGATGCTGCACTGCAGCTGACCAGGGAGGATCATCCCTGGGTCAGTCGCGGAGGCTTGAAGCTCGTCGGAGCCCTCGATGCTTTCGATTGCGAAGTGTCTGACCTTGTCTGCATGGATGTTGGGTCCTCGACAGGCGGTTTTACGGATGTCCTGTTGCATCACGGTGCCCGTCGGGTCTTTGCGGTTGATGTGGGGCGTGATCAGCTTGCCGGACGACTGAGAGAGGACGGGCGTGTTGTGGTGATGGAACAGACCAACGCACGCCATCTCTGTGCGGAAGATTTTCCCGAAGCCCGATTGCCTGAACTGGATCTGGTGGTTTGTGATGCCAGTTTCATCAGTCTGAAGCTTGTTCTGCCAAAGGCCCTTGAACTGGTCCGGGAAGGCGGGGCCTTGCTGGCTCTGATCAAACCCCAGTTCGAGGTCGGCAGGGACAGGGTTGGCAAGGGTGGAATTGTCCGTGATTCCGCCCTTCATGCAGCCTGCTGCGAGGATATAAAACGCTGGCTTGTACAAGAGCAGGGCTGGAGTGTGAGAGGGCTGCGCGAGAGCCCCATTACAGGCCCGGACGGGAACCGCGAGTTCCTCATCTGGGCCTGCAAATAACCGTTATTGAGCGCCGATCGGCTTGATCGGGGCATGGAGCCGCTGTTGGGGCTCCCCGGCTCTGGAAAGGCTGCGGGCAACAGGTTCCAGCGGTGCCAGGGTTGTCTGGAGCCTGTTCAGGGTTTCCAGACTGCTGCGCACGATGCCGGAACCGGACGACAACTGCTCCAGAAAGGCTTCAATGGGATCGACAGGCTCTGGAAAGGCAACCAGCTCATGCGGTTGCTCAATGCCTGAGCCGAGGTCTTCCAGCGTGCCGTTGAGCGCGGCACGGAAGCCGCCAAGCTCGTCAACCAGACCGAGTTCCTGAGCCATAACACCTGTCCAGACCTGTCCCTTGGCTGCGCGTTCGACATCGCTGGAGGAGAGATCCCGCCCGGAGGCGACCTTGGAGGTAAAGTCGGCGTAGATACGATCAAGTGACCGGTTCAAACGGTTCCATCCATCCTGATCAAAGGGCTGGTTCATGGAATAGAGATCGGCGTTTTTGCCGGCCTTGATCTCGGACCAGTTGATTTCCAGTTCTTCCCAGAGTTCCCGCAGGGCAATCTTGCCACCGGCAACCCCGATGGAGCCTGTGATGGTGCCGGGATTGGCGTAGATGGTATCGGCCGCAGCCGCAATGAAATAGCCGCCGGAAGCTGCAACGTCACCCATGGAAACGGTGACGGTTTTTCCCTTTTCCTTTGCCAGAAGAATGGCACGCCAGATGGTGTCTGATGCCACGTAGGAACCGCCGGGGCTGTCAATCCGGATCAGGATTGCATCAATATCATCCGCCAGAGCGGCGTCTTCGATGGCAGAGGCAAAGGTCGAGGAGCCGATGGATTCACTGCTGCCAAAGGCATCGTACTGGCTGTCTCCGATGTGGATTTCACCCAGGGCATTGATCACGGCAATACGCGGAGCGTTGCCCTGTTCCGCAATGCTTTTGTGCGGGTGGGCCAGTGCATAAATGGACAGGGGCAGGGTGTCTGCGTCAAGCGGGTCAATCCGCTGCTCCATCATCTCGTCCCAGTAGCCGAGCGTGTCAATCAGCCCGGCGGTTTGTGCGTCAGCCGCCCCAAAGGGAGCATTGTCGACGGCGGCCCTGATGTCTTCAGGGCTCCGGTCTCTGCTGCCGGCAATATCGCTTACGGTCTGGCTGAGCAGCGAGTCCAGCAGGGTCTGCATGTTCTGCTCAATCGGAGCCGGAATGCGACTTTCGGAGAAGCTCTGGAGAACGCCCTTGAACTCTTTTCTCTGGGCAAACTGCGGAGAGATACCCAGGTTTTCCAGAGCATTGCGGGCATAGGGTGTCTGAATGCTGTAGCCCGTGACATCAAGGTCACCCGAAGGCTGGAGCCAGAGTTCCTCTGCAGCGCTGGCCAGATAATAGTGCAGCGTTCCGTTTCCACCCTCGCCATAGCTTTCTGCGAAGGCGAAGGTTTTCTTGCCACTGTCGCGGAAGGCCTTGATGGCTGCGCGCAGTTCCTGAACCTGAACCATGGTCAGTCCGCCGATACCGGCGCGAACAACCAGCCCTTCAACGCGGTCGTCCTTGGAGGCCCTGTGCAGGCCGTCAATCAGTGAGGAAAGCGATACGGAAGAGGAATCCAGTATGGGAAGGGCAGACTGCCCGCCTGCAAGATCATAGGAAAGGTCGAGGCTCAGGATCATCCGCTCGGACAGTTCCTGCTGATACTGGTAGCTTTCAAGTTCCCCGATGTTGTTGGCTGCAATCCACAGTCCTGCAATAACAACAGCAGTCAGGGCGCCGGCAGCCATCAGGAGCCAGGAAAAAAGGCGAAAGAGCTTTTTGATAATCTTCATGAGGAAATTCTCTGATCTTTCCGGGGAAGCAGAGGGCGGAGCGGGACGTTCCTGCGGAGGAACCTGTGAATATTCAAATGGCATGGGTCGATGCTACAAAGGAAATGTGATCGTGAAAAGGCTTCATGATGAAGAGAGCAGGTCTCGGCAATTGCAGTTCCGTTAAAAGCTGGTAGAGTGCCGCAGAAATTCAAGGCTCCCGATTGATACAAGGGAGTGCAAAATTTACGTCAGGTTTTTTTCATGCGCAGAAAAGCACGCCCCGGTGGGGGCAAACAGATCGAATACGTCATTGAAAGCCTTGGTGCCCGCGGTGACGGTGTCAGCAGCTACGACGGTCAGCCGCTCTTTACTGCGATGACCCTGCCCGGCGAGCGTCTGCGCGGAAAGGTCAAGGGAACCCGCAATGTCGGCCTGAAGGCGGATGTACTCGAGCTTCTGGAAGAAAGCCCGGACCGGCAGGATCCTGTCTGTGAGCATTTCGGGCCTTGCGGAGGCTGTACCCTCCAGCATGCCAAGCCGGAATTCTATCGCAAATGGAAACGTGATCTGGTCGTCCAGTCCCTGTCCCGCAAGGGCTTTGAGGCCGAGGAGCTGGTCGGAGCGCTGGTTGAAATTCCGGCGCAGACCCGGCGCCGCGCTGTTTTTGCGGCCGAGTTCAGGGGCAAAAGAGCCAGACTGGGGTTCCACGGGCGCGAAAGTCATGATCTGGTTGATATCAGACAGTGTCACCTGCTCGCACCGGAGTTGATGGAGCTGGTTGCCCCCTTGCGTGATCTCCTGACGGTCCTGCTGGCTCCACAGGGGCAGTCCGGAGCCGGAGCAAAGGCCGACATCACGGTCAACCTGTCCGACAACGGGGCGGATATTCTTCTGGTTGGAAAGTTCACGCTCAAGCTCGAGGGGCGCGAAGCTGTCAGTGCCTTTGCCCAGCAGAACAGGGTGGCCCGGATTTCGTGGATTGATGCCGGAAACAGCCGTGATCCCAAAGCGCGCCGGGAAGATCCGGAACCGCTTTATGTGGGGGAAAATCCGGTGCTGACCTTCGGCTCTGTTCCGGTCACACCCCAGCCCGGCAGCTTTCTTCAACCCTCCAGGGAAGGTGAGGAGGCACTGGTGTCCCTGGTGCTGGATGCCCTGCCGGAGGATGCAGAGACCATTGCCGATCTCTATTGCGGCTGTGGAACCTTCACCTTCCCGCTTTCCAAACGCGGACGGGTGCATGCCATCGAGGGCGATCCCGGTGCCGTTGCTGCGCTGTCGTCCTCGGCCCGTCGTTTCTCGACCGGGTTCCGCGTGACAGCCGACTGTCGCGATCTGGCCCGCGAACCGGTTGAGGCCGAAGACCTTGAAGGCGGGGATGTTGTGGTCATTGATCCGCCAAGGGCCGGTGCGAAGGAGCAGTGCGGTGAACTGGCGGTGTCCGATGTGCCGGTGGTGGTCTATGTTTCCTGCAACCCCAATGCCTTTGCCCGCGATGCCAGAATTCTGGAAGACGGGGGATACCGGCTTGAAAGGGTTACGCCTGTCGATCAGTTCATCTGGAGCGGGCATGTCGAATTGGTCGCACGTTTTATTAGACCGGAAGCCTTTGAAGATTAAGCGGAACTTGCTAAGGTCCATTTGATCTTTCGTGAAGCCTCTGCTGATCTGTTTGCGGTGAAATGCCGTAGGAGCGGAGAGGTTTCAGTCTCTTTTCAGGGTTCCATTCCGGGGGCGGGTGGAACCTTGTTTGTACAAACACGCAACAGGGTACGAGTTTTCGCATGTCACATTCAGAGTTACACCTTCCAGATCAGCACCCGACAGTCCCCGCAAAAAAGATCGGCGTGCTGCTTCTCAATCTCGGAACACCTGACGGGACCGATTACTGGTCCATGCGAAGATATCTCGGGGAGTTCCTGAGCGACAAGCGGGTGATCGAGGCACCGTCCTGGCTGTGGCAACCGCTGCTGCAGGGCGTGATCCTGACCTTGCGCCCTTCCAAGAGCGGTCATGCCTACGCGCAGATCTGGAACAGGGAAAAGGATGAGTCCCCTTTGCGCACCATCACCCGGGACCAGGCCGAAAAGCTGAGCGCCATGATGGCGGAGGAACACCCGAATGTCGTGGTGGACTGGGGCTGGCGCTATGGCAATCCGGCAGCGTCCGAACGGATTGAGAAGCTGTTTGAACAGGGCTGTGACCGCATCCTTCTGATGGCGCTCTATCCGCAGTATTCCGCGACGACAACAGCAACGGCCTATGACCAGTGTTTCAGGGGCCTGATGGAAATGCGCCGTCAGCCTGCCGTGCGTTGTGCGCCGTCCTATCACGATCATCCGGACTATATCGAGGCCCTCGCCGTTTCTGTCGAGCGGGAGCTGGAGAAGCTGGAGCAGAAGCCGGAGGTTATTCTGGCGTCCTTCCACGGCCTGCCCAAGGAAAATCTGGAAAAGGGCGATCCCTACTATTGCCATTGTGCCAAGACAACCCGCCTTTTGAGAGAGCGTCTCGGGCTGGATGAGCAACAGCTCAGACTGGTGTTCCAGTCCCGCTTTGGCCCGAAGGAATGGCTGCAACCCTATTGCGAGCCAACGGTCGAGGAGCTTGCGCAGCAGGGCACCAGGCGGATCATGCTCCTGACGCCCGGTTTTTCTGCGGACTGTGTCGAGACACTGGAAGAGATCAATATCGGCATCCGCGAAACCTTTATGGAAAACGGCGGCGAGGTTTTCACCTACGTCCCCTGTCTGAATGACAGCGAGGAGTCCATGCGGATGATCTTCAACATTGTGAAGAGCGAGCTGTCCGGCTGGTTGTAATCTTTTTTCTTCTCAAATGATGGTTGTGCTTTCGCGATAATTTCTTATAATGAAATACGGTTGTATGAAAGCAGCCCAAGATTGAGAAGCTGGATCAAGGCAGTCTGTTCTTCAGGTCTGCAGACCAGACAGGCGGTTTCACCCGATTGTGTGTGGAACGACAAGATAACGAGAGTCAGGGGATAGCAGGGGCTTTTATGCATCCTGTCTGTTCGGGGGGTGTTGCAAGGGCACGGAAGTGCCGTTTGGAGAGACCCTTTCCATGGTTAGACAGAGTGTGTGTGAGTTGAATCTGTCATCAACAGATGAGAGCAATGGTGCAGCAGCGCAAAGCAGCCTGCTTGAACCCGGTGAGCTCGAGAAAATCAGACAGCCCGATTTCAATCGGGTTCTTCGGCATTATTTCTACGGGCTTGATCGCGCGCAGGAGCGCGGCATGGTGGCGTTTATTTTTACGCCGCGACCGATTGATGACAACAAGAGCGCCTGTGATTTTGCCTGTCCGCAGCTCTTCAGGGGAATTCAGACCTCCAGAAGCACGACGCCGGAAAAGGCCATTGCAAAGGCCGAAAAGAAACTGGCAAAGCTGATGGCTGCCAGGGGCTGCGTCAATTTCCTGCAAAGAGACACCAAGCTCGAATAGCAGCAGGCTTCAGGGCTGCGCTCCAGAGATTTTCCCGGAAGCTTTTGTTCTGAAAGGATTTCCGGGTTCTGATAGAGCGATCCGTCTGTTCGGAAGCCCTCGCTCCCGGTCTGTTCCCTGAAAGAGCAGCCAAGAGCAGAAGCCGGCCTGTTCAGAAGAAATGACGGATCCAAAATCCGAAAAACAGAAACACAGCAACGCCGGGCTCTGATCGGGACCGGCGTTTCCTTTGTGGTCTTTCCCTGCTGGCGGGTTCCGTGAAAGCGGCTCCGAACCTTTCGGAAAGGGTTCTGAAAACGCATCCTGAAAACATACAGTCTGAAAGAGCGGCGACTCTGTCTCGAAAGTTCTGTCGGGCAGGGGCCGGAAAGACCGATGACAGATTGAAACAGCAGGGGCCTGTTTTGCGTCATTCTTAACAGCCCCTTAAAATTCACTTAACAGGCTCTTAATATCCACAGGCGATGAAATAATTTGAAGCCAAAGAGTCAGTTTTTGAAACTATAAGGAATTAATTGAAGTCATTTTAAGATTGGCGGAAATTCTGGCGCGGCTTTTTTTCCGTATGTTTCGAACCCAACGTGATTTTGCTTCAAAGGGTTTAAAACGATGCGCGAGAATTCAACCCCAAATCCAACCCCGGTCGAACTCGAGACTCTGGCTGCTGATATCAGCACGGTGCTGATGAACCTTGTGCTTGACGAGAAGGCGCTGAGTGCCGCTCAGGAGCGGGAGATGAAAGCGGTCATCAAAAACAGCCTCGAGGATATGGAAATTGGCGAAATTGACGTCATTGCCATTCTGGAACAGCTTCTGCTGGACGAGGTTGCCATGGATGGCCTCTCGGGTTCGGGGCTTCATCGCGCGAACCTTTCCGAATTTCTGGAGCAGATCAAGGCAAGTGACGGGGTTCTTGAAACCGCTGCCGGCCCCCAGAGAGAGGGCGTTCCCGGGCTGGTGATGTCCGAAGGGGCGCACTTTGTTGACAACAGCATTTCCTCTCCGCTTGTGGGCGAACTGGATATGGAAAACCCCGTGGAGTATCTCCAGCCGCTTGAGGATCTGTCCGGCCTGACGCGTTTCGCGCAACGCGCACTCGACGGTGAAGGGCTTGACGAGCAGGTTTCGAACACGCCGCCTGTTCTGGATGGAGCTGCTGTTACACCGGTGACCTTCAAGGAAGGTGCGGATTTTGTTCCGGCTTTCAGGGGGTTGAAGGCGGCTGATCCTGACGGGGACCAGCTTGAGGGAGCAACAATCAAAAATGACAATTTTCAACCCGGTGACGAGCTTTTCCTGCCGGAGGGCTACAGCCTGCCCGCTGGCGTGAGCTGGGCCTATGATCCGGCCACGGGGGTAGGGACGCTGAGTGGTCCGGCTTCCCCGGAAGTCTATCAGGATATTCTGCAGAACATTCTCTATCGCAACACATCGGAAAACCCGGACAACTATGGCGAGGCTCCAACGCGCAATCTCTCGGTTTTTGTCAGGGACAGCGAGGCCGACAGCAACACCTTTGTGGCAACAGTCGAGCTTGAGGCCGTGAACGATGCCCCCGCGCTGGGCGGCATGGTGCCTCCGCTGAAGTCCGTTTACACAGAGGGTGACGACCCGCTCAAGCTTTTCGAGGGCATAACGGTTGCGGACCCGGACAGCAAGGCCCTGCACAAAGCGATCATCGAACTGAAAAATGCCCAGCCTGATGACGAGCTTGATTTTGCAGAGGGTTACACTTTGCCTTCAAGCATGAGCTACGACTTTACGACCCGGACCATGCCCGACGGATCAGAGATGCAGGTTCTGACCCTGAGAGGCAAGGCATCTCCGGAAGAGTATCAGGAAGCCCTGAGAAATATCGTCTACAAAAACGCATCGAAAAATCCCGGTGATGCCAGACGGGCCTTTGAACTGGAAGTTTTCGACGCAGACAACGCCGCAAGCGACAAGTATGCCGGCGAGATCGAGGTTGTGCCCGTGAACTCCCCGCCGGAGCTGGCCTTGTCGCCAAGGGAAACGCGTGTCAACAAGAGTACGGATGGGGATCAAATCAATTCTCAGGTTGCTCCATTGAAAGACGGAGGCTGGGTTGCCCTCTGGGTGAATGCTGTCGATGGCGAGGCCTATGGTCAGCGCTACAATGCGGATGGTACGCTGCGCGGCGCAGAGTTTCCGGTCAGTCAGGGAGAGGAAGCGGCTTCTGCCAACATGAGCGTTATCGGTCTCGAGGATGGCGGCTGGGTCGCTGTCTGGCAGATTGGTGACAACAAGGACATGGATATTCGTGCCCGGATCTACAATGCGGATGGCAGCACGCGGGGCGGCCCATTCACGGTCAATTCACTGGATCTGATACATCAGATTCCGAGCGTCGCAGCTCTTGATAACGGTGGCTGGGTTGCGATCTGGATGGGAACTGTGCGGACAGACCCTGCTGATTCCGATACGGAAACCATTGATATCTATGCCCGGCTTTTTGACAGGGACGGGAACCCGCAGGGGCCGGAGTTCGTGGTCAACACGACACTGCCGGAGGCCCAGGTTTTCCCGAATGTCATTGCGCTTGCAGACGGGACCTGGATTGTGATCTGGAACACCGCTGCTTCTGTCTCGGAATTGTCTCCCTCAATTGTCCGTGGGCAACGTTTTAATGCTGATGGCACGCCCAATGGAAGTGAATTTACAGTGCTTGAAAGCATTGGGAGCTGGGGACAGCAACTGGCCCTTACTCCTCTGGAAGGGGGAGGCTGGGTGACTTCCTGGCACGAGGGAGGAGATGTTTACGCCCGGATTTTCGAGGATGATGGCACCCCCCGTGGCGAGCCGTTCCTGGTGAATGACGCTTATACTGCAGGAGCGCAGCGGCACGGAGAAATCACAGGGCTGAAAAACGGCAACTGGATTGCGACCTGGACAAGTGAGAGGGAGGATGGCTCCGGCCCGGATGTCTATGGTCAGGCCTATGACCGGAATGGAAACAAGGTGGGCGAGATGTTCCGCGTCCACAATACCACCACTGAAAATAATCAGCAGAGCAGCATTATCGCACTGGATGATGGGGGCTGGGTTGTGGTCTGGACGGGCACCGATCAGGCGGCTGCAGACTCCGGCAAGGACCTCTATATGCAGCGTTACGACGCCAATGGTGTGCCGATCAATATGGCGACCTATACAGAGGGCGGTGCAGCGGTGACAGTCTTTGACACGCTGGACCTGACCGATATCGACGACGAGAACATTGAAAATGCAACGGTCCGGATCGGGGATGTGCAACCCGGTGACCAGCTTGCCTTCAGGGATGGCTACACCCTGCCGGCGGGTATGAGCTGGAGCTACGATCCGGCGACAGGCATCGGCACGCTGAGCGGTTCCGCGTCCAAGGCGGACTATCAGGAGGCTCTGCGCAACATTGCCTATCGCAACACCTCCGAAAATCCTGACAATTATGGCGCGAATACCGGGCGCAGCATCACGGCGGAAGTTAGTGACGGGGAAGGCAACAGCAACTCTGTTACCGCAACCGTTGGCGTGACCTCCGTCAATCAGGCTCCTGTGCTGGACAACTCTGCCGGTGACGGACGTGAAACGCCGACAGATGATGTTCCACAGGCACGAACTGTGTTGAAGGATGGCGGCTGGATTACAACCTGGGATTCCGGTGGTGAGGTCTATGGCCGGGCCTACAATGCGGATGGAACGCCACGGGGCTCTGCGTTCCGGGCCAACACCCGAACGGTACAGCACCAGTCCGGTGCAAGGGGGGCGGCACTGGAAGATGGCGGCTGGATCATTGCCTGGCAGTCAAACGGTGCTGATCGCTCCAGCTATGCTGTCCGCTTTCAACGTTATGATGCCGAAGGCCGCAAGGTCGGCGTAGAACGAGAGGCCAACAGCTACACATATGACAGGCAGTTGAACCCGTCTGTGATAGGACTGCCTGATGGCGGCTGGGTGATCGTCTGGAACAGCCTGGGGCAGGATGGTTCCGGTTATGGTATCTATGGGCAGCGCTACAATGCGAATGACAGCCAACAGGGGGGTGAATTCCGCGTCAACACCACGACGGCAGGCGATCAGAGATACCCAACCGTCACTGAACTCGATGACAGTGGCTGGGTTGTCACATGGCGCGGCCCCGGTGGGACCTATGGCCGGATTTACAAGCCGGATGGCAATCCTCTGGGCGACGAGTTCCATATTACCAACACGGTAACAACCGACGTGAATGCTGTGCCTCTGAAAGATGGTGGCTGGGTTGCGGTCTGGAGCGCGAACGACAGCGATGGCAAGGGTGTTTATGGTCAGCTCTTCGCGGCGGACGGTTCAAAAATTGGCGGGCCTATCCCGCTGAATGTGATCACGGCCGGAAACCAGACCGGTGTAACGGTCAAGGCGCTGGACGATGGAGGCTGGGTGGCCACCTGGGACAATGCCGGCGTGCCTTACAGCCGCACCTTCAATGCAGACGGGACGCCACGGCCTCCTGTCACCTTCATCGAAGGGGAGGACGCTGTTCCTGTCTTCGACAAGGTGGATCTGTCCGATGTCGATGACCTGAATATGGAAAGCGCGACTGTCCGGATCACGGACTTCCAGCCCGGCGATGAACTTGTGCTGGCAGACGGCTACAGCCTGCCCGAGGGCATGAGCTGGAGCTATGATCCGGCGACAGGCATTGGCACACTGAGCGGCTCCGGGTCCAAGGCGGACTATCAGGAAGCCCTGCGCAACATCGCCTATCGCAGCAGCTCGGAAAACCCGGACAACTACGGCACGGATACCGTGCGCACCATAACGGCACAGGTCACTGACGGGGAGGGCAACAGCAACACTGTGACCTCGGACGTTGGTGTCGAGGGTGTCAATCAGGCGCCTGTGCTGGAAAACCCCGGTCAGCCTGGTGTGCTCTATGAAGCGAAGTCTGCGCAGGCGCCAACCGGAGGCGGAAAGCCGCCGCTTGATGATGTTCTGTCAAACAGTCCTGCCTTTGGCCCTGACACTCCTCTTGACGCAGCGTCCCTTCAGGGTGACAACGCCAACAACACTCTGACCAGAATTACTGGCAAGATCTGGCTGGAGGCAGGCAAGACCTATCAGTTCCGCGAGTCTGTGGATGATGTGGCACGGTTGACACTCAACGGCCAGGAAGTTCTGAACGACAATGTCTCGAATCAGAGCACAACCGGCAGCTTCACACCAGCGCAATCCGGATACTATGACTTCGAATTCCTTGCGATGGACTGGCAGGGTAATGGTGATTATCTCCTGCAATACCGCGAGGAAGGGGAAACCGGCTGGCAACCCATTGCGGCCCGGCCCGGAGTTGCGGGCGAGACCTACACAGAAGGCGGTTCCGTTGTGCCGGTTCTGGGCGGGATTGTTCTGAATGACCCGGACAGTGACATGATGGACGGTGCGACGATCCGGATCGAGGATTTCCGGGAGGGCGACGCGCTTACCCTTCTGGGTTACACCCTGCCTGCAGGTATGAGCTGGCGCTATGATCTGGACACAGGCATCGCCACGCTGAGCGGGGCTGCTTCAGTCGCGGACTATCAGGAAGCGCTGCGCAATATCAAGTACAGGAGTTCATCCGACAATCCGGACAACTATGGCAGCAATCCGTCGCGCACCATTCTGGCAGAGGTGAATGACGGCAACGGTAACAGCAACACCGTGACCGGATATGTAAATATTGCCCCGGTCAATGAGGTGCCTGTGCTGGACAACTCCGGGGCGTCTGCCGTGGAATACACAGAAGGCGGGGCGGCTGCGCCTGTGCTGGGCAGTGTTGACCTGTCTGATGTCGACAGCCGGAATATGGACGGAGCAACGGTGCGGATTACGGATGTCCAGCCCGGTGATACGCTTGTTCTTGCTGAGGGTTACAGCCTGCCTGCGGGCATGAGCTGGAGCTATGACCCGGCAACAGGCATCGGTACGCTGAGCGGGCCCGGTTCCGCTGCGGACTATCAGGAAGCCCTGCGCAACATTGCCTATCAAAGCAGCTCGGAAAATCCGGACAACTACGGCACGGATACAGCGCGCACCATTACGACAGTGGTCAATGATGGAACCGGCGACAGTGAGCCTCTCACTTCAAACGTTGGCGTCAAGGGTGTCAATCAGGCGCCGGTGCTGGACAACAGCGCGGGAGCAGATCCGGCAAGCCGTATAGATGACAATGTCAATGGTATACAGTCGGATCCATCTGTTACCGGAATGCCTGATGGTGGCTATGTCACCACCTGGGTCAGCAGGGGACAGGATGGCTCCGGTTACGGTGTCTATGGTCGACGTTATGATGCAGATGGTCTTGCACAGGGGGAGCCGTTCAGAGTCAACAGCACAACTTCTGGTGATCAGTATAATGCTTATAGCGTTGGTCTGAAAGACGGTGGCTGGGTGACTGTCTGGACCTCCGCCAGTAGTATCCTCAGTAGCAATAACGATCTCTATGGGCAGATGTACAATGCGGATGGATCACCACAGGGTGGTCAGTTCCTTGTGACCAGCAAAACGTCCTATCATTTTCGGACGGTAGCTCTTGAAGATGGTGGCTGGATTGCTGTCTGGAGCACGGACGGTGATATCTACTCCCAGCGTTATGATGCTGATGGCAATGAAATCGGCGGGGAACCACGGGTCAATGCCTATACAGCAGGCAATCAGCTTTACCCGGATGTGACAGGTCTGCCAAATGGTGGCTATGTGATCACCTGGGCAAGCGCAGGACAGGATGGCTCCGGTTACGGTGTCTATGGTCGGGCCTATGGTGCGGATGGTCAACCGATTGTCAATGAGCCCTATACTGATGCATCGGGTCAATTCCTTGTTAACACCACGACAGCAGGTGATCAGCGGATGCCAGGCGTTACGGAGCTTGCAGATGGTGGCTGGGTGGTCGTGTGGATTGCTCCCAATGGGGTCTATGGCAGGATCTATGATGCGGACGGCAAGCCTGCTGATGATGAGTTCCGGATCAGTGACAATGTCTATGCGACTCCTCTTGATGTGACGCTTCTGAAAGATGGAAGCTGGGTTGCGGTCTGGACTGCTGCGAATGATGGCTCCGGCAGAGGGATTTATGGCCAGCATTATACGGCAGAGGGTGAAAGGATCGGAGACCCCTTCCTCATCAATACAATAACAGCAGGTGACCAGTATCGTGGCCGGGTCACTGCGCTGGAGGACGGCGGCTGGGTGGTCGTATGGGGAGATGGCAGTAGCAACGTTTACAGTCGTGTCTACAATGCGGACGGGACACCAAGAGCTTCTGTTTCCTATACAGAAGGCGCGGCTGCAGTTCCTGTCTTCGACCAGGTTGATCTGTCGGATGTCGACGATCAGAATCTGGAAAGCGCAACTGTCCGGATTACGGATGTCCAGCCCGGTGACGAGCTTGTCTTCAAGGACGGCTATACCCTGCCCGCGGGCATGAGCTGGAGCTATGATCCGGACACAGGTGTCGGCACGCTGAGCGGAGCCGGTTCCAAGGCGGACTATCAGGAAGCCCTGCGCAACATCGCCTATCAAAGCAAGTCCGACAATCCCGACAACAATGGCACGGATACGTGGCGCACCATAACCGCAGAGGTTACTGACGGGGAGGGCAACAGCAACACTGTGACCTCGGACGTTGGGATTGCGCCGACCAATGATGCGCCGGTGCTTGATACCGCAGGCGTCAGGGAGGGCGACTACACCGAAGGTAACCCGCCAGCGGTTCTTCTGGACGGGATTGTTCTGAGCGATCCGGACAGTGACATGATGGACGGTGCAACAATCCGTATCGAGGATTTCCAGGAGGGTGACGCGCTTACCCTTCTGGGCTATACCCTGCCTGCTGGCATGAGCTGGCGCTATGATCTGGACACAGGCATTGCTACGCTGAGCGGGGTTGCTTCTGTCGCGGATTATCAGGAAGCGCTGCGCAATATCAAGTACAGGAACAATTTTGATAATCCGGACAACTACGGAAACAATCCCGAGCGGACCATTGTCACGCAGGTGAATGACGGCACTTACAACAGTTTGCCTGTCAGGACAAAGATTGGTGTGACCGGGGAGAATGACAAGGCGGTTCTGGATACCTCTGCTGTTGCGGAAGGCGACTACACCGAAGGCGGGACACCAGCGGTTCTTCTGGGCGGCATCGTTCTGAGTGATCCGGACAGCAGCACCATGGATGGTGCAACGGTCCGGATTGGTGAGGGGTTCCAGCCTGGTGACGAACTTGTGCTCAAGGATGGCTACAGCCTGCCTGCAGGTATGAGCTGGAACTATGATCCGGCGACAGGGATCGGCACGCTGAGTGGCTCCGGTTCCGTTGATGACTATCAGGAGGCCCTGCGCAACATTGCCTATCAAAGCAAGTCTGACAATCCCGATGACTTCGGCAGCAATCCCGAGCGCACAATCACAACACAGGTGAATGACGGCAGTGAAAACAGCGATCCCGTCAGCACAAAGGTCAAGGTCAAGGGGACAGATGATCCCTCTGTCATTGACACATCCGGGGTGAAGTCCGCCGACTATACGGAAAACGGAACGCCCGTGGCACCTTTTGACGGGGCCGTGCTGTCCGATCCGGACAACAGGGTCGAAGCCCTGCTGGTCTTTGTTGACAATCCCCAGCCCGGAGATGCCATGGATCTGGCACCGGGTTATACACTGCCGGATGGTTTTTCTATCGTGCGCAATGATGACGTGGACGGAACGGCAGGACCTTCGATTGGAATTATCAACAATTCCGGAGCGCCGGCAGAGGTCTATCAGGAAATTCTGCAGAACATTGTCTATTACAGCACATCGGAAAATCCTGATGCCTACGGGACAGAGCCAACCCGCACCATCAAGGCCCGTTTCGACAATGATGACGATGAAAACAGCGACACGGTGTCCACGACCCTGACGGTCAAGGCCGTCAACGATGCCCCTGTGCTGCAAACCCCCGGTCAGCCCGGTGTGCTCTACGAAGCGAAGTCTGCGCAGGCGCCAACCGGAGGCGGAAAGCCGCCGCTTGATGATGTTCTGTCAAACAGTCCTGCCTTTGGCCCGGACACTCCTCTTGACGCAGCGTCCCTTCAGGGTGACAACGCCAACAACACTCTGACCAGAATCACCGGGAAAATCTGGCTGGAAGCAGGCAAGACCTATCAGTTCCGCGAGTCTGTGGATGATGTGGCACGGTTGACACTCAACGGCCAGGAGGTTCTGAACGACAATGTCTCGAATCAGAGCACAACCGGCAGCTTCACACCAGCGCAATCCGGATACTATGACTTCAAATTCCTTGCGATGGACTGGCAGGGTAATGGTGATTATCTCCTGCAATACCGCGAGGAAGGGGAAACCGGCTGGCAACCGATTGTGGCCCGGTCTGAGGTTGCTGCGACCGAGAACTTCACAGAAGACGGAGAGGCTGTGGCCATCCTGCCCGATGCGACGCTTTCCGATGTTGACGACGAGAACATTGAAAGTGCAACGGTTCAGATCACAGAGGGCTTCCTGAAGGATTCTGACGAGCTTGTACTCGCAGACGGCTACACTCTGCCAGCGGGCATGAGCTGGAGCTACGATCCGGCGACAGGCGTTGGGACACTGAGTGGTTCCGGCTCCAAAGCCGACTATCAGGAAGCTCTGCGCAACATCCTCTACAGGAGCACGTCGGACAATCCCGACAACTCCGGGAGCAATCCCGAACGGAAAATCACGACGCAGATCAATGACGGGGAGGACAACAGCAACACCCTGACCTCAACGATCAAGGTGGTATCTGTCAACGACGCACCTGTCCTGAACAACCCTGTTGGTGATGGTCGTGAAACTCCGACAGATGATGTTCCGAAGGCGCCGAATGTGCTGAAGGATGGCGGCAGGATTGAAGCCTGGGATTCCGGTGGCGAGATCTATGGTCAGGCTTACAACGCGGATGGGACGCCACAAGGGGGTCAGTTCCGCGCCAACAGCAGAACGCTCTGGCACCAGTCCGGCGGGACCGCTGCGGCTCTGGAGGATGGTGGCTGGATTATTGCCTGGCAATCAAACCACGCGGATGGGGACAGCTATGCTGTACACTATCAGCGTTACGATGCCGATGGTAACAGGGTCGGCGATGAACTCCGGGCCAATACCTACACAACGAACAGGCAGTTGAATCCGGATGTGGCGGGGCTGCCCGATGGCGGTTATGTGATCGTCTGGAACAGTCTGGGACAGGATGGCTCCGGTTACGGGGTCTATGGTCGGGTCTACAATGCTGACGGTTCTGCACGGGGGGACGAATTCCGCATCAACAACACGACGGCAGGCGATCAGCAGAGCCCGTTTGTCTCAGCGCTCGACGATAGCGGCTGGGTCGCCACCTGGCGCGGCCCTGACGGGATCTATGGCCGGATTTACAAGCCGGATGGCAATCCGCTGAGCAACGAGTTCCATATCACCAACACCGTAACAAATGCGAGCGTTGCGGATGCCGTGCCTCTGAAAGACGGTGGCTGGGTTGCGGTCTGGAGCGCTGACGACAGTGACGGCAAGGGCGTTTATGGTCAGCTCTACGCGGCGGATGGTACCAAGATCGGTGACCCCATTCCGCTCAATGTGATCACGGCCGGGGACCAGACCGGTGTGACAGTCAAGGTACTGGCTGACGGTGGCTGGGTGGCCACCTGGGACAATGCCGGGGAAGCCTACAGCCGGACCTTCAATGCGGACGGGACGCCAAGGTATCCTGTGACTTTCGTTGAAGGGGCTGATGCCGTTCCTGTCTTTGACAGCGTTGAGCTGTCTGATGCCGACAGCGACACCATGCAAGGCGCAACCGTCAAGATTACAGGCGGGTTCCTGAAGGGAAGTGACGAACTTGTCCTTGCAGATGGCTACAGCCTGCCTGCGGGCATGAGCTGGAGCTATGATCCGGAGACAGGCATCGGCACGCTGAGCGGTGCCGGTTCCAAAGCGGATTATCAGGAGGCCCTGCGCAACATCCAGTACAGGAACAGTTCCGACAATCCGGACAATTACGGAAATGATCCCGAGCGGGAGATCACGACCGAGATCACTGATGGCAGCAACAACAGCGACGCTCTTGTCTCCAAGATTGTTGTTTACGACATCAATACGCCTCCGGTCCTTACCCTGCCGGATCAGCCGGATACCGAAACCCGGGCCAACACTCACACAGGTGATTTTCAGGGCGGATCTGATGTTTCGAAACTGGCTGATGGCGGCTGGGTCACAGTGTGGCAGAGCCGGGGGCAGGACGGTGATGGCTGGGGCGCCTATGGTCAACGCTTTGGTGCGGATGGAAACCCTGTTGGGGATGAATTCAGAGTCGACAGCACAACGTCCGGTGATCAGGACCATGTCCACGTTGCCGGTATCAAAAACGGGGGCTGGGTTGTCGCCTGGGATTCCGGTGGCGATATCTATGCCCAGGCCTACAATGCGGACGGGACACCACAGGGTGGCCAGTTCCTGGTCAACTCCGAGACGGTTACTCACCAGTCCGGTGCGAAGATAACGGCTCTGGAAGATGGTGGCTGGGTGATTGCCTGGCAGTCTCTAAGTGTTGATGGTGACCGCTATGCTGTGCGCTATCAGCGTTACAATGCCGACGGCCAGAAGGTCGGCGGGGAACAACAGGCCAATGACTACACGGCCAGCGATCAGTGGTATCCGGACCTGGCAGGTCTGTCCAACGGCGGCTATGTGATCACCTGGGTCAGCCGGGGACAGGATGGCGACGGCTTCGGTGTTTACAGCAAGCTCTACGACAAGGACGGTCGCGAAATCCGGAGTGAAGTCCGCGCTAACACCACGACAGCGGGTGATCAGGAAGTACCGGCTGTCACAGCGCTCGACGATGGGGGTTACGTTATCACGTGGCAAGGTCCGGACGGGATCTATGGCCGGGTTTACAAGGCGGATGGAAATCCACTGAGTGACGAGTTCCGGATTGCGGACGGCGGCCTCCGTTCGGATGTCACGCTTCTGAAAGATGGAAGCTGGATTGCGGTCTGGGATGCAGACGGTGAGATCTATGGCCAGCGTTATACGGCGCAGGGCGACAGGATCGGCGAACGCTTCCAGTTGAACACGACAACAGAAGGCGCTCAGAATCTCCCCGCGATCACAGCACTGGGTGACGGGGGGTGGGTCGCCACCTGGAACAGTGACGGGGATGTTCGCAGCCAGGTCTTCTATCCTGACGGATCGCCGCGGTCTTCCATCAACTACAAACAGGGGGGTGATGCTGTCACTGTCTTCGGGGATGTGGAACTGTCCGATGTCGATAATCAGAGCATGGACAGTGCGACAGTCCGGATCAACGATTTCCGCTCCGGTGATGAACTGCTTCTTCCGGTTGGCTACACCCTGCCTGAGGGTATGAGCTGGAGCTATGATCCGGCGACAGGGATCGGCACACTGAGTGGTCCCGGTTCTGCGGCGGACTATCAGGAAGCCCTGCGCAACATCCAGTACAGGAGCAGGTCGGACGATCCCGATGCAGGGGGCACCGATTCCACGCGAACCATCGTCATGCAGGTTGGCGATGGCGCGGATGGCAGCAACACGGCTGCCCGTGTTGTCGGTGTTCAGGCTTTCGAAGCGCCTGAACTGACAATGAAAACCCCTGATGACCCGATTAACTATACTGAAAACAGTGATCATGTGGCTGTTTTCCCGGAGGCTTCACTGACGGATGCGAACAGTGAAAGCATGATCAGTGCAATGATCTGGATTGATGACTTCCGGCCCGGTGATATTCTTCACGCCAAGTTCCTGCCGCCAACCATGAGCTTTACCTATGATCAGGCCACGGGTGTTGGTGTGCTGAACGGTTACGGTTCTGTTGCCGACTATCAGGAAGCCTTGCGCAACATCACCTATCACAGCACGTCGGACAATCCGGATGATTTCGGCAACGATCCGGAGCGGACGATCAAGGCAACGGTCAACGATGGTAGTGAAAACAGCAACACCATCACCTCGACGGTTGGCATTATCCCTGTGAACGATCCGCCTGTGGTGACCCTGGATGATCCTCTTCCGGAAACACGTTCTGCCCAACCGGCGCTGCAGCTTTCCGATTTGCTGGATCAGCAGGATGGCGAAGAGGACGCCAAGCTGCTGGATGACTTCCTGCAGGCCGAGCAGAAGCGGGTCGAGACCACAACCGAGCCTGCAGCACCGCAGTCTCCGGAGAGGGAAGGAGCAGACTTTAACTCTGTCACTCTCGAAAACAGGGATCAGGACGAGCAAAGCCTGATCAACCAGAACCTCTAGGGGGTCCGAAATCCCGGGCTCCAGGGTGCAGCGTTGGGTTACCCGCGGGGTAATCCGACAAGGGAAAGGCTGTCTTCCTCTCTTCCGGAGACAGCCTTTCCTGCGTTCTGTCGGGCAGAGAACCAGTCTCCGGCAGCGCGGCAACAGGACACTGGAACAGATCCTGAAAGAGCCGTCTGGCCGGAACAGTCCGGAAAAGGGATAACCCTGCTTTCGAAAACTCTGTTCTGCCTGACAGGGTCAAAAAGCTTTGAAGCTTTTGAAACATTTCAAAGTCAAAAGCAGACCTTTGAAGCTGTAAGGCATTAATTGAAATTGTTTTGATGTTAATGGAAATTTTTGCGTGGCTTTTCTTTAGTACGTCTCGGACCCTATGTGATTTTGCTTCAGAGGGTTTAAACGATGCGCAAGAATTCAAGCTCCCCGACTGTCAGGAAAGCGGGTTTTACAGAAAACGGTCCAGCTTATTTTATGCTGAGTCGTTTGGGGATTGCCGATACTGATGATCAGGATATGGACCGCGCAATCGTCCGGATCGCGGATGTCCGGCCCGGCGACGAGCTTGTTCTCAAGGAGGGTTACAGCCTGCCCGAGGGCATGAGCTGGAGCTATGATCCGGAGACAGGCACCGGCACGCTGAGCGGTGCAGGGTCCAGGGCGGAGTATCAGGAAGCCCTGCGCAATGTCGGCTATCACAGCACATCGAACAATCCCGACAACTTCGGCAACAATCCGGACCGCATTATCAGGGTTGAAGTCAGTGACGGGTATGGCAACAGCAATGTTGTCGGCACAAGAATCGCGATCATGGGGATGAATGACCCTGCGGTTCTGGATATCTCTCTTGTCAGGGACGCGAGCTTTACAGAAGGCAGCGCGCCAGCAACCCTTCTGGACGGGATCGTGCTGTCCGATCCGGACAGCGCCTCGATGGAGGGGGCAACGGTCCGGATCGCGGATTTCCGGCCTGGTGACGCGCTTGTCCTGCCGGAGGGCTATATTCTGCCAAGGGGTATGAGCTGGAGCTACGATCCGGAGACAGGGATCGGCACGCTGAGCGGACCCGGTTCTGCTGCGGACTATCAGGATGTGCTGGGCAAAATTGCCTATCTCAGCAGATCGGACAACCCGGATGACTTCGGCAGGGATCCGGAGCGAACTATCATCACGCAGGTGAACGACGGAAGCGGCAACGCTGAGCCTGTCAGCACAAAAGTCCAGGTGACAGGGGTGAATGATCCGGCGGTTCTGGACACTTCTGCTGTCAGGGGAGCGAACTTTACAGAAGAGGGTGCAGCCGTTCCCGTGCTGGAGGGTGCAACGCTTTCCGATACGGACAGCGAGACCATGGCGGCTGCGATCGTTCAGATTGTCAATCCGCTTGCGGGGGATGCACTTGTTCTCAAGGAGGGTTACAGCCTGCCGGAAGGCATGAGCTGGCGCTACAATTCTGTGACAGGGATTGGTGAGCTGAGTGGTGTCGCTTCCGTTGCGGACTATCAGGAGGCTCTGAACAACATTGCCTATCACAGCACGTCTGACAATCCGGACAACTTCGGTGCCAATACCTATCGCGAGATCTCCGCTCTGGTTTATGATGGTGCCCATGCCAGTGTGCCGGTGAACAGCATCGTCCGTGTGATCGGCGTGAACGATGCGACGGAGGTGAAGAACCCTGCCGGCAATACCCGTGCTGAAGCTCCTGCCATTGACATCCCGCAGCAATTGAAACCGGATGTGTTGGCAGATGGTGGCCGCATTGAAGCCGAGACTTACGGTGATGATGTCTATGCTCAGCGCTATGATGAGGCCGGTCAACCGGTTGGCGAACCGTTCCGGGTCAACAGCACAACGGCAGATAAGTTTTTCGAACCGAAAATCGCGGCTTTGGCAGACGGTGGCTGGATTATCGTATGGCAGTCAATTGATGCTGATGGTTCCGGTGCTGGTGTCGTCTATCAGCGTTACAATGCTGCTGGCGAGAAGGTCGGCGGAGAAGAGGTGGCCAATGACCATACCAATGGCAGTCAGCTTGCTCCGTTTGTTGCCGCTCTGCCGAACGGTGGCTATGTGATCGTCTGGATCAGCGATGGCCGGGATGGTTTCGATGCGGGGATCTATGGGCGGGTATATGACCGGAACGGTCAGCCGATTGTCAACGAGCCCTCCACCAACAGCCAGGGCGAATTCCTGGTCAAAAAGGGCTATCTGCTCGATCCGGAGATCAGGTTGCTGGATGATGGTAGCTGGATGGTCCTGTGGGAGGGTGCCAATGGCGATATGTACGGTCGGTTTTACAATGCGGATGGCAGCCCGCTTGCTGACGGGTTTCTGATTGAGAATTCGAAAGGAAACAATGACATAGATGTCGCGCTGCTGGCAGATGGTAGCCGGGTTGTGGTGTGGAGTGCCTGGAGCGGAGGCGATGATTACCACGATGTTTATGGACAGCTCTATTCGGCGACCGGCGAGAAGATCGGTGAACCGATCCCGCTCAACATGATCTCGGCAGGAAATCAGGCGAACGTCATCGTCAGGGCGCTGGCAGATGGCGGCTGGGTGGCCACCTGGCTCAATAACGGTGACGAATACTACAGCCGGGCCTTCAATGCAGACGGTACCGCTAGACCCGCAACCTTCACGGAAGGCGGCTATGCGGTTCCCGTGCTGGGTGCAGTTGAGCTGTCTGATGTGGATGATCAGGGGCTGGAGAGTGCGACGGTCCGTATTGATGGTGTCCAGCCCGGTGACGCGCTTGTGCTTGCGAAGGGTTACAGTCTGCCGGAGGGTATGAACTGGAGCTATGATCCGGCGACAGGCATCGGCACGCTGAGCGGGCCCGGCTCCGTTGTGGACTATCAGCAAGCCCTGCGCCACATTGTCTATCAAAGCACATCGGACAATCCGGACAACTACGGGAACAATCCGGAGCGGACAATCATCACACAGGTGAATGACGGAAACGGCAATGGAGATCCAATCAGCACAACCCTTGGCATCGTTCCTGTCAATCAGGCGCCTGTGCTGGAAAACCCCGGTCTTCCGGGTGTTCTCTATGAAGCGAAGTTTGCGCAGGCACCAACCGGAGGTGGACAGCCGTCGCTTGATGATGTCCTGGCAAACAGTCCTGCCTTTGGCCCGGATACTCCGCTGGTGTTGAGAGAGTTCCAGGGCGACAACGCTGTGGACACTCTGACCAGAATTACCGGCAGGATCTGGCTCGAAGAGGGCAAGACCTATCAGTTCCTCGAGGCCGTTGATGATGTGACCAAACTGACGCTCAACGGTCGGGAAATCCTGAGCGACAGTTCGTCGTTCCGGAGCACGACCGGCAGCTTCACACCAGCAAAATCCGGCTTCTATGATTTCGAATTCCTTGCGATGAACTGGCAGGGCAACGGTGACTATCTCCTGCAATATCGTCAGGAAGGGGAAGCGGACTGGCAACCCATTGTGGCCCGACCCGGGTTTCCCGGAGGGGATTACACGGAAGGCGGTGCGGCTGTGCCGGTTCTGGGCGGTGTCGTTCTGTCCGATGCCGATAATCAGAATGTGGACGGGGCAACGGTCCGGATCACGGATGTCCGGCCGGGTGACGCGCTTGTCCTTGCGGATGGTTACAGCCTGCCGGAGGGTATGAGCTGGAGCTATGATCCGAAAATAGGTGTCGGCACGCTGAGCGGGGCCGGCTCTGTTGCGGATTATCAGGAGGCCCTGCGCAACATCGCCTATCACAGTACGTCAGCAAATCCTGACGACTACGGCAATGATCCGGAGCGCACCATCAGCACAGAGGTGAATGATGGAAGTGCCACCGGTGCCGTTGTCAGTACAACCATTGGCATCATCCCTGTAAACGACACGTCAGAGCTGGGCATGGCACCAGAGTCTGTGCGCTCCAACAGCTATACCAGCAATCGTCAGGCGGTGCCGGAGCTTGCGGCAAAGTCCGACGGGGGCTGGGTCGCGATCTGGACAAGCCTGGGTCAGGATGCGGGCGGCACCAGTGATGGTGTTTACGGTCAGGCCTATGATGCCTATGGCAGGCCACAAGGTCAGGAGTTCCATGCGAATTCATACACCTGGGGAGAACAGTGGAATGGGGATGTTGCAGCCCTGCCCGATGGAGGGTGGGTTGCTATCTGGGGGTCCCAGCAGAAAAGGACGAACATCAAGGATATTCGCGCTCAGGCCTTCAATGCAGATGGCAGCAAGCGGGGGCCGGAGTTTGTGGTTAACAACCAGACGGCTGGTGATCAGATCCATCCGGCTGTAACGGTGCTGGAAGACGGCGGCTGGGTGGCTGTCTGGCAAAGCTCTTCAGGTGGGCACCATGTCTATGGCCGGGCCTATGACAGGGATGGCAGTCCGAAAGGTCCCCAGTTCCGGATCAACAGTCACACGAGCGGCCAGCACGTCAATCCGGACGTCACAGCCCTGCCGGACGGTGGCTGGGTGGCTATATGGCAGGGTGCGGGAGACGGCGACGGACAGGGTGCCTATGCCCGGATCTATGACAGGGATGGCAACCCGAAAGGTCCCCAGTTCCGGGTGAATGATCATACCGGTGGCGGTCAGATCTGGCCGGATATTGTGCCTTTGAAAGACGGGAGTCTGGTGGCCGTATGGAGCGGCGACGGTGAAGGCGACGGTTCGGGTGTCTATGCCCGGATATTTGACGAGAATGGTAATCCGAAAGGTCCCCAGTTCCTGCTCAATGATGAGTACACGACTGGCATACAGTGGGATCCGGCTGTTGCTGCACTGGAAGACGGTGGCTGGGTTGCGGTCTGGAGCGGTGCCGGAGAAGGCGACGGAGATGGTGTCTTTGCCCGCCGTTTTGACAAGGATGGAAATCCGCAGGGCCCTCAGTTCCGGGTCAATGATGACACGGCGGGTTTGCAGGGCTCTCCTGCCATTACAGCGCTTCCCGATGGGGGCTGGGTGATTGCATGGGAGGGACGCGGAGCGGACGGCTCGGCCAATGACATTTATCTGCAGCGTTATGATGCCAATGGTGTGCCGGTCAATATGAAGGCCTATACAGAGGGCGGTGCAGCGGTGGCAGTCTTTGACACACTGGATCTGACCGATGTCGATAACCAGAGCATTGAAAGTGCGACGGTCCGGGTTATGGATGGTTTTCAGCCCGGTGACGCGCTTGCCTTCAGGGAAGGTTACAGTCTGCCCGAGGGCATGAGCTGGAGCTATGATCAGGAGACAGGTATCGGCACCCTGAGCGGGCCCGGTTCTGCCGCGGACTATCAGGAAGCCCTGCGGAACATCACCTATCGCAGCACGTCCGACAATCCGGACAACTTCGGCAACAATCCCGGTCGCACCATCAGCACAGAGGTGAATGATGGCAGTGGCAACAGCGAGTCTGTCAGCACGAAGGTCGGGGTGAGCGGAGTGAATGACAGGGCGGTTCTGGATGCCTCTGCTGTCAGGGAAGGCGACTATACCGAAGACGGCACGCCAGCAGTTCTTCTGGACGGGATCGTTCTGTCCGATCCGGACAGCGGCCTGATGGACGGTGCAACGATCCGGATTGAGGATTTCCGGGAGGGCGACGCGCTTACCCTTCTGGGTTACACTCTGCCTGCGGGCATGAGTTGGCGCTATGATCTGGGCACAGGTGTCGGTACGTTGAGCGGGGCTGCTTCAGTCGCGGACTATCAGGAAGCTCTGCGCAATATCAAGTACAGGAGCACGTCCGACAATCCGGACAACTACGGCAACGATCCGGAGCGGACCATTGTCACGCAGGTGAATGATGGCAGTGGCAACGGTGAAGCTGTCCGGACAAAGGTCGGGGTGAGCGGAGTGAACGACAGGGCGGTTCTGGATGCCTCTGCTGTCAGGGAAGGCGATTACACCGAAGGTGGCACGCCAGCGGTTCTTCTGGACGGGATTGTCCTGTCTGACCCGGACAGCGGCCTGATGGACGGTGCAACGATCCGGATTGAGGATTTCCGGGAGGGCGACGCGCTTACCCTTCTGGGTTACACCCTGCCTGCAGGTATGAGCTGGCACTATGATCTGGACACAGGCATTGCCACGCTGAGCGGGGCTGCTTCAGTCGCGGACTATCAGGAAGCTCTGCGCAATATCAAGTACAGGAGCACGTCCGACAATCCGGACAACTACGGTAACGATCCTGAGCGCACCATTGTCACGCAGGTGAACGATGGCACTGGCAACGGTGAAGCTGTCCGGACAAAGCTCGGCATCACCCCTGTCAATCAGGCCCCCGTGCTGGACAACTCTGCCGGCAGTCGTGAAACCCCGACAGATGATGTTCCACAGGCACGGACTGTGCTGAAGGATGGCGGCAGGATTACAGCCTGGGATTCCGGTGGCGAGGTCTTTGGCCGGGCCTACAATGCGGATGGAACGCCACAAGGCCCCGCGTTCCGGGCCAACACCAGAACAAGCAATCACCAGTCCGGTGCGACCGCAACGGCTCTGGAAGATGGCGGCTGGATTATTGCTTGGCAGTCTCTTTATGCGGACGGGTCCAGCTATGCTGTGCGTTATCAGCGGTATGATTCCGAGGGTCGCAAGGTCGGCGTGGAACGACAGGCCAACGACTACACAAATGACCGTCAGCTTTACCCCTCTGTGGTGGGGCTGCCCAATGGCGGTTATGTAATCGTCTGGCAGAGCAAGGGTCAGGATGGTTCCGGTTTCGGTATCTATGGCAAGGCTTACAACAAGGACGGTCAGGAGATTTACAGCAGCTCCAACGGCTGGCGAAGCGAGTTCCCTGTCAATAACACCACGACAGAGGGCAATCAGCAGCGCGCGAGCGTCACGGCCCTTGAGGACAGTGGCTGGGTTGTCACATGGCGGGGGCCTGACGGAACCTATGGCCGGATTTACAAGCCGGACGGCAATCCGCTGAGTGACGAGTTTCAGATCATCAACACGGTAACAAGTGACGTGGATGTCGCGCCTCTGAAAGATGGTGGCTGGATTGCGGTCTGGAGCGCGAACGACAGCGACGGCAAGGGTGTTTATGGTCAGCTCTTCGCTGCGGACGGTTCAAAGATCGGCGGGCCTATCCCGCTGAATGTGATCACAGCCGGAAACCAGACGAACGTCAGCGTCAAGGCACTGGACGATGGCGGCTGGGTTGCCACCTGGGACAATGCCGGGGCGATCTACAGCCGGGCCTTCAATGCAGACGGGACGCCACGGCCCACCTTTACCTTCGTTGAAGGTGAGGATGCAGTTCCTGTCTTTGACAGTGTTGTGCTGTCCGATGTTGATGATCAGGATATGACCGGTGCAACCGTCCGGATCGCGGAGGGTTTCCAGCCCGGTGACGTGCTTGCCTTTGCTGAGGGTTACACTCTGCCCGAGGGTATGAGCTGGAGCTATGATCCGAAAACAGGCGTCGGCACGCTGAGCGGGCCGGGTTCGAAGGCTGATTATCAGGAGGCTCTGCGCAATCTGGTTTATCGCAGCAATTCGGACAATCCGGACAACTATGGCAAGGACACCCTGCGCACCATGACTGCTGAGGTCACTGACGGAGAGGGCAACAGCAATACCGTGACCTCGGACGTTGGTGTCAAAGGCGTGAACGGAGTTCCGGTTCTGGATATCTCTGCTGTCAGTGACGCGGACTATACAGAAGACGGGGCAGCGGTTCTTCTGGGCGGGATCGTTCTGTCCGACCCGGACAGCGAGGCCATGGATACTGCAACGGTCCGGATTGATGAGGGTTTCCAGCCCGGCGACGCGCTTGTACTGGCAGACGGTTACACTCTGCCCGAAGGCATGAACTGGAGCTATGATCCGGCCACAGGTATCGGCACGCTGAGCGGGCCCGGTTCTGCTGCCGACTATCAGGAAGCCTTGCGGAACATCACCTATCGCAGCACATCTGACAATCCTGACAACTTCGGCAACAATCCTGAGCGCACCATTGTCACGCAGGTGAACGATGGCAGTGGCAACGGTGAAGCTGTCCGGACAAAGGTCGGGGTGAATGGTGTGAATGACAAGGCGGTTCTGGATGCCTCTGCTGTCAGGGAAGGCGACTATACCGAAGGCGGCACGCCAGCGGTTCTTCTGGACGGGATTGTACTGATCGATCCGGACAGCGAAACCGTGGATGGTGCAACGGTCAAAATTACAGAAGGCTTTCAAAAGGATGACGACGAACTTGTCTTCAAGGAGGGTTACAGTCTGCCGGAGGGTATGAGCTGGAGCTATGATCCGGAGACAGGCATCGGCACACTGAGTGGTTCCGGTTCTGTTGCGGACTATCAGGAGGCCCTGCGCAACATTGCCTATCAAAGCAAGTCTGACAATCCTGACAACTTCGGCAACAATCCGGAGCGCACCATTGTCACACAGGTGAATGATGGCAGTGGCAATGGCACGCCAGTCAGCACAAAGGTCGGGGTGACAGGGACGGATGATCCTTCTGTCATTGACACATCCGGGGTGAAGTCCGCTGATTATGTGGAAAACGGAACACCCGTTGCACCTTTCGACGGGGCGGTTCTGTCCGACCCGGACAACAGGGTCGAAGCCCTGCTGGTCTATGTTGACAATCCCCAGACCGGAGACATTCTGGATCTGGCGCCCGGTTATACACTGCCGGATGGTTTCACTGTTTTGTACAATGATGATGAGGCAGGAACTGCAGGAGCTACGATCAGAATCATCAACAGTTCCGGAGCTTCGGCAGAGGCCTTTCAGGAAGTTCTGCGGAATATTGTCTACAACAACACATCGAAAAATCCTGATGCCTATGGAGCAGAGCCAACCCGCACCATCAAGGCCCGTTTCGACAATGATGATGAGGACAGCAGTGACACGGTGTCCGCGACCGTGACGGTCAAAGCCATCAACGAAGCGCCTGTGCTGGACAATTCTGCCGGTGAGAGCCGCGAAACTCCGACAGATGATGTTCCTCAGGCGCGGACTGTGTTGAAGGATGGTGGCTGGATTACAACCAGAGATTCCGGTGGGGAGGTCTTTGGCCGGGCCTACAACGCGGATGGAACGCCACAGGGTCCCGAGTTCCGTGCCAACACCAGAACAGCCAATCACCAGTCCGGTGCGACCGCAACGGCTCTGGAAGATGGCGGCTGGATCATTGCCTGGCAGTCTCTCTTGGCAGACGGGTCCAGCTATGCTGTGCGTTATCAGCGGTATGACGCCGAGGGTCGCAAGGTCGGCGTGGAACGACAGGCCAATGACTACACAAATGACCGTCAGCTTTACCCCTCTGTGGTGGGGCTGCCCAATGGCGGTTATGTGATCGTCTGGGAGAGCAAGGGGCAGGATGGCTCCGGTTTCGGCATCTATGGCAAGGCTTTCAACAAGGACGGCCAACCGCTTTACAGCAGCTCCAACGGTTTCCGGAGCGAGTTTCCTGTCAACACCACGACAGGGGGCGATCAGGATCGCGCGATTGTCACAGCCCTTGACGACAGTGGCTGGGTTGTCACGTGGCGCGGCTCTGATGGTGGGACCTATGGCCGGATCTACAAGCCGGACGGCAATCCGCTGAGCGGCGAGTTCCATATCCTCAACGCGTCAGTAAGGGCGGATGTCGCGCCCCTGAAAGAGGGCGGCTGGGTTGCGGTCTGGAGCGCGAACGACAGCGATGGCAAGGGTGTTTATGGTCAGCTCTATGCGGCGGACGGTTCAAAGATTGGCGGGCCTATCCCGCTGAATGCGATCACGGCCGGAAACCAGACCGGTGTAACGGTCAAGGCGCTGGACGATGGTGGCTGGGTGGCCACCTGGGACAATGCCGGAGTGCCCTACAGCAGGACCTTCAATGCAGACGGGACGCCACGGCCTCCTGTAACCTTTGTTGAAGGTGAGGACGCTGTTCCTGTCTTCGACAAAGTTATTCTGTCTGATGTTGATGATCTGGATATGACCGGTGCAACCGTCCGGATCGCGGAGGGTTTCCAGCCCGGCGACGCGCTTGCCTTCAGGGAGGGTTACAGCCTGCCGGAGGGCATGAGCTGGAGCTACGATCCGGCCACAGGCATTGGCACGTTGAGTGGAGCCGGTTCAAAGGCCGACTATCAGGAGGCCCTGCGCAATCTGGTTTATCGCAGTACATCGGAAAACCCGGACAACTATGGCAAGGACACCCTGCGCACCATCAGCACAGAGGTGAATGATGGCAGTGGCAACAGCGAGTCTGTCAGCACGAAGGTCGGGGTGAGCGGAGTGAATGACAGGGCGGTTCTGGATGCCTCTGCTGTCAGGGAAGGCGACTATACCGAAGACGGCACGCCAGCAGTTCTTCTGGACGGGATCGTTCTGTCCGATCCGGACAGCGGCCTGATGGACGGTGCAACGATCCGGATTGAGGATTTCCGGGAGGGCGACGCGCTTACCCTTCTGGGTTACACTCTGCCTGCGGGCATGAGTTGGCGCTATGATCTGGGCACAGGTGTCGGTACGTTGAGCGGGGCTGCTTCAGTCGCGGACTATCAGGAAGCTCTGCGCAATATCAAGTACAGGAGCACGTCCGACAATCCGGACAACTACGGCAACGATCCGGAGCGGACCATTGTCACGCAGGTGAATGATGGCAGTGGCAACGGTGAAGCTGTCCGGACAAAGGTCGGGGTGAGCGGAGTGAACGACAGGGCGGTTCTGGATGCCTCTGCTGTCAGGGAAGGCGATTACACCGAAGGTGGCACGCCAGCGGTTCTTCTGGACGGGATTGTCCTGTCTGACCCGGACAGCGGCCTGATGGACGGTGCAACGATCCGGATTGAGGATTTCCGGGAGGGCGACGCGCTTACCCTTCTGGGTTACACCCTGCCTGCAGGTATGAGCTGGCACTATGATCTGGACACAGGCATTGCCACGCTGAGCGGGGCTGCTTCAGTCGCGGACTATCAGGAAGCTCTGCGCAATATCAAGTACAGGAGCACGTCCGACAATCCGGACAACTACGGTAACGATCCTGAGCGCACCATTGTCACGCAGGTGAACGATGGCACTGGCAACGGTGAAGCTGTCCGGACAAAGCTCGGCATCACCCCTGTCAATCAGGCCCCCGTGCTGGACAACTCTGCCGGCAGTCGTGAAACCCCGACAGATGATGTTCCACAGGCACGGACTGTGCTGAAGGATGGCGGCAGGATTACAGCCTGGGATTCCGGTGGCGAGGTCTTTGGCCGGGCCTACAATGCGGATGGAACGCCACAAGGCCCCGCGTTCCGGGCCAACACCAGAACAAGCAATCACCAGTCCGGTGCGACCGCAACGGCTCTGGAAGATGGCGGCTGGATTATTGCTTGGCAGTCTCTTTATGCGGACGGGTCCAGCTATGCTGTGCGTTATCAGCGGTATGATTCCGAGGGTCGCAAGGTCGGCGTGGAACGACAGGCCAACGACTACACAAATGACCGTCAGCTTTACCCCTCTGTGGTGGGGCTGCCCAATGGCGGTTATGTAATCGTCTGGCAGAGCAAGGGTCAGGATGGTTCCGGTTTCGGTATCTATGGCAAGGCTTACAACAAGGACGGTCAGGAGATTTACAGCAGCTCCAACGGCTGGCGAAGCGAGTTCCCTGTCAATAACACCACGACAGAGGGCAATCAGCAGCGCGCGAGCGTCACGGCCCTTGAGGACAGTGGCTGGGTTGTCACATGGCGGGGGCCTGACGGAACCTATGGCCGGATTTACAAGCCGGACGGCAATCCGCTGAGTGACGAGTTTCAGATCATCAACACGGTAACAAGTGACGTGGATGTCGCGCCTCTGAAAGATGGTGGCTGGATTGCGGTCTGGAGCGCGAACGACAGCGACGGCAAGGGTGTTTATGGTCAGCTCTTCGCTGCGGACGGTTCAAAGATCGGCGGGCCTATCCCGCTGAATGTGATCACAGCCGGAAACCAGACGAACGTCAGCGTCAAGGCACTGGACGATGGCGGCTGGGTTGCCACCTGGGACAATGCCGGGGCGATCTACAGCCGGGCCTTCAATGCAGACGGGACGCCACGGCCCACCTTTACCTTCGTTGAAGGTGAGGATGCAGTTCCTGTCTTTGACAGTGTTGTGCTGTCCGATGTTGATGATCAGGATATGACCGGTGCAACCGTCCGGATCGCGGAGGGTTTCCAGCCCGGTGACGTGCTTGCCTTTGCTGAGGGTTACACTCTGCCCGAGGGTATGAGCTGGAGCTATGATCCGAAAACAGGCGTCGGCACGCTGAGCGGGCCGGGTTCGAAGGCTGATTATCAGGAGGCTCTGCGCAATCTGGTTTATCGCAGCAATTCGGACAATCCGGACAACTATGGCAAGGACACCCTGCGCACCATGACTGCTGAGGTCACTGACGGAGAGGGCAACAGCAA